>JAGAVJ010000015.1 GCA_017942005.1 Clostridia bacterium | reverse complement strand
AGGTTGTGCTGCTTTGCAGCACGGTGATGTCGCCGCGTTGCGGCTGTGATGCGTGCTGCTAAGCAACACATTTAGGAAGGAATTGTTGCAAGTGCCCCCCCACGTGACTTACAACAGTTCCTTTTAAATTTTCCTCAAAACCAAACATAAAGTGCAAAAGACCAAGGGTGATCAAAAAATCACCCTGAAAAAGTATATCATAAAGAGAAAAATCAATCAAGCAGCCGCCGAAGTCGGGAAAAGCTCCAACAAAACACGTTGATTATGAATGCGATTGCAGAGTTTTTGAATATCAAATGCAAAAGCTAAGAGAAAAAACTGCATTTCAATGTTACGTTTGCCGCGAAACATGAATCTGCGGAAGGAATAATCCTGTTTCAAAACGCCGAATGCACCCTCAACCTTAATGGAACGGTTAACACGAAGTAATACGCCTTCATCGCTGACAATATTGTCAAGTGACTGCCGACGATGACAAAGAAACTTTTGATTGACGGCTATTTCCCGAAATCCGCGCTTGCTCCTGTGGCATTTCCCAAAATGCGGACAGCCTTCACAGCTGTCATTTCTGTAATAACGAATATGCATCTCGTATCCGTTTACTGTTCTCTTTGTTTCCTCTCTGTAAAAAGCGCAGGATCTCTCCGTTTTCACAGATGAAGCAATCGGAATCTTCATCATAGCGCATATGCTCAATGCTGTATCTGTCTGCCTTGTACTTGCGCGTCTTGCTGATTTCATAATTGCTTGGTTTGATGAAGGATTTCTGTCCGTGTTCTTCAAGATACATATAATTCTCGGAGCTTTCATATCCCGCATCGGCTATTATCTGCTTCATTCTTCTGCCGGTACGGCTGAAAAACCGTTCCAGAAACGGAATCAGCGTCTGTACATCGGTGCAGTTTGAAAATGCTCCGCAGGCTACGATATATTCACTTTCCACGCCGATCTGCATATTATAACCCGGTTTCAGCTGTCCGTTGCGCATATAATCGTCCTTCATGCGCATAAATGTTGCGTCGGTATCGGTCTTGGAATAGCTGTTCCGGTTCTTCATTTTGCCGAGGTGTTCCAGATATTCAGCCTTTTTCTCGGTAAACTCGCCGATGAATTCTATATCCTTCTGAAGCTGCGTTTTTCTCTTTCCGCTTCCGTGAACAAATTCGATTCTCATCATTTGGGCATGACTGTAAAGGGCCTCAAAAGCTTCTTCGGCAGAAACCCATGACGCCATTCCGTATCGTGCTGCAATGATCGGCAGCTGTGCTTCAATTTTTGCTTCCAACTTTTTTAGGTTCGTTGCTACCGCTTTTTTCCAGACAAAAGTGTACCGATTGGCATTTGCTTCCAGCTTTGTTCCGTCAACGAACATATTTTTGAACCGGACTTCGCCGAGCGCATACAGCTTATCTACCAGCTGGTAAAACAGATCCTCTATCACATCTGCAAGCCGTTTATCCAGAAACCGGTCAATCGTGCTGTGATCCGGCACCGGTTCGTTCTGTAATATCCACATAAACCGGATGTCTGTGCGGCATGCTTCTTCTATCCGACGGGTTGAGTAACGTTTCTGCATATAGCCAAATACTACCAGTTCGAATAATGTTTCGGGACTGACCTTCCGCCATTTCCGTACATACCGCTTGTACAGTTCCGTGTAGTCCAATTCTTCACAGATTTCCACCAGCTTTCGTACCGGATCGTT
>JAGAVJ010000014.1 GCA_017942005.1 Clostridia bacterium | reverse complement strand
GCTCATAATCAGGAACAGCGCCGTTTTGCGGTCGCCCAGGGTGTCCAGCTCCATTTCGTCGGTTTCCATCAGCTCACGGACTTCCCGGATGTCAAAGGGCGCTAACCTTGCCCCGCAGGAGATCAAGATCGAGGAACGAGTTTTGCCAGCGGAAAGCAGGAATTTTTGATACTGCCGAACAGCAAAATGCTCCGGCTCCTTTTCCGCAAGCCGGGCGAACATTTCATCCACGGGGCTTTGAAATTCGGCGTCGTCCTCCCTCGCTTCGCTGGCATTTATCATTTCAAGCAGGGTGGTGAAATTCTTTTCATCCTCCGGGGCCTCGTACCAGATGTAGCCGATCAAGGCGGTGTAAAAAAGCCGTTCGGACTTCACCCAAAAATCTTCCGTGGATTTTTCCCCGTCGCCCTTGGTGTTGGCGATGATGGTGTTTACCAGCTTCAAGATGTCCTTTTCACTGTGCAGGTAGGCGAACGGGTTATACCGCATGGACTTGGAAAAATTGATGGTATTCAGCACCTTTATCCGATAGCCGCCCCGCCTCAAAAGCTGGCCCACCTCGATCAAGAGGCTGCCTTTCGGGTCAGTGATGCAATAGCTGCTGTGCATCTGCATGAGGTTGGGCTTGACAAAAAATCTCGTTTTGCCGCTGCCGGAACCGCCGATCACCAGCACATTCTTGTTCCGGGCGGTCTTGGGGTCTTTGGGCCTGCCGTTCATCGTCAGCCGTTCCGTCTGCGTGAGCAGGATGTTATTTTCAAATACGGGGTCGATATAGGGGGCGATGTCCTTTGCTCCGCCCCATCGGGCGCTGCCGTATTCCATGCCGTGGCGGTATTTCTTGGCGTTCTTGCCTTTCAGATACACCGCCAGCCGCACCAGCACCGCGCCCGCCACGCCGGTACACAGGTCAAAGGGGTGGAAGCTGGGCAGGCCGTTGGCGAACGACGCTGCCAAACTGTCCAACAGATGCACCAGCTTTTGGGAGGCATCCGCCCCCGCCGCCAGCCGCCACGCCTCGCCCACCTTGCTGAACAGATAAACAAACAGTAGATAGGGCAAATTTGTGATGATGATTTTCTTTATATCCGGCTTCACCGCTCCATCCCCCTTTCCCTGATTTTCTCCTTGGCCCGCTGGACGTTCCGGCCAGCCGCTTCCCGCAGGACGGACAGCGCCTTGCGGATGGAGGGCTTGGTCTCTCTCGACAGCTTCTTGGCGGTGAACTCCTTGAAAGCCTGTTCCAGATTGTCCGCGTCCCGGCTCTTGAAAATGACGATGTAGTGGGGCGGCTGGGTGGTCTTGTCCTTTCGCAAGGTGAAGTCCACACCGTATTTCTTGGCGCAGGGCTTGAAAGCGGCGATGTTGGCGTCCGTGATCTCAATGTTGGACAGCGCCGCCCCGTGCTGCTTCAACTGCTTCAAGCTCTGCTGGCCGTGGTGGAGCTTGGGACCGTGCTTTCGGGCCTCCAAATACTTTTTCAAGGCCATTTGCAGCACTTGGGCCGTCAGCTTCCCGGTTTTCATGGATAACGCGATGGTCTTTTGAGTGACTTCCTCCTGCAAGTGTCATACCTCCTTTGCCAGAAGTCGAAAAGGGCGGCTACGGTGGAACCACCAGCCGCCGCAGGTAAGTCCGCATCAGATACGCACCCGCAGGCCGTTCAGGTCGTCCGCCCGGATGCCCACCAGATACCAGTCGGCGGCGTACTCAATCCGGGTGGGCTTCCAGCGCCCGCCCACCATCACGGTCGAAGCACTGTCCACAGTGCAAGCCGCCGTAGTAGTCGGCCAGGTCAAAGCGGATGTCGTAGCGGTCTGTCCGCTCGTCGAAGATCAATGCGCCCTGTTTCATAGTCGGGGCCTCCTTTTTCAGATTTTGCCCTCCGCCATGTCGTGGGCGACGAGGGCGGTATAGTAGCTTCCCATAGTGCTGGGGGCATTGAACAGCACCGCCAGCAGATATTTCTTGATGTTGCGGATTTTCGTGGTGTTCTGCCGCATACAGTCCATGACGAACTCAATATGCCCGCTGTTCAGTTTCAGCAGCTTGGCCTTTACCAGCTCGGCGGGGTAGTCGTCACCGGCCACCCGGATTGTCTTGCGGGCCGTGCAGATGGTTTCCACCAGCAATTCCACGATGCCGTCCAATTCCTCCGGGTCAATCTGCGAGTAGCGCAGGAGGTGGTCGTACTCGATATTCTCCTTGATGATGTCCCGATAAATCTCAACGGCGCTCTGCGTGGCCGCTTCCGTTCTTTTCCTTTCCGGCGGCGAAGCCGCAGCCCCAGCCGTTCCAGCAGGAGGGGGTGAAAGGGAGGGAATGGAATGGGTACTTAATGGGTCAGTAATAGATTGGTCTTTAGTTACTCTATCTTTATTTAATTGCGTTGGATTTTCCAACGTAGGTTTTTCCTGCGTAGGATTATCCAATGTTGGATTTTCCAACGTAGGTAAATCCAATGCAGGCGGTGTCTGCGGCTGTTCATAGATCACATAGTCTGCGCCCCGCAGCCGCCCCCGTTCGTCACGCTCCCGCGAACGGACGATGTACCCCGCCTGCTCCAACTCCCGGATAGCCTGCCGGATAGCGTCGATCTTCTCCCGGTTGATGAGGGCAAGGCCCTTTAACGTATAGTCCCAATCTTCCGGGAGTGACAGCATTTGTGACAGCAGGCCCTTGGCTTTCAGGGACAGGTCTTTGTTCCGCAGGTGGTGGTTCGACATCACCGTGTAGCCCTTATTTTTTTCCACGCGGAATACTGGCATGGTTTTCCGCTCCTTTCGGTGTCTGGGACATGAAAAAACGCCGCAGACTTTTTTCAAAATCTGCGGCGTTCGCCGGGGTGCAGAAACGGGCGATGCCTTGCCGACATCGCCCGCTTTCTGTGCTGTTGTTCACTTGTTTGCGCCGCCCCGTTTTCCGCTGCCCTTAAAAACATTGATTTTACTGGGTTTTCTCATGTTTTCTTATGGCAACGCCCTTAACCGCGGTTATTTTAAAAACGATATACAGAAAAAACGCTTCTGCCAATGCCCATAAAAACTGTCTCGCCATGCGCTGCGGCATGATGTGGCTGGAAAATCGACGTTTCATCATCTTGCTCCCCCTTTTTTTCTATGGATTTCATACGGTTCTGCTGTATGGAAAGCGGATCATATCCTATCATAACCGCTCTTTGCAGTGATTTTATTGTACCATATCGTCTGAATTTTGTCAATATCAATAAAGAAACGATTGCATATAAATTGATTGGTCTCACATCTATCATAACACTGCTGAAATAAAGTCATTGAAATTTAAAAAAGCATTGAAATTGTGAACAATATGTGATATAATAGAACAAAATTACAGCGAAGTGGACTCTATCGGCTGGTCTATCCTTATGTTCCTGTTGGGACATTAAAATATTCATAAAAAACAGAAAGGAAATCATCCATGAAAACAACGACCAAACGAATGAACGCAGCATGGTTGTGCATACTGTTTGCAGCTTCCGCATGCCTGTCCTCCTGCGGTAATAACGGTTCCTCCTCAAATGAAGGAAAAACCACGCAGCCGCAGAATGACACTGCGGTCACCGAAGCGGAAACAGAAGAAGAGGAAAAGAAAATTTTAGACGCCATTCCCGAAGGTACCGATTTTGGCGGTCAGAAAATCCGAATTCGGGTAAACAGCTTTGATCAAACGCAATACGGCGCCGAAATGTTCGTCATGGGTCCGACGGAATCGGACGGAGATATCGTTCATGATGCAATCCTGGAACGCAATAAAGCGGTAGAGGAGCGTTTGAACGTCGAATTTGAATATACGGTAGAAGAATATATCTACTCTGACGTATTTAATTCGACCCAAAAGCTGATCATGTCAGGAGAAGATGTTTTCGATTTATTCGTGGATCAGCAATACGGACTTTTGAAGATCGCAGCAGAAAATATGCTGTATAATTTCAACGAAAACACAATCAATGATTTTTCGCAGAATTATTGGTGGAACGAATATATGGAGCATCTGCAGCTTGGCACGGACGCACGTTATCTTGTCGCGGGCGATTATTTCTTAGACGTTGTGGAAACCTCTTCCGCTATCTTTTTTAACAAGGCAATGTATGAGGAGCACTATGAAAGTGCAAATGATCTGTATCAAACCGCATTTGACGGGAAATGGACCGTCGATGAACTCGGTAAATATATCAAAGATTTCTATTCCGATGTCAACGGCAACGGAAAAGTAGATGAGGGCGACCTGTTTTCCATGAATTTGTCCCGCAACTACATGGACGCGCAGGTATTTGGCTCCGGCATTGTCTTTGTGGAGCGCGATTCCGCCGGCTTCCCTGTGCTGAACGTTGAAAATCCGCAGATCAATGCGCTGATGGAGAAGATTGTATCTAACTATTTTGAGCCGAAGACGACGTTCAACTATGCTACGGTGCAAGGCGTCGATGAGGCACAGTATTATCAAAACCAGCGCGCCGCCTTTGCGAACCGTCAGCAGCTGTTCTTAAACGATTACCTTGCAGCCGTTAAGGACCTGCGCGATATGAAAGACGACTATGGCATTCTGCCGATTCCGAAATTTGATGAGTCTATAGAGTCTTATCGGTCCGTTGCCCACGATACCGCAGAGGTCGGCGCAATCCCGACCACATGTCAGGTCCCTGATACCGTATGCACGGTTTTGGAAGCGCTTTGTTCCATGAGCCATAATACATCCATGAAGACCTATTTTGAATCTGCAATGAAGGTAAAATATGCACGTGATGAAAGCACTGCCGCAATGATCGATTTGCTGCACGATTCCATCACACAGAATTTCTGCTATGCATTCAGCCCTCAGATTAACGATTATTTGGAAATCTTCCGCACGCTGTTTGATCAAAGCTCTGCATCCTATACAACAGAGCTGGCAAAGAGACAAAAGTCGATGAATAAAAAGCTTGAGAGGCTGATTACCCAATATAATGAAAATAAAGAAGACTGATACAGATTTTCAATAACCGGCGTACCCTGCCATGAGAAAAGACACACTGCGGAAAATGACTTTCGCTGCTTGAAAAGCAACGATGTCCGTCCTGCAGGTGCGTCACAACTCCCAAAGGAAAGGATTTCACAGCATATGACAAAAGCAGAACTGTTTGCAGCCATCGGCGAACCCTATGCAATGGGGTTATTTTCGGATGAAACAAAAAGCATTTTCTGCCGCCACTGCGCTGCATATACCGCATGGTTTCAAGCGTTAGCGCCGACGGTATACCATACAGGCGACCTTCTGTATCCGCACGGTGCGGACTATTTAAAAACGGATTGCGCGCTCCGCCCGCAGTATGCCATGACCTTTATCTATGACGGCGCACGGATGCGGCAGAAGTGTCTGGATTCCGGATTTGGTGAGGAAGCCATCGCAGCATGTGACGCCTGCGACGCATTCTTTGCAGAAAACGGGTGGCCGGGCGGCTGGCTGCACGGTTCCCCGAATTATCACCGGATTATCATGGAAGGACTTGCCTCTTACCGCGAACGTGCAAAGCACAGCGCCGGAGACGCGGACTTCCGCTGCGCCGTCATCGGTCTGCTTGATGCCATCGAAGGATATCTATCGCGCTGTGTGGATTACCTGCGCACCACCGATGCGCCGGCAGCGCTGATCGACGCGATGACCCATGTCCCCTTTGCACCGGCACAAACCTATTATGAAGGTCTTGTTGCCTGGAACTGGATTTTTTATTTAGACGGATGCGACAATCTGGGATGCATCGACCGCGGACTCGGGTATCTTTACCGTGGAGAAGACCTCACCCCTGTCATTGCACAGCTGTTTGAAAATATTGATGCCGTTGATATGTGGTCATGTACGCTGGGACCGGAATACAACGCGGTCACAGAACAGGCGCTGCGTGCCGTCGAAGGAAAACGCAGACCGCTGCTGGAATTGCGTGTCACAGCGGATATGCCGCACTCCCTTTGGAAGCTTGCTTCCGAGATGCTCTGTTCCGGCAGCACCAATCCTTCCTTTTACAATGAGAGGGGAATCCATGATATGATAGCGGCATATCTCCCACAGATTCCGGAAGAATCCCTCGGTTGGTTCTGCGGCTGCGGCTGTACGGAAACCAATTTGGAAGGCTTGACCCGTGCAGGCGGCACGGATGATGATGTCAATCTGCTTGCCATTTTTGAGCATTATCTCCATCGGGCGCTTCCGACCGCATGTACCTTTGAAGAATTCTATGAAGGACTGTGCGAGGTCACCTGCAAAGAAATCAACGCGCTGCTCGACCGCCTGTCCTCGCGGTATCATTATTATGCAGAACATCTGCCCAACCCGATGCGCACCCTGTTCTTTGACGACTGTATCGACCGCGGCAAAGATTACAACGCAGGCGGCGCCAGATATACTTGGACCATGAACTCCGATTCGGGACTGGTCAACGTTTTCGACTCCCTCGCGGCGGTCAAAACGCTGGTCTATGATGAGAAGCGCTTTACCCCGGAAGAATTCCTTGCAAACCTTGCAAAGGAAGACGATGCATTCATCGCCATTTTGAAATCCTGCCCCTGTTACGGCACGGACAATGCGGAGGTCGACCAAATGGCAGCGGCGTATACCAAACGCATCTATTCCGTTTATCAGGCACGCGGCAAGGATGATTTTATCGATGCCTTTACACTGACCGAGCATCAGTTCCTGCGGTATGAAATGACGGGGGCGGCTGTCGGTCCTACCCCGGACGGCAGAAAGCGCGGTGATCCCACCTGCGACTCCGTTGCCGCACTGCGCGGAAAGGCGGTCAAAGGTCCGACCGCCATGCTCTCCTCTGCCGCAAAGCTTCCGCAGCATCTCGCAATGGGCATGACCGTACTTAACCTGACGGTAGCAAAGCGCATCGCAGAAGACCCTGTGCTGCTCCGCGCATTGGTTCTGGGTTACTTTGAAAAAGGCGGCCTTCAGGTACAGGTCACGGTCACCAGTGCCGAAACCCTACAGGACGCCATGATCCACCCCGAGTCCCATGAAGACTTAATCGTGCGCGTCGGCGGCTATTCCGAATACTTTAACCGCCTGTCCCCCGCATTAAAGAAAACCGTTTTGGAGCGCAACATCCATGACCTCTGATCAAGCGACCTATACGCTGCGCGTCATTGCACGCATCCATACCGCATTCAAAAGCAAGTTCGGTATCCCGCGCCAAAGCGGACTTGTCCCCGGACTGTCCGCAGAAATCGTTTTTGAACCGGAATACCGCACCCCTGACGCAGTGCGCGGTCTGGAGGGGTACTCTCATTTGTGGCTGATCTGGCAGTTTTCAAAGGCGGTACGGGAAGGGGGCGCGTGGTCCCCGACGGTACGTCCGCCGCGGCTTGGCGGCAACACGCGAATGGGCGTCTTTGCAACACGTTCCCCCTACCGTCCCAACGCCATTGGACTGTCCTCCGTTGAACTGGAACGCATCACCTTTGAAGAGGTGCGCGGGCCGGTTCTGCATATTCGCGGCGCCGATCTGCTCGACGGCACACCCATTTTCGATATCAAGCCGTATCTTCCGTTTACCGACAGCCACCCAAACGCTGTCGGCGGGTTTGCCGATGCGAAAAAAGACTATGCGCTGACGGTGGAGTTTCCGGGGCCGCTTCTTGCACAGATTGCTCCCGCCGATCGGGAGGTGATTACTGCCATTTTGTCTGAGGACCCGCGTCCTTCCTATCAGGACGACCCGCAGCGCATCTACGGTATGACGTATGGCGCATATGAAATCCGTTTCACCGTATGCGATGGCGTACTTACCGTATGCGAAGTATTGTCTGCGCCGCCGCAGTAAGCAGCGGCGGGATATTGTATATAGGTGTGATTTTGGGGGCTTTTTTGAAAAAAAGCCCCCAATCCCCCAAAAAACTTTTTGATCTTTGGGTAGAATATAAAATAGACTTTTTCAGATTTTTCATCCGGGAACTTTTCATTTCATATTGCCCGTAGGGCAATATATCAATAAATGCGTCGTTATGACATAAGACGTTCAACGTCTTATGTCGTGCGGGTATTCCCGCCAAAAAAGACACCTTTAAAGCGACCAAGGGGAGCCATCGGACTGCGTCATTACACTGATTCAGCAAGCTTCATCAGTCCGATGTAAGCAATTGTAAAACGGAGTTTTACAATTGCTTATCCAAGAACATTTTATTTTTTGAAAGGCGGCTTCGTTTTGGCGAAGTCATGATTATCATCATGAAAAAACAACTACTCTTAGGACTTGCAGCGCTGCTGGCAGTATCCGGCATGGCAGCATGCTCGGACAGCAGCACGGATGCTTCCGACGCCGAAATACGATGAAAACCAGTCGGACTACTGCTCCTATGTATACCACGGCGCCGCGATGTATGCCGTTCCCACCTCTGCACAGGACCCTGAATTTTCCGGCTTTATACTGGAAGCGCTCGCAGAGGAAAGCCATCGTTCTGTAACTGATGTTTACTATGAGGAAACCCTCAAGAACAAATACCAGCGGGACGAAAGCTCCTCGGAAATGCTGGATATCGTCTTCCGCAATCGTATCTGGGACATGGGATATCTCGCCAATTTGGGCAATATCTATACCACGTTAAAGGACTCCATTGCACAGCGCAAGGACAGCTTTGCTTCCTCCTATGAAAAGAAGGAATCCAAGGTGCAAAAGGCGATTGAGGACTATATTGCTTCCTATGAAAACGCCAATACCTTTTAAATAAAATAACATAAGTTCGACGAATCCATAGAAAAACCTTTTTTGTGAAGATGATTTTTACCGAAGTGGTTTTGGTAAACCATATGGAAAAAATTCTTGCTTTTCGCTTTTTCTTCGGGTAAAAAATTTTTTCTGTTTTGCAGATAAATTTTTTAAAATTGCTTTACAAAACGGTGTTTTTATGGTACAATGGTAGACGAAAAAAGTTGTATCCCTATATGAAAGGAACGGTATCTATCTATGTTAAAAACAAGTGTCAGCACATACAGCTTCGGCGGCTATGTAGAAAAACTCGGTATTTACGGTATCATCGACAAGGCTGTGGAAATGGGCTTTGAAGGCATCGAATTTGTAGAAAGCGGCTGGTCCAATGACGTTGATTTGGACGAGCTGAAGAAAATCGGCGAATATGCAGCAGAAAAGGGTCTTGCCCGCGCATCCTTCTGTGTTGGTGCAGACTTCATCAACGGCTGCCACGGCGATACCGCAGCGGAAGTTGCCCGCGTAAAGGGTCTTGTTGACAAGGCTGCCGCACTGGGTGTTGCAAATATGCGTCACGACGTTGCAAGCCAGCCCAGAAACAAGAAATATTCCATCGGCTACGACGACTGTCTGCCCACCATGGCAGATGCCATCCGTGAAGTAACCAAGTATGCAGAGCAGAAGGGTGTCGGCACTATGACCGAAAACCACGGCTACTTCTCTCAGGATGCAAACCGCGTCGAAAAGCTGATCAACACCGTTGCACATCCGAACTTTGGTGCACTGGTCGACCTTGGCAACTTTATGTGTGCAGATGAAGACCCGTGGAAGTCCGTTGCCATCATGGCTCCGTATGCAAAGCATGTTCATGCAAAGGACTTCTTTAAGAAGAGCGGCATGGAAGTCAATCCTGGTGCAGGCTGGTTCCAGACCCGTGCAGGCGACTATCTCCGCGGCACCATCGTCGGTCATGGAGATGCGCACATCTGCCAGAGCATCCAGACACTGAAGAAGAACGGCTATGACGGATTCGTCTCCATCGAATTTGAAGGCTGTGAAGACAATCTCCTCGGCATTTCCTGGGGTCTTGCAAATCTGAAGAAGTTTATCGAAATGTAATATTGCCGTTGGTTTGTAGGATGACGGTCCCCAAGGGATAATATTTGTCTCCCTGCATACACCGCAATACAACAAAAAAAGGACCGCATGGAATACGCTCACGCGGTCCTTTTCTGTTCTTTTTGATACCATTTAAGGAAAGGAACATCTGACGCTTGCAACATCAGAAAACAAAAAAACAAAAAAAATCCGTCGCAGCAAAATGGAAGCAGCTTTCACCCGCAAAAAAATTTCTATTGGCGCTTGCGCTGATCTTTATTCTGCTGATTGTATGGATTGCCGGTGCAGTCATTTATGAAATGGCGGTCAATGGGGAATACTATGCATACCGTTATTCCGGTGAGGAACAGCGCTTTGAACCGCTTGACATTACTTTTGCGCCAGCGGATTTTGAAGAAAACATCTATGAGAACGCGGGCTACCTTGCAAAAAATCGGGACATCGAATATATCAACGGTGCGCAGTCCTCTACCGTCGCACTGGATGAAGACGGCTCCTACTACGGCGCAGGTCTGGTCTTTTTCCAGCAGTATTTTCGCTGTCTTGTAAACGGCGACTATACGTCCTACCCGGATTTTTTCTGGGACTCCTACACAGAGGATCCGCACAATCTGCCGATTCCCACAGAACCGTTTACCAAACAGAAGCTTTACGGCTTCTCCGTCGACTACCGCGCCGCGGATACAGTCGTTGTTTCTCCTAATGAATCTACGCAATACTATGTTGTCCGTTATGCCATCTATCAGAACAACGGCACCTTCCGCCCGGATATCCGGTCGGACACCGTCATACCGCTGCTCTTTGCTCTGACCACGCGCGGAGAGGAAACGCGCATTTCCAATATTATCAAGTACACCGGTTAAAAATAAAGAAACAGGAGGAATTGATTCATGCTGGATTATATGCTGTATCTGTGGCTCGGATTTTTCGTACTTTCCGTGGTTTTGGAAGCGGTGACGCTGAATTTGATCGGGGTGTGGTTTATGCCGGGCACCATTTTAGCAATTCTTTTGGCGCTGTTCGGCGCACCGGCATGGATTCAGGTTCTGGTATGGCTGTGTGTGACCGTCGTGGTCTGCCTATCGACCTTTCGCTTCACAAAACGCATCTTCAACCGCCGCGCAACGCCAACCAATGCCGACCGTGTGCTGGGGAAAGAAGCGCTTGTCACAGAAACCATTTCCGCGCCGGATCAAAGCGGACAGGTAAAGGTTTTGGGACAAATCTGGAGTGCGCGCTGCCATGACCCGAACACTGTCATTCCCGTCGGCGCCACAGTCCGGGTTCTCCGCATCGAAGGCGTAACGCTCATCGTCGAAAGTCTCTGAACGGTTGGTTTTCCGCATACGCTTTATCTATCTTCAGAAAACAAGGAGCGGGCTGTGTAGACCATACCTTGCCATACCATTCTTATATTAAAATTGCACAAGAAAGGGATTTATTACAATGGAACTCCTTATTGCAGGCATCGTCATTGTTATTTTTATCTTTATCGTGTCGAATATCAACATCGTCACACAGGCACATGCCTTTGTCATTGAACGGCTCGGCACGTTTCATACCGTCTGGTCGACCGGTCTGCACGTCAAGCTGCCGTTTATCGACCGGATTGCCAAGCGTATTTCCCTGATGGAACAGGTCTCCGACTTTCCGCCGCAGCCTGTTATTACAAAAGACAATGTCAAAATGCAGATTGACACGGTCGTGTTTTATCAAATCACCGACTGCAAGCTGTTCACCTACGGTGTGCAGCACCCCATTGCTGCCATCGAAAACCTGACCGCAACCACCCTGCGCAATATCATCGGTGAACTGGAATTGGACGCAACGCTGACCTCCCGTGACATCATCAACACCAAAATGCGTTCCATCCTGGATGAAGCTACCGACCCATGGGGCATCAAGATCAACCGTGTGGAGCTGAAAAACATCATTCCGCCCAAGGAAATTCAGGATGCAATGGAAAAGCAGATGAAAGCGGAACGTGAACGCCGTGAGCTGATTCTCCGTGCAGAAGGTGAAAAGAATTCCGCGATCCTTGTTGCAGAAGGACGCAAGCAGGCAATGATTCTTGAGGCGGAAGCAAACAAGGAATCCGAAATTCTCCGGGCAGAGGCGGAACGGGAAGCGACCATCCGCCGTGCAG
Source organism: Clostridia bacterium (assembly GCA_017942005.1). Taxonomy (GTDB): domain Bacteria; phylum Bacillota; class Clostridia; order Oscillospirales; family CAG-272; genus RGIG3925. The sequence goes on along the minus strand of JAGAVJ010000014.1, from coordinate 88,423 downwards.
AAGGTGAAGCCGAAGCCATTCTGAAGGTGCAGGAGGCGACTGCGCTCGGTATCCAGAAGATCAACGAAGCGAATCCCTCCAATGCGGTACTTGCAATCAAGAGTTTGGAAGCATTCTCCCATGCTGCGGACGGAAAAGCAACAAAGATTATCATTCCGTCATCGATTCAGGGAGTCGCAGGGCTGGCTACAAGCGTTGCGGAGCTTTTAAACAGCACTTCTGCTGCAAATGCCGCAGAAAGTGCGAAGAAATAAGGGGAAACGAGGGGAACGATCAGGGGGATTTTTGAAAAAATCCCCCTGAAACCCCAAAAAACTTTTTTAGGTTATTTATTCTTTTTGGTTTGATGCGCCGCCCAGAAACAGGGGGGCGCATTATTTTATCCATCTATTTTTCAGATTGTACAGTACATTGTCCGCATTCACACCCGGCGCACATGGAACAGCCGTCAGGGTCAGGGTCTTTGTGTCCCCATACAGGACGCCTACCGTATGGATTTCCTGAATGCCGATTCGATATCCCGCCGGAAGACGCATACCCTCCAATGCGGACACAATTTCAGAAACAGAAAAATAGCAGGTATTTTGTGTTCCCATATTGTTTTTTTCTGCGGTGTCGACGCGAAGCAATCCGTTTTCATCAAGCAATGCGCCTGATGCATTTTCCAGGCGGTGACGCTGCGCATCCTGCGCTTTGTCTGCTGTCAGTGTCGTGCGGATTCGCTGCTTTCCGCATTGCACATCGATATGCAGCACTGCATTCGGAGAATCGTCACGGAACCCCAGTACCGCAAGAGCATCCTCAATGATCCGTGCATCCAGCGTGTTCTGTGATCCATCCTCAATTTTCTTTCGTTCTCCCGTCAGGGGATTTTCCCCTTCTGTCCCGAACAGCTTTGCTTTGGAAACCACCAACACGCCGTGGCTGTTATCCGGCGACGTATTTTTAATGACCACCGTATGGGTACAGGCGTTGTCTGCCGTTTTGGAAAACAGCGGATAATACATATCCATACCGCTGTTCAGCTTGACATAATCCGTTCCCTGCACGCGTTCGCCATCCATATAAATGCTGTACTGCACCGATGTCCGCTCCGCCCGCAGTCCAATCTGTGCCTCTGCCGCCGTTACGCAGAACACAAGCGCATCTCCCGGCGACAGCGGAACGCCGGTTTCCATGCCGTTTTCATACGATTCCGCCCGATGCAGATTCGACCATGCCGCAGTCTGTGTCCCGGTATGCAAGGACATGCTGCTGCGCCGGATAAGAAGCCCCAGAAGCGGATTCGCTGTTTCCGTTCCATTTCCAATTCCGTCGGAGGATTGCATCTTTTCAATTTCCGCGGAAAGTGCCGCGGCGATCTGTGACGCGGTACCGACATTGCCTTGAAGCTGCGTGACCCACAATCCCTTTTCAAGCGAAGCATATTCCGGAAGCGGCGCGCATTCCGCCGTTTCCTGCGCGATGATCGCAGAAACACCGCCTAAATTGTTTTTTGCAGTTCCATCCAGAGTACCGTACACACGGAAACCGTCAATGGCGACAACGCCGTGCTCCGGTGTTATCACCAAGCGGTATGTATCATAAGGGAGCGCATGGTCTCCGGTCGAAAATTTCGGCGCAGTGTTTGCCATACGTTCTGCCTCCCATGTACCTGCACTTCCCGCAGCAGCAGCCGTATCGATCAAATAGGTTCTATAGGGTTCAAAGAGTCCAAATGGATTTTTTCTCTGCAATGTGATGGAGACGCGAAACGATGCAGCGTCCGAAGCGGTACCGATTTGACCGTTTGTCACACCGCTGACAAAATCCACGGCGACGCCTGTTCCGCAAAATGTAAATTCTGCCTTTGGGCGGCTGTCTGTTCCTGTTTCCCCTGTCATGGATGGGAGCGGAAGGGGAAGGTTCGCGTTTCCTGCATCAATATAATAATAGGAACGGTTTCCTGTCAGCAGCGTATCTGCATAGGCGCCATCATACCCATACCTGTCCCCGGGATTGACCGCGGCAGCGCCAAGCGGCGATGCCTTCTGCACAGGTATATCTGTGCTCATCCCCTTTTGACTGTGCCACTCTCCGGTATATTGAGCAAAATTTTCTTCATAATGGAAAATCTGCGTCGGAAACAGGTTGACACAATAGGTATGGGTTACCTTTCTTTGGTCAGCAGGTGTTCCCGTATAGACGCCGGAAGGCGGTGCGAGTACATAGGTCACGGTTACGAAAAAGGTATCAACCCCGGAAAACACCGCGGTCGGCGTATAGAGAATCGTATTCGGAACACGGCTGTCCTTTGAAAGGGTACCGTATTTTGCCTGTGACAATTTCACGTCCAAGATGTCCGCACCAGATAACAAAATGTTATCTGCACCAGATAGTGAAACGTTATCCGAGCCCGCAAGCGCCTCACGGAAATCGGAAAGCCGAAAGCGTATCGGCAGACTGAAATCCACCGCAAACTGCATGCAGGGATTGAAGGAATAGTAAAGCGACAGCGTTTTGCCCTCATCTGTAATCGCGGCGCCGACACAGGTATAATCTGCATTCTTATAAAAATCATCGATTCCGGAAAGTTCTGCAAGCTGGCACGGAATTTCTTCTGCTTTTCCTTCCGCCGTTGTTACACGGTTGTGCTCCAGCACGTTTTTCTTTCCCGGTACAGGACCAATCGCATCGGAAAATACGGCGTCTTTTGCGCCTTTGATGCGCAGGGAATAGAATTCCGCACCGTCTGCATCATAATTTCTGTAATGTACCGTCAGGGTATCCGGGTCATATATCTGCACATGTTCCGACACCCGAATCGTATACAGGGTATCGCCGACAGTGATTGCTGTAGTTCCGATTTTGTTTGCTGTCAGTGTCACCACAGTCATGGCTGGTGTTTCCGTTACAGCATAGGCATATGCGGACTGCTTTTCGTTCACCGCGCCAAATCCCCATGCAAACGCCGTGCTGTCGTTTTTTACAGCGTCACAGCGCAAAGCGGCGCCGGAATCTCCGCCAAGTGCAACAAAACTTCCGATGGCGGTAAAATCAAAGCGCTTTCCTTCACTGTCGACCGTCAGAACAAGCCTGCCGAAATCCTCTGTCTGGCGAGACTCTGTTCTGTATGACAGAAATGTACGGTTCCGGTTGGTGCTTTGGGCAGTTCCTGTTTTAGGGACAGCTTCCAGGCGGAAACCGTTCCCCGCTTCCGCCATGCGTACCGTCCACACTGCGGCATCCTGGGGTCGTGTGCAGACGCCAAGCATTCCACCGGAAGCGGAAAGCGAAAGGTACTGCCCTTCATAATTGCCAAGCACATAGGTGCCGCCGTCACAAAGGGTCTGCGCATACGATGCAGAAACTTCCGGCGCGGCGGTTTTCTGCGCAACTGTATAGGAGGCAATAGAAGCATCCAGCGCTTCTGCATGGATCGGTATGTTTTCCCCTATCCCCATAATTTCTGTGCGTTCTCCCAAAAGCAGTGCAATCTCCGCCGTTTTTTGAGGTGTATTATTGTCTGAAGCGGAAGATGTGTTTCCTGCTTGTGTGTTCACAGCGGGTGTTCCACCGACAGAACCGTTGGCTGTTTCTGCCGCAAAGACCGCGGTTCCGCAAACCGTAAAAAGAAAAAGCAATGTCAACAAAAACGCCAACCACCGTATACCAATATTACATTTTTTCATGCGAATACCCATAACTTTTACAAAGGTAAATGTTATTTCCTTTCTTTGGAACCTCTTTTATTCAGAATCGCAATGTTCTGCCTCTTATGTATCATATCATGATATATGCATCAATCCAAGTACAGATATCGGATCGCTGCTGTAAAGGCTTACGTAGTAAGACTATCTGTGTATATTATACCATGAAGCAAAAATGTTTGCTTGCAAGGACATTTTTGCGAAGCCGTCAATAACACAGCTGTGCGAAAGCACAGTGCAGCAGCTCTGCTGCTGTAAAGGCTTACGCAGTAAGACTTTCTGTGTATATTATACCATGAATTTATGGATTGTCAATTCCTTCCCTGTGAATTTTTTGTTTGATTTTTGCATTGTATATCGGCGTTATTCTATCTACAGAGAGTATGATTAAAAAATGTTAATTTCCCACTTACAGTATAAATTCTTGACTTTTTATAAATTTTGTGGTATAATAATTCTAAAATAGAAATCGATTCGCATATACGAAAAAATAAGGAGAACACTGCCACATGAATAATTCTGCCTGTCGTGTCCTTGAAATATTAGAGTTGTTTGCAGATAGTCCAGAACCATTAACCCTCACGGATATCACACAGAAGCTTGGCTATCCTAAGACAAGCGTATTTGATATCATAAATATACTGTGCCAACACGATTTCTTACGGCGCGCGGACGAGCGTGCGAAGACTTATGTTATGGGGGTCCGTGCATATCAGGTTGGTATGGCATATTTACAGCATACGAGTCTGCCCTCGCTGGCACACCCTGTTTTGTCAGACATTCGAGATAGACTCGGTGAAACATGTTATCTTGCCATTGAAGAAAATGGAATGCTTGTATATCTTGATAAATTAGAGTCTGATGCACCCATCCGTGCCTCCTGCCGCATTGGCTCACGAAATCATCTGTATCGCACGGGACTGGGGAAAGCAATTCTTGCCGCATGGACAGATGATCATGTTAAAGCTGTTTGTCCGGGGCCGTATGAAATACATACGCCAAATACGATTCCCGATATTGAAACCCTGCTTACGGTTCTTGCCCAAACCCGTGTACGCGGCTACGCTACCGATCTTGGTGAAGACAGTCCCTATATCCGCTGTGTTGCAGCACCTGTATATGATGCAGCAGGACATGTCCATGCCGCAGTCAGTATCTCCATGCTTGACGCAGCATTTACAAAAGAAAAAGAAGCGGCTGCTGCCAAGGAAATTATTGCTGCCGCACAATATCTTTCCCGACAAATGGGTTATATGGGAGAATTATATCCGCGGTAATCGCTGATATAGGAGAGAAAGTTTGAAAATAAATATTCAGAGAAATTACGTCCTAAAATAATTTTATGTATAGTATTTTTGCGGCGTTTACGCCGCAAACTCCAACGAAAAGAAATCATTTCTATAAAGAAAGGGGATAACATTTTACCCGTTCAACAATAGTTGAACGTTTCAACGGTAGTTGAACATTCAAACATTTGCTGAACAGGTAAAAGTTACGGTCATAATCATGCTGAAATCCGGTATCTCTTTTGATACGGTATTAAATGAAACGAAAGTTATTGCCATTCTTCGCCATATACCGAACAATCAACTGCATGCAGTTCTTGATGCATTGTATGACGGCGGAATCCGTCTTGCAGAAATTACTTATGATGCGACTGGAAAGGTGTCCGACAGTGAAACGGCAGCTATGATAGCAGACGCTGTCATATATACAGAAAGCCGAATGTTAATTGGTGCAGGAACGGTTTTAAAACCGTCACAGCTGTCTCTTTTACAGAATGCGGGTGGACTGTTTGCCATTTCTCCGCATACGGACATGGCGCTGATTGCAGAAACAGTGCAGCTTGGACTTTTGTCAATTCCAGGTGCAATGACCGTTTCCGAAGCAGCCGCTGCATATAGTGCAGGGGCAGATTATGTCAAGCTTTTTCCCGCATCTGTTCTTGGTCCCGATTTCTGCCGACAAATTGCCGCCCCTCTACCGCAGATTCCACTGCTCGCCGTATCCGGTATCAAACCCGCAGATATGGCTGCATATCTTGATGCCGGGATAAAAGGCTTTGGTATCGGAGCCGGTATCGTCAATCCTCAGCTATGCCGTATGGGTGAGGCTGGGTTTGCAGCAATCAGAAAAAATGCAGAGGCATATCTTACCGCAGCGAAACGTGAATATGCAGAATGAGGTGATGATGAAACATGATCCTGACAATTGACGGAGGAACGACAAATACACGCTTTTGCATCATGGACAACGGGCGGCTTTTATCTGCGGAAAAACTGCCGCTCGGCATTCGTGATACACTTACAGAAAATAGAACTTCATTATTTCGACATGGCATTGCGGAAAAAATCCGGGAATTGATCGCCAAATATGAAGCATCTGACAACGGTATTCGTGCCTGCGTTTTTTCCGGTATGATTACATCAGAAGCAGGACTTTATTCCGTTCCTCACATTTCTGTACCAGTTGGAATAAAAGAACTTGCTGCACAAACGGCATGCGTGATGCTCCATGATATCGCACCCATTCCATTTTATTTCATTCCGGGCGTAAAAACATATGAAGAAATTCCTGTACCATCTGACGCCGCAGCGCTTATGTCTCTTGATATTATGCGCGGTGAGGAAACAGAACTCGTCGGCATTATGACAAAGCTGCATTTGACAAAGAATGGCAGCCCGCACATTTTTCTTTTGCCCGGCTCTCATATGAAGATTGTATCTGCCAATGGTGCAGGACAAATACTTTCGTTTCGGACCGCAATGACAGGAGAACTTTTCCGTGCCGCAGCGGAACATACGATTTTAACAGCATCTCTTGACGGACAGCTGCCGGATACGGTGGACGCGGCATGTTTGCGTCTTGGTTTTGACTGCGCATCGGAAAACGGATTTGCAGAGGCAGCATTCAAAGTGCGGCTGATACATCGCTGCTATCCTTCTACCACACCGAGCCAACGGTACAGTTTTCTGCTTGGCGCTGTATTAGAACGGGAGATTCACGCGGTACGGACAGCTGATGTCCCTGTCGTAATTGCCGGCTCGCAGCCATTCCGCTGTGCACTTGCGGTTTTGCTCGGCGATATTCTACAACCGCAGCACATTCTATGTGTTCCTGACAATGTTGCCGAGCATGCGGCAGCATATGGCGCTGATGCCATATATCATACAATTCATGCCATGTCTGCAAAGGATACACTTTGAGCGATAGTTTTATCCTGATACTGTTAACATACCGGATCCGGATCATTTTATGATTTTGGGGCTGCTGCAAATACTTAAAAATAAAGTATTTGCAGCAGCCCCCCGTTTTACTGAGAATGAATTTTATATGGAAATGCCATATCCGATCATTCCCGTTCTGCAATTTTCTCTACAGTTTTCTGTAATGCTTTTTCATACTGCGCAGCCTTGGACGCAAATGCAGAAGCAATATTTTCATTCCCATTTGTCAGATAAGAACGTAAATCATTCACAAGTGCAAGATTTGACAACAGCGAAATATCAAAATGCATACTATCAATAATGATATCCACCATTTGTGCAGAGCTTTCATCGCGCAGATACTTGGTCTTGATCGCGGTATCTACATAAGCCGGACGAACGTTAATCAATGAATAATACGCCATATCTTCCATAATTCGTCCGTCCCGGTCATAATCTGCACTTGTAACTGGCAGCACCATTGTTGAGGAATTGCCCTGATGGGTGAAAACCTGATAGCCGTTCTGGAACTCATCTGCTTTGGGCATGGGAAGAATCCCATAATCCAAATCAAGATTTCGCAGGATTGTCGTGCGGTTCAGCATTTCGTTGTAGAACAATAGCCGTCCTTCCTCAAATGCAGACTGCATGACTGTAACGCGCTGATCGCCGAACCGTTCTCCATACATGACCGAGGTATCTTCCGAAACTGTGGAAACAAATTTCTGAAAAAAGGTGATAAAATTCTCTGTAATTATCACAGATGGAATGTCTTGCTCATTTTTCGGTGCAAAATTTGCACCCGCACCGTAAGAAAATGTCAGTGCACCATAGGAGTTCAGCGCAATGCCATAGCGGTCATTTTCATCATAGTCTCCATCACCGTCAACATCTCCTGCAATTGAGCGTCCAAGCGTCATCATATTATCAAAGGTCCATGTGCCGTCTAACACCATATCATAGGGAGACTTTAAATCGTAGGCTTTTATCAGTTCTTTGTTGAAGAACAGTACACCCGTCGCTTCATAAGCAAGCAAGTTCATTGCACCAACAGCAAAATAACTTTTGTTGAGAATAGACCCTTCTGTAATCGCATTTTGATTCCACCACGGCATATCAAATTGCAGGTGCGGTATTTCCGTCAAATTCAAAGTCAGACCGTCCACAGCCCAATTAAATGCAGTAATTACAGATGGCGTACTGAACTGATATGCATCGTCTCCCGCGCGGACAGCTGATGAAAACACTCGAAAATCTTGCTCAACTGCATGGATATGGATATTATATTTTTCTTCGAGAATAGAGTTCCGCAAAAAAATTGCATCGTTGACTGTATCACCGTTCATGCTCTCTGTGTCAATTTCGCAGAACAGAACATTCTGCGTGTCCGTCTTTTGTACGATACCGGTATAATCAATTCCGCCATAATTCATTGCTTCCAATTCCGGTGCCGGATAAGCGTTTTCCAAACGACTCTCCGATTCAGATTCCAAACCAGCAGCGTCTAATACGGAAGTCGTACCCGTTTCTGGTATATCAGAGATACTGTCTTTGCATCCGATGCAACAGAATATCAACGATGCACAGAAAAGTAATCTTATTTTGGTATTACATGTTCGTTTCATTATTATGACTATCGGGCTGTCGCATTAACATGACTCCATACGACTGTCGCATGCGACAGTCTATAAAATTCGTCTTTTTACTTTATCAAGCAAAATATCACTGTGTATTTTTGACAAAATACATCATGAAAACGCCGAATTCGGATCACTTCATGATTACGTTCTGCCGCAAATTTTCAATTTGCAACAGCCCCGTCTCCTTTCTCCATTGGAATTAGGCAATTGATAAAATGATTCCTCTTAAAATTTTTGTTATCAGGTTTTCTCTCCATATGCACGATTGACCAATATGCGGAGGCGGGAACTTTCATCTACAATTTTGCCGGCAAGGATATCCGTTTCAGTCACACATGCAAGCAGCAGTTCTTTTTCTGTATATCGTTTATAGTCATAAGCGATATAGATATGTCCAGTCTCATCCTCTGTGACATCCGGATAAGAAACGTCTGTGCGTTCGTCAATCATCAAATAGCCTTCCCAGGTTCTTCCGTCATCACGAGAGAGCATCGCCTTCAAATGATTTCTTCCGTTAAATTCATGGTGATTGACAAGTAAAAGATTTCCGCTATGGAGCCGACGAATACAAAAGCGTGAGCAGGGACCGCCAAGTCCGGTATCACTGTCACCGTACCAGGTATAACCGCCGTCATCGGAGAAAGATTGTCCTATCCCATTTTTTGCACGGATGAGCATCCAAAGACTTCCATCCTTTCGCTGCACCAGCATATGTTCATCAATCAGGCGGTTTTCATACGACGCATGACCAATAAGCGAGAATGTTTCCCCCTCATCACAGGAACAGTATACGTTTGGGAAGCGTTCGTTTTCCAAATGATTATACTCCGAGCTCATAAACTGCCAAATAGCGCAAGGAAGCAGCCAGTTTCCATTTTGAAGCACGGTAGGCTTGTTCATCATAATACCGTTTGCGATACGCCGCGGCGCGGAAAATCGGATTGCACAATCGTCAGATGCATCCGGCATATCACAGACAGAAGCCCAAACCCCCAAGCGCCCGTCATAGTGGGTGTAGCTCTGCGCCCAAAATATCCACAGTCGCCCGCGCGGATCAACCCACAAACAGGGGTCAAAGGTACGGCACATGGGTGTTGGAGGTTCTATCACCATAACAGGAGTAAATGGTGTTTTCGCATGATCATCGCTTTTATACAGCATGACAAAATTACCGCTGCCCTCATCGTCTTGCCCGGAATAAAAACAGTAATAAAGCCGTCCTCCAGCAGTCCTTTCTACGCCGGGAATGCCTTGAAAGCGTCGTTCACAATCTGCGTAACGGTGTCCTTCATTGTGAGTCATCGGAGCATAAACGATTCGTGATGGAAGCAGTGCCTCGTCTTTTGTTCCCATAACACAAGTATCTTCTAACATATAAACAGTCTCCTTTTTGTTCGTATATGCGAATTTGGTTTTGTTTTATTCGGTGATATCATTATAACATATACATCTTGAAATGTCAACACCTTATATGAAATTTCATCTTTCCGTGTAATAGAATGGCAGTTATAACTTTAATCTGCCGCCGAAATTTTATTTTCGTTTTTTTGATAAAAGATATTGACAAGCAGTCGATTATATGGTATAATTATAAGGTAAGCGAGATACAACAATTTCGCATGTATGGCGGAATAGCTCAGCTGGCTAGAGCAATCGGTTCATACCCGATAGGTCGTGGGTTCAAGTCCAACTTCCGCTACCATGAAATGCTCTATACGGCAGAACAGATGACGCATATTGCGATAGCTGAGAGGCAAGTTTACGTTTGCCATGCAGATGTTTTCCCGTTTGTGCATTTGGCCCGTTGGTCAAGAGGTTAAGACACCGCCCTTTCACGGCAGTAACAGCAGTTCAATTCTGCTACGGGTCACCAAATAAAATCAAAAAGCTCTGTCCGAGATACAGGACAGAGCTTTTTGATTTTTTAACACATATGACTTCATAAGGCTCTGATGCTTTCAATGCTTCATCCGGTAAGATTTATCAGCCTGAAATAATTACATTTGCAAAAGTGCAGTTCTTGTTTCATCATCAAATTTGTCAAGCGCATAACGGTATGCAATGCGCGGCATTTTCTTACAGTTTTTTATTAAGTATTCTTTTACACAGAGGGGATTTACCTGTGATAAGGCTTTCAGCATCCAGCCATATCCTTTTAAAACCAACATTTGCTCATCAAACATTAAACGATCTGATATTGTGAATGGATTTATTCCTTCATAATCATTTTTCAGTATGGAAGGAATTAAAATAACAGCGGAAGCTCTCCTTACCCAAAAATCAGGATCCTCTGTCCATGTAATGGTCTTCACAAATAATGATTTCTTTTGTCTCAACAGTTCCCCAAATGCATGTGTGCAAAAATCATCACAGTCTCCCCATCCTCTTACATAATCTTTTAGCCAATGATAAAAAATATCATATGTTGATTCGTTATAATGATTTCTTATGCGATACGCAAAATCAAAAGCAATGACGCCGAATGCCCATGTACGCTCATTTAATAATTCTTCGCATATTGCTAAAATATTTTCGGCACTTTTGTCATCAATTTGTCTGAATAGTTTAGATGATATCTTTCGTACTTCTCCAGTGATACTATATTTTCTGCATGAAACGTTTTCTTCCAACGCTTTCATTTTGTGAGTCGCTTCTACAACAATTGGATTCATTTGATTCTCCTGCGATCGTTTTTTTATGTATCACTGACTATCGTTTTGTTACGTTTTGAGACAGACGCCTAAACTGTAAAATGTCGGTACGGGCAGCGGTACAGCAGTGCACAGAAGATTATGTACCGTCATCTGCTTTTTCTGTATCTGTATCCGAATTGGCGGCAATGTCGTTTGAGGTCTGTCCTCTTGTTTTCAGCCAGATGAGCAAAACGGAAATGTCCGCCGGACTGATGCCGGAAATACGCTGCGCCTGCCCGATGCTCTCGGGACGAATTTTTTGCAGCTTTTGCGCGGCTTCAATGCGAATGCCCTTTAACTGGGTGTAGTCGGTGTCCTTTGGCAAAAGGGTTCCCTCCAGCTTCCGGAATTTTTCCACTTCTGCCATTTCTCTGGCGATGTAGCCTTCATATTTGATCAGTGTCTGCGCATTCTGGGAAACGATGCGCGGCAGCGCGGGACGTGTGACGTCCACTTCCTGCAATGCGTCATAATCCAGTTGTGGGCGGCGGATCAGCTCTGCAAGACGGGTTCCTGTAGCAGGCGGCTGGGTTCCGCATGCAAGACAGATTTCCGTCAGACGGTCGGAGGGCGGAATGGTCACACTCTTTGCCCGATGTACTTCTGCTTCGATGGCATTTTGTTTTTTTTGGAACGCTTCGTACCGTGCATCGTCAATCAGCCCGACCATATGTCCGATGGGGGTCAGACGTGCATCGGCGTTGTCCTGCCGCAGAAGCAGGCGGTATTCGGACCGACTTGTCATCACGCGGTACGGTTCGTTTGTACCTTTTGTGACCAGATCGTCGATGAGCATACCGATGTAAGAGGTATCGCGCGTCAGAATTACAGGCTCTTCCCCCTTGATTTTGCGCGCAGCGTTGATACCGGCGACAATTCCCTGGGCTGCGGCTTCTTCATACCCGGAAGTGCCATTGAACTGTCCTGCGCCGTACAGACCGGAAATTTCCTTGAATTCCAGTGTTGGGCGCAGCTGTGTGGGATCAATGCAGTCATACTCGATGGCATAAGCGGTGCGCATCATTTGTGCGTGCGCCATGCCGGGCAGGGAAGCGAGCATTTTCCGCTGGACTTCTTCCGGCATGGAAGATGAAAAGCCCTGCACATAAATTTCTTCTGTGTCCATGCCCATTGGCTCCAAAAACAGCTGATGGCGCGGTTTGTCAGAGAAGCGCACGACCTTGTCTTCGATGGACGGGCAGTAGCGCGGACCAATGCCGTGTATCTGGCCGGAATAAATCGGGCTGCGGTTCAGGTTTTCCCGGATAATGGTGTGCGTCGTTTCGTTTGTATAGATGATATGGCACATCGTCTTTGGACGGTCGGCATACGAGGCGGGGTCTGTGCGCACAGAAAACGGCTGCGCAAGCGCGGTATCCTCTCCCGGCTGTTCCTCAAGACCCGTAAAATCAATGGAGGATTTCAACACACGCGCGGGCGTTCCCGTTTTAAAGCGCATGACACGAATGCCCTCCCGACGCATTGCACTGGTCAGCTCCGTTGCCGGAAGCATACCGTCAGGACCGGAGGGGAACGAAACCTCACCGACGATGACTTTTCCGCCAAGATACGTGCCTGCACAGAAAATCGCCGCGCGGACATTCCATACCGCACCGTATTTTGTTGTGACGGAATCTAACTGCTTGTGTCCCTCATCGTCCACAGTACAGTGAAAATCAACGATTTCCGCTTGTATCAGCGTCAGATGCGGTGTTTGTTCGATGGTATGCTTCATTTGAATGCGATATGCCTGGCGGTCTGCCTGTACGCGCTTGGAATGCACCGCCGGTCCTTTACCGAGATTCAGTGTGCGGCTCTGGATGGTCACGCGGTCTGCGGCATATCCCATTTCACCGCCCAAAGCGTCGATTTCATAGACCAAATGGCCTTTTCCTGTGCCGCCGATGGAGGGATTGCACGGCATGTTGCCGACGGCGTCCAGATTGATGGTAAATAAAACGGTTTCCAAGCCGAGTCTTGCACAGGCGAGTGCTGCCTCAATCCCTGCATGACCCGCGCCGACGACCGCCACGTCGGCAGTTCCTGCGTTGTATGTGATCATATGAATCCTGTCTTTTTATTTTAATGTGCGTTAGGTTTATGGGGAAAACTTTTCCCCCAAAAAAAGCTTTTCCCCATACCCATATCAAAAAACTTTATTTTGGATATCAGGAGCCGGTCTTTGTCATCATGCGATATACTTCCCAGCCGATGGTCTTATCGTATACGGCGATCATGCCGGCAGAGGGTGCAGAAACAGCATCGTATACCTGCGGCAGAACCCAGCTGCCGTTTGTGTCGCAAAGCCCTTTTTTCCCGTCGATATCGCCGACCGCAATCAGTCCCGACAGAGACGGGGTGACATAGGAATACTGTGGCTGAACAATCCATGCGCCCTTATAGTTCATGCATCCATACAGCTTGGTCTGCTGATTTTGCAGAAGCAGGATGCCGTCGGAATATGCAATCAGCGTATAATTTGACGGAATCGGGAATTCCTTGCCGTGGATATCGTAAAGCACAGACCGGTCGTCGCTCTTGATATAATTATATTTCCGATAATTGTAGAGATTTTCACGGAAACGGACACGGGTCAGACCGTGGCTGAAGTAGTACGTCCCCAGGGCTTCAATGCCGTTTGTATCGGGAAGCGTTACCTCAAAGAAGGTGGTGAAGACCTCCGGCTCTGCATAGCCGACCGTATATACAAATGTGCCTGCTTCGTCAATCACGTACATGGAATATTCGTCAAAGGCGACCGCGTAGCCGTCATGGAAGTTGTAGGCACGGGTAAACTGTGGATAGATCAGCGCACGTCCGGTGGATTCGCTCATATATCCCCAACGGTAACCGTTTGTATAGCGCACGATGTCACAGTCGCTTTTACCGTAGTCAAGCGGCGCATCGAAAGAAAGTCCCATATCGGATTCCGCATGCGGATATTCGTCGGTGTAGTCGCTCTTGACCCACTTGCCGTCCTCTGTCAGGATATAGTAGGTGAGAACCTCCACCTCGGTTTTCACGGGTTCCTCTTCGTAGAATCCGGATTCAATCGGACGTTCTGAGTTTTCCTGCTTTTTCATAATCGGAACAAGCACGTCGCGCATTTCCCGCTGCACAGAGGCAAACAGGGCGTTTCCGTCACGGTCGCGCAGCTCTGTCAGACGAAAGACCGATTCATCGTAATCGGAAAGTACGGTCGAGCCGTCCGGGCGCAGAAGGGAGAGCTTGCCATTGACATCGCGGATGATAAAGCCGTTGCGCAATAATACCGCCGGACGCTGCTCTGTTTTTGTAGTTTCCTCGGTTACAATACAGCCGCGGGCATATTCCGTTGTTTTGGTTGTGCGTACTTCATAGTCGGAATAGGACAGGCTGGTGCCAAGTCCCGTAATATCGGCATTTCCGAGTACCGTTTTTCCCTTTTCAAAGGTGCCGCTTGTCATGAAGGTGTATCCTTTTGCAAGCAGCTCTTTGGTTTTTTGCAGCGATGCGGACACACGCTGTGCGGTCTGCGGCTTTTTTATCGGTGTGGTAGGGGAGGTTGTACCCTGGTTTACGTTTCCACCCTGCGTATCGTCAATAGAATCCGAATCTACGCCTTGGGAGGGCTGTGACTCCTCCGGCGATTTTGTCTGCGTATCGGAACCGGAAGACGCGTTGTCCGTATCCGCCGGGCGTTTTATGTCGGGATCCGGTTCTCCACCCGGAAATTCTCCAGGAACATTTGCAATCGGCACGCGCTCTACAAAGGTAAAGTCAAAATACCCCTGCAAATACCGCATTGCGCCGAAAGCAAGCAGCAGCATTGCAGCAAACAAAAGTCCGCGCTGCAATTCCGATGTGATTCTGTGAAGAATCCGTTTCATGATACACAATTCCTTTCTATTAAATGACAGAATTCCACTCTGTTTTATTTTACTGCTTTCAGGCCGATAATCGTTTAAAAATTTATTTGTGATATTTTCCGCCGTATCGGATGTTCATTGCACGGTACAGCTGCTCTGTCAAAATCACACGCATCAGCTGATGCGGAAACGTCATCGGGGAAAATGACAGCCGCCAATCTGCACGCTGCTTGACTGTGTCCGATAAACCGTCCGAGCCGCCGATGATAAACACGATGTCCGAATATCCTTCTGTTGCAAGCGTGTCCAGTTTTTCTGCAAACGCAGGAGAGGTACATTCCTTGCCCTCAATGCAGAGCGCGCAGACATAGGCGCGCTTGGGGAGATTTTCAAGCAGCCGCTCTCCTTCCCGCGCGATTGCCGCACGGATTTCTGCCGCAGACGGATTGTCGGGAAGATGTTCTTCTTTGCATTCCACGATTTTAACACGGGCATACGCGCCCAGCCGTTTTGTATATTCCGCGATTGCGTCGGAAAGGTATTTTTCTTTGATTGTCCCGATCGTTAGGATTGTAAAAGTTAACATAAAGCGTAAAACACCCATGATAAAAGTTTTTGGGGATTCATAAGGGACTTTTTTCAAAAAGTCCCTTATGTAGACTTCCCCAATCGTTTCAAAACAGTGAAGCACTTCAAACGATTTGAAACTTCCTTATATTATAGCATTATATAAGTATACACGCAAATACCCTGTTTGTCAAGGGTCAATGTGGGAATGAAATGTAAAAAATCATTGCAGCAGTGCATAAAAAACACTGTGCTGCAATGATTTTCCATATGCTTTCTTTGGTTGTTTGCTTTTACTGTGTTGTTTTTCGTGTTTATGCAAGCTCTGCTTCTGCGACACGCACAACAAGACTCTTTCCATAAGGGTATCCTGTGGCATTGAGCTTTACCGTATCGCCGTCCTGCACAAAGGAAAGCGATTCATCACAGTCCGTCCATTTGATAGACTTGATTTTACCCTGGATGCCGACGAATGTCTTTTCTCCAGCGCCGCCGCCCTCTACCGTCACGTTTGCGTCTCCGACCACACCGAGGTCGTGGATATAGAACCACATGGTATTGCCGTTTTGCAGTGCAAAGTTCTTTTGATTTTCCACACCGTGTACACCGCAGGGTTTGCCGTCATAAATGCCGCTGCCTGTGATGCGGATCCAATCGCCGATGCCGCGCAGAAGCGCTTCCTGCAAAAGCGGTATCTCGCCTTCTCCAGTCAGTCCGATATTCAGAAGGTAGTTTGCACCGACCTTTCTGCATGCGCAGAGCGTTTCAATCAAATGTGCAAGCGATTTGTAGTTGACGTCCGCATAGCCGTAGCCCCAGTGTGCGTTGATGGTCTGGCACATTTCAGCCGCCATGTATTTGGGCATTCCCTCACGGTTCAAGGGCTCCGGTCTGCCCTGTTCAAATGTGACGGAGTCAAGCTCTGTGTTGCCCATCTCTCCACGGTGGGAAAGTCCGGTGTTGTTGACGATAATTGCGTCCGGCTGATGACGGCGGATGACTGCATACAGCTTGTCCTCTTCCCAGTCCTCATCCGGCTTTGACCAGTTGCCGTCGAACCACAGACCGCCGATTTTACCGTACTTGGAGCAGAGAATTTCCACGGAATCGCGCAGATACTGCAAATATGCCTTGAAATCTCCGTCAAAGCGCGGATCGTGCCAGTCCAATGTGGTATGATAGAAAAACGGCACAATGCCGACATCGTTGCAGGCATCCACATATTCGCGGATCAGGTCGCGCCCGACGGGACTGTGCGGTGCGTCGAAGGTATTCAGACCCTTTGTGTCATAAAGGGAAAAGCCTTCATGGTGACGGGTTGTCAGCGTGATGTACTTTGCCCCGGCAGCCTTTGCCGTTTCTGCGATTTTGTGTGCATCGAACTTGGATGCGGTAAACGTATTCTGCAATTTCTGGTATTCTTCCATTGGGATTTTGCCGATGTTCTGAATCCATTCGCCCTGCCCCATCTGAGAGTAAAGTCCCCAGTGGATGAACATGCCGAAGCCGAACTTCTCAAATGCAGCCACACGTTTTTCCGGTACCGGAATAGCCATAAATAACGTTCTCCTTTTCAAATAAAATATGCATGGTGAGATGTCGATGATCACATACATGGTATGTTTTTTTCATTATAACATGCGCCGCGCGGTTTGTCAAGATTTTTTGTTGTCGGAATGCATAAAATTCGATTCACAGATGAAATTTTTATATTTACTTGACAATGCGGAAAAGACTATGGTATAATAGTCGCAAAGCAACGATCAACGGCGAAAAGCGGATGTTTACGCATTTGTTTTTATGGCAGCATGAATTCATAAACACAGGCGTAAAGTTTGAAAGATAAATCTTTCAAACCGTGTTTTGTGACTTAACCGCCTGCGGGCGGTCACAACTCCACAATGAGAGGAGATAACTTTCACGAAAGTGAAAGTTATGGTCATATAAATAAAATTATTTTATTTAAGGAAAAGATATGAAAAATCCCACCATTATGATTACAGGAACGCACGGCTTTGTCGGTGCGCGCGCGGTGCAGCATTATCCGGATGCAATTTGTGTTCCGAGTGAACTTGTTCGAGCCGCAGGAGAGGCACTGACGGATTTTATCAAAGTGCACAATCCTGACATTATCTTAAATGCCGCCGCCATTTCGGATATTGGAGTCTGTGAAAAAAATCCGGAGGCTTCCTATGCAGCCAATGTCAAGCTTCCCGTTCTGCTGGCGGATGCGGCCAATTGTGTGAATGCCAAACTGATTTCATTCAGTTCCGATCAGGTATACACCGGCTGCACAGAAGAGGGGCCGTATCGGGAAAGCGACGTTTTGCCTACACCTGCGAATCTGTATGCGCGGCATAAGTTGGAAGCAGAAGAACGGGTACTTGCTATTTCCCCGGATGCAGTGCTGCTGCGTGCGACCTGGATGTACGATATGCCGATGTATGCGCATGCGAATCGGGGAAATTTTCTTTTGAACACAATAGGTGCTGTCCTGCAGGGAAAGGAACTGTGTTTTTCTTCTGAAGAGTATCGCGGGATTACTTATGTAAGACAGGTTGTGGAACAGCTTGACCGTGTTTTTGATCTGCCGGGCGGCGTTTATAACTATGGCAGTGAAAACAGTCTGCATATGCTGGAAACGGTGCAGTCGCTGCTGCATGCACTGGGTACCGCATACCGGGTACAGGATACGGAACGCAGACGGCATAATTTGTGGATGGATTGCAGCAAGATAAAGCAGCAGGGTATCTATTTTGACACAACCACAGACGGCTTCAGGCGTTGTCTCAATGATTACGGATATAACATGATCGTATAATCAATATGAATTTGTGAAAGGAGATCGTTATGAAAAAAGGAACGATTGGGGGAAGAGGAGCCGGAGCAGCTCTTCTTCTGTTATGCATTGCTGTGCTTGCATCCTGCCAGACAAAAAACGCAGACGAAACGGAAACAAAGGATGCGGATACTGCGGCAGCTCTCACGCAGACAGAAGTTGTGGAACCGGCGGAGGTTTCCGGAATTCCGGAGAATCTTGATCTTGGCGGTGAGACGGTACACATGTGGTACACCACCGGATGGCCGAGCTATACGGATATAGCCGGGGAACAATCCGGAGATGTGCTTGACGACGCGGTATATATGCAGAATCTTGCAGTACAGGAAAAGCTGAACTGTACCATTGACTTTGAGGACCCCGGTGTGGCGCAGGGTTCCTGTGCCGATGAGGTACAGAAAATTTTGCTTGCAAACGATTCTACCTTTGACGTTTATTGTATGACGCAGTGGAGCGGCGTAAAGTTGATTCCGCAGGGACTGTTGATGAACGTTAACGACGCGCCGTATCTCAGCTATGACAAACCGTGGTGGGATATTGCCTATATGCGGGAAGGCTCCATTGGAGAAGACCGCATCTATACGCTGGTGGGCGATTGTACCATTGACCGTGTGCGGTATCTTTCCTGCGTCTATTACAACAAGCAGATGTACCAGAACTATTTTGAAGACCCTGACGGCATGTATCAGACGGTGCTTGACGGCGACTGGACCTACGATACGCTGAAAAGCATTTCCCAGACCGTCTATACCGACTTAAATGGCAACAATAAGGCGGACGAGGACGACCGCATCGGCGCCAGACTCTGCTGGAATCAGGATATCATGGCGCTGCAATACTGTACCGGCGTCCCGCTGACAGAGCGCGACGCAGACGGAATTCCGCACCTTGTCGCAGACAGTGAAGCGATGATGGATGTGGTCAGCCGCCTGTACAGCGTTGTATTTGAAACACCCGGCATTATATACGGCTCTGACATTGAAACTACTGAAATTGAAAATGCCGTGCGCCAGTTCAGCGGAGAGCGCAGTATGTTTTTGTTCGGTCAGCTGCAAAGCGCCGAGTATCTGCGTGATATGACAATGGACTACGGTGTGATTCCGACACCGAAGCTGGATTCGGAGCAGGAAAAATACCACAGTTATGTATTTGAAGTCATCCGATTTATGTCGCTGCCGTATAATTGTCAGAAGGTCGAGGCTTCCTGCGCTGTGCTCGAAGAAATGGCATTTCAAGGCTATCAGAACGTCAGTCCAGTCTATTATGAAACCGTTTTGAAGAATAAATATATCCGGGACAATGCATCCGGTCAGATGATTGATTTGGTGCGTGACGGCATGTGCACAGATATTGCGCTCATTCATATCAACAGATGGTCAGACGTTTCGATTCTTTTGAGAGACGTCACGTTCCGTTCCAGACGTTCAAACAGCTATGCCTCCGACTACGAAAAGCGCAAAAAGGGTATGGAGAAGGACGGCGAAAAGTTTATTGCCACATTCCTTGAAAATACATAATATATACGCGGTTGAAGGGGTGGCTTTCTGCCTGAAGCTGTGACTGCCCTGGGACAATGAAACTGCAAAGCATATTTCCCATTTTTTGACTGTATGAAGCATCCCATATTCGGCAATACTACAGGCGATGAGCACAAGCAGTGCAAATGAAATGGGGGAAACGCAAAAAATGGCAAAAGATAAAAACTTATCTGCGGAAAAAAAGCGTGAGAGGGTGCGCGGCATTGTCCGTGAGGTCACAAACGCATATCTGGATACCGGAAACGAAACCGACCCCGACGGTATGTATACGGGAACGGTGCGCGGTGCGAAGCATACGGGAAACGGTATGTATGCGGGACTTTCCGATACAGGCACGCCGACTTCCGCTGTTTTCGGCGGAAAGACGTATCAGCCTGTATCCAATCTGCAATTAGAACGTATGGATGACCGTGTAAAGCCGCAGCAGGATGCGGACGACCTGTAAAGGGCGCAGTGCAAAAAGCAGCGCAAAAAACGCAAACGGCGGAAGTGTATGGGGGCTGCTGCATTTCGGTGCAGTGGTCCTCTTTTTTTGCAGCCGCACCTCTTTTTTGACAAACATGTGCAAATCACGATTGGAACATGATAGAAGCGTGTATTTTTTGTTAACACAGAATGGCGCGTATTGCATTTTTCCGTGATTTCTGTTATAATTATATGTATATTTACAAAGAACGATAAAATACTTAAGGGAACAATCTTTCAAAGACATTTGTTTCATTGTGGTAAATTTGTGTCATAACCGCTTGCAGTCAGGCACAGAATAGAGCGGAATGCAAGCATTCCACGGAAAACAGGTTTTCCTATAACGAAAGGATATAACGTTTACAGCCGTATACGTTATCATGAACAGATATGCAAAAAACAGAAATTGCCATCATCGGGCGTGTTGCGAAGGGAACTGCGCTGTGTGACGGTCAGACACAAAAAACACGGGAATTGCAGGATGCTTTGCAGAAAGCCTTTCCTTTGGCACACATTCGCTGTGTGGATACCTACAAGTACAGCCGTCATGTGCTGCCGATTTTATGGCAAACGCTGTGTGCATTTGCTGCCTGTCCGCATATCTTTGTCTTACTTTCCCGCAATGGGCGCACGTTCTTTTTTCCTCTGATCACAGCCCTCAACAAAATTTTTAAACGACAGCTGTACCATGATGTCATCGGCGGCGCACTGCCCACGGAAGCCGCGGAACGGCCTGCACTGCAAAAACAGCTCAGACGCTTCTGCGTCAACTGGGTGGAGACGCCGGAGATGAAGGCGCAGCTGGAGGCGCTTGGCGTTGACAATGCGGAGGTTTTGCCAAACTTCAAGCAATTGGAAATTGCTGCGCCGGATGCGGTGCGGATGTGGGCTGATCATGCAGGACCGTTTGTGTTTGCCACCTTCAGCCGCGTACTGCGGGAAAAGGGAATTGGCGAAGCGGCGGCGGCTGTTGCAGCTGCCAACCGGATACGGGGCAAAAAATGTGCTGTGCTTCGGATTTACGGTCCTATAGAGGATGCATACCGCACAGAGTTTGACGCATTGCTGCGGGAATATGCAGACTGTGTCACATACGAAGGCTGTATACCGTCAAAGGAAAGCGGACGCGTGCTTGGAGACTGCTTTATGCTGTTGTTCCCAACGACCTATCGCGGAGAGGGGATGCCAGGTACGCTGATTGACGCTTATGCGGTGGGACTGCCTGTCATTGCATCGGATTGGCACTTCAATGCATCGTTTGTAGAGGACGGTGTGACCGGATGGATTTATCCGGCAGACAAACCGGAATGCTTATCCGAGCGTGTTCTGTACGCGGTGGAGCATCCGGGGGAAGTGGACGGTATGCGCATGGCATGTCTGGAAAGAGCACGGTGCTATTTGCCGGAAGCGGCGATGAAAACGGTTGCCGCAAAGATGCGTGAACAGAACCCCAAAGTGGGCAGTTGAAAGTCCAAACCCATTTTTTATGGGAAATTATTTTTCACGATGATTTCCCGTACTGTGCGTTTGCAGTTTCATCGCCTGTGGGGACGGCACAGAGAAAGGAGATAACATTTTACCAGTTTCGTAAACGCGTAAAAGTTATAATGATCATCATGACCAAAGAAAACGCATGGAATCCGGGGGAGTATGCACAGCCGCTTGTCAGCGTTATCATTACCACCTACCGCAATGAAGCATATCTGCCGCGGGCTGTAGAAAGTGTCTTATATCAGACCTATCAAAACATTGAGCTGATTGTTGTGGACGACAATCAGCCGGGCACAGAAGAACGCCGCAGAACAGAAGCGGTGATGGCGCAGTATCCGCAGGCGGTATATATCCGACACCCCGAAAACCGCAACGGTGCGGCGGCAAGAAATACCGGAATCAACGTGTCCCGCGGCAAATACATTGCCTTTCTCGACAACGACGACTTCTATTTTTCAACACATATTGCAGACTGTGTCGACGCGCTTGCCCGCAATCCCGCATGCAGTGCGGTATTGTGCGGCGTTATAAAAATCTGCGGCGGTGTGGTGTGGGATCGCATTCTGCCGAAAAACGGAGAAGACTTTGCCCGTGAGCTGCTATTTTCAGAGACGGCACTTGGAACAGGGAGCAACCTGTTTGTGGACGCTTCGTGCGTGCGTGCCATCGGCGGCTTTGACGAACATTTTTTTCGGCATCAGGATATTGAATTCGGGTTGCGGTATTTTTCCCGCTACAAAGCGGTGACACGCGCGCAGGTCAGCATTGTAAAGGAAATGGAAGGCTACTCAAACGCCCCTGATTATACACGGTTTCTTTTGGCAAAGCAGATGCTTTGGGAGAAGTTTTCCGATATGCTGGCTGCACTTTCCAAAGAGGATTCCGCTTCCTATTTTGCGGGACAATACGGGGCGCTTTTGTATGCCGCCTGCAAAGGCGGAAACCGGGAGCAAATTGCAGAAGCTGCTGCAAAACGGACCCAGTATAAGCCGCTTGGCAAAAAGGAACGGCTGCTTCTTGCATGCAGTCGGGCAAATCTGTTTCCTATCTATGAAGCGGAAAAGCGCATCATAAAGCAAATGCGTTCCAAAACGCTTCAAAAAGAGACAGAAGCGCTGCTGCATGAGGAAGATAAAGCACGTTTGCGCAGTGCACTCGGAAAATAGAAATTTGATGAAGCATCATTACGCATGATTCATGGGGATATGACGGTTTGATTGTATGACTGCGGTGAAACAGGGAAACAAAAGGAGACCTCTCAATGAAAAGTCTAACACAGCGGCTTGGCCTGCTCGATCAGGCTGTGCAGAAAAAGACGAAGCAGACGCTGGGAAATCTGATTTTCTGGTGTACATTTCTGCTTCTTCTTGTCATCCACTGTATCGAAAATACATCCGTTATCAGCAGCGGTGCGGGATGGCTGCGTCCCTTGTACCTGTTCCGGAATTTTCTATACCTTGTTATGATCGTCAAAACGCTGTTTTTCGCACGCTACCGCACGCATGAGTTGATCGGAGTGCTGTTTCTGTACCTGATGGGGACGCTGTCCTTTCTGTGCAGCCGGGACTTTTCCCTGATGGAATGCGCCATTGTCGCAGTCGGGGCAAAGGATGTACTGCCCAAACAGCTGGCAGTTGTTTTTGGAACCGTCAAAGCGGCAAGTATTCCCATCACCCTGTTTTTGTATGCGCTCGGCGTTCTGCCGGAATTGATATACGACAACGGCTGGGGGGAGATATACAACACCTACGGCTTCTGTCACAGAAACGTGCTCGGCGTCAACATTGCGTGCCTGTGCCTTGTATGGTTCTGTCTGCGCTTTCGGCGCATGAATCTTCTGGATGCGATTTTGTGGGGATTTCTCGCGTTTGGCTCTTATTACCTGACCTACAGCAAAACGAGTATTTTGATTATGGCTGTAATTGTGGTCGGCGCGTATATCTTTCGCTCTATTGAGGAATATCTTTATCGGATTCCGCACTTTGACTGGATTTTATGCGGATTGGTGCTCCTTTTATTGGCTGTCAGCTTTTTGGGTACGGTTCTGTTTGAAGAAGGGAATGCGTTTTGGGAGCTTGTGGACGATATTTTTACCAAGCGCTTCCGGTTTGCCAATCAGTGCTTTGAATCGTACGGCATTACCCTGTTTGGGCAAAGACTGCCGTTTGTCAGCACGCTTCAGTCGCAGTACACGGGCATCGACCGGCTGATTCTGGATAATTCCTATATGCGTGTCCTCTTGTACAACGGACTTCTGCCGGGGATAACCTTTTTGCTTGTGTATCTGTATGCGCTGAAAAAGACCTGCGAAAGACGGGACGGTGCGCTGCTGTTTGGACTTTTGATTATGGCGCTGTATGGGATGTCTGAGCGGTTCATGCTGGATATCAACTATAACGTTCCGCTGCTTGCAGCAAGCGTCTGCTGCTTTTACCGCATCAAAAAGAAAAAACCGACAAACAAGCGGCGGCAGCGTGTGGAAAGCGACTATAAAATGCCGCTTGCACATGCCTATGATCTGTACCGATTGTGTGCGGCATGGATACAATCCAAGCGCAGATGAGTGCATGTATTATGTGTATATCCATAGGCGCGATTTCGTGGGAAAGGAAGCTGTCAGAGGGATGATACTTACAAACGGGTACCATGTTGGGTGCAGCGGTCGTAAATAAGACGTGAATTCCATTGGAAAAAATTTTCTGTACAATGTTGTGTACCAGATGCTTTTAATTCTTCTGCCGCTGGTTACGACCCCGTATGTCTCCCGTGTCCTTGGCGCGGAGAACCTCGGTATGTACACCTATACGTATACCGCCGCAAATTATTTTGTTTTGTTTGCGATGCTCGGCGTGAAAAATTACGGAAACCGCAGTGTTGCGTCGGTACGGGAGAATAAAACCGACATGAGCCGCACTTTTTGGGAAATCTGGGGATTGCAGGCATTGTGTGCGGTGATAGCGCTGTGCGGATATGCGGTATTTGTGGTGTGCTTTGGCAGAGAAAACAAAATCCTGTTTTTATGGCAGAGCCTATTTGTCCTGTCTTCTTTGTTTGATATCAGCTGGCTGTTCAGCGGACTGGAAAAATTTTCAATCACCGTGACGCGCAGCATTGTCATCAAGCTGCTGTCGCTTGGCGCAATCTTTTTGTTTGTCAAAACGGCGGACGATCTCTGGAAATATACGCTGATTATGGCGCTCAGCATCCTTCTGTCGCAGCTGACGCTGTGGCGTTATCTGCCGCGCTATGTAGAACGCTGCAAGGTCGGTATCCGAGGGATTCTGCGGCACTTTTGCGCGGAGCTGTCGCTGTTTGTTCCGGTCATTGCGGTCAGCTTATATAAAATGATGGACAAGCTCATGTTAAAGGAAATGAGTACCTATGTGCAGGTCGGCTTTTATGAAAGTGCAGATCGCATCATCGGCATTCCGCTTGGTGTGATTACGGCGCTTGGAACAGTGATGCTGCCGCGCATGTCGCATCTTGCGTCCAAGTCAGATACCGACAAAAGCATGCGATACATCCGTACATCCATTTTGTTTGCGATGTTTATGGCATGCGGCATGATGTTTGGTCTTGCCGCAATTGCAGACGATTTCATCCCTTTGTTTCTCGGTGCGGCATATGCGCCTGCGGCGGTACTGCTGCAATGGATGGCGCCGACGGTTCTGTTCATTGCGTGGGCCAATGTGATACGGACACAGTATCTGATTCCGAACCACAAGGACAAAAGCTACATTGTATCGGTGCTGTGCGGCGCTGTCTTCAATATTGTATGCAATTTTTTGCTCATTCCGCGTTACCAGGCGATGGGCGCGGTGATTGCAACGCTTGGCGCGGAAGCGCTTGTCTGTATGGTGCAGACCGTTGCCGTCCGGCGTCAGCTGCCAGTTTTCCGCTATTTTAAAGAAACGGTCCCGCTGCTTTTGCCGGGCGCTGTCATGCTGTGCGTCGTTCGCGCGGTGCGCGTACCGTTTTTGCGCTGGGATGCAGTCAGCAGGCTTGGGGCTGTGGTTCTGGAAGTTGTCATCGGCGGAACCGTCTATGTACTGCTTGCAGGGGCGTGGATACTGGTTCTGCGCAGAAAAGCGAAGCGACAGCATGGCTGATTAAGTATTTGTTTATAACTAAAAGTAAGATGTCCCCCGCCCTCTATAGGCGGCGGGAGCCACTTACTTTTTCCGGTGGTGGTACAATCCATCACCGGAACGTTGAATGACGGGGCGTTGCCCCTTATTGAATTAAGCACGTGAAAAACAAACACATTTTTATATAGAAGGTGTTTAAATTTATTCAATTTTAAGGAGTGACTCAAAATTATGAAATCAAACAATCCTATCCGACGTGGGTTTACAGCAATTCTATCCGCATTGCTGTGTGCCCAGACGCTGTCCGTATGCGCTGTGTATGCGGATGACAGCGGAGGCAGCAGCGAAGCTTACAGCAATACTGCGCTGTCCCTTGTCATAGCGGAAGAGGCAGATGAATGGGAAGGGGAAGCGGATGCTGCACAGCTGTCCCCGGAACTGGCAGCGGCAGAACCCATGACGCTGTCTGTGACGCACATCAACCCCCTGTACGCGGACATTCTCACAGAGGATGATCTTGTCAAGCCGAGCTCGTTTTCCGGTCAGAAACCGCATCGCAAGCCTTCCTCTACATTGGCGGAAACAGACAGTGTTCTCACCATGGAAGAAGCCGCTTCCGTCATGCGGGAAGGCATGAAGCAGCGCAAAGCGGAAATTGCTGTGACAGTCAATGTCGCAGAATGGAGCAATGAATCGATTAAAGAACTCATGGCGGAGATTTGTGACCTGGCATTGGAACATACGGGTGTTCCCACCGAGGGCGACTACTTAAAATGGCAGTACGGCGGTTGGGAAGCCCAAGCGCAAGGCAGCCGTGCCGCCGACGGTAAGACGTTTGACGCTGCTATCACATATACCGTGACCTACTATACCACCGCTGCACAGGAAAAAGAGGTGGATGAAGCGGTAGATGCGCTGCTTGGCGCGCTGCATACAGACGAAGCGGACGACTATACTGCAATTCGCGCTGTCTACGACTACATCTGCGAAAATATTACCTACGATGACGAGCATCTGGAAGCAGACCCCTCCTATGCGCCGATGCGTACAGCATACGGTGCGCTGATTGACGGTACCTGTGTCTGTCAGGGATATGCGGTGT
Organism: Clostridia bacterium; assembly: GCA_017942005.1. GTDB lineage: Bacteria > Bacillota > Clostridia > Oscillospirales > CAG-272 > RGIG3925. The sequence continues at coordinate 61,257 of JAGAVJ010000014.1, read as the reverse complement.
TATTGTACCGTCTGGCGCTGGAATGCGGCATCGATGCACGGCTGATTTCCGGCAAAGGTAACGGCGGCGCACACGGCTGGAATATCCTTGAAATGGATGACCTGTATTACAATGCCGATGCCACGTGGGATGCAGGTTCCGACGCGTATACCTATTTTTTGGTAAACGATGAGAATTTTACAGATCATACCCGCGATGAAGAATATGCGGAAGAATCGTTCTATACGGCGTACCCGATGGGAAGTGAGAACTATCATCATTGGGATGAAGGCGTGATTGTCAAGGAGCCTACCTGTCTATTTAAAGGCGAAATGAAACAAATCTGCACCATCTGTGGAGAGGAGCGGATCGTGGATCTGCCGACATTAGAACATGTATGGGATGAAGGAACTGTACTGGAAGAGACGAGTTGTTTAAATGGAGGGAGAATAGAGTATACATGCACCGTTTGCGGAGTGAAAAATGTGAAGAATATTCCGCGGTTAGAGCATCAATATGATGAAAACGGTATCTGTACCGTCTGCGGCGGTGCGGAGCCAAAGTACCTTTCCGAGCGGCGGAATATCCGTGTGCCAAATCAAACGCCTTTTATCGACGGAATACTGTCAGCGGGAGAATGGGATGATGCAAGTTCCTTTGTCACCGATACGACAAATGGCTTTGCATGGTCAGGTATAGTAACAACGCCGGTTGTCACACACACCGCATGGGATGAGAGCGGACTGTATGTCGCAGTAGAAGTATTGGACGATACCGACTTTATACAGGTGGAAAATCCGGAAGACATGGAAGGATATGACTCTGTACAAATTATCTTTGATCCCGGAATGCAGATCGCGGCTTCCGGAAAAAACGTAGGCGGCATGTTTTTTTCTGTCGGTATCCTTGCAGATGGCACGGTACACGCAGTGTATCATCCTTATGCAGGCGATATAATGGAAAATTTCTCCGGGTATACCGCGGCAGGACGCAAGACAGATACCGGCTGGCAGTTTGAGATTTTGTTCCCATGGTCAACGATTGAGAGCATCAATGAGGACGGTTATGATTTTCATCATGCAGAGGGCACACAGATTGCCATGCAGGTGTGTATGCATGACTATGATCCCGGGATAACCCATGCGTATGCATCCTTCCTTGAAGAAACCGGAATGTCATTTAAACCCGAACATTTTCCGAATATTTTAACGCTGCAAGCCCAAAAAGGAGAAGTAACCGCACCCGCAGCACCGGAAATCCTTTCCTGCTACAGCAGACTCCAGACGACAGTGAAGGTCACATGGACCACAGCAGAAGGCGCAGACGGTTACGAAATCTGGAGAGCAACTGCGCCCGATGCACCGGAAGCAGAATGGGAACGCATCAAGAGCGTCATGGACGGCAGCGTAACCGAGTATACCAACCAGGGACTGACCGTCGGTACGACCTACTACTACAAGGTGCGTGCATTTGTCCTCGATTCCGCAGGGGAAAGAGTTTGCTCCGAATTCTCGGGTATCAATTACATGCCGGCAGCGGTTGTTATGACAAGCGACTATGCACCGGGTAAGCCGTATAGTAATTCCACCAGCCGTGTCCGTCTTGTATGGCGCGAGGTTTCCGGCGCATACGGATACCAGATTTGGAGACAGGATGAAGAAGGCGGCGACTTCAAGATCGTCAAGATTTTTGGCAAGAAGGATCAGGGAGAGCCGAACATGGGGAATGTGACCGCATACAGCAACGTGGATTTGACCGCAGGTGAAACCTATACCTACAAAATGCGTGCAGTCTACTTTAAGGATGACGGAACTGTTGTCTACGGTGTATTCTCTGATGAATTTGAAGTTGCAGTTATGCCTGAAACACCTGTGATTAAGGCAGAAAGCCCGAGAGCAGGACGCGCAGTGGTCAGCTGGGAAGCAGTCAACGGTGCGGACGCATATCAGGTTTGGATGGCAGACAGTGAAAATGGCACTTACAGCGTTGTCAAGACGCTGGAGGGTGACAAGCTTTCCACAAGCTGCACCAAGTATGAACTGGAAAGCGGCAAGACCTACTACTTCAAGGTACGTGCAACCACGTTTGCATCCGGCAAGGAAGCATCCAGCGCGTTCTCTGATGCGGCGGCAGTTACTGTAAAATGAACGGTTTATGCCGGTCAATAAATTAAAAAGGAACATAAGATAATGGATTCAAACAAATGGATGGAGTTTTGCCGCGGTCATGCGCGGCTGTGCTGGAGCGTATTTGCACTTTCGTTTGCGGCGTTTTTGTGCCTGAATTCCGTAAAGAGTGCAGGGTATATAGTGCTTGCGCTGTGCCTTGCGGCAATGCTCTGTCTGTATGTTTGGGAGAAGGTTAAAGGAGGGAATCCTGTTTTGCCTGTTTCCAAAACCGCAGGCATGCTTCTTACGTGCGGCGGTGGCATTCTGGATTTCCTTTGTGCGGTGCGATTCTATCTGTACTGGAGCGGCTCAAAAACCGTTTTGCAGCTGTCTCTTGCACTGCATATCCAAAAGGAGATTGTCACGGCGGTCATTGCTTTGGTCTGTGCGCTTTTGGCGTTCGTTTTTACCGTGTGCGTGGTATGGATGCTGTATCTGCATATCAAACGTGTCACATCGATACAAAAGCGCTGCATGCATCCGAAATCGTGGCTGTATTACGGTCTGTTTTTGTGTTTGACAGTGATTGTCATTGCATTGAAGGCAAACTATCACGTTGATGAAATATACAGCTACGGACTTTCCAATCACAGAGATGGTATTACCATTTCGTTTTATGAACGGAAAACCTATGAGGACGCGGCAGAGCCGTACATGCACTATCTGACCGCTAACGAAAATCATCGGTTCGACTATGCAAATGTATGGGAAAATCAGAAAAATGACGTACATCCGCCTCTGTACTACGCACTTCTGCACACGATCTCGTCAATATTCCCCGGAACATTCAGCCGCTTTTATGCAGGTGCAATCAATATTGTTTTTGCATTGCTGACACTGTATTTTCTACGGAAAATCATAAAACGGATCACCGATGACACCTCGGTTCTGTGCGCGGTCTCCCTGTTGTTCGTGCTCCTGCCCGGAATTCTTTCCGTTGTCTCCTTCCTCCGCATGTACGTCATGGCGATGTTCTTTGTGACACTGATTTCATGGTATTTCCTTTGTGCATTCGATTGGCAGGGGAACGGCACTGATGAAGTCCCGCCGTTCGGTGACAGCTGGCACTTTGGCGCAAAGCTTTACTTTGCCGCCGTGCTTGGTGCGCTGACGCATTATTACTGTATCGTTTATACCGTTCTCATCAGCCTGGTATATTGCGCGGTTTGCCTTAGACGCAGACAATACCGTTCCATTGGCATTCTGGCTGTGTCCGGTGCGGCAGCGGCGGTCACGGCATATGCCATTTTCCCGGCGATGATAGACCATGTTTTCTCCGGGTATCGCGGTAAAGAGTCCATCGGGAATCTTGGCGGTACATGGCAGGAATTTATTGACCGTGTGACGAATCTGTTTTCCGGCGTCAGTCGGGAGCTGTCCGGCGGTATGTTTGTGTATCTGCTTGTGTTTGTGCTGTTTTGTGCCGGAATCCGGTTGTTCCTGCGAGATAAGCACGGGGAACCTTTTGTATTTGTTTCAGCCTGGGACGACGCCCAAAAACAAACCGTATCGAAGTGTCTGTTTTTGCTTGTGCCGTGTGCGGGATATTTCCTTTTGATCAGCAAAATGGCGGTTTATATGCAGACACGCTATATGTTCCCGATTTATGCGGTTACGGTCGCTGCGGTATTTACCCCGGTGTTTGCATGGGTGAAGCATGCACTTCCCAAAAAGGCGGCCCTCCCTGTGCTTGCCGCCGTGCTGACGCTGGTTTCTGTCCGCGCGTGGGAGGAGAGCGGGGTACAGTTTCTGTACCGTGAGGACGCGGCGTATCTTGCGGCATGTGAAGCATACGCAGATGTCGACTGTCTTTATGTTTACGACAAGGACTGGAAAACACAGTCGGACTTTTTAGAAGTCCAGCAGTATGATACGGTCACGTTTCTGCACGTCTCGCACCTGCATCGCCTGCAGGGAATGAATTTGACAGGCAGAGACAGAATGATCGTCATGCTCACACAGGACACAGAGGAGGTCCGGAACACACTGGAACGCTTTTATCCGGAGTACACATGGAAAGCGCTTGGAAAGACGGACTATGCGATGACGTATTATATCTATAAGGAAGAGACGCAGGAAACCTGAAAACAATGTTGGGCATTCTGCTTATACTGTCAAGCACTGCTGTTTTTGCAGCGGCTTCTTTGGAAATACGTACTGTAATCCACAGCATTAAAAAAGTTTTTGCGGGTTTTTAGGGTGCTTTTTTCAAAAAGCGCCCTAAATGGGGTTTGGGGCAACGCCCCGATTAGACGAGGAAGGGAAATCACTTTTGCAAAAGTGATCATCATTATGAAAAAAATTTCTTTAATTATACCGTGTTATAATGAGGAGGAGGCTCTGCCAATTTTTTATAAAGAAGCAGAGCGGGTGATGTCTGCGCTTGATTATGACTATGAGTATCTTTTCATCGATGACGGATCAAGGGATGGAACACTTTCCGTGATACGGGAGTTCAGCCAAAAGGATGCGCATGTCAAATATATCGCCTTTTCGCGGAATTTTGGAAAAGAAGCGGCAATGTTTGCAGGCTTCTGCAACGTCAGCGGAGATTATGCGGTGGTCATGGATGCAGATTTGCAGGATCCGCCATCTCTGTTGCCGAAGATGCTTGAAATCCTGGAAACCCAGCCATACGACAGCGTAGCGACGAGACGGGTCAGCCGCAAAGGTGAACCGCCGCTGCGGAGCTTTTTTGCACGGAAGTTTTATCAGATCATCAATCGGATTTCGGATACGGATATCATGGACGGCGCACGGGATTTCCGTTTGATGAAACGGGAAATGGTGGATGCGATTGTCAGCATGTGTGAGCGCAACCGTTTTTCAAAGGGTATTTTCGGCTGGATCGGGTTTCGTACCTATTGGCTTTCCTATGAAAATGTGGAGCGGGTCGCGGGGAATACCAAGTGGAGCTTCTGGAAGCTGTTTGCCTATGCTCTGGACGGCATCATCAACTTTTCGCAGGCGCCGCTCAGTATTGCGTCATGGTTCGGACTAGGTATGACAGGATTTTCCTTTATCATGCTGCTTGTCATCGTCTTCCGCCGCCTGATCATGGGAGATCCGGTCGCAGGCTGGGCGTCTACCGTCTGTGTGATTATCTTCATCGGCGGATTGCAGCTGTTCTGCCTCGGCATCATCGGACAGTATATCGCAAAGATTTATATGGAGACAAAACAAAGACCGCATTATATTGCAGCAGAAAGCAATATTGATAACGCAAAAATGATCAAATAAAAAAAAGAAAACGCCGGGACATTTGCTTCTCTCTTTGGAGAAGGAACGTTTCGGCGTTTTTTTATAGGGAGCTGCTGCAAGTTGAAAACTTGCAGCAGCTCTTAATGTTATGTACGAAAAATGATAAGTTGGAGAAAAATCGGGGGCGTTCGTCTGAAAATACAATTTTCAGATACGCATCAAAGATCGACTGCTTTACGCAATTCCTCAATTAATCCGATACGGTTGGTCTTAAAGTGGAAGAACGGACGCTCCGGCACTTCAAAAATCTGTACAGGATGTTCATAAGGGGCAAGACTGTTCACAATACCTTCGCGCACGTCGTCGAGGGTATAACCTTTGTGCAGCACGACATAAACATATGGCAGGAAATAGCCTTTATGATTGGGATCGGGTGCAACCACGACAAACTCGTCCTTGATTCCGGGAACATCTGCATCGGCAATCTTATTTTCCATTGGCTGCACCATAAGATCACCGCCGCCGAATCTGGGAGATTCTCCGCGGGTCATTGTGTAGAAAAAGCCGTCTTCCTTGACAAAACCAATGTCTCCCGTGTGCAGCCAGATCTTTCCATCATCATGCAGCTGCAGAACTTTTGCGGTGGATTTTAAGTCATCATATCCGAGCATGATGCCAGGGCTGGAAACGCAGATTTCGCCGACTTCATCATAACCAAGTTCTTCATGTGTACCAGGCTTGAAGATACCCATGTCGGTTAATGGCATTGGAATACCGATATTGCCGTTGCCGGCAACGAATTCCGCCACTGGCATGGTCATAGAGGAACCCGCTTCGCTGCATCCGTAACCAACTGTGGGCATATACTGACAATTGTGTTCTTTAAAGAATGCCCGTGCACGGCGCATCTGACTGTTATTGAAGGATTCACAGCCGATGCCGGCGGCAAACAGATGCGACATATCATAATCTTCTGGGATACGCTTACTGCGCATAATGATTTCATAGAATAACGGAATCATTGGCCAGCAGTTGGGACGGTAACGCATCATTTCCAAGTCGACGTCTTCGGGTGCACAATATGGATCAAGCACCAGATATTTATTGGAAGTCAGCGGCAGAAGAAGCATTGCAACAACAACGGCGATGAGTGCCGGCGGCAGACAGGTGACAAGCCATACGGGGCGGAATCCATCTCCGATTGCGTAGTTGTTCAATTGTGCAAGGATGCCGATGATGGTATGGGCAGAATGAATGACCTGCTTGGATGGACCGGTAGAACCGCTGGTATATGCACGAAGCAGAGGACGGTTGATGTCCGGTACTGCTTCAATGGTACCTTTATATGCTTTTCCCTGGGTAAGGAATTCGTCCCATGTAAGAATAGCGTCGCCTGTGACTTTCTTCCCATAATAATTTGCATCCAGATTGAGACGAATGTGCTCTGGAAGCGCTGCGCGATCACCGCTGGACAGGGGATCGATCAATACAATTTTTTCAACGGCAGTGCGGGACAGGTATGCGTCAGCCGCTTCCTTGCTCAGATAGTCATGTGCGAGAATTGCCTTTGCTCCGGACTTGGATACCGCATCTACGTTTTCCTCCAGCGTATTGTCGCGGCAGAGAAGGGACGCGCCGATTTTTTCAGCGGCAAGAAGCAGATAAATATATTCAGGTACAGCGCAGAGGAACACCGGAATCTGATCACCCTCACCAAATCCGAGAGCACGCAGTCCTGCTGCGGCAGCGTCTGCCATTTCAAACAGGGTTTTATAAGAGGTATCTACGCCGTAATAGTGAAGGGCGGCGATATTGTCACCGGGACAGTTTTCTTTTAAATATTCCCATAAGGTACAGTCTGGAACCTTTATATCCAGGAATGTTGATGGATAATATTTTGTCCATGGTTTATCGATACTGGGTTTTCCTGTAAGAGCAGAATTTGTCATAATTATTACCATAACCTCGCAATTGGCGATTCATCGTCCCGCGAAGTGTTCCTTTCTACGTCTGAAATTGTATTTTCAGAAATGCGGTTCTTTTGCTGATTTATTTTTCTGCATTATTTTACCATATCATTTTTGGAATAGCAAGTGAATGAACTTGATACTTCCGCGTGGAATGTGATTCACATGAATCATAATGATAAATGGCGTGAATTTGATGACAAAATGTCAAATAGATGATACAATTAAAAGTACCTGCGTTTGTTTGGCGATTTTATTGATGTTTTTGGCTGTCAGAGCCGCGGTTTTTGTCTCCAAAAACCGGAAAATAGTGGAAAAATGTAAACCAAACGGACGAAAAATGGGAATTTCCGGAACGACTTGCCAGAGGTTCTTTCCCTAAAAATGGAATCAAAAATTGACAGAAAACAGAATGTGACAGAACTTTCCAAAAGTAAGATGATTTGTCACATAAATATTTTATAAGATAAATCATTCATCTGACAAAATAAAAGTGAACACCATGTGAATCTGTATCAAAAAGATAACATCTTTGTCTGTACGTCATTTGGTATAGGAAAGCCGATGCCGATTCCAGTGGATAGCAAGCGTTTCAATAAAGAGAGGAAACATCTTTTGCGATTGTGATGGTTATGCATGCACAAAACGTCTGAATCTGAAACTGAATTTTCAGACCAAGAAAAGGAAATAACCGTTACAGCCGAAAAAGTTATGGTCATAAAGATGCCAATTATCATACATCAGAATCAAAATCAAAGACCGGGTGACGACGCGGAATTTGCCAAACTGAAGGCAGAGCTGGAACGCCTTTCCGACCCGCATGGAGAGAGGCGCGGTTATCTTTTTGCAAAGCGTCTGTTTGACATTGTATTCAGCGCGGCGGTGCTTCTCGGTCTGGGACCGATTTTATTGCTGATTGCGCTGCTCGTTTTCATCGATGACCCACACGGCAGTCCGATTTATGTACAGACCCGCGTCGGACAGAACGGAAAAGAATTCCGCTTTTATAAATTTCGCAGCATGGTCGTCAACGCAGATGCAATGCTGTGTGCCTTAGAAGACAAAAACGAAAAAAGCGGTCCTGTATTCAAAATGAAGGATGACCCGAGAATCACGCGAATCGGACGGTTTCTGCGCAGGACAAGCCTGGACGAACTGCCGCAGTTTCTGAATGTACTGCTTGGCACAATGTCTGTCGTCGGGCCGCGTCCCGCTCTCCCGGGGGAGGTTGCGCAGTATTCGGAATATCACCGTCTGCGGCTTTTGGCAGTCCCTGGGCTGACTTGTTTTTGGCAGACCTGTGATAACCGTGACGCAGTTGAATTTGAACAGTGGGTTGACATGGATCTTAAATATATTAGAGAGCGCAACCTTTTATTGGATATCAAGCTGATTTTCCGCACGGTCAAGGTGATGCTGACCGGACAGGGAACTTAAAGGCGAGTTTTCATGTGGTTTATGAAAGGATGATGTGGCGATGACGACTGTATGCTCCGATATGCCGGAACAGCCAATGCCGAACGGTGCTATGATGGAGAACTGCCCTCTGGTCAGTGTTGTGGTGCCTACCTATGGCAGAGCTGCACTTCTGCCGCGTGCGCTTGATTCTATTTTTGCACAGACATGGCAGAACATCGAGATTGTGGTTGCGGATGACAACCTGCCGGATACAGACAACGAAACGCAGACGAGGGCGGTGCTGGCGCCCTATCTTTCACGTCCAAACCTCAAATATTTGAAAACACCGGGCGGATGCGGCGGCGGTGCGGCGCGGAACATGGCGCTGAAGCTTTGTGCGGGCGACTACGTGGCTTTCCTTGATGACGACGACCGTTTTCTGCCGGATAAAATTGAAAAGCAGCTTCTCTATATGCTGGAACACGGATTGGAGGGCTGCTTTCAGGATGTGCGCTGGGTAGACGAAAACGAAAAACTTGTGGAACTGCGGTCAATGCACTACACAGACGATTACTCAAAGGAAGGGCTGCTTCGGGCGCACATTCTGCACTCCATTGCGCCGACTGCCATTTATATGTTCCGGCGGGACAAGCTGCTTTTGACAGAAGGATTCGGCGAGGTACCGTCCGGTCAGGACTTCATTCTGATGCTGCGCTGCATTGAAAGCGGCATGAAGCTTGGCTATATGGAGGGGGACTATGTGGTGCAGTATCTGCACCGCGGTGCACGTATTTCGCTTGGAGACGGCAAAATCAGGGGCGAAAACAATCTTTATGCACTGAAACACAACTATTTTTATATGTTGACCCATGCAGAACGCAGCTATGTCCGCTTCCGTCATTATGCCGTGCTTGCGTTTGCCAGCATGCGCAGCCGCAGACCCCTGCGTGCCGCAGGGTATGCCGTTGTGACAGTGTGTTCATCCCCTGTTACCTGCATCAAAGAGGGTATCCGCTATTGGAACTCGAAGCGTGAGAAGAACACGCAAAAATAAAAAGACAAACGAAGCGTTTGGCGGCATTTCAGAAAGAACCATCTTTTTAGGATAGATGCGTTTCCTTATGCCGGAAAGGAGGAACGGTCTTGAAAATAGCGATGATCGGACAAAAGCAGGTTCCATCCCGCGAGGGCGGTGTGGAAGTGGCAGTAGAAGCGCTTTCTGTGCGTATGGCCTCCCTCGGACACGATGTGACCGTCTACAACCGCGGCATGAAAACGGGATGTGCAGCGGTGCAGAAGACGGCACACGGCACGTATCAGTACAAGGGAATTCACATTCGAGTTGTTCCGGTGATTCAGCGGCGCGGCATTTCTGCGTTTACAGGATCGTTATTTGCAACGCTGCATGCGCTGTTCTGCCATTATGACTGTATTCATTATCATGCGGAGGGGCCCGCTGCCATGGCTTTTCTGCCGCACCTTTTCGGCATTCGCACGGTTGTGACGATTCACGGGCTTGACTGGCAGCGCAGCAAATGGGGACGGTTTGCATCGTGGTATTTGCGTATGGGAGAAAAAATTGCTGCGGCGCACGCCGATGAACTGATTGTACTCAGCCATGCGGCACAGGAATATTTTCTTGACACCTATCACCGAAAGACTGTCTATCTGCCAAACGGCGTGGAAGATGCACAGCTGCGCGCACCCGATTTGATTTTTTCGCAGTGGAAGCTGCAAAAAGACAGTTACCTTCTGTATCTGGGACGTATTGTGCCGGAAAAGGGACTCTCCGTTCTTTTGGAAGCGTTTCGCGGCGTGAAGACCGACAAACGACTGATTATCGCCGGAGAAGCGTCTGATACGGAAGACTATGCAAGACGAATGCGGGAAATGGCGGCGGAAGACGACCGTGTACAGTTTGTAGGATTTGTAAAGGATGCTGTCTTGCAGGAATTGTATACAAACTGTTATCTTTATTGTATGCCTTCGGAAATCGAGGGAATGTCGCTCAGCTTGCTTGACGCCATGCGCTACGGCTGTTCTTGTGTATGCTCCGATATCCCGGAATGCACGGAGGTCATCTCCGACTGCGGCTATACGTTTCCGCGCGGGGACAGTGCGGCGCTGCGGCGGTGTCTGCAAAGCTTGTGTGATGTACCGGAGAAGGTTGCAGAAAGCAGAGAACGGACACAAGCGCATTCCTTTGGACGTCATAACTGGGATACAGTGGCAGAAAAAACACTGGAGCTGTACCGCGGGATTCCAGACGAAAGCACAGCTGTACGCCATGCAAAAGAAAAAGCAGAGTAGGCGGAAGTCTGAAAAATAAATTTTCAGACAGTGTTTTGTGACTACGTCACAACTCCACAATGAGAGGAGATAACTTTCACTTTCGTGAAAGTTATGGTCATTATGAAAATTCTTTTGGTCAATAAGTTTCTCTATCCGCGCGGCGGTGCGGAGACCTATCTGATAAAGCTTGGTGCACATCTGACCGAACGCGGACACGAGGTGCAGTATTTTGGCATGTCGCATCCGAAAAACACGGTCGGAAATGCATGGAATATCGAAACCGCACCGATGGATTTTCATGACGGCAGCAGCATGACAGAGAAGCTTTCCTATCCTTTTAAAATCATCCGTTCAAAAGAAGCAAACCAGAAAATGCGCACCCTGCTCCATGCATTTTCACCGGATGTTGTGCATGTAAATAACTTCAACTATCAGCTGACGCCATCGATTTTGGAAGCGGCAGAAGCGTATCGAACCGAAAAAAACAGCCAGATGCGCATTCTGTACACGGCGCATGACAGCCAGCTTGTGTGTCCGGGTCATCTTTTGTACAACGCGGAACAGCACACTGTCTGTGAGGCATGCCTTGGCGGACATTACGGAAACTGTATCAAAAACCGATGTATTCATGGCTCGGTGCTGCGCAGTGCACTGGGAACCTATGAAGCCCGTTACTGGAAGCGCCGGAACATCTACCGTGTGTTTGACGCCATTCTCTGTCCGTCCGCGTTTATGAAGCGGATACTGGATACAGATCCGCTCCTTCGTGGGCGGACCGTCGTTCTGCGTAATTTTGTGGAGCGCAGACAGCCGCCTGTGTCCAACTCCATACAAATACAGGGGGAACCCCTGCCGTCGTCCTATGTGCTGTATTTTGGGCGGTATGCAGAGGAAAAGGGAATCCGTACCTTGATCAGAGTATGCACATCCTGCAAAGACATTCCGTTTGTGTTTGCAGGAGACGGACCGCTTGCGCCGCTGCTATCCGGCATTCCGAATGTCAGAAATGTTGGATTTCTCGATGGAGAAGCGCTTAGGCGTGTCATTGCGGGCGCCGCTTTTACCATCTGTCCGTCGGAATGCAACGAGAACTGCCCGTTTTCCGTGATGGAGAGCATCATGGCAGGGGTTCCGGTACTCGGCGCGATGCGCGGCGGTCTTCCGGAATTGATTGAGGAAGGCAAAACGGGATGGCTGTTTGAAGCCGGAAATGCGGCGGCACTGCAGGCACGCATCCGACAGCTTTGGGACAGCGGTATTCCCGACACGTACCATAAAGCATGTAAAGCAGCACAGTTTGACGACCTGTCCTTGTACGGTGAAAAGCTGCTTGCCATTTACAAGGGCATAAAAACAAAATAAATGTACTAAAAAAAGCGGATTTGAATATGGGATAGGAGGTGCGGGATTACCGTGCAGGGACAAACGAAAGAGGAAAATGCCATTCAGCCCCCGATTGATTTTGTCGTTTTGTGGGTGGATGGTAATGATCCAGCCTGGCAAAAATCCCGGCAGAATGCCATGCAGGATATCCTTTTGACGGAGCCGTGTGAAGACAAGCCGGAGGAGACAACCAACGGCACCGATGAAAACCGTTTTCGGGATTTTGGTCTTATGCGGTACTGGTTCCGCGGGATTGAAGCGTTTGCACCATGGGTGCGATATGTATGGTTTGTGACAAACGGGCAGAAGCCTGCGTGGCTGAATTTGTCGCATCCCAAGCTGCGGTTTGTGACACACGCAGAATATATTCCCAAAGAATATCTGCCGACCTTCAATTCCAATGTCATTGAGTTGTTTCTGCACCGACTGAAGGGACTATCCGAGCGGTTTGTGCTGTTCAACGACGATATGTTTTTGGTTTCCAAAACAACGCCGGGCGACTTCTTTGGCGGAAAGAACTTTTTGCCGCGGGAATCGGCGCTTTTAGACGCAGTCACAGCGCCAAACCCCAGAGACTGTCTTGCGCACATGCTGATCAACAATACCGCAATTTTGAACGAGCATTTTGACAAGCGTCAGGTATTGCGGCAAAATTTTGGAAAATTCTTCACCCTGCGATACCGCGGCGAGCTGATGCGGAATCTTCTGCTTGCGCCGTTCAAGCAATTCTCGGCGTTTCGTGACCCGCATCTGCCCTCCTCCTATTTGAAAAGTACATTTGAAACGGTATGGAGTCTGGAGGGGGAGCGGCTTTTGACGACGGGAACGCACAAATTCCGTTCCAAACAGGACTATACCCATTGGCTGATGAAATGCTGGCAGATATGCGCGGGGAACACTGCGGTGCGCAGTACCGCCTTTGGGCGGCATTACGAGCTTTGGGAGAACGATCTTTCGGAAATCTGCCGCGGCATCACACAAAAAAAGTACCGTGCAGTCTGCATCAATGACAGCAAAACGGATCTTGACTTTGCACATTGTCAGGCAGAACTGCAAAAAAGCTTTGCCGCATTGCTCCCACGCCCGTCGGCATATGAAACCGATGATATTAAGCACGCTTGAAACCGATAAGGAGGATACACCGCCATGCAACCAAAATGGAAACAGATGATTGGTACCGGACGGTACATTGCGTTTTTTTCTCTGTTTGCACTGTTTATTGTGCAGGACAAACTACAGGATCATATCACACTGTTTCAATATTTTGATGAAGGAGCCGCGCTTTTGTTTGTGCCGCTGTTATGCTGGCATCTGATACGCGGCAGCCGCATGTTCAATCTCACGCGGGAAAACGTGTTGTTTTTTGTATCGCTTGCCGTCTTTTTCAGCTGCGGATGGGCAGGGCATGTGCTCCATGGCTATCAGCCGCTGTCGGCAGCGCTCAAGGACGCATATGTCAACATGAAGTTCTTTCTTGCAGCCGGTGCAGGATATTTATTGTTTTATGACGGACGGAGCAGCCGGAATCGGGGACCGGAAGCGGAGAGGGAAACTGCGTTTCCGTTTGGCGAATTAAAGCGGCGTCTGTTCCCTGTGCTGTACGGCGTCTCCTGCCTGTTTTTTGTGCTGAGCATTTTAGATGCGGTGTTCCATATTTTTTCAAACGATACCAGAGGCGGTCTTCCTGCGGTCAAGCTGTTTTATTCTGCGCAGACGAATCTGGTTGGTATCTGTGTTCTCCTCTGTGCCATGCTTTTGTGGTATTGGGGAGAGGACAGAACGGCAAGTGAGAATCCCCTTATCCAAAATAACCGCGTGCTGCGGTATCTTCGTTCTCTTGGTGTTGTAGTACCGCTGGTTCTCCTTTCGGCGGTGATGTTCAGTACCCTGCGCGCAAAGTCTGTGGGGGCGATTGCATGTATCATCCTTGTCTGTCTGTTTGTACTGCGCAGACGGGAAAAGCCCAGCAGAATGATGAAAATTTTCTTTTTTGCGGTGCTTGCGTTTGCAGCCGCAGCCGGAATTTATCAGGTGTTCCGGTACTACTATCAGATGGGAATGGAATCTGCACGTGCGGTATTGACCGTAGCTGCCCCGTTTGTCGCATGGGATCATTTTCCGTTTGGCTGCGGCTGGGCGACGTTTGGCTCTGCGTTTTCCGGAGAACCGTATTCTCCGGTTTACGGCATGTATCGGATGTCCGGTGTGTGGGGGCTTTCTCCGGGCTGGCATCAGTTTGTGTCCGATACCTATTGGCCGATGGTTCTTGCTGAAACCGGATATTTTGGACTTGCGGCGCTGCTCTGTTCCCTTTGTATGTTTGCAAGAAAAATCTGGCGGCTGCGCGTACATCCAGCGTCGTTTGCATCGGCGCTTCTGCCGTTTCTGTATTTGTTTATTTCCAGTACCAGTGAATCTGCATTTGCAAATCCGCTTGCAGTGCCGATGGCATTCTGGATTGGATTTTTGTTTGCGGAATACGCCGCTTCCCCTGTGTCTGCCGCACAAAAGTGTGCAAACGCACATAAATGTGCAAACGCAAAAACAAGCCGGACATGAAACAGAAGCTCTTAAAGCGTTATCAGGCGCTGCCGTCTACCGTCAAAACCTCTATGTGGTTTACCCTCTGCAATTTTTTACAGCGCGGAAGCGCGTGTATCGTCGTTCCGATCTTTACACGCCTTCTGCCGCCGAAGGAATACGGTATCTGCAACGTTTATTTTGCGCTGTTTGATTTTTTTATTCTGTTTACCTCCCTGAAGCTGCCGTATGAGGGGTTAAACAACGGATTGATCCGGTATGAAGAGGACAAAGACGGGTATACGTCCTCCATTCTGGGGCTGATCACCGTGATGACGGTGATCATGGCTGGAGTATATCTTCTGTTCCGTCCGTGGATTGACGCCTTTTGCGGATTGAGCGGATTTTTGATGGCGGTGATGTTTGTACAGCTGTTGTGCAATCCGCCGCTGATGCTTTGGACAAACCGTGAACGGTTTGACTTCCGGTACCGTTTACCGGCAGCGGTGACCTTGATCAGCACCGTTGCCAATCCGACGCTTGCCGTACTTGCCGTTTTGTATGTTACCCATACGTCGAACATGCAGAGCGCCGCAGAAATCGGGTTCATTGCGGAGGCGAGAATCCTTGCATCGGCGGTCGTGCAGACCGTTTTCGGCATCCTTTGTGCGGTCATACTGTTTTGGCGCGGAAGATGCTTTTACAAAAAGGAATACTGGCGTTTTGCGCTGGGGTTCAATCTGCCGCTTCTTTCCTATTATATATCGCAGTCGCTGCTCAATCAATCCGACCGCATCATGATCAACTATTATACGGGCAGCGGAGACGCTGCCGTATACAGTGTGGCATATTCCGCAGGAACGTTGATGCTTTTGCTGATTTCGGCGGTCAACGGCTCGTTCAATCCCTGGATGTATAAAAAACTGAAGGCAAAGCGGTCTTGCGACATTGTGCCGACGGCTGCGGCACTGTGTTTGATCATGGGTGCTGCGACGCTTGCCATGATGGCGCTGGCGCCTGACCTTGTAACGATTCTTGCAGCAGAGGACTACCGTGCAGCGGTATGGGTCATCCCGCCGGTGGCGGCAAGCGTCTTTTTTGTTTTTGTCTATATGATGTTTGCCAATGTGGAGATGTATTTCGGTGCGGTACGCGGAATTTCGGTGATCTCTGTCATTGCGGGTGCGGCAAATGTTCTTTTGAATGCATATTTCATTCCGGCAATGGGTTACATGGCGGCAGGCTGGACGACGCTTGTATGCTATGCGCTGCTTGCACTTCTGCACTTTATGCTTGCACGGCGCGCCTGTCGTCAAAATCAGATGCAGATAAGAGAAGTGTTCCCCAAACGCACCCTTTTGCTTGTGTCCGCAGCCGTGGTATGTGCCGCACCCCTGATGCTGTGGATTTATACCGTGCCGTATCTCCGGTATGCAGTGTTTGTATCTGAGATGCTGCTTTTATTCCTGTTCCGCAAAAAAATAGCGGCAGAATGGAACACGCTGAAACAAAGAGAGGAGGGACCGCATGTGTGATGGGCAAAACAGCAGCAGGGCTGGCGAAAAAAATAACAACGGCAGAACCGCTGCCGCGGAGCGCGGAACAACCTTAGGATATTTTCAGCTTGCCAGAGGACTTGGCATGCTTTTCATCATAGCGGGGCACTCAATCACACCGTTTTTTGACAAGGACGCGGCATATGCTGCCGGACAGCGGTTTGCAGGTGCGGGCAGTGTATTTGGCGGCGGTGTCATTGCCATGTTTTTTATGATCAGCGGCTTTGGATTGTTTTTCCGCATGGAGGAGAGACAGATAAGCGGCAAAAAAGGAAACCGAAAAAAGAGAACCGGTTTTTTTGCGATGCAGCTGCACGAGTTCTGGATTCCGTATGTTCTCACAGCGGCGGCGGTTTTGCTTGGAAAGGGACTGATTGCCGTTTGGCGGAACCGTTCCTTTCTTCTGCACGGCGGTGAACTGGTTCCGACATTCTTGTTGGGACTGAATGCGGAAGGCGGCGGAACGTTTTTCGGCTTTCCTGTGGACTCTGTCAGTGTGCTGTGGTTTTTGCTTGCACTGTCCGGCGGCTCTGTGTTATGGTATCTTCTATATGGAATATCCACGCGGAAACGCATACCCCGCGGACTGTATTACGGTAATGCGGCATTGCTTGCCGCTGTCGGCGTTCTTTTATGCAGAATGCATCCGGTATTGCCGTTTTGCTTTGCACAGATGCTGCTTGCCTGCGGATATATCGCTGCGGGAGATGCGATTGCGGCATACAGGCTTCTTGACCGCAGACTCCCATGGTTCTGTCACGCAGGAATGCTTTTGCTGATTCTGTTTTCCTTTGCCTTTGGCGGGGTCAATATTGTGGCGGGCTTCTTTCTGTGCGGATTTCTTGATTTTGCGGCGACAGTCTGTATCGGTTTTTATCTTCTGCGGCTGTATGCGTGTCTGTTTCAGCATCTGCCGGAAAAGGATGTGGCTGTGCTGTCGTTTGCAGAAACCGTCGGGCGGTATTCCCTGCAAATTCTGTGCATCCATGCAGCAGAAAAGATGCTGTTCCCGTGGTATCGGCTCAGATTCTATTTTCCGACACACCCTGTGATGTGTGTGGTTCTATGCTTTTTACTGCGTATCGTGCTGATTTTTGTGTGCCTTTCTTTGATGGAATGGGTGCGCCGCAGAGTACGGAAGCGAACACGGAGAACGCGGCGTATGCGATGACCTGTTTTAAGGTAAAACTTTAAACCAGATATGGCAAATAAACATATCATATTAAAATAAAAAAACGATTAAAACGTTTTTGGGGGATGCCCAAGCGGCGGGAGGGCTGTCGCATTACATGCGCCATCCTTTACAAAAACGCCCCAAGAACGATACGATATACTTGCAGAATGGAGGAGGTGAAGCGCATGAAAGAAGAACAAAATGACACGTTTGACGCAAAAGAGGCGTTTCCGATGACGCTGCCCCTTCTGTTTGCATGGTTTGCACAGCGCGACGATGGGGCAAGGGAGGGGACAGGTTCTCCTGTATATTTCCGACGGTTTCTGGAAACGCTGGATATAGACGATGGAGGGGGAACAGCCAATGCATCCGCTGCGGCAGAGGAGATCACAAGCGAAACCTTCTGGCGTATGGTGCAGACAGCGGCAGTGAAGCTGAAGCCGCATATAAACGGGACAGCGCACGCATCGTCTGCGCCTTCTCCTCTGCACATCGCACTCTGCGGTGCAGACGATATCATATGGCTGGTCTGTTTCTGTGCCGTTCAGGTGCTGGGGGGAACAGCGGTACTGCTTGACCCAAGACTGCCGCCCGAGATGCTGTTGGCACGTGCGGAGCTGGCTGATGTTTCCCTGCTTCTGTATGACAGCTTGTCAGAGGAGACTGCCGCAGCGGTATTGCACACGGCGGTGCTGAAGCACACAAAAAATGGTATGCGCGGATGCAAAATGGAACCGTTATGCCGCTGTATGGATAGGCGCTGGAAGGAAATCGAAACAGAAGCGGAATACGACGGTGTGTGTGCTGCTCCTGTTAGAGTGCCGGTTCCTGACGATCTTTCATGCATCCTCTTTACCTCCGGAACAACAGAAGTAGTGCGCGGGGGCACCGCATCCTTTGGACGGGGGAAAGCCGTGATGCTTTCACACCGTGCGATGACGGCAAGTATCTGTCAGGATGCGGTCGGCATCCCGTTTACATCCCAGCTTGCGGTTATGCCGTTTCATCATATTGCGGGAATTGTATCGGTATTCAATACACTGTATCTTGGGGCTGTGGTATGTATGGCGCCGGAATTAAAGAATCTGTTCCGGTATCTGAAGGTACTTGAACCGGATTATATGCTGTGTGTACCGTCGGTTATGCAAAGTATACTGCGCAGGCTGCGCGGCGCGGGTCAAAATGGAGAGAAAAACGGCTGGCATTTGCAGCTGCTTAGCTGTGGGGGCGCTGCGTTTCCACGGGAGACAATTGCAGCGCTGCATGCGCAAGGCATCCGGGTTTTGCAAAGCTATGGCGCAACGGAGCTTGGCGGAATCGGGCTGGAAACGGAAATGACGGAGGAACGCGCCGGAATTCTCGGAAATCTGCGGGAAAACAGTGCAGTGGAGGCAAAGCTTGTCGACGGGGAACTGTATATCCGCTGTGCCTCTATGATGAAGGGCTATTACCGTGACAAGGCTGCGACGGCAGAAGTGCTTGTGGATGGCTTTTATGCGACGGGGGACCTCTGCCGTTTGGAGGAAAACGGAGACTTATATCTTTTGGGGCGCAAAAGCAATCGGATCGTTTTGCCAAATGGGGAAAATATCTGCCCTGAGGAAATAGAGCAGCAGCTGTGTATGCGCTGTTCTGCAATTGAAGAACTGATGGTGGGGGCGGACAGCGGTGTCCTGTGGGCGGAAGTCTATCTTTCACCGTCTCGGGACAGAATTTCCTCTGATCTGGGAGAGGACGCAGGGGCAGAAGACGCGGCAAACGTTGTCCGTGCGGAAATCGACGCTTACAATGATTTGGTACCGCCGTTTCTGCGGCTGTACCGATTATCCTTTCGAGATACGCCGTTTCCCAAAAATGCACTTGGAAAATTACTGCGATGAGAGGGAAGGAGAATCAAGACGGATGAATCAGACGGAGATCAATGAACAGGTGTTATCGGTCATACGGAATGCGGCAGAAGCCGCAGCAGAAAAAGAAGATGAAACGAATGCGGAGACCGCATCATCCGCACCGCTTCCCCACTTGACGATGGAAACGCGGCTTGTAGAGGAGCTGGGACTTTCTTCTGTAGAAATTACAGTGCTTTTGTCGGATTTGGAGGATATCTTCCATATTCACATTCCGGCATCCGCACTGCGGCATGTGCGGTGTGCAGGAGATTTATGCAGAATTGTAGCAGAACGCATACAAAACAAAAGGAAATAGCGTGAAAAAACAGCTTTACGTGAGTTTTGCGGCATCCCGTGCTTTGCATATGCGGTTTTGCTGCGCAAAACGATTCACAATTCCAAAAATAAAGAAACTTTCATTTATCAAAAGCAATGGTGATTCACATGGAGGTACAGCAGAGCAGTATGAAGCAGAAGAACCGGTTCAGCAACCTTTTGGAGCATTTGATGGAGGTTGCAGATATCAAAAATTATATGCTTGCAAAAGAACTTCAGTATGATGTGTCCTATATCAGTAAATGGGTCAGCGGACAAATGCTGCCAAGCTCCAAAACGGAAACGAGCGTTTTGCAGGGAATCAGCCGCTGTATTGTAAAAGACGGAACAGAAGAAGGCAGACAGACGCTTCTTGAGGATTATCGGGTGCCGAATTATGAGGATTTGCAGACTGCAATCTACGATAACCTGATGGCAGAATACAACTATGTCAAGGATACGCAGAAGGAGACCGGAAACACGATTGCACCGAAGACCTCCTATTATCCGAAGCTGAATATGCCGCAGTTTATTGTCAAGATGCAGCATCCCGTGCTGCGCCGTGTCAAGTCGCTGGAAATTATGGCGTTGATTGACTTAATGGCGATTGAGAGAGAATACCGGCTGCAGATTATCAGCATGGAAAACGGATTCCTATCGGAGGAATTAAATTATCCGGATGTACATTATTCCATGGTTTTGGACCTGAACAGCATGCAGGGAGATTATGTATATGATGTTGTGTTTTTACTCAATATGCTGACAAACCTGACGCATATTGATTTTCATCTGTACGGTTCTTCCCAGGCGCACGGACGAATCATCTTTTGTATTAAAGATGATTTTTCCATTACCGGCATGCTGATGGAAAGTAATCTGTGCCTGTCTGTCACAGCAAGTGAGGAACAGGAAAACTGTGATATCCTGTATCGTTATATTCATTCCATGTGCAGCAGAGAACGTCTTTTATTTTTGCCTGGTACGATGACGGAAATGCTTTTGAAACAGGATTATACCCGTTCTGTACTTGCATCAAATCAACAGCTGATTGTCGGTCATATGACGGAACACAGCCTGACGATAGAGCTGTTTGAAGAAATTTGTACGCAGCTGATCAAGGAAGAAAAGTACGCAGGTCCGATAACGATAGAAAACCTGCGCTGGTTCCACGCCTTAACGCAGCACAGCTATATGGAAATGCCGATAAAAATCATATTTATCGGCGCGGCGCTGTCGGAATTTGCCGTGACGGGAGAACTGGATTTTTATAATATGAAAATCAAATTGACGCCAAAACAGCGTCTACAATATATGCAGGAACTGTCCGAACGCATCAAAAAAAACAATATGTCCTGCAAGATGATCAACGGCAGTCTGACGGCAGACTTTTTATATTTTTCCAACCAGTGGATTTTTCTTTCAGACAATACCTCCTATATGCGTTTGGAAAGCGGTCAGCACACAAACCGTCTTTATATTGTGAATCACATGGACATGAAAAATATCTTTTATGGCTTTTTTGATGAATTGTGGAATAATAATGAGGAAAAAGTCATATCCGACAAGGAAACGATATTGCAGTATATTGAGCATATTATAGGACAAATCCGCATGATTACACTGCTTGACGGGCAAAATACGGAAAGTAATGAAGAAAAAAAGAATTAGGAAAAAAATTGTTAAAAACTTTGATTCACTATTGACAGGATAAAAGAACCATGATATACTGTTGGTAGATGCTTTCTGTTCAGCCAAAGATGTTTTGTAAAAGCAAACAATGTGAATTGTGCCAAAATTTGTATAAAGCACTTCCGTACAGCTGGCAGGAATCCCATGATACGACATCAGGTTTCCTAAATGAGACCCGTTTTGCCGTTGGTGTCAAGGCATCTTGTGCACATACAAAAACATGTAATGAATTCAGGAAAGGATGAAAATTTTACATGAAGAAGTCAACAAAGCAGATTTCCAGCCTTTTGTTAGCTTCTGCCATGCTTCTCGGTATGATTACCACACCGGTATCCGCCGTGAAAACAGGTGCAGAAACGGCAAAGACCGCTTCTTCTGATGCAGCTGCAAAGCAAAGCAATCGCGGCGCGGCACCGGACAGCACAGAAGCAAAAGCAGACAAAAAGGCGGAAACGGTTTCCAACAAGGAAACATATGAAAACCAAAGCACAGCGCCGATTGTCTTTACGGTGGAAGGCAGCAGTAAACCTATCGTACTCGACGCAAATGCAATCGATCTCGATATCGATCCAAATGCGGTAGAGATTGACGAAAGCGTCACGCTGGACATGGACGATCCGCTGATGCTGGTGGTGGAATCTGAGCTGAAAGAAATCAAAGTTCTTGACGCGGATGGAGAATCGAAACCGCTGACAGAGACGCAGATTCAAACAATACTGTATATGTTCCAGCAGTATACCGATCAGTGGGCGGCAAATGCCGATGTACTCGGTGTGCAGCTCCCGTTCTTCTTAAGCTATAATGATAACGGAGAAGATGGTCTTGGAGTGCTGGGCGAAATGCTGGCGATTGCCAATGTCTCCGTCGCAGATGTCAGAAGCGGCAACTATAGCTATGACGATATTCTCGGCATGATTCAGAACTTTACCTACGGCGACCGCTATGGCGTAGAATATTACGGCAAGGAAGTGGAAAAGAAGCGCGATGAGGTGCTCGACCTGATTGAAAAATCCGGCGCACAGACCGAAGCGCAGAAGCTTCTGGTACTTAACGACTGGCTGGCTGAGGTCAGTTCGTTTGATATGCCGTACATCATGAACATGGACAAAACGCCTGGAGAAGATCCAGGTACCATGATCGCAGAGGATCCGCAGCCGCATGAACATTTTGACGATCTTTACAATGCCATCTATGCGGATTATGAAAAGCAGCTTGATGCACAGTTCCGCACGCAGATCAGAGATGGTCTGATGGCACAGCTGAAGCAGCAGTTCTATGAAGGCGCGATTGAAAACGGCTATCGCCAGGGCGTATACAAGAATGTCTATAATCAGGTATACAATGAAGTATATGCCTCTATTTTCGATGAAAAAGCTGCATACAACAAGCTTGCGCAGCCCATTTACGACGAAGCTTATGATGCTGCAAAAAAAGACGCCTGGGATAAAGCATATGCAGATGCAGTGACCGCGTATCCGAACTCTGAAGAAGGTAAGGATGTTTACAACGAAGCTTATGAGGCTGCGTTTGAAGAATACCTTACAACGGAGGAAGGAAAGGCATATTACGAAAAGGCCATTGCGGACGCAGTGGCTGCATATAAGGCATCTGACGAAGGCAAGGATTTCTTAGCGGAGGCAAAGGAAGAAGCAGCTAAGGAATATGACAGCCTGCATCCGACAGAGCCTGAAAAGCCGGATCCCGATGAGCCCTCAGAAGAATCCAAAGAAGAATCTTCAGAAGAATCTTCGGAAGAATCTAAAGAAGAATCCTCAGAAGAATCTTCTGTACCGGAAGAATCGTCTTCTGAAAAAGAGTCCGAGCCTGAGGTAAAAGAAACAGAAAATGTGAATCCTCTTGTTGTCATAGAGGAAGAGCCTGCTCCTGCACCTGTTGCAGACGACGGCGAACCGGAAGCACCGGAAGAGACAAAAGAAGAGTATGTAAACAGAGTCGCAAATCAGAAGCTTGAGGCAGAGGCACAGAAAGTTGCAGAGGCTGCCGTTGCAGAAGATGTGAGAGCAAAGAAGGATGCCTATGCGACAGAGAAAGCACAAGCTGCTGTAGCGGATACGACTGATACATATGCACAGGCAAAGGCAAACGCATTTGTCGAAACCGATGAGGAAAAGGCAAAGTACGAAGAAGCTGCAAACGCTGCTGTAGCAGAAAAAGAGGAAGAACTCCGTGCATCTATTGCAGACACAGAAGAAGCGAAGGCTGCAAAGGCACAGGCTGAAGCACAGGCAGAGAAAACAGCAAATGAACAGGCAGATGCTGCAACAGAGCAGTTTATGACAGAAAACGCCGATGCGATTAAGGAAGACCCCAGAGGCTTTATCGTAGCAAGTTGGGGTGAAGATGCTGCTGCCCAGATCGACGCACAGCTGGAGGCATTCCTTGCAGATGCAGAGGAAAACGGTATTGAAGTTGACCCTGATAATGCTCCCGGCTACAAGATGACCATTGACCAGATTGTCGAGCAGCAGATGGATCAGCCGCTGGAAGCTCTCCAGGGCATGACGCCAAACGAAGCAGTTCCCGTATATGCGGATCAGGCTGCAAACGGAATGGCAAACGGTGTTCTTGGTTATTGGGAAGGCTCCCAGTTTGGCGCATTGGCAGGCAGCGGCAATGCTGTATGCCTTGGTTACGCAAAGGCATTTGCTTATCTGGTACAGTGCATGCACCCCGAGATTTACGGTGTCAACGGCGCTGGCACCGATATGAGCGTTGCTGCAAACTGGAAGAAGTCTGCTGATCTTTATGTTACAGACGAAAACGGCGTGATTGATATTAACCAGAACTACATTGTTGACCTTGTGCGTATCACCTACGATGCATCCGTTTCGATGTTTGGAGAAACGCAGGACAATTTTGATTCTGATCACTTCTGGAATGCAATCAAGGTGGACGGAGCATGGTACTACATTGATACATGTTATACCGATATCTATTCAGAGGTTATGATTCGTGACCGTGTAGAAACCGACGGCAACATGAACCATTTGTACTTTTTGTTCAGCCACACCGCAGCGGTCGATATGTATGAAGACAACTACAAGGAAATCAAGACCTTGTATGAACAGGCTGCTACCAATACCGATTATGAAGACTCCTGGATGGCACGTATCAAGAGCAATGTCTTCTCTGATGGTGAGTACTTCTATTACATCTATGATTCTTCTGACTATTTACAGATGATCAAAGATCAGAAGATGAACAATGATATTTCCTACAAGATGGTGCGTCATAAGATTACAAAGACTGACGCTGGCACCAATGGCGACAACGATTATGAAGCGTTGATTGAATTTAACGCCAAAGGTGAAGAAGAGGACAGCATTGTTCCGCGTATCAAGGATATTGCCACCGGTACCTTCTACGAGAACGAAACCGTCACGGAGCTGTACGCAAAGCATGTCGATTATGAGCAGATTTATCCCTCGATTGCACTGACTTGCGCACTTTACGACGGTAAGCTCTATTTCAACCTTGCAAACACAATTCTGACTTATGATCTTACCTCCAGTGACGTCGCAGTTGTTAAGGAATACAATACCGTTTCCGCTGCCCGCGACAAGACCAACCCCTTCGGCGGCAAAGCATTTTCTGTTGTATACTCTGCAGATGATGCAGATTTCACTGTGGAAAATCGCCCGATTGCAGGTTTGATGCTTAAGAACGACGGCAAGCTGTATGTTGCCATTGCAACCAACTTTGCCTATATTTCCGGCAACGATGAACAAACGGGCTACGGCTATGCGTTTGAAGAAAGCAACTACAATCCTGATTATAACACTTATTACAGCAACAACAGCATGATGGAAATGCTTGGCTATGAAGTGGAAATCAATGACAACGATGAGTTCATGTGGGCTGCAAACTTTGTAGAAACGATCAGCATGAGTCATTTTGCTGGCACAAATCACTCCTATGAGGAAGCAGCAGTAGATGCTTCCTGCTGGAACGACGCCTACACCGAAAATCGCTGCACAGAATGCGGCGTTATGGAAGCCGGCTCCCGTAAAATTACTGAAGATACCGCACATGAACACCACTACATCCGCTTTGATGAAACCTACTATACCAAGGATGATTCTGGCAACTTCAATACCGGTTTCTGCTATGTTTGTGTAGAATGCGGTGCGCATGTCGCAGAACCGACAGAACCGGATCCTGATGCAGACTACGACAGAGCTGATACCACTTATGAAGAGCAGCTGGCAATTTACAAGAAAAAGCTGGCAGAGTATGAAGCAGCAGTTGCAATTGCCGGTCATACCTATGTTCCAACCGATGCAGTATGGAAGGAAGACGGTACTTCTCTGACATTCCGTAATCTGGAATGCACACATGAAAGCTGTCATGAACGCGAAACAACCCTCGACCTCTTTATTAAGAACCAGAAGTATAACCCTGTCAGAGTCACATTCAATGCAGACCAGACCGGGACCGCAGAAAATACGGCACATACCGGCAGCTGTACGGATGGCTTGAATGCACACTATGTGGCAAAAGGCACTGCAAAGCACGACAAATACGGTGACTTTGCATATACGGCAGAAACCGATGTCAAGCTTCCCGCAGGTACCCATACCTATGTCGGTACCTTCACCTGGGAAGAAGTTCTTGACGAAGAAGGCAACGCGACCGGTGAGTACACCGCAAGTGCAACGATTGCCTGCTCCATCTGCGATGAAGCCGCTCTTGAAAATGTGACAACCACCGTTGCCCATGATGAGGAACGTGCAGTGGCTGCAACCTGTGAACAGGAAGGTCAGGAAGTTTTTGTTGCAACTGCAGCCGCAAAGGATGCAGACGGCAAGGATGTATCTGTTTCCGAAGACAAGATCATCATTCTGCCGGCACTGGGTCACAGCTGGAAGTATACCGAAAACGAAGATGGCGACACCCATAACGCAGTGTGCGAGACATGCGGCAAAGCAGAAGAAAATCAGCCTCATACCTTTGAGGATGGCTTCTGCACTGCATGCGGCGCAGAACAGCTCAAAGCGCCCGCAGCACCGGAAATCCTTTCCTGCTACAGCAGACTCCAGACGACTGTCAAGGTCACATGGACTGCAGCAGAAGGTGCAGACGGTTACGAAATCTGGAGAGCAACTTCTCCCGATGCACCGGAAGCAGAATGGGAACGCGTTAAGAGCGTCATGGACGGCAGCGTAACCGAGTATACCAACCAGGGACTGACCGTTGGTACGACCTACTACTATAAGGTGCGTGCATTTGTCCTCGATTCCGCAGAGGAAAGAGTTTACTCTGAATTCTCCGGTATCAATTACATGCCGGCAGCGGTTGTCATGACGAGCGACAATCCTCCCTATATGCCGTACAGCAATTCCACCAGCCGTGTCCGTCTTTTATGGCGTGAGGTTTCCGGCGCATACGGATACCAGATCTGGAGACAGGATGAAGAAGGCGGCGACTTCAAGATCGTCAAGATTTTTGGCAAGAAGGATCAGGGAGAGCCGAACATGGGGAACGTGACCGCATACAGCAACGTGGATTTGACCGCAGGTGAAACGTATACCTACAAGATGCGTGCAGTCTACTTTAAGGATGACGGAACTGTTGTCTACGGTGTATTCTCCGATGAATTTGAAGTTGCAGTTATGCCCGAAACACCTGTGATTAAGGCAGAAAGCCCGAGAGCAGGACGCGCAGTGATTAGCTGGGAAGCAGTCAACGGCGCGGACGCATATCAGGTCTGGATGGCAGACAGTGAAAATGGCACTTACAGAGTTGTCAAGACGCTGGAGGGTGACAAGCTTTCCACAAGCTGCACCAAATATGATCTGGAAAGCGGCAAGACCTACTACTTCAAGGTACGTGCAACCACGTTTGCATCCGGCAAGGAAGCATCCAGCGCGTTCTCTGATGTCGTTGCAGTTACCGTAAAGTAAGCATTTTTCAAAAAATACAATCAAAGAGAACAAAAGGGTTGCTGCACTTTAGTGCAGCAACCCTTTTTGTGCAGATATGGCGTGCTCTCTGAAAGCGGTGAAAACAGCGGCTATCCTGTATAAAATCGCAGAAAACGAATATTGCGCAAAAAAGGAGGGGCTGTTGCAAGTTTTCAACTTGCAACAGCCCCGGTTTATGTTATGCCAAGATATGCATTTTTGCAGTTATCCAATTTCTATGTGCAGAAACGCTTTTGTTGTATGCAGCTGCACTTACAGTGTGGCAATATGTGCCGCCGCAAAAAGGGGTACGCAGACAACAAGGCATAAAAGGAGCTCTTTGACTGCATCGGTGCGTTCTCTTGTAAGGATCATAAGCTCCGGATATTGCGGGTCAATGGAAATATCGACAGGACAGCCCGGATAAAAGGTATCGTAACGATAGGAGTGGAAGGATTCCTGCCGGTATCGGTGGGTTTCTCCTGTGGAATCGGCGTATTCATATGTGACGATTACCGTAAAGCGGGAACCGTGTCGGGAACGGCTGCTTTCCCACAAACTTTCCACAGTACCGCGCATCCATACGGTACAGGTACGCGTCCTGATAAGAAACCGAAGCTCCCGGATGAAACACACGAGGATCACGATAAAAATAATTACATAGAGAAAAAATTCATATCCCATGATGAATGCTCCTTTTCAGCTGCATCCGTTTACGGCAGGAAATCGCGTTTTGCACAGTCCATCTGATATTGTGACAGGATGTCCGATGGAAGTGTCAATTCCTTGACACGTCAATTTCTTGATATGTCAGATTCCCTCTGTTTCCATGCGGTGTGTCTGTTTTGCTTCGTCTAATCTTGGCGTTGCCTGATTGAAGCGGAATGCAAGTGCAGTCAGTGCAAGGTCATAGCTGTCCGCGCCAAAGCCGGAAATCTGTCCGATGCAGACCGGTGCGATGACGGAAGTATGACGAAATTCGTCTCTTGCGTGGATGTTGGAAAGATGTACTTCGACAACAGGAATTTTGATGGCAGCGATTGCGTCGCGGATGGCGTAGGAATAGTGTGTATAGGCGCCTGCGTTGAGAATGACGCCGTCACACTCCAGACGGGCGGCATGCAGGATATCGATGATTTCCCCCTCATGGTTGGACTGCGCAAAGCAGACGGCGATGCCCATGGCCTCTCCGGCAGAGGAGAGATGCTTGCAGATATCGTCAAGCGAGGTGCTGCCGTAAATACCGGGTTCGCGTTCCCCGAGAAGATTTAAATTCGGACCGTTTAATACAAGAACTTTCATGAGATAGAAAGGCTTCCTTTCTGTATGTAAAATAAAAATCGGTGAATTGCTTATCGAACCAGTACCGGCATCATCCTATGGGAATGCAATACAGTACCGATACAAAAATTCTGCCGAAAACGGTGTGTACAGTGACACATTCCTCTGAAATCCGTATTCCTATGGAATCGGCATTCCTTGGAATTGCTACCATTGTACCATAAATTCATGAACAATTCAAGATATTTCGGTACATTCCTTGTAAAGATGATCTGTGATGCAACAATTTAAGAATGATTCACATACGGCATCTATGTACATTTATGTTCAGGGTGTTTTGTTTACAGAAACTTATCGCATCTATAAAGTTGTTCTTATATGGTCGTACCCTCTGCTGCCATATCCTCATTCAGATCGGTGATTGGATCACCTGTGGACTGCATCATAGCGGCGGTAAAGGGGGTACCGGATGCACCCTGTGGATATACGCCTGTCGTGTGGTCGACAAAATAGGCATCAAAACCGCCGGCGACAACCTCTTCCGGTGTCAGATTGCGTGTCAGTTGGTGTACCAGTGCACCGATCATTTCAAGGTGTCCAAGCTCTTCTGTGCCGATGTCTGTCAGAGTGCCCTTCGCTTCATCAAAGGGCATGGAGAATCGCTGAGAGAGATAGCGCAGAGATGCGCCAAGTTCACCGTCTGGTCCGCCATACTGCGTGATGATCGCGGATGCCAAGCGGGGATTGCAGTTTTTGATGCGGACGGGGTATTCCAATTGTTTTGCATAACAGAACATGCTCAGCGCCCTCCTTTCTGGCAGTCGCAGCAGCTATCGTTACAGCTGCAGATTTTGCCGTCAATTGCATTGGCTTCAAATTCCCACGGCCACGGTCCTTCGATCCAGTGCCAATGGTCACAGGTACCGTCGGGTGCCATTGTCCCATGGCAGGCATAGGTGTCCGGCATTTTTTCACACAGGGTGCGGAAATATGCAAGTGCTTCCCTGTCATCGGGATGTGTGTCGAGATACAAGCGCAGATCCCACTGCGCGAATGGGTACGCGTAGTCAGCGGTGCATCTCTTTCGTGTGATTACCTGATCAGCCATGCAAACCGCCTCCTTTGTATCCACTGTTATTTCTGGAATAGTTTCCCGCATGATAGCCTGGATTCATCGTTCTGTTTGCGTAGCCGCAGCTTGAACAGCTGTTGCTGGTGCAGCCTGATTTCTGGCAGTTTGTGCATACGGCAGCCGGCGCTTTGGGATATGCAGAATTGGAGATGGCAGCACCGCAGAAGGGTTTGTCAAGACCAACGAACAGTGTGCCCGCACAGAGTGCATCTTCCGGACAATACAGGTTTTCAAAGCACTGCATCGGCACATATGCCATTGCAAGTGAAAAGCCCTTGAGTGCGGCGCATCCGGATTTTTCTGCACATGGTGGATTTGGATTTGGCGGCGTCGGTTCCATGCGCGGAGATGCAGCTGCACACTCACAAAACGAATTCCGCCCGGTCGGATTCATATCAAAAGAATTCATGTGTATTCTCATCTGCTTTCTGTCAATGGATTCAATGGAAACCGCAGATACGGATTCCTGATGTTATTATATGCGATACAGAAATCGTTGGTTCTATGCATGGCATATTGCGTGAATGGAACTATTTGAAAAACAAACCGCAGGAGGGGATGTTTTTTTGCGGAGAGCGCTGATTTTTTTGGCATCACGGTCAAGATACAAAACGAAATGTCCCAATCAATAAATTTAGACAGGAACCGTATAACGGATTTCGTCATACGGTTCCTGTCCGATGGTATCTATTGGAGGCAGGACGACAGTACAGCATATTTTTGCGTGCAGTACTTCTGCGTGCAGTGCTACTGCGTGCAGTATTGCTGCATTACATCTGTAATACTTATTTTTTGGTCCAGGTGGATGGAATGACGGCGATGACAAGCGGAATGATTTCCAGTCTTCCAAGCAGCATGGCGGCAGAAAGCACAAGCTTTGCACCGGCGGAATACGCAGCATAGGAGGAAGCCGGACCAACCGCACCAAATCCGGGACCGACGTTGTTAAAACAGGACACGGCAGCTGTGAGATTGGTTTCAAAATCAAACGGTTCCAGACACAGAATTAAAAACACCACGGCAATCATCAAAAAATACAGTGTTAAATATGTGGAAAGACCATTTACCGCAGCGGGGTCTGCTTTTTTGCCATCAATCTGAACCACACTGACAGACCGGGGATGCAGCATTTTAGAGAGATCACGGCGTGCGTTGCCCAGCATCAGCATAATGCGGGATACCTTCAAACCGCCGGCAGTTGAGCCGGCGCATCCGCCGATGAACATCAGTACAAACAAAATCCCTTTGGAAAACTGCGGCCAAAGATTGAAATCGGTCGTTGCATAGCCTGTCGTTGTGATAATGGTGGCAACCTGGAACGACGCGTGGCGCAGTGCATCGGCAATACTGTGGTAAAGGGGCAGAATGTTGCCGGTAATCAATGCGACACTGATACCGACAATGCCGAGATAGCACCAAAGCTCTGAAGAACGCAGCACAGGACGAAAGCTGCGGATCAGAATCAGATAATACAGATTGAAGTTCACGCCGAACAGCAGCATAAAAACGGTGATGACCCACTGCAAAAACGGACTGTAGCTTGCAATGGAATCGGCGCGTATGCCAAATCCGCCGGTACCTGCCGTACCGAAGGCATGAAGGAGGCTGTCAAAAAACGGCATTCCGCCAACACACATCAAAATTACTTGCGCCGCTGTCATTACAATATATATGATATAGAGAATTTTTGCGGTTTCCCGTACCCGCGGCACCAGCTTGCCAACGACAGGGCCCGGCATTTCTGCGCGCATAATGTGGATGGAACGTCCGGATGATCCTGACGATGGTACAATTGCCATCATCAGCACAAGCACACCCATGCCGCCGATCCAGTGGGTAAAGCTGCGCCAGAACAAAAGTCCGCGGGATAGTTCTTCCAGATTGACAAGAATGGAGGCGCCGGTTGTGGTAAAGCCGGAAACCGTTTCAAAAAACGCATCGATATAAGAAGGAATTTCACGGCTGATATAAAACGGCAGTGCACCGAGTGCGGACAATAAAAGCCATGACAAGGTGACGATTAAAAAACCTTCTTTGGCATAAATAACGCGGTTTTTCGGCTTGCACAGAACAATCAGTCCGACGCCGCAGACAAGACAGATGAGAATGGTGAAAAAGAAAGCACGGATGCACCCCTCCCCGTATACCGCCGCTGCGATCAGCGGGAGTAGCAGAAGCGCTGCCTCCAATAAAATAATTTGTCCTGTGGTAAATAATACCATTTTATGATTCATACGGAAAAAATCCTCTCCCCGTGTACGAAAACTGCATTTGTCTATATTTCGTACCCAACAGAAATTGTGCGATATTGTACTATTGCCGCGAAAAACGAGCGGTATATGTTCCCTCAACAGAAGGATAGGGAAGTCTGAAAATAAATTTTCAGACCGTGTTTTGTGGCTTACGCCACAACTCCACATTAGAAAGAAAATGGGGCTGTTGCAAATTGAAAATTTGCGGCAGACCGGGATCACAAAGTGATCTGAATTCGGCGTTTTCACAATGGATTTTTGTTAAAATCCATTGTGAAATTTCGCTTGAAAAAGCGAAAAGGCGAATTTTAAAGGATGGCGCATGTAAATGCGACAGCCCAATGGTCATAACTGTGGAAACGCCCATCAATATGGCGGTATCCTGCACGATACCAGATTATTTTAAAATATCAGATAAGTCGCTGAGCCGCTGCTGTGCCGCAATGACGACAACGCGGTCGCCTGCTAAAATAACATCTTCACCGGTCGGGATGATTGGTGTACGTCCGCGCATGATGCCGGCGATTAGAATACCGCGTTTGATATTCAGTGTTTTTAAAGGAATGCCGATCAGGGACTCGGCATCCGGACTGACGATAAATTCCAATGCTTCCGCCTTGTCGTCAGCAAGGTTGTACAGCGTTTCAATGTGGTTTCCGCGCGAGTTTTCCAGTGCACGCGCATAGCTGACCAGAATATCCGAAATGATGCGGCGCGGCGATACCACACTTTCCAGTCCCAGATTGCCTGCCATTGTTTCCATTTCATTGCGGTTGATTTTGGTAATGACCTTCGGGACACCGCGGGATGAGGCGAAAATCGAGATTAAGATATTTTGCTCGTCCATACCGGTGAGCGCGACAAATGCATCGGCGGAACTTAGCCGCTCCTCCAATAATAACTCCGGATTGGAGCCGTCGCCGTGGATGATGACAGCATTTTGTAACAGTTCGCTTAACTCATTGCAGTGCGATTCGCTCTGTTCAATAATTTTGACATTGATAGCGGTATCTGTTAGCCGTTTTGCAAGGTAAAATGCGGTACGGGAACCGCCAAGAATCATAACGGATTTTGCCTGCTTGCGCAAAAGTCCCAGTTCCTTGATTAACCGTGCAATTTCTCCATGGGTGGCGGTCAGACCGATTTTATCGCCGCATTGCAGCACAAAGTTGCCGTCCGGGATAAATACATCCTCTCCGCGGCGGACAAAGCAGACAAGAATTTTGGCTTTATAGCGTCCGCGCATGTCGGAAAGTTTCATACCGCTGAGCGGTGAGTCCTCGCGCAGACGCAGCTCGATCATTTCCAGGTTCTGACCGGAAAACTTTTCTACTTTCACGGCAGAAGGCAGACGCAGCATATTGTAAAGCTCTTCAGCCGCAAGCTGTTCCGGATTGATAGCCATGGAAAGTCCCAGCTCCCGGCGCATAAAATCAAGGGAATTGTCATTATATTCCGGGTTACGGATGCGCGCAATGGTATGCTTGGCACCCATGCGGCGCGCAATAAAGCATGCAAGCATGTTGATTTCATCGGAATTCATAACGGCGACAAACAAATCGGTGGAATCAATGCCTGCCTCCGAGAGCGTTTCACAGTCCGCGCCGTTGCCGACCACACCAATGGCGTCATAAATGTTTGTGACTTCCTCAATCACGGCTGCGTCGCGATCAAGCGCTGTGACGTCATGTCCTTCTCCGGCCAAGCTTGCCAGAATGGTGGAGCCGATTTTACCGCATCCTGCGATGATGATTTTCATATGGAAAAATTCCTTTCCCCTCAAGTGGTTACTTTTTATAACGATTAATCATAGCACAAAAGACGTCGTTTGTCAACCTTTTTTCCTGCAAATTTTTATGGAATCGGTGAAACGGCAGCTCTGATCTATTTGGCATAGGACCCCCTCATTGGAAGGATTGTTTCCATTGCATATAAAAATCGAAAATGTTGATTTCAACATTTATTCATATCATTTAAAAACTTTTTGAAAATACATTGACATATGTATATGAAATATGATATAATGAGGCATTGTGAAAGCAATGCCTGATTTTTTCTATTCACAAGGAGTCGGCGATGATGAAACGATATTTTATTTTTCTTCTGATGATTTTGACGGTTCTGCTCATGTCCTGTAAAAAGGAAGAATCCCGCGAACCATCCGGAACCTCCTCTTATGTATATACTTCACATGCGGTACCATTTTCAAAAGGAGAAACACCGTGTCGGTTTGAAATCACATACGATAATCATTATATCACAGCCTTTGATGGAAACCGTGTCAGATTCCTTGCGTATCGAACAGACAACGCCTATTGGAACAGTGATCCTTCCATGTATGCCATCGACAGAAACGGAGAGGGTGAAATCGTTCCTTTTGACACACGCATTCAAGGTACAGATATTTATGACCCTGCTCGTTTAAAAGAAGAGCAGCAAATCCGCTATCAAAGACAGTACAGCGATGGAAGCATCGTGGACGGGATTGTTCCTGTGCGTTCTTTTGGTGAATTGTATCGCTTTTCTACCCGTACAGACGGTACGTATGCGATGCTGTATTCCTATTACAGGAATACAGCGGATATCGAGATGATATATACGCAGGAACAACATATGGCGCTTTCCGTTTTTCAACCAGACGGAAGTGTTTTGTATGAATTTGATTTTTGCGATATGGAGGAAATCGCCTGCAATGGCGATGCTTCGGTACGTTATTGTGAGATTGTTTTGATGGATGACGGTACATTGTGCATGTATTATGGCGAACAATTTTATTTTTTTGATGCAGATGGGACACTTCTTTCTGTCGCCGCATTTCCAATCAATGCCGGATATGATTCGTTCTGTCATATGCAGCTGATACAGGACGGCGAAACCCAGCTGCTGTATTTTCTTTATCCAGACGATGCCAACCGTCTCAATTACCTGGTTCTTGACCCAGCAGAGTCTGCCGCAGCAGGCTCTGCTGATGCAGGCTCTGCTGGTGCAGGCTCTGCTGGTGCAGGTTCTGCTGGTGCAGGTTCTGCTGGTGCAGGTTCTGTTGGTGTAGGTTCTGTTGGTGCAGGTTCTGCTGGTGCAGGTTCTGCTGGTGCGGGGCAGCTGGTGCAGCCGCAGCTGGTTCAGCCGCAGCTGGTGCAGCCGCAGCTGGTTCAGACCCTTTCTTTCCAGGACAATGAAATCTTTCAAAAATCCATTGTGTTTGACCTTTTGGGCAATCTATATTTTTATGATGATTTTGCACTGTACCGGTATGACGATGCCGGTCAGCATGAGCAGCTCTTTCGCTGGTCATCGGTGGATATTGTCGGTGCAAATATCGATCACATTTATTTTACAGATGACCGCAATTTCATTGTGGTCACAAAAAGTATCACAACAGAATTTCCGGAGCTGGTGTTCATCGACTACGTTTTAGAGGACAGCGTACCGACGAAAACAGAAATCGTCCTTGCCTGTGGAGAATATGACGACGGCTCTCTGCGTGCATTGCAGACTGCGGTGACGCTGTTCAATCGCAGCAGTACCGAATATCATGTGAATGTGATATACTACACGCCGAGCGACGATGAATTGCTCTCTATGAATCGGCAGATTGCAAACGACATGATGCGCGGCGAACAAATTGATTTGATTTTGTTCCATAACGACGTTACCATGGAATATTTCAACCACCTTGGAATTTTGGGCGACTGGTATCCCCTTGTGCAGAATGACGCCGATTATCCGCGGGACGCGTTTCTGCCCTGTATTTTGAATGCCTACCAGAATCAAGACGGCACACTGCCCACACTGACCACCGATTTTGGTCTGACCACCCTTGCGGCAGTCACGGAAAATGTAGGCGGCATGAAAGACTGGACATATGCTGAATGTATTGAATTTTCAGAGTCCCTTGCGTGGGATCAGATTCTGTTAAAGTTGGAACGAGATAAAGGCAGCACGGAAAGTGATGCAATGCTGGTGCTGAAAAGCTTCCTTCCCGTTGTGCTGGATGATTATCTGGATATGGAAAACAACACCTGCGATTTGGATTCCGACAGTTTCCGCGAATTTCTGACGCTGTGCAATACCATTCTGATTGACCATGAAACCGCAGCGTACAAGAAAAACGACAATTTTATCGAAAGCATATATGAATCTGAGGGGTATATCAATGAATACCGGACGGGTCATACCATTTTGTTCAATGAAGCGGAAAATCAAAACAACGGTGCGTTTACGATTCAGACCCCGTCGGATATCCAGAATATCAAAGGAAACTTTTTCAAAGGACATGAAAACATCACATTTATTGGATATCCCTTAAAAGAAGGCGCTGAGAAAAGCGGTACTGCTGTTACGCCGTGGATACAGTTTGGTCTGACTGCCAATGCGGAACATGCAGACGGCGCATGGGAATTTATCAAGGGCTATCTCGATTATCAGATACAGGAACAGGGAAATCCGCTCTCTTATCGGAAGCCGTATCTTCCCTGCACCTATGACGCGCTTGCAGCGGCACTGGATTATTACGAAGACCGGTATTATCTCATGGAAAGCGGACCGCAGCTTGTCTCCTATCCTTCCTCCTATTCTCTGGAAGACAACCCGATGTACTGTAAGGCGGACATGGAGGTCCGCGCGATTCTGACTGAACTTGTGGAAACAGCCAACCGCCGGTATTCCGGCAATACTGCTGTCATGAATATCATATTGGAAGATGCCGCAGATTATTTTCACGGTGTTAATACGCTGAACGATGTGACCAAACGTATGCAGAACCGAATAAATACGTATTTGAGTGAGCGTAAGGAATGACAGTATTTTTTGAATAGTTACTTCCTCCAAAAAAGTTTTTGCGGGTTTTAGGGTGCTTTTTTCAAAAAGCATCCTAAATAGGTTTTGCGGCAAAGCACCAATCTGATTTTCACTGCCATGTGGAAAAAATACAAATTTCCCCTTGACAAACAGACGCCAAAATGTTATACTATTATATATCTATATGAAAAAGAAATCCCGTTTTTGAAAGGTTGGAGATTATCATGATTCAGTTAGAGAAGAAGCTTCGTGCCTGTGTGGTCGGTGCTACCGGTATGGTGGGGCAGAGATTTATTACCCTGCTTGAAAATCACCCCTTCTTCTGCGTAACCAAGCTTGCAGCAAGTCCGCGTTCTGCCGGCAAGACGTATACAGAAGCTTTGGGCGGCAGATGGAAGATGAAAACCGAAATGCCCGCACGTGTCGCAGATATGACCGTAGTCGATGCCTGGAACATTGCGGATGTTTGCCGTGATGTTGACGTTATTTTCTGCGCGATCAACTTCGATAAAAACGAAACAAAGGCGCTGGAGGAATCCTATGCCAAGGCTGAGGTTCCGGTGATCTCCAATAATTCCGCACATCGCTGGACAAAGGATGTCCCCATGGTCATTCCGGAAATCAATGCGGATCATTTTGCTATCATTGAAGCGCAGAAGGCGCGTCTTGGCACAAAGCACGGCTTTATCGCCGTCAAGCCGAACTGCTCCATTCAGGCATATGTTCCGGCATTGAACGCACTGCGTCAGTTTGAGCCGTATGAAGTGGTTGCAACCACCTATCAGGCAATTTCCGGCGCCGGAAAAACCTTCCGTGAGTGGCCGGAGATGATCGACAATGTCATTCCCTTTATCGGCGGAGAGGAAGAAAAGTCCGAGCAGGAACCCCTGAAGATCTGGGGTACGGTTGCAGACGGAGAGATTGTCAAGGCAAAAGAGCCTGTCATTACGACACAGTGCATCCGCGTGCCCGTTTCCGATGGTCATATGGCGGCGATTTTTGTCAAGTTCAGAAAGAAGCCGACAAAGGAACAGATTTTAGATGCCTGGAAGAACTACCAGGGCGTTCCGCAGCAGTATGAGCTGCCCTCAGCCCCCAAGCAGTTTATCACCTACTTTGAAGAAGATAACCGCCCGCAGACCGCACTTGACCGCGATACGGAAAACGGTATGGGCGTTTGTGTCGGACGTCTGCGTGAGGATACGGTATATGACTACAAGTTTGTAGGCCTTGCGCACAATACGCTGCGCGGTGCGGCAGGCGGCGCAGTGCTGGAAGCAGAAACGCTGGTCGCAATGGGCTATATCACCGCAAAGAACTGAACGTGATGATTGGAGACGCAGATACGGATTTCGTACAGCGCACAGATCAACAAAAAACAAAAAAGCAGCATGCAAGACCGCAGCAGACCGGAAAAAAAGAGGTCGTCTGCGGTTTTTATGCCGTATAGGATGATGGAACATGACAGATATTTTAACCAGAATCGAAACCATGATGCCGGAATTTTCCAAAGGACAGAAGCGGATTGCTTCCTATATGCTGGAGCATTATGACAAAGCGGCATATATGACAGCATCCAAGCTGGGAGAGGTGGTTCAAGTCTCGGAATCCACGGTGGTGCGCTTTGCCATTGAGCTTGGCTTTGACGGCTATCCGGAATTGCAGAAGTCACTACAGGAATTAATCCGCATCAAGCTGACCTCCGTGCAGCGCATTGAAATCATAAATGACCGTATCGGTGACGGTGAGGTGCTTGCAAAGATTCTGACAGGAGATATCGAAAAAATCCGCGGAACATTGGAGCAGTTAAATCCGAAGAGCTTTGACGCGGCAGTGGACGCCATTTTGGAAGCAAAGCACATTTATGTTTCAGGAATGCGTTCTGCGTCGCTGTTAGCTGGATTTTTAGGCTATTATTTCAATCTGATGTTTGCCAACGTCCACATGGTGCAGGCAACCAGTCCGTCGGAAATGTTTGAGCAGATGTTCCGTATTGACCGGGGCGACGTTTTTATCGGTATCAGCTTTCCGCGCTACTCTAAGCGTATTCTCAATGCCATGGATTATGCAAAGGCGCGCGGTGCAACCACGGTTGCGCTGACAGACAGCGAAACCTCCCCATTAGCGGCGGGAGCAGATCATCTTTTGATTGCACGGAGTGATATGGCGTCGTTTGTCGATTCTTATGTTGCACCGCTGTCTGTCATTAACGCGCTGATTGTCGCAATTTCAAAGAAAAAACAGGAAGAACTCTCCGAAACGTTTGCCAAATTGGAGGCCGTATGGGATGAGTATGATGTATATGCAAAGCATAACGGCACATAATAGGATGTTAGAGGATCGGAAATTAAGGATATGACGCAGATGCAGGACAGAGCAGAACAGAAACAGACCATGGCGGCTTGCAGAATCGCTGTGATTGGCGGCGGCGCTGCGGGGATGACGGCGGCGTCAGAGGCGGCATACCTCGGTGCGGACGTTACGCTTTACGAAAAGAACCCAAAACTCGGAAAAAAGCTTGCCATCACGGGAAAAGGACGCTGCAACATCACAAATGACTGCACTGCGAATGAATTTTTGCAGTCTGTGCCGACCAATCCCCGGTTTCTGAACAGCGCCATTTACGGCTTTACGCCGGAGGATACAAAGCAGCTGTTTGAAGGGCTTGGAGTACCTGTCAAAACAGAGCGCGGAAACCGTGTGTTCCCGGTATCAGACAATGCTCACGATGTGGTGAATGCATTGGAGAGCAGAGTACGGGACGCCGGTGTGCATATCCGGCACGAAAAGGTGACCCGTGTGGTAACGACCGCAAATGATGAGGTTACGCCCACAAATGCAGGCGGTGCAGAGCGCGTAGCAGGGATAGAGACGTCCGGCGGCGGAGGCGTTATTCCATACGATGCGGTCATTGTATGCACGGGAGGATTATCCTATCCGGGAACAGGTTCCACCGGGGACGGATACCGTTTCGCACGCAGTGCGGGACTGGATGTAACCCCTCTGCATCCGTCCCTTGTACCAATTGTGTGCCGCGAATCCTTTTGTGCGGAGATGATGGGGCTGTCTCTGCGCAATACAGCGCTGCGAATCACACTGGGAGAGTCCAAAACGGTTGTCTATGAAGACTTCGGCGAAATGCTGTTTACCCATTTCGGCGTGTCGGGACCGATGATTCTGTCGGCATCCGCACACCTTGACAAAAGCCGCATCGGGGAATACGTCCTGCATCTTGATTTGAAGCCGGCGCTGGACGAAAAGACTTTAGACAGCCGCATTCTGCATGATTTTGGAGCGGCGCTCAACAAAAACTTTTCCAACGTCATCGGAGGTCTTGTGCCGCAGAAAATGATCTCCGTCATCACACGCATGTCCGGAATTTCTCCGGATGAAAAGTGCAACAGCATTACAAAGGAACAGAGACGCGGGCTGTTATCTGCATTAAAGGATTTTCGTATTCATACAAAGGGCTTCCGTCCGATTGACGAAGCGATTGTCACCTCCGGCGGTGTTTCGGTCAAAGAGCTGTCACCGAAAACCATGGAATCGAAAAAAGTACGCGGACTTTATTTTGCAGGTGAGGTCATCGATGTGGATGCATATACCGGCGGCTTTAATTTACAGATTGCATTTTCCACAGCGATGGCGGCAGCACATGCCGCAGCATATTCTATATAAGGAGCGAAAAACATAGGGCTTCAGAAAGGGTACAGCATGACGTTTTTTGCGGTTATCAAGCATGTATTTGTCATTGGGTGCGCATTGGACCGACTCGTTTCGCGTCTTTTGTCTGACCGTGCGCTGATACAGGGAAAACAGATTCCCGCCTGTGTACGCAAGCAGCCGAAAAGTCTGCAATATACCTATACCAAAAGTGGAACGCCGCATACCGGTTTTTCCGCAGGCTTTGTCGGCAGCACTTCTGTACCGGGCATGATTGCATCTGCTGTCTGTGCCGTTTTCGCCGGAATCTGCATCGCCGTTGTACAGCGCAGCAGCGATACAGAAGCACCGATACGCAGACGCAGGACATGAAGCCTCTTTCACAATTTCCACAAGGAAAGCAAACATTCCACAAAGAAAGGAAATCGTTGCAGGTATGTTCCATAATATGGAACTGTTTCGTTGTGAAACCTGCAAAGAACACAGGTTACGATGATCAATATTGCCATAGACGGTCCCTCCGGGGCAGGAAAAAGCACTGTTGCAAAGGCTTTAGCAAAAAAGCTTCATTTTGTATATGTCGATACGGGCGCGATGTAT
Source organism: Clostridia bacterium (assembly GCA_017942005.1). GTDB lineage: Bacteria > Bacillota > Clostridia > Oscillospirales > CAG-272 > RGIG3925. The sequence continues at coordinate 20,077 of JAGAVJ010000014.1, read as the reverse complement.
CGCTGCATTGGATTGTATGTGCACAGATGTGGTGTTGATGCACACGACGCAGATGCGGTTGCAGCGCTGCTGCCAAAAATCACAGTGTCGCTTTCCTATGCAGAAGACGGTGAACAGCATGTTTATTTAAACGGGGAAGATGTTTCCTTTGCCATCCGTGAAAACGTGATTTCGCTTATTACTTCCACCATTTCCAAGATTCCTGCGGTGCGCGCGCATCTGCTGTCTTTGCAAAGAGAAATGGCAGCGTCGCATCATGTCATCATGGATGGCCGTGACATCGGTACAGTGATCCTGCCGGGGGCACAGTTAAAGATATTTTTGTTTGCATCGGCAGAAGCAAGAGCCAAGCGGCGCACAAAGGAACTGATATCCCGCGGACAAGAGGCGGATTTCGAGACGATACTTGCAGAAATCAACGCGCGGGACATTCAGGATCAAAGCCGTGAAACCGCACCTTTGGTACCTGCTTCCGACGCTGTGATGATGGACAATTCGGATATGACCATAGCGCAGAACGTGGACGCCATTTGTATGCTGCTTGCACAGCGCGGCATTCTGAATGTATGACGGTTCCGCCAGGAAAAGATAGGGGGTGCATGGCATGGGCTTTTACAACAACATGATCAAATATGTCGGCGGAATCATCCGTCGGGTGTTCCGGGTAACACTGGTTGGCGCAGAGAATATTCCGGCGGATACAGAGGACAGCGGAACGCCTGCGTATCTATTGTGCGCAAATCACCTCGGACTGTTTGACCCGTTTGTCATCGGTGCGACCATCCGTGTCAAAATTTACTGGATGGCAAAGGCATCGCTGTTCCGCGTACCGCTGGTCAAGCAGATCATCGAAGCGTTCGGCGCATTTCCCGTTTCCCGCGGCACGGGGGATGTCGGCGCCATCAAAAAAACGGTGGAGCAGCTGCAGCACAGTCGCTCCGTCGGGATATTTCCGCAGGGACACCGCAATCCGGGAGTAAATCCGCGTGGGACGCCGCTCCGATACGGCGCGGGTATGATCGCATTCCGTTCCGGCTGTGATATTCTGCCAATATGTATTGAAACCAAAAAGCGCCGGCTGCGTCCGTTCTGCCGCACGGTTATCCTTGTGGGGAAACGGATTCCGTATGCAGAACTGGGCATGACAGAAGGACATACAGAGGACTACCGCCGGGCGACAGAGTACATTTTTGACCGCATCTGCAAGATGTCCGAGGAATACCGTGCATCGGTCGGATGGGACGGCAATCCTGAAAAATAAATTTTCACGAGAAACCATTTTAATGATTTCCCGTACCGTGATTTTGTGACTTCGTCACAATTTTACAAGAATAAGAATGAAGACTGTAGGGTATGCATAAAAACCAAGGCTGTAGGGTGTGCATAAAAACCAAGGCTGTAGGGTGTGCATAAAAACCAAGGTGGTAGGGTGTGTAAAAAAACAAAGGTGGTAGTGCAGCCATGAAAATTATTGAAGCAAAAAGCGCCGGCTTTTGTCCCGGTGTACACCGTGCCGTTGACACGGTCCAACGCCTGATACAAACAGAATCCACTGCACGCATTGTCACGCTTGGAGAGCTGATACATAATCCGATTGTGACGGGAGAGCTTGCCGCGCATGGGGTCAGTGCTGTCACGGCAGAGGAGATTGAACCGCTTTTGCATGCGGATGCTGCACGCGATGTGATTGTTGTTGTCCGGGCGCACGGTATGACACTGGAAACAGAGCAGCTGCTGTCCCGTCTTGCAAAGGAATATCCGCGGCTGCGTGTATACGACTGTACGTGTCCGTTTGTCAAGAACATTCACAAAATTGCAGAAACAGAATCAAGACCGTATGCGGACACACCGGGGGAGGCGCTTGGTATTATTTTCGGGGACCCGGAGCATCCGGAGGTGCGGGGGATCCGTTCGCGTTTTCACTGCGATACCAAAATCCTTGCAACCGCAGCTGAGACAAAACAGTGGACAGAAACAGAGGAAGCACGGAACTATTTGAAAAAGCAGGTCATTTATGTCTCACAAACAACGCAAAAATTAGCAGAATGTAAAATTTCTAAAAAATTTATTGAAAAACTATATACAAACGCGAAATTTTTTGATACAATATGTAATGTTACAGAAAACCGTCAGAGTGAAACGGAATGCATAGCCCGTCAGGCTGATGTGATGCTAGTCATCGGCGGAAGAGGAAGCTCCAATACGCAGAAATTATTTGACATATGTGAGAAGAACTGCGCACAGACATACTTCATCGAAAGCCCCTCCGACGTTCCACGGCATCTGTTTCCGCCGCACAGCTGTGTCGGCATCACTGCGGGTGCGTCCACACCCGACAGTATAATACAGGAGGTTAAAAGAATTATGAGCGAAAACGAAATCATGGAAGAAAACTTCGCGCAAATGCTGGACGAATCTTTCAAAACTTTAAATACAGGAGACGTGGTCAAGGGTGTCATCACATCGATTTCTTCAAATGAAATTCATGTGGATATTGGATCTAAGGTAACAGGCATTCTGTCTTTCAATGATGTTACAGACGACCCCACGGCGGATATTGCAAACATGTTCAAGGTCGGCGACGAAATTGAAGCAATTGCAGTTCGTGTCAGTGATCTTGACGGCGTTGCTACCCTGTCCAAAAAGAAGGTGGACAACGCAAACAACTGGAATGAAATCGTCGCTGCTATGGCATCCGGCGATATTCTGACCGGCAAGATTGTTGACGCACTGGAAAAGGGTGTGATCATCAACATCAAGGGTCTGCGTGCGTTCATTCCCGCATCCCACTCCGGTCTGCCCAGAGAAGCAGATTTGAAGGAACTGGTCGGTACCACCCAGCGCGTCAAGATCATCGATATCAACGAGCAGAGAAGACGTGCGGTTGCTTCCATCCGTGAAGTGCTCCGTGCAGAGCGCAAGGAAAAGGAAGCTGCATTCTGGGCATCTATTGAGGTCGGCAAGGAATACGACGGTGTCGTCAAGTCCTTCATGCCTTACGGTGCATTTGTAGACCTTGGCGGTGTTGACGGTATGGTTCACACCTCTGAGCTGTCCTGGAAGCACATCAGACATCCCTCGGAGGTCGTCTCCATCGGTGACACCATCCATGTGTTTGTCCTGAATGTCGATTACGACAATAAGCGTATTTCTCTCGGCTACAAGACCGAGGATATGAATCCGTGGAAGCAGTTCACCGACAAGTATGAAGTCGGTGACGTCGCTTCCGTCAAGATTGTCAGCATGATGCCGTTCGGCGCATTTGCTGAAATCGTTCCCGGTGTGGACGGTCTGATTCACATTTCTCAGATCGCCGACAAGCGCATCAACAATCCTGCTGACGTCCTGGAAAAGGGACAGGTTGTCGATGCAAAGATCGTTGGCATTGACGACGAGCATCAGAAGGTTTCCCTGTCTATCCGTGCACTTCTCGAAGATGCCGCAGCAGAGGAAGAAGCTGAAATCGCAGAAGAAGCCGGCGTAGAAGCTGAATAATTTCCGACATACAAAAAAACCGCAGCGCAGGCTGCGGTTTTTTATGTGGTGCTCCCCCAAAAAAAGAAAAAACGCTGATACAGAACCGCTTGGTATCTGCGTCAGCGTTTTTGGTGCCGGAAACCGGGATCGAACCGGTACGAGGTGTTAGCCTCACGGGATTTTAAGTCCCGGGCGTCTACCGATTTCGCCATTCCGGCAGCTTCTATTTTTGTATTCCATCTTGAATACTCTATTATTTTACCACACAGAAGCGGATTTGTCAAGAGAAATTTTCAACTTTCAGAGAAAAAGACATGACTTGGCATTATGAAAATGACTGTCGGTGAAAAATATATTTGACAGTGTATTTGTTCGTATAATTTTAAAGGAAATTTCAAGTGATGTATTGACATTGAGCCAAAAATATGATACCATACTAATGAATATTTTTCATCAAAGAAAGGAATTCTCAAAATGAAATTACGTGCACCTGCATACCCGCTGATCAATGTTGATCCCTATTTTGCACTTTGGTCCATGTCCGATAAGCTGAACGAATCCACTGTCTGCCACTGGACAGGCAAACCGAATACCCTTTTGGGTACGGTCACCGTCGACGGTGAGGAAAAGCTGTTCATGGGCAAGGCGGAGATGCCGAAAATGGAACAGCTCGCCGTGGATGTCGACGCATTTTCTACTTCCTATCTGTTCACAGACGGGAAAATTGAACTGTCTGTCCGCTTTACCACACCGCTTCTTCCCGACGACCTGAAGGTGATGACCCGCCCGGTCGGCTATATGGCGCTGACCTGGTGGTCCTGTGATGGCGAAGACCACGAGGTTTCCGCATCTGTTCTTGCTTCGGAAGAGCTTGTTATGAACGCGAAGGGCGATGATACGGTGGAATGCGAGCTGGTTTCCGCACGCGGTATTCCGTGTGCAAAGATGGGTAAGACCCACCAGACGATTCTGAACCGTTCCGGCGACGATCTGCGCATTGAATGGGGATATTTCTACCTCGGCATTCCCGGCGGTGAACTGTCTTCCTTCCGCTGCCCCGATGAAGAAATGACCTATGTAATGGGTAAGGTTTCCTTAGAGGAAGCAGAAACACAGCTGGTTCTGCTTGCGTATGACGATATCGAATCTCTGGAATACTTCGGCGAACATGTCAAGTCCGTATGGAATTCGGACGGCACGACCATTCTCGACGCCATTTCCGATGCAAACGATTCCTATGAAATTCTTTGCACAACCTGTGACGCAACCGCAGAAGCGCTGTACCTGGATGCAGTGAACGCCGGCGGCGTCAAGTATGCAGAGCTTCTGTCTCTTGCATTCCGTCAGGTCATTTCCGCACACAAGTGCGCGCTGGATACCGACGGCAACGTGATCTTTATCTCCAAGGAATGCTTCTCCAACGGCTGTGCTGCAACGGTTGACGTGTCCTATCCCTCCATCCCGATGTTCCTTTACTACAATCCGGAGCTGGTCAAGGGTATGATGCGCCCGATCTTCAAGTATGCGGAAAGTGACAAGTGGCCCTTTGACTTTGCACCGCATGACGCCGGTCAGTATCCGCTGGTCAACGGTCAGGTTTACGGTGAAAATCATCTGGATTCACAGATGCCGGTTGAAGAATGCGGCAATATGCTTGTAATGGTTGCATCGACTGCCATTGCAGAGGATGACGCATCCTTTGCAGCCGCACACTGGGATACCTTGACTGCGTGGGTGCAGTACCTTATCAAGTACGGCGAAGACCCGGCAAATCAGCTCTGCACAGACGACTTTGCAGGTCACCTTGCGCACAACTGCAATCTGTCTATCAAGGCGATTATGGGTGTTGCATGCTACGGCATTCTGAACCGGATGCTCGGTCATGAGGACGCGGCAGATCAGTATATCGAAATGGCAAGAAAGATGGCGCGCTCCTGGGCAGAACGTGCAGCAAACGGCGACGGCAGCTACAAGCTGGCGTTCGACCGCCCGGATACTTTCTCCATGAAGTACAATGCTGTCTGGGACAAGCTGTTCGGCACAAACATTTTCCCCATCGAGGTACTGCAGAGCGAAGCTTCTACCAATTTTGCATGCATGAATGCCTACGGTATGCCGCTTGACAACCGTGCAACCTATACCAAGTCCGACTGGCTTGTCTGGACCGCGACGCTTCTGCGCGACGGCGAAGACTTTGAGCGCTTTATCGCACCGCTGTGGAACGCCTACAACAGCTCCCGCAGCCGTGTTCCGATGACAGACTGGTACGACACCATTACCGCAGATCAGATCGGCTTCCAGAACCGTACCGTACAGGGCGGTCTGTTCATCAAGCTCCTGGAAGATTCCGGTATTATGGGAATCTGAAACAGGAAAGAATACAGTAAAACATGAATACAATGACGAAACGTGCTGTTTCTGTCATGCTTTCTCTGCTTGTCTGTACCGTCGGGGGGAGTGCTTGTCTCCTCTCGTGCGGGGACAGCAGTGACGGCGGCAGTACAACGAACGAAAACAGCACAGAAGCAGTTACGACAGTGGACACAGAAGCCGTAACAGAAAGTCTTTACACATACCCCGAGGTGGACTATGGCGGAAGCGCATTCCGCTTTCTCAACGCAGAGGATGTCTACTCCATGCGTGCGCAGATTGACCGTGAGGGATTGACAGGCGAATCGCTTGACGATGTCATGTACGAGCGCTGCCGTGAAGTGGAACGGCGTGTGAATGTCGTGCTGGAGGAGACATGCCGCGGCGTGGACACCGAGCTTATCGCAGAAGCGTATAAGATATTGATGGCAGGAGAGGACGCCTATGACGCCATTTATGTTCCCACCCGGGATATGGGACGGCTGACCGCGGAAAATGCGCTGTACAACCTCTATGACTTTGAAGAACTGCATCTGGACAGCCCCTGGTGGATTCAAACATATAACGATGCCATTGCACTTGGTGACAGTCTGTACGGTGCAGCGGGATATTCTCAGCTGATGGTCATGGATTCGCTGTGGTGTCTTTATTTCAATGAAGACATGATGACGAATCTCGACCTTGACAAACCGTATGATCTGGTTCGGCAGGGAACATGGACCATAGACCGTTTTGCGGAATATATGAAAGCCGCCGCAAATCTGAACGGTGACAGCGACTTTCTGTACAGAGAAGGCGGAAGCTGTATCTGGGGCGTATCCATGTGTGATCTGTCGCAGTTCCTTTACGGGTTTGGCGCAGCGATTCTGCGGAATCAGGACGGTGTTCTGACACCGGCATACAATGAACCCCTGTTCATCAACGGCTTTGAAAAGCTGATTACGGAAATGTCTGTGTCAAGCGGCTATGTATTTCCGAAAAATGACGCTGCTTCGGATGATACCCCGGGCAGTTATATCAATATTTTTGAAGTAGAACGTGCCATGTTTGTTCCGGCAGAGCTTTCTAAAACCGCACGTCTGCGCGATAAGGATTTTTCCTTCGGTGTTGTACCGTTCCCGAAATATGACGAGACGCAGGAGCGCTATTATGCGATTCCGTTTTACGGAACGCCGGTGTATACCATTCCCGTGACGGTGAAGGATGCGGTGCGCTCGGCGGTCATCGGCGATGTGATGACCTATATCAGCTATGAAAAAGTGCTTCCGGTTTTCAGAGAGGATACACTGGAGCAGAAGGGTCTGCGCAACGAGGATTCGATTGAGATGCTGGATTTGATTATCCGTTCGTCTACGCCGAATTTGCTTTTTGTACACAATATCGGCTCAGAACTTCAGACAGCAGTGAACGCTGCCCTGAAAAAAGGAGAAACCAGCATCGCATCCGCGATTGCAAAATATGAACCCAAAATGCAGAAAGCGATAGACGCGGTCAATGCGCAGCTAAAGGAATAACCGAACTAATTGGCTTTGAAATCCCGCGCAGCGGAACAGTCCGTTTAAAATAGGAGGAAACTATCATATGATAATTCGACAGATTGCATTTATTGATGCAAAAGACAAAAAAATGCTCAAAGGCGGTCTTCACTGCCACACTACCCGTTCTGATGGGCGCGGTACGCCGGAGGAGGTAATCCGGAAGTATGTAGCGCATGGTTATGATTTTCTTGCACTGACCGACCACAGAAACTACAACTTTACAAATTTTGCTCCGGAAACCGATATTACCATTATTCCCGGTATGGAATATGACGCCGAGGGTCTTGCTACGATTACGGATAATCCGGATACGTTAACAAAAGAATTTGATTCCACAGGCTTCCGCTGCTTTCATACGGTCTGCATCGGTCCGACAAAAGAGGAGGGAAATCCGTATGAACAGGATCAGAAATTTGATTCGGCGGAGGTTTCCTGCCAGGAAGAATACCAACCATATCTGGATCGGCTGCATGCAGACGGTCAGATGACCATTCACTGTCATCCGGAATGGTCTTCCACTCCGGCACGATATTTTTCCAAGCTTCGCGGCAACTTTGCCATGGAAATTTGGAACACCGGATGCGTGTTAGAAAAAGATATGGACATGGATGCTGCATATTGGGATGAGCTGCTCGGACAGGGCATTAAAATCAACGGTGTGGCGACCGACGACGGTCACGAAATGTACCAACACTGCGGCGGCTGGGTATATGTCAACGCAGAAGACAACTCCGTCAGTGCGATTCTCAAGGCGCTGAATGATGGAAAATTCTATTCTTCCTGCGGACCCCAGTTATACGATTTTTATTATGAGGACGGACGCCTTGTTGTGGATTGTTCCCCAGTAAAAACAATCCGTATACTTGCGGATAAGCATCCGACCCGCGTCATGCGGTCGGCAGACGGCAGTTTGACGCATGCGGAATTTGAAATTGGAGACGCATACTCTTATGTACGTGTGACAGTCATTGACAGTGACGGACACTACGCATGGTCCAATCCGATTTATTTAAAATAAGAAGTATTTGGGGAAAACTTTTTTGCAAAAAAGCTTTTCCCCAAACCCCTTTTAAAAAACCTTGCGATATAGACAACAACCATTTGTTATTTCTTACATGGAGTGAAAAATTTTTATGAAAACGTATATTTTTGACAAACTCCCGGACGGCAGAGAGGTCACAGCCTATGAAATCGGCAGTGAAACGCTTGGGGCAACCATTTTAAATTACGGCGGCATCATTCAGAAGCTGCTGTACAAGGGGACGGATATCATCGGCGGCTACGACAAAATCGAAGGCTATCTGGTCAGCGACGGCTATCAGGGGGCTTTGATCGGCAGATATGCAAACCGTATCCGCGGCGCAAAGTTCACATTGAACGGTGTGGAATACCGTCTTGCAGCAAATGAGGAAGCACGCGGCAATCATCTGCACGGCGGCATGGAAGGCTACGATAAGAAGTTTTGGGCAGTGGAAGGCAAAACCGACTGCGACGGCGAGCATCTGGTGCTGACCCTGACCGACCCTGACGGCAATGAAAATTATCCCGGAACCGTTTCTGTGCGTGTGACCTATTCTGTATGCGGTGCGGACTTTTCCATCCGCTATGAAGCGGTTTCCGACAAGGATACGCCGTTTAACATGACAAACCACGCTTATCTCAACATGAACGGCATTGCAGGAGACACGATTTATAACGAAACTTTGATGATCAACGCAGATGAGATGTCAAAGGTGGATGAAAACCTGATTCCCGTTGCAAAGGTACCGGTGGAAGGAACGCCCTTTGATTTCCGCACACCGAAGCTGCTTTCCAGAGAGCTGATGTTCTGCGATGATGAGCAGATGCAGAAAGGGCAGGGGCTTGACCACAACTTCTATATCTCTGCCGATGAAGCGACGCTGTATCAGGGCAAAAAGCTTGCGAAAGCTGCTGTTTATACGGGTGCGCTGGGGGCGCTGACGCTCTATACCGACAAACCGTGCGTTCAGTTCTACGCTGCGAACTTTATGGAAGGTGCATATCCGTTCAAGGGCGGTCTTGTCAGACGCAGAAACGGCGCGCTGTGTCTCGAAACCCAATTCGCACCGGACGGTCCGAACCGCGGCGAGGCAATTCTGCGCGCTGGTGACAAGTATGACTATACCGCGCTGTTCCGCTTTGATGACTAAAATCACAGGAGAGGGAGCTGTGAATTCATGTCACTGAACTTTGATGAAATGCAGGAGATGCAGCGCCGTCTCCAAGAACAATACGTTGACAAGTGGGGCGGACTTTGCCCTGCGAAGGGACGCGATACGCTGCTTTGGATGATGATTGAAGCGGGAGAAGCCGCCGACATCATCAAAAAAGAAGGGGACGGCTCCATTCTGGCGCAGGACGGAAGCCGGCATCATTTTGTTGAAGAGCTGTGCGACGTCATGATGTATTTTAATGATATTCTCCTGTGCTATAACATTACGCCAAAAGAACTGGAAACGGTGTATCGGGAGAAACACGAAAGGAACATGAAACGATGGTAAAAAGGGGCTGGCTGCGGATGCTCTCCGCGATGCTTTCTCTTATGCTGATATCCGGACTTGTCGGATGCAGTGCCAGTGACGGCATTCCCGGTGGCACTGCCGATGGCAAGAACAGTACGGCTGATATCAGCCAAGCAGCCAATGATACAGAAAGAGATGATTCTATGAATACAGAAACAGAAGCTGCGGTTGCTCTTCTGCCGACGTCTGCACCGACCGCAGAACAGATTGCGCAGCACGAAAAAATTCTTTTATGGCAGGAGGATCACATCCCATATTTGATTGAAGATGACGAAAAGGGACTTTTGCCGACCATCCGTGCCTATCTGTGTGAAGGTGCGGATACCGGCGTTGTGATTTTCCCAGGCGGCGGGTATTTTCAGCTGTCCGACGAGGGAGAGGGTACCGAGGTTGCCAAAGCCTACAACGAACAGGGATTTTCCGCGTTTGTGGTTAATTATCGGTATGAGCCGTATGACGGGAAAGCAACGCTTGCCGACGGTCTGCGCGCCATCCAGTATGTGCGGTATTTTGCAGAGGACTTTGGTCTGAATCCGGATAAAATTGCGGTGTGCGGCTTTTCCGCAGGCGGTCATCTGGCAGTGATGACCGCGGAACAATCGGCAGAAAACATTGCCGGCGATATGGCGGGAGCTGTGCGTTCCACACCGGACGCATGCGTGCTTGTCTATCCGGTAACGACGCTTGGTGACGGTACATATGAGACTATGCCGCGGATATTCCTTGGCGACAAGCAGCAGGACGCCGATGAAATTGCAAAATACTCTTATCCGTACAATTTGTCTGCCATGCCTTCTACATTTATTTGCTATTCTGTGCTTGATACTACCGTCGACTATCAGAAGAACTCGATTGCGTTTGCAGATGCAATGAAAGCCATTGGCGGTGATGTGGAACGTGTGGAATACACAGACGGCACACACGGCGGCGGACTTGGCAAGCAGTTTGCGTCATTTTCCGGATGGCATGCCGATTCTGTGGCATTTTTGAAGGAACGCGGTTTCTGATATCGGGAAACTCAAAAAAGCAGGGGAACACTTTTAGCGTGAATACGATGAGGAGGTGCTTTTTGAAAAAAGCACCTCCTCAAACTCCTTGGCAAAAACTTTTAACGAACAAAAAATACACGAATTTTTATCAGTTTACCCAGTTTAAAGTTTTTTGAAAGGGGGGTGGGGAAAAGCTTTTTTTTAAAAAAGTTTTCCCCATAAAACACCTTAATGTCCGTCAAACCAGTTGTCCCCCGCCTGTACATCGACAGTCAGCGGGACGGCAAGCGAAACGGTGTTTTCCATCACACGTTTTAACATCGCTTTGACAGTGTCCAGGCAGTCTTTGCGGCACTCAACAATCAGTTCATCGTGTACCTGTAAAATCAGGTGTGCGTCCAGTCCGGATGCACTCAATTCCCCCTCTAATTTGACCATTGCGGCTTTGATGATATCCGCAGCCGACCCCTGAATCGGACTGTTCATTGCCACGCGTTCTCCAAATGCGACAAGCATTTTTTTGGTAGCGGTCAGCTCCGGAATATAGCGGCGGCGTCCAAAGAGCGTCGTGACGAAGCCGTCCGCCTTTGCGGTTTTGACAATCTCGTGCAAATAGGCGTTGACCTTTGGGTAGGTCTTTAAATAGCTGTCGATATAATCGCCCGCCTGCCGTTTGGTAACGCCGATATCCATGGCAAGGGAATAGTCGCTGATGCCGTAGACAATGCCGAAGTTGACCGCCTTTGCACGTTTGCGCATTTCCGGCGTGACGCAGGAAAGGGGAATGTTAAACACCTGCGATGCTGTGACCGCATGGATGTCCGTTCCGTTCTGATAGGCTTCTATCATGGTTTCGTCGCCGGAAATGGCGGCGAGCAGACGCAGCTCAATCTGAGAATAGTCTGCATCAACAAGCACATGGTTTTCATCCTTTGCGACAAAATATTTGCGCAGCTCCCGTCCAAGCTCTGTGCGGATGGGAATGTTCTGCAAATTCGGTTCTGTGGAGGATAAGCGGCCTGTCGCTGTGACGGTCTGGTTGAAGCAGGAGTGAATACGCCCATCTTTGCCTGCGACCTTGATCAACCCGTCGGTATAGGTGGATTTCAGCTTTGCGACCTGTCGGTATTCGAGAATATCCGCAATGATGGGATGATACGGACGCAGCCTTTCGAGTATCTCTGCATTGGTGGAGCGCTTTGACGACGGACACGGCAGCCCCAGCGTGTCATAAAGTACCTCTGCCAGCTGTTTTGGGGAATTGACATTGAAAACGACACCAGCCATTTGATGAATGCGCTCTATATATTGATCGCACATCACGCCAAGCGCTTTGCCGTAGGCGTCCAGTCCGTTCAGGTCGACGCGGAAGCCGCGCAGCTCCATGCGGAACAAAACCCGTGCAAGCGGAAGCTCGATGTCACGGTAGAGGGCTTCCATGCCGTCGGCGATGATCTTTTTTTGAAGTATCGGGTATAACCGCGCAATTGCAGCACACGATGCAGCCGTGGCATCATGCGGTATCGTGCCCACAGGAGTGTCAGTAGGATCAGTAGAATCAGTAGGGTCAGAAGGCATTTCTTTTGGCAGGATGGTGCCGAGGTATTGTACCGTCAGCTTTTCGGTGCTGTAGTCACTTTCTCCGGGACTGAGTACATACCCGGCGAGTGTGGTATCAAACAGAACGTCGGGTTCTGAGAACGGCTCCTGATCCGGCAGAATGGAGGATGGGGAGGCGGTATTGTTTTCCGCTGCGATTTTATACAGAATTCCGGCGGAGAACAGGGTATGATACAGCGTCTTTGCATCGTCTGTCACAATACGGTGCGATGCAAGAAACGCGGGGACAGCAGGTTCTGTAAGAGGGCAGACACTGACCGTAATGCCGTCGGAAAGAAACATATCAAAAGTAGGAGAACCCTTTGCAAAGGCGTTCTCTGCGGGGATATCCGCTGCTTTTGATTTTGCGAGGAGGACCGCATAGACCGTTTCGGCAGGAAGTGCGGCAAGTGCGGCGCTGTCAATCGGTTTTGCCGTTGTAGGGAGGATATCATTTTTAAATGCTGTAGGGAGGATCTCATTTTCGGATATTGCAGTGAATGGCTCATTCTCTGATGTGATAGGGAGGGGCGCATTTTCGGATGCGGTAGGGAGGGGTACATTTTCGGATGCAGTAGGGAGCGGGCTGTTTTCTAATGTGGCAGAGCGTATATCCGCTGTTTGGACTGCATCCAGATTCATGCGTTTGATCAGCGCGGAGAATTCCAGCTTGATAAAGAGGGTGCGCAGGGCGGCGCGGTCTTCTTTTTCCGATATTGCTGGCAGTGCGGAAAAGGGAGTATCCAGCGGTGCATCCCGAACAATAGCAGCAAGCATGCGGGAAAAGAATGCATTGTCGCGGTCTTTCTGCAGTTTGCCTTTGACACCCTTTGCAATCGGTGCGTTGTCCAGCGCTTCGTATAGGGCGTCCAGATTGCGGTACTCCGAAATGAGTTTCAATGCCGTCTTTTCACCGATGCCGGCAACGCCTGGAATGTTGTCGGAGGAGTCCCCCATCAATGCCTTGACATCGACAAACTGTTCTGGGGTGACGCCGTATTCCTCTATAAAATGGGTACGGTCAAAGGTGACGGTTTCCTTATTGGTTGCAAGCAGGACGGTGGTGTGATCACCGATGAGCTGTAATGCATCGCGGTCCCCGGTTAAAAGATATGCGTTCCATCCGGCATCGTTTGCTTCCTTTGAGAGCGTACCGAGAATGTCATCTGCCTCATACCCCGGCTGCTCGATGACGGAAAATCCCATCGCCGAAGCGCAGTCCTTCGCATAGGGAAACTGCATGTGCAGCTCATCTGGAGAGGCATGGCGTCCTGCCTTGTATTCCGCATACGCCTTGTGCCGAAAGGTCGGTTCTCTGCGGTCAAAGGCAATGGCGCAGCGGTCGGGCTTTATAAGCTCCAGCTGCTTTGAAAGCATGGTGATCATGCCGTATACTGCGTTTGTGTAAATACCCTCTTTTGTAGTCAGAGGACGAATGCCGTAATAGGCACGGTTCAATATGCTGTTGCCGTCAACGATAAAGATTCTTTTACGATTTGATTCCATAGGTCGGAAACGTCCTCTCTTATTTTTTTATGTTGATTGTGAGATTGCAGAACCGAAAATCGGTGTATGTAAAGACTGTATACGTATAGTATACCATAAAATTATGAAAAAAACAACGCTTGTTTTTGTAAAGACATAAAATTCATATTTAGGTGATTGTAAAAGCACAATTTTATATTGCCTGTAAGGCAATATATCAATAAATGCGTCGTTATGACATAAGACGTTCAACGTCTTATGTCGTGCGGGTATTCCCGCCAAAAAAGACACCCTTAAAGCGACCAAAGGGAGCCATCGGACTGCGTCAGTCCGATGAAACCAATTGTAAAACGGAGTTTTACAATTGCCTAACATAAAATTCATATCTTGAAGGAGAAAAAAGGCTTGATTTTGTTTTAAATTTCCTGTATAATATTGGATAGAATCCTTATTAAGGAAAAACAACGTCTTGCGGCTATCGTATCTGTGGATGGGTGTACTGTTTGTGACAGTATGAAACCCTGGGTACAGCGATGATTTTCGCAAAGAGAGGAAACATTTTTGTGTGTGCGAACGTTGGACATGCAAAAATCCGGATCATAAAATGGAGAATATCGGAAAACAGCAGAACCAAACGGAAGCTTCTGCAAATGAGGGAAAGCCAGATTCCGTAAAGCAGGAATCCGCTTTGCCCGCGGCGCCGCGCCGCCGCCGTGCTGTCCGCGATATTCGTCCTATGATACACGCATCGCCTGTGCAGCCGCAGGAATCTACAGGTCTGCAGCCCATGGGTTCGCAGAAACCCATGAAACCGAATGATGCCGGGGTATCAGATGATACCGTGGTATTGAATGATGCTGTGATATCAGATGATATCGTGATATCGGATGATATCGTAATATCGGATGATATCGTAATATCGGAGGATAGCATGGGTACTGCCTCTGCCGCATCCGGGGACATCCTGCCGTCGGCAAGTGCTGATATGGGAGATGTGATTGATGCTGTGGATGTGGAATGTGCACCGATAGACCTGAATGAAAGGAACTTGGATGTCTTAGCGCTCAATGCTGAAAAAATCCAGGCGGAGCAGACTGAGGGCGGGGTGACAAAAGAGCACCGTGAAGCACCGGCGTTGCTGTATCAAGATGCAGGCGGGAAATCTGAGGAGAATCGGAAGCAGAAGCGGTGGTTTTCCGTTTTGCCGGCTGTATTTGCCGGATTGTTTTGCATCACCGCGGCGGCTGTGATCGGACTGTTCCTTTTGTCAGGACCCGGCGGAGGCGTGATGGCAGACAACAGTCAGGCGGTCATGCTGTATATGGACGGCGATGCCTTTGGATATGCAGTGCGAGAAGATGCGCTTGATTTACAGTCACAATACGAGACCCTGCGTGCAGAGCTGGCGGCGGACGGAATTTCTCTTGGGGAGTCCTCACTGACGGAAGGAGCGATAACCCATGCGCCGGAAGATGCGGTATTGACATACGGCGCTTTGTACAATGCGCTTGTTTCTCATGTGACAGAGGGCTGTGTACGCGGGTATTCCGTCTGTGACAAAAACGGCACACCAGTGCTTTATGCTGAAACGGAGGAAGAAATTCTTTCGGCGCGTGCGCGTGCAATCGAATATCAGACACAGGCGTTTTTGTCCTGTGGTATGTTTCCTGCCGACGCTGTGGTGTCAGTTGTCTCTCAGTACACTGTCGATGCGGTCTGGGTGGAGCTTGACCGATTGTCAGGAGAGGATGCACTGTTTGATGCGTTTTGTTATCATGACGCCGGAGAAACACCGCCCCTGCTTGCCTATACTATAAAAAACGAGATCACCGCGGCAGAAATTCTCCCCTATGAAACCGATTATATCCAAAACGATGAGATGTTTAACGGGGTGTCGACCATGGTTTCCAAGGGCAGAAACGGGCTTGCCTATGTAGACTACACGGTGTCCTACGATCTTACGACAGGAGAGGTACTGTCACGCACGGAAAATCACCGCACAGTACGGCGGGAAGCGGTCAACGCGGTGGCATATGAGGGCGAATATTCGCTGCCGGAAGACGTTTGTACCGGTGACATGCAGTGGCCGCTGCCTGCACTTGGCGACCGAGACTTGCCGCTGGATGAAGACGGTGCGCCATATGTGCCGCAAAATCCCCTTGCACTGAAACAGATCTATGTATCTTCTTTGTACGGTGAACGGGATTTATGGGGAACATACGATTTTCATTTGGGACTGGATATTGTTGCACCGGTCTATACAGAAATTTATGCCAGCGACGGCGGTGTGGTTACGTGGGCGCAATATTCATCTTCCTACGGATATATGGTGCGCATCCGCCATGCGGGGGGAGTAGAAACTTTGTATGCGCATCAATCAAAGCTTGCCGTCGAGGCAGGTGACATCGTTGAGAGAGGGCAGGTCATCGGATATGTCGGCGCCTCCGGAAATGTTTCCGGCTGTCACCTTCATTTTGAGGTGCGGTATCATCATGTTGCAACTGATCCGCTTGCTTATATTGAAATACCGGAAGATGTGATGACGCTTGGTGATTGGTGACTATTGCTGTAGCTATTCGGTCGATTCAGTAAAAGGAAAGATTGTGCTTTTGCGCTGTATCCGGTGTGTGCTTGTACGCTTGCCGGTACAGCGCATTTTTTGCAGTCGGGAGTTGCTTGTCTTTTATTGACAGTATCAGAAATTGTCTTTCGGTATTTCTATTGAAAAATCTTCCAAATCGGCTGCCTTCCATCGGGTGTGAAATTTTGACGGAATCAGAATTTTTTTCTGTTCGGGATAGATTTTATGGCGGATGAAATCCGCAGCACAGCGAAATGCGGTAGTTCCCTGCACTGCGGCATCCTGCATACAGAGACAGAATGGCTGTATATTGCGGTCAGCCTTGCGGGAAGACGTATGATCAAAATTACCTGATGGGATCATATCATGGCAGAAGCAAATGGTATCCTCTGGAAATCCGGCTTTATGCAGCGCCGCGAAAAAACCGAAAATGCCCATCGGCGCATACAGCACCTGTTTTTGTGAGGTGCTGTTTTTTGCTGCATATACCGACAGCACAGATGCAAGACTGGAAGGCAGGAGTTTCGGATTTTGAAAAATGTGTGCATCCAGCTGCAAAAGCTGCGGTTTTATTTGTTCTGACAGATATGCCGCTGCAACGGTGTCGCAGAAGCCCAAAACACGGTCGGTGACATTCCGGTTTTGTTCATAGGTGAGTATGATTGGCATATCGGATATTTCCTTTGGATATGCACAAAACAGCTGGATATACCGGCGTGCCATTTCCGCGCCGTCCGTATATGCATCTGCACCGATATAAAAGCTGTTCGGAATCTCTCCGTATTCCGAGAGCAGAAGCACCATACAGTTTTGTGAACGGCAGATATCGGCAAGCTTTGCACGGATTGCATCGGTGATGGCAGCAGTTATGATGATACAGCGTGCCTGCATATTCTGTGCTTCCTCCAGATAGCAAAGTACCGTTTCCTCGTCATGCAGCTTGGTGCAAAGATTATATTTCACGGATATGGCAGCAGCATTTGCGGCAATACCGTCTTTTATGCCTGCCTGCATTGCTTTCCAAAAAAAGGATGGGGTATCTGGGAGAATGCAGTAAATATCACAGCTGCCGCGGTCACACGTCATACAGGCAGGATGGTTTTTTGCGGCACGGAGAATGGCCTCTCTCGTTTCGGTGTCGACGCCGCTGCAGTGACGAATGGTTTTGGAGACCGTTGCACGGCTGATGCCAAGCTGCTTTGCAAGTGAGGAAAGCGCTGTGTTTTGGATTTTTTCAGATGGAATGGAGTGGAGATGTTCTTTTTTCATAGTATTGATCTGACTATCATTTCTGTGTGCGCAAAAGTGCTCTTGCTTTGTTGTAAATGACGGAATTTGATTTTATCTGTACAAAAAAGTTTGGCTTCTTTGTACATGACCGGAAATTCAGATTTCTGTTATAATTATAGCATGAATCAATCAAAAAAGCAATGAGTGCAAATCATTTTATCCAGAGAACAGGGTTTCCTTTTTTAGAAAAACCAAGTCAAAATTTTTCTCACGATAAAAAATTTTGAGGGGAGTGTGAGGGGAACTTTTTCAAAAGTTTCCCTCAACGTTCCTTCCTCCCAAAAAGGATATTACAGGGTGAAATGTCTGCATTTAAAAGGAAAGGAGATAACTTTTGCAAACGTAAAAGTTATATAGAAAACAATGGAACGGAAACTGAGAATTGGTGTATTCGGCGGTGCACGCGGCAATTCCATGATTCAGGTATTGCTGCACCATCCAGAGGCGGAGCTTGTCGCAGTCTGCGATAAATACGCGCCGCTTTTGGAAGCGGCAAAGCGCAATGCAGAGGAAGCCGGTCTGCATATTGCGGTGTTCAACAATTTCGAGGATTTTCTCGCATACGATATGGACGCGGTGGTGCTGGCAAATTATGCGACGGAGCATGCAACCTTTGCCATTCGCTGTCTGCGTGCGGGAAAGCATGTTATGAGCGAGGTTTTGCCAAGCGAAACCATGGCGCAGGCGGTTGCACTGATTGAAGCGGTGGAGGAAACCGGGCTTGTCTATACATATGCCGAAAACTACTGCTATATGGATCAGACCTTTGAGATGTGGCGCAAATACAAAGAGGGGGCCATTGGTGAGGTGACCTATGCGGAATGTGAATATGTCCACGACTGTTCTGCCTGCTGGTTGGATATCACTTATGGCGAATCCTCGCATTGGCGCAATCATCTGTGCCCGACATTCTACTGCACGCATTCGCTTGGCCCGATTATGACCATTACAGGACGGCGTCCGGTACAGGTGGTCGGCTTTGAAAATCCGCCGATCCCGGAATTCTATCAGCTTGGTCATGCAGGCGGTCATGCGTCCGGTATTGAAATGGTAACGCTGGACAACGGCGCAATTGTAAAAAGCATTCACGGTCCTCTGAAACTGGAGCCGGCACATACAGATTATAAGGTATATGCAACAAAGGGCTATCTTGGCACAGCGGATGGAACTGTACGGCTGTATCAGGAGGGGGAACATTCCTGTCAGGGTGAAAACACGTATTATGCACCCCAAAAGTTTGTTTCGGCAGACCTTGCCAATCAAAGCGGCATCGCCTCTCACGGCGGCAGTGATTTTTATCCGACGCACTTCTTCATTGAAAAAATTCTGGGAAAACCGGACGGCAAGTGGGCAATTGATGTTTATCAGGCAGTCGACATGGGGATTTGCGGCATTCTTGCGTTCCGTTCTATTTTAAACGGCAATCAGCCGATGAAGATACCGAATCTGCGAAACAGGGAAGAACGTGACGCATGGCGCAATGACAATGCCTGCACCAATGCGCAGGTTGCAGGGGATGCAGTGCTGCCGTGTTCCTCTTATCCGGAAAAGCCGCTGTCAGAGGAGGCAGCCGCGGCCAACCGTGCAAAATGGCTTGCGCAGCATACGGAAGCATGAAAATTTTGGCTTTCTGAGTCATGTGTCTGAAGCTGCTTTGAAAACTGCGTTGACCATGCAGGCTGCTGCAATTTCAGTTATAAGGAAACCCGCCGCAGGCGTTGATACAAATGCGGCGGAATTTTTAATTATTTTTGAAAAAAGCATTGACAAAATAAAAATGATGTGGTATACTATTGTAGTCATCTGATGAAATGGTGATGGTCAAGTTGTCCAGAAATGGAGAATTCAAAGTTTTGAAAGAAAAAATTCAAAAAAATGAAAAAATCTCTTGACAAAACCGCGAGGATGTGATATAATAAATAGGCTGTCGACAAGAGAGGCAGCGAGCTGTTAAACACAGCACATTATGCTGTGCATAATGGTATGATCCTTGAAAATTGAACAACAACAAATTGTACGAAACGAAAGAGGATGGAAACATCCTTTGGAATCTCGACAATTCCTTAAGAAAGAATAGTCAAAACTATTCACTCTAAAAAAAGTAAAGAGAGCTAAATCATAGCTCGGATATTGATTTGAAGAGCCTCTTTTGAGACTTTTGAAATACCACCATTCGAGAGTTTGATCCTGAGCCAGGATCAAACT
>JAGAVJ010000013.1 GCA_017942005.1 Clostridia bacterium | reverse complement strand
TTTTTTCAAACTTTTTTCGATTGTTTGAAGTTTTTTTGAAAGAAAAGTTTCTTTCTGGCGCTTCTCACAGCCGCTCAGCTGCTGACTTTATTATTATACCACATTCTTCCTATTCTGTCAATACTTTTTTCAAATTTTATTAAAAACAGCGAAACATAATAGCAAAAAACAAAGAAATCTCTGTTTTTTTCCAGACATTTCTTTGTTTTCCTTCAATATTCTTCTATTCGTAAAAGTTCTGCATTATTCTGCCGTATGTCTCTTCATAGTACAGACCGCAAGCATTGCATCATCCACACAATCGATAAAATGTTCCGCACCGACTTCTTCAAAAAACGCGGACTTCTTCATAACGGCAAGCGGCTGTTCATTCACACCTGAAAAAATCAGCTGCATGTCTTTTTTCTTACAATCCTGCCATAGGCCGCGCAGACTGTTCAGCGCCGTGATATCCAAGGATGAAACTGCACGCATTTGCAGAACAATCGCTTTTTTCCCTTCTTCAAAATCCAATGTTGGAAGTTTATCGGCAGAACCGAAAAAAAGCGGACCGGTCATTTCATATACAAGTACACTGCACGACGCTTCTCCCACATTGTGAATTTCCTTTTGACATACCTCCTTTGCGCAGGTATCTTTTGCTGTACGAACAATAAATAAAACACAAGCAAGCAGCAGCCCTGCGAAAATTGCGACAACCAAATCAAAGAATACTGTAAGTATAAACGTAACAAGCAAAACCGCAGCATCACTGCGCGGCGCACATTTTACCGTTTTCACGACAGTACGCCAACCGCTCATATTGTATGCAACCTGAAACAAAATTGCGGCGATGCACGGCATAGGAATCAGCGCCGCATACGGCATGCAGAACACCAGCACGACAAGCAGCACAACTGCATGTACCATTCCGGCAACAGGAGATGTTCCGCCATTTTTAATATTCGCGGCAGTCCGTGCGATGGCGCCCGTTGCGGGAATTCCGCCGAACAGTGCAGACGCGGCATTGGCAGCGCCCTGACCGATCAATTCCATATTGGAATTATGCCTGGAGCCGATCATTTCATCTGCCACCACGCAGGAAAGCAGAGATTCAATGGCAGCAAGAATGGCAATGGTAAACGCATTCGGCAGTACCGATGTCACCGTTCCCAATGAAAAATCCGGAAGATGAAACTGCGGCAGCGCACTGGAAATGGTATACAAATCACCAATGGTATTGACCGGAAGCGCACACAGCTTCACCACAGAAGCGGCTACAATCACGGCAATCAGAGACGCCGGTATTTTCTTTATGAATTTTGGCCATATGATGAGAATCGCAAGTGCAAGCGCGCCAACCGCAAACGCCCACACATTCAGCGTGTGGAAATTTGCCCCGACTTCCTTCATCTTATCTATGGTTTCAATCGGGCTATGCTGAAACGTCAAACCAAAAAAATCCTTGATTTGACCAATGACAATTGTCACAGCAATTCCGGCGGTAAACCCGACGGTGATCGTATACGGAATATATTTGACCAGGTTTCCAAGACGTAAAACGCCCATAATCACAAGCAGAATACCTGCGATGATCGTGGCAGACGCAAGACCGCTCATTCCTTTTTCAGCCACAATACCCGCCACAATCGTCGCAAATGCGGCAGTGGGACCGGCAATCTGCACCCTGCTTCCGCCAAGTGCGGAAACAAGAAATCCGGCGATGATTGCAGTGTACAATCCCTGTTCCGGAGAAACGCCGGATGCAAGCGCCAGCGCAATGGAAAGCGGCAGCGCTATAATTGCAACGATGATACCGGCAATCAGGTCATTTACAAATTTTTTCTTTGAGTAAGTCTTCAGCGATAGGAAAAGCTGGGGTACAAGGTTCTTCATGTTGAAACCATAACATCACTTCGCAAAAAGCGAAGCTTCCTTTCATGCGAAAATTGGATCGTAAGCCACAAAATCGCGGTATGAGAACCTGGTCTTTAGACTTATGACTCCTTCTGTCGGCAAAAACGACCTTTCTATTTTACAACAAAAGCCGACAAATTGCAAGTGTTTTTTTGCCGAAAAAAGGAGTCTGTATATTTATGACAATTGTCGTGTATTTTTATAGATCAATTTGTTTAAAAAATTGGAATATCGACGGTTGAGTCGTATATTATTTCACAGCATAAGTCAGATGCCGCATGCGTGCGACAACTGCGGCAATATCCTGTTTTCGCGGTAAGTCAAAAAATCTGCCGCAATTTACAAAGAAGGAGGAATACACACTGTCAATCCCGTCCCTCTCCAACTGCTGCATCAGCGCATCCAGCCGTTCCGATAAAGAAAAGCAGGGTTCTTTTTCATGTATCATCAAATCGCGCAGAATAAATCCGATTGCCTGCCGCTGACCGTCTGTCAATACCTGATATAATCCGCGCAAATCAATGGCTTCCGCGCCAATGAGGATATATCCCATTTCGGAAATCTCCATTTTTTCGCTTCCGATTCCATTTGGATACGAGGTAAACTGTTCCTTTTCTATCATACGGGAGACACGCCAATCGGCAGGTGAAACAGGCGTATTCACTGCATCTGCATGCAATGCATCCCCTGTCATACCATGTTTTTCCGCCAGACGTTTCGCATCCGATGTAGCATCGAACATTTCAAAGGAATCCATTAAATAGACCGCATCTGCGACAGACAGATATTCTCCGCTTCCGCCAATGACCAGAATTGTCGAAATTCCGCGTGCGGACAATTCCTGTACACGGTCTGTAAATGGCGTAATCGGTTCACGCCGGATAAGTTCCTTCATTAACCTGTCTCGGATCATAAAGTTCGTTGCACTGCGGTCTTCGTCAATTAAGAGCAGACGGGCACCATATTCTGCCGCTTCCATGATGTTTGCCGCCTGTGAAGTCGAGCCGGACGCATGGGATGTGGAAAAATCTGCGGGATTTCCATTTGGAATCCATTTGATAAACGGAGAAATATTCAGGTTTTTAATACACCGTCCGTCCTCCGCCGCAATGGAAACCGCGGTTTCGTCGGTGATGACAAGCTCTCTGCCGTCTCCCAAAACGTGGTTATAAACACCGCAGGCAAGCGCATCCAATACCGTTGATTTTCCGGAATACCCTCCGCCGGTAATCACAGTCACACCGCGCCGAATTCCCATACCGCAAATACCGCTTATCTCAATTTCCGCTTCTTTGGGTGCCTTGAAGGGAAGGGCGTTTTCCAAAGCTGCTCCGGTACTGCTGCGCGGCAGAATGCTTCCGTTTGCAATAAACGCACAATAAGAACTGTTTCGCAGAAAGTCTCTGATTTCCGTCTGCTTTTCCGCAAGCAAAACCGCCTTTTGAAACCCATCGGCATCAAAGGTACGAATAAATTCCGCTACCGCGCTGGGAAGATCGCGGCACAGCATCCGCATCGCCTTTTCGTGCTTTTTCTGCGGCAGCTGTACCTGCAATGTCAGGCACAGATATAATTTCGGCTTGAACTTTGCCTGTTCTTCCTCCCGGATATATACCTTGATACCAGACCCGTTTTCATAGTATTTCGGCATATGGACAGCAAAGTATGCCGCATTGCGCGGCATCACCTCCCCGCCGGGACGCGGATAGTAGTACGCGCCGTTTTCCTTGTCAGGCCGGCTGCGGTTGGCAATTGCACGGTTCAGTTCCTCAATCTGTTTCAAGAACTGCCGCTGGCAGAAATCCGCAGCCGCTGCTGCCTGCGCGGAAAATGCATGGCTTACCGTCATGTCGTCTTCCTGCATTTGCACGGGAACCTCGCCAAGCGCTTCTGCTGGTATCCGCACTTTAACGGTCGGCTTATCTTTTGCAAGCTTGTTCGACATGGAATATTCATATCCGACACCGCATCTGGCGTTGCTTTGTGCCGCATTTTCCCAATAAACCGCATCCTTCTGCTCCTGCGGTACGATATTCATATCCGCATACGCGGATTCATTGAACGGACTGTCGCTGTCCTCTCCTCCCGGAATGGAATACGCTTCCATTTTTCCTTCATAAATGCTTTTATAGGTTTCATCGTTTGCTGTCAGATGCAGCAAATAGTATTTTAACCGCTTCATAATCGTATCCCTCTCTGTTTTCTCTGTTTGGTCAGTACAAGAAGTATCGAAAAATAATGTTTCATATGGAATGCGTACCGTGACGGTCGGCTGTGTCGGTTCTTTGCTTTTGCCTTCTGTCACAGCATAACCAATGTCCTCCTGCCAATAAATCGGCTCATATACCGTTATCGGACACGGAACCGCAAGCACATCACACATTGCCCCCTCGTACATGTGACGGTAGCTATCATCATTTGGCTCATCACTCATCATAAATTTTTGTAAGCGTTTCATCTTTTCTGCAAGATTCCTTTCAATTTCTAAAAAATAAAAAACTCTGTATCCGCAAAATATTCGGAATACAGAGCAAAAAGATGCCGACGCCGTTTTCCTATATTAACGTGAGCTCGATGAGGAGATGCTTTTTGAAAAAAGCACCTCCTCAAACTCCACCGCAAAAACTTTTAACGGACAAAAAAATACACAAATTTTTGTCAGTTTACTCAATTTAAAGTTTTTTTGAATGAGGTTTGAGGGCTGCCGCATGAACATGCCTCCACACAGGACGGCTGAAAGTCCTCTGTGTTTCGGTACTTTCAACAGCACCTATAAAATTCATCGAACTCACATAATATAAAAAACCGCATCATCCGCAACACCGGACAATACGGCTGTATCGTTTTATTTCCTGTACTGAAGTTTCAGAGAGCTGCTGTTAAAAGACAGGTACAAACAACTTGTCATGATAACGGTACCGCTCCACAAAACAAGCATAGAAACAAAAGGCAGCTGTATAAAAGCCCGATGGTTTGTATCCCGATGTTCTGCATTCCGGTTTTCATAACGGCCACCTCCTGTAATTTTATATATTCATACTGTGAGTCAAGAATATAATGATATGTTTTTTCTTTGCTGTTTTTATTTTATCATAAATACACTGCTGTGTCAAGGGCGAAAATGCTTATATGCAAAGTCGCCGCACCCAAAAAAGATACGGTCACTTCGACAGAATCTCATATCCTGTTTCGGTCATGAGAATCATATATTCCCATTGCGCCGACATGCTGCCGTCCTTGGTGTAAACCTCCCAGGCTTTTTTTCCGCGCACTACATAATCCTCTTTTCCGGCGTTGATCATCGGTTCGATGGTAAAAATCATGCCCGGTACCAGGGCTATGCCGTGTCCTTTCATGCCGACATGGCATACATACGGTTCCTCATGCATGGAAAGTCCGACACCGTGACCGCCGATGCTTCTGACAATCGAATAGCCAAACGGCTTGATGTATTGACTGATCTCATATCCGATATCGCCCAGCGTCGACGTATACGGTGCAAGGTGTTTCAGAACTGCATGAATGGAATTTTTCGTTTCTTCTACAAGTGTTCTCGTCTCGACGGCAACAGTTCCAATACAGAACATACGGGATGCGTCCCCGAAATATCCGCCGACGTTTGTCGTACAGTCGACATTGACAATATCGCCGTCCTGTAAAACGACATCCTTTGACGGAATACCGTGACATATCACGTCATTTTTGGATGTGCATACACTCTTTGGAAATCCTTCAAAGCCAAGCGGCGCAGGAATTCCGCCAAGCGCGCGGGTTTCACGGTCCACAATTTCATTTATTTCCTCGGTTGTCATTCCCATATGTATTTCTTTTTCCACCGCATCGAGTACCAGAGAATTGATGCGGCCGGCTTCTCTGATTTTTTCAATCTGCGAGGCAGTCTTGATGAGGTTAATGTTTGGTACGCGCCTTCCCTCTCTCCTCAGCAGCTCCAACATTTCTATGGTTTTCGGCGGAATGCCGTATCTTGCATTTCGATGATGTATTTTCATAATTATGACCATAACTTTTACTTTGTAAAAGTTATTTCCTTTCTAATGTAGAGTTGTAGCGTAAGCCAAAAACACAGTCTGAAAATTTTATTTTCAGACTTATGACCATAACTTTCACGAAAGTGAAAGTTATCTCCTTTCATTGTGGAGTTGTGACGCGCCCGCAGGCGGTTAAGTCACAAAATCACGGTATGAGAAACCATTAAAATGGTTTCTCTTGAAAATCTTATTTTCAGACTTAAGTCACTCTTTTCTTTTGAATACAAATTTTATATATCTGTATCCATAATCGTGCAGCAATACACTGCTTCCATTATAGCGCAGAAATTCTCTGCCGTCAAGTGCTATGCAAAAAATTCGGGAAAAAGATGTATAAATTTTCAATTTGCTCTTGACAAGCATCACGATTTGGTGTATAATAATACCGTTCTTAATATCAAAGGCAAGGAGTTAGAGTATGACCGCAGGATTCTGCTTTACGGCAAAATATTATTACGATTACTTTTTTTACTTTAGTAATCGCGTTTTGTGTTGCCAAAAAACAGAGGAACGTGCGTAAGCGCCAGCAGAAAAAACCTTTCTCCCAGCGCATGCCACATGCAGACATACCCCTAAAGTGGGAATCACCTACATTACTTTGTGAATAAAGCAGCACGGAACGCGTACCAAAAACGCGAGCCGCAGCTGTACAAAGCAGCACGGAACGCGTGCTGCTTTTCTTATTTTATTCATGTTTTGTCATAGAAACAAAAAAGGAGATACGTATGATTACTGTATTAAAAAAAGGCACTTCGGACGAGCAGATGCAGACCCTCATTGACTGGCTTGCAGGGCAGGGCATTGAGGTTCACATTTCCCGCGGCTCTGAGCTGACGGTTCTCGGTTTGATCGGCGATACCTCAAAGGTAGATATGGATTTGATGGAATCCCTCGACATTGTCGAGTCCGTCAAACGTGTTTCTGAGCCGTTCAAGCAGTGCTCAAGAAAATTCCATCCGGAGGATTCCGTGATTGAAATCGGCGGCGACGATACCGACAAAGTAAAAATCGGCGGCGGAAATTTTGCGGTGATTGCCGGCCCCTGTTCCATCGAAACCGAAGAACAGGTTCTGTGTGTCGCACAGGCAGTCAAAGCAGCCGGTGCAGCGCTTCTGCGCGGCGGCGCATTCAAACCGCGTACCTCCCCCTATGACTTCCAGGGATTAAAGGCAGACGGCATTGAACTGCTGTTAAAGGCAAAAAAGGCAACCGGTATGCCGATTGTCACAGAAATTATGAACGCTGCCCATCTCCCATTGTTTGAGGACGTCGACGTCATTCAGGTCGGCGCACGCAATATGCAGAACTTTGAGCTGTTAAAGGAGCTTGGCAGAATCAACAAGCCGATTCTTTTAAAACGCGGTCTTGCTGCAACCATGAAGGAATTTTTGATGAGTGCGGAATATATCATGGCCGGCGGCAATGAAAACATCATTCTCTGTGAACGCGGCATCCGTACCTATGAAACCTACACAAGAAATACACTCGACCTTTCTGCCGTTCCGATGCTGCATGAGCTTTCCCATCTTCCGGTCATCGTCGACCCAAGCCATGCAACCGGCGTCAAATCCCTGATTCCGCCGATGGCACAGGCAGCAGTTGCCTGCGGCTGTGACGGTCTGATGATTGAAGTGCACAACGATCCCCCGCATGCGCTTTGTGACGGCGCACAGTCCCTGACCCCCGAGCAGTTTGCGGATACCATGACGCGTGTAAAGAAAATCCGCACCGTGGTGGAAGGAATCTAATCGTATGATGACAGTCGGTATTATCGGTCTTGGTCTCATCGGCGGTTCTCTTGCAAAGGCCTACAAGCAATCCGGGCAGGCAAGAGTACTCGGTTATGACCTGGATACCTCAACCAAAGAATTTGCAAAAATGTCAGGCGTACTGGACGACTATCTGACAAGAGATGCGCTATCAGCATGCGATTTAATTTTCATTGCGATCCGTCCGCGCGCTGTCGTAAAGTTTATCCGCGATCATGCAGACGATTTCGGGTCGCATCCGATCATCATCGACTGCGGCGGAACCAAACGTGCCATTTGCGACGCCATTTTCCCAATTGCAAACAAACACGGTTTTCTCTTCATCGGCGGTCATCCGATGGCAGGTTCTCATCATTCCGGTTTCAAATACAGCCGTGCAGACTTGTTTGTCAACGCGTCCATGGTACTCGTTCCACAGTCCCACGACGACATTCAGCTTCTTGAAACGGTAAAGGCACTGCTTTCCCCGGTTGGTTTTGGACGCTATACCGTGACCACCGCGGAAGATCATGACCGTATGATTGCATTTACATCACAGCTTGCACATGTCGTTTCCAACGCTTATATCCAAAGTCCGACAGCCGGCTCTCACAAGGGATTTTCCGCCGGCTCCTATCAGGATCTGACACGGGTCGCATGGCTTGACGCCGATATGTGGACAGAGCTGTTTTTAGAAAACGGCGATTATTTAAATGCGGAGCTTGACACCATCATTTCCTGTTTAACAAGATTCCGCTGTGCCATTGCAAATGAGGACGCAGAAGAACTGCGTTCCATGCTGAACTATGGCAAACACCGCAAAGAGGAGGTTGACGGCTGATGAAAACTATAACGGTTCGCGCTTCCAACCAGTACGACGTTAAAATCGGAGCAGGACTGCTTCATAGTGCAGGAGAGACCCTGCTCTCTCTGAACCGCAAACCCTGTTCTGTCTGTATTTTATCCGACGACACGGTCTATCCTCTGTACGGAGATACTGTCACCGCATCTTTGGAGCGCGCGGGATTTACCGTTTCCCATTACACAATCCCGCACGGCGAACCCTCCAAATGCCTTTCCGTCTACGGTGCATTTTTAAACACCTTGGCGCAGAACCATTTCACGCGTACCGATTGGCTTATCGCGCTCGGCGGCGGTGTCGTCGGTGATCTCTGCGGTTTTGCCGCTGCAACATATCTGCGCGGCGTCAAATATATGCAGCTTCCCACAACGCTTCTTGCAATGGTGGATTCTTCTGTCGGCGGCAAAACCGCGGTCGATCTGCCTGCCGGCAAGAACCTCTGCGGTGCGTTTTACCCGCCGCACGCCGTCCTTTGCGACACCAATGCCCTTGATACCCTGACCCCGGAAATTTTCGCGGACGGTATGGCGGAAGTGATCAAATATGCGATGATTTTTGACCGCACGCTGTTCGATACCCTGATGGCAGACGGCAAGCGCTTCAACCGGGAAGACATCATTGCAACATGCATCGACCACAAACGCCATGTCGTAGAAGAAGATGAATTCGACCGCGGCATGCGTCAGCTGTTAAACTTCGGTCATACCGTAGCCCACGGCATTGAACAGCATTCCGGCTACACCATTTCACACGGACATGCCGTCGCCGCCGGAATGGGTGTCATCACACGTGCCGCAGAAAAAGCCGGTCTGACAGAGGAACTCTGTTCTCACGCACTGCAGAAGCTGCTTTCCGCATTTGATCTGCCTGCGGACTCCCCCTATGATGCTTCCGCACTGACAGAAGCGGTCTTATCCGACAAAAAGCGTGACGGCAGGAAAATCAATCTTGTCCTCTGCAAAAAAATCGGTTCTTCCTTTCTATATCCCTGCCCGGTTGAGGACTGCGAAGCATTTTTTGCTTCCGGCATTCAAAAAAAATCTTGAAAGCAGGAACAGGACATGGACATCACCTTACACAAAACAGAAACAGAGAACCGTCTTCCGCCTGTTCTTTCCGCACCGCCTTCCAAGTCGGATGCTCATCGGCTTCTGATTCTCTGTGCACTGTCCAAAGCACGCACAGAAACCGATGAACCGATTTCTCTTTCCTGCCGCGATACCAACGCAGATATTGACGCAACCATCCGGTGTTTATGCGCACTGGGCGCGGACATCAAAGCAGCGGACGGCGGATTCACCGTCCGACCAATCCCCCGTGTCAAACGGGAAAATCGGGCAGCCACACCGCACGAAATTGCCATGGACGTTGGAGAAAGCGGATCAACGCTGCGGTTTCTCATTCCTGTTATCGGCGCACTGGGCGTTTCCGCCGTGATCAAAATGCACGGACGGCTTCCACACCGACCGATAGCTCCGCTTGACCATGTGCTCTCCCTGCATGGCGTCACCACAGCGTATGATCCAGAGGATGAAACGCTTCTGCACGTATCCGGTGTTCTGACACCCGGGACCTACGAAATCGACGGCAGCGTATCTTCCCAATTCATCTCCGGTCTTCTGTTTGCACTCCCGCTCCTTTCCGCACCGTCGGAGCTGATCATTACAAATTCCATCGCCTCTGCCCCCTACATCGCATTGACACTGTCTGCATTGAAACGGTTCGGCTATATTCCCAAACAGTCAAATGACGGACATCAGTATCATATGGAACCCACGGTGTTTTCCCCGCTTGACGGTCTTTCTGTGGAAGGCGACTGGTCCGGCGCCGCATTTCTGCTTTGTGCCGGAGCAATGAGCGGGCTCGGTGTTTCCGTATCCGCCCTTTCCGCCGATTCCGTACAGGGAGATCGGCGCATTCTCGATGTGCTTGCGATGACAGGCTGTACCTTTTCCTGGAAGAAGAACATCGTTACGCTTTCTCCGCCCAAAACGCACCCATTGAAACCCTTTACCGTAGATGCAGATGCCATTCCCGATCTGGTTCCGCCAATGGCAGCGCTTGCCTGTGCATGCGTATGCGGAAACGAACAAACCGTTATTTCCGGCTGCAAGCGCTTGAAAATCAAAGAAAGCAACCGCTTGGAAGCAACTGTCCGTATGGTTCGTGCGCTTGGCGGCAACGCCTGCGCAGAGACCACTGCCGACGGTGACGACCGTATCCTGATTTCCGGAACAGGTACACTCCCCGGCAAAAACGGTGCTCCCGACGGATATACCGTTGATGGATGCAATGATCACCGTATGGTAATGAGCGCCGCGCTCTGTGCATTGATTGCACATCACGATATCACCATTTCCGACAGAGAAGCAATCCGGAAATCTTACCCCGGTTTCTTTGAAGACTTACAGGCATTCGGAATACAAGGCATGAGAAACGAACAAATATGAGCGAAAACCCATTCCCAATTCCACAAAGAAAGGAAATCTATGCATGTACACCTCCCTAACACACGCGGTGTGTACATGCAAAAATAAATCGTACCATATGTCAAGTATTATCGGTAATCATTTAAAGGTTTCGATTTTCGGGCAGTCCCATGCACCCGGCATCGGATGTGTCATCGACGGACTTCCCGCAGGTGAAACCATCAATGAAGCAGAATTGCAGGCATTTCTTGCGCGCCGTGCCCCCGGTCAGAATTCGCTTTCCACCGCACGAAAGGAAGCTGATCTGCCGGAGTTTATTTCCGGCATCTATGAAGGAAAGACCTGCGGCGCACCGGTCTGTGCCATCATCCGCAATGCGGATCAGCATTCAAAGGACTATTCGGAAATCAAGGACAAGCCGCGGCCGGGACATGCCGATTATACGGCAGATGTCAAATACGGCGGCGCACAGGATGTTCGCGGCGGCGGTCATTTTTCCGGACGCCTCACAGCGCCTCTCTGTATTGCGGGCGGCATCTGTCTGCAAATTTTAGAGCGGAACAACATTCACATCGGCGCCCATATTTATGCCATCAACAATATTTATGATGACGCATTTGACCCATGCAATATTCCGACGGCGGTTTTTGATGCCGCGGCAAACAAAAAATTCCCTGTATTAAACGATGTACAGGGGGAATTGATGCAGAAACGGATATTGGAAGCCAAAGAAGACTGCGATTCGGTCGGCGGTATCATAGAATGTGCGGTTACCGGTCTGCCGGCAGGTCTGGGTGATCCGATGTTTGACGGGATGGAAAACCGTCTCTCCCGTATGATTTTTGGTGTTCCTGCCGTAAAAGGCATCGAATTCGGCGACGGATTTGCAGCGGCAGGAAAGCGGGGCAGCGAAAACAATGACCCAATGCGGTACCAAGACGGTCATCCCGTGATGACGTCCAATCACGCAGGCGGAATTCTTGGCGGTATCACCACCGGTATGCCGCTGTGGTTCCGGTGCGCCATCAAACCGACGCCTTCCATAGCAAAAGAACAGCACACCATTTCTCTCTCTCGCAATGAAAATACCGTTTTGTCCATACACGGCAGACATGACCCCTGCATTGTACAGCGTGCCGTTCCGGTCATCATCGCTGCCACGGCAATTTGTATTCTGGATACCATTCTTGACACAAAAGGCAGAGTCTGATATAATTATAAAAAAGAGAAATTTTGAAAAAATATTACCTGATATCGCATTCAATTTGAAAGGAAATTACCGTCATGGATTTAAATGAAATACGCGCACACATCGACGATGTGGATGACCAGCTTGTAAAGCTGTTTGAAGAACGTATGCATCTCACAGCAGATGTCGCCGCTTATAAAAAGGAAAACAATCTCCCTGTTCTGGATGAAGAACGTGAACGTGCAAAGCTGACAGACATCGCATCAAAATCTTCCGAGGAACTGCGCGGCTATATACGTATGCTGTATGAATACATCTTTAATATCAGCCGCACCCAGCAGAGTCAGATTCTGCATCCCGCTTCTGCCGGATGCCCCATCTGGGACGTCATTGCCGATGCCATCGAAAATACGCCAAAGCTGTTTCCTGCACGGGCAAGCGTTCAGGGAAAGCCGCGTGTCGCCTGCCAGGGGACATGGGGCGCCTATTCTCAGCATGCTGCCGACAAGCTGTTCGGCAAGCCGGAAATTTTCTTTGTTTCCACCTTTGAGAGCGTATTCAACGCCGTCGAAAAGGGACTCTGCGACTACGGTATCGTTCCCGCTGAAAATAATACCGCCGGTTCCGTCCGCCGTGTTTATGACCTGATGACCGAAAAGCGCTTCCGCATTGTCCGCGCCATCCGTGTCAAGATCGACCATGCGCTTCTCGCCCTTCCCGGCACCAAAAAGGAAGATATCCGCGAAATTGTTTCTCACGAACAGGCGCTTGCACAGTGTGCGGAGTTCCTCCAAAAGGAATTCCCGAATGCCAAGCTGACCGCATATGAAAACACTGCTAAGGCAGCGGAATATGTCTCAAAGAGCGGCCGCGCTGACCTCGCTGCCATCGGTTCTCCTGACTGTGCGAAATTATTCGGACTTACTTGCCTGTCTGAAAACATTCAGGTTTCCGATAACAACCGTACCCGCTTCTTCTGCATTTCCAAAAAGCTTGAAATTTATCCGGGTGCAGACCGCACCTCTCTGATGCTCCGTCTGCCAAACGAACCGGGTTCCCTTTACCATGTGCTTTCCCGCTTCAATGCACACGGCATCAATCTGATTAAGCTGGAATCCCGTCCGATTCCGACAACAGACTTTGCATTCCTGTTCTGCTTTGAAGTGGAAACGACCGTTTATTCTGAAGATTTTGCATGTCTGATCCGTGAACTTTCCGAAGACTTGGGTGACGATTTCCGTTATCTCGGCAGCTACGCAGAGGTTCAGTAAATGGCAGCCGCAGACCAAAAAAAGATCGGTCTTATTGGAAAAAAGCTCGGACACAGCTATTCCCCGGAAATTCACCGTCTGCTTGGCATGACATACTCATATACCTTGCAGGAAGTTGCACCGGACGGCATCGGCGCATTTTTAGAAACGACCGACTTTGACGCATTCAACGTCACCATTCCCTATAAAAAGGAAATCATTCCATTTCTCTGCGGGATGTCGGAGACAGCGGCCAGACTCGGCTCTGTCAATACCGTTATTCGTACAAAAGACGGCTTTTGGGGTGACAATACCGATTATTACGGATTCCGGTATATGGTATCGCGCACCGGCTACGATATCTGCGGCAAAAAAGCAGTTGTCATCGGCGCCGGCGGCGTATCTCCCACCATTTGCGCCGTTTTGTCTGACCTTGGCGCAAATCCGGTTGTCGTCATTTCCCATAAGGAAAACACGGCAGAAACACGAAAACAGCATGAAGATGCAAAGGTACTTGTCAATACATCCCCTGTCGGCATGTATCCAAACAATGGCGTATCCCCGGTTCCAAAGGATGCATTTGGGGCGCTTGAATGTGTATTGGATGTCATCTTCAATCCATTTGAAACCGCGCTGCTTGCCGATGCCAGAGAACGCGGTCTGATCACCGAGGGCGGTATTTCCATGCTCGTAGCACAGGCAAAACGGGGCGCTGAGCTGTTTTGCGGCGGTACCCTTGACGATGGCTTGTGTGACCGTGTCACCGCACAAATGATTGCCTCACGGCGCAATCTGATTTTAATCGGAATGCCCGGCTGCGGAAAATCCACCGTCGGACGGCTTGCAGCGGCAGCCCTTGGCAGAAAATGGGTCGATCTTGATGAAGAAATCGTGACGGAAGCCGGAAAACCCATCCCGCAAATCTTCAAGGAAGACGGTGAAGATGCCTTCCGTGCACTGGAGCACCGTGTCATCACACGTGTCGGTGCTGGCTCCTCGCTTGTCATTGCAACCGGCGGCGGCTGCGTCACCAGAGCGGAAAATTACCGACCGCTTGCACAAAACGGTGTACTGATCTGGCTGCGCCGCAGTTTGGATGCACTTCCGATTGCCGGAAGACCGCTTTCTCAAAAGCATGCACCCGCTGAATTGTATGCGGTCAGAAAACCGTTGTATGAAGCATTTTCCGATGCCGCAGTGGACAACAGTTCCACGCCGCAGGAAACCGCCCGCAACGTTGTCGATGCTTTCAACGCCATTCCCGAAACCCTGAGAACATAATCGTTATACCGATTCATAAAAATTTTTCCCCGGGCTGCTGCAAGCGAAAAACCTGCAGCAGCCCCCCTATTTTCGTACCAATAAACGTGAGTTCGATGAGGAGATGCTTTTTGAAAAAAGCACCTCCTCAAACTCCCACACAAAAACTTTTAAACAGAGAAACCAATAAATAGATAAATAAAGCAAAAAATTAAATCAGACATAGAGCACCTTTTACACAGATTCTGATATTCCAGATGGATTACATATCTTCAAATGCAGCATTGCGTCATAGAAATATTATGCAGTTTCCCCATGAAAATACAAAAACGGACAAAAAATATTTTCATATGACATTCAGAATGTTTACGTTTCTGTCATACTTATATGGTATACTATAGTATATACGTTTTGCTTTCCGTCATCAATCGCAAAGCAGTGTAAGTTCAAGAAAAACCCTTTACGCCGCTTTGGCATCCCCAAAAAACTTTTAATTAGATATACTGACAAAAGGCGTTGATGCATTTTGTTTTACCCAGTTTAAAGTTTTTTGATTTGGGTATGGGGAAAATCTTTTTTTCAAAAAAAGTTTTCCCCATAATTTCATCGAACTTGCGTGAAAGCAAAAAAGCATTTCAGACATCTGATGACTATACTCTGCATATACAAAGTACCGTCCCATATACAGCGTTCCGGCGTCCGCGTTATGGGATACAGACATTCAGAAATCATACGGTGTATTTTTCGACGCTGTGATCCTCGGATATAGGAGATTTTACTGCATATGGATTTTAAAGCAGCTTATTTTCTTGGCATTGATGTCGGTTCCACAACAGCAAAGCTCGTTCTTGCAAAAAGCAGGGAAGACGGTTCTGCTGACGTCAGTCATGTTGTATACGAAACCTATGAGCGGCATTATTCCCGTGTTCGGGAAAAAATTCTTGACCTTTTGGACGCACTGCCGCTTGACGGCAATGCACAGGTCTCTGTTGCGATTTCCGGTTCTGCGGGATTGGGTTTATCGCAAGCCATCGGCGTCCCGTTTGTACAGGAGGTCTTTGCAACAGGTGAGGTTGTAAAAACGCTTGTACCGGACACATCCGCTGTGATAGAACTTGGCGGTGAAGATGCAAAAATCATCTTTTTTGATGGAGCAGTTGACGAACATATGAACGGTACCTGTGCCGGCGGAACCGGTGCATTTATCGACCAGATGGCAACGCTGCTCAATCTTTCCGTGGATGATATGGACACACTGAGCCTTTCGCATACGCGCATTTATCCCATTGCATCCCGCTGCGGCGTGTTTGCCAAAACAGACATTCAGCCGCTTTTAAATCAAGGCGCAAACAAAGCGGATGTCGCTGCAAGCATTTTTCAGGCTGTAGTCAACCAGACCATTGCAGGACTTGCACAGGGACGCAGAATCGGTCGTGACAAGGACGGAAACCCGACAAAGGTTCTCTTTTTAGGCGGTCCGCTTCACTTCTGCCGCGGATTACAGGATCGATTTGTGGAAACACTGCATCTGACACGGGATGAAACTGCACTGTTTCCTGATTGGGGGCCTTATGCCGTTGCACGCGGCACGGCTCTGTACGCGGCAAAATCGCTGCACAGACTGTCGCTTGACGATCTGCGCGCTGCGGTCCGTGCCAGCCTTCACACCAAAGCTGTTTACGACACACTTCCCCCCTTGTTTGCGTCCGAAGAAGAATATGAAGAATTCCGTGTACGGCATGCTGCTGCTTCCGTGAAAACGTCTTCTCTTGAAAACTATCGCGGCAATGTCTGGATTGGCATTGACTGCGGCTCCACAACAACAAAGCTTGTCGTTATCGGTGAAGATAACGACATCCTGTATCAATACTATGCATCCAACCAAGGGGATCCGGTGGAAATTATCCGCACACAGCTGGAAGCATTTTATGCTCTGTCCGAGGATCGGGTAACAATCTGCGGTTCTGCGGTCACAGGATACGGAGAAGAGCTGATTAAGCAGGCATTCGGCGTTGACTGCGGCATTGTGGAAACCATTGCCCACTTTACAGCGGCAAAATATTTCCGACCGGACGTCGATTTTATTCTCGATATCGGTGGACAGGATATCAAATGCTTCCGCATTGCCAACGGCGCCATTGATTCGATTATGCTCAACGAAGCATGTTCCTCCGGCTGCGGTTCTTTTCTGGAGACCTTTGCAAAGAGTATGGGCTTTACCGCCATGCAGTTTGCAGAACGCGGACGCTTTTCCAAGCATCCGGTCAACCTCGGTACCCGCTGCACCGTCTTTATGAATTCCTCTGTAAAGCAGTCGCAAAAGGACGGCGCATCTCCGGAAGATATTTCCGCCGGTCTGTGTATTTCAGTCGTCCGGAACGCAATTTATAAGGTCATCCGTGTCAATTCTGCGGAGGAGCTGGGCAAACATGTCGTCGTACAGGGCGGAACCTTTTATAATGACTGTGTGCTGCGTGCCTTTGAGCGTGAACTTGGAAACAAGGTCATCCGTCCGACC
The DNA here is from genome assembly GCA_017942005.1 of Clostridia bacterium. GTDB lineage: Bacteria > Bacillota > Clostridia > Oscillospirales > CAG-272 > RGIG3925. Next base: position 193,886 of record JAGAVJ010000013.1, on the reverse strand, counting down.
ATTGCTGGTCTGATGGGAGCATTCGGTGCGGCATTGTATGCAAAAAAGCATGGCGGCCAGCGCTCCGGTTTGATTTCCAAAGAAGCACTTTCTACTTTTACACACACGTCAACTGCCGCCGTCTGTAAGCGCTGCACCAACCATTGCCGCTTGACCGTCAACACCTTTGCATCTGCCAACGGAACCGATGAAAAGTCGAAGCGCTTCATTTCCGGAAACCGCTGCGAGAAGGGCGCAGGTCTGGAACAGGCAGCAGAACCGCTGCCGAATTTATATGAATTCAAACGGAATTACCTGTACGGTTTAGAGGAAAAATCAAAGCAGGGTACACGCGGCAGAATCGGTCTGCCCATGGCACTTGGTATGTATGAGCTGTCCGTATTGTGGCATGCACTTTTTACCGCACTCGGCTATGAAGTTGTCCTGTCCTCTCCCTCCAGCCGTACCACCTATGAAAAAGGACAGTTCTCCATTCCCTCCGACACCGCATGTTATCCTGCAAAGCTGATGCACGGACACATCGAAGACCTATTATCGAAACAGGTAGATACCATTTTCTATCCCTGCCTTTCTTACAATATTAATGAAGGAAAGAGCGCGAACCATTACAACTGTCCGGTGGTCGCATATTATTCAGAGCTTCTGCACGGCAATATGGATTCTTTAAAGAAGATTGATTTCTTCTATCCCTATTTGAACCTTGACTCTGAAAAAATCCTTACCCATACGCTTTCCCGTGCATTCAAAGAACACGGAACGCCGATTCCAGACAAGGAAATCAAAGCAGCCGTCAAAGCAGGCTTTGAAGCATACCATACCTACATGGAGGCGATCCATGCGGAAGGAAAACGCGCACTTGCCTATGCAGAAGAACATCAAAAACGGGTAATGATTTTAGCAGGACGTCCGTATCACATTGATCCTGAAATCGGGCACGGCATTGATCAGCTTGCCGTTTCTCTCGGATTTGTGGTGGTTTCGGAGGATGCCGTCTGCGATCTTGCACAGTCTCCCACGCTGCATGTACTCAATCAATGGACGTACCATGCACGCCTTTACCGTGCCGCCATGTTCGCAGCAGAACATCCAAATGTAGAGCTTGTACAGCTGGTATCCTTTGGATGCGGCATTGATGCGATTACAACGGATGAAGTGCGGGAAATTCTCGAATCTCGCGGAAAATTTTATACGCAGATAAAAATCGATGAAATTACCAATCTCGGCGCTGTGAAAATCCGTCTGCGCAGCCTTCTCGGTGCGTTGGACGATAAAGAGAGCGCCAGCGAGAAAACCACATCGGAAAAGCAGTTTTCCAAATCAGAAAGGAAATAACCTTTTACAAGTTCAGCACGTGCTGAACACGTAAAAGTTATGGTCATATAGATGAACAGTAAAAAAAAGGCAGTCCCGGAACAGGATTATATTTCCTTTACCAAGGAAATGAAAAAAGATTATAAAATTCTCGTACCGATGATGCTGTCCATGCATTTTAAAATGGTCTGCGGTGTTCTGCGCAACTTCGGCTACGATGTGGAACTTCTTGAGACAACCGGACCGCAGATTGCAGAGGAAGGACTGCGCCATGTGCATAACGATGCATGCTATCCCGCCATTCTGGTCATCGGGCAGTTTATCAATGCGATCAAATCCGGCAAATACAACCCGGATAAGGTAGCTTTGATATTCTTTCAGACCGGCGGCGGCTGCAGAGCTTCCAATTACGTCTCTCTTCTCCGCAAAGCATTGAAAAACGCCGGCTATCCGCAGGTTCCTGTCGTTACCATCAGCCTTGCCGGCATTGAAAAGCACCCCGGTCTGGAACTGACACTTCCCTTGATCCATAAAATGCTGTATGCATTTTTATATGCAGATTTATTGATGTCGCTTGTCAACCAGTGCCGTCCGTATGAAAACACCCCAGGTTCCGCACAGGCACTTGCCGACCGCTGGACAGAACGACTTGCAGAGGAGCTTTCTCATGGGACATTTGTGTCCTATCACAAAGTCAAAGAAAACTACCGCGCAATTTTAAAGGAGTTCTCTGCACTGCCGCGTACCCTGCGTCCTTGTGCGCGTGTCGGTATCGTAGGAGAAATCTTCGTCAAATATTCGCCGCTTGCAAACAACGGTCTGGAACAGTTTTTAGTCAATGAAGGTGCGGAACCGGTGACGCCGGGGCTTCTCGACTTCTTTATGTATACCGTCTACTCCTCTATTTCCGACTACAAGCTGTATGGCCTGCATCCCGTCACATACCGTATTTTCAAGCTGCTGTTCCAGTTTTTCAATCGGAAGAAAGACGACCTCATTGCAATCATAGAAGAAGACGGGACTTTTGAAGCGCCTGCACACTTTGCACACATCATCAAGCTGACCAACGGCTATATCAATGTCGGTGCCAAAATGGGCGAAGGATGGCTTTTGACCGCAGAAATGCTGGAGCTTTCTGAATCCGGCGTGGAAAATATCGTCTGTACACAGCCGTTCGGCTGCCTTCCCAACCACATCTGCGGCAAAGGCATGATGCGTCCCATCAAAGAGGGCAATCCCAACGTCAACATCGTGGCAATCGACTATGACGCCGGCGCGACCAAGGTCAATCAGGAAAACCGCCTGAAGCTTATGCTTGCCAACGCAAAGAAAACCAATGTGCACGACAAGCACAAGGAAACGACTTAATTTTAACGTAAGTTCGATAAATTTCCTGGAAAAAAACATTAAACTGGGTAAACGGATAAATATTGTGTTTTTTGTTCGTACTGTATGATATTTTATATCTGAAAAGTTTTTGCGGTGGAGTTTGAGGAGGTGCTTTTTTCAAAAAGCATCTCCTCATCAAACTCACGTCAATTTTATTTCAGTGCAAATCAAAATTGTTGCAGATTTTCAAAAAATGCAACTAACGCTTGTCGCTTCTTTGCTTTTTTCAAGCTTCACCGGAACGAAAGCAATATCGTCTCAAAAAGCGTACCGATTGTGAAAGCAGCCGATACGCTTTTTCTATATGCATAATATCCGCACAGGTAAAAAAATCCTATACGGCAACAATAGATTTTCACATTGCAATACATCCAAACCAATTTATATGGCGTTTTTTCGTTTTTAGGGGATTGTTTTTTTCTGCGCTTCAGTCTTGCTTTTCTTCTAATTCTGCGGTATAATTAGAATAAGAATTTCACCGGGGCGGCATGCAGTATGTGTACCTTCCCGGCACAAAGGAAAGAAAGGACGCTTTTGTGTATCATACAAAAGCCGCTGTATTTACAAGATGAAATCCATTGCTTACCAAACCTATTTTGACAAGGTTTACGGCTGTTTTCTCGGCAAGTGTGTCGGCGGGACTGCCGGCGGCCCAGCGGAAGGACGCAAGGAACTGCTTGATTATCCGCTTGACGAATCCATTCTGCACACTGCACTGCCAAACGACGACCTTGATCTCCAGATTCTCTGGCTGGAAGTCATGGAAGAAAAGGGAATTTATTTTACAAGCGAAGATCTGGCAGATTCATTTTACCGCAATGTCCCCTATGGTCCCGGCGAATATGCGTATTTTATGAAAAACTACGCACGCGGAATCCTGCCGCCGGTCTCCGGTGCGTTTAATAACCGGTTTTACTGCAACGGTATGGGATGTCCAATCCGCAGTGAAATCTGGGCATGTATCTGCCCCGGGGAGCCGAAAAAAACAATGCAGTACGTTTCCATGGATGGTCATATGGATCATCTCTCCGATTCCGTATGGGCAGAATATTTCCTCGCATATGCGGAGGCTGCCGCGTTCTTCTATGATGATACTGCTGCAATTCCGGTGCTCATAGAAGAAGCGCTTGCACAAATTCCGGCAGAATCCCGCATTGCGGCTGCGCTTTCCATGACGCTGCGGCTCTGGAAAGCCGGTAAAGACTGGAAGTTTATCCGCAGTGCCATCATCCGTCATTTCGGGCATCCCGACTGCACCAACCTTTACCAGAATATGTCCTTTACCCTGCTTGCGCTTCTGTTCGGCCACGGCGATATGCGTGAGACCATCCGCCTCGGCTGTGCTATGGGATATGATACCGATTGTATCTGTGCGACCGCAGCGTCTCTTGTCGGCATCATCCGCGGCGCTGATATGCTGCTGCACAAAGACGGCTTTACCGATACCGGCATCAAAGCTGCCGTCAAGCTGCGCCGTCCGGACTGTTCCATTGCAGAGCTTGCAAAAGATGTAGCCGTTGTCGGCATGACCTTATGCGACAGTATTCCGGGAGATGTGGTCATCACAGAGAAACCGGATTACACACCAATTCCAACAACCAAGCCCCTCCCGGCTGCCCTCACCTTCCAGGTTGATTATGCCGGCGATCCTGTACTCCCATTGGAGAAAAAGAAGACGGTCCTCCTGACACTTTCTGCAAATCAGGACATAAGCGGTACCATCTCTGTGACTGCACCGGACGGCATCGTCGGCACTGTATCGGAGGACACCGTCACAATCGCAGGCGGCACACAGAAAACCGTATCAATGTCCTTTGTTATTGCACCCACCTGTACCACATTGAACCAGGAAAACCGGATTGCCGTCTGCTTCACAGCGGAAGACGGTACCAAAATCCCCTATTCTTTCGGTCTGAACGGTGCGGATATCTGGTATTGCTACGGTCCGTTTTTCCACAACAATTTCGATTTGACCGATGTATCGCCGTACATCCCATACGGTTCTCATATGCAGCTGCCGCAAAATCTCCCCTGGGAAGACCCGGTACGTGATTATCATCTGAACCGGTTTGCTGATATCGACATCCCATATCTGGAGGAAACAACGTTCTTCTCTGTGTCTAACGGTACCCTCCCCTGTGATCCTGCCGATGCACGCACCATGCCGGAGGCGGTTTCCATCACAGAGGATTACTTTGAAGCCGGTGATCTCTATTCCTCCACAGGACCCGCCGTCTCGTATCTGTTCCGCTATATCGATTCTCCTGAAGATCGCCCGGTCGACGTCACCGTTGGCTGCGAAGGACCTTTTAAATTGTGGATCAACGGTACATTCATCGGAGAAAACCGTACTGTCGGGTGTTGGACACTGGAAAACAAACATTTTTACAGCATCCCATTCCACAAAGGAAGAAATACCATTCTGTTTAAACTCTGCAACCCATCCGGAAAAGCGGCATTCAGTATCATTTATCGTATTCCCGGAAAGTCCTGGATTCAATATACGGATTTTGCATCCGAAATTATCAAAACAGAAGAATAATTCATATACTATCTTGTATTATTTTCATAAATTGTATAGTTTCACGTGAAACATCACGGTGCTTTTCAAAGCCTTATATACCTACTGCTACATTGCACTGCATGCTTGAAAAATTACGCTTCCAACCATTCCCAAGGCACAAAAAAGCAGTATGATCCGTTTGATGTGATCCATGATCTTCTGACGCTTTTCTCTCTGTGCAGAAGCTTCTTTCTGTGTATCCGAACTTCTGCACAGAGATTCATAGAACGATTGATATACATCGGATTCCGGCTGCATCTCCCATGCCTTTTTTGCATAATACAGTGCCAGCACACGATTTCCAAGCGCATCCTGCACATATGCGGCATCATAGTACCAAATATCGCCCCGCGGAGAAATGCGCTCTAAGTGGGACCATGCGGCATCAAACTGTTCCTTTTGCAGTGCATCATGCACATTCCGGTATTTCCGCTGCTGCTGTTCTGATCCTATGTCATTAGAATCAAACGGTTTCGCACCGGATGTACCTTCTTCTGACCATGCGGTACCAGCTTTGGCAAACACACTGTCCTTTGCACGGATTTCAGCATAGGCATCATTGAGTTCACGCATATGTGCACTGGCCTCCTCATCGCCCGGATTCAGATCCGGGTGATATTTTTTTGCAAGACTGCGGTATGCGGCAATGATTTCTTCCGCATCGGCATCCGGTCGGACGCCCAGCACCTGATAGGGATCGTTTCGCGGCATCAATAGACTCCTTCTTTCTTCTGAATCAATTTTTCTGCTGTTTTGCTAATCATACCGTAAAAATTTGAACTCCTTGTAAATAAGGGGTACGATTAGGGGACTTTTTGAAAAAAGTCCCCTATAACCCTCAAAAACTTTTTTGGGATAAGGTGACAAATGTACAACCCCGGATTAAAATTTCCCTCGATAAAAAGTTTTGAGGGGAGTATGAGGGGAACTTTTTCAAAAGTTTCCCTCATCGTTTCCCCCCTGCAAAATAAGCAGAATTCTTGACTTTTTTCGGAAAACATGATATCATATAATAGAATACTGTATGAAAAGGATGATTTCCGCATGAAGCAATGGGTCATTGCCGATTTTGAGTGGTGCATTACACCATATCACGCAGGCGAACAATTTCATTATTTTAACGAGATACTTTCCGCAGGTGCGGTTCGTATGGATGAAACCGGAACCATATTGGAGCGTTTTTATTCATTGATCCGCCCCATTTCTCCGGAATATGTACATCCGGTTATTTTGGACACACTGCACCTGGACATTGCAGCGCTTGCTGCAGCTCCAGAATTCCACACCGTATTCAAACAGTTTTTGATATTTGCAAACAGCACAAACGGTCCGATTTTTACCTTTGGGAGCGCCGACCGTTCCGCAGTTTTGCAGAATCTGCGCATCAAATGCAATGGTTTTGTGACAAATGCAGAACAGTATCTGCCTCCTATGTACGATATCCAACCGATTTTATGCCGTGCTGCAAATATTGTTCCGCCGTTTCCCAGTCTCAGCACACTGCTGAAAAAGCTGCAGCTTTCCGGTGAATTTCGTCACAATGCGCTTTCCGATGCAGAAGATACCGCAAAAATACTCGCACATCTGTTAAATGAAAATGAGAAAATCCTCACGCCGCTGCTGAAAGCAAAAATGGATGCCGCAAACGCCGGTCACTTGGCTGCAAAGGCGCCCACTTCCATACCGGAACCGGGAACCAAAGAGCAGGAAAGCATGAGCAGCGCAGCAGAACGCCCCGCTGTCATTCCCGGCGCGTTCCGTACACCGGGTGAGGCATTGAATGCCGCACGCAGACAGCGCGTCGCCTGCCCCGTCTGCGGCGCCGCAATCAGCACAGGTACATGGATCCGCTGTACAAAAACAGAAATGATGACGCTGTGCAGCTGTGAGGCACACGGACGGTATCTTTGTATCACCACAGCTGTTCCTGCGCAAAAGGACGCGGAAAACGATAGAACCGATTTGTATTCCGCCATGTCGGAAATGCATCCGTATGAAGACCCCTATAAAGCGCGGTATGAACAAGCGCGCAGAATGGTCCGTCTTCACAGAATACAGCGGACACAGCAATCCAAATAGAGCAGACTGCCATCGACAAATATCCTTAACGTAAGTTCGATAGAATTCTCGGGGAAAACTTTTTTGAGGGAAAAGTTTTCCCCATACCCTTTTCAAAAAACTTTATATGAATAAATCAGACCAAAACTGTGCGTTTTTTTGCTTGATTTATCCATATTTTATTGGTTTCTCTGTTTAAAAGTTTTTGCGGTGGAGTTTGAGGAGGTGCTTTTTTCAAAAAGCATCTCCTCATCGTACTCACGTTATCCTTACCGAAAACCGCGCATCAAATTTCAAATAAAATTCAAATACACCCCGAACCGTTTTCAATCGGTTCGGGGTGTATTTTATAGATATCCTGTTTATAAATTTTTCATTTTCCCGATACAATCGGTTATTGATCAAGGGTTGGGAGAATGCCGTTTATGAAAGACCGTCCCTCTGCCTCCATATACATCCGTCGTTACAGCTTTGTCACCGACAGCATCACCGTTTCGCCGTTCAAATTCCACTTCTTTGCGTTTTCTGCAGCTTTGCCGTATTCGATGTGGTCGCACAGCGTATCCGTGCAGATGGATGCTTCATTCTTCTTCATTACAGCTGCAACTGTGTCATTGCCTTCAACGCCGATTTCGATATGATCCATCACCTCAAAACCGGAATCCTTACGCATGGTTTGAATCTTTGACACCACCTCACGCACCATGCCTTCTTCCAAAAGCTCTGGTGTCAGAGCTGTATCAATGACGACAGTGATGCCGTGATCGGATACCGATTCATATCCCTCTTTCTGCGTCATATCGATGAGCAGATCCTCTTTTGTCAGCTGTGCTTCTGTTCCGTCGGAAAGTGCAAGCACAAGGACGCCGTCCCGCTCCAGCGCATCCATCGCAGTATTGCCGTCAAGCTGCGTCAAACTCTGACGGATCGCACCAAGCTGCTTGCCGTACTTCGGACCGAGTGTACGCATCTGCGGTTTGAAGGTGTACGTGGTAAAATCACGGACATGATCGGTAAAGACCACATTCTTGACATTCAGCTCATCCTCAATGATCGCACAGCAGAATTCCGGCAGACGGAAATCGGACTTGACATAGACCCGTCCGACCGGCTGGCGATTCTTGATGTTCGCCTGGTTGCGGCAGGCACGGCCAAGCACTACAACTGCAAGAACGTCTTCCATTTCCTTTTCCAGTTCCGGCAGAATCCATTCTGTCCGTACTGTCGGGAAATCGCAAAGATGCACGGATTCGGGCGCTGTTTTATCAACCGAGCAGACAAGATTGCGGTAAATATCTTCCGTCATAAACGGCACAAGCGGCGCTGCTGCCCGGCAGAGCGTCTCAAGCGCGGTGTAGAGCGTCAGATAGGCATTGATCTTGTCCTGCTCCATTCCCTTCGCCCAGAAGCGCTCACGGCTGCGGCGAACGTACCAGTTGGAAAGCTCGTCGACAAAATCTGTCAATGCGCGGCAGGTTTCCGGAATGCGGTACAATGCCAGATTCTCATCCACTGCCTTGACTGTGGACTGCAGCCGAGAGAGAATCCAGCGATCCATAACGCCAAGCGAACTGTAATCCAGCGTATATTGCGTCGGATCAAAACTGTCGATGTTTGCATACAGGATATAAAACGCATAGGTGTTCCAAAGAGTACCCATGAACTTGCGCTGTCCTTCTGTCACAGCCTCCGCATAAAAACGGTTCGGAAGCCATGGTGCGGAATTGGAATAAAAATACCAACGAATCGCATCCGCGCCGTATGCAGCAAGTGCTTCAAAAGGATCGACGGCATTGCCTTTGGATTTTGACATTTTCTGTCCGTCTTTATCCAGCACATGACCGAGCACCAATACGTTCTTGTACGGCGCACAGTCAAAGAGCAGCGTCGAAATTGCCATCAGGGAATAGAACCATCCGCGTGTCTGGTCTACCCCTTCCGAAATAAAGTCTGCCGGGAAATGCGCTTTAAACTTGTCTTCATTTTCAAAAGGATAATGCCACTGTGCAAACGGCATGGAGCCGGAGTCAAACCAGCAGTCGATGACCTCGGGTACACGGTGCATTTCACCGCCGCACTTCTCACAGCGGATGGTGACTGCATCGATAAAGGGTCTGTGCAGCTCAATTGTATCCGGGCAGTTGGAGGAAAGCGATTTTAATTCTGCGATGGAACCGATTGCATGTCTGTGACCGCAGGAACACTCCCAGATATTCAGCGGCGTACCCCAATACCGGTTTCTGGAAACGCCCCAATCCTGGATATTTTCCAGCCAATCGCCGAAGCGGCCGCGGCCGATCGATTCCGGGATCCAGTTGACCGTATTGTTGTTGCGGATCAGCTGTTCCTTTACAGCAGTCATGCGGATAAACCAGGAATCCCGCGCATAATAGATCAGCGGTGTGCCGCAGCGCCAGCAGTGCGGATATTCATGCTCAAACTTCGGCGCCGCAAACAGCTTTCCTTCTTTGTCAAGATCGGACAGCACAAGCGGGTCTGCATCCTTGACAAATTTTCCGGCATATGCGGTTTCTTCCGTCATCTCACCCTTGCCGTTGACAAACTGGACAAACGGCAAATCGTATTTTCTGCCGACATTTGCGTCATCTTCACCGAATGCAGGCGCGATATGAACGATACCGGTACCGTCAGACATGGTAACATAACCGTCACAAGTGATATAAAAGCCTTTTTTCTGCTGTTTCTCCGCGCACGCCTTGGCACATGCAAACAGCGGCTCATAGGCACGTCCTTCCAGCTCTCGTCCAACATAGGTTTCAAGAATTCTGTATGCCGGTGTATCCTCTGTTTTCAAAGAACCAAGAACGGTATCCAGCAGCGCTTCTGCCATATAATAAACCCGTCCATCGGCGGCAGAAACCTTGCAATAGTGCTCGTCAGGATTAACACAAAGCGCAACGTTGGACGGCAGTGTCCAAGGCGTCGTTGTCCATGCCAAGAAATAGGCATCTTCTCCAACGGCTTTGAAACGCACGATGGCAGAACGTTCCTTTACCGTCTTATATCCCTGTGCAACTTCATGGGAGGAAAGCGGCGTGCCGCAGCGCGGACAATACGGAACAATTTTAAATCCCTTATAGAGCAGCCCCTTATCCCATATCTGTTTCAATGCCCACCATTCCGATTCAATAAATTCATTATGATAGGTGACATAGGGATTGTTCATATCTGCCCAAAAGCCGACCGTAGAGGAAAAGTCTTCCCACATACTTTTATATTTCCAAACAGATTCCTTGCACTTTTCGATAAACGGTTCCAAACCGTATGCTTCAATCTGTTCTTTTCCATTGATGCCAACGGCCTTTTCCACTTCCAGCTCGACCGGAAGACCGTGTGTATCCCATCCGGCCTTGCGCAGAACGTGGCAGCCTTTCATGGTTTGATACCGCGGTACCATGTCTTTGATGACACGGGTCAGCACATGGCCGATGTGCGGCTTTCCGTTTGCCGTTGGAGGTCCGTCATAAAATGTAAACTCGCGTCCTTTTTCTCTTGTATCAATGCTTTTCTGAAAGATATGATTTTCACGCCAGAATTTTTCAATTTCTTTTTCTCTGTCTACAAAATTCAAATTGGCAGAAACCTTTTCGTACAACATTATACTGCTCCTTTTCTTTTTCTATTAAAAAAGTCCTGTCTCCGAGAAATCGGAACAGGACCAATGACAGTATCACAAAAACTGCGATTGCCGTGGACGTCTTTTTCGCTGTCCCATCAGACGCGTTCCCATCACGGAGGAAATCCGGCGCGGCTTACTATGCAAGCATTACAATTCAGCGTTGCAACTCGGAAGGGATTTTCTGAGAAGCTGAAATTCACCGGCTCACACCATCCCCGGCTCGCTGTGGAATCATATATTCTCAGACGCACTTCGTCATCGTTTTTGATTATACTATTCAATTTACATTATATCACAGCATCGTCAATTTGTCAAGGGATTTTGGGAGACGATGAGAGAAACTTTTGAAAAAGTTTCCCTCAAACTCCCTTCAAAACTTTTTATTCGGAGGAGAAGACTTTTGCTTGATATAAAGATGGAAGAAGATGGAAGATATAAGAGAAACGGATATAATAAATTAGGATATAATACTTTCCGCCGGAAAAGAATTCATGTAAAATACATCATCAAAAAAAGAATTCTGCAAAATTTCATTCGGACAAAATACATATTGCTGCTTTTTATATTATTAAAATACATACAGTTGTTTTCCATCCATGCGAAAATCGGGTAGCAAAATAAAAATATAAGAAAAGCCGGAAAAAGGAAGGTTGCTTCATACGAATGCATCATATAAGTATAAACACCAATAGCCCCGTACTGTTTTTCAAACAAAACGGGGCGAAACCTGTTATAAAATTTAAAGATATCAACCACAGCGATATCCGCTCTCTATAATTAAACGTGAGTTCGATAGAATTCTCAGGAGAAACTTTTTTGAAAAAAAGTTTCCCCCGAACCCCTTTCAAAAAACTTTATACGGGAATTACGGTCTCTTCTGTTTGAAAGTTTTTGCGAAGGAGTTTAAGGAGGTGCTTTTTCAAAAAATATCTCCTCATCGAACTCATATTAATGAAAGAAGATAAAATCACAGCTCAAAAAGTTTTGAAAGGAGTTTGAGGGAAACTTTTTCAAAAGTTTCCCTCATCGTTTCCCCTCCCCTTACTGTTCCCTTTTTATGGTGTCTGGGGTTCGAGGTGTGGGAGACGGCAGGAAAACTGATCCAGTGCCAGCGCTAAGTTTTCTTTTGCATGAAAAAGACAAGTGGTGAGATACGAACGGATATGATGGATTGGCTGTTTTTGAGAAACGGTTTCATAGGTATCAAGAACATACCGGATGTCTTCACAGCTCAAACTGGAAAATATTTGGAATACATCGGATAACGGAACCGGTGTCTGACCGATATGCATCAACGCAGAGGGCGGCGCCGTTTTACATATGGCATTCGCTGTGGGCCCGTTGATGTCAGAATGTTCTTTCCTTGTAACGGAAGCTATAATAGAAACAATACAATCCAACCGCGCTTTGGGATAGTCACTTAAAAGACAAGGATATTCGATTTGGTCCCGTATTCGTTCGATTATGTGTTTTTCATCCCATGCGGAAGACGGTGTTATCGATTCTGCGGCGATCAAATGATTTGCAGATTTTGTGTTTTCTGGCTCTATTGCTGTTGTAGCAGCTGCGGTTGTCGCTTCGTTTGCTTTTTTTGAGGGCGTGTTGTTCTGCACGGAAATAAAACCCGTTTCCGTTTCGTTTTCAGTTGTTTTTGCTTCAGAGGGCGCTGCTGCCGCAGGTGTTTGCGTTTCCACTGTCCCGATTGCTGCCGTTGGTGTCGGATGCAGGGTATAGAGATAGTATCCCTTCCCTGTTTCTTTATCCGTTGTGCGGGTCAAACTTAAATATCCGCTTTGGCGTAGTTCACGGAAAATCCGATCGAAAGAATTTTCTCCTTCTGGACAAACCTCCCGTAAAAATGCTTTTGTGATTACGATATCTGCCCCATAGAAAGAAAGACGGAGGAATCGAGCCAAAACCGCATACAATCCTTTTGCAGAAAGAGACAGCTTTGGGTCAAAGAGCATGGGAATACTGACCATGGTAAAATCATCGTTTGGCGGCATAAACGGCTGATAGGATGCGACAAAAGCATCAGTTTCTGCATAGGATAAATGCAGTGCACCGTTGATCATCGTATGAGAAGACGACAAGGGCGGGGACATAGAATCTGCTTCTTCTGCATGCGGTGTGTGTGAAAGTGTATAATAATCGCGAAAATGATCATTTCCGCAGACAATGCGGGTACGATGAAGATAGCCCTGCTTTTGCAGCCGACGCCATGCACCGTGGAGTGAAAAATAACGGTTTTTGCAATGCGACAAGAGCAGTTTCTGCAAACCGCCCTGCGCATATGTAAAGGAAGGATTTGAAAGAATCGCGCCCAAGAGTGCGTACAACCCAAGATCGCGCAAAGAGGAGAATCCGCACTGTGGGATATCTGCATCGTCTCTTTTTCCACGGACAGAAAGCGTACCTTTAATGTGTGCATTGGAAAGACGCAGAAACGGAACCGATTTTTGTATAGAGGTCGGAGGAGGAAGGGATTCTGAACGGTGAAGTGTTGTCGAAACCGAATCTGTCATAGCAGCAGACGCAGGGGAGTGTTCCGCTGCGCCGGGTACTTCCATAACAATTGGCGAAAGCCCCTTTTGTCCATGCAAAGACGCTTTTTTTGACGATACTTTATGGTGTTTTTTCTTTTTCATTCCGTTTGTTATAGGAATCGTCATCTGCCGCTTTTCCTATAAAATCCTCCTTCCTCTGAAAATTCATGGATATACGGGAAATCCTACAAGGATATGACCGTATGGATTGTGTGCAAGGATATATACTGCAAATAGCATACACGAAAAACGATGTTTTGTCAAGATCGGACAAATCGTCGCTACAAAAAAGGACATACAAATACTTACAAGTACTTACAGGAAAATCACAAATTGCCAAAACCCGTTGCTATATCATGAAAATTACGCAATCGCAGATGCTTTGTTTGTCCGTTCTTATTGGGGGGAATGTCCGATCTTATTGCAGGTATGTCCAGATTTGTTTGGGGAGGTGTCCTGATTTATTGGAGGAGGATAAAACGGCAATGTCCCATGGTATTGGGGGTGAAAAAAGGCAGGAAAACTTGAAAAATCAGAAAAAATTCCGATGTCCGTCCGTATTGGAGGTGAAATTTTTCGCTATTGCAGGGAAAAATTTCATGTACCAGATGTGGAAAATATCGTTATGTCCCATGGTATTGGGGGTAAAAATGGCCATGCACGATACAAAACGGCTGCAATTTCGTAAAAAAAGAGGTGTTTTGTCGGTTTTTCACGTCCGAATGCTATCGTTAAGACTGCCATTCTTCTGCTGTTTTGCACTGTATGTCCCACCGTATTGCAGGTAAAAAGAGCGGCGGTGATCCCAGAATTCTTGTTATGTCCCATGATATTGGGGGCAAAAACAGAAAAAAGATGCCTCAATGTTGTTATGTCCCATGGTATTGGGGGTAAAAATGCAGGAAATCGGTTTATGTCCTTTGTTATTGCAGTCAAAATCAGGTTTTTTACAGATACAGAACAAAAAATTTGTGTTGTATGCAGGTCAAATCGTTTTTGAGAAGGCCGTGTTGTTCCAAGATGAGACGATCCAAAATCAATCATACCCCAATAAGAAGGGACATAATGCGTCCGCAGCATTCTTAAAATAACGTGAATTCGATGAGGAGATGCTTTTTGAAAAAAGCACCTCCTCAAACTCCACCGCAAAAACTTTTAAACAGATAAACCGAATAAAAATATAGATGCTTTTTGTCGTATCTATACTATATTTAGCAAATATTTTTATTGAAAGTGTTTTGAGGGATGCCTTAGCGGCGGAGGCTGTTGCAAGTTGAAAACTTGCAACAGCCCGAGATCACGAAGTGATCCGAATTCGGCGTTTCCACAGTGGATTTTGATAAAAATCCGCTGTGAAATTTCGCTTGGAAAAGCGAAAAGGCGAATTTTATAGGATTGCGCATGTTAATGCGACAGCCCGCAAGAGCGAATCCATCGTGTTCCGATTTGTTTTTCACCCAAAGAAAAGCCCCCAATCTCAGGGAAGACATACCATAGTATGTCCCATGATATTGGGGTCAAATTTTAAATCGTATGTTTGTCTGAATTTCGCGATGTCAGCGGTGTATCGTCAGTATCCTCATCTTCTGCATCCGAAGACAGCACCGCATGGAACATCGTAGATGCAGAATCTGTTTTTCTTATTTCTGTGTCAGATTCAATAGAAGGATCCGTACCGGTGCTGTCGAGGGAAAGCGTATCTTTGGTACCTTCTTCCTCAATCAGAAAAATCTGAACACCGGTGATGGCTCTGCCGCGCCGGACGATTTCATACCGCTGTATGTAGCGGATGTTGACATAATTGTCAAGCAGGCGTTCTGTTTGTGAGCGAATGGTGGCACGCAGCTTGCGG
This sequence comes from Clostridia bacterium, assembly GCA_017942005.1. Lineage (GTDB taxonomy): Bacteria > Bacillota > Clostridia > Oscillospirales > CAG-272 > RGIG3925. Next base: position 178,527 of record JAGAVJ010000013.1, on the reverse strand, counting down.
TCGTCGGGCGTATTTAAAAGCTCGTAAATGGATTCATAGGAAATGATTTTGGAATGCATACTGTTTTTCTTATTTTTCATCAGCTCCACACGCTGTAAAATGTACTGCCGAATGATAATTACCGTATCTGTAGACCGTGTGGTTTCTTTTGTGTTGAGCAGCTGCAATGGAATGGGAATAATCTGCTTTAAAAGCTTGGAATATTCATAAAGAATCGGACTTGCCACAATCCGATACGCCCATTTTGTCACGCCGCCGGCTGAAACCGTGACCTTCTGCATCATCAGCATGGCGCCGCTGACACGTGCAAGATCAAAGACATCATTTGAACCTGTCATGCGAAGCTGTTCTGTATAGTCGATGGCAATGTCTGTTACACGCAGCTTTTCGAGGGATTCGACAATCATTTTAATGGATTTCGGGCTGACAAATTCAGATTCCACCATACCGTTCATTGCACGGTAGACCATCTCCGGGGTGAAAATTTCATTTCCTGCGGTGTAAAGGCTGCAAACGGCATCATGTACAATCTTGTCATAGGCAGAAATGGTAGCATTATTGGAAAACTGGATGTTTTTATCATTAAAATTAATCGTTGTTTTAATTTCTACAAGCTGATTGCCCTTGCGGCCGACAGTCAAGGTGTGTTCTTCATTGGGAGAAAGGTGACGAAGCTCGTTTGCAACACGGGAGTTTGTGATAAATACGTCTTTGGGGATGATAGAACGCAGTTCTTGTACATCCTTAATGGCATTGCGGAGAATTTTGTCATAGGTTTTTGCAAAATTACGCAGTTCCTCTTCTCCAAGCGGCGTTTGCTCGGTATAGCCGGACTGTGAAATTGCGGTTTCCATCAGCTCTACAAACTGTTCTAACGACAGTTTTTTGTAGGCTGCGGCAACCGATAACGATTCGTATTTGTAACAGGCACGAATCAATTGCTTGTGAAACTCATCTTCAAATAAGCCTTCCAGTTTGATGGAAATGCTTTGTGCCATCACAGGTGCCTCCTTCCCAAATTTTGATTAGGCAATTGTAAAACTTCTTTTACAATTGGTTTCATCGGATTGATTCAATCCGATGGCTCCCTTTGGTCGCTTTAACGGAAAAATAAAATTTTCGTCAATTATTATACCATAAATCGGGAAAAAACGCAAGAGAAACCGAATATTTCATGATAAAAAGCCATACTTATACGGAAAATGACGATGAAGCTAAGCAGTTGTTTCAAAACACGCGCAGTGAGAAAACGATACACATTTGTGAAGCGGTAAACATAAAACGTTACACAAAAAGCGGCTTTTGAAAACCTGCAATAAAAATGAAAATTGGCGAAAAAACACGAGAAGAAATGAAAAAGAATCTTCAAAAACTATTGCAGATTTCCAGAATCTGTGATATAATTAAGGCAACATCTTATAAAAAGAAGAGGCAGTTGCATGGGAGTGAGAAACGTGGGAAAGACGGAGAACGTAAAAACGATGGAAACAGGAGCACAGACTTTGCACAGGATACAAAATACGATGGCAGAAACAGAGATGCAGACAGGTTCCACAGCAAAAGCAAAGGCAGTTTTGACAGCAAGAAAAGAACCGCTTGAAAAATCTGATGCGGAAAACAAAATACAGCATCGCAGTACACCGTTGGTGATTACGGTCGCTGTGACAAAGGGTGGTGTCGCAAAAACGACAACAGCAGTCAACCTGGCGGCAGAAATGGGTCTGCATGGGTTACGTGCATTGCTTGTCGATATGGATGAACAGGGAAATACAACGCTTTCCGCAACTGGAAAAAATCGCGAAGCATTCAACAATGCGGCGCTGTTTGACGCGTACCGTACCTTTGGATTTCCTGGATGTACCACCGATCACTTTATCCATCCAACTGCGCTTGAAAATGTGGATATCCTTCCGTGCAGCGGTTTTTCGCTGATGATACCGGATCAGGCTGAAATTTTACATAAAACACGCGGCTACCCCGATTATGCGTTTTTATCTGCGATTTTACAGAATATTGAAGAGACTGCATACGATTTTATCGTAATCGATACCCCGCCTGGAAAAAATACATTTTCTCTGTCCGGTATTTATGCGGCAGACCATATCATCATTCCGCTTCATCCAGATAAATATTCGATTGACAGTTTGAATGAAACGTATCGGCTGATTGAAACCATGAAGCGTGAAAACGATATGACCATCCATGTCTTGGGAATCCTTCTGACCATTGTGGAAAAGGTGAACTTTACGAAAATTTTGCGGGAAAACCTGTGTTCCGGAGCCTATGCAGGATTGAAGCTGAACACAGAAATCCGCAAAGGGCAAGCCGTAAACGATGCAACCCTGGGAGGACCGGTTGTGATAGAAGACCCCAGAAGTAATCCGGCAAAAGATTATAAAGCACTGTTCCACGAGGTATTGGAACGGATTGCATGGTACGAACAGGGCGAATTACAGGGGACTTCAAACACAAACGATATGGAATAAGAAAAGACAGATATAAAAGGCATACAGAAGATAAAATGTTTGCGAAGATTTTCTGCCCTACCTCATCAAGGAATTGAAGCACTTAGAATTCTCTTTTTAATGTTTTTGAAGGTTTTCAAAATCAGAATTCCCAATCTGATTCCGATGGGGACAATGCTCCAATGTAATTTTATCACCTGCCGAACTGTGCCTGCCGCTTACTGTCAGACAAAGATTTCATAGAAGGAGCGCATGCACTCGACGGAAAGCATGCTTTCCATGAAAAAATATGCAGCATGCGTTTCAAAGAAGAAAGGAGATCGCTTTTACTTTTATAAAAGTGATGGTCATAAGTTTGAAAGATAAATCTTTCAAACCGTGTTTTGTGACTTACGTCACAATTCCACATTGGAAAGGAAAACTTCGCTTTCGCGAAGTTATGGTCATAAGAATGGCAAAATTGAAATTATCTGATATTGATATGGGACTTGGCAGTACGCCAAAAAGCGATCCGCTGCATGATGCACAGACACTTTTAAACCATTCGCTTGGAGCGGACAGTGACGATTACCGTTCCATTCCGCTTGGACAGATTCAATTGAATCCCCAAAACGACTATTCCGGAGACGATACGGATGCGGATATTGAAGAATTGGCGAGGGATATTGAACGCAATGGATTGCTGCATAATATTGTGGTTTCGGACAAAACGCGGGAGAGTGGCATGTATATGATTTTGTCCGGCGAACGCAGATACAAAGCTGTCCGGTGGCTTTATGAGAAAAAGAAGGAAAATAAGTATGCGCTGATTTTGTGTAAAGTGCTTACCGGGTTGGATCCTCTTGATGAAATGCTCGTGTTGGACGCGGCCAATCTGCAGACGCGCGGCGGAATGCAGAACGAAAAACGGTTTCGGAAAGCAACCATGCGATTCATTGAAAATCTGCGGAAAAAAGGCGGAGTGTCGGAACGGGATGCAGTTGACCTTGCCGTGCGGTATACTGGAATCAGTGATAAATTGATCGACAAAAATATTGCAGTTGAAACCAACCTGCACCCGGAGATTCTTGCACTGCTTGACCGTGATTTGATTCCGAAAAATCAAGCGGTACAGTATGCGCATTTGCCGATGGAAACACAAAAAATTCTCGCAGAAAACCTGACATCCGCGTATGAATCTGGAAGCGCAGCACTGCGGGATGTCAATGATCAGCTTTTTGTTGCAACGAAAACCATTGCAGATTTAACGGTACAGTTGGAAAGCAAAGAAAAGGGAATGCGGGAAATTGACGAAGAAATTTCTAACGCCCAGCTTTCCCTGTCGGCACTAAATGCCATGGCGGAAAATGCAGAGGAAGACGGAAGCGATGCGGCAGAAGAACTGACACAGCAGATGGATGTTGTAAAAAAGACATTGTTGGATTTGGAAAACCAGAAAAAAATGTACGCAAACACAATAACAAGCGCAAAGGCGGCGTTGAAAAAAAGTGAAGACAAACTGACAAAGATCAATGCACCGATGAAAACAGGAACTGTCATCGGAGATGATATTGCTGCTATGGTAAATAAATCCATGAAAAAAGCAGAAAGCGGCGTACAGGGAATTACTTCACGGACGAGTATCCATCGGATGATGAAGCTGGATACGCCGGGACGCCGTGTGATGCTGGAACGCCTTGAGGAAATGAAGCAGGCATTGCATGCGGCTACTGCGATCTTGGAAAAAAGTCTTGCAGATCATGAGGAATCGAAATGAGGGCACCGGTTCCGGAACATAAAACGGTATATATACGGTTTCATAAGCGGATCGATGCGCTGCTGTCTGCATTTTCGCAGCAAACGGGAATGCGTCGGGCAACCGCGGTTGTTTGGATTCAAAACCGATACATGGAAAAGCTGCTGAAAGAAAAGGAAAATCTTGCGGAGATTACAGAATCGGATCTTGGTTTTTCCGGTATGGAGGAGACCTATTTCATCACACTTGGCAGAGGCTCTGAAGGCAGTATGCTTGGACGGGCGATGCAGATTACCGTTGATAAAAATATGGACCGTAAGATGGAATTGATTGCATATGGGTGTCAAATGACCATGCGCAATTTCAGAACAGCCATTCTGGTACAGTATTTTGAGGAAATCGGATTGTTGGAAAGTGTGTTTTCCGACCATATGTATATCGATACACACGAAATGTAAAACGATACACCAAAATAATGTAAAACGTTTTACAAAACACATATGACGATCTGATATAATAAAACAGTATCAACTTTTGAAAGACACAATGATCAAGCTGCTGTGCACGGATGCCTGATAACAGAAGAGATAGACATTCCTATATCGGCAGAAGCGGCTTCTAAAATGTACTGCGGCAAGGGTGAATCGGTATTATTTTTGGGAAAAGAAAGGTTTGTGTATTATGGCAAAGCCGGAAATGCGCAAAGCTTTTGCAATATATAGAAAAGAATGGAGTATCAATATGAAACTGCATGAAATTTTTGGATCGGCAAAATGGGTATGTGCCGGAATGTACGCTGAAAATACAGCGAACCGAACCCCAGACGAAAACGGCGTTCCGCACTTTCCTGTACTGCGCGGTCACTTTTCCGTTTGTGATATCCACACGGTGAAAAAAGCAACACTGCGTGTGATTGGACTTGGTTTTTTCCATTGCTATATCAATGGAAATGAAATCACGGAAGATCAGTTTCTGCCGCTGTCGACAGATTTTGAGGTGAGAAAGAACCGTCCTACAGAAGAAACGGTTACAGGACACCGCATTTATGTACCGGAATATGATGTAACGCCGCTTTTGTGTGAAAACGACAATGTCATTGCACTGCATTTTGGCGGTGGGTGGTACACCTTTGAAGATGAGAAATACGGAAATCCCAAAGCGATCTATCGTTTGACTGTAGAGACCGAAGCTGGTACCTTGGAATATTATTCCGGTACACAGGATAAAATCGGCGAAAGCTATGTAAAAACCTACTATTTCACACAGTTTGAAAATCAGGATTATACAAAGGAAAACGAAACGATTCTGAAAAAAGAATTTGATGACAGCAGCTGGAAGCATGCAGAACTGGCAGATGCGCTTGATACCTCCTATGAGTTCTGTGACTGTCCGGCAGACCGTGTCGCAAGGGAGCTTCCTGTTACTCTGTTAAAAGAGGATGAAAACGGACGGCATTATGACTGTGGCGTGAACATGTCCGGATATCCTGTCCTGCGTGTGACCGCGAAAGCAGGCGAGACCGTTGAGGTGTTGTTTGCGGAGGAACGAAAGGAAGACGGTACTCCCGATTTGAATTATCATTATAATCAAAAATTTACCATTGTGTCCGACGGTACATGCCGTATTGTCAAACCGCTTTTCACATGGTTTGCGTTCCGGTATTTTACCATAAAGGGTGCAGCGGAACCGCTTTGTGTACAAAATGTACATACAAATCATGCCGTGACCTCCTCGTTTACCTCCGATAATGAAACCCTGAACTGGATTTTCAAGGCCTATCTCAATACCCAGCTTTCCAATATGCACAGCGGTATTCCTTCCGATTGCCCGCATATTGAAAGAAGAGGGTATACCGGTGATGGTCAGCTTGCTTGTCATGCGGCAATGACCACATTGGATGCGAAAAACTTTTACGATAAATGGATTAAGGACATTGGAGACTGTCAGGATATTTATTCCGGTCATGTGCAATATACAGCGCCGTATACACGCTGCGGCGGGGGTCCCGGCGGTTGGGGATGTGCGATTGTAGAAGTGCCGTATATGTATTATAAGCATTATGGTGATATGGAACCGATGAAGCGTTTGTATTCTCAGATGCTGCGGTATTTTGATTATCTGGAGGCGCATTCGAGAAATCACCTGGTTGAAAGCGATAAAGCAGGAGAATGGTGTCTTGGCGATTGGTGCGCACCGATTCAGGTCATCCTTCCCGCTGCATTTGTCAATAACTACTTTTATATCAAGTCCATGCAGCGCGTTATCGAAATTGGACGTTTGATTGGACGGGAGATGGAAATCCCCATGCTGGAACAACGGATTGCAGAACGACGTGCTGCTGTGACCGCTGCGTACTTCAATACCTGGGACGGAAATTTCATTGGCGGCATGCAGGGCGCAAATGCCATTGCAGTGGATATGGGAGTCGGTGATGCACGTACCTATCAGAATCTGGTTGCGTATTATCGGAATCTCGGACGCTATGATACCGGTATTTTCGGTACGGATATTGTAACACGTGTTTTGTTTGAACATGGTGACGGACAGCTTGCGGCAGATTTGATGATGTCAACGGATCCCATTTCCTTTGATGGTATGAGAGTCAGGGGCGCAACGACAATATGGGAAAATTGGCCGCTTGCAACATGGGATCGTTCTCATAATCATCCGATGTTTGGTGCAATCACGGCATATCTCTTTGACTATCTTGCAGGAATCCGAGAGGAGAATGGCAAAGCCGGATACAATGAGATTATCATTGCACCGGTAATGGTAAACGGACTGAATCAAGTCAGCGCAAAGAGAACTGTTCCGATGGGAGAAGTGACGGTATCTTATGAAAAAACGACTGAAGCTGTAGATTTTGTCATTACAATCCCTGAAAATTTGTGCGCAGAATTCCGGTACGGAGAGAAAACAGTAAAGCTTGCAGCTGGTGAAAACCGGCTTCACGAGGTCCTGTAAAGACACAAAATCGGAATTTAAAAACCTGCAATAGTTTTAAATAAAATCGAAAGAAGAAATAGGGCTGCTGCATGTTAATGCGACAGCCCTATTGTTTTCTATACAAATGGAATACATTATGTATGTGGGATTAAAATCTTTTCTTCAAATGTTTTGATCCACTGATCCGCAATCAGCTTATGACCTGCGGTTGTGGGATGCACACCGTCGCCAAGCCAATATGATGCCGGAGCAATGCCGCATGCATCGTCCAACATTTTTTGCAGTGGAAGGAAAATCTGTCCGCATTCAGATGCAATTTGTTTCACAGCTTCTGCACGTTTTTCGGTTTCACCCCGGAAGATATCCCAGTGTTCCGCGGTGGCGCCGCAATTCAGGACAAACGGTTCCATCAGAATCATTTGTATATGTGGGAGTTGTTCCATGGTATCGGTGACAAGCATTTTGTATACGCGATAAAACCGTTCTGCGTCCACACCGTTCTGGTTTCCGAATTCATGCCAGACATCGTTGACACCGATCAAAATGCTGAATACATCCGGTGACAAGTTCCAGCCATCCACTTTGATACGGGCATATACGTCAACAATACGGTTGCCGCTGATGCCGCGATTTTCAAATGTGAACTGCATGGGATATTTTGCACCAAGCGTTGCTGCGCAGAGAAGTGCATAGCCTTGACCGATGGGGGTCAGACTTCCGGAGCCGGCATTTCTGCCGACATCTGTAATAGAATCGCCTTGAAAAAGAATTTTCATAATTATGACCATAACTTCGCATGTTCAGCTTTGCTGAACGGTGCGAAGTTTTCCTTTATTTTATAATTTTTTATATCATATTGATTTTTTGACTGTTTTCTGTCTTTTCAACAGGACATATACAGGAATTGCGAGCAGAGGGAACAAGGCGCCTGTAAGAATGCCAAGCTTCATACCAAGCTGTTCCGGCGTTTCGCCGAGTCTGACTGCCAATGCGATTGCGGCGGGATCAACAATTGCCGCGTCCGTGATGATACCGACAAGCTGCGGTGCAATGGAAGCGCCCAAATCGCCGCCTGCTGCCATCATCGCGTATAAAAAGACGCCGCCGTTGGGAATTCGGTCAGAAGCTGCAATCAGAGAACCCGGCCAAAGCATGGATACACAGAATCCTGTAAAAGCACAGGCAAGCAGACCGATGACGGGAAGGGGCATACTGCTGCGGTCAGATAACACAAAAGCGCGCCAATCGCACCGAGCAGCAGCACTCGCTCAATATGGTTTCCCTTTTTCGCATAGAGTGTACGTCCCATGCCGAGCATGACAGAAAACATTGCAGTGCCGAAAATATCACCCCAGATTTTTGGAATGGACAGCGCCTGCTCTAAATATCCGGATGCCCACTGTGCCATGGTGCATTCCGCAGCGCCGCCAAGAAAAATACCAAGAACACTCAGTCAAAGCGTTTTGCTTTTCATAAGTGCCGGTGCCTTGGAACCTTGCTCTCCAGTTTCCATTGGAGGAAGCTCTGTTTTATAATAGAGAATGCAGGCTGTCATTGGAATCAGCGCGAAGAAGAGCGCCAGCCATTGCCATGCCGCTTGACCGAAAACGAGAATCCATAGGGTACTGATCAGGATGACGCCAACAACCCCCCACGCATAAATGGAATGCAGCTTGCTCATTTCATGATCTGGATTTTCTGATGGTATGGAGGCGATAACCGGACTGATTAATACTTCGGCAAGCCCTCCTGACATTGAAAATATAATGGTGCCGATGACAAGACCGGTATAAACGGAGCCTGGAAAAAAGAACGGCCAGACGGCATATACCAAAAGTCCGATGGCAGTCAGAAGCGGTGTAATATGTACTGTTTTGGTAATGTTGAATTTTTGCGAGAAAAAGGAAAAAATCAGGTCAATGGTCAACTGCATAATAAAGTTGATCAGTACCAGAAGACCGAGCAGGGCGTATGAAACACCGTAAAGAGATCGGAAGGTTAAAAAGAGTACGGGGGATAGGCTTGCAACCACAGACTGCGAGAGATTGGTGGTATAGCACGCCGCAACCAGCCGGCGGTAATTTTGCTGCATGATCATAATTACTTTCGCATGCTTTGTTTTCACATACACTGTATATTTCAGCAAATGCGGAATCGATGAAAAGCTTCCTTTCTTAAGGAGGTCAGGCTGTCGCATTTACATGGTGCCGCACGACTGTCGTATATGCGACAGTCAGACCTTTTTGGTCAGACCATTTTGGTCGGACCATTTAATCTTAGGGCTGCAAGTTGAAAACTTGCAGCAGCCCCATGAATGTATCGAACTCGCCTTAAATTATACCATTCAAAATTGGAAACGTCAAGGGAATTTCGGAAAAAACAGAAAATTTATACAATGTTACTTAAAAACGATGGAGTATGTTGTATAAATCATGGGAGACGACATATAAAGTGAAAATAAAAAGATAAAAAATTTTTTCTGAAAATTTTCATGTCACCCTCTTTACATTTTGTGGAATTTCGGGTATAATAATACCAAACGATGGATTCTATTTTTCAGGAAAGGAATTGAAATTGTATGAAGTATATTCCCTATGTAAATATCCGGATGGGGACTGCGTCGGTGTCCCGTTTTTCGCATGGCAATACCCTTCCGTATACACAGCTGCCTTGGGCAATGGCAGGCTTTATGCCGCAGACGAACGGCAATGGCGGCGGTTGGTTTTTTCATGCCGATGACCGCTGTGTGGAAGGCATTCGTCTCACACACCAGCCGAGTCCGTGGATTGGTGATTACGGTACCTTTTTGATGGCGCCGCAGGCGGGAACAAGAGTCTTCTATGAGCGCTGGGACGGCGGCTGGTCCGGATATCGCCCGGAAGAAGCGATTTTCCGCCCGGATTTGCTGAAAGTGAACTTTTTGCGCCAGAGATGTGACTTTGAAGTCACACCGACTGAGCGCGGCGGTATGATTCGGCTGTCTTACCGTATGCAGAAGAATATGGGTCTGACCTTCTATCCGCTCAAAGGCAATAACGACTGGCAGTACGACGCTAAAACCGGTATGCTTTCCGGTTGGACTGACGGTCATTCGCAGGATAAGCCGGTCGATTTCCGCATGTACATTGCCGTGCAGTTCGATCCTTGTGACATTGATGCAGATGCGTCGCATGCATTTTCCTGTGATGGTCATGGAAACGGCTTCCATATGGCAGTGAAAAATCCTGCTTTAACGGCAAAAATTGCGATTTCCTACCTTTCCCGTGAACAGGCGGAATATAACCTGCGCGAGGATATGGATGGGCGTTCTTTTGAAGAGGTACAGAAAGCGGCAGAGGATCGATGGGAAGAAGTGCTGCATCGCATTGAAATTGATGCGGTAGACGATGATCAGATGCGTACCTTTTATTCCTGCCTTTACAGAACGTTTTTGTTCCCGCATAAAGCATACGAGCATGATATGGAACACGGGGAAAATGTCTATTATTCCCCCTTTACAGGTAAGAAGACAAAGGGTGTACGGTATACCGACAACGGTTTTTGGGATACGTACCGCACCGTGTACCCCTTATATGCAATGATCGCCCGGAACGAATATGCAGAAATGCTGGACGGTTTTGTTGCGGATTACCGTGACGGCGGATGGTTGCCGCGCTGGCCGTCTCTTGGTGAGGTCGGCTGCATGCCCTCCACACTGATTGATGCTGTCATTGCAGATGCAGCTGTCAAAGGAATTGGAACGAAGGCGCTCTGGACAGAGGCATTGGAGGGGATGCTGCGGCATGCCAACCATAACGGACCAGAGGATCGGTATGGACGCAACGGTGCAGAACTGTACTGCAAGCTCGGTTATGTGCCGCGGGACAAGTACAGAGAATCGGTGAATTTGACGCTGGATGCAGCGTATGGCGATTACTGTATCGCCCGTGTGGCTGAGGTTCTCGGTTATGACAGCGAATTCATTGCAAATTATGACAGACGTGCAAAGAATTATCAGAAGCTGTTTGATCCTGCAACCGGATTTATGCGCGGAAAAGACGAACACGGCGATATGAAAGAAGATTTTGATCCGCTGACATGGGGCGGCGAGTATACGGAAGGCTGCGCATGGCAGTCCAGCTTTGCAGTGCCGCATGATATCGGCGGGTTGGCTGCATTGTACGGCGGCACAGATAACATGATTGAAAAGCTGGATGAATTGTTTGCAGCGAAGCCGGAATATGCGGTAGACGGTTATGGCATGGAAATTCATGAAATGACAGAGCTTGCAGCGATTGATTTCGGTCAGTGCGCCATTTCCAATCAGCCTTCCTTCCATTTCCCATTCCTGTTCTCAATGCTCGGTGATGAAAAGAAGGCAAGCGCTTGGGTAAAGGCGTTGTGCGGCGTATTCCATGCAACGCCGACTGGATATCCCGGTGACGAGGACAACGGTACAACCTCTGCATGGTATATCTTTGCTGTGCTCGGTATTTATCCGGTATGCCCCGGTATGCCGGGAACCGCAGGGTATGCAAAGACCGACATGCTGGTCAAGCACGCAAAAATCTGCGGAAAAGAATGGGATCATACGCATATCGAGGATTATATTTTCTAAATCAACGTGAGTTCGATGAGGAGGTGCTTTTTGAAAAAAGTACCTCCTCAAACTCCACCGCAAAAACTTTTCAGATAAAAAACACAATCACTGCCTGTTTACCCAGTTTAAAATTTTTTGAATAAGGTTTGGGGAAATCTTTTTTTTAAGTTTTCCTCATGAAATTCATCGAACTCACGTTAAATCAAAAAGAAATGGCTTCTGCAAGTTGAAAACTTGCAGAAGCCATTTTATGTCTGTTTTATCCGAATAAAGTTTTTTGAATGGGGTATGGGGAAAATCTTTTTTTCAAAAAAGTTTTCCCCATACCATGAATCCGTCGAACTCGTATTCCCCTGTTTATCGTTCGATGAGAATGGTCTTGATTTCAAACGGACGGAACGGCAGGAAGACAGAGCCGTCAACAATCTGCAGTTCTTCTTTCTTTTCTTCCAACAAATTGGTCACATAAACGTGCTTTGCATCATAAATGTTCAGGGTACAGTTGGTCGTGGAACGTTCACACTCGTAAAGACGCAGGACATATGCATGTTCCACATCCTCCGCCGGTTTGACTGCTTCACAAAGGATGTTCGGCGCAGTGATGTCAAACAGCTTTGGCGCATGCAGGATGCCGTTGACAAGAATCGGCTTTCGGTTGAGCATGTAGGAAGGCAATACAACCGTTTCCGCCTGGAATGCGCCGATGTGCGGAAGCAGAGAATAGGTCATTGTGTGGATGCCGAAGTCGGTAACGAAGTCCGGACGGCAGCCGCCGCGGTGAAGCGTCAGACGCATATCGCTTCCCTTGCAGGAAATTCCGTATTTGCAGTCGTTGAGAATGGCAACGCCGTATCGCGTTTCCGACAGATCGGTCCATTTGTGGTTGCAGACCTCAAAGCGTGCAGCTTCTATCGAATGATTGCTTGTCGTCGGTCTGTCCACATGACCGAACTGAATTTCATTTTTCATAAAGCCGCTGCGGATATTGACATCAAAGCCGGCTTTCATCAATGCATGGCGTTCCTGCCAGTCCAGCTTGACCTCATAATCGATACGGGCGGAGTTTGCATAGAACACGGTATCGACAGTCGCAGTGGATGTTCTTCCAAATGCATATACAGAACGGATGCGGTATGCAGCAGCACCGTCAGATACGACCGCATGGGATATGCGCTTTGTCACGGGCTTTAATTTCAAGAAGATATCGTCTTCCACTTCCCAGTTGTCATAGGCAGTAGGCATATCTTCTCCAAACCACAGCGTACCGAGCGCAGCACCGCGGCGATTGGCAATTTCACGTTCTGTGCGGCGATCGATAAGAGAAGAAATATAGCCGTTTTCATCAAAGGTGACACGGTAAACGGGCGTAACAAGGACGTTGCCTTCTGCACGGAAGACCGATGCTGAGGGAGAAGCGGGTGCCTGCAGCTTCAGTACCGCTGCTTCCATTGCCGGAATTGCATGGTGCAGCAGCACGGCTGTTTTCTCGTTTCCGTCCATATCCTTATAAACCTGCGCAGTTTCCCCTTCCACGCCATATGCGCCGTCAAGTACGATGGCATCATCGCGGGCAAAGGAAAGCGGATTGTATACAGAAACGGTATTTTCAGCGGGAACGGAGAGTTTGTTCGCGTATTCCTTTACAGCGGTGCATGCATGGTCGATCAAACTGTGCATTTCGGGAATGGCAACCTCGTAGACACGCGGAATAGAGGTTCCTGGTAAAATATCGTGGAACTGGTTCTTCAACAGAATTTTATACCAGTCGTCGTGTTTGGGATGGGTCTTCTCGTCTGCAAGTACATTGAACAGCTCAAGGTCGGCAAGTGCAAATTCAGCCAGGCGGTTGTTCTTTTTGACTTCATGCATCTGGGTCAGGGTACCGCGGTGGTATTCCAGATACAGTTCACCGTCGTATACCGGAAGCTGATCCTTGCGTGCTTCGATTTCGTCCATAAATGCAGATACGGTTGTCGGAACAATTTCCGGCATGCCGCAAAGGTCTTTGGTACGTTTCAAATATTCGAGCATACCGTAGGTCGGACCGCCGCCGCCATCTCCATAGCCGTATGCCGCAAGTCTGTGATCATTGGAATGTTTGTCTCTGATTTCCGTGACAGTACCGGAAAGAGTCTGTACGTCCGGAATCAGATGCATCCGGTTTAAGTGCGTGGTCACCTCCGTGCCGTCAATACCGCGCCAGACAAAGGTATCTGCCGGGAAGAGGTTCAAATCGCTCCATGCCATTTTTGTGGTATAGAAGTATTTGACGTCTGCGCCCTGCATGATCTGCGGAATCGCGCCGTTGTAGCCGAAGGTGTCAGGCAGCCAGAATGCGTCGGAAGTGTAGTTTAAATACTGCTTGGTAAAGCGCTGACCGTATAAAAACTGACGTACCATTGCTTCACCGCCGGTGATGTTGCAGTCGCATTCGACCCATACGCCGCCGTTCGGTTCATAACGGCCTTCTGCGACCTTTTCCTTGATGCCTTCAAAAATATCGGGATAATACTGCCGCATCCAGTCGAGATGCAAAGCAGAGGATTGGATAAAGGTATATTCAGGATACATGTCCATCAGATTCAAGGTCTGGGAATAGGTCCGCGCACACTTGCGGATGGTTTCGCTGACCGGCCACAGCCATGCGGTGTCCATATGGGAATGACCGATGACACCGATTTTACCGCGGGAACGGTCGCCGCCTTCTTTCTTTTCCAATGCAGGTGCAAGGATAGAGCGAATGGTCTCACAGGACGCATGCAGTTCTTCCTCGGATGCAGATGCGACATCGCCGATTAAATACGGGAATGCTTTCATCAGACATTCATGCGCACGCATTGCAGTGAAGTTTTCACCTGGGAGACGCGCAATTTGCAGGACTGTGGAAAGGTCAAAGACAAAATCACGCATGAGCGTATCCATCACAGCAAAGAAAATACCGTGATAGGTGTGGATGCATGCGTCATGAAGGGACTCGTCGCGGTCATAATTTTCATAGGGGCTGCATCCGAGACAGGTGTGTCCTGCATAGCATTCAAATGCAAGCGAATAGGTTTCTCCTGCCTTTGCAGGGGATGCCAGAAACATCGCGGAATGTTCACCGCCGAGGAAGCGGTTCTTGGAATTGATAATGCCGGCTGGTTTTCCGTTGCAGAAACAGAGAATTTCCACCGCTTCGGCGTCACATAGGACGCACAGCGTTTTGCCGTCTGCACACGCGGGGACGGTATAGGATGCAGTCAGCCAGAGATTGCCCCATTCATGCCCCCATGTGGTATCCGGTGCAATGGGTTTGGTTTGATTTGCATCCGGCGGAAGACGGAGATGCTCATCCGTTTCGTAGGCAGAAACAGCGTCTGCCCTACCGATAACATGAAAGATCTTTTTTGCATAAAGTTCCAGCACATTGTCAAACTTTTTGTAGGTACGGTTGATATAAGCCTGTTGATTCAAGGAAACGTCCTCCTGTCAAAATAAGATATGTTTTTATTCCGGCTGCCAAGTGCTGCCGATATTGTGGTCACATTCTACCTCCGGATTGTCGCCGAGCATCACAATGCCGTCCTTAATGGAACTGCGGTGCCAGACATTATCACGCACAATGCAGTGATTGCAGTTTTTCATGACGATGGTGTAATCGGGACTCCAGGTGCCGACGCCGCCGTCGTCGCGTCCGATACGGAAGGTATTGCCTGTTAAAACGATGTTGTCGGCTTTGGTCATACGGACATGGGCGCTGTCATAAACCTCATCAAACGGCATATCCTTTGGTTTGCCGGAGCGGTAAATGAGGTTGCCTGTTACGGAAACCGCAGTTGCAGTGCCGCCGTCTATACCCAGTACCAGGGCAGGACCGCCGGAACGGTCAAAATAGTTGCCGGTAAAGTTGCAGCAATTGACATTCGGCAGATAAAATCCGCCTAACTGGTTCCATTCCACGCGGTTGCCAGTGGCAGTGATGGAAGCGGCACACGGACCGCCGGTCATGCCGCCGCCGCGGTTGCCGGAGAACCAGTTGTCGATCACAAAGCCGTCCCAGCCGTCGATGTAAAGACCGGCGCCTTTGTTGAAACAAATCATGGAGTGCCGCACAGAGAAGCACCAGATATGTTCCAGTCTGACGCCGTCACCGGTGAAATATCCGATGCGGCAGTCGTCGATGGTTGGGGTATCTTCTTCAGCGCCGCCATTGTATTTGTCCCAGTACAGCTTGACGCCATGAATGTTTTTACCGAGATTGCCGCCGTTGAAGCTCATACCGCGGATGGCACAGCCAAAGGCGCCGGTGATATCCAGAAGACAGTCTGTTTCATCGGTATTCAGCACGAAGACCGATGCGCCGAACGAACGGAAGCTCCATGCAGAATGTCCTTCCAGAGCGACACCCGCACCCATTTTCAAACGCCCTGTGCGGTAAATTCCGGGCGGAACTGCTACGACGCCGCGGCAGGCAGCTGCGTCATCCATTGCTGCCTGAATTGCCTTTGTACAATCGGTGGCATTGTCGCCAACCGCGCCGTAGGCTGTAATGTCAAAGATGTTTTTCATAGGAAATCCTCCTTTGGTATTTTATTTTCAGGGAGTTGGAAAGCGAAATTTTACAATTGTCTGTATTTCATTTTCTGCGAATTTCTATTATAATCATTATAACGGATTTTTTTTATTTGGTCAAGAGTAAATGAAAAAAATTCAAATATATGGAGGTGTTTTTTTATGCAGTGCTGCGCCGATCTTCATTTTGTGCAAAAAAAGATTCTGCACCGTCAGAATAAGACGAATGCAGAATCTTTTTTATTTATTTGAAACTGTCAATTCTCTTCATTAAAATAAAATTCAATGATACTATCCAGCTTCTTTTGTGCGGATTTTTGTTTTGCTTTAAATGTGGAAGCGATGTTGGCTGTTTTTGCGCGTACTTCGCCGACAAACAGATGTCCCACACCGTCTAAGGCTGTGGAGTGAATATAACCAAAGTCAACGACGATATTGTCACGAATCAGGTCAATCATTTCGGAAGAATCGTTATCACGGGAGGCTTTTGTTTTAAGTACCACATCATAATAGGCGGGTACAACAGACTTGTAGCTTTCCGCTGCAAGCGCTTCTGTCACAATACCAACAAATTCTGTACTCGGAACCGTTTTTGGTACAAGGAAGACAGAAGAACCATCATACACCGTTGTGCCGTAATTTTTCTGCGTTTCATCCCATTTCGGATATGGAATAATGCCGAAATCGGTATCCATATCGCGCAGCTTTTCGACAACATTGAATTTAATATATTGAAACAACGCACGATTTTCAAGAAATATAGTCTGTGCTTCTATATCCCCTTCTGCACTGGGAGCTGGGATATAGCCGTCGTGATTTTTGAAAAAGTCGCTCAATGCGTCCAATACCGCCACACATCGATCATTCACAACATCGAATTGTGGAATACCACTGGCATCCTTGACAGTGATATGCAGATCAAACGCTTCCTTCATCGCATCAATACCGGTGGAGGCATTGCTTACAAAGCCGTACATATCGGTTTTATCCCATAGGCCATCGCCGTTGAGATCTTTTGAAACCTGATGGCACAGCGATTCCATATAATCAAAGGTCCATTTGCCGTCACGGACAACCGAGTAGAGATTTTCCATATCGTAGTCGGCAGCCAACCCCTTGTTGAAGGCAATCCCGGTCATACCTTTCCAGAAGGACAAGGCAAGATCGCCTGTGATCATATAAATTTTATCGTTGATTGTAAAGGCGTCTGTAAACAGCTGTACCCACCACGGCTTTTCAAGATTGATATGGGGAATATCATACCAGTTGATATAAAGCCCCTGTGTGATGGTTGGTGTAATATCGCACATGTAACCAACAACCAGATCATAGGCATTGTCATCTGCAATAACAGAATTTGAAATTGCCTTGTTAAACACGCCTTTACCCCAGTAAGCCGAAAAAGCGGTGCTTTCGTATGTAATGTTGTACCGTTCTGCCACGTTTAAATTACGGTTATATATTGCATCGTTGATGGTTTCACCGGTTTGGTCTTTTACATCAAATTCATATTCATATTCCTCGCGCAGCATGATACGGAATTTCTGACCGCCAAAATCCTTTTCCGGCAGATCGTCGCTGACCAGCTGACGCGGATCAAGCGCTTCTGTTTCTGTGACGGCAGTTTCGTTTGTGGTGGGTGTATTTGTATCCGTATCTGGAAGATCACTTGTGGAACTGCATCCGACAGACGCTGCCAGAATTCCGGCAAAAAGCAGGGTGAGTCCTGCAAGTAACGTGGAATTTTTTTGTTTGGATATACTCTTCTTCATGATTATGACAATGCTCTCACTGCTTCAGTGATACTGAATGGGTTCGAGGGAGGGTTTCCTTTCTGTTTATTTTTCAAAAATCTTTCCTTGCTGAAATCTGTATCTGCCCAAAGGGAGCAGAGATTACAAAACATGATATCAAATAATTTTCAATTTATTTTATAACATTATAACACATTTACAGCTTTTTGTCAATTCAAGATCATAAATAATCATGAGATGCCATGTTCAAACCCATGAAAACTACTTTGGCAGCATTACAAGATTTTCTTTGAAATTTTTAAAATTCACATTTTGTTCTTGTATTGTTCAATGAAATACGATATAATCTAAATACATAAAAATCCGAAAGGAAATAATTACATGTTAAAATTATATGATTTTTCAATTGACTATGTCAAAAATCCGTCATTGATCCGTACCAGTGGTCTTCGCTTCGGCTGGAAGCTGGATTCGGACAAGACCAATGTGCTTCAGCGCGATTACCGTATTGTCATAAAAGAAGCGAATGGAGCCGGCTGCGTATTCGATTCCGGCGTGGTCGCATCCGCAGAATATTATGATATTTGCCCGGATCATCTCACGCTGCCCTCCCGCACGGCATACACGGTGACCGTGACGGTTACAACCAATGCCGGTGACAGTGCACAGCTTGAGCAAACAGTGTACACAGAGATTTTGCCCGAGGAGTGGGGAGACGCCGTCTGGATCAAGCCGAAAAAGCATATTGCAGGATGGGCGCCGTATCTGCGTACCAAATTTACCGCTGAAAATGTTGTCAGCGCGGTGATGTATGCATCAGGTCTTGGCTGCGCAGAATACTATGTCAACGGCAAACGTACAGATGATTATTATATCGATCCTCCGATAACGAATTACGAAAAGACCGTTTTGTACCGCCGTTTTGATGTCACCGATCTGATTTGTAATGGCGGAAACGCGCTTTGTGTGCTGCTTGGAGAAGGCTTCTATTCCCAGAGTCGTGTCTGGGGACACACAGGCTTGGTTTATGGTGATGTCTGCGCAAAAATCCGACTGGAGCTGACAATGGCAGACGGTACACAAAAGGTCATTGTCACAAATACTGAAGATTGGCGCTATAAGTACAGTCCGATTACCGTCAACAATATTTATGCAGGTGAAACCTACGACTGCCGTCTGGAAACACCGGATTTTGCAGATTATCAGGGCGATGATGAGGACTGGGGCTGTGTCATTGAAGATGAAACGCCGAAGGGGGTACTGACACCGTGCCTCATGCCGGCCGTGCGCGTATGCAGAACGCTGCCTGCAAAGGAGGTACACTGCGTTTCCGGTAAGGATGACGGTGCATGGATTTTTGATATCGGCGAAAACATGGCAGGAACGGCGGAGTTCCACTTGCCGTATTCTCCGCGCGGCGCAGTTTATGTGTTCCGGTATGCAGAAAGTCTTACAGAGCTTGGTGCCATTGATGTGCGTTCCATCGGTGCCTTTGCGACCCAGTGCATTCAGCAGGATATCTATATCTGCCGCGGTGATGTCGGCGGGGAAGTTTACCGTCCGCGCTTCTCCTATCACGGGTTCCGGTATGTAGAATTAACGGGCTTCCACGATTTTTCACAAGGTTACGGTACCATGCCGTGGTGCTCTATTGTGACCGGTATTCAACTTACCACAGACATGCCTGTAACGGCACAGGTCCATACCTCAAACAAAGACTGGAATCATCTGCTTTCTGTGATGAAAAACACCTATCAGTCCAACTTCCACGGTATTCCGGAGGACTGCCCTGCAAGAGAAAAGTGCGGATGGCTGGGTGACGCTGAGGTGGTATGCAACTACGGTCTGCTCAACTTTGACAGCACTGCTTCTTATGAAAAGTATCTTGACGATATCCGTACCACACGTGAGGTGTACGGCACATGGCAGATGATTTCTCCCGGCAAGCGCGGATGCGGAGAAGCAACGCCGCTTTGGGGCTGCGCACAGATCATCCTTCCGTATTATATGTATAAATATTCCGGAGATAAGGAAGCTGTGACGGCAAACTGGGATTTGATGGAAGCATGGGTCGCGCATGAGCTGGCTCGCTCTGAAGACTATATCATTTCCGAAGGACTGGGTGACTGGGACCCTGCGGAGGGCAATAACGGTCCGCGCCGTATGCCGGTCGCGCATTCCTCTACCTTGATGTTCTATGAAATCTGCATCCGTATGGAGGAGCTGTGCAGTATATTCGGTCTTGGAGATGTGTCCTATTATCACGATCTTGCTGAAAAAATCAAGGAATCGTTCATTCGCCATTTCTATTGCGAAGAAAGTGCAGACTTTGGTTATTGGGGAACGGACGGTGTTGCACTGCAAATCGGATTGTATCCCGCAGGCGGATACGATGCACTGCTTTCCGGACTGCGTGTCCGCATGGCAAAGGATGATTATGCAATGCCGACCGGTATTTATGGCAACAAGTATCTGGTTCCGGTACTTCTGCGTGCAGGATTCGGCGGAGAAGCGACGAGATTTTTGTTCCAGCGCACACATACAAGCTTCGGAACCATGCTTGACGACGGTGCAACCACTGTATGGGAAGAGCCGGATATGAAAAATATCGCGGTCAGAGAAAAGGGTGTTGCATCTTATAACCATCCGATGCACGGCGGATTTTTGTATACTGCTGTGACAGAGCTGTGCGGTATCACGCCGGTCAAGCCCGGTTTTGCGGAATTTGCATTTGCTCCGTGCTTTATGGCGGAAATCGACCACACCGCACTGGACCTCCATACGGCAGCAGGTAAAATTGCAGTCACCATGGATACCAAGGGCGACAAACATCTCTGCATGCTGTATGTCCCTGCCGGCGCATGCTGTACGGTAGAAGCAGAAGGCTGTATTACCGTAGATGGCGTACCGTATGAAAAGCACACCAAGCTTGGCTCCGGTGAACATACCGTTGTCATGTGCTGATTTTATGAAGGAATAACAGGAAGGGCTGTTGTACAAAGCCCGGAAAAAGACAGAGGCTGCTGCAAGTACCGAATGCCTACGGACTTGCAGCAGCCCCTTTCCTTTATTCTTTTGCATAAATCATGCGCTCTCCCGGACGGAAGATGTGATAGTTCTGTTTGGGATTTTGTTTTTCCAGAATATCGACGAAAATTGCGGGATTCAGTGCATTGACATCATAAAGATCAATGTGTACGGGGAAGATATAATCGGCGCCGATGTGCTGCGCAAGCGTGATGGCTTCCACACAATCAAAATTGCCGATGATGTTTTTGTCATGGCGGCGGTAGTAGTCACGTCCGTTGACCGGAAGAATTGCGATGTCGGGTCCCCGTCCCCCCTGTCCCCTCAGACGGGATTCCAGACCGTCCCAAGGACAGCCGTCTCCGGCATGATAGACCGAAATTGCATCCGAACCCGCACCAAAGGTCAAAAGGAATCCGCCTTCCTCATATTGACCGCTTTTGTCAGGGTGCAGCTCCTCATGGGCGGAGGGAACATTTTTAATGACGATATCGTCAGACAGGCGGATACTTGCATCGTTGTCCAATGCCGCTATACGGTGCCCCGGAACACCAAGCGACAAAAAGCGGTCTGCCACGGCATGGGTTCCAATGAAGCATGCATGATCATTTACCGAAAGAATGGCTTTTATGGTATCGGGGTCGGTATGATCTTCATGCGCGTGAGAGCAAAGCACAGCGTCCACAAAGTCAAGGGAACAGGGGTCAAGCGGTACAGGATAGCGCCGTACCCAGGACAGCAGTGCATTGGAACAGTTGCGGTCAACATAATCGGATAGATATCCATCGATCAGAATGGTTTTTCCACGGTATAAAAATAAAAATCCAACCTGACCGAGATACCACATTGCAAGCTGATGTTCTGCGAGAGCGGTTTTTTGAATGGATTCTTTTGTAAGCACAGGAAATGATACCTCCTTTTTTCTCAATTATAACAGGATTCTGAAATAATGTCAAGAGAATGTTCACATTTTACCGACAGATTTTGCAGTTTGAATATTGTATAATGTAATTATACAAATATTGCGATAGGATAAGGAGGCGCGTTTTTTTGACCATTGCTGTCATAGAGGACGATATCGCAATTGGCGATGTACTGGAAATTTTACTTTCCCGGGCGGGGTATCGCGTGATACGCGCATATTCCGGGACAGAAGCGTTGCTGCTTTTGAAGCATGAAAAGCCGTCGTTGATTTTGCTTGATCTGCTGCTGCCGGGGATATCCGGTGAGGAGGTATTGACTCATATCCCTGTCGATGACATCCCGGTTATGGTTTTGAGTGCAAAGGCAGAAACCCATGACAAGGTGGAGCTTCTGCGCGGCGGCGCCTGTGATTATGTGACAAAGCCGTTTGATTCGGAGGAGCTGCTTGCACGAATTGCCGCGCATCTGCGGAGGAGAACCGATGCAGGTTCTGCTGCCGCAGAACTTGCATCGGCGCAGCCGGATAGGCTGCAATTGGTGGAAGAAGAGCATTCTGCCGTGTATCATCAGACACACATTCACTTGACACGGACAGAATATGCCATTTTAAAGCTTTTGTCGCAGAATCCCGGACGTGCCATCGCAAAAAGCAGTATTCTTGACCGCATTGCACTGGAGACACCGGACTGCACCGATTCTTCTCTAAAACAGCATGTCAGCAATCTGCGCAGAAAACTGAAAGAGGTATTGGACAGAGACTGCATTGAAGCGGTTTGGGGGATTGGCTTTCGATATCTGCAATAAAAATACGCTATTCACGGTCAATCCCTTTGTAAGTTCGATGAGGAGATGCTTTTTGAAAAAAGCACCTCCTCAAACTCCTCCGCAAAAACTTCTAACTAACAAAAAACACATGAATTTTTGTTAGATTACCCAGTTTAAAGTTTTTTGAAAAGGGGTAAGGGGAATGGGGAAAATCTTTTTTGGGAGAAAAGTTTTCCCCATGAAATGCATCAAACTCACGTTAAAATCTATACACTTTCTTTACGGTTTTCTTTGCTGTTTTCTTGACGGATTGGGTGTATTCTATATACAGGAGATCGAAACACAAGGTCTCAAATACAGGAAAAGGAAGAAAGCATTATGGAATATGTTCTTGAAACACAATCCCTTTGTAAACGCTACAAGCAGTTTACCGCGCTGTCGGAGCTGGACATGCACGTACCAAAAGGCTCGATTTACGGTTTTGTCGGCCGCAACGGCGCCGGTAAAACAACGTTGATCCGGCTCATCTGCGGTTTGCAGGTACCGACCTCCGGCGTATACACGCTCTGGGGCGTGAAAAACAACGAAAAAGGAATTACAAACATGCGGCGGCGTATGGGGGCGGTTGTGGAAACACCGTCGATTTACCTTGACATGACAGCAAAAGAAAATTTGCAGCAGCAATGCCGGGTGCTCGGTTTGCCGGATGAAAAATACATTGGGGACGTTCTTTCCCTGATCGGTCTTTCGGATACCGGCAAGAAAAAAGCAAGAAACTTTTCTCTCGGTATGCGGCAAAGACTTGGCATCGGCATTGCTCTGATCGGCGAACCCGACTTTTTGGTACTTGACGAACCAATCAACGGTCTGGACCCACAGGGAATCATTGAAATCAGAGAATTGATTCTGCGCCTGAATCGCGAAAAACAGATCACCGTATTGATATCCTCACACATTTTAGATGAACTGTCACGTCTGGCGACACATTATGGCATTATAGACGGCGGCAGAATGGTAAAAGAATTTTCTGCGGAAGAGCTGGAGAGGGCATGCAGAAAATGTACGCGCGTTGAGGTTACGGATACCCGCATTCTTGCGCGTGTTCTTGACCGTATGCAGCTCTCCTATCAGATCATTGACGACAGGACGGCAGACATTTATGCGTCCCCGACTGTTTCGGTGCTTTCCGCAGCGCTGCAAAAAGAAAACTGCGAGCTGTATTCGGTAAAAGAACGGGATGAAAGTCTGGAAAGCTATTATGTGAGTCTTGTCGGTGAAGCCAAAAAGGCGCAGTGAAAAACAGAACATTATGCGTGTGAATTTTTATACTGTGATGTTGTTTTTTGCAGTACAGCATCACATGAATTGAAAGAAAGGATAGTATTTGAACGTCATATGATAAAATTATTATCGGCGAACTTTATGCGCCTTTGGAAGGATAAGTTATTCTGGATTGGAATGGTGTTCATGTTCGGCCTTGGAATCGTGATTCCTATTTCGCAGTATTTTGATGCGAAGCAATACTTTTTTGAGCATCACTTTGACGAAACGATGATGGCATTCATTTTTTTTATCGGGTTTATTGCCGCTGTTTTTTGCAGCAATTTCATCGGGACGGAGTACAGCGATGGTACCATACGCAATAAATTAATTGTCGGACGCCGCCGCACGGAAATTTATCTTTCTTCTGTAATAACAACAGCTGCGGCAGCGGTGTGTATGATGGCGGCGTATTTTCTTTCCTACAGTGTGCTTGGATTAATTTTGTTGCTTCCTCCAAAAATGGGGATTGGTAAACTGTTGCTAATGATTTTGATTGGAATCACTTCTATGATTGCATTGATTTCCGTGTTCCATATGGTTTCCATGCTGGTGACAAAACGTTCTGCCGCCATCATTATTTGCGTCGTGCTGTTTCTTGTTTTGTGGATGATTGCTTTTTCCGTCTATAACAGGCTGAGCGCGCCTGAGTCCATCGCTTCCTATGTGATCATGTCGGATAGCGGCGAGCCGGTGATGCAGGATATGCTCAATCCGAAATATTTGCAGCCGAACGAAAGGGTCTGGTATCAGCTTGTTCAGGATTTTCTGCCGACAGGACAGCATGTCGCATTGACAAACCCCGAATTGATGGTACATCCGGTTCAGATGCTTGTCTACTCCGCGGTTATCTGTATTCTGACAACAGTTTTGAGTATCGTGTTCTTTCAAAAGAAGAATTTGAAATAAAGCATTCGTTTGAATACGCGCTAAAAAATTCCGGATACGTTGGAAAGAGGAATTGATATGATTATCGCAGTCTGTATTTTGCTTGGTATCGCTGTCATTGTGATTATTGTCCTGCTTTTTCAGCTTTCTGTGATGCGGCTTTCCGCACGGGAAATCCGGGATGCATTCTGCGAAAAACTAAAAACCGATACCAATACCACAATTGACATTTCTGCGAGAGACAAGGAAATGCGTGCATTGGCGTCGGAAATCAATACACAGCTGCGGATATTGTGTATGCAGAGGCGGCGGTATCAGGAGGGGGATTTGCACTTAAAGGAAGCGGTTACCAATATCTCACATGACCTCCGCACCCCCCTGACGGCGTTTTCCGGATATCTGGATTTAATTGTACAGGACAAAGCGTTGTTGCCCCAAGACATGCAGGACTATCTCTCCCATATGCAGGGATGCACAGAGCAGATGCGCGCGTTATGCGAGGAGCTGTTTCATTATACGTATACAGTGGGCGTTTTGGACGGGGATCTCTCTGCACCGCAGATGCATAAAAAAGAGATCAACCTCGGCAGTCTTCTGGAAGAAACGCTGCTTGCGTTTTATCCGGAATTTGCAGAACGTGATATCACGCCGGAAATTCAGCTTCCGTCAGAACAGGAAAAGGTCATACGGTATCTGGACGAGCGCATACTGTCAAGAATTTTCTCTAATATTATTTCCAATGCGCTCAAATACTCCGACGGAGATTTTTTCGTGTCTTTGAATGCACAGGGGAAAATGCACTTTTCCAATACTGCCCGCTCTTTGAATGCTGTGACCGCAGGAAGGCTGTTCGACCGATATTATACCCTGGAAACCGGACGGCAGCAAAGCGGAATCGGACTTTCCATTGCGCGGGATTTGACACAGAAAATCGGCGGAACCATTTCTGCGCGGTATGAAGGGGAAATGCTGATCATAGAAATTGAACTGTAATGATAAAAAACCAACCGGTTTCCTGCTGTAATGCAAGCGGGAAACCGGTTGGTTTATGTATTGGATACAGAATCGTCCACCAGTCTGTTTTCCAGAAGAGACGTGTGTTTATAGTAGAGAAACGTCGCGGCGGAACATACGAACCAGCCTGCGGGATATCCCATGGCAATGGGAATGATTGTGTTGGAAATAAAACGCGCAACCACGAATAGGTATATCTGACGGAACACCACAAATGAACACAGCATAATGATCATCGGTGCACGGCTGTTTCCGGCGCCTCGCAGCGCACCGGAATAGATCTGATTGACGCAGCAGAGCACATAGAATGGGGAAATGTAACGAAGAAACATGGAACCATATTCCACAACCTCCGGCTTGCTGTTGAAAAATGCAGTTAAGCCGCGGGAAAAACAGATAATCGGAACCATGACAACGATGGTGGAGAGTACCGCAAGCAGAAGCGCGGTATCAGCGCCTTTTCTTGCACGTGCGCTTTGATTTTGCCCGAGGTTCTGCCCGACAAATGTTGTAGAAGCCAGGGCAAGCGACTGCATCGGCAGCATCACAAGCTGATCAATCTTTGCATAAGCGGTCCACCCTGCCATGCAGTCCGTTCCGAAATAATTGATGTACGACTGAACAAAGACGTTGGAAAAGGAGGTAACCGCCATCTGGATTGCTGCCGGAATACCGACACGAAAGATTTTTTTCAGCATTTCTGTGTGGATGCGCAGCTTTTTCAGGGAGAGACGAATACAGGTATCCGTGCGCAGAAGGGTGATGCAGACAAGAACCGCAGAAATTCCCTGTGCAATGACCGTTGCAAGCGCAACCCCTGCCACACCCATTTGAAAAGCGAGTACAAACAGCAAATCAAGCGCAGTGTTGATGAGTGCAGAAGCCACAAGAAAGTAAAACGGACGGCGGGAATCTCCCACAGCACGCAGAATTCCTGCCCCCATATTGTATAACATCAGACCAATGACGCCGGAGAAGTAGATGACAAGATAGGTAGTAGATTCCGGCATTACGTCATCCGGTGTGTTCATAAAATGCAGCATGGTCGGCGTCATTGCAATACCGATTGCGGTAAACACAATTCCCATAATCAGTGTCAGTACGATCGACGTGTGCACGGTGTCCTGGACACGGTCATATTTTTTGGCACCGTAGTACTGCGAAATTACGACGCCTGCTCCGCTGGAAAGACCCATGAAAAATCCGATGAGCATGTTGATGATGGGACCGACCGTTCCGACCGCGGAGAATGCGGCATTGGAAACATAGTTGCCGACAATCCAGGTATCGACGGTATTGTATAACTGCTGAAAAATATTGCCGATAAAAAGCGGAAATGCAAACAGGATCAAATGCTTGATAATGGATCCTTGCGTCATATCCACATCGCGGCCGGCGCGCATGGGATGCCGGATACTGTGTGCTGCCATATTGATTGAAACCTTATCTTTCTTATACTTCCAATATGATATATTATAAATTAAAGCAAACATGTTTGCTTGCAAAAACATTTTGCAAAGACGTCAATCGTCGCTTTGCGACTATTATACCATAATTATGTTGAAAAAGCAAGATATTGCCGTGAATTGCTCATGGTTTCTATCATGATATCACATACATTTCCTGGAAAACAACCGGTATTTCCCGACTGTACATCTTTTATTCATGAAAAATTCAAGTTTCCAGCGTATTTCGTCTATATTTTTTTGTTATACTTATCATGGTTCCCTTTTGCGCTTGCCGCATTTTGGACTTCTATTTTCAACGTTTCTTATGTTTCCAACATCCAGCATATTGCCAATGCGCCTATGCGGCAGGCAATGTATAATTCCATCAAAGCGAGGTATACTGTTTTTATGAAAATCAAAGAGAATCCGGATGCCGAAATTGTTCGTACCATACGTGAAGGTCTAAAAAAAACCGGCGGCTACTGCCCCTGCCGCCTTCAGCGAACAGAAGAAAATAAATGCATGTGCAAAGAATTCCGAGATCAAATCAAAGATCCGAATTTTGAAGGGTTCTGCCATTGTATGCTTTATTATAAATCGAAGGATTGACGGCGCATAGCATATGCCTGTTCCTTTCTTTTCACTGAATTGGTATATCCGTCGTTTTCCGTGGGGTATTTGTGAAAATATACGCTTTTGATGAAAAGTCTGCGGTCTGTGCCGCAGCTCCATAAAGAAAGGATACGTTTGCGGTGTCATTTTCAGAGATGACGGCGAACACAGCATATGTACATGGTACCAATACACTGCAAACACAAAGGTCTGACGGAATGCCAATATCAGGTTCTGATGAAAAAAATGCTGTAGAAAGCCGCATTGCCATGCTCTTTTCGCAAATCGCCAAAGAAGCGCATACCACACCGCAAGAAGTTCGCGCATCGATTCTTGAAGCAATCGAAGCGGCAAAACACAATCCGGACGCCAAGGACATTTGGGAAAATTCCGGAGCTGCACCGACACCGGAAGAACTGATCGTAGCTTTGATTGAGCAATTTTTATAACCGCGACATGATGTACCCCGCCTCTTATAGGCGGCGGGTTCCATCTCAGTCTTTCCGTAGGGGGATAACAATCCCCTACGGAAATTCTAAGGGGCAAATGCCCCAGGTCGCTTGTTGAATGACGGGGCGTTGCCTCTTATTGAACACAGATACAACAATACAAAAAGCAACAGAGGACATTTTATGAATCAGACGGAACAAACCGCTTCTTTCCTTTCCTTCACACTGGATCGCATAGAAAACGATATTCTTGTTTTTATCGACGATAAAGAACACATCTATTATGCACACGCGGATATTCTCCCCGATGCTGTACATGCGGTGGACGGAACGGTATTCAAGGTTCTCCTCGACCATCAGAATCACATCGTTTCCGCTGTACCCGATCCGGAAAAAACAGAAAAACGGCGTGAAATCATCGCAGAAAAACGGCGAAAACTATTGCATGATTCTGAAAACGGATCAAGATAGGAGCAATATAATAAGCAGGAAGGAACTCACTTTTTATGGCAAAATCTGGCAGTTATCGTGCAGAACTGGAAGACGAAATTGATAAAAAGGTATTTGCACTCTGTGCGGAAATGCCTTCCTTTGTCACAGGATATTTATCCTCCCGCAAGGGGAACTCCACCGCCAAAACACGGCTTTCCTATGCCTACGATTTGAAACACTTTTTCACGTGGATGCGGGATTCCACCCCTTCCCTGTTACAACTGGACGTCAAACAAATTGCATCTTCTGACCTTGCGGCGCTGCGCGGTGCAGATATTGATGCATATGTCGCTTATTTATGGAGCCGCGGCAGTCATTATGCCGGCGTCCACCGGAAATTTTGCTGTCTCAACGCGTTTTTTTTATATATGATCCGCAAGGATTTTCTGACCGCCAATCCGATGGAAAAAGCAGAACGCATTACAAAAGATCCAAATGGTGGTCAAAGTGCTGTGCACGTGATCAAGCTGCAGCCAAAGGAGATTCCTGCACTGCTTGACACTGTTGAGGAAGGCGGCGGAAACCTCCCGCACGATATTTATGCAGGACTTTCCAAAAAACAGCGCAGTGCACTGGAAAAAAACCGTATTCGTGACCTGGCAATCATTACTACGCTGCTTGGCACCGGAATCCGTGTGTCAGAGCTGGTCGGAATCAATATTTCTGATCTTGATCTGGAAAACTGTGTCCTTGAGGTTGATCGAAAAGGTGCAAAACGGCAGCGCATCGCACTGTCTGACGAAGTCATTGCAGCGCTTTCCGACTATCTTCTTCTGCGAAATTCCATTACCCCTGCATCGGCAGCGGATGCAGACGCATTGTTCCTCTCCGGACAAAGACGCCGCATGTGCGTTCAAACCGTAGAACAATTGGTACATAAATACACAACGCTCATCGGTACAAAGGAACACATCACCCCGCATAAGCTGCGCAAGACCTACGGAACCGAGCTGTACAACGAAACCGGCGATATCTTTCTTGTTGCGCAGGCGCTTGGGCACAACGATGTCAATACAACCAAGCAGTATTATGTAGAGGAATCCACAGAAAATCTTCTGCGGCACCGCAATACCTTTCAGATGCGAAAACCCAAGAGAAAGGAATGATCTTTTTTGTCCGAATGCAGACAGTTCCATCCCATCCGCCACTTTCAAGTCATCACACGGCATCGTCACAAGGTGATCTCTCACTGCTTCCGTGCAGGAATTGGCTTTCAGGGATTATTCCACGACTTATCCAAATATTCACCGACCGAATTCTGGACCGGTGCAAAATATTTTCAAGGGACGCGAAGCCCCAATGCAGCCGAACGTGACGAAAAAGGATATTCCGCAGCATGGCTGCATCATAAGGGACGCAACCGCCATCATTTTGAATACTGGCGCGATTATTCCGCCGCCGCACGTGCCAATGTCCCTGTAAAAATGCCGTTACGCTATGTCATTGAAATGTTCTGTGACCGTGTTGCCGCATCAAAAATCTATCGCGGAAAGGATTATGTAGACAGTCATCCTCTCGTTTATTTCAGAAACGGTCCTGACCGCACGGAAATGCATGCGGATACCGCTGCACTTCTGGAATCTCTGTTATGCATGCTTGCCTGTGAAGGCGAAGACGCCTGTTTTACATATTTAAAAAACTTGGACGCAAAAGGAGATTATCCCGATACACTGCCATATCCTATTGATATCACACCGTAAAGCAATGTGCGTTCGGCGGATTCATGGCATGGGGATAACACTTTCCACAAACCCCTTTCAAAAAAACTTGAAATCGGATAAAACAGACAGAAGACGGGCTGTTGCAAGTACTTTATTTTTAGGTACTTGCAGCAGCCCATTCATAATCAGCAAAGAAAAGATATAGAAAAGTGCAAAAAAGCAAACAGGTAACCAACATTATATCACGAGATTGCCTCTTTGGGCTATCTTTTTTCTTTTCTCGGGGGTGCAGTTATAACTTTAATCTGCCGTTATTGAAAATACCGTTTGTTTTCCGGGAAATCAATTGACACTAAGAAGAAAGTATGTTATAATAAAAAGAAATATCACAGGGAAAATTCCTATATCAAATGCAATTTTTTTTGAGAGAAGGTGAAATTTCATAAAGATACAGACAATGAAAACTGCTGCATGGAAAAAACATTTGATTCTATGTATGATTATGCTGCTTGGGTGCGCCATTCAAGCATTTGGCTTGTACCATGTACATTCCTTTTCCGGTGTGACGGAGGGCGGTGTTCTTGGTATGACATTGCTGCTTGATCACCATTTCGGGATATCGCCGGCGGTTTCATCTTTTATTATGAACGCATGCTGCTATTTCCTTGGCTGGCGTGTGCTTGGCGGGCAGTTTATCGGGTATTCCATTGTATCCGGAATTGGTTTTTCGTGCTTTTATGCATTGTTTGAACAGATGCCTCCGCTGTTTCCGACCCTTGGTACACACCCTTTCCTTGCTGCGGTGGTAGGAGCACTGTTTATTGGAATTGGAGCAGGCTTGTGTGTCCGTGTCGGCGGGGCACCGGGCGGAGACGATGCACTGGCGATGAGTCTTGCAAAGCTGACGAATATGAAAATTCAATGGATTTATTTGATCAGCGACGTCGTTGTATTGGGATTGTCCATCAGTTATTTGCCGCTGACAAAGCTTGCCTATTCGCTTCTGTCGGTGATTTTATCAGGGCAGATCATCGGATGGATCGCAAAAAAATAAATAAATTTCTGCGTAAACGGGTTTTCATTCCATTAGAAAGGAACCTTTTGCTTGGGCAAAAGCCATGGTTATCATTATGATCGGTAAAACACAATTTTATTGCGTAGGAAATGCACATCTTGATCCTGTATGGCAATGGAAATGGCAGGAAGGGTCTGCGGAAGCCAAAGCCACGATTCGTTCCGCACTGGATCGTATGAAGGAATTTCCAGATTTTAAATTCGTCTGTTCTTCTGCATCGGTATATCAATGGATTGAAGAATTTGACGGGGCGATGTTTGAAGAACTGAAGGAACGTGTCAAGGAAGGCCGATTTGTTGTAGTTGGCGGCTGGCATGTGCAGCCGGACTGCAATTTACCGTCCGGAGAAGGGTTTGCAAGACAGTCTTTGTATGCACAGCGGTATTTCAAGGAGAAGCTCGGCGTAACGGCGAAGGTTGGCTACAATGTCGATTCCTTTGGTCACAATTTGATGCTGCCGCAGATCCTGAAAAAAAGCGGTATGGAGATGTACATCTTTATGCGTCCATCGGAAGGAGAAAAGTCGCTTCCAAGCGATGTGTTCCGCTGGACATCTCCGGATCAATCTTCCGTTCTGGCGTACCGTATTCTCATGCCGTATTGTGCACAGTTCCAAACCCGGGAAGAACTGGATGCATATATTACCCGTCTGCAAAATGAAACAAAAACAGAGCTTGCCTGTGTGCCGCTGTTTTATGGCGTCGGCAATCATGGCGGCGGACCGACCATCCGTCATATTACATTGCTCAACGAACACAAAGAATCGCACCCAGAGCATGAGATCATTTTCTCCGATCTTTGGGATTTTTATCAGCGGATTGCAGAAGACGGATACGATATCCCTGTCTACCGTGATGATTTGCAGCACCATGCGTCAGGATGTTATGCGGCGGTTTCCAAAATCAAAAACGGCATCCGCCGTGCAGAATGTAGTCTGACAGCCGCTGAAAACGATGCAATGCTTTCCTACGCACTGTGTAAAAAGAACTATCCCGGAGAAATGTTCAAAGAGGCATGGAAAACAGTTTGCTTTTTGCATTTCCACGATTCCATGGGCGGCTGTTCTATCAAAGAAGTGTATGACGATGCGGCATATATGTACGGTATGGCGCAGCATACGGCAGCGGTTGCTGATAATAACGCGCTGCAAACCATTTCCTGGGCAGTCGATACCTCTCATGCTGCGGATCGGGGACTGCCGATCTTTGTCATGAATCCGCATGCGTTCCCGGTGGAAACGGTTGTCACGGTCAATAAGCAGGGAACCGGTGTGACAGACGAAAACGGAACACCTGTACCGTCACAGCTGGTTCATTCCTCCACATTGGAGTGTTATTGGCGCGAGGACACCGCCTTTATGGCAAAGGTTCCGGCACTCGGATATGCGGTGTATTATTTACAGCAATCCCCTCCGACCGCGGAAGAAAACGGTCAAAAAAAAGAAAGCCCGGTGCGTGCTGTCGCTTACAGCGGTGTCAGAACCGCAAACAGCCATGAGACGACGGTACTTGAAAACGAGTTCTGGCATATCGAATTTGATTTGCATACCGGTTATATTGTCTCGTTTGTCAACAGGGAAACAGGGAAAGAATGTATTACCGGACGTGCGGCAGTACCGACCGTCATCGATGAATATACCCATGATACATGGAGTCACGGAAAGAATTTCTTTACCGAAGAATTAGCACGCTTTTCCGACGCAGAGGTAACCGTGCTGGAAAACGGACCTGTCCGTGCCACGGTGAAGGTGATCAGCCGTTATAATGCTTCCACCCTGACGCAATATTTTTCCCTTTGTGTCGGCGCGAGACAACTTTTGGTGCGTGCAAAGCTCGATTGGCATGAAACGCACAAGATGCTGAAGCTTGCGTGGCCGATGGCGGTAGCACATCCCAAAGCCTATTATGAAATTCCGTTTGGTGTGATCGAACGTCCTGCGGATGGAGAAGAAGAACCGGGGCTTACCTGGTTTGCGGTCAAGGGAGACGACGGAAACGGCAATCCCTGCGGATACGCCATCTGCAACAGCGATACCTATTCTTCTTCGGTTCGTGAAAATACACTGTACCATACCGTTGTCAGAAGTCCGATTTATGGGGATCACGGCGGACCGAGAACAGCAGAAAGCGAATTTACCGATCAGGGAGAGCGGGAATTCCACTATGCACTTTTGCCGTATACGACAAACGGAGATGTGATTCGCTGCGCAAAGCTTTTGAATCAACCGTGTACCAATATCATTGAAAACTGGCATACGGGAAAAATCAAAGAACAACGTCTTACCGGTCTTTCTGTGGACTGTGATCATGTCATCGTTTCCGCTGTCAAGCGTGCAGAGGATGGCTGTGGTACTGTACTCCGTGTGTATGAAACCGACGGAAAAGCAGCACATGTCACAATCGACGGCGCAGTGCTTGCAAAAGCGCTGGTCACAGAGATCACGCCGTATTCTGTGATGACGTTCTATTTACCGGATAACGGCGGCGACTGGAGAGAAGTTCTCATCACAGAGTTTGAGCGATAATCGATTTTTTTGCATTCATACATTCATAATGTAGATAACGTGAATTCGAGAAATTTCATGAGGAAAACTTTTCCCCCAAAAAAGATTTTCCTCAAACCCCATTCAAAAAACTTTAAACTGGGTAAACTTAAAAAATTCGTATATTTTTGGTTCGTTTTGCATGATATTTTAAAGATTAGAAGTTTTTGCGGAGGAGTTTGAGGAGGTGCTTTTTTCAAAAAGCATCTCCTCATCGAACTCACGTTAGATAGAAAAACAAAAGAACCTTTCGCCCTGTCAGCATATACGACAGAGGGGAGGTTCTTTTGTTATATTTTATATGAAGCATCTTTATGATGTGGCAGTTTCTTTCTTGCTTCTGACCAAAAAGGCATTGGGAATACGCCTTCCGTACTCTGGATTTGCAGAAGAGTTTTCATTGATGATGGCGCCGTCGTAGGCAAGAACCACAGACGAACCGCCGTCACAGCAGCCCGCATTGACTGCGCCATATTCCAGCATGATCGATGCAAGATCACCAACCTGGCAGCCGAGAGAGGCTGCAACACGTCCGTCAATAACAATCATAATAATGGCGCCGTCTTCTCTTTGTCCAATCGCAGTGCGGGGATGCCAACCGTAACCGCCGCCGCCTTCAATCTGATTTTCTCCGTTTTTAATAAGGACAGGACCAAACTGCATCCCGTCACGGATGTTGTATTGGGACCAGTTGGAAATCCAGCCTGCGACAAGCTTGTTGTCATCTGTCAGAACAATGCTTGCCATGGTGTTGGTATAGGTACCCCATTCTTCCCCTTCCGACATACAAAAGCCGATGATATCACAGCCGCGTCCGGAATCATTGGGGTCGGCAAAGCCGCTTGCGTTGATGCCGGCAATGACGTCATCATAGGAATCCATCATTTCCAGAATGCGGTAGCCGCGGTTGTTTTTCTCCGGTGTTGTACCGACAAATACGCGGGCGGGATCGTCAATCAGCATGGCATATCCCTGAAAACCGGAGCCTTTGATTTTCGAGATGAACAAACCTTCTTCCATATCAACATGGGTGACGGTATATCCGGCATAATCTGTGTCACCGACCTGCATTGCGGAAAGCTTTAAAATATCGTTTTCAGGGGGAAGCTGCGAAGGATTTGTGTCTGTTTCGGATACTGACGTTTCTTCTTTTGTATTTGGAGACGTTTGCTGCGTATCGGTTGCTTTGTCGGAGGTTTCCGGCTTTTTTATGATCAGGTCGGCGAGATCGGTATCATCTTCTCGCTCCGGCGGATTGATGATATCTCCCATGACATCGTCGATAATTGCACGTGGGATGAATGCCGTAGCAAGCCATTGATGATCTGCGGTTGTCATGGCGGTTCCGATGTAGCCGTCACGCAGATTGCGTATAAAGGGGATTGGTACAAAGACAAATGTCAGATAACCGATGACGGCAAGAGAAAGAAGTCCAAGCGGAATCCAAAGCCACAGCTTTCTTTTTGATTTGACTGGAGCGATATGGTTCTCATATTTTGGGGGATCAAAGGTGTCTCTATCGGACTTTTCCACCACCCAATCAGCGTCAGAGACCTGATTGATATCGGAAATCCGATGAAAATCAGGAATTGCTGCCGTTTCCAATGTATCGAGTGGTTCTTTTGCTGCGTTTTCGTCATCCTGACTGTCAATGGTAATCGCTTCAATTGACGTTTTGGGATGCAATTTCGGTTCGCGGCATGCACGTTTATGGGTTTGGGACGGTTTTTGGGGGGTATGACGATGATCGCCCACTTCCGTACCCTCACATGTTTTCAAGGGGATATCTTTTTCAAAAGGAAGCTTGGATTGTTGATGTGGACTTTGAGATTGGTTGTTCAAAATTTTGCTCCTATAGGTATGTTGTTATAGCGAAATAGAAATGGGAGAAACGCTGTCTTTTCATTGATGAAATGGAAGAATAGGAATGCTACTATTGTACCATATCCAGTGAAAGGAATCATGTCGTTTTTTTGAACAAATCGGAAATTCTGAAAGAATAATAAAAACGAAGATTCCCGATGGAATGCGGGGGAATCTTCGTTTCAAAATAAATGCTGCGAGCGAACTGAATAGATCGGATAACAACGGATATGATATTTTTAGGAAAGCGCAATCAGCTGTTGATTTGCAAAATCGGAAAGCTGCTCTGCCGCATATGCGGAAATAATGATTTCAAGCGCCCGTCTCAATCTGTTGCCGGCACCTGGGAACACTTCTTTATAATCGGCGGTGATTGCGGCGATATCATCACGCAGTGCCTGCGGTGTACGTGCGGCAGAATCGTCATGCTCACTCAAGTCGATGATTTTGCAGACATAATCATAAAGCTTGGACTCTGAAATGATATCATCATCCTGTGAATTGATGTCGCCGTTGATGTAGTGCAGAATAAAGTCGATTTTTTCCAGCTGGAGGGATTGGCGCATCATATTGATTAAGAGAATGCGTGCAAGCTGATCCTTTGTGTACTTTTTATTGACGGCGTTGCCAGCCCAGCCGCGTTTTACCCAGTTTTGCAGTGTAGAGCCGTCAATGCCGGAAATATCACGAATCTGTGCCAGCATGATCCCGTTTTGAATATAGAAAATCTTATCAAGAAATTCAAGGCCGGTTACGTTGCCCATCGCTTCCTGATTCATCTGTGTGCCTGGAATCATATGGTTATCAATTTTTATAGTCATTCGATCATCGATCCTTTCTGTTCGTAAAGATGCTGCACAAACGACCGCAAGCGTCAGATACTTGCCGGTTCATCCAATAAAGAAACTGCTTTGAATTGATGTGCGGCACAATTTATTATATATAGATTATACCACACAATCAAAGGATTGTCAATGGCCATGTTGGAAATTTCACATAAAAAACATAACATGATCATAAAGGATCGATATTTCAAAAGAAAATCACAGCTGCGACATAGGATGTACTTTCTGATAAAAAGCACGCAGTACTTCTGCCAATGGTTTTGGCACCTCTGTAGTTACTTCATGTCCGGCATTGTTAAGAATGACAAGCTCTGCATGTTTGACCGCTGAGGCAAGGCTTTCGGCAGCTTTGCGGTTGGCTTTGTCCTTTTCTCCGCAAATCACCAGAACCGGACATGAAATCTTATAAAGTACTGGCCGAAAATCCAGTTCTGCCATCGTTTTGCACAATTGGATGACTTCATTTTTTGCAAGTCCCATCTGCGCAAACGCAGCATTCGGCATGAGACGGAACAGAAAATTTTGAAACTGTAAAAGCCGCTTCGGCATGGTATACGGCGCTGCAATCAGAACAAGGGAGTGCACGTTTTCGATGTGTTCTGCCGCGTAATGCAGTGCCAAAACCCCGCCCAGAGACAGCCCGCATAAATCAAAGGGGGCGGTTTCTCTCTGACAAATGGAAGAAAAACCGGAATAAAGAGACTCATATGCCGCCCCGTTTTTGTGAATCAGATCTGCAAAATTTGGGCAGAAAACCTCTCCTTCCGGTTTCAGATAAGAGAGTGTTTCATCCCAGCTTGACGGGGTTTGCCCCAGTCCGTGTAAATAGAATTGTTTCATGGAGTATTCCTATTCGCAAAGGCCGCGGAAGGTTGTCCAGATATCAAGATGCTGATCGACTGCTGCATCGGAGACGGTTTCGATCATTTCCATTTGTGTATTCTGAATGTCCGCAGGAAGCGTCAGATATCCGCGCATTTCTTCTGAGAGATACGGTTCCGAGGCGGAAAAGGTACAGAAATATCCGAGATATTCAAAGCAGTCGGCGCCGTGTTCTGCGTCTAAAACATAGTCGATGAACTTGTGTGCAGCATCTGCGTTGGGCGCATGTTTCGGAACAAACATACCCATAATGCCGAAACCGATGCCTTCGTCCGGATACACGACAGAGAGGGTGTTGTCTGCCATCAATGCCTGTGTGACCTGAGAGGTATACATGACGGCAGCATCAATCTCACCGGAAATCAAATCGTCCTGAATATAATCGTCTTTGATCAATCGGATATTTGGTGACAGGGTATACAGAAGTTCTCCTGCTGCTGTAATTTGCGAGGCATCTTCCGTATTGTAGGAATATCCAAGAATTTTCAGCGCCATACCGTTTATGACGCGGTAATTACTGATGATACCGACGCGATTTTCAAGCAAGCTGTCCCAAAGATCATGGTATCCTGTGATTTCATGTGTCACAGCTTCCGGACGGTATACGATGGTTTGCACACCTGCGCCAAAGGGAACGGTATACTGATTATCAGGATCGTAAAACTGTCCCTGATACATAGGATTGATATTGCCGTAATTTTGGAGACTTTGTATATTCAGCGGCTGAACAAGTCCCTCTGAAATTGCGGCGTCAATAATATAGTCGTCAGCAATGATCAGATCATATTCCCCGCCATCAGAAGCCTCCAGCTTTGAGAGCATGGTTTCGTTGTAATCAAAGTTTACATAATTGATATGAATGCTGGTTTCCTTTTCAAAGCCGCGGAGAATTTCATCTGGAAACATTCCCTCCCATGTATAGAGGTTCAGCGTTTCTTTTGCGCTGCCTGTACATGCAGTGAATGCTATGCTGAGGAGTGCGGCGCATACCGATACAGTCATGATGCGGATGTTTTTTGTTTTCATTGTTATGATTATGACTTTCGCTTTCGCGAAAGCTTCCCTTTCCTTTTTTGCGTTGTGACGAAGTCACAAAACACTGTCTGAAAAATTTATTTTTCAGACTTCATCATTTCTCTTGAACATTTTATATGCAATCTTAGTATACCACAAAATCCCCCTGTTTGCAAGGGATTTGCTGTATTTTTAGGAAATAAACAGAAGAAGAGGGAAACCGATAGAAAGTTTGAAAAAGTTCACAATTTAGACGTTTACAGGTCTCAAGGAATATGGTATAATAAACACAGAATGCATGATTGCATTGTGCTTTGGCGGCAAAGTTGCCGCCTTGTGCTGTCGCACAACTGCGTTATTGACGGCTTCGCAAAAATGTCCTTGCAAGCAAATATTTTTGCTGCATGGTATAATAAACACAGAAATACTTGTAAGTAAATGCGGTTTCGTTTCTATCCTAATTGTAGTGCTTCCTTTGATAATAAGTATAAAGGAGAATCTTTTATGAAAAATATGTTCAAGAAAACAGCAGCAATTTGTATTTTCGCCGGATTGTTGACAACCGCAGCCAACGCTGCAGAGCTGTCCCAATTGAAAGCATCGGACGCTGAACGCATAGAAAAGGCGTTGAACATAAAAATCACTGATGCAGTTGAAGACATTGAAAATAAAATGCCGTATCATTATAATTATGAAGGTGTTGCATCTGTTTTGAATCAGATCGGTATTCTGCGCGGCAACGGTACGGACTTTATGCTTGATCAGATTCCGGATCGAATTCAGGCATGCGTTATGGTTGTCCGTATGCGCGGAGAAGAAGCGCAGGCACTGGCAGCGTATGAAGCCGGTGAAATTACCTGTCCGTTTACGGATATCACCGATGCACAGGCATGGGCAAAGCCGTATCTTGCATGGCTGTACGATAAAAAAATTACACTTGGTGTCGGTGACGGGAAATTTGGAAACAGCGACTGTACCGCGCAGATGTACACCACATTTATGCTTCGTGCGCTTGGCTATGAGGACGTGGCTGCAGAAGGGGAAACCGCAGACTTTTCCTTTGATGATGCGCTCACCTTTGCAGAGGAGAAGGCATTGTGGGACGATATACTGGACAATGAGGATACGTTTCATCGCGGCATAATGGCGGCGGTGACCTATCAGACACTGACGGCAAATATCAAGTCCAATGATACAGGTTCTTCCAGACTTTTAGATAGCTTGACGGAGGCAAATGCTGTCGATGCAGATGCAGCGCAGGAAATGCTTGAACAGATTAACTTACTCGAACAAACACGCGCCATAATGAAACACGCAGAAACCCCTGCGGAAACCATTAAGAAATTCAGTTTTGATTTCAAGTATGAGAAGACACGTGGAAATAAAGAGTTGAATCCGATTCATAAAGAAGATATCACGAAAGTGACATGTTCTGTGAATGGTACTTTGGATGGCAATCGGATTGAAAAAATAACGGCAGCCGGTACTTTATACACGGAACGTTTCGCAGATTTCATCTCTGAGGATGTGGTAGAATTGCTTGAGGACGGAACACGTTCTGCACGATTGGAGAAGTTTATCACTGCCCCTGTGGAACTATTGCTTGAGGATGGAAACAGTTATATTAAAATAGAGGACCAGAAAGTATCCATTGCAGATATGGAGATGTTAAACCCCGAACCATTCTGTTCCGTGCTGAAAAATATGCCGTATTATGCGATTTCTGCGGTGGACTTTGTAACGGAAGAAGATGGCAGTATGACGGTTGTTTATGATCTTTCCGACTACCTCGTATCGCAGGTTGAAAAAGCGTTTGCTCCGGTTTATTGGGGTGATGGTGAGGGGGATAGTGATGTATCCGGCGTTTTTATGCAGGTCCATTTAAATGCAGACGGTACGGTGAATGAGATCGAATATCGTATACAGCAGGATTATTATTCGTTTTTTGGTTATGTGGGCTCATCACGATGGAGCATCATAACAATATCCAATATAAAAGTTTGAAAATAAATTTTGAGACAGTGTTTTGTGACTTCGTCACAACTCCACAATGACAGGAAATGGGGCTGTTGCAAGTTTGCAACTTATAAATAGGAAGCACAGTAACAGTTCCTTCTTCGCATGTTACCGATTTTAAAGAGATTACAGAGTGATAAATTCACTTGATTCAGAAATGAGTACAAGACCACGATGAAACATAAAATTGCATTTTCTTTTATCCTTTTGCTGCTTTTGGCTGTATGCGGCTTATCTGCTTCAGCTATAGATGAAATAACGCCGGTTTCCGATCATGCATATGACGGC
Source organism: Clostridia bacterium (assembly GCA_017942005.1). Taxonomy (GTDB): domain Bacteria; phylum Bacillota; class Clostridia; order Oscillospirales; family CAG-272; genus RGIG3925. Next base: position 137,372 of record JAGAVJ010000013.1, on the reverse strand, counting down.
ATTGCGCGGGAATTGTATGGAATCCACATTTTGCAGGGGGACGGAACCGATTTCAATCTGGATCAGGTTCCGGACCGGATGCAGGCGTGTGTGATGGTTGTCCGTATGCGCGGAGAAGAAGCAGAGGCGCTGGCGGCATATGAGGCAGGCGAAATTTCCTGTCCATTTACTGATGTGACGGATGCACAGGCATGGGCAAAACCGTATCTTGCTTGGCTTTACGACAAAAAGATCACGCTTGGTACCGGCGACGGTAAATTTGGGAACGGGATATGTACCGCGCAGATGTATGCGGCATTCATGCTGCGTGCGCTTGGCTATCGGGATACCGGCAATGAAACCGCACTGCTTGATTTCACCTTTGCAGATGCACTTTCTTATGCGAAGGAAAAAAACATCTGGGACAGCAATCTGGAGAGAGAACGCTTTAACCGCGGTGTAATGGCAGCGGTGACCTATCAAACACTGGCCGCACCATATAAGAATACAAGCGGTGATACCGCAGGAGAAGGGCAGACCAGTGCAAGTAATTCGCTGTTGGAGACGCTTGTACTGTCCGGCGCGGTAAAAGCGGAAGACGCACGTCCGATTTTGGATAAAATGAATGCAGTGCATGCGGTCAGCTCAGTTTTGGACAAGATGAAAACCGGCACGGGTATCCCAGACGCTGCCCAAACGACGGCAGTAATGGAGATGGAGATTATCTCCGTGTCTCAAACCGGTGCGGTTTCTACAGAAACGGTAGTTGTGAACACCGAGACGAAGGTTTTGAACGACTTATCTGCTGCGGCAATGACAGGAAACGTCATTTCTGACGGCAAAAGCTGGGGGAAAATCGGTACATGGTACAAGGACGGCACGCTTTATACCTCCGTTTACGGTGAAAACAAAAAGCATAGCAGCGCTGCACCGGATGAAGCCGTAACATTTTCGCTGACCCGCATCGGTATTCCGGCATATTATGCACTGGATTCCTATCAGGATACAGCATCGGTTTCCTACACCCGTACAGAGGACGGCGGCTTGTCCGTGACATACCGTATGACAGATTGGCTGTCTCCGCTGATGGGGAATGTGTTTAACATGGAGGAAAATAACCGTGCGTTGTTCGACGGTGTTCAGCCAACGGAAACGTATGATATGGAAATGACCGTCTTCTACAGTGCAGAAGGTATGGTGACTGTAATGCGATTTTCTGGAATTCTGCTTTCTGTGTGGGATTTTGAAGCCAACGGACGGTATACGCAGCAGTATACCATCTCAGCAGAAATGACTTTAACCGCTGTCGGCAATGATGTGGTGATTTCTTATCCTGATTTTTCGGGATTTGCGGAATAAACAGATCGTTGTATGTTTGAAAATCGAGTTTCAAACTGTGGTTTGCGAAACAAATTTAAAAAATAAGCTTTCCGCATGGAAAACGGTATCGTCAAAAAAACATCATATTTTTAAAGGAAGCGAAGGAGCCGTTGTGAAGGATACACAGCAGCTCCTTTGTTCTGTTTATCAAATACAAGTGAAGAACTCGATTTTTCTAATTTGTCATTCCGCTAATTCGGTTTTTGTAACTTTTGTGATAACATTGGCGTTTAAAACAATCCCGGTATCATTGGAGTGGTAATATCCGACTAAAATATAGTCGCCGCCGTCAAAGATTGCCGGATAACAGTAGGCGTTGTTTGGGTCATCCTCCAGAAAATATAACCTTGGAAAGGTTTTTCCGTCGTCCTCTGAAACCGCCAAAACAAAGGGTGTACGCCCCCAAAGGGTTCCAAGGGTCCGCGTGGTGTAAAGCGGCGCAGGATTAAAGACAGCAAGCGTATATCCGTCGACCTTTCTGATATTCAAAGGAGAAATGGCGGATGAGAAAAAAGGGATCGGGTGATTGTCACTCCAGGTTTTACCGTAATCCTCGGAAAAGCATTCATATTGGCACAGCTGATCGGTACGGGAAAAGGCACGCAGCCGTCCGGAGATTTCTTCATATACGGCAGTTTCCTGTAGACCTGTATTGGAATAGGGCGCATTTGTGATTTCATAGATGTCCGATAACGGATACCATGAACGTCCGTCGTCGTCAGATGCAGCAAAAAACATTCTTCCGATACCCGTTGGTCGGATGATTTTGGAAGCTTCTGTGTTGTTTTCCCAAACAGAATGGCGATTGATCGGAATCAGAATCCGTCCATTTCGCAAAATGACTGCGTGGTCGTTTTCAATGACATCATAGGCTGTGTCCTTTGTACATGAGACCGGTTCCGACCAGGTCTGCCCTTCATCTGCAGAACGAACAAAACAGACGGTATCGAGAATCGTTCCGAGGACACGCGCATCGACAGGGCAGGTTTCATCTGCCGGATATTTGCGCAGATAGACAAGCCCGATATCACCGTTTCTCATACGGAGAAACGAGGGACACATATAGTTTGACGATGCCTTGTCATGTGCCAAAATGAGGAATGGATCACTCCAGGTTTCGCCTTCGTCCAGAGATAGAATTCCGGCAATGTCGGCAGCCGCGTGGTCGCCGTTGCTGTCTCCGGTATATCTCGAATAGGCATATAAAATTGCCCCGTCCTTTCGCCTTAAAAAGGTACCTTCTCCGTTGCGGGGATTGTTTTCTCCTGTGGCAAGTAAGGAGACTCTGCGTCCGATTTTTTTCATTGGGATCACCACCGCTGATCAATAGAAAAATAGCGGCCTTTCTGTTTTATTTATGTTATAATAAAATGTAGGAACCTGTTTACAGCAGTCCGATTTTTTGCTTTTAACCATTAATAACGCAGTTGTACGGCGGCACAAAACGGTTGTTTTGCCGCTAAAATATGATGTAATCATGCTTTCTGCGTCTATTATATCATAAAAAAGTACATTTGTAAATGCAAAACATGATTTCCCATCAAAATGACATTTAAAATTTCTACTTAAAAATATTGACAAATGATGGCAAACGCTGTATAATTAACGCTGGCGTATGTTCATGCGACAACCTGCTCATCGTATGCTATCGTAAAAGAAAGGAAGTACCGTTTTTATAGGTGCTTGTAAAACAATATATGAATACAGGAAAACAGCGTGTTCTGATTCCCGCGTCGGCAAAAGGAATGCGTCTTTCAGAATATTTAGCAGGGAAAGGATATCCTTTGAATGCACCCTGCGGTGGAAAGGGTACCTGCGGAAAATGCCGGGTGACCGTTGTACGGGGAACGTTTTCCGCTTCTCCGATATCGGAGACTGCCGTTTCCGATATCGGCAAAGGAGAACAGGAATGTTCCGTTTTGGCATGTCAGGTATACTGTACGGGAGAAGAAGCAGAGATTCTGCTTCCGATCAATGCAGGCAGCGGATTAACCGATTTTTCTGCTGCGGAGGACACAGAACAGCAAAGCGCTGCGGACACCGAGGCCGCAGAACCGTCTCAGAACAATTCCATATATGATGTCGCATTGGATATCGGCACTACCACCTTGGCGGCAGCGCTGATCTGTCGGGCGGACGGAAGCATTCTGCATACCGTGTCAAGACTGAACCCGCAGCAAAGCTTTGGTGCGGATGTGATGACGCGCATCGGGTGTATCATGCAGGAAGAAGGAAAACTGTATGAAATGCAGCGAATTCTGCTCAAAGCGGTGCGGGAGATGCTGTCTGCACTGAATGAAAAGGCAGGACGCGATTGTGATGCCCAATTTTTGCAGATGGCAGTTGCAGGGAATACGACGATGCTGCATATTTTTTGCGGAATTTCACCGGCCGGTATCGGTACCTATCCGTTTACACCGGCATTTACAGAAGAACGTATTGTCGCAGGCAAGACGCTTGATCTTCCAGTAGAAGGGGTGATTGTGCTTCCTTCTGCCGGCGCGTTTATCGGCGGAGATATTACGGCGGGTGTATACATGTCCAGAATGATGAAAAGCACGGAACCGGCTGTTTTAATCGATATCGGAACCAATGGCGAAATGGTGCTTTTTACGGGAACCAGCGGTTCTGGTGAATTATATGCAGCTTCTGCGGCGGCAGGACCCGCAATGGAAGGCGCCGGAATTTCGACAGGTGTTGGCGGTGTTCCGGGGGCGGTATGCAGTGTTAAACGAAAATCACGGGGAAAGTCCGGTGCGGTTTCCCCTGCTGCGATGGATGACCTGTTCGTCCAAACCATCGACAATGCAGCGCCGGTGGGTATCTGCGGCAGCGGTCTGATTGATTTAATTGCGGTCCTTTTAGATACGGGTGCATTGGACGAAACCGGATATTTTGAAGATGAGGAAATTGTGTATGCAGAAAACGGTGAAACCGCACTTTCCATCAATCAAGAGGATATCCGCGCGTTCCAGCTTGCGAAAGGGGCGATTCGTGCAGGGTTGACCGCATTGTGTGACGCGGCAAAGCTCTGTGTAACAGATCTTCGGACCATTTATCTTGCCGGCGGACTTGGATATTATATGAATGTTGATGCAGCGGTGCGTGTCGGTCTTTTGCCGGATACCGCTTCCGGGGTCTGCCGTGTCCGCAGTATTGGAAATTCCGCGCTTGGCGGTGCGGTTCTGCGTCTGACAGAAAACGCTGCCGGTGCGGAAATTGCGCGGGCGGAAATTGCGCGTATTGCCACCGCATGCAGTACCGTAGAGTTGAATTCTTCACCGGTGTTTACCAATGCATTCATGGAAGAAATGATGTTTCCGCTCATGAATTAAAATGATCCATTTAAAATGAAAACACAATCACAGAACATACACAGGAGAACAAGGTATATCTATGAAAATTCTATCTTTATTAAATGAAAAAAACAGGGATGCTTTTGGCAATCGTCCTGTGACCATTGGTTTTTTGGGAGACAGCGTGACCAATGGCTGCTTTGAAGTTCTTCCCGCTATGACAGCGCATGGAGAGGAAGGCTTTGATGTTGTTTTTGATCCGGAGCGCAGCTATTCTGCTTTGGTGCGGAAAATTCTTCTGACACTCTATCCAAAGGCACAAATCAATATCATCAACGCAGGCATTTCCGGTGACAGTGCGCCGAGTGGACTTGCACGCATGGAACGTGATCTGCTTCCTTATCATCCGGACCTTTGCGTGGTCTGCTACGGATTGAATGATTCCGGCGCCGGTGATGCGGGAATTGCAGCATATCATGATGCGTTGACGGCGATCATACACAAATTAAAGCAGGCTGGGAGTGAGGTTATTCTCATGACGCCGCAGCCGATTTGTGCACGTGTGCATACACAGCTGCATGGGGAAGCACTGCGTGCGCTTGCCTTGGGACTTGCCGACAGCTTTGCACAGGGTGGCTTTGATCGATACATGCAGGCGGCACGTGCGGCGGCAGAAGAAACGGAAATTCCGCTTTGCGATGTATATGCAAAATGGATGTGCATGTATGAAAACGGTGTAGATATCACGGATTTGCTATCGAATTATCTCAATCATCCGACAAGAGAAATGCATTGGCTGTTTGCAAATTCGCTTGTGGAAACCATGTTCCGCGCATAAAAACGACACAAAGTGATAATTGCGGCAAAATAATGTGAAATGTATAAAAAATAAACATTCTAAATCTGATTTTTTCGGAAATTTGATTCAAATAGAACCGCATTTGACAGGGGAAAGGCATTTTTTACAAAAAATAATGAAGAAATTGTGAATAGTTGATGAATTCTGTCAATTGCTTTTTTCGCTGTGAATGTGTATAATATTAGGTATCGCAGAAACCCATTTTAATTAAAGGAGACTTTTTTATGAAAAAGCTTTTATCCATTGTTTTAGCATGTGCGATGCTGTTGACACTCAGCCTTGCATGTGTATCCTGTGGGGGTTCTGGTTCTGCAGATCCCGATTTCAAAGTCGGCGCAATTTTGATTGGTGACGACAACGAAGGTTATACTTATGCGCACATTCTCGGTTTAAAGGAAGCCGCAAAAGCATGCGGTATGAAGGAAGATCAGATCATCTTTAAGTATTCTATCCCGGAGGATGAAAAGTGCCACGATGCTGCCATTGACTTGGTAGATCAGGGCTGTAAAGTAATTTTCTCCAATTCTTACGGTCATCAGACCTACATGAAGCAGGCAGCACAGGAATGCCCGGATGTGACATTTGTCTCTATGACAGGTGACCAGGCTGCAACTTCCGGTCTGAAGAACTACAAAAATGCATTTACCAATGTGTATGAATCCCGTTATGTTGCAGGCGTGGTTGCCGGCATGAAGCTTGCTGAGCTGGTTGCAGACGGCAAGCTGACCGATGCAAACTATAAGGACGGCAATATCAAGCTCGGCTATGTCGGCGCTTATCCGTATGCAGAGGTGGTTTCCGGTTATACTGCATACTTCCTCGGTGTGAAATCCATTGTGGAAAATGTTACCATGCAGGTAACCTACACAAACTCTTGGTTTGATATCACAGCAGAAGGTACCGTTGCAGAAGCACTCGCAGCAGACGGCTGTGTTATGATTGCGCAGCATGCAGACTCTACCGGCGCTCCCGCTGCAATTCAGGCGCTTTACGACAAGGGTCAAGTTGTCTACTCTATCGGCTACAATATTGATATGCTTTCTGTTGCGCCCACCGCAGCTCTGACCTCTGCATCCAATAACTGGGCAGTGTACTATACCTATGCGTTCAAGGCAGCGCTTGCAGGTGAAGACATTATTCAGAACTGGGCAGAAGGGTATAAAACCGGCGCTGTTGAAATTACAGCACTTGGAGAGTCCTGCGCAGCCGGCACAAAGGAAAAGGTTGACGAAACCATTTCTGCACTCAAGGACGGTACGCTTCACGTCTTTGATACGACCAAATTTACTGTGAACGGTGCTACTCTGACAGAGTATCTTGCCGATGTAGACGGTGATTTCGTTGGTGAAACCAATGCAATCTGGGATGGATACTTCCATGAATCCGATGAAACACTGCGTTCTGCACCGTATTTCGATATCCGCATTGACGGTATCGTTGAAAACAACAACAATTGATCAATCACAATGTTCAATTTTTGAACTATTTTTGAGAGTTGAACGGAGAAACAAGGAGGGAAAGCTGCGTTCCATGCGGCTTTCCTGTTCCTGTTTTCATATGGATTTTTTAGCAGCATGATGGCGGCATTTTTCTCATGTATGGTACATTCGCTGTGAAGGCGGGAAGCTATATCATGATGTGTAAATTTCATGCAATCATCAGTATGATAAAAAACAGAAGTTAGAAAGGATGATGATTTTGACGCAAACCGCAGAAACCAAAGCAAGTGCAATCCAGATGCGCGGGATTACAAAAACATTCGGTGAGGTCATTGCAAACAACAGCATCAATCTTGATATCCGGTATGGAGAGGTGCTTTCTTTGCTTGGTGAAAACGGATCCGGTAAAACAACCCTGATGAATATGCTGTCGGGCATCTATTTTCCGGATGCGGGCGAAATTTTGGTCAACGGAGAACCGGTCATCATCCGTTCCCCAAAGGATGCATTTGATTTAAAAATCGGTATGATTCATCAGCATTTTAAACTGGTGGATGTTTTTACAGCAGCGGAAAATATTACACTTGGTTCACAGCAAAAGGGACGGTACGATAAAAAAGAAGTTGCGAGACGTGTCAGGGAAATCTGTTCAAAATATGGATTTGAAGTAAATCCGGAGCAGAAAGTATATACAATGACAGTTTCTCAAAAACAGACGCTGGAAATTGTAAAGGTTTTGTACGGCGGTGCAGATATTTTGATTCTTGATGAACCGACGGCAGTGCTTACCTTGCAGGAAACAGAAAAACTGTTTTCTGTGATACGGAATATGCGTGCCGATGGCAAGGCAATTGTCATTATCACCCATAAATTAAACGAGGTGCTTGCCGTGTCTGACCGTGTTTCCATTCTGCGTCATGGGGAGTACATTGATACTGTCAACACAAAGGATGCAACTGAAGCATCTCTGACAGAAATGATGGTCGGCAAAAAGATTGCATTGAATATCACACGCGACGATATTCCCAACAAAGAAAAACGGTTGTCAGTGAAGCATCTTTCTGTGATGTCACCGGAGGGTGTCAAAGTCCTTGACGATATCAACTTTGATTTATATTCCGGAGAAATTCTCGGTGTGGCAGGTATTTCCGGCTGCGGTCAGAAGGAACTGCTTGAGTCCATTGCGGGACTGCAAAAGACAGAAGCCGGCGCATCCATTCTTTATTATGATGCATCGGATGCAGCAGAAAAGCAGCTTATTGGCACAAACCCAAAGCAGATTCGGAATCTGGGAATTCATCTTTCCTTTGTCCCGGAAGATCGTCTTGGTATGGGATTGATCGGTTCCATGGGTATGACAGGCAATATGATGCTGAAAAATTATGCGGATGGAAAATCCCTGTTTTTAGACCGGAAGCAGCCCAAGGATTTGGCAGAAAAAATTCGTGAAGAACTGGAAGTGGTGACGCCGGGAATTCAGACACCGGTGCGCAGACTGTCCGGAGGCAATGTACAAAAGGTGCTTGTGGGACGTGAAATTGCAGCGTCTCCTGCGGTGCTTCTGACTGCATATGCAGTACGCGGTCTTGACATCAACACCTCCTATACCATTTATAATCTGCTCAATGAACAAAAAAAGTCCGGTGTCGCCGTCGTGTATGTCGGTGAGGATTTGGATGTACTGCTGGAGCTTTGCGATCGAATTCTCGTATTATGCGGAGGTGCTGTCAGCGGTATTGTTGACGGCAGAACTGCGACGAAGGAACAAGTCGGTGCATTGATGATAAAGCGATAATGGAAAGGAGTATTCAAGGGTATGACATCACAAAACCATAGCAAACAGAGAGAACCGCTTATCCGTATGGTCAAACGCGACCATCTTCCGGCGAAAAAGGCATGGTTGATCCGTATCATCGGCCTTTTACTCGCACTTGTTGTCTGTGCAGTTTTGATTTTTTCAATTACAAAGCTGAATCCTCTCAAGGTTTATACAACAATGTTTGGGGGGGCATTTGGCAGTACAAGACGCAGCTGGCAAACCATACGGGAAGCAATGATGCTGCTTTGCGTATCGCTTGGTCTTGCGCCCGCATTTATGATGCGCTTTTGGAATATCGGTGCGGAAGGGCAGATTCTTGTTGGCGGTGTTGCAACCGCGGGCTGTATGATTTATCTGGGAGACAAACTGCCGTCTATTTTGCTTTTCGCAGTTATGCTGATTGGAAGCATTGCGGCGGGGGCGCTGTGGGGCTTTCTTCCGGCGTTTTTCAAAGCGCGGTTTGGTACCAATGAAACCCTGTTCACCCTTATGATGAACTATATTGCGATCCAGTTAACATCCTATTTTGTCGCTGTTTGGGAAAAGCCATACGGCTCAAACTCCGTTGGTATCATCAATTCTGATACCAATGCCGGATGGTTTAAACCGCTTTTTGGTCAGCAGTATGGCTGGAATGTGGTCATTGTACTGGTTTTGACTTTTGCAATGTATTTCTATTTAAAATTTTCAAAGCAGGGATATGAAATTCAAGTCGTGGGTGAATCGGAAAATACGGCGCGGTATGCTGGAATCAATGTCAAACACGTTATCATCCGTACCATGTTGATTTCAGGTGCCATCTGCGGTCTTTCCGGATTTTTGGCAGTGGCCGGTTCCGGTCATACTATTTCCGTTTCGACTGCCGGCGGACGCGGCTTTACTGCAATTATTGTCGCATGGCTTTCTAAATTCAATTCGTTTGTGATGATTCTGTTTGCCTTTTTGCTTGCATTTCTTGAAAGAGGCGCCTCGGAAATCGCCTCTAAGTTTAATTTAAACGACTATGCAAGTGAAATGATTGAAGGCATCATTCTGTTCTTTGTTTTGGGTTCGGAATTTTTTATCAATTACAAGCTGATTTTCCGAACAAAAGAACATGCGCAGAATGAAACGTTAAAAGAGGAGGCACATTCATGAGTTCTCTGATATCCCTTTTGCAGGCAGCGATTTATTTTGGGACGGTTATCATGCTTGGTTCCCTTGGTGAAATTTTAACAGAGAAATCAGGAAATTTAAATTTAGGCGTTCCCGGTATCATGTATCTCGGTGCAATTGCCTCTCTGACGGGTTCATTTTTTTATGAACGTGCGGTGGAACATCCGAATCCTGTTGTCTGTGTCCTGATTGCCATTTTGTGTGCATTCCTTGCATCTGCTCTCGGCGGGTTGATCTATAGCTTTTTGACCATTACGCTGCGAGCAAACCAGAATGTTACCGGTCTTGCGCTGACAATTTTTGGCTCCGGCGTCGGCAACTTTTTTGGCGGTTCCTTGAACAAGCTGGCAGGCGGGGTCGGTCAGATTTCCGTTTCTTCTACCAGTGCGGCATTCCGCGCGAATATTCCCGCGTTGGCAGGACTCGGCGTTGTCGGAGATGTCTTGTTTTCCTATGGATTTCTCGTATATCTGGCGATTGCTGCGGCAATTGTATTGCAGTGGGTTCTGCACCATACACGTGTGGGCTTGAACCTTCGCGCTGTCGGTGAAAACCCCGCAACGGCAGATGCAGCCGGTATTCATGTTACAAAATATAAGTATCTTGCTACCTGCATTGGTTCTGGGATTGTCGGTCTTGGCGGTCTTTATTATGTGATGGATTATACAAAGGGGACATGGGCAAATGACGGCGCCATAGAGGGTCTTGGATGGCTTGCGGTTGCACTGGTTATCTTTACCACATGGAAACCGATTCAAACGGTTCCCGGTGCGTATTTGTTTGGGATTCTCTACTGGATGAACTATTATATCCCGGGGTTGACCAGATACTCGCAGGAAATTTTCAAGATGCTGCCGTATGTAATCACCATTGTCGTACTGATTTTTACAAGCCTTCGGAAAAAGAAGGAGAATCAGCCGCCGGCAAACCTTGGTTTAGCCTATTTCAGAGAAGAACGGTAACATAATGTGCGTTCGATGAGGAGATGCTTTTTGAAAAAAGCACTTCCTCAAACTCCTCCGCAAAAATTTTCCCCCGAGAATTCTATCGAGCTCACGTTAAAATAATAGTTGAAAAGGATGTATCGCTTTGACTACGATACATCCTTTTTATAAAGGAATATGCATTTGTTTTGTTTACGAACAAAAACAGATTAAACCTGATATGTTTGTAAAATTCCCTCAGCAACTTCTTTTTTGGAAATACAGCGATCCATTGCCTGCTTTTCAATATAGCGGTGCGCGTCGGCTTCCGTCATCTTACAAACCTCGATCAATGCCCATTTTGCACGGTTGACAATACGAATTTCCGCCATTTTATCCTCAAGCGACACCGTCTTTTTTTCAAGACCGCAAAGACGCTGCCGCATGGCGCACATCCAATCCAGCGCCTGTACGATCATCTGCAAGGATAACGGCTTGCGCAGTGTGAAAATACCGTAATCCATGACCTTTTCATAGATTTCTGCATAAAGCTCATTTTTCACACATAAAAGGACAACCGTACTGCTTTCCCCTCTGTTCCCCATCAGTTCAACAGCAAATTTTCTGCCGAAGTCGTCAGGAAGCGGCGTATTGATGATCACAAGATCATAGAAACGTTCCAACAGCTGACGTTGTGCTTCAGCGATACTGCCGACAATTTTAACGGGAGTATAAGTCGCGGGCGGAAGCAGCGGTCCGAGTGCACCGTTGAACTTATCCGATGCCGATACGATAAGGACGCTGTAAAGATGTTCTTTGTAGGGCATAAAAAGGTCACACCTGATCCTTTCGGTAAGAGGGAGTTTTGGGTGATAACATTGTACTGAAACAATACAATGCTTTTCGTGTCTGTAAATGAATAATAGTCAGTATGCTGTGGGGATACAGCATCATCCCCTGCTTACGGGTATAAAAAGATTCTATCCATAAAAGCTTTTGAGGGTTTTAGGGAACTTTTCTCGAAAAGTTCCCTAAAAAGAGTTCCCAAATAAAAATCTGGTTTCAAATATGGCGTGTCATTGACCGGTGTATGCGGAAATCAGCATTGCAGGAAGGTGTTCATGAATAAAAGCGCTGTTCTGCGCGATACGGGAAGCTTCTCTGAGGGATGCTGGAAGGCTGCGGAAGCCGCGCTGCAGCTCTTTATCCGCATGATAAAAATTAATATTGGCAGGTTCCGGCAAAACGATGTTATTCTGAATACCGTCCAGACAAGCGTATATGAGAAGTGTATATGCGATATAGGGGTTGGCGCTGGGATCGGGAGAACGCAGCTCTGCACGGCGAAACTCGTTTAATGCAGCGGGAATCCGGATCAACTGCGACCGATTTTCGTGCGACCATGTGATATAACGCGGCGCCTTGCAGCAGCCGAGCCGTTCATAGGAGGCATCGCAGGGATTGAGGAACACTGTCATATCTTCAATATGATGCAAAACACCTGCAATGGCAGACTGCATCAGATGGGTATCGTCGGACTCCTGCAAAAGTGCGTTGCCGACTGCATTTTTTCGATGTACGGAAAAATTCACATGCATGCCGTTTCCCGGAAGATCGCGCAGCGGTTTGGGCGTAAAATCTGCATAAATACCGTTTCGATTGGCAATGGTGCGTACCACTGTGCAGAAGGTTACGGTATTGTCTGCTGCGGTCAAGGGATCGGAATAGCGGAAATCGATTTCGTTTTGCCCGGGACCTTCTTCATGATGGGAGCTTTCCGGATAGATGCCCATCTGTTCCAAGGTTAAACAAATTTCACGCCGGATATTTTCTCCTTTGTCCTCCGGTGCGATATCCATATATCCTGCATGATCATAGGGGATGTGTGTTTCATTTCCGTGATCGTCCAGCTTGAACAGATAAAATTCTGCTTCTGCACCGATGTGGAAGGTATAACCGGCAGTCTCTGCTTCCTGTACTGCAGAAATTAGGAGATGCCGGGTATCTCCTTCAAAGGGAGTGCCGTCCAGCCATGTGATAGCGCAGAACATGCGCACAACACGGCCGTGATCCGGACGCCATGGCAGAACGGAAAGCGTTGAGGGATCCGGATGCAAAAACAAATCAGAGCGAATGCTTTCATCGGAGCCTGCAATGGACCATGCATCAATGGCGATGCCGTATTTGAAGGCGCGTTCCAGCTCTCCCGGCATAATGGAAATATTTTTTTGCTTGCCAAAAACATCGCAGAACGCAAGGCGGATGAACTTGACGTCCTCCTCTTCGACGAACTGCAGAACCTCCTGTTTGGTATACTTCATAATAAACCTTTCTGTATTTCCTTTTCAACGGAAGGACGGGGGCTGCTGCAAATTGAAAATTTGCAGCAGCCCGGGATCACAACGTGATCCGAATTCGGCGTTTTCACTGTGAACTTTGCCAAAAATATACAGTGAAATTTCGCTTGTAAAAGCGGAAAGACAAAATTTATAGGTTGACGCATGTAAATGCGACATCTCCTTGGATGATAGACGATGCACGTCAATCAATTGGTAACGTACATTTGCTTGTACGGATTTTTCGTATCCGGTGTAACGACAGTAAACGGAACCCCGATCACGTCCGATTTTTCATAGCCGAAGGTGGTACAGAATTCTGTTAGATAAGGATCAATTTCACGCATGTCCTCATCTGTAGCAGGATGCGCAGAAACATAGGCCGGAAATTCCATTTGGCTGGTATCTCCGCGCAGATATAACTTTCCGCCGTGCATACCGGTACAGGGGAAGTTTCCGACAAGCGGACGGGAAGCTGTTTCCGGCGCGTCGCTGGCCTGTGCAAGACCGAGTACGACCAATATGCCGCCGGCTTGGTATTCCCCTAAAAAGCTGCCGCATTTTCCGCCGATGATGATCGTAGGACGCTTCTCACCGTATGCCTTCATATGGATTCCTGCTCTGTATCCGGCGTTTCCGCGCACGAAAATACAGCCGCCGCGCATTGCGTATCCGACAGCGTCACCGACAGAACCGTGAATGATGATTTTTCCTTCGTTCATCGTATCACCGACCGCATCCTGCGTGTTGCCGTGTACCTGGATTTCCGCACCGTTCAAATACGCGCCAAGCGCATTTCCCGGTGTTCCGTATGCAGAGATGATACGCGAACCGCTCATGCCTGCTGCGATAAAGCGCTGCCCGAGACAGTGCGTGACCGTACAGTCCCCGTCGTGTGTACGAATGGTTTCATTCAACGTCTTATAATCAAATGCGGACGCATCAATTGTATACATAATTATATCACACCTCCGTGAATTTGAAAAGTGGTTTTGAAAATTTTTTATTCGCCGGCGTGCGAAATTCCGAGGATTTCCAGTTCTTTTTCGGTAAGTCCGATGCCGCGCAGCATCAGACGATTGCCGCGCAGTGCCTCCACCGAGTTGATACCCATGCCGCCCATCATTTCCTTGATTTCATGCCGCCATGCATTCATCAGATTGACAAGGCGTTCGCAGCCTTCCTCCGGGTCAAGCCGTGCGACAAGCTCCGGGCGCTGGGTTGCAATTCCCCAACAGCACTTGCCCGATTGGCAGGAACGACACAAATGACAGCCAAGCGCAAGCAGCGCTGCGGTTGCAATGTAGCAGGCATCGGCACCGAGTGCAATGGCTTTCACCACATCAGCGGAGGAACGAATGCTGCCGCCGACCACAAGGGACACGTTGCCGCGGATTCCTTCTTCCCGCAGTCTGGCGTCACAGGCGGCAAGGGCAAGTTCTACAGGAATACCGACATTGTCACGGATACGGGTGGGCGCCGCACCGGTACCGCCGCGGAACCCGTCAATGGCGATGATATCCGCGCCGGAACGTGCAATGCCGCTTGCAATGGCTGCAATATTATGTACTGCCGCGACTTTGACAATAACAGGCTTTTTGTATTGTGTTGCTTCTTTTAAGGAGTAGACGAGCTGTCTTAAGTCTTCTATCGAATAAATATCGTGGTGAGGGGCGGGGGAAATGGCGTCGGAGCCTTCCGGAATCATTCTTGTGCGGGAGACGTCCCCAACAATCTTTGTACTGGGAAGATGACCGCCGATGCCGGGCTTTGCGCCTTGTCCCATTTTAATTTCAATGGCGGCGCCGGCGTCCAGATACGCTTCATGAACACCGAAACGGCCGGAAGCAACCTGTACAATTGTATTTTCGCCGTATACATAAAAATCTTCGTGTAATCCGCCTTCACCGGTGTTGTAGCAGATACCGAGCTTTCTTGCTGCCATGGCAAGACTTTTGTGCGCATTATAGCTGATGGAGCCATAGCTCATTGCAGAAAACATGATTGGCATAGAAAGCGTAAGCTGGGGTGTCAGGTTGTCTACAATCTGTCCGTTTGCATCGCGTTCAATTTTAGACGGCTTTTTGCCAAGGAAGACACGTGTTTCCATCGGTTCGCGCAGTGGGTCAATCGGCGGATTTGTGACCTGCGATGCATTGATTAAAATACGATCCCAGTAGACGGGAAGTGCATTGGGATTTCCCATGGAGGACAGCAGCACACCGCCGGAGTTTGCCTGTTTGTATATTTCCCGCACGGTATTCTGTGTCCAGTTGTTATTGTCGCGCAGGGTGTTGTCACTTTTTACAATCTTTAATGCTCTGGTTGGGCAGAAGGATACACAGCGCTGGCAGTTTACACATTTTGTGTCATCGGCAAGCATAACTTTCTGTGTTTTATCAAAACTGTGAACACCGTTGGCACATTGGCGCTCACAGACACGGCAGTTTGTGCAGCGGGCAGGATTTCTGACCACTTCATATTCCGGATATTGAAATTCAATTCCCATATCTATAATCATTACTTTTACACGTTCAGCGAATGTAAAATGTTTAACTCAGCATTTGATGAAATGTATAGCAAGCTGAACCGGTAAAAGGTTATTTCCTTTCTTAATATGGCGTTGCGACAGAAGTCGTAAAAATCATGGAACGAGAAATTATTAAAAACGAGTTTTCTAAAACTTTTTTTCAGACTTCAACCTTGATAATCACCGGTTCTCCGCCGGCAGGGGACCAGATATGCTCTGCATCCGGTTCCATGACGCGAATTGCAGCTTCTTCACTTGCAATAAAGACCTTGTCTTCTTTTTCACCGACAACCATGGAGCGCAGCTTCAGGCGGTCATTCAACGCCATAAGTCCGCCTTCAAAGCCGAGCACAATAGAAAACGGTCCTGTGATCAGGAGACTGGAAAACACGCTGCGAAGATAGGTCAGACGTTTTTGTTCCTCTGGCGGCATACGCTGAATGGTACTCCAAAAGGGAGCGGCAATGACGGATGCCATTTCTTCCTGGGTCAACCCCTGACGGCGCAGAAGATAATCTGCAATATAGGTGATGACCTCAGTGTCTGTCTGAAGGGTACATTGATACCCGAACATCTCAATAAAACGGCGGTTGGCGTCGTAGGAAGAAATTTCACCGTTGTGGACGATGGAATAATCCAAGAGTGCAAATGGGTGTGCACCGCCCCACCAGCCCGGTGTATTGGTAGGATATCTGCCGTGTGCGGTCCAGGAATAGGCTTCATATTCATCAAGCTTGTAAAAATAACCGACATCTTCCGGAAAACCGACCGCCTTGAAAGCTCCCATATTTTTACCGGAGGAAAAGACATATGCCCCTTTCATTTCCGTGTTAATCTTCATCACGGTACGGACGACATATTCTTTTTCGTCAAGCTGCAAGGATGCAAGCACTGATTTCAGAGGGGAAACGAAATAACGCCAAATGAGCGGTTCGTCTGTGATCTGCGGAATTTTTCTGGTTGGAATCAATTCCGCTTTGACAATTTCAAAACTGTCCTTTAAAAATCGTTCACATTCTTCTTTGGCAATGCTGTCATTATAAAACAGATGCAGCGCATACTGTTCTTTATATTCCGGATAGATACCGTATCCGGCAAAACCGCCGCCCAAACCATTGGAACGATCATGCATCGGCTTCATGCTCTCAATAATTTTTTCACCCGTCATGCCGCGTCCTTTTTTGGATATGACTGCGGCAATTGCGCAGCCGGACGGGATTCGGATCTCGCCTTCTCGTTTCGTATGCATCATTGTATCATTACCTCACAAAAAAGAAAAAGCAAAGGACGTCACCTGGGGAAACGGATTCCCAGAAAATGAACGCCTTTGCTCATTACCTAATAAGTATAACATAGAAAATTGGATTTGTCAATAGAGATAAGAAAGTCTGAAAAATAAATTTTTCAAACCGTGTTTTGTGACTTCGTCACAACTCCACAATAAGAAGAGATGGAGCTGTTGCAAGTTGAAAACTTGCAACAGCCCGGGATCACGAAGTGATCCGAATTCGGCGTTTTCACAGTGGATTTTGGCAAAAATCCGCTGTGAAATTTCGCTTGGAAAAGCGAAAAGGCGAATTTTATAAGATGGAGCATGTAAATGCGACAGCCCTATGGTCATAAAAATGATAGATTCATTTTTAAATTTTCAAAATCAAATTTTTATGCTAAAAGAATACGACAGTAAATCTGTATTGTATCAAAAAAATACAGGCTGTATATAAATGAAAACTTCTTACTACTGTTTGCCTATAAATGAAATTAATTTTAAAAAACAAAAAAATAAGAAAAAAATTCAAAAAAACTCTTGACAAATCCATTTTTCGGGTGTATAATAGTTGCATGCAAAGGCAAAGGCGTCTTTGAGGAAACAAAACCTCAAGTCGCCTTTGTCTTTATTTTTTCTTAAAAGGAGCAACGATTATGGAAACCGTATCTGCGTATTTTGGATGTCTTGTATTTGACGATAGGGTGATGAAGGCGAATTTATCCGCAAAGGTATATCATTCTCTGAAGAAGACCATTGATGAGGGCGCCGAACTCGATATTACTGTCGCGAACGCTGTAGCAGACGCTATGAAGGAATGGGCGGTTGCACATGGAGCAACGCATTATACGCATTGGTTCCAGCCGCTGACCGGTGTCACAGCAGAAAAGCATGACAGCTTTATTTCCCCTTCTCCCGATGGCGGTGTCATCATGGAGTTTTCCGGAAAAGAACTGATCAAGGGAGAACCGGATGCATCTTCTTTCCCGTCCGGCGGTCTTCGTGCAACTTTTGAAGCAAGAGGCTATACCGCATGGGATCCGACTTCTTATGCATTTATTAAAGATAAAACCCTTTGCATTCCCACCGCATTCTGTGCATACGGCGGTGAAGCGCTTGATAAAAAAACGCCGCTTCTCCGTTCCATGGCAGCATTGAACAAGCAGGCGCTTCGTATTCTGCGTCTGTTTGGCAATCAGGATGTCAAATGCGTCCGTACTTCGGTCGGTCCTGAACAGGAATACTTTTTGGTAGACGAAGAAATGTACGACCAGCGCCGTGACCTTCGTTTCACCGGCAGAACGCTGTTTGGCGCAACACCTCCCAAGGGTCAGGAAATGGATGATCATTACTTTGGTGCAATCAAGCCGCGTGTCGCAGCCTATATGGCGGATTTAAACGAAGAGCTTTGGAAGCTTGGCGTACTTGCAAAAACAGAACACAATGAAGTTGCACCGGCACAGCATGAGCTTGCTCCGATTTATTCCACGACAAACATTGCAACCGACCATAACCAGTTGACCATGGAAATGATGCAGAAGGTTGCACGCAGACACGGACTTGTTTGTCTGCTTCACGAAAAACCCTTTGCAGGCGTCAACGGTTCCGGTAAGCACAACAACTGGTCGATGGCAACAGATACAGGTGTCAACCTGCTTTCCCCGGGTGAAACACCGTATGAAAATGCACAGTTCTTATTATTCCTTGTTGCGGTCATTAAAGCGGTCGATGACTATCAGGATCTGCTCCGGATTTCTGTCGCAACTGCCGGAAACGATCACAGACTTGGCGCCAATGAAGCGCCGCCTGCGGTTGTGTCGATCTTCCTTGGTGAAGAGCTTGCAGCCATTCTGGAAGCAATTGAAACCGATACGCCTTATGACGCAAAGGAAAAGACCACAATGAAGCTTGGGGTTGATGTACTGCCGAAGTTCAGCCGCGATACCACAGACCGTAACCGTACATCGCCGTTTGCATTCACAGGGAACAAATTTGAATTCCGTATGCTTGGTTCCTCCAATTCCATTTCCTGTGCAAACATTATGCTGAACGCCGCTGTGGCAGAATCGCTCCGTCAGTTTGCAGACCAGTTGGAAGCGGCTTCAGACTTTGAAAGCGCATTGCATGATCTGATTAAGACAACGGTGCGTGAACATAAAAACATCATGTTCAACGGCAACGGTTATGACGATGCCTGGATCAAGGAAGCGACAGAGGTTCGCGGTTTGCTTAACTACCGCACAACAGCCGACTGTCTGCCGCACCTTCTTGATGAAAAGAACGTCAAAATGCTTACCTCGCATAAGGTCTTTACAGAGGCAGAGCTGGAATCCAGACTTGACATTACGCTGGACAATTACGCAAAGTCTGTGATTATTGAAGCAAACACCATGGTTGATATGGCAAAAAAACAGATTCTTCCGGCAGTGACGGAATATGCAGCATCGCTTGCATCTTCTGCATCTGTGAAAAAGGAACTGTGCCCCAGCGCTGCATGCAGCTATGAAACCAAACTGGTTGCAAAGCTGTCGATGATAGGCGACATGATTGCAGATAAGACCGCAGAGCTGGAATCCGCCATTGTTTCTGTACGTGCCATTGAAGACATCACTGAAAAAGCAAACGCAGTCCGCGACAGTCTCCTTGTAAAAATGGGAGAGCTTCGCACACCCGCGGATGAAGCAGAAGGATTGGTTGCAGAAGAATTCTGGCCGTATCCGACCTACGGTGATCTGCTGTTTGGCGTAAAGTAAAAAACGGTAAGTGAGTCATTCTTAAGTGGTTTTGATTTCGGGGACAGAAAATGCTTTTCGTCTCCGAGAATCAAAATCGTACATACAATTTGGAGAAGTAAAATGGAAGTCAATGATATTTTTAGTTTGATACAGGGAACCGTCACAAAAGAAGTTTTCGGTGTATGGTTTTTAATCGGCGCCGCGCTTGTCTTCTTTATGCAGGCAGGCTTTGCCATGGTGGAAACCGGTTTTACAAGAGCCAAAAATGCCGGCAACATTATTATGAAAAACCTGATGGATTTTTGTATCGGCACGGTTGTGTTTGTCCTGCTTGGGTTCAGCCTGATGATGGCAGAAGATTATGTGATGGGATTCATTGGTGTACCGAATCTGAAGATTTTAACAGATTTCGGCGGATTCCTTGCAGATGGAAACGCCCCTTCCTTTGTCTTTAACCTGGTCTTCTGTGCAACTGCCGCAACAATTGTCTCCGGCTCTATGGCAGAGCGTACAAAATTTATTTCCTATTGCATTTATTCCGGCGTCATTTCTCTGTTCGTATATCCGATTGAAGCCGGTTGGGTTTGGAACTCAGAGGGATGGCTTGTCAAGCTTGGATTCCATGATTTTGCAGGTTCTGCCGCAATCCATTCTGTCGGCGGTCTGACTGCACTGATCGGTGCAATCATGGTAGGTCCCCGTCTTGGCAAATATGTAAAAGATAAAGCAGGTAAAGTCACAAAAGTCAATGCCATTCCCGGACACTCTATCACGCTTGGCGCACTTGGCTGTTTTATCCTTTGGTTTGGCTGGTACGGCTTCAACGGCGCCGCTGCATGGGACGGAAATTCTCTTGCATCCATCTTTGTCACAACCACCATTGCACCCGCAGTCGCCACCTGTACAACCATGATTTATACATGGGTGAAAAACGGAAAGCCGGATGTTTCCATGTGTCTGAACGGTTCGCTTGCCGGTCTTGTCGGTATTACTGCCGGTTGTGACGCGCTTGATGCTGTGGGTTCAGCCGTTGTAGGTATTGTTTCCGGTATTCTGGTCGTTGTCGTGGTAGAAGTTCTTGACCTTAAGCTTCATATCGATGATCCGGTTGGCGCTGTCGGTGTTCACTTTGCAAACGGTGTTTGGGGAACGCTGGCGGTTGGACTTCTTTCCAATCCGGATGCTCCCGCAGGTTTGAACGGTCTTCTTTACACAGGCAGCCCAAAGCTTTTCCTGATTCAGCTTCTCGGTATCGCAGCAATTCTTGCTTGGACCGCGGTTATGATGACATTGACCTTTACCATTATTAAGAAAACGGTTGGTCTTCGTGTATCTGAAGAAGAAGAAATCAAGGGTCTTGACAAAACGGAACACGGCTTGCCGAGTGCATATGCTGATTTTGTTCCCGCAGTGGAGAGCCTGGATTACGGTTATGTAGATGCGGTTGCTGTCACAGGCGATATTCCGACAGCAGAAGCAATTCCTGTGAAAAAGGTTCCGGCTTTTGAAGAAGGAACCGGACCGAAATTCACAAAGGTGGAAATTATCTGCCGTGAAATGAAGTTTGAAGCGCTGAAGGATGCGCTGATGAACATTGGCATTACCGGTATGACGGTATCCCACGTGCTTGGCTGCGGTCAGCAGAAAGGCAAACCGGAATTTTACCGCGGCGTACAGGTAGAAGCAAACCTGCTGCCAAAGGTACAGGTTGATATCGTTGTCAGCAAGGTTCCTGTTCGCGCTGTCATTGAGACCGCAAAGAAGGTACTGTATACCGGACACATTGGCGACGGTAAGATCTTTGTTTACGATGTGGAAAATGTCGTCAAAGTCCGTACCGGTGAAGAAGGTTACGAAGCGCTTCAGGATGTAGAATAAATCAATATCATACAGGAAATCGTGGGGCACACGACATAAGACCGTGTCCCACGTCATCCTGTTTTATGAAAAGAACCGGAGGGAATGAAGGATATGTGTTCAATTATTGGATATACCGGAAGCGGAGTATCGTTTGCGGAATTTAAGGCAGGATTTGATATGACAAAATCAAGGGGACCCGACGACACCCGTATCATCGATACGGGACGCGGTCTCCTGGGCTTTCATCGCCTGGCAATTATGGGGCTGCATCCGGAGGGAATGCAGCCTTTCGCACTTCCCGGAACAGGGTATGTGGTGTGCAACGGTGAAATTTATGGCTTTGAAGGAATCCGATCGGATTTAAAGCAGAAAGGCTACACGTTCCAAAGCGACTCTGACTGTGAAATTCTTCTGCCGCTGTATAAAGAATACGGCGTCGACATGTTCCGGATGCTGGATGCAGAATTTGCATTGATCCTTTATGATGAAAACACCCAGTCATTTATCGCAGCGAGAGATCCCATTGGTATTCGTCCGCTGTATTACGGATATGACCGCGAGGGGGCAATGCTGTTTGCCAGTGAACCGAAAAACCTGGTTGGACTAACGGATAAAATCCTTCCGTTCCCGCCCGGACATTATTATAAAAATGGAACGTTTACCTGTTACCGTGATATGACCCATGTGGAAACGGTATGCAGAGACGATGTGGAAAGCATCTGCAAAAACATTCGGCAAAAGCTGATTGCCGGTGTGGAAAAACGGTTGATTGCAGATTCAAAGGTTGGATTTTTACTGTCCGGAGGACTTGATTCATCATTGGTTTGTGCCATTGCAGCGAAGAGAAGCAAAACGCCAATCCGTACCTTTGCAATCGGTATGGAGAAAGACGCCATTGACCTGAAATATGCACGTCAGGCGGCTGATTACATCGGTTCGGATCATACGGAAATTATCATCACAAAAGAAGATGTATTGCATGCACTTGACGATGTGGTGCATCTGCTTGGGACATTTGATATTACAACCATTCGTGCCAGTATGGGGATGTATTTGATCTGCAAGGCAATTCACGAAACCACAGACATCCGTGTTCTTTTGACCGGTGAAATTTCCGATGAATTGTTCGGATATAAATATACAGATTTTGCACCGAATGCAGAAGCATTCCAGAGGGAAGCAGAAAAGCGTATCCGAGAACTGCATATGTATGATGTGCTGCGTGCGGACCGCTGTATCTCTGTCAACTCCTTGGAGGCGCGCGTGCCGTTTGGCGATTTGGATTTTGTACAGTACGTCATGGCAATTGATCCTGCAAAGAAGATGAATGTTTACGGAAAAGGCAAGTATCTGCTGCGTCATGCCTTTGAAGGACTGAACTATTTGCCGGATGAAATTCTGTGGCGTGAAAAAGCCGCCTTCTCCGATGCCGTTGGCCATTCTATGGTTGACGATTTGAAGGAATACGCAGAACAGTATTACAGCGATGAAGCGTTTGTACACGGATGTGAAAAGTACGATTACGCAAAACCATTTACAAAAGAATCTCTGTTGTACCGTGAAATTTTTGAAAAATATTATCCGGGACAGGCGGAAATGATTGCAGATTTCTGGATGCCGAACAAGGATTGGGAAGGCTGCAACGTCAATGATCCCTCTGCACGTGTACTTTCCAACTATGGTGCAAGCGGAGTTTGATTTTATAAAACAACTCAAATCATACATATGTTAAAGAAACCGGTTGGTTTGTGACATGGCAGTGAAAGTGACTGTTATACGATAAAAAGGAAATCGTCACAAAACCCCGAATGATATTTTGAAAGGAACAGTTATAATTATGGAAAAGCGTGAACAATTATATGAAGGAAAAGCAAAAAAAGTATTCAAGACCGACGATCCAGAACTGTTGATTGTCGCATACAAGGACGACGCAACCGCATTGAACGGTTTGAAGCGCGGAACCATTGCCGGAAAAGGCGTCATCAACAACCGCATGAGCAATTTCTTTATGCAGAAGCTGGAAGCAGAACACATTCCGACCCACTTTGTCAAAGAGTTATCTGAACGTGAAACACTTGTGAAAAAGGTCAGCATTGTACCGCTGGAGGTCATTGTGCGCAATATTGCCGCAGGTTCCTTTTCCAAGCGTTACGGCGTAGAAGAAGGCGTGGTATTCGATACGCCGACCATTGAATTTTCCTATAAAAATGATGCATTGGGTGATCCGCTGCTCAATACCTATCATGCAAAAGCATTAAAGCTTGCAACAGAGGAAGAAATTCGCCAGATTACCGAGTACTCCTTTGCCGTCAACGAAAAATTAAAGGAATATTGGCGCGCCTGCGGTGTCACGCTTGTCGACTTTAAATTGGAGTTTGGCAGACTTTCTGATGGCACCATTGTATTAGCAGATGAAATATCCCCCGATACCTGCCGCCTGTGGGATGCAAAGACCGGGGAAAAGCTTGACAAAGACCGTTTCCGCCGTGATATGGGTGGAGTAGAGGAAGCATATATTGAGGCTGCAAAACGGATTGGTCTACTTTAATTTCGGTATTACAGAAAGAGAGCGTCATGAACAACACACAAAATCAAAAAGTTCTTATCTTGAATTTCGGCGGGCAGTATGATCAGCTGATTGCACGCCGCGTCCGAGAATGCGGTGTATATTGTGAGGTTCACCCCTACACCATGACAGCGGAGGAAATCAAGGCGTTTGCACCGATTGGTATGATTTTTACCGGTGGACCGGATTCTGTCTATGCGCAGAATTCCTGTCATCCGGATGAAGCCATTTTTTCCCTTGGAATTCCGGTGCTTGGCATTTGCTACGGCTGTCAGCTGTTAGCATACCATCTCGGCGGTATTGTGACGTCGGCAGCAGAAGCGGAAGCAGAAAGCGAAACGCATGAAACCAGCCGTGAATATGGCAAAACGGTGACGTATTTTGATACGGAAAATCCGCTGTTTGTTGGAACCCCTGAAACCTCGGTCACATGGATGAGCCATGGAGACTATATGAAGCAGGTTCCGGCAGGATTTACACTTTGTGCGCATTCCGACAAATGCCCTAATGTGGCAATCAGCGATGGAAAACGCCGCTTCTACGGTGTACAGTTTCATCCGGAGGTCAATCACACCCAATACGGTCGTGAGATACTGCATAACTTTTTATACCGTATCTGCGGAGCGGTTGGGGATTGGTCCATGGGGAACTATAAGAATCTCGCGATCGAGCAAATACGGGAAAAGGTTGGTACAGAGCGTGTTCTGCTTGCGCTTTCCGGCGGTGTGGATTCCTCGGTATGTGCAGCGCTTCTGTCTGAGGCGATTGGAGAACAGCTGACCTGTGTTTTTGTCGATCACGGTCTGATGCGTATGAATGAAGGCGATCAGGTGGAAGCGGTCTTTTCCAAACGTGCAGCACATTTTATTCGCGTGAATGCGGAGGAACGGTTCTTATCAAAGCTTGCAGGCGTCGAAGAACCTGAGAAAAAACGGAAGATCATCGGCGAAGAATTTATCCGTGTGTTTGAAGCGGAATCTAAAAAAATCGGTCATGTTGCGTTTTTAGCACAGGGAACGATTTATCCGGATGTCATTGAGTCTGGAAAAGGAAAGGCGGCGACGATCAAGAGCCATCATAATGTTGGCGGACTGCCCTCCGTCGTCGATTTCAGAGAAATCATTGAACCGCTGCGTTTGCTGTTCAAAGATGAGGTGCGGCAGCTTGGACGGGAGCTTGGATTGCCGGAAGAACTTGTAATGCGGCAGCCGTTCCCCGGACCGGGTCTTGCAATTCGGATCATCGGTGAAGTCACAAAGGAAAAGCTTTCCATTCTGCGCCGTGCAGATGCGATTATGCGGGAAGAAATTGCAGAAGCAGGTTTATCCGGAACCATGAATCAATATTTTGCTGCGCTGACCAATATGCGTTCTGTCGGTGTCATGGGCGATGGCAGAACCTATGACTGGGCAGTGGCGCTGCGTTCTGTAACAACGGATGACTTTATGACAGCGGACTGGACACGTATTCCCTATGAAGTGCTTGACCGTATTTCGACGCGTATTGTCAACGAAGTACCAAATGTCAACCGCGTATTGTACGATATTACAAGTAAGCCTCCGGCAACGGTGGAGTTCGAGTGATAAATAAACTTTCATAAGCTTAAAATCATCGGTTTTGGGGTTATGAAAGAACAGGAGAGAGGGCTTTGAATAAACGAAAAGAGATCAATGACAAATTGGTTCAGTGGATTGTGCATAAAGTCAGTACAGAATATGCCGATGATGTCAGCCTGGTACTCATCTACGGTTCCTATGTGAATGGTACTGCCAATAGCAAATCCGATGTGGATTGTTATTTTATTCCGAAATCAGAGCGGGGATATGAATTGGCAGTGGATTTTATGATAGAGGGCGTCGGATATGATATCTTTCCCATATCATGGGAAAGAGTAGAAAGAATTGCCGATTTGTTTGAAAATATGTCACCGCTTGTTGGCGATGTGACGATTATTTATTCCAACAGTGCAGACGATATAAACCGTTTTCAAACGATGCAGGCAAGATTGAAGCGGAATCTCTCCAATGATCCATATGTCAAAGAGATCGCTGCAAGACGATGTGAAGAGGCGGGCAGATTTTGTTCGATGCTGAATCAAAATCACAGTGTATCAGAGGTCCGAAAAATAGCAGGACTCATGATCATGACACTTGCGGATGCGGTGGCTGTATATAACCATGATTATTATCATTTTGGATTGAAGAAGCAATTTGAAGATTTACAAACGAAGTTTCCCGATGTTCCCCGTAAGATTGCAGACGGATATCAGAATGTGGTGAAAGCGGCTGATATTGGTGATGTTATAACATATGCGATGAAATTATTTGATGACGTATGCGCATACCTGAATGTCACAGTTCCTTTGCAAGCGGTAACCGAACACAAAAGTCAAATTGCAAATAAGGTAGATGCGTCCTGGCTTGCATCATTATATGAAGAGATTAGTTCCACTTTCAATAAAATATATGTGTGTTGTGAAACAGGAAATGATATAGTAGCGTTTCTTTCCGCAGTCTGTCTGCAAAGAGAATTGGATGATGCGAGGGCGGCGGGATGTCCTTCTTATGAATTGTTAAACAGCTTTTCCTATAAAGAACTTCGTCAACTTTCTGAAACGACCCGATGCGTAGAACGTGATTTTGTACAGCTGATTTTAGATCATGGAGGATATATCAAGCAATATGACAGCTTTGAACAGTTTGAATCGGCGAAACTGTAGGAAAGGGATGTATTCCATTCTGTTTCATATGAGGATAAAACGTTTTTTTGATTACATTCCGATAAAGAAAGGAAATAACTTTTTACCAATGGAAAAGTTATGGTCAAATTTATGATGCAAAAATATATCTTTGTTACCGGCGGTGTGGTGTCCGGACTTGGAAAGGGGATTACAGCAGCGTCGCTTGGCAGACTGTTGAAAGCACGCGGTTATAAAGTCGCAGCACAGAAGCTGGATCCCTATATCAATGTGGACCCCGGTACCATGAGTCCTTATCAGCATGGAGAAGTCTATGTTACAGAGGACGGCGCGGAAACGGATTTGGATCTTGGACATTATGAACGATTTATCGATGAAGATTTGAATAAATACTCGAACCTGACAACAGGCAAAGTGTATTGGAATGTCCTCGGAAAAGAACGGCGCGGTGAATATCTGGGTTCTACGGTGCAGGTCATTCCCCATGTCACAAACGAAATCAAGGACTTTGTATATTCTGTCGGGAAAAAAACCAATGCGGATGTGGTCATTACAGAAATCGGCGGCACGATTGGCGATATTGAGTCACAGCCATTTTTAGAAGCGGTGCGCCAGATTTCTCTTGAGGTCGGACGGGAAAACAGCTTGTTTATTCATGTAACACTGGTGCCGTTTCTGCGCGGTTCCGATGAACATAAATCCAAACCGACACAGCATTCTGTCAAGGAATTGCAGGGAATGGGCATTCATCCGAATATCATTGTCCTGCGCTGTGATGAACCGTTGGAAGAATCCATTTTTTCAAAAATTGCGCTGTTCTGCAATGTAAAAGCAGACTGCGTGATTGAAAATATCACACTGCCGAATCTTTATGAAGCGCCGCTGATGCTGGAAAAGTCAAACTTTTCCGCGGTGGTGTGCAGGGAGCTTGGACTTGTGCCGAATGAACCTGACCTCACAGACTGGATACAGATGGTAGAGCGTATCCATCATCCCTCCAAAACGGTGACCATCGGTCTTGTCGGAAAATATGTCAAGCTGCACGATGCATATCTGTCGGTTGCAGAAGCGCTGCATCATGCAGGATATGCGCTGAATGCCATTGTATCGATTGTCTGGATTGATGCAGAAACCGTTACCGCAGAAAATGCGGAAACGGTGCTTGGCGGTGTGGATGGAATTCTGATTCCGGGCGGGTTTGGCAGCCGCGGTATTGAGGGAATGATTTGTGCCGCACAGTATGCACGGGAAAAGGGAATTCCATATTTCGGGATTTGCCTTGGTATGCAGATTGCGGTGATGGAATTTGCCCGTCATGCGGCAGGGATTTCCGATGCAAATTCCGGTGAATTTGCGCCGGACTGCGAAAACAAAGTCATTGATTTTATGCCCGGACAAAGCGATGAGATTGACAAAGGCGGAACACTCCGATTAGGAAGCTATCCGTGTGTCATTCGTCCAAATACCACAATGGCGCGCTGCTACGGCAAAACAGAAATAAATGAGCGGCACCGTCATCGGTATGAGTTCAACAACGCATACCGTGACACACTTTCAAGCGCAGGTCTTGTTTTAAGCGGATTGTCACCGGATGGAAGATTGGTGGAAACTGTAGAACTTGCAGACCGAATGTTTTATGTTGGCGTGCAGTATCATCCGGAATTCAAGAGCCGTCCAAATAAGCCGCATCCCTTGTTTGTCGGTTTTGTGGGGGCTGCATTACAGTGATCACACAAAATGAAGAAAAACTGCATGAGGAATGCGGTGTATTCGGTGTCATATCACCCAAAGCTGCGGATGTCGCGCAGATTACCTATTATGGATTATATGCTTTGCAGCATCGCGGTCAGGAAAGCTGCGGAATTGTAGTAAATGACGACGGTGTCTTTGCTTCTCATAAGAATCTCGGACTTGTAGGAGAAGTTTTTTCTCACAGTGTCCTATCCAATATGCCGTGCGGACGTATGGCGCTGGGTCATGTACGGTATGGAACAACCGGTGCTGCGACCTATTCCAACTGTCAGCCGATTGAAGTCAATCATTTAAAAGGAAAGCTTGCGGTTGCGCACAATGGTAATTTGAGCAATGCACTTGCGCTGCGGGAAGCGCTGGAGTTATCCGGCGCCATCTTTCATTCCACAAGCGATACGGAAACCATTGCGTATCTGATAATCCGGGAACGTTTGAAAACGCAAAGCATTGAGATGGCAGTCAGCCGTGCGATGGACTTTTTGGAAGGTGCGTATTCGCTTGTTTTGATGTCGTCGCAAAAGCTGATTGCAGTGCGCGACCCCATGGGATTTCGTCCGCTGTGCATCGGAAAGATGGTGGACGAAGCCGGAGAAACAACATATGTAGCGGCATCGGAATCCTGCGCACTGCATGCAGTCGGCGCAGAATTTGTCCGTGATGTAGAACCGGGAGAAATCGTTGTATTTGATGCAAACGGTGTACTTTCCATCAAAGATCATTGCGGCAAAGCATGCAAAAAGCTTTGTATATTTGAATATATTTATTTTGCAAGACCGGATTCACTGATTGATGGTGTCTCTGTACATGCGGCAAGACGGAGAGCGGGTGAAATTCTTGCAGAGAAATTTCTGGCGGATGCCGACTTGGTTGTCGGGGTTCCGGATTCCGGTTTGGATGCGGCATTGGGGTATGCGAATGTGTCGGGAATTCCGTATGGCATTGGATTGATTAAAAATAAATATATCGGACGCACCTTTATCGCGCCGGGGCAAGACAACCGTTTGGATTTGGTGAAAATGAAGCTCAGTCCTGTGATCAATGAAATTCGCGGAAAACGGATTGTGTTGATCGATGATTCTCTTGTGCGTGGGACCACTTGCCGAAGACTGATTACACTATTGCGGGAAGCCGGTGCAAAGGAAATTCATATGCGCATTTCCGCACCGCCGTTTTTACATCCGTGCTATTACGGTACGGACATCGACTCGGAGGATCATCTGATTGCAACCATGCATACCGTTTCTGAAATTTGTACATTGATTGGTGCGGACACCCTTGCCTATCTTCCACTGGAATCGCTGCCTGCGCTTGCTTGCGGCAATGGCTATTGTTCCGCATGTTTTGACGGCGTGTATCCGACGGAGGTTCCGTCCGATACACGGAAAGATCGGTTTGAACGCAAACTATCAGAAATAAAATAGATTAAAACAGAAAGGATACCACATGATACCAAATATCAATTACAACAATTTAAAGGATTCTTATTTGTTTGCCGGAATTGCGAAGAAAACCAAGGCGTATCTGGAAGCCAATCCCGGAACGCATTTATATCGCATGGGTATTGGTGATGTCTCGCTGCCGCTTTGTTCCGCTGTGATTGAGGAACTGCATCGCGCAGTGGACGATCAGGCGGTGAAAGGAACCTTTCACGGTTATATGCCGGAATGCGGCGCGGATTTTTTACGCAAAGCAATTGCAGACTATTATCGCGGAAGAAAGATATCCCTGTCTGATGATGAAGTGTTTGTGTCCAGCGGCGCATCCGATGAGCTTGGCGACATTCTTGACATTTTTGGACACGATAAAACGGTCATGATTATGGAGCCAGCCTATCCAGCCTATGTGGATGCCAATATCATCGCCGGGAACCGCATCATTCGTCTTTCTGCCGGAGAAGACAATGGATTTTTACCGTCCCCAGCGGAAATTCCGACAGAAGCTTGGGGCAAAGCCGATTTGATTTATATTTGTTCACCGAACAATCCAACCGGTGCGGTCTTTTCCAAAACGGCATTGCAGGCATGGATTGATTATGCGAACCAAACGGACGCGGTGATTATTTTTGATGCGGCATACGAAGCATTTATTGAAGAGGAAGCGATTCCGCATTCGATTTATGAGCTGACAGGTGCGCGTA
Organism: Clostridia bacterium; assembly: GCA_017942005.1. GTDB lineage: Bacteria > Bacillota > Clostridia > Oscillospirales > CAG-272 > RGIG3925. Next base: position 106,641 of record JAGAVJ010000013.1, on the reverse strand, counting down.
CCTGTGCCGTGGAAATTTGTTCTTTGTCGAAAACGGCAGGATTTACCGGAACGCGCTGCGGTTATACGGTGATTCCGCATGATTTGGAACGCGGCGGTATGAATTTGAATAAAATGTGGGTACGGAACCGTACAACAAAAACAAACGGCGTTTCTTATATTATTCAGCGTGGTGCGGCGGCTGTATTTACAGAACGCGGACAACAGGAAATTCACGAGAACATCAAAGTATATAAAGAGAATGCAAACGTCTTGATGGAAGCGCTGGATGCAGTCGGCATCACATATTATGGCGGTAAAAATGCGCCGTATATCTGGATGAAGTGCCCGGGGGGAATGGGCAGCTGGGAATTTTTTGACAAGCTGTTAAACGAAATTCATGTCGTCGGCACCCCAGGTGAGGGATTTGGCAGCTGCGGTGAAGGCTATTTCCGTTTTTCTACCTTTGGTTCCCCCAAAGATACGGTAGAAGCGGCAAAGCGTTTGAAGGCGCTGCTTGAAAATAATTAAACGAGTGTTCGATAAAATTCTCGGGGAAAACTTTTTTGAAAAAAAGTTTTCCCCGAACCCCTTTCAAAAAACATTATATGGGAATATAGAACAAAATTTTTTATAAATTATTTGTTCAATTTATACAATATTTTATGGGTTTATACGTTTGAAAGTTTTTGCGGAGAAGTTTGAGGAGGTGCTTTTTTCAAAAAGCACCTCCTCATCGAACTCATGCTTGGTTATAAAACCTTTGATAAAAATTCTACAGTTCTGGGATTTTTGGGATGTTCAAAGAATTCTTCCGGCGTGCCCTGTTCTGAGATGATACCGTCAGAAATGAAGAAAATACGGTCTGCAATTTCTCTTGCAAAACCCATTTCATGCGTGACGATAATCATCGTCATGCCTTCTTCGCCGAGCTGTCGGATCAAGTCCAGAACCTCACCGACCATTTCCGGATCGAGTGCAGAGGTTGGCTCATCAAACAACATCACCTTTGGGTTCATTGCAAGCGCACGGATAATTGCAATACGCTGTTTTTGTCCGCCGGACAGTGTGGAAGGATAGACGTTTGCCTTTTCTTCCAAACCGATACGCTGTAAAAGACGCATTGCTGTTTTTTCTGCTTCGGCTTTGATCTGCTGTGGTGTTGTTGTAAGTTCCACAGGCTGTCTGTCATATTTTTGCGCGTGCTTTTTATCGATTGCTTTCAATATGGAACGGAACGGTGCGGAAATGCGGATCATTGCATTTTTCCGTTTCTGCTTTTTCAGCTTCGCACAGCCGAGATGGACGGGTGCAAGCATGATATTCTGCAAAACGGTTTTGTTATTAAACAAATTAAAGGATTGGAAGACCATACCGATGTGTTCCCGGTGCTGGTTGATATCGACATGCATATCCGCAATGTCTTCCCCTTCAAACATAATAGAGCCGCCGTTTGGGTCTTCCATACAGTTCAGACACCGCAAAAAGGTGGATTTTCCGCCGCCGGAAGGACCGATGACAGCGATTTTTTCCCCTTCATAAATGGTTTCGGTAATGCCCTTTAAAACCTGTAATTTTCCGAAGTTTTTTTGCAGATTTTTGATTTCCAAAACCGGATTATTAGTTGTGGACGCGGTCACTTCTGCCCATCCTCCTTTCCATGATACGAATTCCCATTGTAATGAAAAGGACGATCACAATATATATGAGTGCCATGACAAGATACGGAACAATAAATTCGTAGTTGTTTGTACCGATATATCGGAATGCAACGCAGACGTCTGTTGCGCCAACATAACCGACGACAGAGGTTTCCTTGATCAGCGTAATAAATTCGTTGCCGAGCGTTGGAAGGATATTTTTAATCGCCTGCGGAATTACGATGAGCATCATAGTGGAGAAGAAGGAAAGTCCCAGCGCACGTCCGGCTTCCATTTGACCGGGATCGACGGAATTGATGCCGCCGCGCATAATTTCCGAAATATACGCACCGCTGTTCAGACCGAAAATGATGACACAGACATTGAGGATCGGCAAATTAATGCCGAATGCAGGGAAGAGGACATAATAGCCGAGAAGCAGCTGTACGACAATCGGCGTACCGCGGAAGAATGCAACATACACATCACCGATGCGCTGTGCAAAGCGGATGAGCCGTTTATAAGGCGGGATGACTTTGACTGCCGCAATGATTGTACCGATGATGATACCGATGAAAAGGCCGAGAACCGCAATAATAACGGTATTTTTAAGACCGCTTAAAAACTCTTTATAACCGTTTTTGTTTGCAAAGGTATTATAGAAAACGGCCCATTTTTTGGGAAGTGATGTGAAAAATTCCATCGAAGTGAAGTGTACCTCATTGTGTGATATGTTGGATAATAGACAGTGCCTGACGTCCTATGTACACACCGTGGCTTTTAAACTTATGCTTGTGTGATACAAGTATACTGCACTGCGGCAAATAATGGATATCCCCCCGTAACCTACGAGGGGATACAGCTTACCTATGTTTTAAATTAGTTGACGCTGTTGATATTTTCCACGACTGCCTTGGCAGGTGCAATGTCGAGGATGACATACTTGACGTTGCCATTGATGATGTTCTGCGCTGCAAGCGCACCGACTTCATAACGGACACATTCTGTCTTGAAGCCTGCAAAGCCCCAGTCTTCATCACCCATGACATAGAACTGACCTGTGGTGCCGGACTGTACGCCGATTTTGGTGTCAGCGCCGAAGGTGTTAAGGACAGCTTCAACGTCTTCTGCGGTTTTGCATGCGTCGAAAGCAGTATCGTCTGCTTTTGCAATCAGAACCTGCGATGCATTGTAATAAGCATCGGAGAAATCAAGGATTTCTTTTCTGGTATCGGTGATGGTCAGACCGGCAGCGGCGATATCGCACATCCCCTCTGCAACAGCAGTACAGACAGACTCAAACTCCATGTTGTTGATGACCAGTTCACGGCCCAGGTATTCTGCAAGCATGCCCATGATTTCGAGGTCGACGCCGAGATAGGTGTCGCCTTCTTTGTATTCAAAGGGAGCAAAACCGGCGTTGGTAGCCACGATAAGCTGATCTTTGGAGGAATCTTCCGCAGCAGAGGTAACGCCAACCGGAGTGCCGTCGCCAAAATATCTGTTGATGACTTCATCGAATTTGCCGTTGGATTTGATTTCAGCTAAGAAGGTGTTGACAGAATTGAGCAGCTCGGTATCACCCTTTGCAACTGCATATGCATATTCTTCATTGGTCAGAGGAATGTCAATGACCTTGAGTGCTGCGCTGCCGGAGGCTTTTTCGCCGCCGCAGGATGCGAGTGCCAATGTGGAGGTCAGCAGCATTGCTGCCATGAGAAGAACGGAAAGAATCTTTTTCATTATAAGAATCTCCTTTTTGTTATATTTGCTGTTTGCGTATGAAACCGAACAGCGGAAAGAGAAATGTCTGTACACATCGTATACCATGAGGAATATCTTTTAACCATGCCGCCATAAAACCGTACATTGGCGGTACAAGAAGGCTAAAAGGACTTGTACTGCATAAAACTTACACAGTAAAACATTTCTGCGTATATTATACCGCGAATAGAAGCATTTGTCAATAGAATTTTAAAAATAATATGCAAAAAAACTGCATATTTATGAAAAAAGGCAGATTGTATAAAAATCATAGAAAAACGGAACGAAATTTAGAAAGTCATTTTCAAAAAGAACCGGCGATTCTCTTTGAAACTGCATAATTTTATGAAAAATACAGATGTATATTTTTAAAATATATAGGAGAAAAATCGGATAAATATTAATATAAAGCGAAAATTATTGCATGATTATACAAACATCGGCAGTATGGAAAATCCATTTCCAAAAATAAAAGAGATCAAGTGATACCGGTTTTGTTTATGAAAAAGTGGAAAATCTTCAAAAAGATACAAAAATGACTTGAAATCCGATGGAAAATGCTATATAATATAATGGTAACGATTTTATTTTTTACAGATAAGAAAGGATTTCCATATATGAAAGCAGTAATTACTGTTACCGGCAAGGATGTTGTCGGAATTATCGCAAAAGTTTCTGCCGCATGTGCAGAATATCAGGCCAATATTATTGATATCTCGCAGAGTGTGTTAAAGGAATATTTTGCAATGGTTATGGTGGTTGAAATTGATCAGATTGCCGTCGAATTTACGAAGTTTGTAGATGCAATGGCAACGCTTGGCACAGAAAACGATCTTGTCATTCATACCATGCATGAAGATGTTTTCAATGCCATGCACCATATTTAAAGGAGACTGCAAATGCTGAATATGAACGATGTTCTCGAAACCATCCATATGATCGAGGGCGAAAATCTGGATATCCGTACCATTACAATGGGTATCTCACTTTTGGACTGTGTATCGGATGATGCAGACCGTTTTTGTGATAAAATATATGATAAAATTACCCGCCGTGCAGAAAAGCTTGTGGCTGTAGGTGAGGAAATTGAAAAAATGTACGGCATTCCGATTGTCAATAAACGTGTATCCGTAACGCCGATAGCCATTGCCGGCGGTGCCCTTGATACCGACGGATTTATCAAAGCCGCAAAAACGCTGGATCGTGCTGCCGAGACGCTGGGTATCAATTTTATCGGCGGCTTCAGCGCACTGGTGCACAAGGGCTTTACAACGGGTGATCGGAACCTGCTTTCCGCCATTCCGCAGGCGCTTTCAGAGACAGGAAAAGTCTGTTCTTCTGTCAATGTTGCCTCGACCAAAGCCGGAATCAATATGGATGCCGTCAAGCAAATGGGCGATATCATCAAGCAAACGGCATATTTGACCCGTGATACCGATTCCATCGGCTGCGCAAAGCTTGTGGTATTTACCAATATTCCGGAAGATAATCCCTTTATGGCGGGTGCATTCCACGGTGTCGGTGAACCGGATACGGTCATTAATGTCGGCGTTTCCGGTCCGGGTGTTGTCGCAAGCGCCATTCAGCGTGCCGGCAACTGTGATTTTTCCACACTGGCAGACATCATCAAAAAAACCGCGTTTAAAATTACAAGAATGGGACAGCTTGTTGCATACGAAGCATCGAAGCGGCTGGATACCCCATTTGGCATTGTAGACCTGTCGCTTGCGCCGACACCTGCTGTCGGTGACAGCGTCGCGCATATTCTGGAAGGTATGGGACTTGAAAAATGCGGCGCACACGGTACAACCGCTGCCCTGGCATTGCTCAATGATGCGGTCAAAAAAGGCGGCGTTATGGCATCCTCTCATGTTGGCGGTTTGTCCGGCGCATTCATTCCGGTTTCGGAAGATCAAGGTATGATCGACGCGGTCGCATGCGGTTCTCTGACGCTGGAAAAGCTGGAAGCGATGACTGCGGTTTGCTCTGTCGGTTTGGATATGATTGCAATTCCGGGCGATACCCCCGCGGAGGTCATCTGCGGTATTATTGCAGACGAAATTTCCATCGGCGTCGCAAATACGAAAACAACCGCGGTGCGTGTGATTCCCGCCTATGGGAAGAAACCCGGCGATACGGTGAATTTCGGCGGTCTGCTTGGATATGCGCCGGTCATGAAATTAAACGACATGTCGCCTGCTGCGTTTATTGCACGCGGCGGCCGCATTCCTGCACCGATTCACAGCCTGAAGAATTGACGGATTCCAAAAACGGCCCGCAGATGCGATGGGATAGGAGCGTAATACAGCGATATGAAAATCCTACACACAGCAGACTGGCATTTGGCGTCACCGCTGACCTGCCGGTTGTCTGAAGCACAGGCGCGGGAGCGGCGGAATGAGCTGCTGTCCCGATTTGCAGATATGGTACAGTACGCAAAAGCACAGGATGTATGCGCAGTGCTGATTTGCGGCGATATCAGCGACGGCGGTGTATTGCCGTTTCAGATACAGGATTATCTATGTGATGTGATGCAGAATGCTGCGCCGATCCGTTTTTTTCTCATACCCGGTAATCATGACTGTATTTTAGGCAGCGATGCTGCCGCAAATCCTACCATCGGCGGAATTTTTTCCGCCGGCAGGTTTGCTGTGCGCGGCGGTCTGCCGGAAAACATTACTGTATTTGGTGATGCATGGGAAACCGTACCGCTTTTGGATGGGGTGACGGTATCCGGACGGGCAACTGCGCCGACAGAAAAACCGCTTGTACCGACGGTTCCGTCCGATGCCTATCATATTGTCATGCTGCACGGTGCGGTGCGGCAGACGGAAACGCAGACGGATGCGTATGATATTGATATGTCTGCTATGGCGCAGCACCATATTGACTATCTGGCGCTGGGACACTATCATTCATTTCAGCACGGCAAACTGGATCAGAGAGGAACTTGGTGTTACCCCGGCTGCCCGGAGGGACGCGGATTTGATGAATGCGGTGACAAAGGGTTTGTACTTTTGACATTGAATCGGGATTTGTCGAGGGGCAATCCGTATGTGGCGCAGGCGGAATTTATTCCGTTTGCAAAACGCAGATTCCACCGTGTTCCATTGAATATAAAGGATATTCCGGACAGCATGCAGGCACTGGAGAAGGCAGCGCTGCTTGCAGTAAAGGAGATTCCGGAAACGGATTTCATCCGTGTGATACTGTGCGGTGAAGAGGAGCCTGAGACGGTACGGGACATAGAATATCTGCAAAAGCGTCTATCGGAAAAATTTTATTATGCAGAAGTAACGGATGAACGGAAAACCCGTCTGAATCCGGAAAAATATCAGTATGACATCTCCCTGCGCGGTGAATTTGTGCGGCGTGTCATGCGTTCCTCTTTATCAGATGAGGAAAAAGCCGATATTCTTCACTGCGGATTGGCAGCACTGCGCGGTGAAAATTGAGTGTTTCATATGCAGGTAACGGAATGTGCAGCGATCACTGTTGAAACTACAGGAGATTATGGGGACAAAAGGAGAAGGTGAGGGTATCCATGCAAATTACAGACTTATATATTGAAAACTTTGGCGTTCTGCATGGGTACCGTCTGACGCTGAATCCCGGTCTCAATGTCATTTGTGAAGAAAACGGCTTTGGGAAAACAACGCTTGCGGCGTTTATCAAAGCCATGCTGTACGGTATGCCCACTACGCGAAAAGCCGATCTTGATGAAAATGAACGGAAAAAATATCTGCCATGGCAAGGCGGTGCATATGGCGGAACCATGTCTTTTCGCACGAATGGGAAGGAATACCGCTTAGAGCGGTTCTTTTCTGCGGGCACGTCGCGTACCAGGGGAGATACCTTTGTTTTATATGATCTTTCCGATCATAGTGTGTCGCAGGATTACAGTGAGAATATCGGACTGGAATTGTTTGGCATTGATGCAGAGGGGTATTCCCGCAGTGCTTTTCTGCCGCAGAAGCTGCTTTCCGGCGGTATTGAAAATGCGACGATATCTGCAAAGCTGAATCATATTATGGATGCTGCGGACGATCTTGGCAGGTATGAATCGGCGGCTGCAATTTTGGATAAGCGCCGGCAGGTTTATAAGCGGCAGGGCGGACGCGGCAGACTTGCAGAATTGGAAGCAGAAATGTCACAAACGCATCTGCAGCTGGAGCAGTGCCTGGATGCCAAACGCGTTTGCAGTGAAACTGAGGCGAAAATTGCAGATACAAACACGGCGTTGCTTGCGATTCGGAAAAAGCGGGAAACGATAAAAACGGTATCCGATGCGCTGCACACAGAGGAAACCCGTGCAGCCATCATGGCGCATGGACAGAGACTGTTATCAGAACGGGACGCACTGGTTGCATCTGCTGCGGAGAAGCGTACCTTTTTGGGAAAGGACGTCCCCCCGGAACAAATCGAACAGCAGCTTGCAGATGCACAAATCCATATGCAGAATCTTGCCGTTCTTGGCGAAACCATTCGGCAGGATACCCAAAAACTCAAACATGCAGAAGACGCGGAACAGAAGCTGCAAACGATGGAACATGTTCCAAATGCAAAGGTGCTTTCAGAAATCAAAGAAGCAAGCGACACACTTCTCTTTTCCAGAAAGGAAAAGCAGCGGCTTTGTGAAGCTGCCCCAAATCAAGCAGAAAAAAACAACCTCCAAGACGATATGGAAGCGCTGCCGGCGGTTTTATCAAAGGAGGAAATCGAACGGCATATCATGCAGGCTGCCATGTTTGAAACAATCAATGAAGCATTGGAAAAGCCAAAAACCTGTTTGCTTGAACAAAAACGGATATTTGCAGCATCCGGTTTGGCAGCAGATGCGGTATTGCCAAGCGAAGCTGCGATGGATGCTTATGCAGATAAATTACATAGACTCTCTGTATGCACAGTACAGAAAGATGCAGTCGATGCAAAGCTGCAAACGGAGAGGGCGCAGCTTTTGGAAATGGAGCACCCCAAGAATCGCATCATAAAGCCAATTCCAGAGGAAACAGAGCTTGTTTGTGCAAGGACCAGCTATGACGAGCTGGCATCAGAAAAACGTGAAATTGATGCATTGGAGGAAAAGCAGTTTGCTGCGGCAACGGAGCAAAAAGCATGGCGCAAACAGCGTAAGACCCGAATGATATGCGGTGCGGTACTGCTGCTTCTATGTGGGGCGCTGCTTGCTTTCTTTCGGATACAAAGGGATATCCGTTATCTGTATGCGGCGGGAGTCCCATGTATAACGGGACTTTTTATTCTCTTGTTTGGGATTTATCACACGCAGAATTATCATACACGGGTACTGGACGATGATATCTTCAAGCAGCTGTGTGAGAAAAAATCAAAATATGAAGCGGATAAAACCTGTGTGAGTACGTTTATCGAACGGTATTCCGACAGCGCCGCAGTGAATATGGATGCTGTCGGTCCTATCTTTACAGAAATTGCACAAAAGTGCAGAAAACGGGAAGAGCTGCGCGCACTTGTGGAAAATGATCAGAATCAAGCGGCACAGCTGGAAGCGGAGATTGCGCAGATTCGCGCCGATTTGGCAGCATGCAGAGGAGAAACAGAGCATCTGCCGGATTCCACCCCGAACTTAGCGGCGGACGGCGATGCCGGCTTGATCCGGACGGATACAGAGGATGAAGCTGTGTTTGCTGCATACCGTGCGCAGATGCGTATCTGTGCGGGTGCGCTCGCAGATGCCAAACGGGAAGCGGAGCAGCGTTCACGCGACGCGATTCGTGCGGATGCATTGCGCAAAACATTGGATGACTATCTGGTGAAGTTGGAAGCATCTCCGGCAGCGCCTTATATGGAAGCGGCAGATTCCAGCACGGCAGAGAAGGAACCCTATTTAACCCGTTTGACAGCATGGAAAAACGCCGCAGATCGACTGCGCAGCCGTCTTGCAGCAAAAGCGGATGCATCCAGTGCATGCGATGCCGCAGAGGACACACTTGTGTCGCTTCTATCTCCTTGGAAGTATGACCGATGGAAGCAGAAAGAAGCGATCCATACAGATTCTGATAAAATCGAGGTACGCTTTGACGAAGCGGTGTCGGATTTCGATGAAATGGTAATGCAGACGACAGACGAGGATCCGGTCGTCCGTGCGGAGCAGATTTTATCCGCAGCAGCCGCCAGACAGACAAAGTTAGCAGCGCTGCATGAGGAAATTGCGCAGATCAAATCCCAGATTGCAGAAAAAGAAACGAAACGGAATACAGAACAGTTTGCAGTAGAAGAATTTCTTTCGCATTTTTATCAAAAGCCGTATCCGGATATGGCGGAGGGTCTTCAGTGTGTGTCAAACACCCTGCATTCTCTGTATGATGCGCTTGCGCGTTTGCGCAGTACGCACAATATGCTTCTCACATTCTGTCAGAACAACGGGATAACAGAAGAGGAATTGCAGCACACCAAACAGAGGTCAAACGACAACATGCAGACCCCAAATGCTGCAAGTGAGGAAATTTCTTTGAAAAAGAAGGAATTAGAACAAAAGACATCCAAACTGGAAGAGGATGCCGAGCAGCTGCAGACCGCACGTGCGGCTTTGTATCAGAAAGCGGAAGCAGCATCTGCCAAAGCTGCTGAAATCACAGCGGTAAAAGAACGTTTATCATCGTTGGAAGCCTCTTTGGCGGACGCGGAACATAAGCTGTCTGTCATTACAAAAACGCAGGAATTTTTAGAAGAGGCGAAAACGGCAATGTCGACGCGATACCTCGGTGTGCTTCAGCGCAGCTTCCGATCGTATTATGCGCAGATTTCAGGTTTGTCAACCAAAGAAGCAGAAGCGCTTTCCCTGGATGCGGAATTGCAGCCACAGATTGAGGTCGGCGGCGCATGGCGGGAAGGCGGATATTTCAGCCGCGGTACCGGTGATCTTATGAATCTGTGTATTCGTCTTGCATTGATTGACGCATTGTATGCAGAACACAGCGGTACCTTGCCGGTCATGATTTTGGACGACCCGTTTACCAATCTTGATGAAAAGAAGTTAGAAGCGGCAAAAAAAATCTTGACGAAAGCGGCGGAAACGTACCAGATTTTATATCTGGTATGCCACGAGAGCAGAGTCTGATGTCGTTCGTTTTATCAAACTTAAAGTTTTTTAAAAAGGGGTAAGGGGGATGAGGAGATGCTTTTTGAAAAAAGCACCTCCTCAAACTCCCACACAAAAACTTTTAAACGGACAAAAAATACATAAATTTTTGTTCATTTATCCCAGTTTAAAGTTTTTTGAATGGGGTTTGGGGAAAATCTTTTTTTTAAAAAAGTTTTCCCCATAAAATCCGTTAACTACACGTAAAAATAAAGGACAGGATCACGCCAGGGAAAGCGGAACCTGTCCTTTTGCATTATGGAAATAGATAATCGCTGTCTTTTTATCTTTGTACGCGTCCGGACGCATCGCCGCCGGCAAGCTTTTCAACCTCTGCGACGCTGACACGGTTGAAGTCGCCTTCCACAGAGTGTTTCAACGCGGATGCAGCAACTGCAAATTCAATCGTTTGCTGGGATGTTTTCCCACTTAAAATCGAGTAGATCAGACCGCCGCCAAAAGAATCTCCGCCGCCGACACGGTCAACGATATGCAGATGATAAGACTTGGAGAAACAGTAGTTTTCACCATCGTAAAGCATGCCCGCCCAGTCGTTGTCGGATGCGGAAATAGAAGTACGCAGGGTAATTGCAACCTTTTCAAAACCAAATTTGTCGGCAAGCTGTTTCGCTACGGACTTGTAGCCTTCATGGTTTAATTTACCGCTATAAATGTCGGTGCCTTCTGCTTCAATGCCGAAAACATCTTTCGCATCTTCCTCATTGGAAATACAGACGTCAACATAGCTGCAAAGCTCGGTCATTGCCGCACGTGCTTCTTCTCTTGTCCACAGTTTGCCGCGGTAGTTCAGGTCGCAGGAAATCTTTACGCCTTTTGCTTTCGCAGCAATGCATGCCTGCTTGCAGATTTCTACCAGGTTTTTGCCAAGTGCAGGTGTAATGCCGGTGAAGTGGAACCAGTCGGCACCGTCAAAAATCTGCTCCCAATCAAAATCTTCCGGCTTTGCTTCTTGAATGGCAGAATGCGCACGGTCATAAATACAAACGGAACCGCGCTGGGATGCGCCTTTTTCAAGATAATAAATACCGACACGATCCCCGCCGCGGGTGATATGCGAGGTGTCAACCCCAAAATAGCGAAGAGAATCTACGGCAGCCTGACCGATGGCATGCTTGGGAAGCTTTGTGACATAGACGGAATTCATGCCGTAATTGGCAAGGGAAACCGCAACATTGGCTTCACCGCCGCCAAAGGTTGCCTGCATTTGATCATTCTGGAAGAAACGGTAATAACCGTTTGGCGCTAAGCGAAGCATGATTTCACCAAAAGTAACAATTTTAGCCATTGGAACGTGCCTCCTTGACAATTTCTCTGGATTTTTTGCATAGGTCTGTGATTTCATCCCATTTTCCGTTTTCAATCAGGTCTGCGGTGACCATATAGGAACCGCCGCATGCACAGATGGCAGAAGAAGAAAGATATTCCTTCAAGTTTTTCAGCGAAATTCCGCCGGTTGGCATCACCTTGAACATCGGGAACGGTGCACTCATTGCTTTGATTTTTGCAAGTCCGCCGGACTGTTCTGCTGGGAAGAACTTTAAAACTTCGAGCCCCAGCTTGTACGCAGTATGATAGTCTGTCGGGGTGGTGCAGCCCGGAAAAATTGGAATATTTTTATCTTCACGCTGTGCATAAACGACCAACTCAGGGTCAAGACCAGGGGTTACGATGAATTCTGCACCGGCTGCAATGGCGCGGTCGATTTGCTCTGTGGTCAAAACGGTGCCTGTACCGACCAGCATCTCGGGGCATGCTTCCTTCATCAATCGAATGGCAGTATCTGCACCCGCCGCACGGAATGTCACCTCAGCGACCGGAACACCGCCGGCACAGAGCGCTTTTGCAAGTGGCGCTGCATCACGCACAGGATTTGACAGCTTGATGACCGGCACAATACCGATTTCGCTGATACGCTGATTCACTGTAGACATAGGGATATCTCCTGTTCTCTTTTTATAAATTTCATATGGTATTCTATGTAAATGGCGATTTTTGTACTTTGGATGAAATACCTTCCATCCCGCATATAGTATATCAAAAAAATAAAACAATGTTTATTGCGCAAATTGCTTGAAATATTGCAAAACTTGCGGTATAATAGAGGCATCATTTATGTATGAGGGGATTTTATGCAGTCACAGTCCTTTACACAGAACCAGAATATGCACAGTCAGACATATGAAATCTATTATTACAGAGAAGCGGTCGGTCCGGATATCGCCATACATCATCACTCGTTTTATGAGGTTTATCAGCTTTTGTCAGGAGATGTTTCCATGTGGGTAGACGGCAGAATTTATCCGATGCAGAGAGGGGATATCCTGCTCATTCATCCGCAGGCACTGCACAGACCAATCATCCATCCGGGAAGCGATGTTTATGAACGAATTGTACTGTGGATCAAGAACGACTATGTATTGTCTCTGTCCGATGATTTCACCAACTTAACCGATTGCTTTGCGCAAACGGTGCCGTGGCAGCAAAATCTGATCCGCGCAGATCACGATGACGCACAGATCACCGCAGTTGGGAATCATTTAATGACGCTTGTAAATGAAACACAGAGCAGCGCGCTTGGGGCACAGCTGTATGCAAACGGGATTTTCCTACAGTTTATGGTGGAATTGAATCGTGTGATGGCAAAACGGTGCACAGAAGAACCAGGCTGCACAAATCTCACCAAACCGGATCGAAATCGGTACGGCAGCAGTACCGCCGACGTACCTGCTGTCCAAAAAACGCCGATATCCGCAGCGGCGATACCGGAAGACAGAAGTGACGCAGGGCAGAACGCCGCACTTGTTTCTCGTATCCTTGCTTATATAGGGGATCACTGCCATGAGGCCCTGACACTGGATCGCATTGCAGATTCCTTTTTTATCAGCAAATATCATTTGTCACATACGTTCAGCCGGGAGGTTGGTATTCCGGTCTATCGCTATATTACCATCCGGCGATTGATGCTGGCAAAGCAGCTGCTGGAGTGCGGTGTTCCGGCAGGAGAAGTCTGCTACCGCGCAGGATTCAATGATTATGCTGGTTTCTACAGGGCTTTTAAGGCAGAATACGGTGTCAGCCCGCGGGAGATCATTCATTAAAAAAATATACAGGGGCTATTGCAAGTGAAAACTTGCAACAGCCCGTTGAATATGGAATAATGGAATTAATCGTTTTTCGGTTTTTGAGCCTCCGCCGCCTTAGACGGAACCACACCGCGGGAGGAAGTACGGCCTTCCGGGATGATATCTCCGGATTTGGTCAGCGCAATTTTTGTCATCAGCGGACCGACCAGCTCTAAAATCATTACGCTGAACAACACAATATTGCGGATGAGCGCACCCTCTTCACCAAGCGGCGCGACCTGCAGCGACATGCCAAGGGCAACACCTGCCTGCGGAAGCAGCGTGACGCCAAGATATTTGCAGACATTATCAGAACAGTGTGTTGCCTTTGCACTGACAAAAGCGCCGCTCCATTTACCGACTGCACGCGAGATCAGATACATCAGACCGATGAAAACGATGCTGATATCTTTAAAGACCGTGAGATCAAGCTCTGCACCGGAAAGCATAAAGAATATGACAAACAACGGTGTTGTCCAACCGTCTACACGCTCCATCAGTTCTTCTGAGAAGTCGCAGATGTTGCAGAAGATGGTACCAAGCATCATACAGACAAGCAGCGAAGAGAATCCGATTTTCACGGCGCCAAATTCAATTTCGATCATAGAAAGTGCAACTGTCAAAAATACAAATGCAATGGAAATGGACATGCGCTTGGAACGCGAATGGAAAAATTTTTCAACATAAGTGAGCAGAAAGCCCATGACAGCGCCGAGAATCAAAGATGCAATAATTTCAATCAGCGGATTGACAACGATAGAGATGACGTCCATGTGACCGCTCTGCATGGCACGTGCGATGCCAAAGGACACGGCAAACAGAACAAGACCGACCGCATCGTCCAGTGCGACAATCGGAAGCAGCAAATCGGTCAGTGCACCTTTTGCTTTATACTGGCGAACGACCATCAGTGTTGCGGCAGGAGCTGTTGCAGATGCAATTGCACCAAGCGTTATGACAGCGGGGATAGAGACTTTATCCGGCATTGCAAAATGGAGAACCATTAATACGATGTCCACAATTACCGTTGCGGCACACGCCTGTACAATACCGATTGCCGTTGCCTGTTTGCCTGTTTTTTTCAGCTGTGACAAACGAAATTCATTGCCGATAGAAAATGCAATAAAGCCAAGCGCACAATCGGAGATGATGGAAAGCTTTTCCAGTGACTCCATGGATGTGAAGCCGACACCTTCAATTCCGAGTAAACCGAGACAGCAGGGACCGACAAGAATGCCCGCGACCAGATAGGCGGTGACGGCCGGTAAAGAAACCAGCTTTGCCAAACGGGACATCATGAGCGCGGCGATCATGCCAATGGATATGGATAATAAAACAGACATGTGTGGACACTTCCAATTCTTGTAAGAGTAGGATTAAGCGGCGTTTAATTTCGACGGGGAGATTACACCCTTAACCTTATATATTATATAATACTTTTTACAATTTTGCAATAGCAAAAATCGACAAAGAAAAGGATTCTCTTTTGCAAAAAACATACATGTCAAGCATGAATATTTTTTTCTTTCGAGAATCCTTTTTGTTGAAAATTATCGATATTAAGGGATTTTTTTGCCGCACTGATTGCAGTATTTGAAGTTTTCTTCAAGTTTTGTTCCGCAATAGGGACAGAATTTGCTGTTTTTTGTATCCTGTTTTTCTTCCGTTTGATACGTTTCTTCGGACGGTGAGGACAAAGAATTTTGTGCACCGAATCGATGGTTCAGGGGATCTGTTTCCTCGTTCCCATCCACAATATCGAACGACGAGTAACGATTTTTCTGCGTTGCATTGTGAAAATTGTAGATTGCCTGCACAATTGCGAACAGAATGAAAACGACTCCGAACAGGGAAAAGAAACCGGCGCCAATGGATACTGCAATTCCTGTCCAGACAACGCCGAACAGTGCAACGAAAATACAGCTGACGCCGCTCATAAACGACGGTCCGCGTCCCGGTTTTATGCTTTTCATGATTATGACCATAACTTTCACGAAAGTGAAAGTTATCTCCTTTCATTGTGGAGTTGTGACGAAGTCACAAAACACGGTCTGAAAAATTTATTTTTCAGACTTGGTTCCTTTCCTTTTTACAGATAGAGGCTTAATTGCCGGCAAGACCGCTGACATCCATAAAGGTATTGTCAGAGCCCTGTACGACAGGAAGCTTGCCGTCCCATGCTTCTACCTTCTGGTATTCTACAAGCTGATCTGTGAGGGAATCTGAAAGCTTGCGATTGGCTTCCGCTTGCGCTTCTGCCTGAATACGGACAATCTCTGCCTGTGCTTCTGCTTCGATTTTATTGGCTTCTGCCTGTGCTTCTGCATTGGTAATGGCGACCTGTTTGTCAGCCTCTGCTTTTTCCAAGGCGGTTTTGTTTTCAATGACCTGTTTTTGATAAGAAATTTCTGACAGCTGACGTTCTGCGATTGCGTCCTGATAAGAATCCTCAAAGTTCATGTCATTGATGTTGACGTTGAGAATGGTTACGACATCGTCGCCGTATTTGTTGTTGACAGCTGCCTGCAGCGCTTCCACAGCGGCAGATTCAATGAAAGAACGGTTTGTGACCTGTTCTGTAGAAAGGGTTCTGGAAGCGGCTTTCAATGCGGAAGATACAAGTGTCATGTTCACAAGGTCATCATCATAATTGGCAACGTTTTTCACAACATACGATGCTTTCTCCGGATTCAATTTATATGTAACTGTGGTATTGGACATATAAACCGCGGTCTGATCGGAGGATTCACCCCAGATTGAATCATGATAGACCTGGTCAATTTGTTTGGTCATGACCTTGTCGATGGATTCAATAAACGGAATGTGCAGATAGGTACCGCTTTTCAATACCGTGTCGGAAATCTGTCCCATTGTGACTTTCACGCCGACATAGCCGGACGGAACGATGGTAAATGTGGATAAAACGGTGATGATGACAGCCAGGATGATCAGTATGGATAAAACGATGGTGCCAGTGTGTTTTTTCATGAGTGGTTCCTTTCCTCTCTGAATGTAATAGCGATGAAATGACAATACGCGATGCAAGATGCAGCGTATCTATGGTGGGGGATGTCTGAACATCGAAAACAAGAGCGGATCACGGGGCTTTACAAGTTCTCTTGATTTGATGATGTAATAATTATATCACGTATCGATCATAAAATCAAGTGATTGGATTATGAATTCACATATTGTTTACAATACAAGAAAAGAATGAAAATACAGGAGATATAGGGATTGCAATATCTCCTGTTTTCTATCTTATTTTGATCTTTATATAGATATGATATAGAATAAGTTTGGCCTCAAATTAAACATTTGATACCGCACGGCAAAGCATTCCAAGCGATGACTCAAAGTTGACGCCGTACCATACGGCATCAGGATCAGCCATCGTTGCACGGATGCAGGCAAGTACATAGTCAACTGCCAGTGTAACGGCGGCTTTCAGTGTCATTCCGCGTGTCAAAGCGCCCGTTACAACAGAGGCAAAAATATCACCGGTACCATGGAACTGGCGCGGCAGATGCTCATTTTCATAGCAGAAGAACGCATTTTCTGTATTTTTACTGTCATATCCCATTGCACCGAGCATGCCTGGGTGCAGAGAAACGCCAGTCAGAATCGGACAGCGGCAGCCAAGAGATGCAAGGTCTTGTAAAATGGTGTGCAGCGCATGTTCTGTGTATTGTTCTTTCATGGGGACTCCCAGCATCAGGGAAGCTTCTGTCAGATTGGGAAGAATGATATCCGCTTTTTGGCAAAGTCCTGTCATGGATGCAGCAAAGGATGCATCAAACCCGGTATACAGCTTTCCGAAATCTGCCATTGCAGGATCGACAATGATATGTGTTTGGGGATGTTTTTCACGTACAGTATCAATGAAATGCGAGACAAGCGCGATTTGTTCCTTTGAACCCAGATATCCGGTATAAACGGCGTCGAAGCGAAAATCCTGCCGTACCCATTCCTCTGTGATCGGAAGGATATCTTCTGTCAGGTCACGGAAGGTAAAGTGACTGAACGCGGTATGATTGGATAATACCGCCGTTGGCAGAACCGCACATTCTACACCGAGCGCCGAAATGACCGGGAGCGCAACGGTCAGACTGCATCTGCCGACACAGGAAATGTCTTGTATGGTGACAATCCGTTTCATTTTCCGTTTTAATGACCATGACTTTCGCGTTAGCGAAAGTTTCCTTTCTTCGTGGAGTTGTGACCGCCCGCAGGCGGTTAAGTCACAAAACACAGTCTGAAAATTATATTTTCAGACTTTTCCTCAGCGAATTTCTGTTTTATGCAGTTGGGATGCATTTGCACAGAGCATCATACCGATATTTTGCGCGGTCAACTCAAATACATAAGAGCAGCATTCCGCACCGACCAAAAGCTCAGCCGCCTCTTTATCGATGACCTTTAAATTCTTTTCCGCAATCTCCTCAAAGGTCAGCTGCGGGAAAAAGACAGCATTTTCTTTATCATCGCCATTGGGGTCACGGTCGTAAACACCGTCACAGCCGTGCTTTGCAAAGTAGATATCACAGTTGTGTTCCTTTGCCTTGACTGCACAGATGTAATCGGTGGAATGGCCGGGCTCGCCGACACCTCCGGCGTAAATAATGACACGGGTATCCGCTTCAATGTCTGCTTCCGATACGGTGTGCGGAATCTGGAAATTATCCGGTGTTACTACCTGTGTTTTCACACCGTATTTATCCAGTTCAATGTTTAAAAACAGCGCATTCTGAATAGACGCGAGCATACCGGCGTAATCGGCAAGAACATGATCTCCAAAGGAACGGCCGCGGCAGACATTTCCACCGCCGCACACCACATAAATATGTGCTCTGTATGCAAGACCGTCTTTGATTGCATTGGCATAGGCATTGACTGTAGCAACGTCAAAAACAGTCTTTACACCTTCTTTGGTTTCTTTGCCAAATGCTTCTCCGGAGAGTTTTAATAAGATATTTTTCATCATTTTGGTTTCCATTGCTCATCACAGCTTCTGCAAATGCAAAAGCATCCTTTCTTCTGTTGGAATATCATCATAGACTTTTAATATTATATCCGATTTTATCATTTTTTTCAATAGGGAATATCAACAAAAAGGGCTGCTGCGTATTAAAAATTTGAGGCAGTCCTGGACGCGCCTGTGCCCCAATACAGGATAAAAAGCCATATTTTGGGGTTGCTGCACCTTTTGTACAGCAACCCCTTTCTAATATACGCGTTATGCATGCCGATCAATCAGTGCAAGCACTTCATCTTTCCCGCGGTAACCGATAAAACCGTCCACGGCTTCTCCGTTTTTAAAAAGAACGACGGTTGGAATGCTTTCTACGCCAAATTGCGCTGCAAGATCAGACGCTTCGTCTACGTTGGATTTGCAGATTTTTACATCCGGACGCTCCTCGCCGGCTTCGTCAAGCTCAGGCGCCAGCATTTTGCACGGTCCGCACCAGTCGGCATAAAAATCAAGAAGGACCAGACCTTCTGCTTTGGTAATTTCCGTTTCATAATTCTGCATGGTAATCATTGTGTGTGCCATATTTATGACCATGACTTCGCGCAAGCGAAGTCTTCCTTTCTAATCTAATGTGGAATTGTGACGTAAGTCACAAATCACGGTATGAGAAATCATTTAAAATGATTTCTCGTAAAGATATTATCTTTCAAACTCATTTCTCCTTAAGCCATAGATTCTTCTGCATCGCTTTTTTCATACAGCGTTTGATACAGATTTGCTGCATTGAGCGCAAACCGTTCCTTTGAAAAGGATTCCGCATTTTTTATGTTTTCATTCTGCATCATAGCAGCAAGCGGCGGCGTATCAAGAATACGGTTGACGTAGGTACTGAACTCACCGGCATCCACATACCGATATCCATTGACACCTGGTGTGACAACACCGTCCAGTGCGGGGTCAGCACGGCAAACCATCGGCAAACCGACTGCAAGTGCTTCTACATAAGTGAGCCCCTGTGTTTCGCTGGTAGATGCACAGACAAAAACGTCTCCAAGCGCATAATACTGTCGAATATCTGCATATGGGATCATTCCGGTGAAGATGATTCGATCTGTCAGCTGCAATTCTCCTGTGAGTGCCTGTAAGCGCTCCATATCCGGACCGCCGCCGACGATTAAAAACTTGACAGGCTCCGCGCCTTTTTCGCGCCGTTTCAGAAAAATATCAAAATAGCGGATGAGTTCTTCTATATTCTTTTCTTTTCCAACACGTCCAAGCGATAAAAGAACACGGCAGTTTTCAATCCCGTACTGCTTGCGCAGCGCTGCCGTTTTCGTTTCATCCACCGGTTCGCGGAATTTATCAAGCGAGATTCCGGTTGGAATTACCGCAATCGGACTTTTCACCCCATATGTTTCCAAAGCTTCTTTTGTTTTATTCGTTGGGGCAATGACGGTATCTACATGCTCCAGACGCAGCTGAGAAGCAAGTGCGATCATTCTCTCGGCGCCTGCATGGAGAGGGAGATAGGATGCGTACTGTTCATACAGGGTGTGATAGGTGTGCACAAATTTTGCGCCTGTTTCCACAACAATTTTTTTTGCGTACTGGAAGGAGAAGAATTCGCAGTTGCTGTGGACAATATCGGGATGCCATGCAATTAATTCATCCAGATATTCATGGTGGAAGTAATTTAACGGCATCCGAATACCGGGATAGACCTTGCAGGGAATGGATTTCATGTAATATACCTGCTCGTCCGTATCGTGGTGATATTGGTTGTCATAGGAGGTTGTCAGAATGCGAACCTCATATTCAAGCTTGCGCAGCTCATGAATCAGATTCAGAATAGAAGTGACAACACCGTTGACAGACGGCAGATAGAGATCAGTTGTGATGAGAATTTTATGTGGCCGAAGGGGCAGTGTTTCATCCTGGGTAAGCATTTCATGCATCGCAGCTTCCCATGTCTTTTCTTTTAAGATTGGTTCCATATGATATCATTTCATCCTTTACTGTGATGTTTCAAATGACATTGTCAGATATTATCTTATCAGATTATTTTCATTTCGTCAATTACATTTATGAATTTGTTACAAACACGTAAAAATGTTTTTAAAAAGGAGCAACAAACAAAGGCAGCAGATTGTATTTCCATATGTTAATACAACAGGTCAATAAAACGGTGCCGCAGTGCAGCAATCGAGAGCGGTTTTTCCTGCTTTTGCAGCAGTGCTGTGACCTGCGTATACTGTACGCGGAAACATGACAGCTCAGAATCTGTCAGTGTATGGGAACTGAACTGCGCTTTTTCGGCAAGCGCATGCAAAGAATCCGGAAGCTTGATCCCAGCAGCACGTGCTGCTGCCAGTGTAAGACGATATAGCTGCAATGCTGTTTCGTTGACCATGTCTTCCTTTGGGGGATCATATAACAGATGGGCGAGCCATTTTTTATGTTTTTGACAGCGGTGGAACACAAACAGGAGGACGGCTGCCAATAAGAGCAAAATGAAGAGGGCATACAGAGCTGCATGGTACAGTCCGCGCGGGATTGTAAGATTAGAACGAATTTTCTCTGTGTCTGTACTGCTGCTGTTATTATCCCCGTTTGTGGAGGGTTTATTGTCATCGGTTTGGTTGTCAGGGGATGCTGCATGGGGTGTGTCCGATTCTGCTGTGTCTGTGCTGTCATATGGTTCTGCGGCGGATGTGTCCGGCATTTCTCCGATTCCGGTATCGGTTTGTACGGTAACCGTATGATCGGAAGCACTTGTGGGAGAATCACTTCTGTCGGCAGCGGAATTTGTTTCGTTGGAAATCGCAGCGGCAGAGGAAGGGGGTGTTGCCTCCACGGGAATCCAACCGAGACGTGCATCGAAAACCTCTGTCCATGCATGCGCATTGGAGTCATACACCGATGTTTCTCTGTTTGCCTGTGTGATGTTGACCAAAAATCCGGCAGCCAATCGTGCAGGAATTCCGCAGGCACGCAGAAGCATGACCTCCGCAGTTGCAAAATAGGTGCAGTATCCCTTATCTGCTTCTAATAAAAACCATGTGACAAAATCAGAACCGCGCGGCGCTTTTTCTGCATCGAGAGAGTATTGGGCACTCTGCCGAACATATTCTGTAATGGCAGATACGGTATCCCAAGAGGCGTCAGCGTTAATGATGCCAATTTCCGTTAAATGTGCACGCAGGGTATCGGCAAGCACAGGATCAATCTGCGTATAGCAGTTATAAACCTCGTCTTCATAAATGGAAAGCACCATCTGCAGTTCCTGCATTTTCAAGCCGCCGCTTTGTAAAGCGGAAAAGCTTCCCGGAAAATGATAATAGGTGATAGAATAGGAATCGCTTCGATCGATGTTCTGTACATTCCGATCACGGTTCGGTGCAGAGGATACTGTGGCTTCGTCATAATAATAGGGGGTAAACAAAAGGGAAGAACGTGCGCCGGATATGGAAAGTACGGACATGGGCATTCCGCATGTGCGCAGAATATTGGAAGATGCCGCAAAAACAGCTTCACTTACCTCCGGATTCTCACCGTCCGGCGGAACATAGCTCCACCCTGTGTCTGTGTAAAGGTTGTACGTATTTTCGCGCAAATATACAACACCGGGAGTATCGCTGTACACTTTCATCACAGTCCGTCCCGTATAATGGCGTGCTCCAAGCTGATCAAATGAAATTTCATTTCCTTCTGCGGAAACATGAAACAGCGTACTTGTAAAATTACCGACATTTTTCGGAAACGCCATAATTGCTTCCTCCGCAGAAGCAAGAAAATCCAGCGTACTGTTGTATACATGGGACATTACGTCTGACACGGGAGGCGTCTGCGGGAATACCGTATACAGGGCAAATAACAACAGAAGAGATGGAATCAGCAGAAATCCTGCCTGTGCTGCCGCTGCACGCGGCTGCAAGCGAATGGTGTGATGGGTAAACAGTAGAAACAGCCAATAAAGCAATAAAAGACACAAAGCCCAAAGGGCGGGCATGGTTGCATTGATGATCAAAAAGCAGAGCACAAATATCGGGAGAGGGAGCAATGCCGCGGCAAGAAAAAGACGGTTCATCGTATATAAAAAACCGAAGAGCAGACAAAGCGCTATTGCAAGAAACAGCAGAACCTCTGTAATTTCTGCCATTGTTTCACTGTCTGCAAGAATTTCCGTGCTGTTCTTTTGAAATGGAATTCTGTAGCTGGTAAGAAGATTTGGCATGGAAAGTCCACGAAACCCCCAGCACAAATATTGAAAAACAATGGCAGCAGCAGAAAGAAATCCGAAAACCAGGTTTTCGATGCGAAACCATACCCACACACCCATAAGAAGAATTACCGCTGCGGATAAAATCCAACCATAGGAATGCTTGGCAGCGTAATATAAAAATGTAATCAGCAGACAGGACAAAAGGATACCGAAAGAAAGAAGGCTGTGATACGCGGGGATATGAAACCCTGTTGCAAGGCAGCCGATACATCCACCGATACAGAGCAGCATGAGCATATAATCAAAACAAAATGCGGAAAACGTTGCCGCGGGTGCGTTGCGTATTTTTAACACGGTGATAAACACAGCCCTCGCATGTTCCGCTTTCGTACAGTTTGCATATGCGAATGGCTTCCTTTCTTTATGGAATTGCGGCGATGCCCGATGAAAACCGGCGAGTTCTTTTGGATTAAGCGGTTTCTTCCTCACTGTTTCTGCAGGATGCAATATCCAGATGATATCCATGGTCAGCCATGCGATATACCGGAGCAAATGCATGCGCCGAATTTTCCTTTGGTATGCCGTCGGAGAGGATATGTAAATAAAGCGTTTCAAGAGAACGGAAATCCTTTATGGTTTCCGTACAGGTGCGTCCAGCGTCGTTGATCCATGCGACGATGATCACGCCGATATGCTGGCGGACACACAGCTGGTATAATAGCCAGTCCAGTGCATCGTAGACAATATCCGCTTCAGTCGGGTCCTGCGGCCGATCAACCGTCACTGCCATGGAACGGAAGGCGGGTTCCATAGATTCACGAACCAGAAGCGCATCGGTTTTGGCAGAAAGCTTCCAGTGCACGGAACGCAGCGTATCTCCGGGTCGGTATGCGCGCAGCTCATACTGTTCCGAGGGGTGCTGCGTCGGGACAAGTACCGTATGATTGGAGGACCACATGCGCGGTCGTTTTTGCGGCTGTGTACGAGTACGTGCAGGATGGATGACGGTATCTATGGAAAGATACGGTGTATGCTTTTTCTGTATGTCGCCTCCCGGATGCGGCGCTTTTAATAAGACTGCTTTTGCTGCATGCGGACGCGGCAGCGGAAGTAAAAATAAACCGAGAAAATCAGAGAGATAGGCATGCATGATTTCGGTGCGAATGATTGCTGTATGCGCGGTATCGAGTGGAATACGAACAGAGCCGCCGATACAGTAGCGGCGGTTTGTGCTTTTTGTGAGATAAGGGACGAAGCAATATCGGACGCTGCGTATACGGCGGTCTTTCTGTATGGTATTAGAGATATAACGTTTTTGCGTAACAGTGATTGTGACAGGAAGATAATAAGGACATAACGGCATTTTGCTTTTCTTTGGGAGAATCTGCAATTCTGCTTCTTCTCCGCGATGTATGTCCCCCAGTATTTCTGCCGATAAACGCAGAACGGACAATGGCCATACTGTGAGAATAAGAGAAAATGGCGGAAGCAGAAGTGCGAGCCAGAAGAGAAAAGAAGCAAACCATCCGGTGTAATTTATCGCAAATGCGCACAGTCCACACAATATTAGAAGATATACAATCCAGCGTCTGACGGCGGAAAATAGCGTCATACTTATGACCATGACTTTCGCATTAGCGAAAGTTTTCCTTTCTATTAGGAATGCTAGGAATGCCTGCATTCTGTCGGAGTCTGTGACAACCGTCACAAAACATGTTTAAATGGATTCTGCTTCATGGCGGCGTGCCATATTTTTTAGGGATGCAGCACTGCCGGCGGAAGGCGCTTCTACCGATGCAAGAATTTCATTGGCGACATCCTGCGTGGTTTTACCTGCATGCTCCGCTTCCGGTGTCAGGATCAGGCGATGAAATACCGTTGTTATAAAAATGGTGCGTACATCAGAGGGAATTACATAATCGCGGTCGGACAGATAGGCATATGCTTTTGCCATTGCCATAACGCCAAGGGTTGCACGGGGAGAAGCGCCGCGGGACAGATATGGAGAATTTCGTGTGGCACAAATTAAAGCAACGATGTAATTGGCAATGTCACGGTTCATATATACACGGGCGCATTCCTCCTGCATCCGGCACAAATCGGCGCCGGACATGATTTGCGCTACGCGGTTCAGTGGTTTTCCCTCCTGATGGCGCAGAATCATTTCCGCTTCATCTTCAGGCCGCGGATATCCAATGGACAGGCGGATCATAAAGCGGTCAATTTGAGAGTCGGGAAGACGCTGTGTTCCTGCGGCGCCTGTGGGATTCTGTGTTGCAATCACACAAAACGGACGCGGAAGCGGATGAGAAATTCCGTCAACGGTCACTTGTCCTTCTTCCATTGCTTCCAGCAGTGCGGATTGTGTACGGCTGGTCGCACGGTTCAATTCATCCGCAAGGAAGAGATTGCACAAAATCGCCCCCGGCTGGTATTCGATTTGACCGGTTTCTTTTTGATACAGGGAATAGCCTGTGATGTCGGACGGTAATACATCCGGCGTAAACTGGACGCGTCCATATTCTAAGTGCATGGCACGGCAAAATGCCAAAGCCATGGTCGTTTTGCCGACGCCCGGAATGTCTTCAAGCAGGATGTGTCCGTTTGCCAGCATGGCGAGGAGTACCCATAAAAGTGTATTGCGCTTGCCGATGACTGCTTTTTCCGCTTCTGCAATAACCGCTTGTAATGTAGGATTCATTGGTGTTGTCTTTTCCTCCGCTTAGAATGTGATATAAACGCTGTTTGGGTATGATTATGACCGCTTGAGATGTTTTCTTTCAAACTTGCTCACCATATATTAGACGAAAAAATTTAAATTTTGTTCCCTAAAAAAGATAAAAAGCTTAAATATTTTTTCCTTCTATGTGTTTTGGGGGATATCCATCTCCGCAGCTGGCTTTCCGTGCCATTGTAAAATATGGCTTGTCCTTTTTGGTTACTGAAACCTGTTCCATTCCATTTTGTGTACAGAGCACAAGAGATATTCTGCCGGGATCTTTTTGTGGGTGACGCAGGATTCTTGCATGACAGGGAAGAGCCGGTTTCATCGATATGCCGAGGTAGGAAAACTTTTCATCCTCATAGGGGACGTCTCCGCCCTTCAGCTGTTTGTGCAGCTTGGAACGTGCAACACGGCAGGTAAAGTGACACCAATCCCCGCTTTCCTCTGTCATAGGGCAGACCATACTGCCGGGACATGGCGCACAAACCGAAGCCCCAAGAGATATCAATGTTTGGCGTGTTCGGCGCAGAATCGCAGCACCGATTTTTGTCCCGGGTTCTGTCAGCAAAAGGCAGGTGTTTGCTGTCTGCATAAGCAGCGGCAGTATCATGGAACGGGACCTCTCGGACAGTTCATTTGTCATATAGGAAGCGATGATAAGGTCAAAGGTCCTTCCTTCTTTGGCATAGGTGTTGAGTGCCGTAATTGCATCCTTGTTTTCCCAATGAACAAAAGGAAGTGCTGCTGTCAGCTGTTTTCCAAGCGCCAGCATTTCTGCTTCTCGTTCTACCGCAGTAATCGATGTGATGTTTGGAAGAAACTCCGCTGAAAGCGCTGCTGCCGCAAGCGATGCCGCACCGGTTCCGGCGCCGAGATCAAGAACCGTATGGATGGAAGCACGGTCATTCTCCGACAGTGCGGAGAGCGTTTCTGAAAGTGCTGTATAAACCGCGCCGAAGGTTGCAGGCATTCGGGTAACGGCATAGGCAAGTACTTCTTCCTTTTTTGTAATAAGACGTATATCTCTGCCGGAAGATTCCTTGTATAGTGCGGACATACGCCGGACCGCTTCCGAGAGCGCTGCGGGCGTATACCCGCTTGTCATCACAAGTTCTTCGATTGTCTGTCGGCAGGATGATGGGAATTCCATGAAAATTGGGTACTCCTTTTCGATATGGGATAGTGGCCGCTCACTGGGGGTTATCGTTGTCTGTATTTATGATTGCAGGGGTATCTTTCTTGTTGTGGACAGATATCGGCATCGGTGCTGTATGATTTTTTGATTTTTTCCGATAGCATTGACGCAGGAATGCAGCGGTCAGCGTACAGAACAGTGCAACCAGCACCATCAGTGTACACAAGGCAAAAATTTCGGGGGAAAGTCCGGTTTTCAGCTGCGTATATATTTTGATCGGCAAGGTATTGACGCTGACGCCGGTGACAAAGATGCTGATAATCACATCATCGAAACTCATGGCAAATGATAAAAACATACCGGATAGAATCGCCGGAAAGAGCATCGGCATGGTTACCGTAAAAAACGCGGTCAGCGGACCTGCGCCCAGGTCGCGTGCGGCATCCGGAATGGAGTTGTCAAGCGAAACGAGTGCTGCGCGTACCTCGGTGTAAATATAGGGGATTCCGAATGCGGTATGTGCAATGAAAAGTGTCAGCATTCCAAATGGCAAATGCAGAAGAGAGAAAAAGGAAAGAAAGATCATGCCAAGGACAATCTCCGGAATGATCATCGGCGCCAGTGCAGTCCATTCTGCGGCGCGTTTGCATGGAAGTGATGCGTTTGGCATGGAAAGCGCTGCGGTTGTAGCAAGAACTGCTGCCAAAACGGAGGACATGATACCAAGGAACAGAGAATTGCCGATGGCTTCTGCGATTGAAGCATCTGCAAACAGCTTTTGATACCAGACAAAGGAAAAGCCTTCCCATACGGAGGTCAGCCGTCCGGCGTTAAAGGAATACAATGCAACAACTGCTACAGGCAGATAGGTCAAAACGGTCATTATAATCGCATATGCGAAAGAAATCCGATGTTTTTTCATTTTAGTCCTTTCCGTTTATGCTCCAATAACAGAAAACTGACAAGCCCTGTGAGCAGCATCATAAAGACGGACAGTGCAGCTGCAAAAGGCAGATTGTGTGCACGCAGCAATTGTTCTTCAATCAGACTGCCGAGCAATACCACCTTATTGCCGCCTAAGATCGCCGCGATAAAGAAGAGTCCCATAGAGGGAATGAAAGAAAGCAGGATTCCTGTTTTTAGGCCGGGCAGCGTCAGCGGCAGAATGACGGAGAAAAAGGTGCGTACAGGTCCTGCGCCAAGGTCACGTGATGCTTCAATCAGAGTGTGATCCAGCTGCAGGGCAACCTGTTGGACAGATAAGAACATGAGTGGCAGCAGGACATATACCATACCGATGATAACCGCCGGATACGTATAAAGCAGCCGCAGCGGTTCTTCTGTTATGCCAAGCTTCATGAGAAGCATATCAAGAAGACCGTTCGCCCGCAAAATAATAATCCATCCCACCAGCCGCAGAAGAGAGTTTACAAAATACGGAAGCATCTGTCCCCATCGAAAGAATGACGGCCATTTTCCAGGCAAAAATGCGCAGCATAATCCAAAGGGGTATCCGATTAAAATGACAAGCGCCGTGGAGATGCAGGCGAGTTTCAATGATTCTATCACTGTATGGATATATACAGGGTCAAAGATACGAACATAATTGTCCAGTGTAAAGGTACCAATGGCGTCCCAGCCGTCGCGTGTCATAAACGAAAGCGCAAGCATATAAATAAGCGGTCCGAGTACAAAGATCAGAACAAAAAGATAGAAAGGCAATAACGCAAACGTTGCGGCGACGGTCTTTGGGCTGCGGCGATGATTTTTTCGGTTTTTCATTTAGGCATTCCCTCCTGTATATCGGGGGATGGGATGTTTTGTTTTGCATTGAGGCAGAGAACTGCCGCATCGTGATTTAAGATACAGGAAATCCGCTGTCCTGCGGAGAGGGTAGACGCCATTCCATACCGTGCGGTGGTCAGCGAAATCCCTGTGGAATCTTCCGTAAATGTCGTGCGCTGAATCCCTCCGGTCAAAGCGGTTTCTGTAACGGTTCCACATAAGCAAATTCCGTTTTCAGGAGAAGGGACAGGGATTGCATCGGCTATTTGCAGTGTTTCCCCTCGAATCGAAAGCGTTACAGGGGTGTCCTTCGGCAGCTGTTTTAAACGTGTTATCGGATAGGAACCAATGCGTACAGAGAGCCTTTGACCGGAGAGGGCAACCAGCGCGGTATTTTTTTCCTCGCATACGGAGAGGAGGGATGCCGGCAGCAGATTGGATTCACCGACAAAGCGTGCGGTGTCCGTGTTTGCCGGGCTGTTGTAGATGACAGAAGGTGTATCGAGCTGAACAAAATGACCGCCTTGCATAATTGCAATCCGGTCGGACATGTTCAGCGCCTCCTCCTGATCATGCGTGATATAGACAAAGGTGATTCCGAGCGATTTCTGAATGCGTTTCAATTCTGTCTGCATCCGGCGGCGCAGATGAAAATCGAGTGCACCGAGCGGTTCATCCAAAAGAAGAACCTTTGGTGTACCGACGAGCGCACGCGCAATGGCGATTCTTTGCTTTTGACCGCCGGATAACTCTGCTGGATATCGCTTTTCATAACCGGACATCTGCACAAGCTCCAGCATTTCTCTGACACGTACCGTTCGTTCTGCCTTTGGTATTTTTCGCAGGCGCAGCGGATAGGCGATGTTGTCAAAGACCGTCATATGCGGAAACAGTGCATAACTTTGAAAAACGGTGTTGACTGGACGTTTTTCCGGTGCGGCATCGGTGATATCTTTGCCGTCCAGGCGTATATGACCGCTGTCTGCGGTTTCAAGACCGCAAAGAATACGCAAAAGCGTCGTTTTTCCGCATCCGGATGCGCCAAGAATGGTCAGAAATTCGCCGCTTGCAACAGTAAAGGATAAGTCGCGGAGGACTTCTGTATCTCCAAAGGCTTTATATAGATTTTCGACACATAAAATCGGAGTGTGTATTTTGGGGGTTGCTGTTTTTGTATCTGTCATGATGGTACCCATACCTTTGCGGCATAAGCCGCAATACGGCAGCTTTCCGCCTGTTTTTTATGATTATGATATTGGTTTTATTTGTTTCATGGAGGAGTGTTTTGCTATATCAATATGGTACCATATTTATAACCTTCTGTCAAGGTAGGAATTTGAAATTTTTTAGGGTAAATCACGTGAAACCGCATGTTTACGCAAGTTGTATGACTTTCGAGGTTTTACGACAACGGCAATGGTATTCACAGCGCATAGGGACATTCGGTAAATGTTTACAAAATTCTGTAGAAATTAAATGTGCGGTATGATATACTAAAATTGAAATGATTCTATATGCAACTCGTCCATGGTGCGGACGATTCTGATATGGGTATTTTTTGCAAAAGCAATGGTACAATAAAAAACGACACTTCTGCGTTATTTGAAAGGAAAGGGTATCATTATGGATATAAAACAGTATTATGCAGACCCGAGTGAAAAGCCTCTGGACAGAATGCCGGCAGACGGCGGATTTGCGGGTATTTTCCGTACCATCGGATGTATTGGCGACAGTCTTTCCTCCGGTGAATTTGAATCTCTTGATGAAAATGGGAACCGCGGTTACCATGACATGTTTGAGTATTCCTGGGGACAGTATCTTGGCAGATTGATTGGAAGCAAGGTGTACAATTTCTCCCGCGGCGGAATGACAGCGACAGAATACATGAAGTCTTTTGCAGAGGCAAATGACTATTGGAATGAGGACAAGCTGTGCCAGTGCTATATCATTGCACTTGGTGTCAATGATCTTTTTGGATTAAAAATGGAGCTTGGTTCCACCAAAGACATCAATACGGAAGACTGGACAAAGAACAATACCGATACCTTCGCCGGCTGCTATGCACAGATTATCGGGCGCTTAAAGACGATGCAGCCGAAAGCACGCTTTTTCCTGATGACCATGCTGCATGAAGGCGGAGAAGAACACGATCGCATTGTCGATGCACATGCCGCACTGCTGCATGAAATTGCAGGGGTATTTGATTTTACCTATGTGATTGACTTTGCAAAGTATGCACCTGTTTATGATGCAGAATTCAGACAGAATTTCTATCTTGGCGGACACTTGAATTCCGCCGGATATCTTTTGACTTCCCGCATGGTTGCTTCTTATATGGATTATATCATCCGTAACCATCCGGATGACTTCACGCAGGTCGGCTTTATCGGTCATCCGTTCCACAATCGCGACGCAAAATGGTAAACGCTCTCTGTTTTACAGAATTTTATCGCACAGAATTTTCATAATCGGAAAAAGGGCTTCCTGTACTACTGAAGGGTAACTGTAGGAATCCCTTTTTATTACATTAACGTGAGTTCGAAAGAATTCTCGGGTTCAAAAAACTTTATATGTATAAATCAAATCAAAACTGTATGTTTTTTGCTTGATTTATCCATATTTTATTGGTTTCTCTGTTTAAAAGTTTTTGCGGTGGAGTTTGAGGAGGTGCTTTTTTCAAAAAGCATCTCCTCATCGAACTCACATTACATTATATCGGTCGTTTGCCCAAATGTCGGAGTGATGTCTCTTATTGAAAACATGGTCACTTTTCCGGCTTCATTGGTGTGATGACCGGAATATCAAGCGGATACGGTTTTTCTTCATACCGTTTTGTGAGCGTGCGGGAAAGATATTCGGTATCAAAATGTGTCTCCTCATACAGTGCATATCCCTTTTCTGTCATGGAAAGAAGCGTGTTTCTGTCCTCCAGCATGATTTCCAGTGCGGAGGAAGGATGCGTCAAATCAAACCAGCGTCCCACACCGGTGACATCCAATACGGAAAAGAACAGGATATAATCCCGATTCACGGTAAAAAACGGGCAGTCCTCATACCGCATAGCATGTTTGTTTACGATACCGTATGGCGCATAAAAGGTAAAGGTGTCGCCTTCTTCAAAAAGGGTTTTGTCGCCAAGCAGAACTTCATTGATGGTAACCTGATAAGGCGTGCAGATATAAAGCGCGGCTCTCGATACTTTTTCTCCCGGTAATATCACGTTTAGAGATTGATTGGTATAATGACCGAACGGATCAAATACGGTACACGGTTTTCGCTCTGTTATGGTCGCATGGACGACCAGGTTTGGCTGACCACTTTGGACAAGCTCTGTAAAATCTGCATATTCCGGCTGCGGCATCAGCGCAAAGAATGGCGCTTGCTCCCACGGCGTTATCTGCATGATATCGCGCAGAAACAGTTCCTCTTCACTGAACTGATTGGACAGTGCAATGGACGCCTGACCAAAGGTAAAAGCACAAAGCACCATAATCGCAAAAAAGGAAACATAAGTAGCAAATGCAATCCAGAATTTTCGGATGGTCATAGGTCGGGTACCTCCTGTTTTATATATTTTTATATAAATTTCAACGAAGGCGGTAGGCGTTCTGCGTCAGGCAGAAGACAGTTGCAGTTTTATGGAATCATAATCAAACGTTGCTTTTACTGCTATTCTAATTATAACATATCTCATAAAAATTGTCAACACGCATGTGTAATATTTTCATGAATATAAATATTTTGCGTCTTGATATTGACAGATGTTCATTTTTCTGATATAATTAATGAACTATACTTGATGTTGAAAATCTGAAAACAGTTTTCAGAAAAATGATACAAAATTTGAGGGGAGAAAATCAATGAAAAAGATACGCACATTGGCATGGCTTCTGACCCTGTGCACGATGATACCGGTTATCACAGCATGCGGCGGTGATACGGGAACGAATAAAGGAGATGAAGGACAGAAGGGGAACAATGGAACTGCTGCCGACACACAAAATGCGGAAGAATCAACAGAGCCGCTTGATGCCCTGGAAGCCCGCAAGTTTGTCAGCGACGGATTGGGTGAATACGATTTCGGCGGTTTGACGTATCGGATTGTTACCTCTGATGATAAGTCTGAGACGCTGTACTGTGAAGCGGAAACCGGCGATGTCATTGATGATGCCGTTTTTCAGCGGAATGTTGCGGTGGAGGATCGCTTTAATTGTAAAATTGAGGTGGTGCAGGACGGTCCGTATGTGGATGTCTCTTCCTTTATGACCAAGGCGATAACCGCTGGAGAAGATGCGTTTGATATCGCGTCCTATCATGTAGTGCAGCTGGGTACATTGACTCCTTCCGGTTATTTCTTAAACTGGTATGATATTCCCAATATTGATTTCAGCAAGCCGTGGTGGTCTCCCTCTACCGTCAACGATTTAACGTATAATGGTGTATGTCTGACTGCTATCGGCGATATGGCGCTGTCGGCACTGTCTGCTGCGTATTGTGTATTCTACAATAAGACCTTGGGACAGAACCTTGATTTCCCGGACCTCTATCAGGTAGTCAACGATGGTAAATGGACCATTGACTATATCACAAATTTGACCAAGGATATATACCAGGATCTGAACGGAAACGGCAGTGTGGATTTAGAGGATGACCTGTTCGGTTATACGTCTGATGCATACTCCAATATGAATACCTATCTGTGGGCGTTTGATAACCCGATCTTCAAAAAAGACGGCAATGTGCTTGCATATTCCTATAAGACAGAAAAAATTCCGGAAATTGTGAATAAGATTTGCGATATTTTCTCCATGTATGATGGTATTAAAACCAATGCCAAGCATGTGGAAGCCAATGGCAACAGCCATGGATATGGTCGTGATATGTTTGCAAAAGGACAGTCTGTACTTGCTAACGGTTACATTTCGATGTCTCTGACACATTTCCGCGATTTGAAGGACGAATTCGGTATTCTTCCTTACCCGAAGTGGGATGAAGCACAGGACGGTTACCACACCATGGCAGACGGTCACCATGAAGCGCTTGCAATTCCGAAGACCATTTCCAATGCGGAAGCGGTAGGAACGATTACGGAAGCAATGTGCGCAGAGAGCTATAAGATTCTGGTTCCTGCATATTATGACGTTGCGCTGAAGGTAAAATCCACACGGGACGAGCAGTCTATCCAGATGCTGGACCTGATTGTCAATTCCCGTATGTTTGACTTTGGCTATGTATATGATGCTTGGAAGGGCGCTTCCTTCATTTTGCAGACGCTGGTTACCCAAAAGAATCCCAACTTTGAGTCCTATTACGCAAAGAAGGAAAAGAGTATCAACAAATGGTACAATGAGGTTATCGAGTATTTCGATACCTATGAAGAAAACGAGTAATTCTATAAGACAGGAATACGGCTGCGAATACAGAACAGCAGCCGTATTCTGTTATTTATGTGAAGCCAGGAGGAATCCCCGTGAAAAGACAAAGGCACACCGCTTTATTGCCATGCTTGATACGACAGCAGAGGCGTGTCGGACTCTACTGCATTTTGCTGCTGCTTCTTTGCAGCATGCTTCTTTTGTCCTGTGACATAAAAGAAAATATTAACAAAGAAGATAAGGAGACTACTGTGGAACAAATGAGTTCTGAGAATACGACAGAAGCGGAAGCTACCGCTTTTGCTGATGGTTATACCGCATATGAAAACGGTGTATATACCGTCAATCAAAAATTTACACTGACATTTCCCAAAGATGTATATGCAGCGGAATTCAACCGGTTTACACTTGCATACACGTCGACAGAACCGCTTTCCTGTAATGTCATTTACAAAGAAAATGGCACTGAAAAAATCGATTCCTTTTTTCTGGAAGCTGGCACCAATACCTTCCGGTGTCTGACAGAACATTATTTGCAGAAAAAAATGGGAACAGATTTGACCTGCATCGAAATTAATACCTGTACTGGCAAAAATGCGCAGTTTTCTCTGGAAGCGCTTACAACAGAGGTGTATGAAGTATATGACGGCTCAACCCATTACCTGGAAAATGATCGGTTTAAAGTCGGCATTCGTCTGATGTGGGGCGGCGGCATCAATTACATTGAAGACAAACAGAACACGATTGTGGACCTGACGAATTTGGTCAACCAGTGCGATACCGGACGTCTGATTCAGCAGTCCTATTACGGCACCGGTGCAAATGGAGAATACACGCCGGGCACGTTCAACAATTCCACATGGAGTTATAATCCGGTGCAGGGCGGCGATCAATACCAAAATCACAGCCGCTTAATTGATGTGGTCGTAAATGAGAATTCTGTCTACATCAAGTCTCAGCCGCAGGATTGGTCGCTTAACAATCAGATAACGCCGAGCTACATGGAAAACACCTATATGGTTTATGAAGACCGCATTCAGGTGGACAACCGGTTTGTAGACTTTTCCGGATGGGAGCATCCCTGTTCCACGCAGGAGCTGCCTGCATTTTATACGGTGAGCTATCTTGATACCTTTACCTTTTATAACGGTGTGAAGCCATGGACCGGAGACAGCCTGTCTTCCCGCGACAATCTGCAATTCTGGGGAGACAGTAAGTATGCAAGTGACTGTACCTTTTACATACGGGAAAGCAATACAGAAACCTGGTGTGCTTGGACAAACGAGAATGACCAGTATGGCATCGGTTTATATGTGCCGAACATCGATGAGTTGTTTGCAGGACGACATGCCTACAACCGCTCAAAGGACCCGTTCAATGGCGCATGCAACTATGTGGCGCCTGTAAACCGCAAGCAGATTGTTTCCTATCAGCCAATTGCATACAGTTATCTGATTACAACCGGTTCTGTGGATGCGATACGCAGTATATTTACAGAGCATAAGGATTTCGCACAAAATGAGATGCTGCACGAAAATTATACCTCCATGCGTATTGCAGACGATACGCCGGAAAAGCCGGAAAAAATGAATATGAATATGACGGAAATCGATTTTACAAAACCGGAATCCTATTTTCATATCAAAGGCACCAATCATACATCTGTTTCCTATGACGAGGAAGAAGGCGCACTCAAGCTGACGGCAGTGCGTGGAGAAGATGTACAGTCCTTATTGGAATACCGCAATTCCAAGCCGAGCTTAAAGGCTGAATTTTATTCTACCATTTCCGTTACCTATAAAATTGTGACAGATCAATCTGCGGACAACTACAGTTGTGAGCTGTTCCTTTGTACCGGAGAACAACAAGGCGCTGCTGCGGGGATGTCTGTGACAGGGGATTACATCGCAGACGGAGAATACCATACCTTGACCTTTGACGTATCGGATTTGGATTTTTGGTACGGTAAAATCAATGCGATTCGGTTTGATTATTTTAACAGCTGTGCGGATGGGGACTATATCTATCTCAAATCCATTCAGCTTTCATAAGCGGCAGCGTCTCATAAACATTATATGAATCACGAAACAAAACGCGCACGTTTTTTCATGATCATTTCCATGACGGTATTTGGTACGCTTGGCTTGTTTGTCCGGAATATTCCGCTGCCGTCCGGAGAACTGGCGCTGTACCGTGCCGTTATGGCGGCGGTACTGTTGGGAGGATATCTGCTATTTTCAAAGCAGCATATTCCATTTGCAGATATGAAACGGGAAATCTGGATTTTATTCCTCTCTGGTGCTGCAATGGGAATGAATTGGATTCTTCTTTTTGAAGCATATCAGTATACTACGGTGTCGATTGCAACACTCAGCTATTATTTTGCACCGGTCATTGTGACGGTGATCTGCCCAATCCTATTTCACGAACGGCTGACAAGAAAACAAGTTCTCTGTTTTATCCTGTCTACTGTCGGTCTGATTCTGATTACAGTGACCAAACGCAGCGGAAGCGGTACGAAAACGGATTTCATCGGAATTCTGTTTGGACTTGGTGCAGCGGTATTTTATGCGGCGGTTATCTTATTAAACAAGTTTATCAAAACAGTTGACGGCATTCATCGCACCTTTTTACAGTTCCTTTCTGCGATTGCAGTGTTAATTCCATATGTGCTTTTATCGGGAGGAATGCATCTTGACCATTTAAACGGAAACTTCGTTGGTTGGATATCTCTGCTTATTGTAGGTTTTCTACACACCGGCGTGACATACTGTCTGTATTTTTCCTCTTTAAAAGTACTGTCCGGTCAGAAGGCGGCAATTCTCAGTTATATTGATCCGTTGATTGCAATCCTTGTGTTCGTTGTATTCCTGCATGAGACGATGACAGCATTGCAGCTGATTGGCGGATTGTTGATTCTTGGGTTTACGCTTTGGAATGAACTTGGAAAAGATGAATCTGTTTGAAAAAGAGGATTAAAGTTTTTGGAAAGGGGTTTTGGGGAAACTTTTTTTGAAAAGAAAAGTTTTCCCCATGAATGTATCCGTGGATGGAATTTGATATTTTATTTTTTATGAAAAGTGCAATGCTGGGGGTTGGTTTGGCAATGGATGCGTTTTCCGTTTCTCTTGCCAACGGACTTGCCGAACCAAACATGAAAAAGGGCAAAATGCTGCAAATTGCAGGTGTTTTTGCGTTTTTTCAAGCATTGATGCCGTTGATTGGATGGGTCTGTGTTCACAACCTAGCAAGGCTGTTTACGGCGCTTGAAGCATGGATTCCGTGGATTGCGCTTGGACTGCTTATCTATATCGGCAGTAAAATGCTGTATGAAGGAATTCAGACAAATCGTGCACAGAAAACAGAAGGAAACGCGGTTTCTATGACAGCCGCGCTTGGGTTTGGTACGCTGGTTGTACAGGGAATTGCAACCTCGATTGATGCATTATCAGTGGGCTTTACCATTGCAGAATATCAAAGCCTTGCAGCCGTTCTATGCGCGCTGATCATTTCTGCTGTGACATTTATCATATGCTTTGGCGGTGTTATGATCGGAAAACGGTTTGGTACAAAACTGTCCGGAAAAGCTTCTGTATTGGGCGGTATTATTTTGATTGCCATCGGACTTGAAATTTGGATCACCGGCGTATTCTTTTGATTTTTGTATCTGAAAAGTTTTTGCGGTGGAGTTTGAGGAAGAGCTTTTTTTAAAAAGCATCTCCTCATTGAACTCACATTAAATACAGAAAAAAACCTTCCCGGTCCTGGAACGTGTTCCATGGTTTGGGAAGGCTTTTTTGATGCAAGTTTTTTTTATTTCTGTTCGCTTTCTCTTGCTTTGTCCAGCTTCACATTGCGGAAATACAATCCAATGTCAATGGAGATCATCACAAAGTTGAGAATATAGAAGAAGAAGGAGAGGTAGAAAAGGAATCCGGATGCATCGAGCGCTGTTGCCTGAATGATCTTACGAACAATGCCGCATGCGTAACCGAGAATCAGGAACACCTCAAAAAAGAGGCTTTTTCCCTTTGCTGTACGTGAAATTAAGGATTTGCGGATAGAAATCGGCCAGGAAAGTCCAAAACAGAGGATGGTCAAGGCTTCCAATAAATCAGTTATATTTTCCATGTAAAATACTGCCTTTAATAATTATAATATAGAAGGTCGCTTAAATACCGCTTTTCTGTCCGGTATACGAGGGAAGAAGCTTGGGGGAGACTGCATCGGTTTCGATGCCCGCTGCCTTTCGTGCGGCATCGAATTTTGCAATATGTTCCAGTGTCAGGGTGCCAACCTTGGTTTCCTTTGCCCGGGCAGCTGCGTTTTTACCGGCAGAACGACCAAAGACGATGATATCGAGCAGGGAATTGCCCATCAGACGGTTGCGTCCGTGAATACCGCCCACCACTTCACCGGCGGCAAACAGATTTTCCACGTTTGTGGTCATGCAGTCGTCTGTGATGTCAAGACCGCCGTTCTGGTAATGCAGTGTCGGGTAAACGAGGATCGGTTCCCGCCGGATATCAATGCCGTACTTGCCAAACATCCGCATCATTGCAGGAATGCGGGCTTCAATGGTGCCTTCTCCGCCGATTTTCTCAATCATCGGTGTGTCAAGCCAGACACCAAAGCCGGAGGGCGTTGCAACCCCATTGTGTCTGTCGGAGCATTCACGAATAATAGATGCCGCAGCGACGTCACGGGTCTCCAGCGGGTGCATGAAGACCGTACCATCTGCGCCGATCAGCTTTGCACCAAGGGACCGTACCTTTTCTGTGACAAGCGCACCGAAAATCTGCTCCGGGAACGCTGCTCCGGTCGGGTGGTATTGCAGGGTATCCGCATATAAAAGTTTTGCTCCGGCACGGTAGCCAAGTACCAGACCGTCAGCAGTTGCACCGTAGTGATTGGAGGTAGGGAAGCCCTGATAGTGCATCCGTCCGGCGCCGCCGGTTGCAAGGATAACCGTTTTTGCTTTTGCGACATATAGCTCCCCGGTTTCCATATTTTTCAGGACTGCGCCGGCAGCGTGACCGTTTTCGTCGAGGATCAATTCCAGCGCTGCTGTAAAATCAATCACGGGAATACCGCGGTTCAATACCTCATCACGCAGGGTACGCATGATTTCCGCGCCGGAATAGTCCTTTGCTGCATGCATCCGTTTTCGGGAGGTACCGCCGCCGTGCGTTGTAATCATCGTACCGTCTGGGGATTTGTCAAATTCTACGCCGAGTGCGTCCAGCCACTGAATGGCTTCCGGGGCTTCGGTCACAAGCTTTGATAAAAGTTCTGGCTTTGCAGCAAAATGACCGCCGCCAAATGCGTCCAGATAGTGAATTGCCGGACTGTCATTCGGTTTGTCTGCTGCCTGAATACCGCCTTCTGCCATCATCGTGTTTGCATCGCCGATGCGCAGCTTTGTGACGATCATCACATTGGCGCCTGCTTCATGCGCTTCAATGGCGGCAGAAGAACCTGCACCGCCGCCGCCGATGATTAAAACATCAACATCATATGCAGGATTGGTCAAATCGACATCCTCTGCCTTGATGCGGCTGTGTGCCTGAAGCATTTCGCAAAGCTCATGCGGTACCTGTTCCCCTTGATTCGGACCGAATGCAAGGGTAGAAAATTCTTCTTTGCGGTAATCGGGGTGGTATGTCGCAAGCAGCGTTTCCTTTTCCTCTGCGGTCATGCGATTGGGAGTGTATGCGATGTTCTGTTCTCTGGCGGCTTCAACAAGCTTCAGAGACGCTTCATACTGATTGGGATACATATATCGAAAACCCTCCTTATTTTTCAATCTCACGGTTGTTGTACAGTTCCTTCATTTCGGAAATCGGCTTCTGCATCAGTGCTTCCAGCAGCTCTGTGAAGGTTCCGTCTTTGATCTCGCGCACTCTTTCGTCCAGATGTGCGGACTTCGGAGCGAGATATTTTCCGTTGAGACGGCGCGCAAGCATTGCTACCTGCGGATGAGAGATTCCCGCCGGGCAGCGGGAGGAACAGACGCCGCACATGACACAGTCAAAGGATTCTTCTGCACATTTATCAAATTCACCGCGCTGTGCATACGCGATATACTGCATGACGTTCAAACCCTGTGTACAGGATTTTGTGCAGGCGTTGCAGCCGATGCATGCGTAAATTTCGGGGTACAGCTGCATCATAATCTGTTCTGTCGGTTTGATGTTATTGATATCATAGACCTGCTTGACGAGCGGGAAGAACGGAAGGGTTGCAATGTACATGCCCTCTTCTACTTTTGTCTGGCAGGCAAGACAGGTTTTTAATTCTGTTTGTCCCTTGATACGGTAGATGGTTGCACAGGCGCCGCAGAAGCCGTTTCGGCAGCCGCAGCCGCGCACCAGCTGATACCCGGAGTATTCCATCGCACGCATGATTGTCAAGTTATCCGGTACCTGATACGCTTTGCCGAACAGGTAGATCGTTACCATAGTTTCCATAATGACCATAACTTTTATATATCCGGCATTTGCAGGAATATATAAAATGTTATCTCCTTTCTTTTGTGGAATTGAGAATGTTTTTAGGAACAGCGGATTTTTTTAATCGTATTCTTCCGGCAGCTCATCCAGCTGATCAAACCGGAAAACCGGACCGTCTTTGCAGACATACTTGTTGCCGATATTGCATCTGCCGCATTTGCCGATTCCGCATTTCATGCGCATTTCCATGGTGGTATACACCTGATCTTTTGAAAAACCCATTTTTTCAAGTGCAGATAAGGTGAACTTGATCATAATGGGGGGACCGCAGATGACGCCGATACAGTCGGGATGAAAGTCAAGCTCTGTGACATAATTCGGAACGAACCCGACGTGACCGTCCCAGCCGTCCTGTGCGCGGTCAATGGTTAAATGAACCTGAATTCCTTCTTCTGCGCACCATTCGTGAATGATTTCTTCATAATCAACGAGATCGTGCATGGATCGGGAGCCGTAAACGATATCCACACGGCCATAACGGTCGCGGTAATGACGGACATAGTTGATGACAGAACGGAGCGGCGCAAGACCGATACCGCCTGCGATAAAGAGCAGATTCTGACCGACAAACGCAGTATCCACTGGGAATGCATTGCCATATGGTCCGCGGATGGTGATCTGCTGTCCGACCTCCATTGCGTGCAGCCAGTCGGTCAGACAACCGCATTTTTTGATGGAAAATTCCATGTATTCTTCATTTGTCGGGGAAGAGGTAATGGAAAACATCGCTTCTCCGACGCCGGGGATGGAGAGCATTGCGCACTGTCCGGGTTTGTGGTCGAATGCTTTTTTACCGTCCGGTGTAACGACGCGGAAGGTTTTGACATCAGGGGTATCGATACGGATATCCGTGACAACGCCAAGCTTCGGAATGAGTGTTTCAGGGCGATTATTTGCTGCCATTGTCGGAAACCTCCTCACTGAATGTTTTCATGACCTTTACGATGTTCATGGAAATCGGGCAGGATGCAAGACAGCGTCCGCAGCCGACACAGCTGAACAGACCGTCATTGTTTGCCGGATAGTAAACCA
The DNA here is from genome assembly GCA_017942005.1 of Clostridia bacterium. Lineage (GTDB taxonomy): Bacteria > Bacillota > Clostridia > Oscillospirales > CAG-272 > RGIG3925. Next base: position 65,241 of record JAGAVJ010000013.1, on the reverse strand, counting down.
GCTTGTGCATGAAGCGCTGGCGGAAGCGCTGCATTTGTGTCAGACGCGGCTGACCTGCCGACATTTTTGTAAATTCTGAATACATGCAGCTGTCCCAGTAGCGGAAGCGGCAGACACCGTGTCCGGTATTGAAATCCTTGATATCATAGCATTGACAGGTCGGACATACATAAGTACAGGTACCGCATGCAAGACATGCCTCCGATAAAGATTCCCAGCGGGGATCATCGAATAGGGTATCCAGTTTGTCGCCGCCGAATTTTTCTGTGGAAAGAGCGGCAAGCGGAAGCTTTTCCATACGGGAAGCAATACACGTTTTCTGATCTTCCACAGTTTTGATATCGGTGCTGTCGGTATCGGTGAGAAGATCTTCGAGTTTTGCAAGAATCGCTTCACCGCGTTCCGTTTTTGCATCAAGGTACAAATCTGCTTCCGTCATATAACAGGAAACGTCGCCTGCCGGTTCCGCGGGATTGATGCCGAAGGTGGTGCAGAAGCAGGTTTCCGCAGGACGGGTACATGCCATTGTAAAGATGATGCCGTGTGCGCGGCGTGAAGCATAGTAGCTGTCCACAGGTTCAGAGAGAAAAACGCGGTCAAGAACATCAAAGCTTTTAAAATCACATGCGCGGACGCCGAACAGGATAAAATCCTCCTCTTCTGTACGCGGGTCAATGATTTCAATGTTTTTGCCTTCTACCTTAAAGTTCACAAGGTTTTCGGTTTGCGGAAAGAAGAAGTCCTTTGCAGAGCGTACCGTATTCAAATCGGTGCTGTATACCATACCGTCTTCATAGCGGGTGTATTTTGCACGGGTATCCTTTCCGTTTCCATTCACAGGCAGATACAGAGGCGCATATACGGAAAGTGCATGCAGAAGTGCAGTCAAATTGGATTTTGCGCATTTTTTCATCATGCTTATTACCATAACTTCGCGCAAGCGAAGTTTTCCTTTCTTTGTGGAGTTGTGACGAAGTCACAAAACACAGTCTGAAAAAGTTTTTTCAGACTTTATCACCTCCAGCTCCAGAAACAACTTCTCCGGCTTCCGGATCGGCGATTTGATAATTTACCAGCGGCGCACGGGAGCCTTCCTCCGCGCCTGCCATGTAATCTCCGTAATTGCGGTCAATATCGTAGATAAACTTGCGGTTCAATAAATGCAGGGGGATGTTCTGTGGGCAGACGCGGGAACATTCCCCGCAGTCCGTACAGCGTCCCGCTACATGGAATGCACGGATGACGTGGAACAATTTTTCTTCAAAACGGTCGGAAATGGCTTTGTTTTCCACACCGGAGCCAGGATTGTCAAAGACGCACTTTTCACAGGTACATGCCGGGCATACGTCACGGCATGCATTGCAGCGGATGCAGCGGGAAAGTTCATTCTGCCAGAATGCAAAACGCTCGTCTTCCGTCATGGCTTCCAGCGCGGCAACTTCATCAAAACGGCCTGCGTCTGTAACCTCACCGTTTTCACCGAGCATTTCATCATATGCGACGACCTTTTTGCTCTTGCAGTGCTTGCAGCGATCCGGAAGATGATCGGCATACGATACGGTCACATCTCCGTCGTACAGCGTATGAAGAATCAGCGCATCGCCGTTTCGTTCTGCACCGGTCAATCCCTCGGGTGCGAGGGCTTTGACTGTGGAAGCATCCATCATACCGTCGCAGGGAATGCCGACGGCATAAACCTTTTCTCTGTCGAAACGGTGTTCTGTTAAAAGCTGATTGAAGGAATAGCTGTCACAGGGTTTGAGGAATACAAGCACTTTCCCTTCCTTCTGCGTTTCTTTGATCAAATATTTGGAAAAATTGGCGCCGCAGAAGCAGTCAAACGTAAAATGACGGTACATATCTTCTGCATTTGTGAAAACCGCAGGCGTCACATCGTAGATAAATTCACCTTTTTTCCATCCAAGTACCCGGTTGACGGTCCCGGAGGCGAGCAGGGAAGCGGCTTTTTCAAGCAGGATATCGCGGGTTATTGTTTGCATCGTAAATCCTCCAGTCTTTTATTTGGACCAAGCGCCTTGACCTTTTCTGCAAAATCCTGCATGGTTGCAGCGAACTTTGCACCTTCTGCTGCGGAAACCCATTCGACACGGGTGCGTTCCTTTTCAATGCCGAGGTAATTCAGCATCGAGAACAGCATGGCCATACGGCGGCGTGTATAATAGTTTCCGGAGGTATAGTGGCAGTCGCCGGGATGACATCCGCACAGAATCACACCGTCTGCACCGCGCTGAAATGCACGCAGAATGAACATCGGGTTGACGCGGCAGGAGCAGGGAACGCGGATGATTTTAATATCCGCCGGATAAGCAAGACGGTTGTTGCCTGCAAGGTCAGCGCCCGCATAGGAGCACCAGTTGCAGCAGAATGCAACAATTTTCGGGCGGAATTCGTTGTTTTCGTTTACTTGCATATTGCGTCCACCTCCGCCATAATCTGGTTGTTTTTAAAGCCGTTCAAATCCATTGCGCCGGATGGGCAGGCAACAGTGCATGCGCCGCAGCCTTGACATACCGCCGGATTTACCTTTGCGATACGGCGGACTTTGGTTGAACGATCCGGCATACGGAATTCTTTGTTTTCATATGTGATTGCGCCATATGGGCATACATTTGCACAGGAAGAGCAGCCGTTGCACATCCATTCGTCAGATTGTGCGACACACGGGTTGCCTTTCAGGGTGTTCTTTGACAAAAGTCCGATTACCTTTGCGGCTGCAGCACTTGCCTGAGAAACGGTTTCCGGAATATCTTTGGGTCCCTGGCATGTACCGGAGAGGAAAATGCCGGCGGTGGGAGATTCCACCGGACGCAGCTTGGGATGTGCTTCTGTAAAGAAGTCGTTGGTATCCATAGATGCGGTCAGCATGGTAGCAAGCGGCCGCGCGGACTTATCCGGCTCAATGGCGGCGGCAAGCACAACCAGATCTGCATCAATGTGCAGCTGCTTGTCTGCAATCAGATCAGAACCCTGAACCTTCAGTTTTCCGTTTTCCGGCGTAATTTTGCCGACCATACCTTTGATGTAGTGGACGCCGTATTCTTCTACTGCACGGCGATAGAATTCATCAAAGTTTTTGCCTGGCGTACGGACATCAATGTAAAAGACATACACATCCGTATCCGGATATTTATCACGGACGAGCATCGCATGCTTTGCGGTATACATACAGCAGATTTTGGAACAGTATTCTTTGCCCTTTGCAGCGTTTGCAGCACAGCGGGAACCGACGCACTGGACAAAGACAATGGTATGCGGATGTTCGCCGTCAGAGGGGCGCAGAAGCTTTCCGGCGGTGGGGCCTGCCGCATTGGTCAGACGTTCAAATTCCAGAGACGTAATCACGTCTTTGGACTGGCTGTATGCAAATTCATCGAACTTTTCAACGGAAATTGGATTGTAGCCGGTTGCAGCTACAATGGCGCCGTATTCTTCTTCGATGATCTGATCCTGCTGCTTGTAATCAATGGCGCCTGCGGTACAGACCTTTGCACATACGCCGCATTTGCCTGTTTTCAGCATGGTACAGTAATTCGGATCAATGACGGCAACCTTCGGAACCGCCTGTGCAAACGGAATATAAATGGCGCGGTGATTGTCCATATTTAGATTGAACGCGTTCGGGACCTTTTTCTGCGGACACTTTTCCGTACACAGACCGCATCCGGTGCAGACATCTTCATTGACAAAACGCGCCTTCTTACGGATTTTTACATGGAAGTTTCCAACGAAGCCGCCGACCTCTTCCACCTGCGCATACGAGATAATGCGGATATTTTCATTTTGTGCGGCATCCACCATTTTTGGCGTCAGAATACATGCGGCACAGTCCAGTGTTGGGAAGGTTTTATCAAGCTGTGCCATTTTACCGCCGATGGTGGGTTCTTTTTCTACGATATCGACCGGAAAGCCGGCTTCTGCAATGTCAAGTGCGGTTTGAATACCTGCAATACCGCCGCCGATGACGAGTGCACGCTTGGTGACCTTGGATTCACCGGGGGTAAGTGCGGTGTTCAGATGTACCTTGGCGATGGCTGCTTTGGCGAGAATGATCGCCTTTTCCGTGCCTGCTGCCATGTCCTTGTGTACCCAGGAGCACTGTTCGCGGATGTTGGCAATTTCCACCATATAGGGGTTGATTCCCGCATTTGCAGCGGTCTTGCGGAAGGTTGCTTCATGCATACGCGGGGAACAGGAGCAGATGACAAGACCGGTCAGATGATGTTCTTTGACTGCTTCGATGATCATATTCTGTCCGGCTTGTGAGCACATGTATTGGTAGTCGGTGGAGAAGACGACGCCAGGTTCGTGCCGTGCTGCTTCTGCAACTGCATGAACGTCGACGGTTGCAGCAATGTTTGAGCCGCACCAACAGACAAATACGCCGATTCTTTGCATTGTATGTGGTTCCTCTCTTTCCTTATTTCATATATTTTCGCAGTGCGGAGACGATTGCCTGCTGCGGCAAATCTTCGTCAAGCAGAGCGGGAATTTCATCAGGAGTGATGTGATTTTGTCCCACTGGACGGGTTTTCAGGGAACGGATTGCTTCAATCAGCTTTGCAGGTTCTACGCCGCGCGGACAGCGTTCCACACAGGCAAAGCAGGAAAGGCATTTATAAATGGATTCCGATTGCAGCAGAGATGCAATGTCGCCTGTTTCCACCATATGGACAAACTGATGCGGATGGTATTCCATCTCGTCATATGCGGGACAGGTGCCGGAGCATTTGCCGCAGCGCATACATTTGCGCGGATTCACACCGCTCATTCGCAGTATTTGTGTATTCAGGGATGCCATTTTATTTTGTTCCATTCGTGGTTTACGCCTCCTTTATGCCAAGCGCTTCTGCAAGAAGCTCTGTGAAATAAACGACCGGCAGCGGATTTTGTCCATTTTTATCAAGGTTGTACTTGCAGAGCGGGCAGGCTGTGACAAGCAGGTCGGCACCGGCAGAAGATGCATTATCGAGAACCGCGGTACTCTTTTTCTGCGCAAGTGACTTCTCTTCCAGCGTCATATATCCGCCGCAGCATTCGTTGCGCATCGCATAAATGACAGGCTCTGCACCGATGGCACGTATAAATTCTTCTAAAATCTGCGGATTTTCAGGGTCGTCCATTGCCATGACAGAGGACGGACGCAGCAGAAGACAGCCGTAATAAGCGCCGATTTTTTTCCCGGTCAGCGGATACTTTACACAGGATTTGACCTTATCAAATCCGATCACGTCACGGAGCAGCTCCAGATAGTGTAAAACTGTTGTTTCACCGTGATACGGCGCCATCTGTCCCTGACCGGTCTGCGTAATATAGTGGTTGACGTGGGATGCAAATTCACTGTCATTCTGCATTGCCGCATTGGTCTGCTTCAATACATTATGACAGGCGGAGCAGATCGATACGAGCGGTTGACCGGCTTTTCCAGCTGCGGAAAGTGCACGGACGGCGGACAGCTTGGTCGCGATTTCATCTTTAGAGGTGTTGAACACACCGCCGCAGCATTGCCAGTCGGGAAGTTCTTCCAGCGTTACACCAAGTACTTCGGCACATGCACGTGCATAGATATCCAGTTGCTTTGCCTTTGTTTTCAGTGTACAGCCGGGAAAATAACTGACTTTCATCATTGTAGGGGATCAGTCCTTTCTTCGTTGGACATGTTCGATGTGATTTTTATAAATCCGATCACACAGAACCTTCTTCATTATACCATCAATTCCGGATGGAACACTTCGTCGAATTTTTCTTCTGTTAAAAATCCAAGTGCGACACAGGCTTCCTTGAGCGATATGTTTTCCTTGTATGCCTTTTTCGCTGTTTTCGCTGCATTTTCATATCCGATATAGGGATTGAGCGCTGTCACCAGCATCAGGGAATTATAGAGATTGTGATGCATTTTGTCTCGGTTGGCACGAATGCCGACAGCGCAGTTCTTGTTAAAGGAGACAATGACCTCTGAAAGCAGACGGACAGACTGCAGGAAGTTATAAGCACAAACCGGCATAAAGACATTTAACTCAAAGTTGCCTTGGGAAGCAGCCATGCCGACTGCTACATCGTTGCCCATGACCTGCACTGCCACCATGGTTACCGCTTCACACTGGGTGGGGTTCACTTTGCCGGGCATGATAGAGGAACCGGGTTCGTTGTCGGGAATCGAAATCTCACCGAGACCGTCGCGCGGACCGCTTGCCAGCCAACGGACATCGTTGGCAATCTTCATCATGTCGGCAGCAAGTGCTTTGACAGCGCCGTGTGCAAAGACAAGTTCATCCTTTGAGGTCAGCGCATGGAATTTATTCGGTGCGGTCACAAACGGTTTTCCTGTCAGGTCGGCGACTGCCGCAGCGACGGCTTCTGCAAAGCCTTTTGGCGTATTGAGTCCGGTTCCGACCGCGGTTCCGCCAAGCGCAAGCTCATATAACGGCTTGACTGCCATTGTGATGAGATCGCGGTCACGTTCCAGAGAGCTTCTCCAGCCGCTGATTTCCTGTGAAAAGGTGATTGGGGTTGCGTCCTGCAAATGGGTTCTGCCGCTTTTCACCACACCCTCATGTTCTGCTTCAAGACGCTTCATTGTTTCAATGAGCGCATTGACAGCAGGCAGGAGTTTATCTTCCAGTGCAAGCACTGCGGAAATATGCATTGCGGTCGGGAAGGTGTCGTTTGAGGACTGGCTCATATTGATATCATCATTCGGGTGCAGAAGTTTTTTGCCTGCAATCTGGTTTCCGCGGTTGGCAATCACTTCATTTGCATTCATATTGGACTGCGTTCCGGAGCCGGTCTGCCAGACGACAAGCGGAAAATGATCGGAAAGCGTTCCGGACAGTACCTCATCACAGGCAGCGGTAATGGCGGCGAGCTTTTCGTCCGTCATTTTTTCCGGTTTGCAGGTGTGATTGGCAATGGCCGCTGCTTTTTTTAAAAAACCGAATGCATGAATGATTTCCGCAGGCATTGTTTCAATTCCAACGCCAATTTCAAAGTTTTCGTGGCTTCTTTGGGTTTGTGCTGCCCATAGGCGGTCAGATGGAACTTTCATTTCTCCCATAGAGTCATGCTCAATACGGTATTCCATAACGATAATTACAGCTTTCGCAAAGCGAAAGGTTCCTTTCTTTGTAGAATTGTGGCGTGAATTACAAAAACACGGTAACTTATTTACAGATTTATATCGTAATCGATTTGATAATTGCTTTCAAGCTGTCCGCACTCTTGTGCAGCAGTGCGGTTTCCTCCGCTGTCAGCGGCGGCAGCAGTTTTCCGGATACACCGTCACGATTGATGGCACATAAAATCGATAAGCAAACATCTTCAATGCCGTATTCCCCGTTCAGCATGGTAGAGACGGTCATTGTGGTATCGACAGTAGACAATAAGCTCTTTACAATATGACATACAGAGACGGATACTGCATAAAACGTTGCACCTTTGCGTTCAATGACACGTGCACCGGACTTGCGGACATACGTTTCAATCTCTGCGTGATCAAGTTCCGGGTACAAATTGTCCATACCGGAAACAGAAGAACGGTAATCATCCACTGGGATATTAGAAATATTCGCAAGCGACCACGGGATAAAGGAAGAATCTCCGTGTTCTCCCATAACATAAGCATGTACATTTTGCTGATTGATGGAATAATATTCGGACAGGCGCGCACGCAGCCGCGCGGTATCCAGAATGGTACCGGAACCGATAATGCGGTTGGAAGGCAGCCCGGAACATTTAAAGAAGGTATATGTTAAGATATCCACCGGATTTGCGACGATGATGTAGTTGGCATTGGGGGCACTGCGGGTAATGGAGGGAATAATGTCTTTGATAATATTGACGTTGATCTGCGCCAGATCAAGACGGGATTGTCCCGGCTTCCGTGCAACACCGGACGTGAGAATGACGATATCGGAATCGACAGCATCCTGATAGGAACCGGCATAAATAGAGCAGGGAGCACAGAACGGCAGACCCTGTCTGATATCCAGTGCCTCGCCGAGTGCTTTATCCTGGTTGATATCGATCATCACAATTTCCGATGCGGCGCCTGTCACAGCAAGCGTGTAAGCGATGGTGGAACCGACACTGCCGGTACCGATGATGGTTATTTTGCTCATGTTACTCCCTGTACCTTTCCATGTTTGCTTTTGGAAGGTTTCCTTTCGTTGATGTTGAGTATATGATGTGCGTGATGTCATGGATACACTTTATGTAAATCCGGTGTTTTTCATGCACCATGTTATCCACATTATATTATAGCGGATTTCATGAAATTTGTCAATCACACTCTTGATGGAAATATTGGTTTATAATCGTGCAAAATGTCAAAAATTTAACAATATCGTGTTCTGCGGTGGCCAATGGAAGGTTCAAATACTGTGATTATAAGATATAAAATACATAAAAATAGCCAAATTTGACAAACTTTATCTTTTTTTAGTGGTATATAGCTTCGATGTGACAGAATGACGAAACCCGCTGTCAATATCAATCAACCTGATCGTTTTGATCAAGCCGATGACAACAGCGGGTTCCTTTTATTTTCTATATGATACGGACTTTCCCTTTTTTAACGTGAGTTCGATGCATGCACTCTATGCCGCTATGGCATCCCCCAAAACTTTTAAACATGTATACTTGGAAAAATATAGCAAAAGATATAAATACATATTGATAATTTAGCCCTGTTAAAAAGTTTTTTGAAAGGGATTTGGGGAAAATCTTTTTTGAAGGAAAAGTTTTCCCCATGAATTCATCGAACCCACGCTTTTTATCGTTTACAGCTATCAGCCGGGTTCGCCGTTTTCCCATCTGCGGCGGACTTCATCATAGACGGAGTCCGGAATTCTCTCATTGCGGTTTGCCTGTGCTGCGTTGTTTGGTACAAACATATCACCGGCAGACTCTTCAAAGGTGCAGAAGGTGTCACCCCGGACGGCATCGCGTTCTGCCTTGTTGCGCAGATTCGGAATTGCAAACCGACGGTTATCTTCCAGAATGGAACGATAACCGAGAATTCCGGGCAGACACATGTCAACCGCAGAGTAGACGTCAATGATATTGTCCTTTGCCTCCGTATCGCCCATCAGCGCACGCACAAAGTACCAGGAAGTGAAGAAGTCGCCGCCCCAGTGACCGGAGTTGTTGGCTGCTTCATTGGTGAATTTCGGTACATATTTTTCCCAGTCGCCGCGGTCGTTCTGACCGTGCTCGCGGTATACATGCAGGGTTCCGCTTTCATAATGGTCTGTTTCCATCATACCGGTGTCCCCCCACATACGGTAGTTGATAGAGTGTCCTTTTAAGCACATGTCGATGCTTTTGACAATTGCACCGTTTTCCAGCGTTACCATCAGCGTACCGGCGGAACCAGCCCCCCAGCCGAGGTTGCGCATAAACGGCATATTGGGTGTTTCAAAGCCGTTGACATAAATGGGACGCAGTCCGGTTGCGTTGAGAATTGGACCGAGAGAGTGTGTGCAGTAGAATACGGACGACATACGGTTGCGCCAATGGTCGCGTTCCCCATAGGTAATCTGCGGCCAGATACCAGAGCAGTCGTGGATGTATTCACCCTCTGCCTGCATCAGTTCACCGATATCGCCTGCCTTGTAGCGGCGGCGCATTTCATAAGTGGTATTGAAGAAGCAGTAGTTTTCCGCATAGGAATACAGTTTGCCGGTTTCTTCCACCGTCTCAATCAGTTCCACTGCTTCTTTTAAGTTGGCGCAGGTCAGAACTTCACTCAAGATATGACGTCCGCTTTTTAAAAGACGGATACCGAATTTTGCATGTTCATGTGCATAGTTTGCCATGACCACAGCGTCCATATCATGCTGGAAGAAGTCCTCAAAATTACTGTAAAGTGCGATTTTCACACCTTTTGCATCTGCAATTTCACGGCATTCATCGAGCAGCGGCTGATATTTATCACAAATTGCAACAACCTCTGCATCCGGGTTGTTCAGCATCTCGTGGATCATCGTTTTGCCGCGTCCCGCGCCAAAAACACCAATTTTAATTTTTCCCATTTTCTGGTTTCCTTTCTGTTTTGAAATGATGATATTTATTATATCACAGGAGCATCGGAAAAGCAAGCAATCGTTTGTTGCCTTTTTATTTTCCGGAAAGGGTAACGGCAGATCCAACAGGAATTTCTGCCGATTGATTGTTCCAGTATAGGGTTCCGCCCGGAACAGTGGCGCTTGCTGTGACGGTGTTATTTTCATAAGAAACAGAAACCGTACCGTCGCATACAGGAACCACGGCGTTGAAATGCTGATATCGACCGGGATTTGGTGTGACATCAAAGGTCTTATAGGCAATGGAGGTCGGTTTTACACCGACGCAGTAACGCCCGAGAAGCGCAATCGGACCGGAGCCCCATGCATGGCAGAGGGAACAGCCGTATTCCTCTCCGTACATTTCCAGATGTGCGCGGCCTTCCTTGCGCGGGTCAAATTGTTCCCAAACGGATGTTGCGCCAAGCTTAACCATGCCGCCCCAATAACTGTCGATAAAGTCCTGTATTCCAACCGTGTCACCCATCTTGCCGAGTGCCATCAGCTCAAAGAACTTAAAGTACGGCGTTGTAATGGGGTCTGCAAGGTTTCCCTTTAAAATGCTGTCGTAAATACGGTGCTGCATGTCTTTATCTACAAAATCATAAAGAATGGCAAAAATATTTGCGTGGCGAGTGATGTGTTTCTCTTGCGAGGTATAGGTGTCGATAAAACCGCCGCGTTCCTCATCCCAGAAGTCACGCAGAATAGAAGCTTTCAGCTGATCAGCAGATTCGATGTAATGACCACATGGAATCTCTGCGATTTCTGCAAGCTTTGCCATGACATGATAGGTCTGCCAAAGCAGAATCTGTTCTGCGCAAAGGGGACCGCTTTTATCAATGTCTGCCCAGTCAATGAAAATCCAGTCGCCGGGACGTGCTACCACATATCCGGTTTCCTCGTCCAATCTGGAGCAGATAAATTGAAACAGTGCGTATAAATCCTCTGCAATTGATGAAACAAAAGCAGCGTCGCCAGTCGACTCATAATATTCCCATACTGCGATGATCAGGTATGCGGAATAATCGTTGATGGTATTGATGTGCTGTTCATACGGACGTTTTCCAAGCAATGCACGGATGGTACGGCGAATGATGGATGGGTCAAAGTATAAATAGCGGTTTACAATAAACGACTGGTATGCGTCGCCGGACCAGCACCAGCGGTCGCGTTTGATGCCGTCAAGATAAAATTCGCGGCTGTTTAAATGGAAGGTGCGGCTGCAAATATTCCAGATGGAATCAATTTTTGTGTCGTCGCAGGTAAAGGATGCTTTGTCTTCAATTGGCAGATATTCCAGCTGGGCAGATAACGTGGGTGTGCCGTTTTCCGCTTTGACATACAGATACCGGAACGCACGGCAGGGACGGGTCGTGCTTCCGTCAAAAGCAGGGAGGACTTCACGGACAATGGCATCGTTGAAGTCTTCTGCTTCTTCCCGTGATTCCCCATATACAAGCGTAACCGTTCCCATACCGGACTCTGCACACAGTGTCACAGGGCCGAAGGACTCCACACCGAAGTCATAAAGCATGCCGCCATCTGTACATGGTTCTACACGAACCGGTGTAAGCGGCTGATAAAGAAACGGAAATACAGCGGGGTTTTCCGTTTTGGTAAATACCGGATCGCATGCGGCATGCAGACGCTTGGGTAAAAGACAGTCACATTCCCAGCTTTCGTCTGTTGCAACACCCACGCCTTCTGCATATACTGCGGGGAACTGCTCAATGTTGGTTATCCGGAATAGGATATGGTGCTTACCGGCAGACAGGGGAACGGTCGTTTCTCCATTTTTGGGTACTGCATATTTGTAATTGTCTATCGAGAGGTAGCCTTCTCCTTTGATCGCAGCAAAAAGCGTTGTATCATGCGGGATCGTACAGGTTTTATAAAATTGGCAAATATATTCCGGACGCGGCAGATGCCACATACAGCCATAGGAATAACCGTGTTCCTCGCGGCGGGCATGCAGCAGCATGTTGTGGTACAATTCAAAATCTCCGGGATACCAAATCCACTTTGGTGTGTGTTGTGTCATACACAATCCTCCTCATATTTGATGAATAAAGTCTTTTTCGCTGTATCTGCAATACAGCCCCAATCATTTTCCTTTTGAGTATATCACATTTCTATGAAAAATGCAATCCTAATTTTATAAATTCACAAAAAAATGGCATCTGTCAATTACAAATGCCAAAAGTATGATTTTTTCTCAGCGAAAAATAAACTTATTTCATTACCATGGAACGGTTGATAATGTGGGTACTGTATAAAAACAGGATATCCTGGTCGGTAAAATCAATATAATCACCAAGCACAGCGGAGGAAATATACCGCAGATCCACCAGTGTCACGGTTTGATAAATATGACAGAACAACGGCGCAAGAGAGGATGCGAATGAGTCACGGAAGATTACAAGAGATTTCTCTGTTGCAGCATTGGGGGAATGGAGTACCTGCAGCGGAATGGAGCCGGAGAGATAAAAATCGTAGGATTTTTCCTTTTTTGCTGTTTCCGGATTATACAGTACACCGTCAGACGGAGTGCCGTCTTTATAGTCTGTGACGGTAACATGAGAAAGCACATCGTCTTCAAAATACGAAAGAGTATCTGTTCCCACGATATCCAACTGACCCGACTCGGTCAGGGCTGCGGTATACGTACCAACAAAGCTTTCATTGGAAACGACTTCTGTAGATTTGATTTCAGCATCAATGCCAAAGGCATCACAAATACGAGAGGCAACACGCGGCAAACAAGACGGTTTCCAATGGATGTCCGTATAATAATAATCAGACAGCGATAATACGGAAAATAAATCTACATAATTCGCAAATTCTGCACAGCCGTCCCGAACCTTGCTGACAAGATGATCGTACTCTGCAAACGGAATATCCGCTGCGTGCGGTTCGTTTTGAAGATATACATTTTTGTCCGGAACAATGGATAAAACAACCTGATGGGTCCCATTGGAAAGATATGTGTCATAAATAGACTGCATAAGAGAAACTGTCCAATCAAGCATTGGTTCCCGCAGGGGAGACAGCACTTCAGATGCATGGCTGCCGATCACAATGGTGTCACCGTTTCGATATGTTGGAACAGCTTCGTCTGTTTCCACTGTCGTTTCATGGATGACAGGCTGTGTTTGATTGGATTCCCCATCGCTTTCCTTGTCCGGCTTTTCGGCTGTGCAGCCTAAAAGGAGCGATACGCCTATAAAATAAGGCAGAACTTTATACAGACGGTTCTTATTATTCATCAAAACTGTTTGTTGCCATGACAAAGAACACTTTGTTTCCGACGGAATCACAGACCATTTCATCTGCTTCTGTACAGATATTCCATCTCAAATCATGATGAGCAGTAAGTGTTTCCTTGAATGTGTCCACATTGGCTTCATCGACGGTAAAGACATAACCGACAAATGGGATAGAGCCAATCATCGGCATAAATGCAGCGCATTCTGTGAATCCGGTGATATCCGCATCAAAGCCCGGAAGATATCCTTCCTGCATTGGCTGTACAACGGGACCGAAGGGTATAATTTCGTTTTGCGAAAGTGCTGTAGCAATATCATTTGCCGCGGCGTCAGGATTTTCTGCCACATAATCTTTAAAAGCGGTACAAAGAAGCGCTGCAGGTGTATTGGCATTGGTGGTTTCTGTTTCAGTTGTCACCGCGTCTTCTGTTGTATTGACAGTGGTATCAACGATAGCAGAGGTATTATTTTCTGCGGAGGTATTTTGTGAATCCTTGTCGGTGTCGTTGCTGCCTGCACAGGAAAACATTGAAGATGATACGATGAGCGCTGCAAGAAGCAGCGTAAAATTACGTTTTTTCATAAGGCATTTTTGTTCCTTTCGGTTATTTTGCGTTTGTATGGTGGCGATGTGATCCATCATCCATTTCCTGATACGCCTATATTGTACCACGCATGTGTGAATACTATAAGGAGAATCTTAGAATTTTTTTTGAAAAAACGTATAGGTTATTTGGTCCTTTGCGTACCGGAGTGTGTTTGGGGAGACTTGCCTTTGTGAGGTTGGTTTTGTTTGGGATGGTTTTGTGGATTTTTCTTTCTGTTTTTATTATGAGAGTTGGGTGTGTGCTGCTTTTGGGAAGCGGCGGTTGCAGATTGTTCCGGAGTTCCCTCTGCGAAGGCCGTAACAGAAGCAGCGGATAGGGTATTTCCCGGTTTTCGGTTGACATCTTCCTGTAAAAGCCGGTAGACAGCGGCTGCCAAAGGAACGCCGAGCAGCATACCGAAAACACCCATCACACCGCCGCCGACTGTCACGGCTGCCATGACCCAAATGCCGGGCAAACCGATGGAAGAACCAACCACACGGGGATAGATCAGGTTGTTTTCCAGCTGCTGCAATACGACGATATAGACAATGAAGAGAATGGCTTTCACTGGTGACACGGTCAAAATCATAAACGCACCGCCAATGGCTCCGATATATGCACCTGCAACAGGAATGAGGGCGGTAAATGCAATCAAAGCTCCGATCATTGTGGCATAGGGAAAGCGGAAAATTAACATCCCGACAGTACAAAGAATCCCTAATATCAATGCTTCCAGACATTGCCCGACAACATACCGATGGAAGCTGTCACAGATAACAAGAGCGATATGCGATAGTTTTTCATACCAGCTCGGCTTCATATAATGCCGGAAAAGCCGTTTGCATTGACTGCCGACACGTTCTTTTCCAATCAAAAGATAAATTGAAAAAATAATTGCAGCAAAGACCGTAATGCATACAGAGAATATGGAGGAAACTGTTTTAATCACAACATCCATCACATTCCCGACGCCTGTCCAAACGGAATTTACAATTTCACCGATACGGGATTTCCAATCAATTCCTTCCAAAACATCAAAAATATTTTCAGGCAGAATATTCAAAGACTCTACATAGTTGATGGTTTGATCAATCGCCCCCGGAATCATGTTCAGCATAAGACGGATGCAGTTGACGAATTCCGGCACAATCAATGTGATAACAAGCGTGATGATGAGAAACAGCGTGAGAATAGCAGCGGAAAGACAAACTACACGCTGTGTTTTTAAAACAAAAGCGTTTTTTGATTTGGGAAAATAATGCCGCTCATAAAAGGACATTAATATATTGATGATAAATGCAATCACACAGCCAATGATAAGCGGAATGGCAGCGGATAAAGCCAGTGTCAGAAGACCTTCAATGTTTTTCCAATAATGAACGCCAAGAAAAAGTGCAAACACAAGCGCTGCGATCAGCAAAATACGTTTTGTTTCAAATTTCATGTATGGATTCCATCCTTTTCAATCGCGGAAACATGATATTATTTTAAAATCTGGGACAGCTCTTCTTTGAGTTCCGTTTTATTTGGAATTTTGATATTCTGTAAATTAAACTTCATATTCGGATAGATTCTGCGCATTCTTTTGTCCGGATAACGGCGGTCAATCCATTGCCAGAATCTGGTATGCTCCTTGATTTGCCCTGTTTGGCGACAGTTCATACGGTATACAGCGGCAGCGGAAATAAAGCTGTCCAATACAAAGAATACAACAAGAATCCATGTCAGCGGTATACCGACGGAATTTGGGATGCGTTCAATGAGACGCGACAATGGTGGATAAAGATCGCGTTCCCAAAGCAAACCTA
This sequence comes from Clostridia bacterium, assembly GCA_017942005.1. Classification (GTDB taxonomy): domain Bacteria; phylum Bacillota; class Clostridia; order Oscillospirales; family CAG-272; genus RGIG3925. The sequence goes on along the minus strand of JAGAVJ010000013.1, from coordinate 49,495 downwards.
AGATTCCCCAGAAAAAACAGTAAAGAAGATTGATACGCCCGTGAAGGTTAAACGGAAGCGCCTTATAATCCCACGAAATCGTTCCGGTTAGCTTCTCTTGAATGACACTGCATACATATTCATACGCGCCGCCGATGATGGTTCCGCCGATAAAAACAAATAAGTCGCGTGTATCCTTCATCCAGATCAATCCTACTGTCATAAATATGGCACCGATGCCATATACCAGATTGAACGGTCCATATATCAAGCCTTTGCGGCTTTCGATGCGTCTGTTCCGGAGGATACACCAGATTGTCTCAATGACTACGCCAAGAAAACAACCGATGACAAAAACCCAAAATAACTTGTAAAAATTCAATCCATGTGCAAATGATATTGTGGTGAGTGGTATTCGTGATGCAGACATTGTTCTGATACCATGGCTTCCTTTGTGCGAAAGCTTCCTTTCAAAAATTTCAATGAATATTTCATATAACATCCCATTTTACCATTAGCATATAGCGGTTATAACGGAGGATGACATATATTACTATACTATACAATTATAAACAAAAAAGAAACACGCAAATAAAACACAAAAAATTTACAATTTGTTTTCAAATGTAAAATGGCATCATCATACTGTTACGAAAAACAAGAAGACGTGATATGTCCGCTGCTGTTGGACGATTTCAGCAAATCCGGATGGGTGAAACGATTTACCTCCAATAAAACAGGACAATCGAAAAAAGACTGCCGTATGAATCGTTGTGCGTTTGTAGGACGGTATAAAGTATGCTTGAAAAATACATCACTTTTTCGCGCGTTTTCTGTGCAGACGGTTGATTTTTTCATATTTAACTGATATACTTTATTCAACAAAAGAGAGTGCATTTTGATTTGTGGAGGAATAACGACGATGAAACTGATTGAACCGACTATGGAGTATGACCAGCAGATACAGGCGTTTCGGCGGGAATACATGGAAGATGGCGGCTCCATGGATGGAAGCTCATCTTTGAGGAAATTTGACAAAACGCAGGACTGGCTTGATCAAATCGAGGCTTTCACAACGCAGTATATATACGTCCGTGAAGAAGATGACACGGTGGTTGGCGTCATTCAGATTCGACGCTGCTTTAATGAATTTCTGGAAAAATACGCAGGACATATCGGTTACTGCGTGCGTCCGAGCGAACGGCGAAAGGGGTATGCAATTCAGATGCTCTCCCGTATACTCCCGGAATGCAAACGCTTAGGGATTTATGATGTGCTGGTCTGCTGTCTTGCAGACAATGAGGCCAGCAGGAGAACCATATTAAACAACGGCGGCGTATACGAATCAAAAGTCTTTGAGCCACGCAGTCAAAGCTGGATCGAGCGGTATTGGATTCATTTGGCTCAATAAATATTCGTTTGTCGAGATGCTGTAAATGAAACAAAGAAGGGATTATTGCATTTAGGTGCAACAGTCCCTTCTTTGTTTTGTGGACACCACCTCATATGCGGCAATCCCTTTTGTTTATGGTATTTCAGAAATTAATCCTGTAAATGGAACGCTTCTTTAATTTCAGCAACTTCTTCTGGTGAAATATGGACAATCGGACCGATTGCGGCGGAATTGATAATGGAGTGCGCGGTAGATTCCATGACCTCCAGACGGTCAAAGGCTTTCAACAGAGATTCACCGGTGACGACGACACAGTTATTTTCAAACATTACCGCAGGGCAGGCGTCTGTAAATGCGGCAGCTGCATCTGTAATATGTGTATAAATGGTATCATAGGGAAGACGCTTGATATCGCGCAGAAGAATATAGCTTTCCGGAATGGTTCTGGGATCAAAATCGGTATCGGTGATTGCAAATGCCATCGCATGAACCGGGTGCGCAAGAAGAACGGCACGGATTTCCGGATGCTGCTCATAAATCTGTGCATGCAGGTTTACCGCACGGGAAGGCGTCTTGCCGACCTCCTTCATGCCGCTTTTGACGCGGACAAGATCGTCCTCTTCAATATATGCACGGTCCAATCCGGATGGTGTTATGACAAAGCTGCCGTCAGAGAGACGCACGGAGTAGGTTCCCTGTGTTGCAGTAAACAGTCCCTGTTTGTAGGAACGGCGAATGAGTGTAATCATATCGCGGCGGGCAGCAAGCTCCTCGGAGGTGTGACTGTGCGGAATAAAGTCGTCCATTTTCAGGTGATCTCGTGTTTCCGCAACCTGGTATGCTTCTGCGGGGAGCATTTTTATCTGGCTGATGCCGCCGGAAAGTCTGCTTGCAAGAATTTCCAGTTCTGCGGAGTAGTTTAGTGTTTCAAACCGCTGGAATGCCGTGAACATATCGACAGCGCCGATGCAGATACCGTGGTTTTCAAGCAGCACAATATCACATCCGTCTGCAAAACAGCGGCCGATGTTTTCTCCAAGGGTATCACTGCCGGGAACCGCATAGGTTGCAATGCGGACGTCAGAACAGATTTTTTGTACAGAGGGAAGAAGGTTCAGATTGGGTTTCTGGCGCACAATCGAAAAGGAAACCAGTGCCGGCGGATGTGCATGCAACACAGCTCGCAGATCGGGACGCATTTTATAAACAGCTGCATGGAAAGGATATTCGGAAGACGGACGGTGCTGACCGAGAATAGTTCCGTCCGGTTTGACGCAGACAATATCTCCGCGGGTCAGCGTTCCCTTATCCACACTTGCAGGCGTTATCCAGATGTTGCCGTCTTCATCTTTGATCGACAGATTGCCGCCGGAGGTTGTGGTCAGTCCCTTGTCATAAATGCGCTGCATAAACATAACAAGCTGGTCTGCCGGATGGATATAATTGATATTCATATCATGTGACTCCTATCATTATTTATGAAATAGAAAAACTGTACAGTACAGTATGAATGATTAGACAGATATTTTTCGCTGTTAATATTATACACTATTTTTACCAGAAATGCAAGGGAAAACAAAAAGTTTGAATTGAGAAGAAATATGTTAAAAATAACATTTTCATGTGAATATTATACAACAATGTGATGCCGCATGTGAAAAAGTGACATTTCCCAATGATACAAAAAGAACTGCCGTGTTTTACGACAGTTCTTCTTGTTCTGCAAATGTTTATGATGAACGGATCAATTGCCTAAATCTTCAATGAAAAGCTCTCTGGGCGCACTCGGATCCACCTTTGGCTTGGGATTGTCACGCTCTGCAATAAATTTGCCTGCGACCTGCGGGAACAGTGCATAGCTGAGTACATCTTCCTCACTCTTTGCAAATGCCTTGGTTTCCTCACGGTACTTATCCATTTCCGGCTGGAGCAGATCGGCAGGACGGCAGGTAATAATTTCTGCATCGCCGAGTGCCTTCTTGCGGACTTCCTCATTGACGGTACCGGGAACCTGACCGTACTCGCCGCGAAGCAGACCCTTGGACTCCTTCGTTACCATCTTGTAGCGTTCACCGGAGAGGATGTTTAAAACGGCTTGAGAACCGACAATTTGAGAAGTCGGTGTGACCAGAGGCGGATAACCGAAATCTTCACGGACACGCGGAACCTCTGCAAGCACATCATACAGTTTATCTTCTGCCTTTGCCTGTTTTAACTGGCTGATCAGGTTGGAAAGCATGCCGCCGGGAACCTGATACAGAAGGGTGTTCGGATCGACATTGAGCACCTTGGGATCGAGAGAGCCTGCTGCCTTCAGTCTGTTTGCGACGGTACGGAAGTGCTTTGCCACATCGGAAAGCTGCTGCAGGTCAAGACCGGTATCCCGTTCTGTGCCTTTCAGGGTAGCAACCATTGCCTCGGTGGAAGGCTGAGACGTACCGTTTGCAAGCGGAGACAGTGCCGTATCGATAATATCGACGCCTGCCTGTACTGCCATCAGGTATGTCATATCACCGGTACCGGTGGTATTGTGCGTGTGCAGGTGAATCGGGACACGGATTTTTTCCTTCATCGCCTTCACAAGTGAATATGCGTCATAAGGGAGAAGCAGGTTTGCCATATCCTTGATGCAGATGGTATCTGCACCTTCTTCTTCCAGTCTTCCTGCAAGCTCAACGAAGTATGCTTCATTGTGTACAGGGGAAACGGTGTAGGAAATGGCGGCTTCTACATGTGCGCCATACTTCTTGGCTGCGGACATGGCAGCCTTCATATTGCGGATATCGTTGAGAGCGTCAAAAATACGGATGACATGGATACCGTTTTTCACAGACGCTTTGACAAATGCATCCACAACATCATCGGCATAATGCTTGTAGCCAAGCAGATTCTGTCCGCGAAGGAGCATCTGTAAGGGGGTATTCGGCATGTTCTTTTTCAGAATACGAAGTCTTTCCCAGGGGTCTTCCGATAAAAAGCGCATGCAGGAATCAAATGTTGCGCCGCCCCAGCACTCCAAGGACCAATAACCGATTTGATCAAGGTCGTGCAGTGCGGGAAGCATATCCTCCAGTGTCATACGTGTAGCAGCCTGAGACTGATGTGCGTCACGGAGAATGGTATCAGTAATATACAGCTTATTCGCCATACGATTAAAATTCCTTTCTTACGAAATCAAGGGAGGGGGTGATTTCAGCGGAAGCTGCTAAAAATCAACCGAACAGAGCAATCAAAACACCTGCAGCAATCGCGGAACCGATGACGCCTGCGACGTTCGGACCCATTGCGTGCATCAGCAGGAAGTTGGAAGGATCCTCTTTCTGACCGACTCTCTGAGAAACACGGGCTGCCATAGGAACAGCAGAAACGCCTGCGGAACCAATGAGCGGGTTGATTTTGTTTTTGGAGAACAGGTTGAGGAACTTGGCAAGAAGGACACCGCCTGCTGTACCAATACCGAATGCGACGACACCCATGATAACAATTTTCAGTGTATCGAGGTTCAGGAAGCTGGAAGCGGTTGTTGTTGCACCGACAGAGATGCCGAGGAAAATGGTAACGATGTTCATCAGCTCATTGCCTGCGGTTTTTGCAAGACGTTCACAAACGCCGCATTCTTTCCAAAGGTTGCCGAGCATCAGACATCCGATCAGTGGCGCTGCGGAAGGAACAAGCAGAGATACAAATACAGTCACAACGATTGGGAAGACAATTTTTTCTGCTTTGGAAACCGGACGAAGGGTCGTCATTTTAATTCGACGTTCTTCCTTCGTGGTGAGAAGCTTCATAATCGGCGGCTGAATGACCGGAACGAGCGCCATGTAGGAATACGCGGCGACAGCGATCGGACCGAGCAGATCCGGGAACAGCTTGGATGTGGTAAAGATTGCAGTAGGACCGTCCGCACCGCCGATGATACCGATGGATGCAGCTGCTTCCTGCGGGAAGCCGAGGAAAATACAACCGATAAAGGTAACGAAAATACCGAGCTGTGCTGCGGCGCCGAGCAAAAGGCTCTTCGGGTTGGAAATCAGAGGAGCAAAGTCGGTCATGGTACCGATGCCGATGAAAATCAGGCAGGGGTACAGACAGGTTTTGACACCGATATACAGAATATCAAGAAGTCCGCCTTCTGCAAGAATATAGCCGTAATCATGATAATGTTCTGCGCCTTCCTTCATGAAGTCCGTCCACATGGCTGCATGATACATATCTGCGCCGGGAAGGTTGGTCAAAAGCATACCAAATGCAATACCGAGCAGCAGAAGCGGTTCAAACTGCTTGACAATCGCAAGATACATTAAGAAAAAGGAAAGGAGAATCATAACAAGGTTTCCCCAGTTTTCGCCGAAATTTGCGAACAGCTGGTAGAATCCCATTTGCTCAATAAAATTTAATAAAGCGTCCAAGGATGAAAACCCTCCATGTCAAATTAGTTGATAGAGCAGAGAACTGCGCCGGATTCAACAGTTGCGCCGGAATTGACATTGACAGATGCGATGGTACCGTCAACCGGGCTCATAATTTCGTTTTCCATTTTCATGGCTTCCAGAATCATAAGGACATCGCCCTTTTTCACTGCCTGACCGTTTGCGACATTAACTTTCAGGATGTTGCCGGGCATTGGAGCGCTGACGGTGGTTGCACCAGCAGCCTGCGCTGCTGCGGCTGGAGCAGCTGCGGGGGCGGGTGCTGCTGCAGGTGCAGCGGTTTGTGCAGGAGCGGCTTTAATATCAGCCTTGTCAATCACTTCAAGTGTGATTTCATAAACATTGCCGTTAACGGTAACCTTGTATGCTTTCATTTTGGAAAATCCTCTCTTTTCATTAGAATGTTCAATTGTTGATTTTGTTTCCAATTTTTGAAAAAGAAAATATTCTGTTAGGAAATTTTCTTAAAGGAGACGACGCGGAGTGCAGATACATCGGTGCCAAGCTCTTCTGCGGCGGCGGCACATACTGCAGCGACAATTTCAGCACGGTTTTCGATGACGTTGGAAATCGCCGGGGCTGGGCTTGCAGCGGGAGCTGCACTGCCAGCTGTTGAAGCTGCAGCGGTCGATGCTGCGGCAGCAGGAGCGCTTGCTTGTTTTCCGCCGACGGATCCCATAATCGCAGACATCAATTTAATCAGCAGGATGATGCAGATCAAACCAATGAAAACGACGCCAATACCCATGACAACAACAAACGCATTGCTGATCGGAGCTGCAGCCGTAAGTGATGTTGATAGAAAATTCATACTTTCACTTCCTTTAATAAAAATATTGTGCTATATAAAAATCCGTGATGCCGTAATTTGCAGACCGCACATACTGGTAGGATAGAATATGCAGTCTTTACGGCATACAGAAATATTTATACCGAATATGATAATGTTTGAAAAGTCAAAGAATAAACTTGGAAATGTAATCCACGGTATATTTTACCCCGGCCTTTCCGCGCTCAGTCTGGAACATCCATGCGGCGGAATGCGGCTCAATGGACAGGCATCCGTCGTATCCGCGTGCATAAAGTGCGGCAAAGATAGAAGACCACTTTAAGTCATCCATCCCAGCGGGAGGATCGTCTACATAACGACCGTTTGTTACGACTGCACCCTTAATGTGTACATGTGCAAACCGATCACCCCAATCTGCAATTTCACGCATATAGTCACGTCCGGCATGATAGGAGTGGGATGCATCAAATTTAATTTTCAAATCAGGAAGCTCGCCCAGGACAATTTTCCATGCATCCATGTTGTTGATGAAATTGTTCCAGTCACAGTTGTAAACTGCGACGCTTGTCTGTGTTCCCTTTGCTTTTTCCAGCATGCGTCCGAAAATTTCAATTGCTGCGGAATAGTTTTTGTAAAGCGAAACGGTGTCGTCATAATTACAGCCGCAGACAAATGTCGGTGCACCAGATAGGATTGCATCGTCGAGGGTCTTTTCCACAATCCCGAACTCTTCTTCGTTGACATGACCGGCTGCGTTCATACAGGCATTCCACCGTCCGATGGAGCCAAAAGCAATGCCGGCTTCTTTTGCATCTTTGATATACTGTGCAATGTTTTGGTGGCAGAAGAGCGTTTCCTCATTGTTGTTGTTGCACATCTCAATGAAGGATAGCCCAAGTCCTTTTACATACGCAAGGGATTCCTTGTTTGGTTGGTTGTTAATGATACCAAGCTTCATCATACGGATTCACCATACCTTTTTATTATTTCAGGCTTCGTCTTTGCGGATATCTGTCTGCCCGGGTCTCTCTTGTGAAAGGAAACGGCAGTATATACAGAGGGTGCAGCTTGCTGAACGAGGAAGCGTTATGGTTAAAAAATGCAATGCACCAAATTTCCGCCATAATGATTATACACCGCAAGAGCAAAACAGTCAAGAGTGTTTTGAAATTTTCCTGTGAAAATTTTGTATTTTCAGCAATTTGCCGTGAGAATGCCGCTTTTTCTTCCTATATTACAGCAGTTTCATTTTCGGATTACAGTCTTTGGAAAATACCTGTCAAACGAGGAGGTATTTGAAAATTTTCAAAATTTTCATAAAAAGATCCATGTGCATACTTGCAAAATATTTTGAAGTATGGTATACTATTACTATTCTTTTAATATGTTATCAAGGAGAAACTCATATGATACTTGACAAAATCAATGAACTCCGTGCTTTCGATCCGGAAATCGGCGACGCGGTAGAAGCGGAATATAACCGTCAGCGCGACGGACTTGAACTGATTGCAAGTGAAAATGTGGTGTCTGAAGCAGTCCTGCTTGCAGCCGGAACCATTCTCACAAACAAATATGCGGAAGGTTATCCCGGAAAACGGTATTACGGTGGATGTGAGCGTGTCGACGTTGTAGAAAACATCGCCATTGAGCGCGCAAAGCAGCTGTTCGGCGCAGCGTATGCAAATGTACAGCCGCACTCCGGCTCTCAGGCAAATACCGCAGTTTATGTTGCGCTTTTAAAGCCCGGTGATACGGTTCTTGGTATGAGTCTTGCCTGTGGAGGTCATCTGACACATGGCAGCCCGGTAAATCTGTCCGGCAAGTATTACAACTTTGTTCCATACGGTCTTGATGAAAACGGCTATATTGATTATGATGCACTGGAGCAATTGGCGAAGGAAAACAAGCCGAAGCTGATTGTCGCAGGCGCTTCTGCTTATCCGCGTATCATTGATTTCCCGCGTCTGCGTGCCATTGCAGATGCTGTCGGTGCGTATCTGATGGTGGATATCGCACACATTGCAGGTCTTGTTGCCGCAGGGGAACATCCGTCTCCCATTCCGTATGCGGATGTGACCACAACCACAACACATAAGACACTCCGCGGTCCGAGAGGCGGTTTGATTCTGACAAACAACGAAGAAATTGCAAAGCAGATCAATAAGGCAATCTTCCCGGGTATTCAGGGCGGTCCGCTGCTTCATATTATTGCTGCAAAGGCTGTTTGCTTTGGAGAAGCACTCAAGCCGGAATTCAAGGAATACCAGCATCAGGTGGTTTTGAATTCCAAAGCATTTGCCGCTGCATTGAAGGAAGAAGGCTTTGACCTTGTTTCCGGCGGTACGGATAACCATCTTGCCTTGATTGATCTTCGCCCGATGAATATCACCGGTAAGGAAATGGAGACCCGCCTTGATACCGTACATATCACGGTCAACAAAAATGCGATTCCCAATGATCCGCAGAAGCCGTCTTTGACCAGCGGTATCCGTGTCGGTACACCTGCTGTTACCACCAGAGGATTGAAGGAAGACGATATGCGTCATGTCGCGCATCTGATGGCGCTGACCGCAAAGGATATCGACGGTAATGGTGCATATGTACGCGAAGAAGTCGCAAAGCTGTGCGAAAAATATCCGCTTTTTAAATAAGAATATGACACATGCGGTGTGTCCCTTGCTATAGGGTACACACCGCATTCGTATGCTTGAAGCGAAAGCAGACAGCAGCAGCGGTTTTCCTTTGGGATGCATTTTTATTGTATCTTTATAAACGAAACTATCAAATATACAGCGGATAACCAAATAAAATGTAAAAAAATACTTGACAAAGTACGTATATAATGATATAATATCTTTGACCATTTTGAGTTGATAAATACAGAAAATAAACAGAGTGACGGAAATTTGCTGCAATCAGCAGAACTGTCAAACATTCGGATTTAATTTCGGAATCCGAAACAGAGCAGCCGGAAATGATTGCATCCAAAGCGTTTCTGGCCTTTTTAAATGCATATCGGAAACCATTTCACAGCTCTGGAATTTTTTGTAAATTACAGCTCCTCCAAAGAAAGGAACACTTTCGCTCAGCGGAAGTATGGTACAAATTATGAAACTGAAAAAGGTTCTTTCCCTTACATTGGCAGCGATGCTTATGCTGAGCGGTCTTGCATTGACTGCCTGCAGCGGCTCCTCCAAATCCAACCCGTTTCCGATTGTCTGCGGTGAAACCGGTATGAATGACGTCGCAGGCGTCGCAACATACGGTGTCAGCTATTATAACCTCGGTGTAAAAGCCGGTGATATGGCAGCAGATATCCTGTTAAATGGTGCAACCCCCGCAGCTACTCCTGTGTCACTTGACCCGAATCCGGCATTGGTGGTCAATAATACAGTTGCGTCTGAAATCGGATTTACCATTCCGGACAGTGTAAAGTCCAATGCGACTGACGGCAGTGCAGATATTGCAGTTACACGCGTGGACAGTGCGATTGCCGCGGATGGCGGTGATTATACCGTCGGTGTTTTACAGCTGATGCAGCATGTGGCGCTTGACTTAACCAACAAAGGATTTGTTGATCAGCTTTCTGTCCGTATGGATGCCGCAGGCAAGACAGTGACCATTCTTGATGAAAATGCAGCGGGAGATCAGGCAAATAACATTACCATTGCAGAAACATTTGTCAACAAGAATGTAGACCTTATTTATGCCATTGCAACCTCGTCTGCACAGGCAGCAGCTTCTTCCACTACAACCATTCCGGTTATCTTCAATGCAGTGACCGATCCGGTTGGCGCAGGTCTTGTGGCTTCTCTTGAAGCGCCTGGCGCAAATGTTACCGGTGTTTCCGATATCAACCCGGTAGCGAAACAGATTGACTTGATTGGCGAGCTTCTTGGAAAAGAGGATATCACGGTTGGTCTTCTTTACACCTCTGCAGAAACCAACTCGATTTATCAGATCGAGCAGGCAAAAGCAGAGTGCGATGCAAAGGGATATAAGTATGTAGAAAAAGGTATCGGCGATATGAACGATATTGAAGCAGCGTTCGTTTCTCTTAGAAACGCAGGCGTTGACGCCGTCTATATCCCGACCGACAATGTACTTGCAAACGGTATTGCAAACGTGCATGCTGTCAACATCGGCAAGTAAATTGCCAACACCGGCAAGTAACTTGCGCCTATACTGGCAAATAAATTGCCTATACTGGCAAATAAATTGCCTATACTGGCAAATAAATTGCCTATACTGGCAAATAAATTGCCTATACTGGCAAATAAATTGCCTATACTGGCAAATAAATTGCCTATACTGACAAATAAATTGCCTATACTGACAAAAAAATTGCCGATGCGGGCAAATAAGAGCCAACATTTGCAAGAAACGCCATGCTGAAAAAACGAAGGATGGCAGAATTTGTCAAGAATGACGATGATTTAGATTATATGGGATGACGGCGTCCTGCATTGTGTCGGGACGCCGTATCCTGTTTTAAAGTAAGGAATCCAAAACCATGTTTGATATGTTGTTATCCGGTATCTGTCAGGGCTTCATCTGGGCTGTGCTGTCCCTTGGTGTATATATCTCCTACAGAATGCTTGACTTTGCTGACCTGTCCTGTGAAGGTGCAATTACCACAGGTGCATCAATTGCTGCAATGCTGATCTGGCGCGGATGTAATCCGTACCTTGCATCGCTGCTTGCTTTTATAGGCGGATGTATTGCAGGATCAATCACGGGTCTTCTGCATACAAAACTCAAAATCCCGCCGATTTTGGCAGGTATTTTAACTATGATTTCGCTTTATTCCATCAATATTCATATTATGAATATTGCAACAGGCAAGCAAGGGACTTCCAACCTTTCCCTTCTGAATTATAAGGAAAAAACGATCTATGCAACGTTAGATCAGATTTTCCATTTTGGAAAGACCAATGCTTCCCTGCTGCTGGGGCTGATCATCGTGGCCGCATTGATTGCTGTATTGTATTGGTTTTTCGGAACGGAAATCGGCAGTGCAATCCGTGCTACCGGTACCAATGAAAAGATGTGTCGTGCGCAGGGAATCAATACCGATGTGACAAAAATTATCGGACTTGCTGCATCAAACGGGTTAATTGCACTTTCTGGTGCGCTGCTTTGCCAGTACCAGAGCTATACCGACGTCGGTATGGGGGTCGGTTCGATTGTTATCGGACTTGCATCAATTATCATTGGCGAAACGCTGTTTGCGCGTGCAAAGAACTTTGCGGTGAAACTGACCGGTATCGTGGTAGGCGCGGTTGTATACCGTATGGTTGTTGCATTTGTCATCTATTCCGGAATGCCGTCCACAGACCTGAAGCTGATGACCGCCGTTGTGGTTGCTGTAGCACTCAGTCTGCCGATTATCAAAAACAAGCTCGTTCTTTCTGCTAAGAAAAAGAATACAAAGAAAGAAGGGTGATATCAGATGGCAGAAACAAATGAAATGCTGACATTAAATCAGATATGTAAAACATTTAATCCAGGAACAATCAATGAAAAAATCGCATTGAATCATTTGACCCTTCATATTGAAAAGGGCGATTTCATTACGGTGATTGGCGGCAACGGCGCAGGAAAATCTACGTTGATGAATGCAATTACCGGCGTGTTCCAGATTGACAGCGGTTCTATCATTTTGGATGGGGAAGATATCACATCGTTATCGGAATATAAACGTGCAAAATTTTTCGGACGGGTGTTCCAGGATCCGATGACAGGGACTGCACCCAATATGGAAATTGAAGAAAATCTTGCATTAGCTTACCGGCGTACAAAATCGCATGGTCTGCGCTGGCGGATTTCGGAGAAAGAACGAATTCTTTATAAAGAAGCACTTGCACGGTTGGACTTAGGCTTGGAAAACCGCATGCATGCAATGGTAGGACTGCTTTCCGGCGGTCAGAGACAGGCGTTGACTCTGCTGATGGCAACACTGGAGCGGCCGAAAATGCTCCTTTTGGATGAACATACCGCGGCACTTGACCCGAAAACAGCGGATAAGGTACTGCATCTGACCGATGAAATTGTGCGTGAAGATCAGCTGACGACACTTATGGTCACGCATAATATGAAAAATGCCATTGAATACGGTAACCGCCTGATTATGATGCATGAAGGGAACGTTATTCTTGATATCCGTGGAGAAGAAAAGAAAAAGCTGACAGTGGAAAAGCTGCTCGCACAATTTACACATGCAAGCGGTTCAGAATTTGCAAATGATCGAACACTCCTTTCTTAATCTCGTGTTCTGCCGAAAATAATACTATATATTTGATGAAACTATCGAAATCTCCGGACATTCTGATAAAGAGTTCTGGAGATTTTTTCTTTTGAAATCTATTGACAAAGTGATTTCCATATGATATAATATACTTAATCGATATCAAAAAGATATCACAACGATTTTCAAAATCACCATTTTAAAAGGTTGGTGTCGAAAATCTGTCTATTTCAGTCAAGAAACGAAAGGAATTCGGTCTATGTTACAAATCAAAGACTTTACGAAGCGATATGGAGATAAGGCAGCGGTAGATCATCTGTCTCTGCACATTGCTCGGGGGGAAATATATGGATTTATTGGACATAATGGCGCCGGTAAAACAACCACACTTCGGGCATGTACAGGTCTGCTGTCGTTTGAAGAAGGAGAAATTCTCATCGGCGGTACTTCGATTGTAAAGGAACCGCTTGCATGTAAGAAAAAAATAGCATATATTCCGGACAATCCAGACTTATATGAATTTTTAAGCGGTATAAAGTATTTGAACTTTGTTGCAGATATATATGGAGTTTCCTCCTCTGACCGTAAAGCACGAATTGCAAAATATGCGGAGTTATTTGCTTTAACAGGAGATCTTGCACAGCCGATTTCTACATATTCACACGGTATGAAGCAAAAGCTTGCGATCATTGGCGCTTTGATTCATGCACCAGAACTGCTGATGATGGATGAACCGTTTGTTGGACTTGACCCGATTGCATCGCATAATCTAAAGCTGATCATGCGGGAGCACTGTGACGCCGGCGGTGCGATTTTCTTCTCCACACACGTATTGGAAGTTGCAGAAAAATTGTGTGATAAGGTAGCGATTATCCGTGGCGGCAAACTGGTAACATCGGGTACAATGGAAAGTATTCGCGGGGACGGCAGTTTGGAAGATGTCTTTTTGGAGTTGTCCCAGCAGAAGACAGCGGAGAGCGAGGAATAATACATGTCCACTTTTATGGTACTTTTCCGGATTCAAATGGCTGCTACATTTGGCAGCTTTACCGGTGGAACAAGAACGAAAAAAACAATCACAAATGGAAAGAAGCAGCAGGGGAACCGTCGGATCGGTAAGATCGGAATGGGACTCTTATGGGGATTCTGCTATCTGATGTTTATGGTTGTATTTGTATCGCTGTTCATCTCTATTGCGGAACCGTTTCATACTATGGGGCTTGGCTGGCTGTATATGACTATGCAAATGTTGATTACCGCAGTCCTGATGTTGGTCGGAACCGTATTTCTTGCAAAATCGTTGATTTTTGAAGCCAAAGATAATATGACGCTCCTTGCCATGCCAATTCCGCCGCGTATCATTCTGCTTGTCCGCATGGTTTCGCTGTACGTGATGAATTTGATTTGGGGCAGCGTTGTACTCATTCCGGCACTTGTCTGCTGGTTTATCTATGCAGGCTTTTCCATTTCTGTTTTGCTGCTTGATCTCCTGCTCTTCCTTGCCGCGGGATTGTTTACCTTATCGCTTTCCTGTCTGCTTGGATTTGCAATTGCAGCATTTTCTGCACGGATGCGTAATAAAACAATAGTAACGGTTTTAATCTCCATGGTATTTATGATTGCATATATCTATGTATATTCGGTCGGTTATACAAAATTAATCGATGCCATGGTCAATAACAGCAATGCCATTGCAGAAACGTTGGGCGCCGTTGCACCCCTCTATTGGATTGGCGCTGCAATTGCAGAGCATAAAATTGTTCCCCTGCTGCTCTCGCTCTGCATATTGGTGATTCCGTTTGTTCTTGTGTATGCATTGATGTCTGCAACATTCTTAAAGACTGCAACGACTGCACACGGTGTAAAACGGATAAAATACCGTATCAATGAAGCTGACGAGAAGGTCAACCGGCTTTCGATAGCACTTTTGAAACGCGAAAATGCTCGTTTTTGCAGTTCTCCATCATATTTACTGAACGGCGCATTCGGTCTTTTCTTCCTTTTGATATGTCCTGTAGCGCTGATCTGGAAATGGGATCTTGTAAAAGGCGTTGCCCTTTTATTAGGACAGGATAAAATCGCAGCCGTTTTTCTCGGTGTGATTTGTATGATGCTGTGTATGACGCTGATTACAGCACCGTCGGTTTCCCTCGAAGCAAAAACCCTGTGGCAAATTCGTTCCATGCCGGTTACAACAAAAGATATTCTGCATGCAAAGTTAAAGCTACATCTGATTTGGTGCGCGATTCCCAGTATACTGATGTCCATATTCGGTTTGATATTCCTCTTTTCAGGAAATGCCAATATTGCTCCGGAAATGTTCGGTGAGGGCGTCACGGATGAAATGCTGTCAGAAGTTACCGCTCAAACAACGATTTCTACATTTGATTATATCATCAACGGAATTGCTCTCATTGTGTTCCCACAGCTTTATTCTGTGGTTTCCGGTGGTATCGGATTATTGCTTGGATTAAAATATCCGAATCTGAATTGGACCAATGAAGTGCAGGTTGTCAAGCAGGGAAGTGCTGTGATGCTGACCATGTTTGGAAATATGGCAGTTGTCGTTGCAGTTGCGCTGAGTGTTGTTTTTGCAAGTGCTGTCATACCGGTTTCCATACTCCTTTTGTTGTGGATGGTTGTATTTGCTGTGCTCTCCATTTGTATCTATAGAGCGCTTGATACATGGGGTGTGAAAAAGTTTAATTCCTTACCAGTTTAATTTCAATAATAAAAAGTTCCTTTCCATAAGAATGGAAAGGAACTTTTTATGTAATGGATTGAATGATTATTTTAACGTAAGTCCGATAGAATTCTCGGGGAAAACTTTTCCATCAAAAAAGTTTTCCCCATACCCTTTTCAAAAAACTTTATACGGATAAATCAAACCAAAACGGTGCGTTTTTTGCTTGATTTATCCATATTTTATTGGTTTCTCTGTTTAAAAGTTTTTGCGGTGGAGTTTGAGGAGGTGCTTTTTTCAAAAAGCATCTCCTCATCGAACTCACGTTATTTTACATTTGGCTTTATAGGGGCAGCAAGAATTTCATCGCGGCGGTTTAAAAGGTCATCAGACGCAAGTGCTTTTTCTAAAACATCCACACCAATACGGTCAATTGCAGCGCCGAGACGTTCTTTTGCGCGACCATTTTCCTTATACCAGAGCAGAACTTTTTCCACAATTGTCGGAATTTCATCGACCGTATAAATACCGGCAAGGCGTGTTCCGATACGCTGCGTTTTGCCCCACGTACCGCCGACAAATACATGGCAGCCCGACTGGGCAGTTTTCGGGAATGCACCAAAGGGACATTTACTGATACAAACGCCGCAGGAATTACATTTGTCAGTATCGAGTACGGCATGACCGTCTGCTTCCAGAGAGACTGCCTTTGAAGGACATGAGGATGCAACAAAGCAATTTTTGCATGCACGGCATTTTTCAAGCTCCGCCTGGAACACACGGCAGCCTTCAATGCCGACGTCGTTTAAGCTTGGTTTCATACAGCTGTTGGGACAGCCGCCGACGCTGATTTTAAATTTATGCGGCAGCGCAACGTTTCCCATCTCTACATAAAACTTTTCATGCAGTGTTGTGACCAATGCATGGGTATCGATATTTCCGTATACACAGGTTGTACCCTTGCAGGCAGTCAGAGGACGAACTGTGGCTCCGGTTCCGCCGAAATGCAGATTGCGTTCTTCCATAAAGGCTTCTGCATCCTTGATTTTATCAAACGGAATTCCAACAATTTCTGCGGTAAGACGGCTGGTGAAAATCACAGTTCCGTTTCCAAACTGCTGTGCACATGCGGCAACTGCTTTTAGGTCGTCCGCAGAAAACTGTCCGCCGATGGGGACGATTCTGCCGGAAAAGCATTCTGTTCCGCGGTTTAAAAGAAAACCACGGCTTTTTACACTCGCAATATCTTCTTTGGTGATACTCATGATAGACTCTCCTTGTTTATAATGAATGTATCTCAATATTTGATCAGATTTCATGAATTCCGATCATAGGAATCGAAATGTGGAACTGGTGTTGGTTGGAAAAATCCGGGAAAACAAAAAAGCATGCTGACGCATGCTTTTTCTTGGCGGAGAATGAGAGATTTGAACTCTCGCGCCGGTTACCCGACCTACACCCTTAGCAGGGGCGCCTCTTCACCACTTGAGTAATTCTCCAGTTGGGTGAAAACCATTCATTTTCAGTTCCTATATATTATACCACATGTAGTATGGGAAAGTCAAGAGGTTTTTGAAAAAAAGTTGAGGTTTCATGAAAAAAATAGTGTGTGTGGATTTTATTTGAAACGATAACGAAAAGTAAGATATCCCTCTGCCTTTATAGACGGCAGGAGACACTTACTTTTTCTGGTGGCGGTACAATCCGCCTCTGGAATGAGGAAGGATGGAGTGATTTCACCTCATATTGAAAATATATTTTGAAAAAGGATTGACAGAAAGAAAAAAATATGATATAATATCCACATAAGCATATTAGGATATCATACAACACAAAAGTAAAACCTCTGACGGAATGTAATTTGATTGGTATTACATGTGGAAACAACCACAATGAGGTTTGATTTGGTGCCGCTTCGTCTGGGCAACACTTTCGCTGAGTTCGGAAGTGCGGCCTTTTTCTTTTATCTGAAACAGAGAGGTAATGTAATATGAGATTTGAACAATGGAACGGTTTTCACGAAGGTATCTGGCAGGATGAAATCAATGTACGCGATTTTATCCAGAAAAATTATACACCGTATGAAGGAGACGAATCCTTTCTTTGCGCTCCGACAGAACGTACCCGTATGTTAAACGACAAGCTTCAGGCACTTTTGGCAAAAGAGCATGAACGTGGTGGTGTTTTGGACATTGATACAGAAACGGTTGCATCTTTGTGTACATTCCAGCCGGGATATCTTGATCGTGAACATGAAATTATCGTTGGTTTACAAACGGATGCGCCGCTCAAGCGTGCAGTCAACCCGTTTGGCGGCATCAATATGACAAGAAAAGCGTGCAAGGCATACGGGTATACGCTGTCACAAAAGGTGGAAGACGAGTTCCAGTTCCGTACCACGCACAATGACGGTGTTTTCCGTGTTTACAATGATGCCATTCGTGCAGCACGTCATTCCGGCATTATTACCGGTCTGCCGGATGCTTACGGACGCGGCAGAATTATTGGCGATTATCGCCGTGTCGCGCTGTACGGTGTCGATCATTTGATTGCCGAAAAGCAGAAAGACAAGGCGGAAATTGCTTCAAAGAATGTAACCGCCGATGAAATCCGCTGCCTGGAAGAGCTGTATCAGCAGATTGCGTTCCTTGAGAAGCTGAAAACTATGGCTGAAATGTACGGTTATGATATTTCCGCACCGGCAAAAGACTCCCGTGAAGCTGTGCAGTGGCTGTATTTTGGTTATCTCGGTGCGATCAAGGAGCAGAATGGCGCGGCAATGAGCCTTGGCAGAACCTCTACGTTCCTTGATATCTATTTTGAACGCGATCTCGCAGCCGGTATTTATACCGAATCGGAAATTCAAGAGATCATCGATGATTTTGTCATGAAGCTGCGGATGGCGCGCCACCTGCGCACGCCGGAATACAATGAACTGTTTGCCGGAGATCCCATGTGGATTACAGAATCCATCGGCGGTATGGGAGAAGACGGCAGAACCCTGGTAACAAAATCTTCGTTCCGTATTCTGCATACGCTGTATAATTTAAATCCGTCGGCAGAACCCAATCTGACGGTGCTGTGGTCAAAGGATTTGCCTTTGGCATTCCGTCGGTTTGCTGCAAAGGTTTCCTGCGATACGGATTCCATTCAATATGAAAACGACGATTTGATGCGCCGTAAATTTGGTGATGATTATGCGATTGCATGCTGTGTATCCGCCATGCGTGTCGGTAAGGATATGCAGTTCTTTGGCGCGAGAGCCAATCTTGTCAAGCTCCTTCTGCTGTCTTTGAATGGCGGCAGAGACGAAAAAAGCGGCGCACAGATTGCACCTGCGGGGAAACGCTTTGAAGGCGAATATCTCGACTACGATACCGCCTGTGCCTTGATGGATGAATACCGTCCATGGCTTGCACAGACTTATGTCAAGGCGATGAATATGATCCATTATATGCATGACAAATATGCATATGAAAAGCTGCAGATGGCGCTGCATGATACGGATGTACACCGCTTCATGGCGTTTGGTGTTGCGGGATTATCTGTTCTGACGGATTCACTTTCTGCAATCAAATACGCGCGTGTTCGGGTCATTCGTGACGAGACAGGATTGATCCGGGATTTTGAAACGGTTGGAGATTTTCCAAAATATGGCAACGACGATGACCGTGTAGATCGTATCGCTGTAGATCAAGTGGAAAAATTCTTCTCTGCACTCAAGGAAATTCCCACATATCGCAACGCAGAGCATACGCTATCGATTCTGACGATTACCTCCAATGTTGTATACGGTAAGAAAACCGGCTCTACACCGGACGGCAGAAAGGCAGGAGAACCGTTTGCGCCCGGTGCAAATCCCATGCACGGCAGAGATGCTATGGGGGCGCTGGCGAGCTTGAATTCTGTTGCAAAATTGTCTTATGATGTTTGTAAGGACGGTATTTCCAATACCTTCTGTATCATTCCGCAGGCACTTGGCGCAGATGCAGAGTCCCGTTATCAGAATCTATGTGCTATCATCGACGGTTATTTCGCACAGGATGCACAGCATATCAATGTCAATGTATTCAACAGAGAGATGCTGCTTGACGCACAGGCGCACCCTGAGAAGTATCCGAACCTGACCATTCGTGTGTCCGGTTATGCAGTCAACTTCCACCGTCTGTCGAGAGAACAGCAGAATGAAGTCATTGCGCGTACCTTCCATGAAGCAATTTGATCCTGGATTCCGGTATTTTCACAATATTTGCCTATGAACGACACAATCAAACCGCATCCGTTGGCACGGATTCACTCGTTTCAGAGTCTTGGCGCTGTGGACGGTCCGGGACTGCGCTATATCATTTTTTTGCAGGGGTGTCCATATCACTGCCCATACTGTCATAACCCGGATACACAGCCGCATGACGACGATGAGACGGCGTACATACATGCAGATGCAGTCACGTTATGTGACCGCATCCGCCGTTATCTTCCTTATTTTGGAAAAGAAGGCGGCGTGACAGTATCCGGTGGAGAACCGTTATTGCAAAGGGAATTTCTTGCGGATTTCTTTTCGGAATGTCACAGGCGTGGTATTAATACCTGCCTTGACACTGCCGGTGTTTATCCGGATGATATGGTACATGCAGTATTAAGGAACACCGATACCGTGATGCTTGATATCAAGCATCCGGATGCAGATATATCCCGGAAAACCTATGGAGTGGATATCAATACGACCCGTGCGTTCCTGTCCGCATGTGAAACGGAGGGGTGCCGGGTGTGGATACGACATGTTATTGTTCCGGGGCTGACAGATTCCAAAGATAATTTGCGCGCAGTTGTGGAATTGGTGCAGAAGACTAAAACACTCGATAAAATCGAGCTTCTGCCGTTCCGGAAATTGTGTATGGAAAAATATAAGCGGCTGAATCTTGCATTTCCGCTTGCAGAAACACAGGAATGCAGCGAAGAGACTTTGTCTGGTTTAAATACCTTTTTATCGACGCTATGGAACAAAGACGGAACATTGACCGTCAGAAAATCTTAAGTTGGGAGAAGCTGAGACGCATGTCATATCGAAAAATGCCAAGCACTGTAAAAGAATGATTGATTTTTATTTGATAACACCGGATCACGCCCTCTGGGAAAAGACAATCCAGCTTGCACAGAACTGTTCCTGGCGTGCAGGTCCTATTCTTGCACAAAAAATGCAGAAACGGGATTTTCGGGAACAGGAACGTGTTTGCGTTGCTTGCAGCGGAGTGGAACCTGTCGGATTCTGTACGTTTGCCGAAAGAGATGAACTGCCGGAGAACAATCCAATTACACCGTTTATTGGATTTATGTTCGTTTCTGAGCCATATCGTGGACAGCGGCTGTCAGAACAGATGATACAGAAGGTTCTTTCGTATGCAAAAGTACTTGGATATCAACAAATTTATATCATGAGTGGAGAACTTGGTCTATATGAAAAATATGGTTTCCAAAAATTAGGGGAGTATGAAACCATATATGGCACAGTTGATCAGTTGTTTGTTCTTCCGTTGTATGAATCTGATTCCATTTAAGACAGACGGATGTAGTTTTACCGAATTTTTATATGACAAATCGCCGATGAAACATCATCGGCGATTTGTCTTGTATAAGAAAAAATTTGAATTTATTAAATTTCTCCGATCATATCCAAAAGGATATAATAATCAAGCACATCAAAATCCGGTTTGATTCCAAGTGCTTCAAATAACAAGCACGCATTTTTTTCTGCATCCGGATACACAGTACTGCCATACATGCCGGCAAGATTATACCACAAACTGCGGTAACAGAGTGCAAGATCGTAGTTTTTATCGGAAATTCCTGCTTGACCAAGATCAAGAAAGCCGGTAAGGACGTCTTGCGAAAAGAAGACATTTGGCAGGCAAAAATCACCGTGTGAGAAAACAGGAGTTTCCTGCGGTTGATTTTGTTTCAGCCAGTCGTACAGAGCATAGGATGAAGAAAAAGTGTGATTCCGATAGGAAATCGGTTTTGCTAAAGCGGTTTTATCTCCGGAATGCAGAATTGCTTCATCAAACGCCAGCCGGTCAGATAACGTTGTCGTATGCGGACAGTCTGCGGTGTCAAGCTGCCACAGCGTATGCAGTGCGTCTGCAAGCAACGCTGCCAAACGTTTGGGGTTGGATAAATATTCGCTTGAACATGCCATATGTCCCTTGATTCGAGTCATAAGCAAATATTGTATACCATTTTGTACAGTATGTGCAAGAATACGCGGTGCGGGAAGCCTGCCGTCCAGATAACGAAGCATCTGTGCTTCATTTGCGGATGTTTCATGCAGACGTTCCACCTTCAGTACCATTTCCGGATAAAGATAAACATGGGAATCAGAGCATCCGACAGTATCCTCGGAAAAGGGAAGTCCTTCTGTGAAACGCAGGATTTCTTCTGGAAATTGGGATGAAAACATGGGGGCCCTCTTTCTTGTTCGTTCGTCAATCTCCAAGATATGCGCGGCGGATACCGTCGTCTGCAAGCAGTTCTGCACCGGTACCGGTTTTGGCAATCTTACCGATTTCAAGCACATACGCACGGTCTGCAATGGCAAGTGCCTTCTTCGCGTTCTGTTCCACTAAAAGCACCGTTGTACCTTCTTTGTTGATTTGACGAATCATATCAAAAATAATATTGACGTAAAGCGGAGACAGACCCATACTCGGTTCGTCCAGAAGCAGCAGCTTGGGGTGTGACATCAGGGCCCGGCTCATTGCCAGCATCTGCTGTTCACCGCCGGAAAGCGTTCCTGCAATCTGCTTGGATCGTTCTTTCAGGATGGGAAAACGCTCGTACATCTGGTTTCTTGTTTGTTCAATTTCCTTTTTATTGGAACGGGTATATGCGCCAAGACGCAGATTTTCAGCAACTGTCAGCTCCTGGAAAATACGGCGTCCCTCCGGCACCTGTGCGATTCCCATTGGAACCAGCTTATGTGCAGGAACCGCGGTGATATCGGTGTCATGAAAGTGTACTGTCCCTGCTGCTTTGGGAATCAGATTGCATAATGCATGCATAATGGTCGTTTTACCGGCACCGTTTGCACCGATCAGAGAGACAACCTCACCTTCTTCTACGTGAAAAGAGACACCCTTGATGGCGCGAATCAAGCCATACGAAACTTCTAAATTTTCAACCGTTAACAAAGACATGCTGTTTCCTTTCTCATTCGTCGCCCAGATATGCGCGGATCACTTCCGGATTGTGCAGAACATCAGAGACGGATCCCTGTGCCAGTGTTGTACCGAAGTTCAGAACCGTCAGTTCATCACAGATTCCTCCAACAAGGCTCATATCATGCTCAATCAAAAGTACCGTCATATCAAAATGGTCACGGATAAAGCGAATGTTTTCCATAAGTTCGGCTGTTTCCTGTGGGTTCATGCCTGCGGCAGGTTCGTCCAACAATAAAAGCTTTGGATGGGTCGCAAGGGCACGCGCAATTTCCAGTTTGCGTTGTTTACCGTAGGGAAGATTGGATGCAACGGTACGGCGCTCTTCATCAAGACCGAAGACATCAAGGAGGGCGCGCGCACGCTCCCGTAAATCTTTTTCCGTTTTATAATATGACGGAAAACGGAACACGCTTGCGAAAATACTGCACTTTGATTGGTTGCTTAAGCCGACATGGACATTGTCGATGACAGACATGTTGGAAAACAGACGGATATTCTGGAAGGTACGTGCAATGCCGCGGCGGTTGATTTCAATGGCGCTTTTTCCGGTCAGGTTTTCGCCGTCTAAAAAGAATTCACCGCTTGTCGGTCGGTAGACACCTGTCAGCATATTGAACACGGTGGTCTTTCCGGCGCCGTTCGGACCGATTAAGCCGTACAGCTCATTTTTTTGAATTTTCAAATTGACATCCTGTGCAGCTTTCAAACCGCCGAAGGAAATGCTTAAATTTTTCGTTTCTAAGAGATAATTACTCATAATTTCCATTTCCTTTCCTTTTATTGCTTGCTGCTTTTCTCCGGTTTGTCCGCTTCTGTGGTACGATCCGGCTTGATATCGGTGGAGAGAATGGAATCCATTGGGATTTTCGTTGGAATTTTCTTCCAATCTGCTTCTTCTTTGAGATATACGGCATTTTCGACGGCTGTTTGGGAATCTTTTTCCGGCTTTTTGGAACTGAATTTACCGTTGAACCAAGCGAGTAAATGATGCAGACTGACCTTTTCTCTTACGTTGCTTAAAGCCGGCGCATTGTTCCAAAGTACCATGGCAATTAAAATCAATGCATAAATTAAGTATTTCAGCGCTGCCATATCGCCGGAAAGCTGTGTCGTCAGCTGCACATTGATGAATGTCAAAAGCGTTGATGCGATAATCGAACCGGTAATGCTTCCCATGCCTCCCAAAACGACCATAACGAGAATTTCAATGGAGTAGTTGAAGGAGAAGAATGTGTTCGCAACGGGTGTAACCAAATGACCGTAGATGACGCCGGCAATCCCTGCAAAGCCCGCAGCGATGATGAAAACGATCAGCTTGTAATAGGTGATGTTGATACCCATTGCACGCGCCGCAATTTCATTGTCGCGAATGGCTTCAATGGCGCGTCCGTGCTTGGAACGCTTGAGGTTTTGGATCACAAACAGCGTGATGAAGACAATCAGAAATGCGATGATGTAAAGGGATTTATCATACCGTTTGGTTGGAAGTCCCTGTGCGCCGCCAAATGCACTGAGGTTTTTAAAAATAGTACGGACAATTTCACCAAAGGCAAGCGTTGCAATGGCAAGATAGTCTCCTTTCAGACGCAGCGTCGGAAGACCGATTAAGAAACCGAAGAGCGCTGCAACAAGACCGCCAATCATCATAGCAATGATCAGAACAATCAGCGGGGAAGGGATGACAGTGTGCAGAAAATTCGCACAGAAGCAGCCAATATACGCGCCGACACACATAAAGCCTGCATGACCAAGGCTCAATTCTCCAAGAAAACCGACGATCATATTCAAAGAAGTCGCAAGAATGATAGAATATGCGATTTTTGTTAAAAGCTGTGTTGTGGAAGTGCGCAAGCCCATCGTCATGTCAAGAATGAAAAAGATCAGAAAGAAGACGCCGACAAGAAGATAGTTGAAATAATATTTCAGATGATTATTTTTTTTCTCTGAGGTTTTAGAGTTCGCCATTTTTATGACCATATCTTCGCATGTTCTGCTATACAGAACGGTGCGAAGGTTTTCCTTTCACACGTATTCCTTTTCTTTTACACCTTTTCTCTGCGTTTTTTACCAAGAATACCGGTCGGTTTGACAAGCAGGATAATAATCAGAAGACTGAATTCAATTGCTGTGGTATAAGGTGCAAGTGCAGGGATGGAAAGCGCAAATTTTTCAATGATACCAAGAAGGATGCCGCCAATCATGGCACCCGGAATGGAACCGATACCGCCGATGACGGATGCCGTAAAGGCTTTGATGCCGGGCATGGAACCAAGCGTCGGGGTTGCACTCGGAATCTGCATCAAATAGAAAGTACTTGCAAATGCGGCAAGTGCCGAACCGATGGCGAACGTCAGCGTGATGATCATGTTCACGTTGACACCCATCAGCTGTGCTGCGGCGCGATCCTCAGAAACGGCGAGCATCGCAATGCCGACTTTTGTTTTGGTAATAAACAGCGTCAGTGCTGTCATAATGATTACGCAAAGCGCAAGTGTAATCAAAGAAGAAATCGGAATGGAAAGACCGAACACACTGACCGCTCCAAAGCTGCCGATAGAAACAGGAATGGACTGCGCTCCGTAAATCAACTGGGCAATACTCTGTAATAAATAAGAGACACCGATGGCTGTAATCAGGACGGCAAGCGGAGAAGCGCCGCGCAGCGGACGGTAAGCCAGACGCTCTGTTAAAATACCAAGTACCGTACAGATGATAATGGCTGCAATGATTGCGGCAATGGTATTTCCGGATAATGACAAAGTGGTAATAATGGCATATGCACCGATCATAATAATATCACCGTGTGCAAAGTTCAGCATTTTCGCAATGCCGTATACCATTGTATAGCCCAGCGCAATCAAGGCGAATATTCCGCCAAGGCACAGACCGTTGATCAATGTACTCATAAAACAAGTCCTTTCATGTTGGGTTTTAGGTCAATGGTGCCCCCATTTGCCTCATGAAGCTGTAGGGAACATATCTGGGGGCTGCTGCAAATTTTTTAATTTGCAGCAGCCCGGAATCACAAAGTGATCCGCATTCACCCTTTCGCTTGAGAAAAGCGAAAGGGTGAAAATTTTTCAGGCTGGTGCAGGCGACAGCCGTGTGAGCCATGTAAATGCGACAGCCCAGCCCTCATTCCTTTGAAAGGAAAAACGGCAGTAAAAATAACTTACTGAACCTTGACGATCTTAGCATCCTTGTTGCAGGAGCCATCCTTGGACCAAGTCATATTGGCGCCGGTAAGACCTGTATAGGAGAAGTCAGCAGAGGTCAGAACCGGACGAATGAGATCTGCCATTGCAGATGCGGAAAGGGTAACGTCGCTGACGCCTGCCTTCTGCATTGCGGCAAACAGAATCATGACTGCATCGTAGCCGTCCGCTGCAAACTGGTCAGGTGTTGTGTTATACTTTGCCTTGTATGCGCTGACAAATGCAGAGGTGATTTCATCAGTTGCATTGACGTCAAACGGTGTGATATATTCCACAGAAGCGGTGACATCGGAGGAAAGCTGTGCAGCGACACCGTCCAGACCGTCGTTGCCGAAGATCGGAACATCGTAGCCCTGTGCAGCTGCTGCCTTTGCAATCAGACCTGCTTCGGTGTAGTAAATCGGAAGGTAGATGGTTTCGCAGCCTGCGTCAGCAAGTGCAGCCACCTGTGTGGAGAAGTCCTTGTTGGAGTCTTTGTCAAAGGTACGGACGATATAATCGGTATCCTTTACTTTGCCAAGTTCAACCATTTTGGCATCAAATGCTTCATACAAACCGGAGGAGTACGGATCGGAAGTATCGTAGATGACGCCGATCTTTGCATAGCGTGCGGAAAGGGTTTCCGCAGAAAGCGTACCCTGCTGCGGGTCGCCAAAACATACGCGGAACGCGTTGTCGCTGATGGCAATGACATTGGCAGCAGATGCGGAAGGCGTAATAAACAGAATGCCGTCATCCTTTGCATGATCTGCGAAGGATGCGCAGGAGCCGGAGGTGACAGAGCCGATGGACAGCTGCATGCCTGCTTCATACAATGCGGTATAACCGTTTGCGGCAGCTTCTTCACCGCCCTGGTCGTCTTTCATTTCAAAGTGGAAGAGCGTACCGTTTAAGCCGCCGTTTGCGTTGATTTCATCAATTGCAAGCTGTGCACCATTCTGGACAGAAATACCGTAGGAGGAGACATCACCGGTCAGAGGACCTGTTGCACCGATAAAGTATTCTGTATTGGACGCGGTGTAATTGCCCTTCGATCCGCCGCAGGACGCAAAGCAGAACGCACACAGCGTCAGTGCCAGCGCGAAGGTAAGGAATTGCTGGAAACGTTTCATGATCGTTTACCTCTTTCTAAAAGAAATATATTTTTTCGCAGCTTATTATAAAAATAAGCCAGCGGAAAAAACAAGCCTTAAAAAATGAGAAGGGAACGCTTCCTCCTTACGGCAGCGTTCCCAAAGCTGTGTTCGATATCCCCTCTGCGTTGATAGGAACAAACACAAAACATGGATTGTAACACGCACTCGCATGAACAATAGGATCAGACTGATGACATGTTGCCGCAAGATATCAAAAAATAGATATGAAAATCATAAATGATACTTAATTATATCCTATTTCATGCGTTTTGTCAATAGAAAATGAATAAATTTTTAAAATTACTGTCGTAAAGTCTGAAAAATAAAGTTTTCAGAGAAACTATGGTTCATAATGGTTTTCATACCATACTTTTTCCAGAGAATGCAGCAGCATTTGCATTGTGTTCTGCGGTTTTATCATGTGCAGGCGAGTATAATTTTACAAAAAGTTAAGATTCAATCATCTGCTGTTATCCGTGTCATACCTTTTGCGTTTCTTGCTTCCTTTTATAATAATCAAGCAGGAACATACAGAGACGTGCGGAACCGGAACCGTTTGGCTGCCACGGTACATACCAGGGATCAATGGAACAGTACCGCTCAGAGACGATGTATTCCGTTGTGACATTGTAACGCAGCAGTGCATCCGTCATTGCGTCCGCTTTTTCCCATTCTCCGCGTGCCATCCAAGGATAAATCCAACAAAATTCCGCAATCCCTGTATAATAGCAGTCACCGTATGCAAACGAACCATAATCGGTTGCATTGGTAATGCGTCCTGCGAGATTGTGTTCAAACAGACCGTTCTCCCGATAGAAATTTTCCATCTGTTCAAACATACGGGAATTCGGTTCCATAACAACGCCGATCAGGTTCAAAAACGGCGCACCGTCTGTGTAGAAGCAGTGATTATAGCTATCCTCAAAAGGAACGCCTGCAATATGCGGAAGAATAAACGCTTCATCCTCCTCATGTCCCAAATATAGGTCATTGGCAACCTGTGCAATCGCGTTTGTATAGTCTGCTTCTATGGCGCGGACAGACGCTGTTTCTTCTGCCCCGTATTTTTCACAGACTTGCAGATAGGAGCGAATCGCGCGCAGGATAAAGGCATCCGTATACGTCCAGTGATACCCGACCTCACCCCAGTCACTCGCACGACCACAGGGATAAAGTCCGGGATATTTTCCATCGGTTTCCGCATGACGGCGGCGTTCAATGTAGGAAAGCAGTGCGATGGTATATGGACGGTAATGGAGATACAGTGCTTTATCATCAACAATTTTTAAGTGTTCAGCAATACCGAGCAAAAGAGCGCCTTCTGCGTTATCCCAGCGAACAAACGGATAATTGAGCTTTCCATAATTGTCGCCATCCATAATCATCCAGCTGCAATAGGTATCGTAAACCGGCGGAGCATACTCCGGAAGACCGACAAGCGCCAGACAACGAAGGACATGGATCGCTTCCCAAATCCAGAGATAGCGGCCGACATCGCCTTGACGGACAACGATGCCTTCCATTCCGTCATACTGTGCTATCATCTGCATACACTGTGTGATATTCTGTAAATACATATCACGGATGCGCGGAGCATCGCATTGCGGCAGAATCTTGACATGAGATAACCGTTCCTGCCAGAAAGCAGTCATAATCGCTTTTGCGACATCCAGAGGCCGTACCGTTTTTTCTGTCATCGGGGAAGCACAAAATACAAAATCCAGCGTCAGGGATTTGCCTGGCTCTACAGTGTAATCGCATGCAAAGTAGTCCTGTGCGCGGAAACGGTGAGGTTGTTCCTCCCGTGAAATCCAATGTACGGAAAAGCCTTGTGCAGACAGGATTCGCATGGAAGCAGACGGCGCTGCTGCGGACAGCGGTGCAGTTTCATTGAACCGAAGCTGACGCTGTAATAGCCACTGCTTGAAGTTCGGCTGATAAGATTCATATCCGGTATCGAAAATCCCGGTCAGATATTGATCTCCGTTGTATGCTTCACGCGGCAGAAGTCCGATGGAGCCTTCGATTGGATAATTTTCTTCATTTGATACTGTGATGCGTACATAGGTCAGCGGATTCTGATCGTCGGTAGCAAATGCTGACATGGACAGTTTGCATTCGTTTTCAGGGTCTTCTCCAAGAACCGTATAGAAAGGCAATCCATCCTTTACTGTATCGAAGCGGGTATGATGGAAATCAAGCGGCTGCGGCTCGGTCTTGCCTGCAAGAAGATGAACGCCGCATGCACTTTGGCGTGTATGGCGTCCTTCGTTTTTCAATGCCAGATTGGTGATTTTTGCATCGGGTTGGAGCATCAAAATTCGATTGGAGCCAGGTGTATGCAGATAAACTTTACTGGTTTTTGGTTTTTCCCAAGTTGGTTTCATGGAGCGGTTCCTTTCTGTATTGGAGCATTTTGTAACAGTATACCATAACCGAGGTGATTTGTCAATCCGGTTTTTTTAGAATTTTCTATCGTATTATAACGGGTTTCATGTGCGTCTTACGATTTGCATATGATATGCTGAAAGGCGATTCTTTTGGAAACTCCTATCAATAACACCATAGGGCGGTTGCATCCGGGCTGTAACAACCCGGCAAGCGTGTCCTCATTGAACTTACATTTATAATATGATATGCTTTTAAATAGGATCAGAACGTTACAAATTCCTAAAAAGACACAATTTGTTTCAAAAGAAAATTCTCGGTTTTCCAGGGAAAGACCTTGCAATTCGACAGGGAAAATGATATAATAATAAATATCTATGTAAAAAAGAGGACAAGGAGGCAGGACGGTTTATGGATGCATATAGGATGCAGGACAGTGCGTCTAAAAAAGGTGCATGGAAAGCTCCATTGATGATTTTCATTGTTATTTTTGCTTGTTTGACAGTGGGATGTATCTGTTTGATTTTCAATAGACCAAAGGGAAGCGGACCCAAAGGAATGAATCCAATGACAAAAGAAAAAACATCTGCCAATATCGGCGCCATGCTGGACCCCAACCGGGAGATACGCGGCATCTGGATTCCATCGGTATTGAACATTACCTTTCCGTCAAGACCGGGACTGTCGGCTGCGGAAATGCGCAAAGAGCTTGATGGTATTGTGAAGACCGCACGCGATGCCAATTTAAATACGGTCTGCCTGCAAGTGCGTCCGAGTGCAGATGCCTTGTATGACTCTGACTATTTTCCAACCTCTGCATATCTGTCCGGTACACAGGGGGTGGCGGCAGATGAAAATTTTGATCCGCTTGCGTATCTGTGCAGCATTGCGCACAGTGAAATAGAATCGGAAGCCCTTGCCGTATATGCGTGGGTCAATCCGCTGCGTGTGACAAGTGTGGGACAGGACATATCCCTGTTGTCAAACGAACATCCGGCAGTCGTACATCCTGAATGGACATTCACCTATAACCGTGCAGTATATTTCAATGCGGGAATTCCAGAGGTACGTGAACTTGTCACGGCAGGTGTAAGAGAAATCTGCGAAAAATATCCGGTAGCAGGTGTGATTTTTGACGATTATTTTTATCCGTATCCGGTGTCAAATCCAGACGGAAGCGGAACGCTTCTGCCGCTTGAAGATGCTGACACCTATGCAGTGTACGGTACAGGATACCAAAGCGTCGCAGATTTCCGGCGTGGGAATATCAATTCGATGATTGAGGACTGTTATCATGCAGTGAAGGCAGTATCGGAGTATATTCAGTTTGGCATTGCTCCCTTTGGCATTTGGCAGAATGCAAATGACGAAAACGGCGGCAGCGGCAGTGATACAAGCGGTTTGGAAGCGTACCATTCTCTGTACTGTGACGCCCTTGCATGGATGGAGGGCGGATATATCGATTTTATCGCACCGCAGATTTACTGGCAGTTTACGACAAAAGCGGCGCGGTTTGATACATTGGTACGCTGGTGGAATGCACAGTGTGATGCATATGGAATTCCCATGTGGGTTTCGCACGCGATTTATCAATATGAGAATTGGAATACGCCCGGTGAAATGCGCAACCAGATTGCGTTTGCAAGAGCCGAAACCTGTTATCGCGGCAGTCTGTTTTACGGATATCCGCAGTTGAAAGAGAATACCTGCGGCATTGCAGAGGAGCTGCGCAGCGCATTTTGCGATGATATTCTGTATTATGAAAAAGAAACCGTTTTGTCGGAGGAAGAAACGGACATTACAGAAACACTGCATATCACAATGCCCCAGAATAACAGCCGTTTTGATGAAAACGGTACGTATATCATGGGGCAAAGTGACCCGGGTACACCGTTGTTTTGCGACGGTATGCCGGTTTCAAGAACAAAAAGCGGTTATTTTGTGATATACAAACCGCTTGCACGTGGGGAAAACACCTTTCTGTTTTCACAAAATGGAACGGAACTGCCGTTTACTGTCTGGAACGGTCAGTATGCGCCGGTCACAAATACACCGGCAGAACCGGAATTTCCTTCAATCGATACAGAAACAGAAAGTACCGCAGAGTCCACCGCACTTCCACCGCTGACTGCATCTTTCAGTACACCAAAGACTATGACTGCCGTACCGTGGGAAGAAGGAATTTCTGTTGCAGTGAAGACGACTGCAAACGCACGTGTGACAGTCACGCTTGGTCAAAATACAGTAGAATTGACACAGGAGCAGATATCGGATGACGGCAGCGGAACAGCGCTCTATACAGCGG
Organism: Clostridia bacterium; assembly: GCA_017942005.1. Taxonomy (GTDB): domain Bacteria; phylum Bacillota; class Clostridia; order Oscillospirales; family CAG-272; genus RGIG3925. Next base: position 17,715 of record JAGAVJ010000013.1, on the reverse strand, counting down.
CACTTCCTTTGGAAGCATGCGAAGACAACGCCTTTCTGTACAGCGGAACCCTTTCTGCATCTGTACACCGAGAAGAAGACGATGCCGCGATTACAATTCAAGGTGCGGATATTTATGCGCTTGGCAGCGGCGCTATGCTTCCTGTAATGGTGACAGAAGACAGCACGTCTTTAAAAATTGCACCGGACAGCTGGTATTATGACGATTATATTCCAGCGTCAAAGGGAATGACAGCAGAGGCGAGTTCGATCCGAAACGGATATGCACGTATTACATTGGCAGGCAATACTGCCTATCTGGATGCTGCCAAAATTGCCATCCCAGATACAGAACAGGTGCAAAACAGTACGGCACAGTTTGGCGCTGTAACTGTGGAACAGACGGAGCGGGAAACTGTTCTTTGTATACCGTCAACAGAAAATGTCCCTGTCAACTGTATGAAAAACGGTAGTACATTTACGGTAACGCTGTATCATGGAGAAACGGCAGCCTCCAATACCGAGTCCCTTGCCGCAAATCCGCTTTTTGACATGGATTCCGTTGTAAGCAGCAGCGGAGCAACAAAAGGGAATGCGTATACCACGTATACGTTCCAATTGTATGAACGCGACCGATTCTTCGGCTTTACCGTTTCCTATACAGAAAACAGGATACAAATTGCACTGCGCAATCCGATGACATATGATAAAACCAGCGATACGCCGCTTGCGGGAAAAACCATCGTGCTGGATGCAGGTCATGGCGGTACGGATACCGGGACACTGACGCCGGGTTCACATCTGGCACAAAATGAAAAGGACTGCAATCTTGCCATTGTGCTGGAAGCGGAAAAACGGCTGTTGGCACTTGGTGCAGATGTCATTCTTCTGCGGGAGGACGATACCACAGTGGATATTTATTCCCGTATGGAGGAAATTGACCGGATTGCACCGGATCTGCTTGTTTCCATTCATCAGAATGCTATGACGCAGAACACCGATGTTTCCCATATCCGTGGTGTGGTCGGTCTGTATTGGACAGAAAGCGGACGTTCTCTTGCGGACTGTATAGCAGAAAAAATTGCAGAAGCGCTTGGCCGCTTGAAACGCGATACCACAAGCCAGCGCCTTGCAATGCTGCGGAATTACAAATTTCCATCCGCATTGATTGAGGTCGGTTTTGTGACAAATCCGGAAGAATTTGAAATTCTGTGCGCACCGGGTGGGTATGAAAAAACAGCGCAGGCGGTCTGTGACGGCATTCTTGCATGGTTTGATCTGCAAACTCAATCTGTACAGTCTCCTTAAACCGTATCTTTTAAATAATAAAGGAAAGAAATTTCTTTCCTTTCGTGAGGTTCTGACGCATGCCACAAAAGTACGAAAAAAAATAATGGTTCAAACATGTCAAGTAGATTGACACTGACAATGAATAAAGTTGGAGAAAACGAGAAACTATGACTATGAATGTAAACGCTTCAAACAGTGGGAAGTGCGGCAAAGGCTCTATTGTTTGCCTATATATTGCAAACGCATTGGTATATGCATTTAATGCGCTGTTCTATTGCCTTCTTCCGATTTATTTTAATGATCAATTTCCGCCAACGGAAGCCGGAATCCTGCTTTCCATCGGTCCTGCTGTTTCCATTATAGCGCCTGTCTTTTGGGGGATGCTTGCAGACCGCGCAAAATACAAAAACACCATTTTGATTTGTTCGGTGCTTTGTTCCGCGGTATTCTTCTTTTCCCTTGGGTGCGGTGCCGGATTTTTTCCGATGTGTATCTTAGTCGGTCTGACAATGCTGTTCATGTCCCCGTTCAGCGGCTTGATTGATACCATTACACTGGAATACACAGGGGAGCATCATGTTGCCTACGGTCCGATCCGCGTGATGGGAACGCTCGGATTTGGCGTCATCTCCCTGATCTCCAGCTTTTTTGCCGGGACCTCCATAAAGGCCATCTTCTATATTTTTGTATGCATGGCGATTCTTTGTACCGTTTCCCTTTTGCTTGGTCCAAAGGTCGAGGGACACGCGCGGAAAGAAACGGACGGCACAGGAAAAACCAAAGCAGAAAACGTAGATTTAAAGCCGCTTCTGCATGCAAAACGGCTTTGGACGATTGTTGGATTTATGTTGATGTGTCAATTCGCATACAGCTATTACTGTAACTATTTTCCTTCCTATCTGCGCGATACGCTGCATCAGCCGGAATGGGTATGGGGATTGAACGTCCTGATTCTTGTCTGCGGTGAAATTCCGTTTTTCTTTCTGTATAATAAACTCTTCCAAAAATGCGATATCCGTACAATTTTATTGGCAGCGCTGATCGGAAGTGCCGTGCGATATTTGCTGCTTGGCGTCAGCAGCTCTTTAGCGGCAATTATCATAATCAATTTTCTGACGGGTTTTCTTGTTACCGTGGTAACCTATTGCGGCGCGACCTATATCACACGGTATATTGCGCCCAGCCTGCAGGCAACCGGACAGAACCTCATGTACTGCATTGGACAGGGGATTGCACGGGTATTCGGCGGTATTATCGGCGGGATGATCAATGAAGCATACGGAACGGGAGGCGGCATGTATTTATTCGGCGGCATGCTTGCGCTGTCCTGTGTGATATGCGGTGTGATCGTATTTCGCGACCCCTCTCCGGAGTGGAAAAAGCCGCAGATGACAGATAAGGATTGAGAAAAGAAGGTATTTGATATGTCGCAGAATAAGGAAACCAAAAAGAAGCTGCTCATCATCGGTATTACGATGCAGCCTGCCGGTACGGAAAAATCCTTTCTTTCTTTTGCATCGTGTCTTGATTATGATCGTTATGATGTGACACTGCTGCTTGCAAAAAAGGACGGGATGTTTCTTCCGTTGATTCCAAAGCAGATTCATGTGGTTGAAATGGAACAGTATGACGAAATGTTTACACTGCACGGCGGCAATGCGATGCGCGTCATATGGAACACCATGGTGAAAAAAAATCCATTGCTGCTTGCGGACATTTTGCCGTTTGCGTTTCAGATGGTGCTGCACAGGCAGCGTCATGCGGATTTGGCAATGGGGATGTGGTGCAGGCTTGAAAAACGGTTCCCGGATTTTCATATGCCGGAAATCGGTGAATTTGATGCTGCGGTCGCGTATTGGGGCGATAAAACCATGTTTTATATGCTGGATCATGTCAAGGCAAAGAAAAAAATTGCCTGGCTGCATTTTGATTATACCAAACCCCAAAGAGACGATACCTTATATGAACCTGCATTTTCTGCATGTGATGCCATTGTGACGGTTTCGCATCCAATCGAAACTTCTTTAAAGGAACATTTTCCGCTTCTTGCACAAAAGATTGTATGTATGGAAAATATTCTTGACCCGAAAATGATCTGGGATTTGGCGCTTCGCGGTGAAACCTTTCCGGATATTCATTTTACAGGCAAACGGATTTTGACCGTCGGCAGAATTGCGGAACAAAAAGGGTATGACATGGTGGTCGAGGTATTATCCCGGCTGCGCAGCGATGGATACAATGTCCGCTGGTATATTGTCGGCGGCGGAGAAGAAGAAGCCGTGGATGCATTAAAGGTTTTGGCGGTGGAAAAAGGTGTTGCCGATTTGCTGATTCTGCTTGGCAATACCATGAATCCGTATACCTATATGCGGGATTGTGATATTTATGCACAGCCGTCGCGGCATGAAGGCAAGCCGATTGCGGTAGAAGAAGCAAAAATCCTATATAAAACGATTTTGACAACCGATTATCTCTCTTCCGGAGAACAGCTGGACGGCGGCAATTTAGGCGAAATCTGTGAAATTTCCGTTGACGGTATTTATGAGGGGATCAAAAAGCTGCTTGACAATCCTTTTTTATGTGAATGCTATTCTGACCGACTGACAGAAATGACCTTTGGAAATACCGATGAAATGAATATATTTGAATCATTGATGAATGAAAATACAGACGCTTCCAATCACTCTGTTTGATACATCATCGATGATGGATAAGATGTACTGATGTGATCGAACCCTTTTTCTTTTGATAGTGAGGGGATCGTACATGCTGTGTGAATAAAAATTGATAAAATACATTCAAAACCTATATTTATGCAAAAAATAATGAATAAAAATTCGGAAAGGTATTGACAAGCGAACCAAAATCGTGTATAATATACGCATCCTAAATCATTTATAGATACCCATAAAAAAACACATGGAGCCATTATGACAAACGTATTTATTGACGGCAGCGCCGGAACGACCGGTCTGCGTATATATGAACGGCTGGAGCAGAGAAAGGATATTTCCCTGATCATTTTACCCGAGGAACTCCGGAAGTCTCCAGAAGCAAGAGCGGACGCACTGCATCGTGCAGATATTGCCTTTTTATGCTTGCCGGATGCGGCGGCAATCGAAGCAGTGGCGCTTGCAGGTGACACGGATACGAAGCTGATTGATACATCCACCGCACACCGCTGTGCACAGGATGCCGGCTGGGTCTACGGTTTTCCGGAAATCGGGGACTTAAGAGAACAGATTCGTAATGCCGGACGCATTGCAAATCCGGGTTGTCACGCAAGCGGGTTTATTGCCTTGACCGCACCGCTTGTACGGGCTGGGATTCTAAGTCAAAATGCTGCACTCTCCTGCTTTTCACTCACCGGATATTCGGGCGGCGGAAAAAATATGATTGCAGCATATGAAGCAGAGAATCGGGACCCGTTATTTGCAGCGCCCAGACAATACGGTCTGACGCAGCAGCATAAGCATTTAAAGGAAATGTCAGTTATTTCAGGAATTTCTGTTTTACCGCTGTTTTGCCCAATTGTCGGAGATTTTTACTCCGGTATAGAAGTGACGGTACCGCTTCATAAGGAACAGATAAACGGAACAGTTTCCGATATCCGCGAAATTTATAAAAATGCGTATGCAAAGGGGCTTGTCCGGTATAAAGAAGCCGCGGATGAAAACGGCTTTGTATCGGCGGCTGCATACAGCGGACGCGATGATATGGAGATCAGCGTTTTTGGAAATGAAGACAGAATTCTTCTGTGCGCACGGTATGACAATCTTGGAAAAGGCGCATGCGGTGCAGCGATACAAAATATGAATCTCCTGCTCGGTGTAGAAGAGACGACAGGTCTTGTCTGCGGTTAAGCAGAAAGGGAGATACTGCGATTATAAAATAACGTGAGTTCGGTGAACTCATGGGGAAAACTTAAAAAAAAGAGTATCCCCAAACCTCTTTCAAAAGACTTTTAACTTGATAAATGTATATATGTTTGAATTGTGCTTTGCTGATATACAGCAGCAATTCTGAAACAATAAGGAAAGGAATTCTTTCGCATATACAGGAAAACCGTATATGCGATGGTTATGGTACGATCAGATGATAAAGCAAATAGAAGGCGGCGTTGTTGCCGCAGAAGGTTTTATGGCATCCGGTATTCACTGCGGCATTCGCAAGAACCGTTCTAAGCGGGATATCGCATTGATATACTCAGTTGTTCCGGCAAAGGCAGCTGCCGTTTATACAACCAATTTAGTCAAAGGTGCGCCGCTGACGGTAACAAAAAATCACATTGCAAACGGTATTGCGCAGGCGATTATCTGCAACAGCGGCAATGCCAATACCTGCAATGCAGACGGGATTGCCGTTGCGGAAACAATGGCAGAACTGACCGGAAAAACACTCGGTGTGAAAGCAGAGGATGTCATTGTCGCATCTACCGGCGTCATCGGGCAGCCGCTGGACATTACGCCGATTGCAAACGGACTTGGACAGTTGAAGGACGAGCTGACGGACACACTGTCCGGCGGAAGCAATTATGACAACAGATACCATTGCAAAGGAAGTTGCAGTCTCCTTTGAGGTTGGCGGCAAAGTCTGCAAGCTTGGCGGTATTGCAAAGGGCAGCGGCATGATTCATCCGAATCTCGCAACGATGCTGGTATTTTTAACTACAGACTGCGCCATTTCGGCGGAGATGCTGCAAGCTGCACTGTCCGGTGATATTCAGAATACGTTTAATATGGTTTCCATTGATGGTGATACTTCCACCAATGATATGGTTGCGCTGATGGCAAACGGTATGGCAGGAAACCGTGAAATCACAGAAAAGAACGATGATTTCAAGGTGTTTGCACAGGCACTGAATACCGTCACCGTTCAGCTGTGCAGAATGATTGCAGGTGACGGGGAAGGTGCTACCAAGCTTCTGGAATGCACGGTTTCCGGTGCGGACAGCATGCAAGTGGCAAAAACGGTTGCAAAGAGTGTGATTTGTTCCAGCCTTTTAAAGGCAGCAATGTTCGGTGCAGATGCGAACTGGGGACGTGTGCTTTGTGCCATTGGCTATTCCGGCGCAGATGTTGATGTGACAAAGGTCGATGTTGCTTTCCGTTCTGCAAAAGGCAGCATATCCGTATGTAAAAACGGCGCGGGTATTCCTTTTTCTGAGGAGAATGCAAAAGAAATCCTGCTGGAAAAGGAAATTGAAATTCTTATCTCTGTCGGCAGCGGCACATATAGTGCATCTGCATGGGGATGTGACCTGACCTACGATTATGTCAAAATCAACGGCGATTACCGTACCTGATATTGCCGGATAGAACATTTGCCTACATATCTTAATTGAAATATATTTATGCAATGAGGCTCTTGGAGAATAAAGTCTGAAAATTAGAAAATTGGTTCTCCAAATAGAGAAAGGAGATACCTTTTACTTTTGTAAAAGAGATAATTATAAGAATGGAAACGAATTTTTCCAATGCACAGCGTGCAGAGGTCTTAACACAGGCACTTCCTTATATCAAACGGTATAACGGTAAAATTGTTGTCATCAAATATGGCGGCAATGCAATGATTCACGAACAGCTGAAGCAGCAGGTCATGGAAGATATTGTGCTTTTATGGCTGATCGGCGTGAAGGTAGTGCTGGTACACGGCGGCGGTCCCGAAATTTCGGATGTGATGGGAAAGCTTGGCAAAACACCGGAATTTGTCGACGGTCTGCGAGTCACTGATAAAGAAACCGTGGATATTGTACAAATGGTTCTTGCCGGCAAGGTCAATAAAACGCTGGTCAATCTTTTGGAAAAGAAAGGCGGAAGCGCGATTGGCATTTCCGGTATGGACGGCAGACTGATTGAGGCACAGATGAAGGATGAACGGCTGGGATATGTCGGAAAAATTACCGGGGTGAATATTGCACCGGTCACAGACCTTTTGGAAAAAGGTTATATTCCGGTTATTTCCACGCTTGGATGTGACGAGGACGGCAATACGTATAATATCAATGGAGATACCGCAGCGGCATTTATTGCAGGCGCCATGCATGCAGAACGCCTGATTATGATGACCGATATCGCCGGGATTCTGCGGGATAAGGAAAATCCCGATACCCTGATTCCGGCAGTGACTGTCAGCGATGCAAAGAAACTGTATGAAGAAGGCATTATTTCCGGCGGTATGATTCCAAAGGTGGACTGCTGTATCAAGGCCATTGAAAAAGGTGTCAGAAAAGTAACCATTATGGACGGACGGGTTCCGCATTCCATTCTGATGGAATTGTTGACCGATGAAGGCGCCGGTACAGAAGTGATGGCAGATGATGATGGAGAATAACAGTCTGAAAATAGATTTTCAGACAGGAAGTTTTATGCCATGGCAGCCAGAGTGGCTGCCATTCCGGCAGAGCCGGAACCGGCACCAAACTTCCGCATTGCCAGAAAGGGATGGTTTTATTAATGGAAATCAAACAGATCGACCAAATGTATGTCGCAAATACATATAAGCGCTTTCCTGTAGAAATTGTATCCGGGAAAGGGTCTCTTGTATATGATGAAAATGGCAAACGGTATATTGACATGGGTTCCGGTATCGCAGTCAACAGCTTCGGTATTGCAGACGATGTCTGGATGTCTGCCGTTACAGAGCAGCTGGGGCATGTGCAGCATACCTCAAACCTTTACTATACGGCGCCGTGTGCAAAGCTTGCAAAGACTTTGTGTGAGCGTACCGGCATGAAAAAGGTCTTTTTTGCCAATTCCGGTGCAGAAGCAAATGAATGTGCAATCAAAGTTGCAAGAAAATATGCAGCGGAAAAACGGGGTGCGGATGTATATACCATTCTGACGCTGCAAAACAGCTTCCATGGCAGAACGCTGACAACGCTTGCTGCGACAGGGCAGGATCATTTTCACGAACTGTTTCAGCCGCTGACGCCGGGATTCATCCATACACCGGCAAATGATCTCGATGCACTGATTGCTGCAACAGAGGCACAGGACAATAAAATCGCCGCATATATGATTGAGCTGGTACAGGGAGAAGGCGGCGTCAATGTTCTGACAGAAGAATTTGTTCACGGATTATGTGCGTATGCAGAAGCACATGATATTCTTGTCATTGTAGATGAGGTACAAACAGGCAACGGCAGAACCGGTGCTCTGTACGCCTATATGAACTATGGTATTCAGCCGGATGTGGTGACAACAGCGAAGGGGATTGGCGGCGGTCTTCCGCTCGGCGCTGCTCTGATGAGTGAAAAGGTAGAGCATGTACTCAGATTCGGTGATCATGGGTCTACATACGGTGGAAATCCGGTATGCTGTGCAGGCGCACAAACGGTGATTGACCGCATTGATGATGCATTGCTTGCTGAAGTCAAGGAAAAGAGTGCGTATATATTCGATACCCTGCGTCACGCAAATGGTGTGGAGAGTGTCACAGGTATGGGTCTTATGATCGGTGTAAAAACAGAAAAACCTGCCGGTGAAGTGCTTGCGGAATGTATGGAACACGGGGTACTTTGTTTAACAGCAAAGGATAAAATCCGTCTTCTTCCCGCATTGAATATTCCGATGGAGCTCTTAAAGGAAGCGATTGCTGTGCTTTGTGCGGCGTGTGCAAAATAAAAAGCATATATGCCATAATATTGCATTTTTATATGCTTTGCATGTAAAAACGCAATTCTGAATGAATGACAAATTATATTTTTGAACGGGCTGTCGCATTTGCATGCTCCATCCTATAAAATTCGCCTTTTCGCTTTTCCAAGCGAAATTTCACAGCGGATTTGGTCAAAATCCACTGTGAAAACGCCGAATTCGGATCACTTCGTGATCCCGGGCTGTTGCATGTTTTCAACTTGCAACAGCCCTCTTTTTATGTCAATCGGTATTATTTTGTATGATGATGTTTATACATGCTTAAATTAACGTAAGTTCGATAGAATTCTCAGGGAAAACATTTTTGAGGGAAAAGTTTTCCCCATACCCTTTTCAAAAAACTTTTTATGGATAAATCAAACCAAAACGGTGCGTTTTTTTGCTTGATTTATCCATATTTTATTGGTTTCTCTGTATAAAAGTTTTTGCGGTGGAGTTTGAGGAGGTGCTTTTTTCAAAAAGCATCTCCTCATCGAACTCACGTTAAATTATACGGTAAAGGTTTGAATGCCTTCAGAGAGCGCTTTTCCTTGGAATACCGCTTTGATTCCGGCAGGAATTCCTACGGTGACAGAAACCGTTTGTCCGTTTCGTTTCCAATCAACAGAAATTCTGCCGCCCCCTCCCGGAATGTCGATTGCACCGGCTGCATATGTCAGACCGTCAAAGAAGCAAGGTTCGATGGAGACTTCTTGATAGGCAGGAGCGGTCGGGCGAATACCGATGATGGTTTTCATCATCCAGGACATAAAATCGGAGTACATATGATGATTGTGAGAATCCAGCATATGCCACATTTCATACAGTGTTGTCATGCCGTCTTCATCCCAATTCCGATAAGAGGGAAAATCAGAAGCGGTTATAATTTTATATGCATAGTCTTGCAGTCCGCATTGATTCAATGCCATATACAGATGCCGCAGACCGACCATACCACAGTCATGGTGGAACGCTTTTTCCTCCACCAGACGCGCAAGCTGCGCAGCAAGCGGAGCCAGCGTATCGTAAATATGATGATAAATCATCATGGCAGCGGCAGTCTGTTTTGGAATGGAACAGGTGCCATCCGGGAGCAGATATTTCGCTTTGTGTGCGGCAATACGCAGGGAAAGCTGTTCTTCATAAGTGGTTGTATCCACGCCGGAAAGCTGTGCGGCAAGCAATGCAATTCTTGCAAATTTGACGCGGTATACGGAATTGATAAACGCAGCGTTGACTTTATCGTTCCAGTCCGGCGCTGCCCAGTCGTCAAGACCAAAGGTGATATCTCCGTTTTCATTCTCCTGCGCTGCAAGGAATTCCAAATAACGGTCGAAATACGGCAGAGCATCGATCAGCGGCTTGGGATTGCCGGTATGCAGGTACAGCCGATACGGTACTTCAAATAAAACGCCGTCGGAGACCGGACCGTTTCCCCATATATACCCCCAGCCGGAGGAGGGGACAATCCCCGGCATTCTGCCGTCCGGAAGCTGTGCGTCAAACAGGTCTTGCAGCCATTTTGTAAACAAACGCTCTGTTTTGAAGTTCGTCAGCATTTGCTCACAGGAAGCCTGTGCGTCGTTGCACCATCCGAGCTTTTCTCTGGTGGGGCAATCTGTCGGCATATAAAACAGATTCGACCATGTTGCCATTTGTCCGGCATGGAAAATACGGTTTAAAAAGTCGTCAGAGCAAGTAAAACAGGAGCGTTTTTCCACTGCCTGATGAACAAAGACACCCGAAACACTGTCAAGCGTTGGATTTTTCAATCCCGTGACCTCGATAAAGCGGAACCCGTGATATGCAAACCGCGGCGACCAAACAAGCGGTTTGCCACTGCAAATCAGGCGGTCTTCCGCGAAGACAGATTCACGGTAATGGTTTTCCATATGGAAGGTGTTCAAATCTCCGTTTTCGTCAAGCTTTTCTCCATAACGGATAATCAGTTCATCTCCTGCCTCCTGACTTCCGTCGACCGTAAGACGAACAAAGCCGGACATGTTTTGTCCAAGGTCGAAAATATAACGCTGATTTCCTCTGTCAAACATCTGAACGGCAGGATAGATACGGTCTGCCTGAATCGGTTCACATTCACATAAACGGAAGATCCCTGTGGGCGGTGTGGTATCGAATGCCGCATACCCCCATGCGCTGTCATCAAATGCCGCTGTCACCCAGGCGGGATCATATTTGCGCGCGTCAAAATGTTCACCGGAACGAAGCTGATTGTAAATAACCGGGCCGTCTGTAAAGCATTTCCAGGTGGAATCAGAAGTCAGTATCCGTTTTCCGTTGACGTACAGCTCTAAAATAAATTTCGGACTGTCACGCCACGGTGCAATATCGTGATCCCATGAGGTTTTAAAATATTCGTTGTACCAGCCGTTGCCGCAGATGACAGCAAAACTATTTCCGCCTTCCAGAATCAAATCTGTGACGTCATAGGTTTGATACCAAAGTGTTTTTCTATAATCAGAAACCGGAGCGGTAAAAAGGTCGTCGGAAATCGGTTTTCCGTTTAAATAATAATAAGCGTAACCGAGACCGCAGACGCGAACAAATGCGGACTGTACGGGTTCTGATACGGAAAAACATCTTCGGAACATTGGTGCGCCGCCGTCCACATGGGGATCGAATTTGCCGGGGGCTTTGATGAAATTGACAAGTGAAAATGGTGCAGACATCATTCTATCTCCTTTTTTATCGGAACGTTTTCTATCGAATAGAATCTGTTTTGCCTATAGGCAATGCCGCCTGTAGGCAATTATTTTTGATTTTGTTTTATTATAACAAATCAGACTCCAATTGTCAAGCTAAAAGTTTTCAGCACAGGATTGTTATGGCAGATTTCACTTAAAAAATGCTGAAAATTTTAGGTTGACAAATGATGGAATCTATGATAAAATAAATAGAAAACAGAGCGACTGCTTTGATACATAGGAAAAAAGCAGCCATGGTGTATCCTTTCATGGCTGTATCAATAAAAAGGAGAAATTTATGCTCTACAAGAAGAACCAATCAGAGACACTTGACAGAGAACTGTTCCAAAATCCCACATCGGAATACCGTTGTACGCCGTTCTGGGCATGGAATACCCATCTCGAACAGGATCACCTGAATCGTGAAATTGATGCGATGAAGGAAATGGGAATGGGCGGTTTCCACATGCATTCCCGTACCGGTATGGCAACGCCATATCTGACAGAAGAATTTATGGACCGTGTGCGCGGCTGTGTGGAAAAAGCACGCGACGAAAACATGCTCGCATGGCTTTACGATGAAGATCGCTGGCCGTCCGGGGCAGCAGGCGGACTTGTCACAAAAGATTACCGTTTCCGTGCACGTCATCTGCGTTTTACAATTAAAGAAAGAACCGATGCTGTGGACTTTGAAACCGCATATACCACAGGTGCGCCGTATCTGATTGCCGTATATGATATCGTTTTGGATACGGACGGTATGCTTGTCTCATATGATCAGGTTGACGCAGACGCAGAGGTACGCGGTACAAAATGGTACGCATATCTGATGACTGCCGGAAATGACCCCTGGTATAACGGTCAAGCGTATGTTGATACGCTCTCGAAGAAAGCCATTGACACATTTATTCATACGACACATGATGCCTATGCAGCGGCTGTCGGCGATGAATTCGGCAAAATCGTTCCCGCAATTTTTACCGATGAACCGCAGTTTTCCAGAAAGCAGACCATGAACTTCCCGACAGATACACATGATGTCACACTGCCGTGGACGCCGGATCTGCCGCAGACATTTTCCGATAAATACGGCTATGATCTGATTCCAAAGCTTCCGGAGCTGTTCTGGGATCTTTCTGGGGGGACTGTTTCCGTAGCACGCTATCATTATCATGACCACGTCTGCGACCGTTTTACAGAAGCATTTGCAGACAACTGCGGTCAGTGGTGTGCAGATCATGGCATTGATATGACCGGTCATATGATGGAAGAGCCGACACTGCTTTCCCAGACTTCGGCACTTGGGGAAGCCATGCGTTCTTATCGTAAATTCGGCTTACCCGGCATTGATATGCTGTGCAACGGCATGGAGCTTTCTACCGCAAAACAGGCACAGTCTGCCGTACACCAGTACGGACGCGAGGGTATGCTGTCTGAGCTGTACGGCGTTACCGACTGGGATTTTGATTTCCGCGGTCACAAGTTCCAGGGGGACTGGCAGGCTGCGCTTGGTGTTACCATTCGTGTTCCGCATTTGTATTGGGTTTCTATGGCGGGAGAAGCAAAGCGCGATTATCCTGCTTCCATTGGTCATCAATCTCCATGGTATAAGGAATACGCCTATGTAGAAGATCACTTTGCACGTGTCAATACCGCAATGACCCGCGGCAAGCCGATGGTTCGTGTCGGCGTTATTCATCCCATTGAAAGCTATTGGCTGCATTTCGGACCGAAATTCATGACGGAATCTGTTCGCGCGCAGATGGAAAATCATTTCCATTCGTTGATCGAGTGGATGATCAGCGGACTGGTCGATTTCGACTTTATCTCGGAATCTCTGCTGCCGGAACAGATCGGTGAAATTACAGGCAAACAGCTTCCTGTTGGCGTTATGGCATATGACACCATTCTCGTACCGGAACTGGAAACCATGCGTCGGACGACATTGGATATTTTAAAGAAATATAAAGCGGCAGGCGGTCGTATTGTCTTTATCGGCAACTGCCCGACGCTTGTAGATGCAGTAAAATCTGATGAAGTCAGAGCGCTGTACGATGCATGTGAGCATGCAAATTATGACCGCAATTCGATTCTTTCCGCCGTGGAATGCGATAAGATTGTAGATATCCGAAATATGGATGGCGCGGCTGCAACCAACTTCCTGTACCAGATGCGTCATGATAATGACTGTGATTGGCTGTTCTTGGCACACTTGAACCAGAACCATAATAAGTTCATCACGAAGCCGCAGCGTATCCGTATTTCCATTAAAGGTGAGTACACTCCGGTTCTTTACAACACCTTGAACGGAGATGTCCAGGCACTTTCCTATACCACAGAAAACGGCTGCACCGTCTTTTATCGTACCGTGTATTCCTCTGACAGTCTGCTGCTGAAGCTAATTCCGCAGGCGGCTCCGACTGTTGCGCTGCCAAAAACCGTACAGCGGCAGATTTGCCCCGCACAGACCATTTATACAAAGGTTCCGTATACACGTACTGAGCCGAACGTTCTTCTGCTGGATTGGGCGGAATATAAATGGGATGACATGGAGCAGTTCTGTCCGGCTGATGAAATCCTGCGTCTTGACAATATTGTCCGTGCAAAGAACGGCATGCCGCCGCGGCAAGGACATATCATTCAGCCGTGGGTCTTCCCGCCGGAGATTCCGGATCATACGCTTACCCTGCGGTTTGTCATACCGAGTGAATACGAAACCAAGGATGTGGCACTTGCCATTGAAGACGCGGAAAATGTAGATATCGTGTGGAACGGGGAAGGCGTCGATGCCATTGTCACAGGCTGCTTTACCGATGAATCGATCAAGGTTGTTCCGCTGCCCGGTATTCAAAAGGGTGAAAACGAGCTGATCGTGACCATGCCGTTTGGCAAACAGACCAATACAGAATGGTGCTATCTCCTGGGTGAATTCAATGTTCGGCTGGAAGGATGCGTCAAGACGATTGTTGCACCGACCGATGAAATTGCGTTCCAGTCTGTCACGACACAGGGACTGCCTTTCTATGGCGGAAACATCATCTACCAGACGGAAGTGGATGTACCAGAAGACTGTACGATGATCATTCGCTGTGGTGCCTATGCAGGTGCGGTTGTATGCGTGGAAATGGACGGGGAAGACCTCGGTCATATTGCGTATGAACCGTATACCATTACTGTACCGAATGTTGCTGCCGGTCATCATACCGTTTGCTTCAATGTCAATGGCACGCGCTTCAACTGCTTTGGCGCACTGCACAATGCAAATCCGGAGGAACGCTGGGCAGGTCCGACCATCTGGCGTACCGGCGACCGGAAATCGGATATCGGAGATGTTGTCTTTGAAGACGGCATTGCAGAACCGGTATATTACGCATCCGACCGCTGGTGTAATGAATATCGCGTCAAAGACCTCGGCATGCTGACAGCTCCGATGTTCTTCTTTGTGAAATAATCATTATAATAAAAAACAAGATGTCCTTTCCCCCTCCTGCCTTCTATAAGCGGCAGGAGACAGAGACATCTTGTCAGCGCATCCGTTGTTTCTCTCAATGACGGTATGTTGTACCATATTGAAAAAAGAAACAGCTGTTGTACCAATGAATTCATCGTGCAGCAGCTGTTTTCCGTTTCATTTGATTTTATAACAAAAAGTAAGATGTTCCTCATCTATTAGGCGGAGGGTGACACCTACTTTTTCCAGTGCGGTATTGCCCATTATTGAAGAATCGACATTCTACCAAAGGAAGAGAAGAGTACATGTATCAAATTGTTGCACAATCCATCGGCGTGGCTGCGATGATTCTTGCCTATTTTATCTACACAGCGAAGGAACGCAGGACATTGATTGCGTTGAAATTCATATCAGATGCCATGTGGGCAGTCCATTATTTCATGCTGGGAGCAATGTCCGGCGGTCTCCTTAACATCATCAATATGGGACGTGAAACGGTGTTCCAGCTGAAAAGTACAAAAACATGGGCAAAATCCCGCATTTGGGTACTTGTGTTTATTGCTGTGAACCTGACATCGACCATACTTTCCTGGCAGGGAGCGCAGAGTCTTCTGCCGGCAATTGGCGCTTCCATTTCTGTCATTGGACTCTGGTGTGCGGACCCGATGCATATTCGCATGTTCAGCTTTCCAGGAATTTCCATGTGGCTGATATACTCTATTATTACAGGAACAATTTCCGGTATGATATGCAATGTGATTACATTGATTTCCATTGGTATCGGGCTGTACCGCGATATTCGCAGCAAAAAACAGAGAAATTTACGTTAAAATCCAATATGGATCAGCCAATTCCATAAAAGACCGGACCACTGTGCTGCGTGCGGATTTCCACGGTCCTGTCGAATGCCAAGTCCCATCCCGTGCTGCCCCTCCGGAAAGATATGGAGTTCACATGGGATCGGGATTTTTTTCTTTCTCAAAGCTTCTGCATACCGCAGACAGTGGATGACATTGACGCATTCATCGGCGAAGGTATGAAAGATAAACGCGGGCGGTGCATTGTCTGCGATGTGTGTTTCTGGGGAAAGCGTTTCGCATAACGCCATTTTTTCCGGTGAGAAAAGTTTTTCGGAGCACCAGTCAATGCGCAGCCCTTCTTCTGCCATCGATATATAAGAATAACAGTGAATCTGCGCGTTTGGCATACAGTCGCATTGATCAATGGCATCGTTTTGTTCTGCATCAGCGGGGTTCGCGGTAGAACAAAGCAAGCCGATTAAGTTTCCTCCGGCAGACGAACCCATTACGGCGACCTTGTGCGGATCAATTCCGAATTTTTCTGCATGATAACGAACAAAACGAACAGCGCGGCGTGCGTCAAGAAGCGATGCAGGGTAGATATCCGGCCAAATGCGGTAATCAACGACAAATGCATCCATCCCGTGTGCTTGGAAAAATTCTGCATAACCTTTCCCCTCATGTTCGGCGCGGTGTGTATATCCGCCGCCGGGGAAGATGACGACTGTGCCGTCATGCGTTTTCTTTTCTGCCGGGTAATAGTGGATTTTAGGAATACAGGATTCTGTTGTACAAGGTGGGGTCTGCCAAAGATCATAAGTTTCCATACGTATGACCATGACTTTCACATAAGCGAAAGTTTTCCTTTCTTTTCTTTTATAAATAGTAGATTAATTTTAACGTAAGTTCGATGAGGAGATGCTTTTTGAAAAAAGCACCTCCTCAAACTCCACCGCAAAAACTTTTAATGAATAAAATATCATGCAAAACGAACAAAAAATACACAGATTTTTGTTCGTTTACCCAGTTTAAAGTTTTTTGAATGGGGTTTGGGAAAATCTTTTTTGGGGGAAAAGTTTTCCCCATGAAATTCATCGAACTCACGTTAATTTTAGGATTGATCTGTTAAAGTTACCATATGTATATTTTTTGTTTCGTTTCATAAAAAGAAGCTGCTGTAGAAAGGATACAGCAGCTTTTATAAAAATCAGATGCCGTTTTTTGTAAAAGCGACATTGCTTTTATCAGTATAAAAAATTACAGTCCGTCTGCGTCATGCTCGTGGCAGTGTGCACAGTCACCGCTGCAGAACTGTTCCTTGTCATAGGCGATACCGTTTTTATCGTAATAATCCTTGATGGCAGCTTTGACCGCTTCTTCTGCAAGGACGGAA
Organism: Clostridia bacterium; assembly: GCA_017942005.1. GTDB lineage: Bacteria > Bacillota > Clostridia > Oscillospirales > CAG-272 > RGIG3925. The sequence goes on along the minus strand of JAGAVJ010000013.1, from coordinate 464 downwards.
CAGTGAATCTTATGTGCAGGAAGTCCATCCAATGCCTCAACAACTGCCTGATTGGATAGATTCAATGCTTCTTCAATGGGCTTGCCTTTGATCATTTCCGTTGCCATAGAAGATGTTGCGATTGCGCTTCCGCATCCGAATGTGTTGAATTTGGCATCTACAATGATGCCGTTTTCAATTTTCAGATACATTTTCATGATATCGCCGCATTTTGCGTTGCCGACTTCACCAATACCGTCTGCGTCGTCCATTTTACCGACGTTGCGGGGATTCTTAAAGTGATCCATTACTTTTTCGCTGTATAATGCCATAATGCTGTTGTCCTCTCATTTATACGATTCATTTGATTGACTGTAGGGTAAGCGGGTCATTGATTGACTGTAGGGTAAACGGGTCATTGATTGACTGTAGGGTAAACGGGTCATTGATTGACTGTAGGGTAAACGGGTCATTGATTGACTGTA
>JAGAVJ010000012.1 GCA_017942005.1 Clostridia bacterium | reverse complement strand
GTCTTGGGTCTTCTATTCCTGAAAATATTTTTTGCATGTTTTTTCTTTCCCTCTGTCTTTTTTTATTCCTTTTTTTATTATACCATATTTTTCCTTTTTTGTCTCTTTTTTATCCTACTTTTTTATGAAACGAACGTGTTTCATAAAATACCAAAGGAATGAAAAATTTTTCCATATGTATGACAGAAGGGAAGGGGAATGGGGTAACGTGATATTTGAGAAAAAAACGGGGCTGTTGCAGGTGAATGCGACAGCCCCAGTTATCTCATAGAAATACGATAAAAACGGAGATATGGTATACTACGACGGACAAGTCAGACACAGTGTGTCTTAGACGATATCTTTTAACAGGACACCGCTGTCCTCTGGCACTGAGACACATCCGCGGTGTTCTGTTCCCGACAGCAAATCGGTATAATGACCTGCGATTGGGTAAGGCTGTGTGCCGCGGTTGACGCAGATACGGACACGCGCACCGTTCTTTTCCCGGACAAAATCGAATACGCCGTGTTCTGCGTACAAAATCTCCGTTTCACCATCGGCAAACAGCGGCATGGAGCGCCGAAGCTTCGACAGCTGTTTGTACCATGCAAGCAGCACGGTGTCCTCCCGTCCCCACGGATACGGTCGGCGGTTGAAGGGATCGCGGTAGCCTTCCATGCCGATTTCATCCCCGTAATAAATGCAGGGAATGCCGGGCAGCGTGAATTGCAGCAGGGAAGCAAGCTTGACAAGTGCACGGCCGCGTATACGCTCTGCCTCCGTCATATGGAGTTCTGCAAGCGCATCGTTGTCAAGGTCCCCCGCAGGTTTTGCGGCGAGGGCAGTCATGATGCGTTCCGTATCGTGTGTGCCAAGCAGATTCATCAAAAGGTGTGTGCATCCATCGGGATAATGCGCGAGAATGGTTTTGACCGCGCGCGCCAGGCTGTAGGCGTCTCCATCCCGGACAAACGACAGAATGCCGTCCCGAAACGGATAGTTCATCACAGAATCCAGCTGTTTTCCGCGGAAATAACGCCGCCTGCGGTCATAGGCGATTTTGTTGGAAGCATCTTCCCAGACTTCTCCATAGATGACAGCATCCGGATTTTCCTTTTTTACGCGGCTGCGCAGATCGTATAGAAAGGTATCGTCCAGCTCATCAGCAACATCAAGCCTCCATCCTGCGACACCCATAGACATCCAGCGATGCAGAATGCCGTTTTCTCCGCAGATGTAGCGGCGGAAATCGGGATTTCCGGAATACAGCGCCGGCAGAACCTTGACGCCCCACCAACAGTCATAGTCGTCCGGCCACTTGCGGAAGCGGTACCAGTTATAATACGGAGAATCTGCGGACTGATACGCACCGACCTCCGGATAGGTACCGCACCGGTTGAAGTAGCGGCTGTTGTCGCCGGTGTGATTGAAGACACCGTCACAGATGACACGGATGCCGATTCGATTGGCTTCTTTCAGCAATGCGGCAAATGCCGCGCTGCCGCCAAAGGAGGGGTCGACCGATTCGTAATCGCCGGTATCGTATTTATGATTGGAATAGGCCTGGAAGATCGGGCTTAAATAGAGAATGGAAACGCCGAGTGACTGTAGATACGGGAGTTTTTCAAGAATCCCCCACAAGTTGCCGCCGAAAAATTCGTTGTTTTCGACAGCACCGCCGGGACGTTTTGCATGCTGCGGAATGCCTGTGTACCAGTCCTCATTGTAAATGGCGTCCACACGGCGCGGGATGGGCGGATGCGGCGTATGTTCTCCGCGTGCAAACCGATCGACGAAGATGTGATACATGATGCCGCCCGCATAACCGGTCGGCACTGGATACGATGCAGTCGTTACCGTCCATTGAAACGCATGCACGTCGTGGTCTTCCCATTTGTACATGGGTTCTAAGCCGTCGGGAGTCTTAGCATAAATTAAATGACCGAAAACGGTATCAAACTCAAACCGGAAATAAAACAGTCCGCTTTCTGCATCTGCAGCACAACGAAACGTTGTGCTACAACATTCTGCTGTGCTGCACACATTGGCAGCTGCGATTTGCAGTGTCCAATTCTGCAAACCGTTTTTGTTGTCATCTGCCCCCGAGAGGGTCATTGGCAGTATTTGCACGGTATCGCTGTCGTCACAGTATAGACGCATTTTTCCGTTTTCGGCAGCAAAGGCGAGTGGAAGCGATACGGAAAAGGTGAGGGTATCCGCAGCGCTGCAAACCGTCCGCTTTAAGCGGCTGCCGTCCTTGTCATAGACGGAAAAGGGATAGGGGATTTGATACCGGTCGCGTTCTTTGGAATTGATTGTCATAACGTTGCAGGTGAAGCGTTTCTTATTTTTTCTTTGTGTTTGCAGTACGGGAAGCCAATGTGGCTTTGGGGGCTGTGATCGGACTCATATGCCAGATGTTTTTTGCATATTCCGTGATGGCACGGTCTGCTGCAAAAATACCGGCGGACGCAGTATTGACAAGGGACATCTTTGCCCATGCCATACGGTCCTTGTAGTCCTCAATCATGCGTTCATGCACATTGCAGTACGATTCAAAGTCGGCAAGACACATATAGGGATCGGCAATGCCGCGTCCAATGACGAGGTAATCGACAAAATCGCGGTAAGAATTGCCGTTGAAGCCAAGCGCAAAGGTATCGACCGTCTTTTTCAGCTTATCGTCTGCGACATAATAGGTGGCAGCGTTGTAGCCGTGAAGCCACAAATCCTCGACCTCAGGGGTGGTCAGACCGAACAAATACATGTTATCGTCACCGACAGCGTCATGGATTTCCACATTTGCGCCGTCCAGCGTACCAATGGTAACAGCGCCGTTGATCATCAGCTTCATACAGCCGGTGCCAGACGCTTCCTTGCCGGCAAGAGAAATCTGCTCAGAGATATCGGCAGAAGGAATCAGCACTTCTGCCATGGAAACGTTGTATTCCTCCATGAAGACAATGCGCAGCTTTTCACGGATACGCGGGTCGCGTTCAATTTCCCTAGACAAGTCACAGATCATTTTAATCGTGCGTTTTGCCATATCGTAGCCGGGGGCCGCTTTTGCGCCGAAGATAAAGGTCTGCGGCTGAATGTCAAGATTGGGATTCTCACGCAGGGCATTGTAAAGGCTGATAATACGCAGCGCATTGAGCATCTGGCGCTTGTATTCATGCAGACGCTTGACCTGAACGTCGAAGATGGAATCAGGGTCAAGCGCGGTTCCGGTCCGCTGGGCAACATAATTGGAGAAGCGCACCTTATTTTCCCGCTTGATTTGCAGAATCTGCTCTAATACATCCTTGTCGTCTTTGTATTCCAACAGCTTGGAAAGCGTTTCCGGCTGCTTGTGATAGGAGGTACCGATTAAATTGTCGAGCAGTCCGGTCAGAGCGGGATTTGCATAACACAGCCATCTGCGGTGTGCGATACCGTTTGTGACGTTTGTGAATTTTTCTGGCGTATACTTATAAAAATCGTGGAACACGGTTTTTGTCAAGATATCGGAATGGAGCTTTGAGACGCCGTTGACGGTATGCGATGCGGCGACGGAAAGGTTTGCCATACGGACGGCGCCGTAACCGATGATTGCCATGCGGGAAATGCGATCCCAGTCACCGGGGTAGCAGTTCCACAAATCGGCGCAGAGACGGCGGTTGATTTCACAGACAATGGTATGAATACGCGGAAGCTTGAATGCAAACAGGTCTTCATTCCAGGTTTCCAGTGCTTCCGGCATGACGGTATGGTTGGTATAGGTGACCGTGCGGGTGACGACATCCCATGCCTGTTCCCAGGAATAGCTGTGTACATCGATCAGAAGACGCATCAGCTCCGGAATGACAAGTGCGGGGTGTGTATCGTTGATGTGAATGGCGACTTTATCTGCAAAGTTCCAGAGAGAACCGTAGCGGCGCAGGTGGTCGGCAATGATGCACTGCAGCGATGCGGACACAAGGAAGTACTGCTGGGACAGGCGCAATAACTTTCCTTCCGTATGGTTATCGGAAGGGTACAGCACCTTGGAAATAATTTCTGCGTTGGTGTTCTGCTCCATTGCCTGCATATAGGCGCCTTGGGAGAACAGGTTCATATTGAAATTGGAAGTGCTTTTTGCCTTCCACAGACGCAGGACGTTGACCGCCTCGGAATCTGCGCCGGAGATCATCATATCATAGGGAACCGCCTGAATTTCTTCATAATTTTCGTAGGTGATATCGCATTTGCCGTTTTTCCAGGTTTCCTTGACATGTCCGCCGAAGCGCACGGTGCATGCCTTATCCGTTCTCGGAACAAGCACGACGTCGCCGTCCGGCAGCCAGTTGTCCGGCAGCTCAATCTGCTGACCGTCGACCAGCTTCTGCTTGAACAATCCGTATTCGTACAAAATGGAAAAGCCGGTTGCCGGGTAGTTCAGTGTGGTTGCTGCATCCATAAAGCACGCGGCAAGACGGCCAAGACCGCCGTTGCCAAGTCCGGGATCCGGCTCCAACTCATAGATTTCATCCAGTGAAATGCCAAGCTCTGCAAGCACTTCACGGCAGATATTGTCCACGCCGAGATTGCAGAGATTGTTGCGCAGAGAACGTCCCACCAAAAATTCCATGCACATATAGTACAGGGTTTTGCCGGACTGCCGTTTGACTTCCTCTTTATAATCGGAACGTTTCTGTGAGAGTGCATCCTTCACGCAAAGCATGACGGCACGGTAAATCTGCTGTTTATTTGCTTCTTCTATGGTAACGCCGAAATACCGTGAAAGCTTTAAAGCCAGCGCTTCTCTGATTGATTGTTTGGTAAAATTCTGGTCCATTCGTATCATTTCCTTTTTGTGATTTTTTAATATAACTAAAAGTAAGATGTCCCCCGCCTCTATAGGCGGCGGGAGCCACTTACTTTTTCCGGTGGTGGTACAATCCACCACCGGAACGCCCCAATGACGGGGCGTTGCCCCTTATTGAACGAAAAGCAGGATGTTTTTCCCCATCGTTTGCCGTCTTCTATCAGCGAACTGTCCGTGGGGGGTTAAATAACACAGGAAAAGAAATCCTATCAAGTCATGATTTCCCTGAAAATTTATTTTTAAACTTACCCACTTACTATTATATCACAAATATTGCCTGCGGTCAATAGACCAACGGCATGGATTGTTTGAATTTTTGGTAAACTCTTCCACATAGATTGAAATTGGGTTTTTATATTTTCCGGATTCGGAGATTTTTACAATCAATAAGACCGCCGGCTCTGCAGTCTCATGCAGAGGGCGGTCCTATCTTTTTAAGGTAATTATATGGTAAGAGAATCACTTTCAATGATTTCTCTTCATGATTGATTTCAAAGCATTACAGAGACAGATACAGTTCAAGGTATTTCTTTGCCGAAACTGCCCAGGAGAAATCCATTTCCATCGCATTTGCGCGCAGAACATTCCATGCGGCAGGGTCTGCGTAAAGGTTGATCGCACGGATACAGGCATCCAGCATATCCATTGCGTCATAGGTGCAGAAGGTAATGCCATTCCCTTCTCCTGTGGTCGGATTAAAGGGATGGATGGTGTCGTACAGACCGCCGACCTCACGGACAATCGGTACGGTGCCGTAACGGGATGCAATCATCTGCGCAAGACCGCACGGCTCACTCTTGGACGGCATTAAAAAGATATCCGCACCGGCATAAATCTGCTTGGAAATCTCCTTGTTATATGCGAGCAGTACACTGACTTTTTCAGGATACCGTTTCTGTAAAGATTCAAAGAAGCTTTCCAGATCATTTTCCCCTGTGCCGAGCAGAACGAACTGCACATCGTGTGTCAGGAGACGCTCAATGGCATATTTGACCAGATCAAAGCCCTTATGGGAGGCAAGACGCGATACCATGGCGATGATCGGAGTGGCGGGGGACTCCGGAAGACTGAACTGCTTCTGAAGCTCTGCTTTGTTGGCGGCTTTGCCTTCACCCACAGTTTGGGTCGTATAGTTCATAAAAATCGACGGATCGGTTTCCGGATTATAATAGTCTGTGTCAATGCCGTTGACAATGCCCATGACCTTGCCGGAATACATGCGAAGAATGTGCTGCAGTCCGGATGCAAAATAGTCCATTTGGATTTCTTCCGCATACCGCTGAGAAACGGTGGTCAGGCGGTCACAGCAGACAATGGCGCCCTTTGTTAGATTGATCATGCCGTTATATTCCACAATGGAACGCTCATAATCCGACAGTCCAAAGACGTCGCCGAGGATATCCATATTGTAGATACCCTGATAGTCAATGTTGTGGATGGTATATACGGTGCGAATCTGTCTGTACTCCTTTAACCAGTTGTACTTTGTGCGCAGATAGATCACCGTCAGCGCGCTTTGCCAGTCGTGTGCGTGCAGGACATCCGGGAAGAACCCGATTTTCGGCATCATTTCCATGACTGCCATGCAGAAGAATGCGAACCGTTCGCCGTCATCGAAGTTGCCGTACAGATTGCCGCGGGAGAAATAATACTGATTGTCGATAAAGTAATAGGTGACACCGTTCTGCACATACTCATATAAGCCGCAGTACTGGTTGCGCCAGGAGAGCTGAACGAAGTATTCTGAGACTTTTTCCATCTGATCGCGGTATTTTTCGCCGATGGACTGGTAAAGCGGCAGAACGACGCGAATATCAAGCGTATCGCCTTCTTCACGCTTGAGCGCTGCGGGAAGAGAGCCGAGAACGTCTGCCAAACCGCCTGTAGATGCAAACGGAAGCGCTTCTGCGCCGACAAATAACAGTTTCATAAATGATAATCACTTTTACTTTTTGTAAAAGCGTTCTCCTTTCTTTGTGGAAAGCTTGTTTTCTGTTGGAGTCTGCGGTCTTCTGTGCCAAAAGCACCGTACACGGTCTTACAGCATTTGACTCTTGCCGATGTAGTATGGTTTTGACGGATGTCCGGAGAGCACATTGCCGTCGCGGATGACGGTGTTTTTATCGGAAATGACACAGTTCATAAAGACATTTTCACCGACAACCGTATCCTGGAACAGGATGCAGTTTTTCACCGCTGCGCCGCGTCCAATCTTGACGCCGCGGAACAAAATGCAGTTTTCAACGGTACCGTCGATGGTACAGCCGTCCGCAATCAGAGAATTCTTTGCACAGGAGCCGTCGGTATAGCGGGTCGGTGCAGAATTGCGGACCTTGGTGAGCACCGGACGCTGTTCCACGCCGAACAGGGCATGACGGAATTCGCTGACCCGGATCAAATCCATATTGGTGGCAAAATAGTCTTCCATGGAGGAAATGGTAGCAAACGCGCCGTCGTAACGGTAAATGCGGTAATTGCGTTCCTCCTTGTTGCGCATCATGACATCACGGGTCAGGCTGGTAAAGCCATGTGCAATGGCTTCCCGCACCACATTCTGCAAATAGGAGGTATTGATAACGGAGATGTTGAGCGCGACGTCCTTTTCTCCTTTTGCAAACTTGGGATTCATCGCAATGTCTGTAATTTTTCCATCCTCGTCTGCGGTGACGATGGAAGCGGTTTCGGACAACGGTCCGTGAAGCTGGACACGCTTGACCATCATGGTGATATCTGCACCGTGTGCGATATGGTCATTTAAAATTGCGTTCAGGTCGATATTGCAGATGCCGTCGCAGTCTGCCATGATGACATAATCTTCTTTGATATGGGCAATACTTTCGGAGATGCCGACTAAGGATTCGAGACGGGAGTGTGCGCCTCCGGTATAACCGCCCTGGTTGTAGCGGATGCTTGGCGGAAGAACCTTGATACCGCCGGAGCGGCGTGCCAAATCCCAGTCCTTACCGGAGCCGATGTGATCCATTAAGGAGCCGTAATTATATTGTGTTACCACACGGACGTCCGTGATTCCGGAGTTCACCATGTTGGAGAGGATAAAATCAATGAGTCTGTATCTGCATCCAAACGGAACAGAACCGATGGTACGGCTGCTGGTCAGTTCCGGGATATTTCTTTCATGCAGATTCGCAAAAATGATGCCGATTGCATTCATGTCAAATATGTGTGCCTTCCCAAAAGCAAATGGTGCGCTGTGAAAAATTCTGCCGATGCTGCATATGCAGGGTACGTTGGGAAAGCGTCCTTTCTACAAGATTTCAAAGATCGGAAATGCTGTTGGATGATCATTGCCTTGGTACTGTTATGCTTCTGTTTTTTTATCCTTCAGCTCTGAGAGCTTGGCTTCGTTGACCATTTCACCGGCGGCAATTTGCATTCCGGCGGGAATGTGCAGCTTTGTTCCGATGACGGCGATTTTGGCTTCGTCGTTCTTTTCACCAATCACAGCTCCTGCGCCGATGACAGTATCCGCATCGACAATGGAGTATTCCACCCGTGCACCCGCTTCAATTTTGGTTCCGCTCATGATGACACTGTCGCGCACAACGGCGCCCGGCGCGGCAGTGACACCGTCAAACAGTACGGAATCTTCCACATAGCCGTGCAATTCACAGCCTTCGCTGACAAGAGACCCTGTGATCTTTGCATCTTCCCCGATGAACTGCGCAGGGCGTGCGGAGGTACGGGAGAAAATTCTCCATTTCTGGTCGTAAAGATCAAATGCAGGCTTGGTACCGAGCAGATCCATGTTTGCTTCCCACAGAGAGGCGATGGTTCCGACGTCCTTCCAATAGCCAACGAAAGGATATGCATACATGGCGCGTCCGTCGGCGAGCATTTTCGGAATGATGTTTTTGCCGAAGTCCTTCTGCGATTTCGGGTCGGCTTCATCGGCAATCAGATAGTCCTTTAACAGCTTTGCATTAAAGATGTAGATACCCATGGAGGCCTTTGTGGATTTCGGCTTCTTGGGCTTTTCTTCAAACTCGTAGATTTTGCCCTGTTCATCGGCATTCATGATACCGAAGCGGCTTGCCTCTGACAGCGGCACCTCAAGCACGGAGATGGTACAGTCTGCATTCATCTTTTTATGATAGGCAAGCATTGCAGCGTAATCCATTTTGTAGATATGATCTCCTGAGAGGATCAGCACATAATCGGGATCATAACGGTCAATAAAATTCAGGTTCTGGTAAATGGCATTTGCCGTACCGGAATACCAGTCCGCCCCCTTTTTTCCCTGATACGGTGGAAGAACCATGACGCCGCCGCGGGTACGGTCAAGGTCCCAAGGTTCACCGTTGCCAATATATTCATTCAGTACCAGAGGCTGATATTGGGTCAGGACACCCACCGTATCAAGTCCGGAGTTGATGCAGTTGGATAACGGGAAGTCAATGATACGGTATTTACCGCCAAACTGAACAGCAGGTTTTGCGGTTGTCTCCGTCAGTGTGTACAGTCGGCTGCCCTGTCCTCCGGCAAGCAGCATGACGACACATTCTTTTTTCTGGAACATAAAAATGTTTCCTCCTTTATATCATCGCGTTCTGCGCAGCAAAACGGAATAGTCTGGTTATTTTTCAGCGCTGTCCGGTAACAGGGGGGCGGCAAAGGGGAAGGGGGAATATACAGCGCTGCGGGTCATTTGGAGTGCTTTTCAAAAATCAAACTGGTTTTTATGCTTTGTTGGGTTTCCGGCGCTTTTTATATGGAGCAAGGATGACAGCCGACATCCCCGGCAATGTGATGGAGAGCTTTTGTTCCTGGTCTTTGGCATCTTTTGTATTTACCGTTTCTGCTGTGAGAATTCCTTCATTGCGGATGCCGCTTCCACCCCATGCAGCATCGTCGGTGGAGAAAATCTCCTCATATACCGACGGGACGTCGACGGGAAGTACCATTGTGTAATGCTCCCGTGTAACAGGTGAGAAGTTGACGGCAATGAGCAGGGGATCGCCTGCTCGGTCATATCGAATATAGGATATGGTATTGGTATCGCTCTCATTTACACCGATCCAACGGTATCCTGCCCAGGAGAAGTCGTCCTCCCAAAGCTCACGCCGTTCCAGATAGAGGTGATTCATTGCTTTTGAGAAGTCCTGCATTTTGCGGTGTTTTTCATAGTCCAGCATGAACCATTCGAGCTGATTTTCATAATCCCATTCACGGAACGGTGCATATTCACTGCCCATAAACAGCATTTTCTTGCCGGGCTGCGTGTACATATAGGCGAGGAATGCGCGCATTCCGGCGAATTTTTCCTCATAGTCGCCGAACATCTTGTCAAGAAGCGACTTCTTGCCGTGGACGACCTCATCATGGGATACCGGAAGGATATAGTTTTCAGAAAACGCATACATTAAGGGGAAGGTCAGGCTTTTGTGCTTGCCCTTTCTGTACAGGGGGTCTGTGGCGACATAATCGAACAAATCGTTTGCCCATCCCATATTCCACTTGAAGTTGAAGCCGAGCCCACCTGCTTCCACAGGCTTTGTAATCATCGGCCAATCGGAAGATTCCTCTGCGATCATCAAAACGTCCGGGAACTCCGAAAAAATCTTTGTGTTCATCTTGCGGAAAAAGGCGATGGCAGCAAGGTTCTGATTGGAGCCGTCGGGATTGGGATTCCATTCACCTGGACGCCGGTCAAAATCCAGATACAGCATAGCGGCAACCGCGTCGCAGCGCAAGCCGTCCACATGGTATTCCCGCAGCCAGAACATCGCGTTGGAAACGAGGAACGACTGTACCTCTGGGCGTCCGACATCGAAACAGCGTGTCCCCCAGCCGGCATGCTCCATGCGGTCGGCACCCTGATATTCATAGCAGGGGGTTCCGTCGAATTCATACAGCCCGTGCTCGTCCTTGGGGAAATGTGCGGGAACCCAGTCGAGAATCACACCGATGCCGGCGGTATGGCAGGCATCTACGAAGAATTTAAAATCCTCAGGCGTACCGAAGCGGGAGGTCGGCGCATAATAGGAACAAATCTGATACCCCCAGGAACCGTCGTAAGGATGCTCCATGATCGGCAGCAGCTCCACATGGGTATAGCCCATCTCCTTGACATAGGGAATCAGCTGTGCAGCAATTTCACGGTAGTTGAGATATGCACTCGGATTGTCCTTGGTTGTCATTCCCTCACGTGTGCGGAAGGAACCGAGGTGTACCTCATAGATGTTCATCGGCGCCGGATAAAAGGCGCGTTCTGCCTTTTGCGGTGTACGGCGTTTTTTTGTGCCGGTATCCGTGGTGACAGCTGTATTCGCACCGCGCGCAGACAGCGGCAGTGCGGAAGCTGAAGCTGCTTCTTTCTTTGGAGCCGGGCGCGTGCTTGAGAAGATGCGTCTGCGGTGTGCACGCCAGCTGCGGTCATGCCATTCAAATTTATCCGGAATATGTAAAATGGATGCGGTTTTTAAAAGACTTTCCGAATAGATACCGTAGGGATCTGCTTTGAGATGCACACCGTTTGCGCCGGTAACACGATATTTATAGCGCATCCCGACCCAAAGCGGTTCTTCTGTGTGATGCTTTTTTTCTGTCTGTGGGAATTCTGCGATGTACTCCCAGACGCCGGAGGTTGTGACGCGGGTCATTGCAAACGCACCCTGTGTTCCCCAACCGTTGAAGTCTCCGACAATTTCCACGTTCTTTGCGTTGGGCGCCCAGGTACGGAAAATCCAGGTACAGACGGTTTTATCTTCTTTATAATGTGCGCCTAAATAATCGTAGGCGTAGGTTGTGGTTCCCTGATGAAAATAATATGCAGCAAGATCGTCGGTATGCGATGCCTGTGCGGAAATGTTTGTCTGCTTGTCTGACGGCATATGACAGTCTCCTTTCCGTCATGTCTATGTCTTGTCTGCCCCAATGATACGCGGCGTTTGGCACGGGTATCCCGTATATCCTGCAGCCATTTTTTCTTTTGAATATTAGGGCAGAACTCTCTATGTATTATTATATCTCAATTCCTGTGTTTTTGCAAGAGGATTTTACCGATTCTCTGCATTTTTACACATAAAGTTCGGTGATAATCTTCAAATATCGTGCTTACTATTTGTATAAAGTGCTAAAAGTCCTTTTTTCATCAAAAAGCAGCAATGAAAAATTTGCTGTTGGAGAGGAGGCGTACATTTGAAAATAAGCTCGTCAAACACATACATAACCGGCAGATAAAACAGGAAAGGGGCTGCTGCAAGTTAAAAACTTACAGCAGCCCGGGTCATAGGTATAAAAACAGCGTTGTATATGAGACGTATTATGGTTTTGTTCTGCCTTAATAATTTTCTGCGTGTATTTCAAAGTAGCTCTGGGGATGTGCGCAGACCGGGCAGACCTCTGGGGCTTTGGTACCGACAACGATATGACCGCAGTTGCGGCATTCCCAAACTTTGACCTCGCTTTTTTCAAAAACAGCGGCGGTTTCAATATTTTTCAACAGTGCACGATAGCGCTCTTCATGGTGTTTTTCAATTTCGCCGACCATACGGAATTTTGCAGCCAGTTCCGGAAAGCCTTCTTCTTCCGCAGTCTTTGCAAAGCCTTCATACATGTCCGTCCATTCGTAGTTTTCACCGTCGGCGGCAGCGCTGAGGTTTTGTGCTGTGTCGCCAATGCCGCATAACTCCTTGAACCACATCTTTGCATGTTCTTTCTCATTGTCTGCGGTCTTTTGGAAGATTGCTGCAATCTGTTCAAATCCCTGCTTTTTTGCTGTGGAAGCAAAATAGGTATATTTGTTTCTTGCCTGTGATTCCCCGGAAAAAGCTGCTTCCAGGTTCTTTTCTGTCTGTGTTCCTTCGTATTTGTTGCCCATAATGGTACTCTTTGCTTTTACACAGGGTAAAAGCGATTCCCTTTCTTTTTTATTTTGCGTTCAGAGATATCGGATTACAGGATATGTTCCACTTCTGCGATGCGGTAGCGGAAGTTGTCTTCCATCACACCATCTATGCCGACGGTATGTACTTTCATCGGTGCATCGACGCTCACGCCGTCATCTTCAATGAGGCGGCAGACGGATGCGGAACAGTCGCCGTATGCACGCAGTGTGATTTCAAACTGTGTATCCGACGCGATGTGGCTAAGCGGAGCAGCCAGCGGAAGCAGTGTTCCTTCTTTGACAAAAACGGGAATGTCTTCTGTCTTGATGTGCTGCATGCCGCATTCGTATTTTTCTCCGGTAAAGAAGTTGTACCATGCGGTTTCATGATTGCTGTCGGACTCATTTGTGCCCTTTGGCAGCCAGACGTCGCGTTCGTGCTCACCTGCTGTCATCGGTGCGACCAGCATGGAGTCGCCAAACAGATATTCATCTGCACAGTTGAAAGCTTCCGCTTCGTTTTGATAGTCGCAGACCAGTGCGCGCACCGGCGGTTTTCCTGTGGTGTGGTAATCATAGAACATGGTGTACAGATACGGCAGAAGCTGCATGCGGATGCGGAACAGCCGGCGGATTTCATCGGTACAGCCATGTGCAATCCACGGCATATCAGGCAGATACCACGCATTGACCAGCGCCTGAGCAGAGAAAACGACGGTCTGCACACGGCGGATCAAATCTTCCGCACTATCTGCATGACGCACCTCCGGCGACCAGAGAATGCCGGAAAAACCGGAGTTGACCACACCCATAATGAAATCCTTGTGTGCGTAAAGGTCGGAATATAGTACAAACGGATACGACGCCGCAAGAGCACCGAGGTTCCGTACCTCAGAAAGCGTTCTGACATTGCCTAAGGCAGAAAGCTGTGTCTGACAGTACATGGTACCGAACATGCTGTGATATTGTTCCCCGTCAATACCGGAGGGGAATTGCGCACAGTTGGGGAAGGTCCAGCCGCCGGTAAAGTCAGAGCCGTCGCATTCATCGAGCTTGAAGCCGGAAATGCCGATATCACACAGTGTTTTCTGATAATCCGAAAACAGCTTGCGCGTATGCGGGATGGTAAAATCGGGTACAAGACCGCCCCAGACCTCATAATCGCCGGAATATGGCTGAAGGGACTCATAAAGCGGGGAGGTGGGGTGTGTGAACGCATGCTCCCACAGGTTGACATGGAAGCCCATCTCTGACAGACGTTTGACCGTTTCTGCGGGGTGCGGGAAGCGGGTACTGTCCCACAAGTAGGAACAGGAGTAGGTCTGTGACTGCCAGCCTGGTTCCAGTCCAAGAATATCGCAGGGAATGTCAAGAGAACGGAAGCGTTCTGCCATTTCAAGCACTTGATTTTCGTCAAACTGTCCGCAGCAGCGATAAAAGCCGCCCAGTCCCCATAGCGGAGGCATGCAGCCGCCGCCGGAGAGCATGTTGTAGGAGGAGACAATGTCGAGAATCGTGTCTCCGGTGATGTAATACAAATCCACACCCTGTGCAAACGGGATTTCAATGGTCATCACGGTGTCGGCGGTACTTTCCCGCACGGCATACAGGGCATCGGTGGAAAGTGCGACCTCGGATGCGGTTCCCGTATTCTGCGCTTGCTCGGCGCTTGGCTTTGCGGAACTGCCCCGCTTGACCTTGCCGCAGTAAAATTCTGCGTACCGTGCCGTATCGACGAACATACCGTAGCCGGATGTCGTGACAAAGAACGGGACAGGGGCATGGCTGTCACCGCTGTCTGAAAGCGGATCGGCATTTGCGCGCAGCGTTTTTTTCTTTCCGCGCTGCTGGAAGCCCTTTAATTGCAGACCGAATCCGTAAACGCCTGCCTTTGGGTCAATGGGGAAGGTAATTTTGGTTCCGCGGCGTGAAAATGCACAGTCTATGTTCGGTGCGCCCTGGGGCAGTCCTTCTGTGATGCTGCATTTGGGTTTTGGTGCAAAGCGTGTCGGAACAAATTCCTCTGGTGTTCCGTAACGCACCTTATAAATACTCATATGACAAATCCTGACCTTTTATATTGATAAGCGAGAAGAATTCACTTGAAGCGCCGGCATCAGTCCTTAGCAGAGCAGACTGAAATCCGCCGCTTGCAGGACGAATGCAAAATTTCCCTATTCGCTGTGGATGTGGAATTTAATTGTTGGTACGGTAGAATTCCAGTGTTTTATCCATCGCCTTCTGCGCTGATTTCTGCTTGGAATCCCATTGGGTAGAGAAGTTCTTTCCGCTGGTCACAAGATTTTCAAGCGTGCCGCGCATACCGCCCCAGTCAAATACGAAGCCGAGGTCATAACGCTTTGTGGAGAAGATGATATCGAGCATGTCACCGGATTCATTGTCACGTGCCATCTTGGTGTAAAGGTTGAGGTCATAGTATGCCTTTGTGACGGTATCGCGGGACTCATAAGCGAGCGCCTCCAGCAGATATGCGGTCCTGTCAACATCTTTGATTGTTGCAGGGATGCACAGACCAGGGCAGACGTGTGTGGCGATCAGGTGATAGTATTCCTCCTGAGACTCGTCATAAAGCGGATACGGCAGGATGCCGAAATCGTGCTCCATGTTGCGGTAGTATACGATATCATAAATAGAACCGGGGCGGAAGAGATTGCGGTTTTCCATAAAGACCTTGTCAAGGGTCGTCCAGGTGTTGGAGCAGTTTCTTGCCCAAAGCATGGTATCAGTATCCTTAAAGAACGCGGTCAATTTGTCGCAGACATCAAAGGTACGCTCTGATGCAACGGTAAAGTAGGGTTCTCCCTTGTCGTCCAGCGTCACTAAGTTGCATCCGCTGGTAAAGTAGAATAAGAACATCATGCCGGCGTCGCTTAAAATACCGAAGCGGTCGTTTTCGTCGCGTACACCGTCGCCGTTCAGGTCGGCGGAAACCGACTTGCCCATTTCATACATAACGTCCATCGTCCACTTTTTCGTGCGCGCCAGCTCGTACAAATCACCGATGTCGTTATCCTGCTGTACCTGCTTGTTGAAGTAGACACAGTAGTTCAGTTCTTCATCATAAACGGAAATATCGCCTGTCATGACGTAAAGCTTGTTGAACATGGCAAGGTCGCGCTGAATGGCCTGATCCCACCACGGTGCATCCATTTGAATGTGCGGCAGGTCGTACCAGTTTAAGAACATGCCCTCTGTCGCCATGGACATGACATTGTTGATATAAAGCTCCATAACGTCAAAATCGTCGGAACCGGCGGTGATGGAGTTGCGCGCTGTGGTAACCGGCGTTTTATCGTTGGTCACCTTAATGGTACAGTTGTAACGTTCTTCAATCATGCCGTTGCGCTTTTGAATGGCATCGTTGATCAGTTCTCCGGACGAAGCTTCATCATAATAGAAATCATACTGCTTGATGCAGTCGACGCCTTTTTCATAGCCGAGAATGCGAAGCTCTGCACCGCCGAAATCGGTTTCCGGAAGATTAAGCGGCGGTCTGTCATCCGTTTCTGCTGCGGTTTCCGTGTCGACTGCGTTGTCGTTATTTTGTGTTACAGGCGTTGAGTCTTTTGTTTCTGCGTCATTTGAACCGCAGGATGCGACGGTTCCTGCAATGGCGCAGAGAAGCAGAATCGCTGCCAAAGTGCTGTTTCGTTTCATGGAAAATCTCCTTTTCTTTTTACAGATAAACCAATTGTAAAACGCAGTTTTACAATTGCCGGTTTTACATATGCTCGGTTCTTGCGAGGATGTCGTTTTGTACAGCTGTGTCCAGCTTGGTATAGTATGCTGAGAAGCCGGAGACGCGCACCACAAGGTTTTCATAGTTTGCGGGATTTTTCTGTGCATCGCGCAGGGTATCTTTGGAGACGCAGTTGATTTGCAGCTCCTGACCGCCCATTGCAAAATATGACCGGATCACAGCGCCCAGTTTTGCACGCTTTTCCTTGTTTGCGAACATATCCGGGGTATATTTCTGGTTGACGACTGTGCCGCATGCCACGCGGGTATAGTCCGGTTTGCAGAGAGAAAGCGCCGCCGCGGTGGGACCCGAGCGATCCATGCCGTGCATCGGGGATGCTGCATCGGAGACAGGCATGCCGCGTCCTCTTCCGTCCGGGGTCGCGCCGATTTCCTTTCCAGCAGGGATATTGGAAGTATTGGAGGCGATTGCCGTATAGTATCTGCCGCCGTCCGGAAGACGGTATGCATCAAACAGATCAGCCTGCACATCGACAAACCATTTTGCGTATTGATCCGGCAGCGGATCGTCGTTTCCGTATTTCGGCGCGTCAAGCAGCATCCGGCGGATGTCCTCGTGTCCTTCAAAATCAGAAGCAAGCACGTCACGCAGCTGACCCAGTGTCAGTTTGTGTTCTTTGAACACCAGTTTATCAATGGCTGCGAGCGAGTCTGCAACAGTAGCAATTCCCATGCCGCAGGCGCCGTGTGCGGATTTGTATTTTGCACCGCCGCGGTTGATGTCGATACCGCTTTCAATGCAGCCGTCACAGTAGCAGGACAGATACGGGGACTGATGATTGACGGAGTCCGGAACGGCATTGACGCTGTTAAAAGATTCTACATAGGATTTTGCGCCGGCTTTCAGCTGCGCTGTAAACGCTGCCATGAAATCGTCCATGGTGGCAAAGGAATCCGGTTCTCCGGTTTCAATACCGCGCTTGACGCCGTCCAGCAGAGAAGCGCCGTTGTTGATTGCATATTCCAGATACACAGGTGTATTGAAGCGTCCGTCCGACCAGGCGGGCTGCTTGCCCTGAATAAAGTTTTCAATACAGCCGACCATGCAGTAGTCGCGGCAGTCTTCCAGCGAATAGCCCATACGGTGCAGCGCTGCGATGTTGATTTCATCGTTCATCATGGCGGGATAGCCAAGTCCTGTGCCGATGACAGCAAGGCATGCGTCGATGAATTCCGGGGAGGTATTTTTATGCAGCCGTGCGGAGAGGTTCGGTCCGGGAATGAAGCAGCGCCGGACGGCTTCCAGAATGTGATAGGAAAGGGCGTTTGTCGCGTCGCTGCCGTCCTCCGGCTTCACGCCGCCGATGGCAATATTGGAAACATCGTCCCCACCGAAGAAGGTGCGCTTTTCGCCGATTTTGATGAACGCCGATGCAAGGTCACAGACAACGTCCTCTTCTGTCGTGCGTCCCAAGGCGATGTCGGCGGTATAGAACGGATAAAGATACTGGTCCATCCGTCCGAATGCCATGGCATAACGGCCTTCATAATTAAAGCTGATATAGCACAAAAAGGTCAGCTGCAAGGCCTCCTTGAAGGTGGTCGGCGCTTTATGCGCGACATGGTCGCAGACAGCAGCCATTCCAAAGAAATGTGCCTGTTCTTCTGCGGTATCGGCATGTGCTGCTTTTTTACGTGCCGCATCCGCATAGCCGGAAATCATATGGGAAAAGCCTTCCATTGAAATTCTTGCGGCACGGAGGAAATCGGTTTTTTCGGTATCACCCTGATGGGTTTCGATGGATGTGTCGATATCATGCAGGATGCCGTCAATTCCTTTTGAGAGAAAGCTTGCATAATTCGGCGCATAATGGTCATAATTGGTATGAAAGCTTCTTTCGGGATACGGTTTGCAGACGTCTGCCGCCCACTGCACCTCTTCCTCTGTCAGGGGGGCAAACAGTCCGCGCTGGGAACCTGCAATGCGATCGTTGTCATAAATGTACTTTGTATGAGCTTCAAACAGCGATGCAATTGCATAGGCACGCGCAATGACATTTTCGTCCTTGGCATGCGCGGCATACCCCTTTGCACGGTAGTAGAGTCCAGCATAAACGCCGGATGCCGGCACACAGGTTTCTTTTTGCAGTGCCGAAAGCTGGAATGCTGTCTTCATAAAGAATACCTCCTCACTTCATGAAACGGTAATGCAATACGGTTTTATGATGATAATAAAAATTTCAGTGTAAAATTTATTTTGATATGAATAAGTATATCACATTCCGCGCGGCTTGTCAACCTCTGTATTTTATATCTTTTCTGTTTGCAGCGCGGTTTATTTTTTTCGCAAATAAGTTGTAATAAACAGAATAGGAGTTACGTTCATGTCCGAGATACCGAAACAAGATACAATGCACATTCTTCCGATCATTATGGCAGGAGGAGAGGGTTCCCGTCTGCGCCCGATCACGGAAACCATGCCCAAGCCTCTTGTTCCCGTCGATGGTGTTCCCGCTATCTGCCGCATTTTGGATACGCTTGCTGCGTTTGGTTATGCGCGTGCTGTCATCACGGTCCGATACCGTGGAGATGATATCCGCACAGCGCTTGGGAGCAGCTATCACGGAATTGCGCTGTCTTATGCAGATGAAGCAAACTTTGCAGAGCCGCTTGGTACTGCCGGCGGGGTCCGTGCCGCATGGGATACTTTTTCCGCTAAAGGAGATACCGACGCGCTTATTTTGAGCGGCGACGCGGTTTTTTCCGCTGATCTCAATGCGTTTCTGAATCTGCATCATGCATCGGCTGTAAATGCGGCTACAGCTGCAAGCGCTTCTATTTTATGCGTCCGCGTGTCAGACCCGTCCGCATACGGTGTGGTGCTCACAGACAGAGAGGGCAGAATTACCGGATTTTCGGAAAAGCCCTCTGTATCGGAAGCGGTTTCGGATACGGTCAATACGGGAATTTATCTGCTTTCCGCAGCGTTTCTTGCGCGGATTGCAAAGGATATCCCGCAGGACTTCGGTCAGGATATCTTCCCATTGGCAATACGGGATCACATTCCGATGCAGATGTATTTGTCAGAAGGGTATTGGTGTGATATCGGCTCGTTTGACGCCTATCTCGACTGCTGTCTGGATATGGCGTCCGGGCGGATTTCCGGATTTGCGCCGTCCAGGGTACTATTACCGCCGCATATTTCCGACAGCTGTATCGGGCGCGACTGTTTTTTACCCTCCACCTCCTCTGTACGCCAGAGCGTCCTGTTTGACCGTGTGGTACTTGGGGCGGGAGCATCGGTTTCCGGTTCCATTTTATGCAGAGATGTGAAGGTCGGCGCTATGGCGGTGATCGAAGCCGGCTGTGTTGTGGGAGAAGGGGCTGTGATCGAAGATCATGCGCATCTGCCGCGCGGTACACGCGCTGCGCCGGGAGCGGTGATTTGTGCCGATAAAAAGGAATTTGCCGCACACACCGATTCCATGTCAGAATCCATTCAGACAGAGGACCGTGCCAGACGGTATCGCTTTGACGGCGGAATCAACATTGCGCCGTATCTTACGGATATCGGATATGCGCTTTGTGCGCCCGCATGTGCTGTGCCGGATATTTTTGTCTGTGCCGCTGCCGCGAATGCATTTACTGCATACGCAAAGAAAACGGGACAGCTTCTTTTGCTTGCATATATCGGGGAGATGTGCGGAGACAATCCCGCATTGACCGCAGCGCTGCACCTGATGCGGGAGGCGATTGCATGCAGCGGTCACAAAGTGATTGTATGTGAGGAAGCGCTGCCTTCCTCGGTTATCAGAATGCCGGAGCTTCAGTCCCATATCCTGCAATCGGTGAAAGAGGAAATTGAGGAAAATGTGCAAAGTTCTGTCAAAGATACGCCGATATTCCGTGTATGTCTGACCATGTATGACGGAAGACCGACAGCAGCGATTTATGATGCGCTTGGGCTTTATCCGGAGCGCAGTGCAGAACGTACCCTGGATACCCTGTTTGCAGATGCACTGATGCAAAGACATTTTGTAACAGAACCTGCTTCTGTGAAAAAAACGGCATATACGGTTGCACGTCCTGCAAAAGTGACTGCCGCACCGCTTGTCGATGCCTATTTATGCCGGTACGCAGTTCCGTTTTCCGGGGGAAAACCGTTTTTATTCCGTATGGGGCAGAGCAGCCGTCTTGACGGAGAAACCATTCGCGCTGCGTGCTGTGATACGGATGAAGCGCTGCTGGAGCGTCTGCTTCTTATCTGCGGCGGGAAGGAATCCTTTTCTGCACCGTATGTGTTCCGTATTGCGCCGGATGAGGACGACGGTCTGACCTCCGCACTTTCGGTGACCGATTTGCAGAACGGCGCCAGATGCTATACGCACTGGGAAATTGTATCTCTGCTTGCGGCATATTCCGGCACGGATTATTCTAATACAGATCATTCCAGTGCGGATAAATCCGGTTCGGATAATTCCGGTGCGGATAAATCCGGTGCGGACAAGCCGTTTACCGAAACACTGTCGCCAGCGGCAATAGCGTCGCCAGCGGCAATACTGCCATTCCCGACGCCGCGCATGCAGCGGATATTGCACAAAGGACATGTGCGGAATTCCGCAGAGCCGCAGCAAACAATCTTGTCGCTTCCCATCCGTGCACCGCAGATGGCGGAATTTCGAGATGGCGCGGGGCGGGTAAACATCCTGCGCTATTCACACTGTCCCACACTGCCGTCAAACAAAGGACAAAAAGAGGAATTAAACAGTGCATCCTTTGCAAGTGCGACTTTTGCACGGCATATGGCCGCGCTGGAAGCAGAAGACGGTGTCCTGTTGGCACAGCGTTTAGCGCTTTTATTGTCTATGACGCAGAAATCACTGTCGGAACTATTTGAAGCTTCTGTTTTTTCCGCGCGGAAAAACCATACCTTTACAAGATGTTATGCGACAGCACCTGCCGGAGCAGTAACGGCAACGCTGCGCCGTATGACAGAGGAAACGGCGTCTATGGCGGCGGATGACACGGCGATGTATTCTGGAGAGGGCGGCGCTGCCGCCAGAAAATCTTTTGCAGGCAGTCGATTTACCCCGGATGTAGAAGGCGTTGTCTATCGTGGACAAGACGGCTCTACGGTACGTGTGGTTGCGACACGGCAGAAGAATTTCCGGATTATTGCAGACGCTTATTCCACAGAAGCGGCGGGAGCGCTGTGCCAGTTTGCAAAAGAACGGCTGTTATGTGCGGCGGTCTCTGAAAAAACGGATGAATACCGGTGAGCTTTGTTTTTTCAGGGAGCTTTTCGAGAAAAGCTCCCTGAGACCCCGCAAAAGCTTTTATGGGTGGGGGTGTCGCATGCGACACCCCGAGTTATGAAAAAACCGCTGTATATCCAAGGGCAGCGTCCTTTGGATATACAGCGGTTTTTGTTTTATATGACCATAACTTTCACAAAAGTGAAAGTTATCTCCTTTCATTGTGGAGTTGTGACGCGCCCGTAGGGCGGACATCGTTGCTTTTCAAGCAACGAAAGTCACAAAACACGGTCTGAAAAATTTATTTTTCAGACTTTCTTTACTTTTCGTTTTCATTGGTGATATCACGGAAATCCGCATTGATTTTGCCGTCTGCCGGATGCGCATTTTCCCAGGTATTGAATATCCGGATGGTAGAATTGCGCGCATAGTCTGTCCAAAGTGCACTGATGGCATTTGCAAACACAAAGAACCCGATGATGCGCAGTGTTGTTTTTACGGCGCCGAACGGATACAGAAGCAAAAAGACAGCGACAAGCAGTGTAACAGCGCCAATGATACAGGAGATTTGAAACCGTTTATGAAACTGTGGGTTTGGAGATGCCGTTTGGCAGCGCTTTTCCAGCTTCCGCATTTCATAGGCGGAACGCAGACGGTCGATGCCGTCAAACAGAAAGAAGATGCCGGCAGCCAGCGGCAAAAGGGAAAAGACCTGCTCTGTATGTCGGATGATATATATGCCGAACAAAATACATGCCAAACCGCTGAAAACGGCACCGCCGCGTGAAAAACCGTCGGAACGGATTGCAACGAGAAGATTCCATGCGCCGTACAGGATAATCAGAATTCCGAGAATGGTAGACAATGTATCCAGTACCCATTCTGGGAAAAACAGGAATATAGCGCCGGTAATCATACAAAAAATCGGAAATAGAGAAACGGTTCCGATTTTCATTTTTGATGGTTCAGACATCATAATGACCATAGCTTTGGCTTTCGCAAAAGCTTCCTTTCTTGTGGGATTGGAGCTGAATTGCTCCACAACAGCACGTTTACGTTGATAAAAAGTGATCTTCTTTTCACAATAAAATAAAAAAGAAGTTAGAATATATAAAGTATATACTGAATTTATGAGCATATCACGTTCTGTTCATGACCGGATTTTTAATTTCCTGTAAAAATTTTCAACATATCAATGATTTTATAATTGAAATGATCTTGAAGCCGATTAAAAAATACAAAAAAGGCTTCTGCATCATCCTTGCAGAAGCCTTTTTAGGCGGAGTGATTCCGCCTGGTGGGTCATCGGGGACTTGAACCCAGGACCAACCGGTTATGAGCCGGTAGCTCTAACCAACTGAGCTAATGACCCGCTTTCCTATATTATATCATAAAATAAAGTGCTTGTCAAGCATGGAAAACGGATCATTTTTCGCTCTTTGTCATTTTTCTTCCATAAATATTAATAGAGAAAGGAATACGGTACGTTTTTAAAATTCCATATCGCAGTATATCGGACAGTGATCGGTGGCAAGCAGGGATTCTCTATCGTCGACAATGACGTGAGAACGTACATGCACCTGTGTGTTCCCATATCGCACAAGAATGTGGTCGATGGAGTTCTCCGGTCCCTCCTTGACGGCGGCAGGAATATCAAACAGTCCAGTTTCTTCATTTTTACCCGGATAACCGTGGTGAGAACAGATGAGAGGGGGTGTGCCCTCGTTTTGGCTGCGGGCTTCATGGATACCCTCATCCATCAAAATACGAATCGGCACATCCTGTGTCCGGCAGTTAAAGTCCCCGGTAAAGAACATCGGAATGTCAGGATACTGTGCTGCAAGTTTGTTTACCAGTGCAAGCATTTCCAAAGAGTTCTGGATGCGTGCAGTACGTCCGGGGGCATCGTCTGTCCAGTAGTAATGGGTATTGATATGAAGAAAGCGTGTACCGGAACTGTTTTCACGAAACAGTCCCCAGGTTATGGACTTGGAGCCTGCGTCATTTAGGCTTTTATAGTTGATGTACCCCATATCATCAAGGGACAGTACGTCGTATCGATACAGAATGGGGGTGTAGTTGTTTTGAAACGGCGTGATATCGGCTGGAACTTCACGGTACATTGCACGGACAAGAGAGATGATATTATCGGATTCCGCGCGGCTTTTCGGCGAAACCTCCTGCATACCGATGACATGCGGCGCATAACGGCGGTATACGACTGCAAGATTGTCATCCCGGTTTGCAATCGGTGCGGATGCGGGACAGTTGCCCCATACATTCGATGTCATGACGCGAATGATGACAGACATAATTAAAAAATCCTTTCAAATAAATTTTTATTTCGGTGCTTATAAAAAACACCTTTGGCATGTGGAGTCAAAAAAATCGGGAATTGCTTTTTTGCGTGATAAGATAGTATGCCGCAAGTGTCTGCACAACACAGCTGCTTGCGCGTATAGTGATGTTCTATGTATAGTATATCATAGAAATGCGGCTTGTGCAAGTCTATTTTTTAGGGAGTTCCATCTTTATAAAAATGAATGAATTGTTAAAAATAATTTTTGTCTGCGGAAAAAGGCGGAATGCCTATTGTTTTTTTCGGTATTTTAAGGTATACTATACATAAGTTTGAAACTTCATAAATGAGAGGTGCGGTATGCTCTTTTCGAGCCTTGAATTTTTATTTGCGTATTTGCCGGTAACACTGCTTGTATATTTTCTTTCACCGGTCAAATTTCGGAACCTTTGGCTTTTGCTCGTCAGCTTGTTCTTTTATGGCTGGGGAGAACCAAAGTATGTATTCCTGATGATTTTTACGATTCTGTTTGACTATGTATGCGGATATTTCGTTGGAAAATACAGGGAGGACAAGCCGGGGCGGGCAAAGGTCATTCTGATTGTAAGTGTGATTGTCAATTTGGGACTTCTCGGCTTTTTCAAGTATTACGATTTCTTTGCGCAGAATTTGTCGCGTCTGCCGTTTATTGATATCCCCACGCTCAATTTGACACTGCCGATCGGTATTTCCTTCTATACTTTTCAAATTATGTCGTATGTCATCGACGTGTACCGCGGAGATGCGCATGTGCAGAAAAATCCGATTGTGGTCGGCGCCTATGTCACGCTGTTTCCGCAGCTGATTGCAGGTCCGATTGTACGGTATCAGGATGTGGATGACCAATTGCGCAAGCGCCATGAATCCACTGCGATGTTTGCTATTGGTATGCGTACCTTTGTTGCGGGTCTTGCAAAAAAGGTTATCTTTGCAAACGCCGCTGGCGCACTTTGGAGCGAAGCGCTCGCAGATCCAAACAGAACGGTGGTTGGCTCATGGATTGGCATGCTGTTTTACTGCTTCCAGATTTATTTTGACTTTTCCGGATATTCCGATATGGCAATCGGACTTGGAAAAATGTTTGGCTTCCGCTTTCTTGAAAATTTCTGCTATCCGTATATTTCACAAAGCATTACAGAGTTTTGGCGGCGCTGGCATATTTCCCTTGGCACATGGTTCCGCGAATATGTATATATTCCGCTTGGCGGCAACCGCGGCGGAAAATGGAAGATGTACCGCAACCTGTTTGCCGTATGGTTTTTAACCGGCTTCTGGCATGGTGCAAACTGGAATTTTATTCTTTGGGGACTATACTATTTTGTATTGCTTGTTGTAGAAAAAACGTTCCTTTTAGAAAAGATGAAATCGTGGCCGGCGGCGTTCCGTCATATTTACACGCTGTTTTTTGTGTATTTTGGATGGATGATCTTCTATTTTGAGAATATGAACGAAGGCGCTGCCTATCTCGGTACCATGTTCGGTGTCGGTGCGGCAGGATTGATTTCCATGGCGGATCTCTATGCAATACTGCATCGGCTGGTATTTGTGGCAATTCTTGTGGTCGCATCAATTCCGCAGCCGCGCAGACTGTTTTATAAGCTGTACGAAAACCACCGTGCCGCACGGTATGCGGCAGCGGTCGGCGGAATTTGTGTGGTTGTGCTTGCGACAGCCTACCTTGTGGATTCGTCGTTCAATCCGTTTTTATATTTCCGATTCTAAGGAAAGGAGCCTTTTAGGGAATGGATCAAAAAAAGAAAAAACCGAGCTTGCAGGATGAAACCGATGCATGGGTCGTCATGCAGATAAAAATAGCAGACAAAACAAAAGGCTCAGACCGGCTTGGAATCGGGCTGTTTCTTGCAATGATTGCCATATTCGGCGCATTGATTCTGATTCTGCCGGATAAAACCTTTTCCGAGCAGGAGAACCGTGTGCTGCAAACCGCGCCGAAGCTCCAATCAAATTTTGAGGGAAGCTTTGCAGAGAGAGTCAAAGCTGGAAAGTTTCTCGACCGCTATTTTTCAGGAGATTTTGCAGAGGATGTCTCTGATTATTATGCAGATCAATTTCCGGCAAGAGACGTGTTTGTCGGTATCAAGGGCGCCTTTGAAATTGCGATGCTGAAAGGCGAAAACAATGATGTGGTATTAGGGAAAAATCAGTATCTTCTGACTCGCATGGATAAAGCCGCAACCGAGAATATTGAAAAGAATTTCGATGCGGCATCGGCATTTGCTGCGTATATGGAAACAGAAGGCGTTCCGGTTACGTTTGCGGCGGCAGGACGTGTGATTGATGTGATGCGCGGAAGTCTTCCGGCACTGTTCCCGGTAGATACGCTGGACAAACCGTGGGATGCATTGACCGCACTTTGTGAAACAGATGGAAGCAGCATGGAGATGCTCAATCTGCTTGTTCCACTGCGTGCGCATGCGGATAGGGGAGAGGACGTGATGTATCGCACCGATCACCATTGGACGACCTACGGCGCATATCTTGCGTATACGGAAATTATGAAGGCGTGGGATGTGGAACCGGCTGCAAAGGACGCATTTACTGTGGAAACGGTCAGTAATGCGTTTTACGGAACTGCCTGGCGCAACGCCGGTATGAAGTGGATTGCACCGGATACGATGGAATATTACCGCTATCCCGGAGATGAGGATTACACGACGACCATTCACGACAACAATACAAGCTTTGCGGGATTTTATGACCGTTCCTTTTTGGAGGTAACCGATCAGTATTCCTCCTTTATTTCCGGCAACCATGCGTATGTGACGGTAGAGAGGAATGGGGACGAACCGAGGGAACGGCTGATGCTCATCAAGGACTCGTTCGGACACTCACTTGTACCGTTCCTTGCCTATCATTATGACCTTGAAATTGTCGATATGCGCTATTATAAAAAGTCTGTTGCAGAACTGGTACGGGAAACCGGATGCAGCCGGGTTCTGATCCTGAATAATATGGACAGCCTGACAAGCGCGGCATCTCTTGGCATGCTGAGAATGGGAATTGAATAATATACGGTCAGGACAGCGCCTTTGCCCACGGGTGAAGGTGCTTTATCCTGTTGAAGACAAAAAATAATCAATATATAGATAGCAGAGGAAACATTGATGGAAGGAAAGACCATTGCAGCGATTGCAACACCGTATGGACGCGGCGGCATTTCCGTGATCCGGATTTCGGGTGAGGTGGCTGTGCCTGTCGCTGCGAAGATATTTGTACCGGGCGGCAATATATCGTTTGATTGTTTGGAACCGAATCGAATGGTTTGGGGAAGAATTTTTTTGGATGGAGAGCAGATTGACGACGGCATGGCGGTTATTTTTCGCGCGCCGCATTCTTATACAGGAGAAGATACCGTGGAACTATCCTGCCATGGCGGTATCTTTATTACACAGAAAGTTTTAGAGGCTGCTTTTCTTTCGGGAGCAGTTCCGGCAGGTCCGGGTGAATTTACAAAGCGCGCGTTTTTAAACGGAAAAATGGGACTTTCGCAGGCAGAAGCTGTCATTGATTTGATTGATGCGCAAAACATGGAAAAGGTGCGTCTTGCAGGTGCGGGTGCAAGAGGGGCGTTAAAGCGCGCTTCCGATGAAATTTACAACCTTCTGCGTGATGCCATTTCCACTACCTATGCCTATATTGATTATCCGGATGAAGATTTGACCGATCTGACACCAGACGAACTTTTGGAGCGGGTCTGCCAGGCTGAAGAAAAACTGGAAAAGCTGAAGCATTCTTATTCTGTAGGGCGTGCTGTCAATGAAGGTATCCGCTGTGCGATTGTAGGAAAACCGAATACGGGGAAATCCTCACTTTTGAACTGTTTGATGGGAGAAGAACGCGCGATTGTAACAGAGATTGCCGGAACGACGCGGGATGTACTGGAGGAAACCATTTCGGTGGGACGTGTCACGCTGCGTCTTGCAGATACGGCGGGAATTCACGCAACAGACGATGTAGTAGAGAAGCTTGGCGTAGAGCGTTCTCTTCAGGCGCTGACATCCGCAGAGCTGGTGCTTGCTGTATTTGATGTATCGAAGCCGTTTGATGCAGAAGATTTCAAGCTTGCAGAAAAGCTGCGCGAAGTGCATAGTCCCATTATCGGACTATGCAACAAGTGTGATGCGGCCGCAGACGTATTCACCTCTTCACATCCATGTACAGATATGGATACACTTGACGTACCGTTTGCAAGCATTTTATACATCAGCGCCAAAACAGGAGAAGGAATCGATTCTTTGCGTGAAGCATTGGAGAAGCTATTTCTGTGCGGTGTGATTGATTATAATACGGAAGGCGTGGTTTCCAATGCACGTCAATATGCTGCGGTTTGCGGCGCGCTTTCCCATGTCTGCCGTGCAAAGAAAGCGCTTTGGGCTGGGTATACGCAGGATATCGCCGGCATGGATTTGGAGCTTGCGCTGTCTTCCCTTGCAGAGGTGGATGGCCGTGCTGTGACTGGGGATGTGGTGGATACCATTTTTCATCATTTTTGCGTTGGAAAATGAATGTGGAGATTTTCTTGTGCTTTTCGCGATTTATTGAAATTTTTTGAATAAAAAGTAATGAAGGTATTGACAGAATAGGAAGAATGTGGTATAATAATAAAGTCAGCAGTTGAGCGGCTGTCAGAAGCGTCAGAAAGAACCTTTTCTTTCAAAAAAACTTCAAACAATCGAAAAAAGTTTGAAAAAGTTTGAAAAAACGCTTGACAAACGCAAGAAACTGTGATATAATAAATAAGCTGTCGACAAGAGAGGCAGCAAGCTGTTAAGTACAGCACATTATGCTGTGCATAATGGTATGATCCTTGAAAATTGAACAACAACAAATTGTACGAAACGAAAGAGGATGGAAACATCCTTTGGAATCTCGACAATTCCTTAAGAAAGAAT
>JAGAVJ010000011.1 GCA_017942005.1 Clostridia bacterium | reverse complement strand
TTATTACACAAACAATATATTCCTTCTTTAGTTAAGAAGACAAGCATTCGACAAAATATGTTTAATTGCCTTTTGAATGATTCACTTTTGATTAAGGTTCTTTCTACGTGCTCGGCTTTTAATTTATGAAACGAACGTGTATTATACAAGCCACATATTGACAAAATAAAAAAAGATATTCGGATATCTGACAAAAAACCGAGTATCTTTTTTATTTCAATACCATATACATATTTTTATGGTATAGTAGAGGAGTGGATATGTGTAAAAACAAGTAATCATACAAATGAATGTACCTACTGTATGTTTTTTTAGCTCGGTTGAATCAGCCGGGCTTTTTTTGCTTTTTGAAAAATTTTTAATGTTTTTTGAAAAAATTGCAACAAAACGCACTTTTTAAAGCGGGTATGTAATGTAGGGGGAAAATGAAACAGCTTAACGTTCCGTATCTATAAAAAGGGGGGAGGTGAGAATTTGAAACCATCTTCTTCCAAAGAGGAAAAAATACAGCATCAATTTGATTCGCTTGCAAAGAAAATATTAGCGGGAGAAACCATGAGTTACATACGCGGTATCGCAAAGGCATTTGACAAAGAGATTCTTTTTTCTGAGTTAGGGGATGAGGAAATAAACAACCTGTATACCGTAGACGAATTTTATTCGGACTGCCATCACTATGACGTTTACGGCTACGATATATGTGTAAAAAACGATATGCTGATTGAATCACTGAACAAGCTTCCTCAAAAAAAGCGCGATATGATTCTGTTGTCATTTTTTCTTGACATGAGCGACAGAGAAATAAGCGAATTGCTCCGCGTAGTACGCACTACTGTATTCCGAAATAAAAAAGACGCGTTAAAAGAAATGAAACAATATATGGACAAGGGAGGTAACGATAATGAAACATCAAAAAATAAGAAATAACAGGACGCTTCCGTTTTCGGTTATCGCGGCGGCTTCACAGGGAGATGCAGACGCAATGAGCATCATACTAAACCATTACAGCGGTTATATTAACAAGCTGTCTACGCGCTCTGCAAGGAATAAAGCCGGCAAAACCTATTCTTACATTGACGAGGAATTACGCAGCCGTTTAAAGCTTCGTTTGATTATGCGAACTTTGACGTTCAACATTTAAGTATCTAAAAGAAGTATCGCGTAATCCCCCTCTACACGGCTTCTTTTTATGGCGTACACTTTATTATTCTGTATAAGCATATCAACCGTTTGATATGCTTATACAGACTGATAAACCGTCAGTCAACCGTTCATTGACAAAGAAAGCGCGCAGGATAATGGCGGCGCAGAATAACAATAAACCGAACACATTTTAAATATGGGTAGCTTTTACAGAGGAAACGCGATGATAGGAGCGGTCTCTTCCGTTCTGTATGTATACTTTTGGCAAAGTATATGCGACAAACCGTATTCAAGTATAATGATACTCCCTTACAGCCACAGTTCGAGCGTTAGAAGCGTCGCAAACAATGGGTAAGGCTGCCGTGATGGGCGGAGGTGCAAGTCCTGTGAGGTTCAGCCGCAGCCTGTTCGGTTTACTTCCATAAAAAATGATTGAATCAAGAAAATTAGAAAAAGAGGGTTACTGCAAGTTTAGAATTTGCAGCAGCCCGAGAAAGGACACGATCATAGTTATGAGTAATAAAGATATTCCTATATGGGAAAAATACACGCTTACAATAGAAGAAGCAGCAAAATATTTCCGCATAGGTGAAACAAAATTAAGAAAATTGGCGGAGGATAACCCATCCGCCAACTGGGTATTGCTAAACGGCAACCGTATTCAAATTAAGCGAAAACAATTTGAACGAATGCTTGATGAAGTTGATACGATTTAAGAAAATTTAACAATTTATATAATGAAATTGAGTTTTGAAGATGTTATAATAGATACAGCATATCAAGGCTCTTTCATAGGGAAACGATAGTTTCTCTGTTGGAAAGGAGAATTTAAATGTCAGAAAAAAGGCGTGACAATAAAAACAGAATCTTACATACAGGAGAGAGCCAAAGACAAGACGGGAGATATGTGTACAAATATATAGACGCACTCGGAAAAACACAATTTGTATATTCATGGAAGTTAGTATCTACGGACAGAATCCCTGCCGGAAAGCGTAACGACCTATCTCTTAGAGAAAAGGAAAAAGAGATACAGAAGGACATTGACGATGGAATTGACACAATCGGCAAGAAGATGACCGTATGTGAACTGTACCAAAAACAGATCCGCACACACGGAAATGTAAAGTCCAGTACGATAGAGGGGCGTAAAAGACTTCTAAGGTTTTTAGCGGAAGACAAAATCGGTGGGTATACCATTGATGCTGTAAAGCTGTCTGACGCCAAAGAATGGGCAATACGCATGAAAGAAAAAGGTGTTGCTTACCAGACAATCAATAACGATAAACGTTCTATGAAAGCAGCATTCTATGTAGCAATTCAAGACGACTGTATCAGGAAAAATCCTTTTGATTTTAACCTCAGTACCGTAATAGAAAACGACACTGAGAAAAAACAGCCTTTAACACCGAAACAGGAAGAAAAGCTGTTGGATTTTTTCAAGAACGATACTTTTTATAGGAAGTATTACGATGAAATCGTTATATTGCTTGGAACAGGACTCCGTATTTCCGAATTCTGCGGACTCACAAAAAAAGATATTGACTTTGAAAACAAGCGAATCAATGTAGACCATCAGCTTTTATATAAGCCGCCGAAAACCTATTACATAGAAGAAACCAAAACTGCAAGCGGCATTCGTCATATTCCAATGAGTGAAACGGTATTAAACGCATTTCAAAATGTGATTGCCAAGCATCCCGTTTCAACCGCATATAAGGTTGACGGTTATACAGAGTTTCTGTTTGTTGGCAATACCGGAAAACCGTTGATTAATTATCATTATGAGACTGTGCTTAGACACGCTGTCAATAAATACAACAAACAGCATTCTGATGAAGAAGCTTTATTTAACATTACTCCTCACACGCTGCGCCATACATTCTGCACGAATATGGCGAATGCGGGAATGAATCCAAAAGCTTTACAGTACATCATGGGACATGCCAGTATTACGATGACAATGAACTATTATGCACATGCGACCTTTGAAAGCGTTCAAAAAGAGTTTTCTCGCTTCATTCCATAGTTTGTGACGTTGTTTTCTACTACAAATTGTACCACTTTTCAAAGTCAAAACACAAGAATTTATATATATTTATAGCAATTTCTCCCGGTACCTATCATATATAAAAACCCATATAACTTAGTTATACAGGCTTTTATGATGATTTATTATGTTGGGGAATTATATTTCTATTTTTATATAAAAAATTTAATCATTTCATAGGATATCTTAACAAAAGGGGTTGCTGTACAAACATACAGCAACCCCAAAGCCATTATCCTCTTACAAACACATACCAATTGATTCTTCCGCCGCCAAAGGAATAATCGCCGGATTTCCACTCCAAAAACAGATACTCTTTACCGTCTATGACCTTGATTTCATATGCAGAAGCCGTCTGTTCCCGTTTGTTCAAAACCAATCCTTTTGTCCATGTGGAGGTTACAGCGTTGGTTCCGTTCTTCGTTGTGATTTCATATACACCGTCTTCCCGGAATTCTACTGCCAAAACAAACAGGTTCTCTTTTTTCCAGTTCTGCTTTTCTGTATCAAAATCTTCTTTGCAGCGAACAAAATCACGTACCTTCCAACAGCCTTTTATTTGCGCATCGTCAACAAAGGGATAGTCAATGCGGTCACACTTGCGCAATTCTTCTTTGGATGTATAATGCTTCTCTTCTGTCTTTTCATAAACCCAAATTTCCTTTGTACAAAAACCGTCATCCCGGCTGCCAACGTCATACATTTCAAGGAATAATAACATATGACCGTTGATCATTTCTACGGTATAATGATTTTTATAAACCGTATCTTTCTTTGTGTCATACATATAAAGGCAGCCTTTTGACCAGCCGGCGATAATCCAATAGGGTTTTCCGCCGTCAATGAAACACAAGGTATGCGGTTCGTAAAGATGACTGCATTTCGGTTTTCCGTATATAAACTGTTCACGGGCAGGTACAATATCAACGACTTTCCACATTCCGTATACATTGGGATCATCTGTAAATGATTTTTTCATATCATCGATCGTAATATATTCCGCTTTTTCCAGTTCACATACGGGAACCTTCAGTTCGGTGGTTCCGTCATCGTAATAAATTTCATAGGATGCCCCGCATATTTGATAACTTGAACTGTCAATATATTGTATCATTGCTTTGTAGGCATCGTCAAGTTCTTCCTTTTTACAAATCAGCGACGCCGTACTGCCAAATGTCACCGTTTTTTCTCCAAAGCCGGTATTTGCAGGCAGCGCTTCTGTAATCTCCACGCACGCAGCAATGTCCAGATCGTGTTCTTTGTATTCACACTCATAATTGATAAGCATCCTGCGCTTTCCCACCATTGTACGCGGAAGTGCATCGGCAATCTTCTCCGCTTGGCGGATTGCATCTGTTTTGTTTTCAAAATTTTGACGGATCCATGCAATGTGCATATTCTCTGTTTTTCTGATAATCACATGAAACATTTTCTGTTCTCCCTCTGTAAAATACTGGTGTATGGCTTCGATTCTTTCAAGCTGTTTTTGGGTACGCTCCATTTGTTCTTTCAATGCGGTCATTTTGGTATGCAGACATGCGGCAATCATTTCATTGCTTTCTGCTGCAAGCTGAAGCCTGATCTCATCCAGCGAAAAACCAAGCTCCTTCAATGCAATAATACGGTAGCATTCATCAAGCTTTGCGGCAGAATAATAACGGTATCCCGTGAATTTATCAATTTCATCGGGAACCAGCAGTCCTTCTGCGTCATAAAAACGCAGTGTTTTGACCGGAATGCTGCAAAGCTTTGATAATTCCCCAATTTTATACATTCCCTTATTCCTTTCAAATTCTGTACCAATAGAAACGGCGCCTTTTCTATTCGGCATCTTTATTATATCATTACAGTTAGGGGGAGAGTCAACAGGGTTTTACATATTTATGACCATAACTTCGCGAAAGCGAAGTTTTCCTTTCCAATGTGGAGTTGTGACGCGCCCGCACGCGGTTATACCGCAGGCAGACATCGTTGCTTTTTAAGCAACGAAAGCCACAAAACACAGTCTGAAAATTTTATTTTCAGATTTATATACACTTTATAAAATCGTCAATATTATAAATCTTTGATACTACAGTATGTGCGTCCTTTCCCAGAATTTCATCGTCTGGATATTCGGCATTGATACACAACGATTGCAGCATTGATAAATATTTTGCAGCATCTTCTACACGTTTAAAAGACTTTTCCATAACAGACGGAAATTTTAATGGGCAAGGGGCAGTCATCTTCTTTACTGCCTTTACAATATTACTTTTAATATCCGATAAAAGCGCATCATTGTCTCGAAAAATCGCGTCATTACGTGAAAGTTCTTTTTTTGTCTCTACCGTTATCATTTGTCCGACTGCACGTTTTGCCTGTTCACAAGCAATATTTCCTCCCGCAAAAAAACATGACGGTATTCCTTTATCGGCAGCAATATATGCATCCATATCCACTTCACCAATATAAGAACCGTTTAATTTATAATACTGTATCGCCCCACTATTCATCGTATGTGCTAAAACACCTCCCAATGTACCTTCCATTGCATGATATCCAAAATAACAGATACAATCATATGCGTGATCAGCAAAATACATCCGGGGCAAGCTTAAATCAGGTGAACAAAGTGTAATTCGGGGGTCCAAATCTGCTGCACTAATGTTTTTTCCATCGCCGTGGTTATCCCACAGATCAACTTTTTCAACACCGGCTTCAAACAGCGCGTCTGCTGCGGCGTTCACTTCCAGCGCCGCCTGTTTTATCGCGATATGCCATTGCGGCGTATCACGATGCAGCCCTGTATAAGGTTCCCCAATCACACCATTAACACCTTCAAGATCTAATGCAAGTAATACACGTTTATACATTCTGCTTCCCTCTTCTCTCATTTTTAAATTTATAAACAACCGATGCCGTCAGCTATTGAGTATACAAAAGCTGTACAGTTTTGAAAATATTCGTAATGCGTTTCGATATCGCCCTGCCATTTTGGACCTCTGCGATGATTATATCCATAACGCCCAGTCGCCATAATCAAAAATACCGCTGCCGTGATGCAATTTTCCGTCTGACTGTAATTTTCTGAATTCATTTCTCATACGAATGATAATTTCAGGTTGAATATTTAGCGTATGATGCGCTGGGAAAACCCGTTTTGCAGGAAGTTTTGCAATTCTTTCAAGAGAGTTAAGATATAATACAGGGTCGGTGGAAGGATAATACGCAAATAAGGTATCTTTATATACCAAGTCTCCTGTAAAAAGATAACCACGTTCTTTTTCCCAAAAACACATATGTCCCGGTGAATGACCCGGAGTATGTATGACTTGAATGCTCCGTCCGCCAATATCAATGATATCATTGTCAGTCAATACCCTTGTAGGTGTCCCTTGGAAAAATTCGTACCTGTTTACATCGTAGCCATCGGGTAAGTCGCAGCGATCAACCACCATATCTCGAATCGTTTCCATTGTCAGCGGAAATTTACCGTTCAGCCAGTGCAATTCTTCACGGTGCGCATAAAAATCCGGAAAATATTTGTGCCCTCCGATATGATCCCAATGGATATGAGTAGCAACCGCCGTAACAGGTTTATCTGTAAGTTTTTGAACTTCATCAAAAATATTACAGATTCCAAGTCCGGTATCGATGAACAAGCTTCGTTCTGTACCATTTAATAAATAGCAATGGGTTTCCTCCCAATGGCGATATTCGCTGATGATATAGGTACTGCTGTCAATTTTGTCGATAGTAAACCAATTTGTCATTTTAAAATTTCACCTCATCATGATTTCTTCTCATTTTAAAATTATATCATACAAATATGTCGATTCTATGTCACTTCTCATAAAACGTCCTTCTCCAATCTATACGCATATACAACAAAAAATATCTGCACTGGTAAACGAAAAACAGGTGCAGATATTTTTATGATTATGAAATTATGAATAAAAGAATGGAAAAATTACTTGTTCAGTACGATATGATCATTCACACATAATTTGATCTCGGTTGGATCGAATTCGGTTTCGTTTTCATAAGGCATAAAATATGCAAGCAAGCTCCACCCCCAGAAGGGATTTAAACCGCAGCCTGTCTGAGATTCGGTGGCATAATATTCGCGATCTCCGATTCTCTTGACCTGACGATTGGTTTCTTCTGCAAGATGCGCTGCTTCCTTATGAAATCCATACATCCGAAGCGCTTCAAACACATAATAATTGGTGGGTATCCAGGTATTGGCACGCCAATTGCATCCCATATCATTCGGCAGATAGGATTCCGAGTATCCCGGCATCGCTGCGGACATGACCGGATAAATAAATCCGCGGTTAAATTCGTTTGGATTCAGCAGATATTTTTCAACCATGGATTTCGCCATATCCGGGCTCGCAATTCCCGCCCACATGGCGGCAAAAACACCGATATAACGCAATGGAATCTGCTTGCCGTTCCGTCGGTCAATGTCATAAAAGAATCCGTCCTCTTTGTTCCACATAAGGTCAACGATGGTATCCGCAAGCCGTTTGGCATGTGTTTCATAAAACACAGCATCCTCATCTTTGCCAAATATGCGCGCCAAAAGTGCAAATGCACGGCATTCCCGCACCAGATAACTGTTTAAGTCCACACCGCAGCAATAGCGGTCAAACCAATACCCTGCCCTCTCATGCTGTGTGTCCATACCAGTATGAGGCGCACTGTCCCAAAACGCTAAACCATGAAAATTTTCCTCTCGAAACAGCCAAAAATCAAGATACTTTTTCAAACGGTTATAATAATGGTAATTCTGTTCGCGTAAAAAATCCACTGTGCCGTCACGATTGTAAATTAAAAGGCAAATCTGCGCAAGAAACGGTTTCACATGTTCGGAAAGCTGTTCCTCCGCTCCCTTAGAAGAACGCTGTATATGCCCATTTTCCTTCTGCAAATCTAAAAATATTTCTACACCAAGACGTGCATATGTTGTGTCCCAGCCAAGATAAAGCTGTACGATGGTTTCAAAATATTGATCCCAATCATACAAGGTGGCATATTCATACCCTGTATAATACGATTTCCCTGTTTCTTCATGCAAAAAAACGCCTTTTTGCTTCATCATTTCATTGATGCGGGAAAAATCATTCTGCTCCATTTTTATGACCATAACTTCGCGCAAGCGAAGTTTTCCTTTCCTTGTGGAGTTGTGACGTAAGTCACAAAATCACGGCAAGGGGCTGTTGCAAGTTGAAAACTTGCAACAGCCTGGGATCACAAAGTGATCCGAATTCGGCGTTTTCACAGTGGATTTTTATCAAAATCCACTGTGAAATTTCGCTTGAAAAAGCGAAAAGGCGAATTTTATAGGATGGCGCATGTTAATGCGACAGCCCGTTGAAAGATTTATCTTTCAAACTTAACCTCAACCTTCTGCCATAAATTGGAATGCATCTACAGAAGCATCCGTGAAATTTCCATAAAATTGAATGGCAAGTTTATGAATGCCTTTGACAGGGGGAATTGCTTTCTTTGCGGTACAATAAGAATTGCATGCGCCCATATCAAGCTCTGCAAAATACCGATCATCGATATACAGCTCCACACGGCAGACATCATTTGTTTTCATAACGATGGAAAACGTGGTTTCTCCCTGAAAATCCAGATACCGGTATATCGCTGTATCTCCGTTTGCAATCTGACCAAGGACCAGATTGTTTTCCGATGCCGCGTCTCCTTCTATCCGGACACGACCAGTCAATCCGCAGGCAAGATGTGCTGGAATCCATTCCTTTGCAGGAATAGATGTACCGGCTCCGGAGGTCGTTTGCAGCACTTCTCTGATGGAACCGTCTTCCTGAAAATAAATCGGTTCGGCGCAGACATGACGGGAAAATTCGGAGCCGTGCGTAGAACGGTGATAAAATACATACCATTGGTTCTGAAAACACATCATGGAACCGTGATTGTTCCAGACTGCGGGATCACAGCCGAAATTATCAATGATTACACCGCCATACTGAAACCCTTTCATGGGATGATCTGATACAGCATAGCCAAGGCAGGAGGGTCTGCTGCCATGTCGGTGGGTATCAGCGAAAAGATAATAATACTTCCCGTTCACTTTTTTTACGGAGCTGCCTTCATGAAACTCATGTGCTTCCACAGTCAACGGCTGCGTGATCGTATCAGGTTCGATTTCCACCATATTTTTTTTGAGCTTTGCCGCTTGACACCAGGACAGCTGTCCCCAATAGAGATATGCCTGACCGTCGTCGTCAATCAAAACGGCAGGATCAATTCCCATAACCCCCTGTATCTGTCCGACGTCTTCAAAGGGACCTGCGGGAAATTTCGATTTCGCGACGCCGCATCGTCCGTCCGGAACGCAATAATATAAATAATACCAGCCGTCACGGTAAGCACAATCCGGTGCATACAGCATACCGCAATCCTTCGCCCAGTTGGAATCGGCAAGGGAGAAGACCACACCATGGTCAGTCCAATGAATCAAATCATCAGAAGAATACACATGGTATAGATCACTGCAATAGGTTTTTTGTCCCTGTTTATCATAGGAACCGTAGAGGTAGATGCGGCCGTCTTCCCAGACATGCGCTTCTACATCAGGGATAAAAATGTGACTGTCGAGCAGAGGGTTGTGCGCATATTGATGATTCATAATGATACATATAACGTTTACCAATTTCGGCTCATGCTGAAATGTTCAGCATGAACGGAAACGGTATACGGTTATTTCCTTTCTTTATAGGAGCGTTTGCTTTCTGTCTGAATCTGTGGAATGAACCACAAAATACATACCACTTTATTGTTTACAGGACGGAAAGCGTTTTAAACTGCGGTGCAAGTGTGCTGTAAAGAGAACGGTATTGGGTAAGATATGCTGCATATGCAAAATGGTGTGATGCGTCCGGTGTGGAAACGGCTCCGCCTTTGATGACCGCTGCACATGCAGACGGAACATCCCGATAGGCGCCGCCTGCCACACCGCCGAGAATGGCAGCACCAAGGGATGCACCGCCGCCCCTTGACATATCCGTTAACGGGATGCCATATACATCCGCGATCATCTGCCGCCAGAAGGGGGATTTCGCACCGCCGCCGCAGATTGCCATATCCGTAATCAGCGTTCCCGTTTTGGCAACCAATTCATATGCATCGCAGAGAGAATACGAAACGCCTTCGAGGACAGCGCGGTATAGATGTGCCGTCGTATGGATCGCAGAAAGACCGAAAAACACGCCGCGGCAGTCCGGGTCAAGATGCGGTGTACGTTCCCCCATCAGATACGGGAGATACAAAAGCCGCTCCGCCCCGATTGGCAGTGATTCTGCCATACGGTCAAGTTCTTGATAGGCATCATCTTTGGCAAAGTTGTTTTTGAACCACTGAAGGGAAAGTCCAGCCGCCTGCGTAACACCCATGGTATGATATTCACCGGGAACAGCACAACAGAAGGTATGAATCCGACCCATGGGATCTACAGCAGGTGTTTTGATATGGGCGAATACCACACCGCTTGTTCCAATTGTAGTAAACGCTTTCCCTTCGGACACGACACCGGTACCGACGGCAGCAGCGGCATTGTCGCCTGCCCCAGCGGCAAGAATCGTTCCTTCTGCAAGTCCTGTCAACGCCGCTGCCTCCCGGCTGACCACAGACACCGCTTGCGGACTCTCTCTGACCTCTGCCAAAAGCGACATGTCAATTCCGAGTCTGTCACATACAAACGGACTCCAATTGCGCGTCCGGATATCAAGCAGCTGCATGCCGCTGGCATCCGATGCATCGGTATGATATTCGCCGCTGAGCATAAAACGAATATAGTCCTTTGGCAGCAGGATGTGGCGGCAGCGCGCATACTGTTCCGGCTCATGCTTCTGTACCCAGCGGATTTTAGAAGCAGTAAAGCCTGTTAATGCCGGAGAGGCTGTAATTTCCATCAGGTTGTCGCGTCCGACAAGTGCATGAATTTCGTCGCATTCCTCACCTGTCCGGCTGTCACACCAGATAATCGCAGGACGAATCACCGTATTATTTTCGTCCAGCATGACAAGACCGTGCATTTGTCCGGAAA
Organism: Clostridia bacterium; assembly: GCA_017942005.1. GTDB lineage: Bacteria > Bacillota > Clostridia > Oscillospirales > CAG-272 > RGIG3925. Next base: position 46,053 of record JAGAVJ010000011.1, on the reverse strand, counting down.
ATCCGACACCTGCTACTTCCTTTGGATCAATTTTCTTTGTGACATCCCGCAGTGTGATACAGACCGCCTCCCACCAGTCCAAAGGATTTTGTTCTGCCCATCCGTTATGCGGCTGATATAAGGGATATTCGTGTGATTTTTCAGCGACAACGGTACCGTCCAGACGATAAACCGCAGTTTTTGTTGCAGAAGTACCGATATCAATACCGATGATATATGATGCCATTTTCAAGACCATTGGTTTCGCATGTACAGCAAATGCCAAACAAACGAAACCGTTCCTTTCTTTGTCGAATTGTGGTGCAGCCCTTAAATCAAGTTATAAAAACAGTATTATTTTTCAGTTGCCGTTCATTCCAAACATGATCTGGTTCATAACAGACTCTAAGTATTCCTGTCCGCCATGTGTCACCGTTTTCACAGTGCCGAGATTTGCTGCATAATTGTAAAGGTCTTCCAAAGTCGCTTTTCCGCTTGTAATGTCTTTGCCGATACCCTCGTTCCATAAAGCATACCGTTCTGCAACAAATGCATCCATACGGCCGTCTTTTATGATACGGTCTGCAATAATTAAACCGAGTGCAAAGGTGTCCATACCTGCAATAAATGCAGCAACCCAGTCCTCAGGCTGGTAAGAAGCGCGGCGTACCTTTGCATCAAAGTTTAAGCCCCCATTGGTAAAGCCGCCTGCACGGAGAACCTCCAGCATACAAAGCGCTGCATCATAGACATTTGTCGGGAATTGGTCGGTATCCCAGCCAAGAAGCATATCCCCCTGGTTTGCATCAATCGAACCGAACGCACCGTTGATACGTGCAACACACAGCTCATGCTGGAAGGTATGTCCTGCCAGCGTTGCATGGTTTGCTTCAATGTTGAGCTTGATTTTTCCGTCCAGACCGTAGGTTTTTAAAAAGCCGATAACTGTTGCGGCATCAAAGTCATACTGATGCTTGGTCGGCTCCTTTGGCTTTGGTTCAATATAGAGATCTCCCGTAAAACCGATCTTTTCTGCATAGTCGACCGCCAGATGCAGCAGCCGTGCCATATTGTCAAGCTCTAATTTCATGTCTGTATTCAGCAGCGTTTCATATCCCTCTCTGCCGCCCCAGAAGACATAACCGGTACCGCCAAGACGTTTTGTGATATCCATGGCTTTTTTAATCTGTGCAGCAGCGTAGGCAAAGCTGTCCGGATGCGGAGACGTACCGGCGCCATTCATATAACGGGGATTGGAAAAGCAATTGGCAGTGCCCCATAACAGCTTTTTGCCGGTCTGCTTCATTTTTTCCTCGATATAATCTACAATGACATCCAGATTTGCATGGAATTCTTTCAGTGTCAAATTGTCTTCCGGGAAAAGGTCACGATCATGGAAGCAAAAGTAGTCGATGCTGAGCTTTTCCATCAATGCAAAGCCAACATCCACACGCTTCTTTGATATTTCCATGGGGTCTGCCCCGCCAAACGTTTTATCCTGCGTACCGATACCAAACATGTCTGTTCCGTCCGCGCAGAGCGTGTGCCACCATGCCAATGAAAACTTCAGCTGTTCACGCATCGGCTTTCCGGCAACTACAGCATCGGGATTATAATACTTGAATGCAAACGGATTTGTGGATTGGGGGCCCTCATACTTAATCAAACAACTCATTGAAACTCTCCTTTTCAGTCCAAAAAATTTTCAGAACCGTACCGTGTTCTATACTTTGATTATATCACAACCCGGAGTAGTTATCTATCTTATTTTTGTCTATCCTATGGACAAATCTTGTTTTTTGTTGTACAATACTATATATACCGTTTTTCGTACCGCTTTTACAGGAGTACAGCCAATGAATACCTTTTTTTACGAAGAAATTCACCGTGCCACAACCGATATTCCCTATGTGGATACACAAATGACCGATTTGCAATACTGCGCACACTACCACGAGGAGCTGGAATTGATTTTGATGCTGAAAGGAGAAGTTATACAAACCGTTGACGGCAAAAATTGCTGTCTTTCGGAAGGTGACATCTCCTTTATCCGCCCCTTCCAGATTCACAGCTATGAAACCCCTGTGCATTCCTGTATGTATCTTTTCAAAATACAAAGTCCCATTGTCGATTTTTCTGCTTTATGCTGGGAAGAATCTCGGATTACAAAAGAAATGACGGAGTACCCTGCGCTTTTACACAGAATTCGGCAATTGATTGCAGAATACAGTGCAGAAGAAGATACTCCGTTGAAACGGCTTGCCGTCCGCTGTGCAGCAGATCAGCTGTTGTTACAATTGGCACGTCTGCCCGGCATGCAAACGATCACACCGGACAGCATCCATGCACGCGATAAGGACATTGCACTTTTGAAAACCATTAATCATTATCTGACACATCATTATCAGGATAACATCTCATTAACCGATGCCGCCGCCGCATGCCATATGTCAATGTATTATTTTGCACATTCCTTTAAACATGCAACGGGGACAACCTTTCTCAATTATTTAAACAGTTATCGCCTGGAACACGCAAAACGCCATATCATGGATACGGAAGATTCCGTGACCAGTATCGCCATGCGGTGCGGGTTTCCATCAATCCGTACCTTTAACCGTTGTTTTCAAAAACAGTACAAGTTGACGCCAACCAATGCAAGGGCAAAGTGGAGGTCTGAAAATAAACATTAAACCGTTTTTTATGATTGTATGATCCACACAGGATGATCATTCTAAGATCAATCATGCAGCACAACATAGGTTGTCGGCATTTCCAGCGGATGCCATGCGGTATCAAGCACTTGTCTTTCTATCAGAATCGATGCCGGAATACAAATTCCGTTGACAAACTTATCCATACCGGCAATACCCCTGACCTGATTCTGCAAATGCTTTGGCGTATGTGCACCGAGAATTCGCGCAGACGTTTCATCCATCTCCTTTAGGATCGCTTTCAGATTATCATCAATATATGCATCTGCAAGTTCGACAAGCGTCTGATACTGTGCAGCAGTATAAATCGGAACCGCTGCACGCAGCGCATCCCCGTCTTTGACGATATATCCTTTCCTGATCATCTCGGCAATCGCTTCCATGTCATATTCACTGTACGCTGCATGTTCACCGCGGCATATGCCGCAGAAAATATTGATATACCGGCTGTTTCCGTAAAAGTCGTGATGATCTCCCTTCCCTTTGCCGTTATTCTGATAATCAAAGAAATACAGTCTGTCTCCGCACTTGCTGTCAACATTACTGTAGGAAAATAGCTGCTTTTCATTTACAGTTTCTGCACACCAAAGATAGGCTCTTTCTCCCCAGCCGGTTCTGGGAACTTCCTGATCGTCGTAATCAATGCCAAACATCATATGAAGAAACAACACCGCTGCAAGCTGCCAGCGCAGCGTCTTTTCCGAAAACTGATTTCCGACGAATCCAAGTTTTTTATACGCCTTCATTGTATCACACAAAAAGGATTCCATGCGATCCGCAATCAACGTATGATATTTAGTCACAGCTCGCGCAATTTCTTCTGAACAGTCAGCGGTGACAATCACTACATTCGATTGATAGTGAGTACCATCCCGGACGATAATATTTTTGCTTTCAAGTGCTTTGATCTCATCGTCAAGATATGGAAGCGGGATGCCGATTTCAAGGCTGATCTGCTGTACCGTTAATGCATCATTGTAGCAGGCGCTGACAATGTTTTGCCGAATCTTACTTTGCATCAGATCATAAAACCGATTCGGTCCCTCTCCGCTGTATAAGGGAATCAAGGTTTTCGGGTTGTAGCTGCGTTCTCCAAGTGTGCGTTCCATTTGCATTCCTTCTTTCAGTATTTTTCTGGATTTGAAGAGGAGGTATTTCACCATGCCGTCAGAGATTGCAAGGATTGACGAAATTTCCGTGCAGGATTTTCCTTTTATGTAATACAGAATCGTTGCTTTTCTGTATTTTTCAGAGAGAAGCGTCAGCTCTCGCCGGAGAAGATAAATATCGGATGATTCCTCTTCCACGTTTCTGAAATAATCTTCTGTATCAGGAATATCCTCTGTCAGCTCGCATGTGATATGCATCCGTTTTTTGCGGTACCACTGCTTACAGACATTTTCTGCAACCGACCACATAAAGCCGTAAAAGGCGTTGTCATCACGAATATTTCCAATGGAATTCATCAGTGCATACAAAATATCCTGTGATAAATCTTCTGCTTCCTCCCGGTTTGCGGTTTTCGCCATACAAAAAGAAAAAATCGTTTTTGAAGCTTCCGTAATTTTTTCCCGCAATGCATGTTCATTCATCATGATTATGACCATAACTTTCACGAAAGTGAAAGTTATCTCCTTTCATTGTGGAGTTGTGACGCGCCCGCAGGCGGTTGAGTCACAAAACACGGTACGAGAAACCATTAAAATGGGTTCTCTTGAAAATCTTATTTTTCAGACTTATGGATTACCTCCCTTCTACCTATATAGTGAAAAGAAAATGATTTGGTTAACGTTTTTCAAAAAAAATTTTGACAGATTTTTTACTTTAAAATCTGCCAAAACCAGAATTGGTATATTTGTTTTGTAAACAAGGAAAAAACAAAACAAATGTAAAACTTTTCTGTTAAATTTTAAGGTTCGGTTAAAACGGATAATCCGTACCGTGGGATAACAGCAATCCGTCTGTCAATTCAATGCGTAATATGATCGTATTTTCATCTTGAAAATCCGTATGACCGTTATCAATCCATTCTGCAAAGACCTTTTTCAGTTTTTCTGCAAATTCCCGGTTCTCATGATTTCCGATATACCCCATATTCACGCCGGTTCCATGTGCGGTAAACCATTCACCGGAAATTGCAACGGTCGGGTTCTGTTTTATATGCCGCATTTTATTGGAAAGCGCATGGGTTATCACATAAAACGAACCATTTTCATAATAGGAATTGACCGAGCGCACATAGGGAATTCCGTTTTCCACAGTTGCAAGTGCAATGACTGTATCATGACCGAAACGTTCGACCATGACTGCTTCTGCGTCTTTGTTAAACTGAACCATACATCAATCTCCTTCATTTTTCATTTGTTTCATCGTTTTTTGTGCTGCAGCTATTATACCATAAACGGTTTCTATTGTCAAGAATGATTGTATGTTTACAACAAATTTATTCTGCATTTTGTATCAACCTCATGTTCATCCATTTTAAATGTTTTTCGACTTAAAAATATAAAAATACATTGACAAATAGATTTTCTTATGTTATACTGTTTATACGAACGTAATTTCTCTTTTATCATAACCTGCAATTGCAAAATCGCATTTTACAAATGAAATTACTGGATGCAGATTTGCATGCAGGCAGGTAGACCGTGTTTATTTCCATATCATACAAAAGGAGACTATCATACGTCCACTTTCACCCAATATATGCGCTGTACCGGAGCATATCAGATAAACTTGCAGCACTCCGACAGAACATGATCTATGAAAGATGTGACAGTTTGCAGCTGAGCATTTATGGACACAATTGAAAAACACATCACGGACATCGAAAACGCCGTGCGCTCCGGTGATGACACCTATGTTCCGCCTACTGGAATGCAAATATACAGGCAGTTTCTCTGCCAGGTTGGGTACACACCGGCAGAATATCTGAAGCGGCGCAGATTATCCATTGCATTGGCGAGAATCCGTTCCTCAGAATGGAGCGATGCAGAAATTGCGTATGACTGCGGCTATTCTTCTCAGCAATCCATGTGCCGGGAAATTAAGGCACAGCTCGGAATGACAGCCACAGAATACCGACAGGAAAGCAGCATTTATTATTTCCCGCCCTATTCCGGCAGACGTGTTTGTTCTCTAACGGTATCCAAACAGACAATCCCCGCTGTCACAGCACTGCATTATGACGCACCACGTCTGCGCGGATTGGAATCTGCCGCGATTCATCAATTTTTTCGTGTCAATCCAGAATATCGCGGAAGACTGTTTGGACGTGACGGTGGTCAAACTGGCAGCAGTTTTCGATACACTCTGTATGTCACAGAAGAAAACGTCCATGATACCGGATTTACATTCGGTGGGAATAAACCTTCTTTTTCATCGGTGATGGTAGTGACCTCCACACCCAACAGTGAAAAAAACATCAATGACACATGGGATTGGCTTTATTCTCGTTGGTTACCGCACAGCTGTTTTCGATACGCCGGAAAATACAGTGCTTCTTATGAAACACAGTATTTTGAAGAATATTTGCATAAAAATCAGAAGCCGTTCCGTCTGAAGCTGTATTTGCCTGTGGTGCGGTCGGATGAATTTTACAAAATCCGTATTACCGCTTTGCATTTACGTATGCTGATCTGCACAGCGTCCGGTGCGGATGCACAAACCAAAGCAAGCAGACAGCTGATCAACAGCCTCAAAGATCAATATCCGTATTTGCTGCAAAAAGCAGAGTGCTTTGTGATATATGAGCAAGCTTCCGGCTGCAGTGCCTGCGGCGTATTATGTGAAGACGGTATCTCAGGTGCCGCTGGCCCCTTACATTTTGTGGAAATAAAGGAAAAAACCTGTCTGCATATGGAATTGACAGGCGGATGTGATCCTGAAAAGGTAGAAGAAATTATGACCGATTTTGCGCTTGAAAACGGATTTACGCCGCAAACACCGAGTTATTTTCTGTATCGGATGCATTCTTCCGTGACAGACGTCTATTTGCCTTTAAAATAAAACAGGATTTGTTATAAAATGATAATACAATTTGCTGCCAATATGATATACTGACGTCATCTCGAAACAGGAGGCTTGCATTATGGACAACCCAAAGAAAATACCTGAAAATTATCATCCGAAACAACCAATCGTTCTCGATTTGGCAGGTGCTGCAAAAGCACAATCCCGCGTATTGTCTGTCAAACGTGTCGGATTTATCAGCAGCACCGACGACGACCGTTCCCCGGAGAGCTTCCCCCTCCCTGCCTGCATGGCTTCCGTTATGGAAACACTGGGAGAGGATTACGGTGAAATCACCATTTACGCACACAACCGCAGTTATACCAAACGGCTGGCAAACCATGCATTCCTCGGTGCATCCGGCATGGCGTTCGGTCTCCTTTGGAGCAACAAGCATGACTTTACATCCTTAGATCTGACGTTGATTTCACCGCTTTCCGAAGTGGTACGCCGCATTTGCGCATTTGCCGGATATACCTACGAGCTGTTTTCGTCCGGTACCTATGACAAAAACACGGTATACCGCAAAATCATTCAGTCCATTGATAACGGTATGCCTGTCATCACCTTCGGTTTGTTCGGTCATACGGAATGCGCATTGATTGCAGGATACGAAAATCTTGGACAGCATCTTGTTGGCTGGAGCCATTTTCAGTCAGAGAAAAACGTGGAAACGGCAGACAACGGTATGTTCCGTATTTCTGACTGGGATGAGGAATGGACCAGTATTGTTATCCTGCATGACAAAGTAGGGCGCTCTCTTTCCTATTCAGACGCACTTGCGCACGGTCTCACCATCATGCAGAAAACGGAAGCTTCCGGTTATCTTGCCGGATATGCCGCATTCGATCACTGGATTTCCGCGGTATCTGCGGAGCATGTCGATCCTTCCCTGTTTTCCTATCATGATGCTGTTCTGTTCAATTATGCAGAACTGCGTGCATGGGGTTCCGATTTTCTGCGGGATGCCGGAGCTTCAAAAGCGGCGGATCTATTTATGCAGATTCATGATTTATGTTGGAAAGCAAATGCGATCACCCCGAATGCAGAAACATTTGCTATTTATGAGAATCGGTGTAGGACAGCAGACATTTTAAAAGAAATGGTACACCTGGATCATATGGCGGAAGAAGAAATCAAATGTTATTTAGGAAAACAGAACTAAAAATCATTTAATATACGAAAGGAACAAAAAATGTGTACAAAAAAATTAGAGCTTGGTCAATTTATTCACTGGGACTGGGGACAAAATTATCCATTCGGCGCCTGTATGGCAAAGCTGATGGAATGCCTTGGCGGAGATACCACACTTTTCACATATGACTTTTTTGCCGGCTTAGCCGGTGATGATTTCGTCATGTGTTACGGCAATAACGAACATTTTAATGACTGTGTGTCGGTCTGTACCGATTCCGCGTCGTTTCTTGCCAGAGTCTGCGGTATGATCGGTCTGGAATATCAGTTAATAACACATTCTGTATGGACAAAAACACCAAAACCGTATTTTGAATTATTAAAGCACTACATTGACCGCGGTATTCCGGTCTTATCTGCCGGAACTTTAGAAAATAGAAATTATGATTTGATTATCTCCTATGACGACACAACCATGAAATGCCATATTTCCTGCGGAGACGATGTACAATACGGAGAAGACATTCTCTTCCATGAACTGAAATGTGATTTGATCTTTATCAATCAACTTCCCATCATTTCCAGTCTTGCCGATGTCTACCGTCAGGCAGTGATGCAGATTCCCGCACTGATGACAGCCAAACCGACCAAAGACGGCGTCTATTTCGGTGCAGAAGCATACCAAAAATGGGCGGAAGATACCGTAAACGGCAGATATGATTCCTATACTGCTGAAACCTTTGACGCCTGGAAGCATTGGCATATTTATATCTGCAATCTTGCCACCAATGCACGGCACGGAACAAACTTTTTGCATCAAGCGCAGGAACAAAACCCGGATATGACCTTCATTCCGGAATTGCTTTCATTGCTTGACGAAAACACCGCCGTATGGAACGAACTGGAAGCACTCGGCGGCGGATTCAACTGTACGATTGATACACTGCACGATCATAAAAAAGCGGAGAACATTGCCAATACCATTTTAAAGCTGAAAAAATCAAATGAAAAGATCATTCACTTGATTCGATAATATTATCGGAAAAATCGCAAATACCATACGACAAAATTTATAATTTACAAATGAAAGGATCATATAATGCTGTCTTTACCATTCTCTATCCCTTTCACAGGATTTTCCGATCTTGATTTCATCAGTGTTCTCTCCTCTGTTCTTCTCTATTTGGAAGGAAAAACAGAGGCATCCGACGATTATGAGTGTCAGAAAAAAATGACAGGTGTATGCAGCGGATGCGGAAACTGTAAAAATACACTTCATAACATACAGGAACAAACCTATTTCTATCTTGATACCATGAGCGGCCGTTCCTCTCTGCGCTGCCATTTTGACGGAACGCCGACCGAAATGCAAACCTGGCTAAACGAAAATGACGGCTGCGGAAATACGGAAACCATTGATTTTCTCTTCGGATTCATCGGATATGACTACCGCACCGTAACCGATGCTGCCGCTTTTGCCGACGAAATACAGCGTTCCATTGAAAAGAACCGTCCTGTCATTGCAAGAGCTTCCGGCAGTCACGGAAGATTCCGCGTCATCATCGGAATCGACGGCGACACGCTGATGGAACCGGATTACAACGGCGCGCAGAATCTGTCCAGACAAGGCATTACATATAAAGAACTCCGAGAATTGTATATCATCGGAGACACCGTACCACGCCGGTATACAGAATATGACGGATTGATGCGCATTCAGAAAATTATGGAATACAATGAATCCGCCGGTTTATGGGACGAATATCAGCAGAAAATGGGTTGGTATGGCGGAATGGAAGGAATTCCCCCCGAAGAACGCAGCTTCCGGATGAAACGTACCGCCGACACCATGTGGCATACCTTCAATTGTCATAACTTTGCAGAAGTATTCCGGTACCGCAGCTCGGACGCTTTGAAAAAACCGGCATACGACGAGATACAGAGTATCATCAATCCGGCATATGGATATACACACGATCTTGCCTGGTCTTTGATCGGCTGGAACGACGCAATCGACTGGATTCATCCGCATATCGGCATCATTATTGGATATGCAGAAGCCATTCAGTTGATTCTCTGGCGGATTCAGCAAAACGACCGTGATGTCCTTTCCGCAGTCAAGCGGACACTGGAAAAATTGAAAAAAACAGAATTAATTAAAAGAAAGGAATCGTTTTGCGTATATTAAAATCTACGATATGCCAAACGATAGAGGTATAACCGCAAATGTTTACAACTGCAATATACGGAGAAACCCTGGTCAAAGAATTGACCTTCAACGACATCACCATGGAGCTGCTCTGCGTTCCTGAAACCATCTGGTGCGGCTCTATCGCGTATGCCTACAATTTGACCGATGAACCGGATATTCCCGCATTGCTGCAAAAATATCAGAGCCTATGCCATATTTCAAAGCTGCACAGAGCCAATCCTGAATGGGATAACTGCATCAGCATTGATTACTGGAGAGCGGGTGCTGTACCGCGCGGCATGGTTTTTTCACAGCAGGTATTATCGGAAGAGCAGGATCCTGCACACGATATCTACCAGATGCCAAAGTCTCTGTACATCCGACTTGCCGGAACAAAAGAAGTCGCACAAAAGGCGTTTCACAGAGATCATTGTGACCTTTGGGAGCTGTTCGGCATCATCAAAGATGCACTGGATTCCCTTGGTTATCAAATCGGAACAAATGGCGCACAGGAAATTGAGATGTATAATCATGCGCAGGGACTTGCATATGCATATGTGCAGGTAGAAAAGAAATAACTTCTTCCACAGCATGTAAATGTATAATAAAAGCAAAGACAGCCTTTGGGTTCAAGATGCGATGCGGTTTTATCACATCGCACAGTAACGCAAAGGCTGTTTTACTCATATGGATGAGATGGAGATGCTTTATCGGTCCGTATTCATGGAAATTGTCGGATTTTCTCCGATAAAAATACCGGATTTGTTGCGTATTTCCTATGTTTTTAAAAGAAAAAGAAACATTGAATTCACATTTTATACATTTCACTGACTTATAATCATGATATGATTATGGTGTTGTGTTATGCAGCAATTTTTTAGGCTCAGTTATATGGAACCTACGCCTTCTATAACTAAAAGTAAGATGTCCCCCGCCTCTATAGGCGGCGGGAGCCACTTACTTTTTCCTGTGGTGGTACAATCCACCACAGGAACGTTGAATGACGGGGCGTTGCCCCTTATTGAACAGTTCTATAGAAGGTGCATTCCATTCTCCAAACAATTTTTTGCACACATAATCATATATATGAAACAAACGAATTCATTTTTTCATTCCGTTTATCACGGTTTCTATTCCATTCACAAGGCATTTGAAAATGGCTACCAAAAATTTTCATTTTTTGCGGAATCCCATCCCTTTTCTACCTGTGCCCTGCTTTCGCTATTCTTAAATTTGCTTTTAGAAATGCTTGGGCGGCGATCTCCCCTCAAAGGAATTTCTTATTTATTTGCGCATCCGTACCTGTTCTTTTTAAACGCGCTGATTATCTTTATGACGCTGTCTTTGTCATTTCTATTTGCACGGCGCACATTTGCACTAACGCTGATATCGATATGCTGGTTGGTGCTCGGTGTCGCAAACTGTGTCATTCTCGGCATGCGAAATACGCCGCTTGCTGCCATTGACTTTGGACTTGCGGTTTCCTGCTTCAACATTATTTTTATTTATTTAAGTATTTTTGAACTGCTATTGATTATTGTTGCGTTCATTGTCGTGCTGTTATTGCTCATCCGTCTGTTCCGCATTACAAAGCGCTTGTCCGCGCCTGTCTTTTCCCGGTTTCGCGGTGTGTTTTCCTTTCTTTTATGCGGCGGGGTATTTGCAGGAATCCTCTTTGGCTCCATTTATTTCCATGCTCTGGAAACAAAATTTGCGGATTTGCCAAGCGCATATCAGGACTATGGATTTGCATACTGCTTTTCCTTATCGGTCATTGACCGCGGCATTGACCGTCCTGATGGCTATTCCGATACGGAAATTGATGCGATCCTTTCCTCCATTGATACAGCACAGCCAAGTGAAGTCGCTCCAGATTCCATCAAGGACACCCAAAAAGATTCGATACAGCCAAGTACAAAGAAACCAAATGTCATTTTCGTACAGTTAGAATCATTTTTTGATGTCAACCGTTTATCCGGCATTACCTTTTCGGAAAATCCGGTTCCCAATTTTTCTTCCCTGAAAAAGCAGTATTCTTCCGGTTTTCTGTCCGTTCCTTCCATTGGCGCAGGGACTGCAAACACAGAATTTGAAATTTTGACCGGTATGAATCTTGAAGACTTCGGTGCAGGGGAATATCCTTATAAAACGGTATTGCAGACGCAGACGGCAGAGTCTCTTGCATATAATTTAGATGCGCTTGGATATTCTGCACATGCACTGCATAACAACACCGGCGCATTTTATGACCGCAACAAAGCCTATGCATCCCTTGGCTTTGATACCTTTACATCGTTGGAATACATGCAAAATGTCACATTGAATCCGCTTGGATGGGCAAAGGATGCGATTTTAACTGACTATATCTTCAAATGTCTGAATTCTACCGATCATCCTGATTTTGTGTTTGCTGTATCCGTGCAGCCGCATGGCAGATACCCTGATGACAATCCGGAAGATCAGCCGACAGACGCATATGACACGGATGCATCTGAAACAAAAATCGCACAAAAAATTGATGTTTACGGCATTCCAGAAGAAAATTTAACAGCACAGTATCGTTATTACGTCAATCAATTATATGAAACGGATGCATTTATTGGGGAACTGACATCAGCATTATCTCAATTTGACGAACCGACGGTATTGGTTTTATACGGGGATCATCTGCCATGCTTCAACTATACAAGCGATGATCTTGCAGACGGTTCCACCCCCTTTGATACGGAATACATCCTGTGGAGCAACTTTTCACTGGAACCAGTTCATAAAGATCTACATGCATATCAACTTTCTGCCGAAGTTCTGCAGCGGCTCGATATCCACGAAGGTATCATTACACGTCTGCATCAAAGCTGTGCAAACAACAAGAATTACTTATCCTCATTGAAAATGCTGGAATATGATATGCTCTATGGAGAGCAGAAGGTATGGGGCGGTATTTACCCTTACCTGCCAAAGATACTCCATATGGGAATTGATGACATTCGTATCACAGATATTAAAAAAATCGATACCTCCCTATATGTTACAGGACAGAATTTCACACCGTTTTCGCGTGTTACAATCAATGGAAAGCAAATGTCAACGACCTTTATTGATGCAAATACATTGCTTGTTACGAAAGCCGACTTGTTTGAAGGAGATCGTATTACCGTAGCGCAGGCAGAAGACAGCGCTGCACCGCTCAGTGAAACCAATGCATTCTATTTTTCATACTGACAGTTTCATAGAAAAACACCGGACTGCTGCACGTTAAAAACGTGCAGCAGTCCGGTGTTTATTCTACCTGTAAATCAGAGCTATGATGCGCCGCATTCTTTAAAAGCTGGATTGCTTCATCGTCTTCCAACTCAGATATCATACAATTGTTTTGATAGCAGCGATTCAATGCTTCATGCAGCTGACGGATCACACGCAAACTATCCGCGCCAATCGTGCCGCCAACCTTAATTTCCATCAATTCCTCGGGAACATCAACAATCGGGACATTCCGAATCGCATAAATACAGCGCGCCTGTGCCATCGCGGTTCTGGCGGTACACGGCAATTCGGCTCGTTTTTCCGCATGCCTGACCGCCTCAATCGCAATACGTACCTTGTTCATTTGATCAGCAAAGGGATTGCCATATTTTATAATGCTGCCGTCGTCCATCCTGGCAACGACTCCCTCTCCGCCTTCCTGTGAAAAAGAAACCGTTCCCTTTTCAAATGTGTAGATAAAAACCGGGTCTTCATTTTCTTCTGTCGCATGTGTGGCAAGGAACAGGGCGTCTGCACCGTTTTCAAAATGCATTCGCAAAACACAAGTATCAAAATTTTCAATCGGGTTGACGCGGAACAACTCTGCTTCCATCGTGGTCGGCAGCGCCGCCGTGTTCATGGCATCCCCTAATAGAAAAAGAATATTATGCAAATAATGTGCGCAAGCATTATTTGCAACACTGTCATATATGGAGGTTCCATCCTCTGCCACACGTTTCCCTGCCCAGCCGGAACCACGGCAAAAATAACTGTAACAGCGCGGCCAAAGGATTTTCGTCCGCAAATGCTTCGGCGCTCCGAATTTTCCGGAAAGAATATCACGCTTCAAATCTAAAATGGCGCTGCTGTATGACCACTGATAGCCACTCATGACAAACGCATGATTCTTTTCTGCAAGTGCTTCCAATGCATAACCGTCCATCCAATCTCCGGACAACGGTTTTTCACATAAAACACAGCTGCCATGATCAAGCGCATATGCCGTATACGGCGTATGATATGGAATTGGCGCAGCAATACAGCACAGCTGTGCGGTATGCTCTCGATAAAATTCTTCTATCTGCCGAAAAACCGGAATGTTTCTCTCCGTAATTTTTTGATATTTTGGACTTTTTTCTGCGGCAGGATCCACAACGCCTACAAGCTCACACAATCCTTTATCACAATCATTCAGAATTTCATCCACATACAAGGCACCGTATCCACCAATCCCAACCAGAACAACAGTCACCGGTTGATTCAGGTTTGCCGAACGTTCTTCTGTATGATCATATGTCTTCATAAAAATACTCCTTCCTTTTACAGATCATTATACTTAGTTATATTGTACCTGTATTTTTCTTTTTTGTCAAGTACCTATTTTATTTTTTAATGTATAGTTCGAGATTTCCTTATTGTATTTTTACCATATCAATTTTTTTGTGAAATATTTAATTATCAAGAAATCTGTCATTGTATCTTGCTTTTTCAATTGCTTCATGGTATAATAATTGCAGAACAACTACTGACGGTTTCGCAAAAATCTCCTTGCAGGCAAACATTTTTGCTTCATGGGATGATATTCATACAATAAAAAAATGAAACACAAAGGGGGCATTGTCAATGAACCAATTTGACATCACCTATTTTCACGGTCCTTTTGCGGACTATGTCATCAAAGAAGAGGTCATCGCCGACATTGCAAAAAGCGGTATGACACTGATGCCGCTGCATTATAATACAAAAACTAATAAAGCGGTACTGCCGATTCTGCGCAGATACGGACTGAAAGCCATCATCAGCGATCCCCGTATTTACCGTGTATATGCTGCCGATGATCTCGCAGCAGCCGATGCAGCTGCAAAAGAAGTTGTTTCGGATTATGCAGAATATGACAATATCATCGGTTGGGATATCGTAGACGAACCGAATGCGGCGAAATTTCCGGTTCTGGCTGCCATCGTCAACGCGTTCCGCAGATATTCTCCGGACAAGGAAACCGTCATCAATCTGTTTCCGAATTATGCTTCCCCGGAACAGCTTGGCAATCCGGATTATATGTCGCACCTCGAAGCATTTGTCAATATTGTCCGCCCACATCTGCTCTCGTATGATCACTATCATTTTCTTGGCCGTCAAAACCGCAATGAAATCCTCGATCTTGAGGTGGACGAGCGCGAACGCCTGATTCGTCTCTCCGCAGAAACCACCGAAAATCGCGGCGGATTTTTTGAAAACATTGAAGATTTCCGGACCGTTGCTCTGAAATATCAGATTGATCCTATGTTAATCGTGCTTTTGACCGAGCACGGTCCATACCGCAATTTGACACGCGGTGAGCTTTTCTGGGAAGTCAACATGTGTCTCGCCTATGGTATGAAGCGCATTTCGTATTTCACCTATTGGGAACCGGGACACGATGAGCATTGGCAGTGGACCAACGCCATGTGTGATACCGAAGGCAATAAAATGCCGCACTATTACGATGTGCAAGCCATCAACCGTGTCATCGCTCCGGTCGGCAGACATCTTTTTAACACAACTTCACAGGCAGTCTTCCACATCGGAACACCGGAAAAGGGCGCTTCCGCGTTTACTGTATATGGTCCCATCACCGCTATTGAAGGTGAAAACGGTGTTATTGGTTTCTTTGAAGACGGTTCTATTTATCTTGTCAACCGTGATTATATCAATGAAAATACATTTACCCTTCATGCAGACAAACCGCTTGCCATCATGCAAGACGGTGTCTTTGTTGACTGCACAGACAGCACCATCACTCTCGGTGCAGGTGAGGCAGTCCTATTAAAAGCCTAATAGCGTCTGCAACATAATAGACACATAAGTTTGATGAGGAGGTGCTTTTTTCAAAAAGCACCTCCTCAAACTCCACCGCAAAAACTTTTCCCTATAAAATTCATCAAACTCACGTCATGTTAAATAAAAAGCCCGTTTCCGTCGTATTCCGATCGAAAACGGACTTTTTATTTAGAAAAATTCAGATATACACCGTGAAATAGTGTGCGTCTTCTAATTCCCGATTTGCAGCTGAGGAAAAGTCACACATTACATAATCCTGTGTGATTGTTTCTCCATGATCGTCAACGGTTATTTGGACACGGCACATACAAAGCATATTGTCATGGCGTATCAATTGTCCGGATGCACTGCGCTGCTTTCCATAAACCGTATTATGATCATCGGAAAACATTTCCGTTTCGGTACAGCCAATTCGTTTGGAGCGGGCAAGCAGCACCGGTCCGCGCCAAACCACCGCTTTTGGATATGGAAGCATCATACTGCTATCACAAAAGCCGAAATTAGAATCAACCCAACGCTGTCTGTGATAATCATCCGCAGGAATGACGCAGAACCGGTCTGTTCCGCAATAATGACAAACAGGATCAACAACCCGGATACGCATATCAAAATGGACTCTGATGATCATGTCAGATTGCGTCACTGGCATTTTCAAATAGGTTCCGGGGGAATTCACCGTATTGCTGCCACTGTCACCGTCAATCGCTTCTGCGGAAACCGTTTTGCTCCATGCCGGAATCCGCAGATATAAGGACGAACCCACAACGGCGCCGCGTACAATGACATTGACAACACCGCGGTCGGTATAACCGGAACTGACACGTACCGTTGTATTGCCGCCACAGGAATTTACAAAATGTGTTCTTGTCGGAATATATAAATTCACCCGCAGATCATCTCCGGTCATCGTCACCGCAGATTCCAACGCATTTGTAAATCCTCTTGCCGCGTTGTTCAAGCAGCAGTGCTGATACTTCGTCTCCACCTGCGGTTCTGCCGTCCAGTGCCTGCCGGCACTGCGTACAAAAAACGCGCCGTTTTTACCGTCTTCATAAATGCCTGCAAGAAATGCATTGAGAAATGCTTTCTCAAACGCATCCATATACATGCCTTCTCCGGTCAGGCAAAACAGCTCGTATGACAACCGCATCCAATGGACGACATCACAGAGTTCCGTTGCACTGTCTGCATATTCAGCGGCATCATAAAACCGTTCACAATATCCCACACTGCCTAAAATGTTGCTTTCATATTTTTCAGTATGCAGCCAGAAGTTCCGGACAGCGTCAAAATAACGTGAGTCGCCTGTCACACGGTATAGCTCACATAATCCGTCATAGCATGACATCATTTCATATGCTTTTGCATAATATCCGTTTTTCTGATCATACCAACGTGACGGAGAAATATCCTGCATTGCATTGCGAATCAGATTCGGACATACATGATCTTCCCGATCCCAGCCATCTGCGATCTCAAGACAGAACGCAAGATAGGATGCATTCCCTGTCAGCCGATACAAAAGCAGCATCGGTTTTAAAATAGATCCGGCAGCCATACCGTGCATAACACCGATATCCCCTACGCAGACACCAAGCCGTTTTATCTGTGCTATCAGAAAATCGGCCATGCGCTGTGCACATACAAGGATATGTTGGTCATCCAGATACATGGCAGCTTCCAGCAATCCCCAGAGCGTATATTTTTGTCCCCAAACATTCCAGTTATAGTTGCAGTCCCAGCCAACCGCCTTTCGTGCACGTTCTGTATCTGCCGGGAAAATCGCTTCACTGTTACGGTACGTAGAGAGATATCCATCTGCACGCTGGCAGGAAAGGATTTTGTATACAGAATTATGAATTGCCTGTTTCAAAACAGACGTTGTCTTGTTTTGTTCGGTAAACCGTGCGGTACGCACCAGTGAAAGCATCAGCTTTCCCCAAAACTCACCGCGCCACATACCGCAAGCATATTCATCATCATATTGGTCTGCAAAACAGTCTTCTGCTTCGGCGAGAATTTTTTCAAGTGCAAAAGCGCCAGTCAGACGCTCATAGGTAAATCGGTCAAAGCGTGTGCCAATCACTCCATCAAAATATGCAGAAGATAATGCGGAAGAATCAATCTTGTTTTTTATCTGATAACCAATTTTTTCTTTTACTTTTCGATCCATATACTTTTCTCAATCTGTTTGAAATACGTTATATAGAATATCCTCAATCAAGATAGATTCTTCTGAATTCCTTTAAGGACAGCTCCGGATCCATCGTCGGTCTGTATTCCAATCCGCATGCACCGGTATAACCTGCTTCATCCACCTTTTTCCAGATGAACTTGTAGTCGTTTTCACCAAACTGCAAATCAATTCTGCCGGGATGTGCCGCACTGTGCAGATGTGCAATACAGTCAAGGTTATTGACAATATTGGGGATAATATTGCCTTCCATGACCTGCTGGTGATAAATATCATATACCACCTTGACATACGGATGATTCACTTCATGAATGATATCAAACGCTTCGGACGCCTGCCACAGATAATAACCGGGATGGTTCACAATGGTGTTCAGCGGTTCAATCATGACGATAACCTTGTGTGCATCGAGAATCGGTTTTGCAGCGATCAGGGTTTCTACAATGGCTGCGTGCTGTTCTTTGCGCGGAGCGCCGGTATCCTGACCTACCTGTGTAATCAGATGCGTCGCACCCATACGGTTTGCTGCCTCACAGCTTTCCTTCAGACCGTCAAGCCATGCTTTGCGGTATGCAGGGTCTGTCATGCGGAATTCACTGGTACACATGGAAAGCAGCTCTACGCCGGTTTCTTCACAGGTCTTGCGCACGCGGTCGAAATCCAATCCTTTCCAGTTATAGGTTTCCACACAGTCAAAACCAAGACTGCCAACACGGCGGATTGCATCACAAAAGTCCATACTTCCAAAAAAGCATGGAATCGGAACACAAATTCTCATGATGAAATACCTCTCTTTTCTATAATAGAAGTTAAATTTTGATCAGTTCATACTTCTGCGTTCCAATGCCAATCTTTTCTGCATGTTCCACACAAGCACGCCAGTTGGTCGTCGGAGCAGAATCGGTAAAATGATCACCATGCGTATGCGGCATATGACCAAGCTGAGAATTTTCAATCGGCGGCATTTTGTTGACCATATCTGCACAGGCAACATCCAGTGCAACAGGGTCAAACGATGCAAACATACCGACATCCGGAACGATGGGCGCATCGTTTTCTGCATGGCAATCGCAGTTGGGAGAAATATCAATGACAAGGCTGATATGGAAATGGGGTCTTCCCTCCAGTACCGCCTTTGTGTATTCTGCAATTTTATAGTTCAGGATATCATTTGCTTCATCCATACCCGGCTGTATTGCATCTGTCGGACAAATACCGATACAGCGTCCGCAGCCGACACAGCGATTGTGATCAATGGCACACTTGCCATCTGTGATATGCGGCGCATCGTGTGCACAGATTTTAATACATTTACCGCAGCCGATACAGGCATCCGTGCTGACAAACGGCTTTCCGGCAGAATGCATTTCCATCTTACCGGCGCGGGAACCGCATCCCATACCGATGTTCTTAAGCGCACCGCCAAAACCGGTACATTCATGTCCTTTGAAATGGTTTAACGAAATGATGACATCGGCGTCCATCACAGCGCGGCCGATTTTGGCTTCCTTGACATATTCGCCGCCTTCTACTGGGACAATTGCCTCATCTGTCCCCTTCAGTCCGTCGCCAATGATAATCTGACAGCCTGTGGTATACGGGACAAATCCGTTTTTATATGCAGAATCCAGATGATCCAGCGCATTTTTTCTGCCGCCGATGTATAAGGTGTTGCAGTCAGTTAAAAACGGTTTGCCGCCGAGTTCCTTGACCACATGCGCCACAACCTCCGCATAATTTGGGCGTAAAAATGCAAGGTTGCCCGGTTCGCCAAAATGCATTTTAATCGCCGTGTATTTATTTTGGAAGTCAATATCTTTGATTTTTGCTGCATACATTAATTTTTCCAGCTTCTGTAAAAGGTTCATGCCGGGTCTGGCACGCAAATCTGAATAATATACTTTTGATGGTTCCATTT
This sequence comes from Clostridia bacterium, assembly GCA_017942005.1. Lineage (GTDB taxonomy): Bacteria > Bacillota > Clostridia > Oscillospirales > CAG-272 > RGIG3925. The sequence continues at coordinate 25,849 of JAGAVJ010000011.1, read as the reverse complement.
TATAATTGCTTCCTTTCTTTTTGTGATTGGACTTGAAACAATGTCATTATATCATATCTGGAAGAAAAACGCAAGCGTTTTCAAAAATTTTACTTTATTGAAGAATTCCTTCGGAATTCCCTGAAAGAAAAATGTTGAAACCGCTTGACATATACGACTTTTTATGGTATTCTGGTAACACAAAATACGGCGTATTATAATTTATCTCATACATATAGAAAGGAAGCTTTTGCATCAGCAAAAGCCGGGGGTAATAACCATGAAATCATTATGCGGTCTTGACTGTGACAGCTGTCATCTCCATGACAGCTGTGCCGGATGCACAGAAACAGGCGGTAAACCGTATGGCGGAACCTGTGTCATCGGTGAATGCTGTAAAAAGAAGGAGGCATCGTGCACCTGTGAGGCATGGAATAAAGCAGAATGTTCCTGTCCGATGAAAAAAGAACTGATTGATGAATATAATGCCCTTGGTATTCCGGATATGGATCCCATTACAGAGCTGTGGGCGCTGCACGGTGCATTCATCAATCAGGATTATCCGCTTCCCAACGGGAAAACTGTGCGGTTTTGGGAGGATGACCGAATTATTCTCGGGAATCAGGTTCCAAAAAAGAACAGTGACCGCTTGTACGGTCTTGCCGCCGACGAAAATTATATGCTTTTGTGTGAATACGGCGAAAACGGTACCAATCCGGAAATTATTGTCTACCGCAAGCGCAAAAAACGAAAGGAATGAACACTTGTCATGTTAGAAAATCATGAGCCGCTTACCATGACAGAATGCCTTGAGACGTACTACAACCATTATGAAGAAGAAGAACGGCTGTTATTCCGTCACGGACAGGTTGAGTATCTCACCACGATGAAGCTGTTTCATGACCGGATTCCGCCAAACACAAAAATCTGCGAAATCGGCGCAGGAACCGGCAGGTATTCTGTCGCACTTGCCAAGGAAGGCTATGATGTCACCGCAGTAGAATTGATTGCGCATAATCTCGATATTCTGCGCACAAAAATCACAGACACAATGCACATTCAGACATATCAGGGAAATGCATTGGATTTGTCCTTTCTGCCGGATCATGCGTTTGATGCAACACTGCTGCTTGGTCCCATGTATCACCTGATCACAGAAGAAGAACGTCTTGCAGCGCTGAAAGAAGCGCTGCGTATCACACGTCCCGGCGGACGTCTCTTTGTCTCTTATTGTATTGCAGATGCAACCGTCGTAGATTACATCTTTAAAAAAGCACAGCTGTCCCGTATCCTGGAATCCGGACTGATGAATACAGAGAACTTTGACCTCTATTCAACGCCAAAGGAGCTGTTTGTGCTGGTCAGGAAACGCGATATCGACCGTATGATCTCCACGCTTCCTGTTATACGGGATACCTATGCTGCTTCTGACGGCGCTGCAAACTTTATGCGGGAAACAGTAGACGCAATGGATGATGAAACGTTTTCATGGTTTATGAAATGGCATCTTTCCATCTGTGAAAGTCCGGATGTGGTCGGCGCGACCCATCACAGTCTGGACATTCTGATCAAAAAATAAAGAAGAAAGGAAACGCTTCTGATGCAGTATACACTTACTTATCTTGACAAACAACTTTGTTATGATCCCGAAACCCTCTCCCTCTCGGTTTCCATGAAGGATGATCTCCCAGAACAATCATGGCTTTGGACCGGAGACGCTTCTATTATTCTGACAGACGGCACCATTCTTTCCTTTTCTGCTGCGAAATGTGAAAGCAAGCCATATCAGACCGGCGTTGCAGACGGTATCCGCGCTGTCTATTCCGGCTTTGCATCCGACAAGACAACATATCCGTTTACTGTCGAGTCCTTTGTGTTCTTTGGTGTCACAGATGGCAGTCTCCGCGTAGAGTTCCGTTTAGAGGGGGATGTACCCGGTGAAATTTCTGAGGTGCAGTATCCGCCGCGGTTTGCATTCCAAAACCGGACCGGTTTCGGTTACACCGTTCTTCCGCGGATGCAGGGTACGCTCATCCCATCCGGTGAAGCAATCCGTCTGGAAGCGGGAGAAATTTTTGAGAGGGACGCCTATATTCCTTTGTTCGGACAGATTCGCTCCGCTGCGGTCGGCGGGGTCGGCAATGGATATGCTATGATTGTTGACACGCCCTACGATGCACGGTATGCGTTTGAGGACAGCATGATTGTTCCCCGATTTGTTCCGTCTCTCGGTACCATCGGATATCCGCGCGGGGTACGTTATCTCTTTTTCCGAAACGGGGATTTCAATACCGTTGCAAAGCTTTACCGCTCCTATCTCTCAGCGCGCGGACAGCTCGTTACTCTGAAGGAAAAAATCGCGCACAATCCGCGTGTTGCTGCCATGATCGGTACACCCATCGTCCACTCCGATATCGCCGTTCATATCAGTCCAAAATCCGATTATTATAAACCGGACGATCCGGATCATAACGACAATTACACCCCATTTTCCAAACGTGCTGCGCAGCTGCGGGCATTGAAAGCCGCCGGTGCCGACCGGGTATATCTGCATCTTGACGGCTGGGGCAATCACGGTTATGACAATCTTCATCCCGATCCCTTCCCGCCGCATGAAGCATCCGGAGGGGCAGACGGTATGCGGAAGCTGCAAAAAACATGTACTGAACTTGGCTATCTGTTCGGCATCCATGATCAATACCGTGATTATTATTACGATGCGCCGTCCTTCTCTTTTGATAACGCCATTGAAAATTTAGACGGCAGTCATCCCTATTGTTCCATTTGGTACGGCGGACCGCACAGCTTCCTCTGCGCTTCCCTTGCACCGGAATATGTCCGCAGAAATTACAATACCTTTGAAGCGCTGGACATTCATCTTGACGGTTCTTATCTGGATGTCTTCTCTGTGGTACGTCTTGACGAGTGTTTCAATCCAAACCACAGGATGACACGGGAACAGTGTGCTGCTGCACGACGGGAATGCCTTGACATTCTCTCAGATCGCGGTATCATTCCGTCCTCGGAGGAAGTCCTTGGCTGTATCATCAATTCGCAGGTTCTGTGCCACCATGCGCCGTTTTTCACCTCCAACTTAGGCTCCAAAGAAGCACTGCCTGTCGGCATTCCGATCCCGCTTTTGAATCTTATATATCATGATTGTGTTATCATTCCGTGGTTCGGCATGAAGACAAAAGGCGGTTGGGGCATTCCCGGCAGTGACCGCGGGTTCCTTTGGGCGCTTGCCTGCGGCGATACCATCTACTACAATATTGATGAAACTGCGGATGATATCGCATACGGTAAAACTGCATTGAAGCTCCATGAAAAAGTAGCTCTGTGTGACCTTGTTTCTCATACATTCGTCGACAACAATCCCCGCAAACGCAAGTCCGTCTTTTCTGACGGTACTGTGGTTTTTGTCGACTTTGATAACGACAGCTTTGATATTCAATATCCGGATGAGGCTTGAATAAACACGGTCCAAATGAAATAGGGGAGTAACGGTTGAGCTGCTGTTACATGACGGTCTGCTCATTGATGATAAGGCGGAACACCAGATGCAGCTGTTCCGCCGCTTTCCGGCACATGATCATTCGTTCCAGAAAAATTTCAAAATAGTCCATCACAGAAGAATACTTGGTATCGATGACAAGCTTCAGTGTCAGTACAGTATGTGCATCGTTGAAATCCAGCTTTGCACTTTGTACCGAAAAATTGACACGGTCATGAATATCAAATGTCGATGCATCTGTATTTCTGACGCGGCTGCGGCGTACATCGGACTTATCCGCCAAAATCAATGCAGCCGCGACCGGATGCACCGGAACACCGGTCCCTTCATCGTGATTCCCAATGGCGCAAACCACGGATGCAATGTCCTCTGCATCCATGCCAAGCCTGTCAAGGATACGAAACGCCATAACCGCACCGGACTGACTGTGATCAACGCGGTTTACCAAATTGCCGATATCATGCAGATATCCCGCAATTTTTGCAAGCTCCACCTCATGTGCGGAATACCCAAGCGTTTCCATGAGTCCGCCTGCGGTTTCTGCAACCTTACAAACATGTGCAAAACTGTGTTCTGTATAACCAAGTGCTGCAAGCGCTTCGTCCGCACGCATGATATAAACACGAATTGTTTGATTTTTCTTTAGTTCTTCATACGTCATCTTTCACATTCTCCTGTTCAATAAGGGGCGGTACCGCCCCGTCATTCAACGTTCCGGTGGCGGATTGTACTGTCACCGGAAAAAGTAAGTGGCTCCCGCCGCCTATAGAGGCGGGGACATCTTACTTTTAGTTATATTTCTTTTACTCTTAGTATTGCACATATTATGATGCTGCACTCCTAATTTCTCTGCAAAACGAATGCTGTAATGATATATGTCTTGTTTGAAAAAACTGGCATGCACACCATAAAAACAGGCGTTGAATTTCTGTATATCAATTCGCATTAATTTATACCCCTGCTTGTCAATTATTTAACAATAATGATGAAATTAAAGGAAATGCGAAAAATGTCTATACTTATACAAAAAAATATGTTATAATATTAACAGACAAAACAGCATCGTGCTGCAACACGATATCATACTTTATAGAAAGGAAGCTTTCCTGTGTGCTGCACATGCAGTACACGTACAGATACGAGGCACATGTGCTAAAAATACAGCATATGTGTAGGATATAATGTACAGCGAAAGCAGGTCATGTACATATGAAAATTATTGTTTGCATCGGTTCCTCCTGCCACATCAAAGGCTCCCGTCAAGTTGTGGAACAACTCCAGAAGCGTATCGCAGAACAAAATCTTGGAGATCGCGTAGAGCTTGCCGGTACATTTTGTATGGGACAATGTCAAAAGGGCGTCTGTGTGACGGTCGACGGCGAGTTTTGTTCTGTAACGCCGGAAACAACAGACACATTTTTCAAAGAAAAAGTGTTGGCACAGCTTTAAAAATCATTTTCTGTTTTTACAAAAGGAAGGTATTTGATTTAAGTTTATGGTCATTATTCAGATTTGTGTCGGAAGCTCCTGTCATATCAAGGGCTCACCGGAAATTATTTCTCTTTTTCAAAAAGCAATTGAAGCGTATCATTTGGAAGATGATATTACACTTGCCGGAAGCTTCTGCACCGGAAAATGCAATCGTCTCGGTGTCACCGTTCAAGTGGACGACGATATTTATACCGGCATCACCAAAGAAAATTTTAAAGAATTCTTTGAGGAGCATGTAATGAAGAAAATTGAAACGGAAAGGAACAATTAAACGATGTCCAACTGCCTGACCTTAAAAAAATCCAACTGTAAAAACTGTTATAAATGTATTCGGAATTGTCCTGTCAAGGCAATCCGTTTTTCTGGAAATCAAGCGCATATTATCAATAACGAATGTATTCTCTGCGGTCAATGCTTTGTCGTATGTCCTCAAAATGCAAAGGAAATTGTCGACGAGACGGAAAAAGTCAAGGTATTATTGCAAAGCGGCGATCCTGTGATTGTAAGCTTAGCGCCTTCCTTTATCGCAAATTATGAAGATGTCGGCATCGGCGCGATGCGGGATGCATTGAAAAAACTTGGATTCTTTGATGTCGAAGAAACCGCCATCGGCGCAACCATCGTAAAACGGGAATACGACCGGATGTTAAGCGAGGAACAGCGCGACATCGTTATTTCCTCCTGCTGCCATTCCATCAATCTTTTAATTCAAAAATACTTCCCTGCCCAGCTTGAATACCTTGCAGATATCGTTTCCCCGATGCAGGCGCACTGCCGTGACATCAAGCGCCGTTATCCGAATGCAAAAACCGTCTTTATTGGACCGTGTGTCGCCAAAAAGGATGAAGCAGAAGTTTATAAAGATATTGTGGACGGCGTCCTGACCTTTGAAGAACTGACAAAATGGCTGCAATCGGAACACATCACGCTGGAAAAAAATATGGATTCTTCCCCTGAAAGCCGCGCACGTTTCTTCCCCACCACCGGAGGTATTTTAAAGACCATGGTGCAAAACGCACCCGGTTACACCTATATGGCAATTGACGGTGTGGAAAACTGTATCGCAGCATTGAAGGACATTGCAAACGGAAAGATACATAAATGTTTTATCGAAATGTCTGCATGTGTCGGCAGCTGTGTCGGCGGTCCTGTCATGGAAAAATATCACCGTTCCCCCATCAAAGACTATATCGCGGTCGCCAATTTTGCTGGTGAACGTGATTTTGCCGTAGACCAGCCGGATGCATTATCCTTAAAGAAACAGTTCATGATCATTGAGCATGAGCTTCCACAGCCGTCTGATGCCGAAATTGAAGCGGTCCTGCATCAAATGGGCAAATACAAGCCTTCACAGGAGCTGAACTGCGGTTCCTGCGGATATAATACCTGCCGTGAAAAAGCAGTAGCAATCATTCAAGGAAAAGCTGAAATCTCCATGTGCCTTCCCTATTTAAAGGATAAAGCAGAAAGCTTTTCCGATACCATTGTCAAGAACACCCCAAACGGCTTGTTTGTCTTGAATGAAAAGCTGGAAGTACAGCAAATCAACGAAGCAGCACGGAAAATTATGAATATTCGGTATGCATCCGATGTGCTTGGTGAACATGTGATTCGCATTCTTGATCCCTCCCCGTTCATCAGCGTTATGCAGTCCGGACGTGATCTTCGTGACCAGCGTGTGTACCTTGCAGAATACCAAAGATATGTAGAGCAAACCATTGTTTATGACAAAGAATCCCGTCATCTGATCGGCATTATGCGTGATGTCACCGATGAAGAAACTGAGCGGGAAAAGAAAGAAAATATTTCCAAGCAAACCATTGAGGTCGCTGACAAGGTCGTTGATAAACAAATGCGTATTGTACAGGAAATTGCATCGCTGCTTGGTGAAACCGCAGCAGAAACAAAGATTGCACTTTCCAAGCTGAAGGAGTCAATATCCAATGAATGATTTATGTGCTGATATCGGATACAGCAGTATTAACCATTATGGAGAGCAGCTTTGCGGAGATCACATTGATATTGTAGAGGAAAACGAAAATTCCACCGTCATTGTTTTGGCGGACGGACTTGGCAGCGGTGTAAAAGCTTCGATCCTATCCACATTAACCTCAAAAATCATCTCCACAATGATGGCAGAAGGTCTTCCTATTGAAGAATGCGTTTCCACAATCGCAGCAACGCTTCCCGTCTGTTCTGAAAGAGGCGTCGCATACTCGACCTTCACAATCCTGCATCTGCAAAACAACATGACCGCAGAAATTATACAGTATGATAATCCGCAGGTCATCCTGATTCGAGACGATGTCAATTATGAATATCCCATGCAGGAAATGAACATCGGCGGCAAAAAAATCTACCGTTCTCAGATCAGTCTGAAAGAAAATGATTTGTTCATTGCCATGAGCGATGGCTGCCCGCACGCCGGCATCGGTATTGCATATAATTTTGGCTGGAAACGCGAGGATATCATCGGTTATATGGAAGCGCTCGCACCGGGCGGCTATACCGCAAAAACGCTGTCTACCATGCTGATCAATGAATGCAACCGGTTATACGGTGAAAAGCCGGGTGACGACGCCACCGCATGCATCGTGAAAATCCGACGCCGTGAACCGATGAACCTTTTATTCGGGCCGCCGTCAAACCGTGATGACTGTGACCGTATGATGAGTTTGTTCTTCTCAAAGGTCGGCAAGCATATCATCTGCGGCGGTACCACCTCTTCCATTGCCGCGAAATATCTGCGCAAGCCCCTGAAAGCGTCTCTGAATTTTGAACGTTCCGATATTCCGCCGATTGCTGAAATAGAAGGCGTCGACCTTGTTACAGAAGGCGTCATCACCATCAATCGCGTACTGGAATATGCAAAGGATTATCTCGGTGAAAATAAAGAATATGAACAGTGGAACTTTAAAAAGGACGGCGCCGCACAAATCAGCCGACTGCTTTTTGAGGAAGCCACCGATATCAATTTCTACGTTGGCAGAGCCATCAACCCCGCGCATCAGAATCCTGATTTGCCGATTAATTTTTCCATCAAGATGAATCTGGTAGATGAACTTTCAAAATGTCTGAAAAAAATGGGCAAACGCATCAAGGTCAGTTATTTTTAATACAGAAATTTGCACTTATGCAACCCCAAAAGGGAACACTTGTGTTCCAAAAAAGAAAGGAAATAACGTTTACAGTCAATTATGGAGCATACAATCAGAAAGTTTGACACCAAGGTACAGCACTTAAAATACAAGGTTCTGCGTGAAGTCGCGCGGTTTGCCTGGGAAGGAACCTTGCTTGATAATATCATCAATATCCCCAACATGATTGTTCCGGGAAAGACCCCGACCATGCGCTGCTGCGTCTATAAAGAACGTGCCATCGTCGGAGAACGCATCAAGCTTGCAATGGGCGGCAATCCTGCAAACCCCAACATCATCGAGGTCATTGACATTGCCTGTGACGAATGCCCTGCCGCAGGATATGAAGTGACAGATTCCTGCCGCGGCTGTCTTGCACACCGCTGTGAGGATGTCTGTAAGCGCGGCGCACTGTCCTTTGACCACAACCATGTGGCACACATCGACAAGTCCAAATGCGTGGAATGCGGTGCCTGCGCAAAAGTCTGTCCGTATTCCGCCATTGTCAACCGAAAGCGTCCATGCCAGAATGCATGCAAGGTGAAAGCAATTTCGATTAATGAAGAAAACGCTGCTTCCATCGACAATAACAACTGTATCCAATGCGGCGCATGTGTTTACCAGTGTCCATTTGGAGCGATCATGGACAAATCCTTTATTTTAGACGCCATTCGTCTGGTCAAGGAGAGTGAAAACAACACCAAATACAAGGTATATGCCATCGCTGCCCCGTCCATTTCCAGTCAATTTACGTATGCAAAGCTCGGTCAAGTGATCACCGGTATCAAGGAGCTTGGATTCTTTACCGTTCTGGAAGCAGCGCTCGGTGCAGATATGGTAGCCATGCAGGAATCCAGAGAACTGGCGGAAAAAGGATTTTTGACAAGCTCCTGCTGTCCGGCGTTTGTCCGCTACATCAAAACGAGTTATCCGCAGCTGGTTCCCTTTATTTCACACAACCTGTCTCCGGTCGCAACGCTTGCAAAATACTTAAAGGAATCCGATCCAACTGCGAAAATCGTCTTTATCGGTCCGTGTACAGCCAAGAAAGCTGAAATACAGCTGGATACTGTGAAGGATTATATCGACGTTGTCTTGACATTTGAAGAATTGCAGGCACTCTTTGACAGCCGCGATATCGATATCACGACACTTGAAGAGGATGTCATGGACAATGCTTCTTACTACGGTCGTATTTTCGCGCGTTCCGGCGGACTTTCCGACGCGGTTGCACAGGGAATCAAGGAACAGAATCTGGATTTTGAACTGAAGCCTGTCCCCTGTGACGGAATTGAAGCATGCCGGTTGGCGTTGATCAAAAAAGTGAAAAATCTTTTAGACGGCAACTTTATTGAAGGCATGGCATGCGTCGGCGGCTGTATCGGCGGTGCTGGCTGCTTGACACACGGTGAAAAGAATAAATCCGAGGTCGACAAATACGGCAAAGAAGCGCTTGAAAAGACGATGACAGATGCAATTTCCATGCTTGATATGCTGAAATAATTTTATATATTCATGTAAATTCGATGAATTTCTTGGGGAAAACTTTTTTGTAAAAAAGTTTTCCCCAAACCCCTTTCAAAAAACTTTAAACTGAGTAATGGGCTGTCGCATTAACATGCAACAACCCCTTTGCATGATATTTTCCGCTAAAAGTTTTTGCGGTGGAGTTTGAGGAGGTGCTTTTTTCAAAAAGCATCTCCTCATCGAACTCACATTATGTTAAAAGATGGGCTGACGCATTTTGATATGCACCAGCCCATCTTTTACATAGATTCTATTGTTTGTATTTCCTTGAATCGCAGAATTGCCTTAAAAAGATCACCATCCACCGTCAATTCCAGCGTCCCGCCCTGCAAGGCTGTCAGACTGTCTGCGATGGCAAGTCCCAAACCACTGCCTTCCGTATGCCGGGAAGCATCGCCGCGTACAAACCGCTCTGTCAGTTCATCCGCAGAGATATGAATGGGATTGGCAGAAATATTCCGGAATGTCAGGATAACCTCTCCGTTTCCGCTTTGTGCTGTCAGATAGACACGCGTTCCTTTCATGGAATACTTGCAGATATTGGAAAGCAGATTATCAAATACACGCCACAGGTGTCTGCCGTCTGCGGAAATGGTCAGCGGCTGTTTTTTGATTTCCACAACGGGGTATAAATCGCACTTCTGAAACCGCTCCTCATATTCACCGACAGCCTGCGTCAGAAGTTCTGCGGCGTCTGTGGGAGCAAGTGTTACCGATACGGCGCCGGACGATGCCTTGGAAGCTTCTAAAAGATCATCTGTCAGCTTTTTTAAGCGGTTTGATTGTCGGCACAATACCTCGATATACTGCCGCATGGTTGGATTCTCACACGTTTCCTTTGACATTAAATCTGCATAATTGATGATGGAAGTCAGCGGAGTCTTTAAATCGTGCGAAACATTGGTAATCAGTTCCGAGCGGAACCGCTCACTTTTCATGCGTTCTTCAACCGCAATTTGCGTTGCATTACCGATGCGGTTAAGGTGGTTGGCAAGCGCTCGCGGTGTTCCGATCATTTTCAGTGTATCAATTTGATAGGTCACCTCGCCTTTTGCCAATTTTTCCGCACCTTCCTTGATGCGATCCAGTTGAACCAGCCAAAACGCACCTGCAATGCCAAGCACCAAAGCGGTTAACACCCAGAAGAAAATAAGACCACCATCCCATGATGCCATCACGATTAACGTCCAGAAGCCAAAAATCGCACAGATCACCAACCAGCGCCAAAGAATCGACATATGTTGGAGCAATGTTTTGATGCCTCTGACAATATGGCACATGATACGGAATAAAAACCGCAGGACGATCCATGTAACTGTATGATGCCACCAATAGCCGCCGCGCACACGGCGCACAAATCCGCGCAATGCGGAGAGAATGAGGTAACCAATCAATAACCAGCATAAAATAATCAGCAGCATAATGATTTGAATATTCGGTCTGCCGATTTGGTACTGGAATAAATATAACAGTAAGGAAAATTGATTCGTCAAAAGTTCCAATAAAGCAAGCATACAAGCAGTGATCAAGCCGCCGATACCAATTTTGATACCCATAACAATCCCGAGCGGAAGCCGATCTAATTTGGAAAGTCTTACGACTCCGGGGGTTCTGTACTGAACGCCCGTTTGACAAAGGACAAGAACCAACAGGATAATCGCTGCCACGGCAAACGCTGCTGTCGCCATGATCCACTTTTCCCATGCTGCACAGTCACGGCTCCACTGCGTGTAGTAGGCGTCGTAGGCATCGCCGGGTGTGAGGTTTTTGGCGAGTCCATATTCACAGCGAATGTATAGTCCTGTTTCTCCGAGTTTTGCAAATCGGACTCCGGCGGTGTCTGCAATGACAGAATCACGGAAGGTTTCCCCGCTTTTAACATTGGAACAGAAAACCCAGGGAGATTTTTCCGTTCCTTCTTCATTCGGCGTTTCATATATGCTGCAGCGAAATCGAAAATTGCCGCCTCCCTCCGTAAAACTGCGTACCGTGTTAATCAAATAGTCTTCAGCGAACGTCGGATATAAAATCGTCTCCGTATCGACAGCTTCTGTCTTTAAATACATCGGATTGATTTCCTTTTTCTGATATGCTTCGATGAGATTGGAAAAGTCTTCTGTTCCAATTAACTCCTGCATCATAAAAAACATATCATCTGCCCAATAGTATCCGTCGCTGATGTCAGCGTTCGCTTCGATTTGATCATGCGTATAAAACGTGCGGTCCCATGCGCCGGATGGCCAATATAATCCATCAATATTCCTCGTTTGATATTCATAAAGCTCAAACTTCGGCGACTGCTCTGTCGCACCGTTTTCAATCACAAACATCAGGCGCAATCCGCAAAAGGCAACACCCATGATAGAAATCAGGCACAAAATCAGGCACAATCCTTTCACAAGCGGATGAAAAAAATAATTCGGTTTCATTTGTTTTAGCTCCTCATTTCTATTTATGGATTGATCCGTTCAATTTTATAGCCGCGTCCCCATACCACCTTTAAATAGCGAGGATTGGTAGGATCAATTTCAATCTTTTCCCGCAGGTGATGAATGTGTACTGCAACATTATTTTCCGCACCAAACGTCTCTGCATTGCTCCCGCCATTCCGCAGCGCACGGTTATAAATTTCTTTGGTAGAATACACCGTATTGGGTTCTGACATTAAAAGCTTTAAAATGGCATATTCCGTCGGTGTTACACTGATTGGCTCACCGTCGACCGTCACAAGCCGACTGTCCGGATCCAGTTCCAAACCACCGCAGCGCAAAATTTCCGGTCTTGCCACCTTGCTTCCGAGATATAAGTATCTGCGCAGCTGTGATTTGACTCTGGCAACCAGCTCTGCCGGATGAAACGGTTTTGCGACATAGTCATCTGCGCCAAGATTCAAACCAAGCACCTTATCCGCATCTTCTCCTTTTGCCGTCAGTAAAATGACAGGAAGGCTGCTTTCCGCACGATCCCAGCTGCGCAGGCAATTCAGTGCTGTAATTCCATCCATTTCCGGCATCATAATATCCAAAATCACAAGGGACAGCGGTTCCCGTTTGATGATGTCCAAAGCTTCTCTGCCGTTGGAAGCAGTGCATACTTCGTATCCTTCCGATTTTAAATAAATCGAAACGGCGGACACAATATCAGCCACATCGTCGCAAATTAAAATACGCTGCTTTTCGTTTGTCATGATGTGAAATTCCTTTTGTCTGTTTTTTGTTTGTGTTAATATTATACCATAAAAGCAAAATGCGAAAGCATTTTGTGAGCGGCGGCGCCGCGTCTGATACGGCAGTATCAGCTTTTAGCCGTCAATCACACAGCTGTGCGATAGCACAACGCGGCAAGCTTTGCCGCGAAAGCATGATGCAATCATGCTTTCTGTGTATATTATACCATGAAGCAAAAATGTTTGCTTGCAAGGACATTTTTGCGAAGCCGTCAATCACACAGCTGTGCGGCAGCACAACGCGGCAAGCTTTGCCGCGAAAGCATGATGCAATCATGCTTTCTGTGTATATTATACCATAAAAATTATGAAGTTCCAATAGGCAGATTCTTTAATTTTTCTTCATAATTTTATACATAACTTTTCTGCATTCAGCGAATGCGGAATTGTAATTTCCTTATAACATAAAATTCCCCCCGAATCGTGGAAACATCCACGATATCGGAGGGTTGATCATCATTCTAATGAAATTAATCTTCGAGATATGCCTTTAAAACTTTATCAAGTGATTTTTGAGCATTTTTAACTCTCTTTTCATAGAACGATGCAAGATTCCTATCTTTGTTGCCTACAAAACTTGTAAATTCATCACCCAATTCACCGCTTGCATCCTTATTATAATAACCAAGATCATAAATACGCGCCGCTTTAATAATATTCAGCATCTCTGCAGAATCGTTGTCGCGGGACACCTTCGTCTGCAATGCAACATCAAAGTATGCGGGAATGACCTTCTTTGAACCAATGGCACAAAGCGATTCCAGAATAATTGAGGTACGTTCCGGGTCGGACGCCGTCATCGGAACAATACATATATTTGTACCAGCGTCAACATTGGTACAATATTCAGAGCTTTCATCATATTTTGGCCACGGGACAATACCGAAATCGGCATCCATGGAACGCAGATCAAAGACATTATACATATTCATATCTGCAAAGAGTGATCTTCCTTCATTGAATATCGTAATAAAATCGCCGGTATAAGAGAGGTCTCCGGTATCCAAAAAGGCATAATCGGAATCAATGATATCAAAATACCATGTAAACACATCCTGCGTCTTATCAGACATAAATGAGATATAGGGAATATCGTCTTTGTCTTTCTGCAATACACGCAGACCGCTCGTTGCAAACGCCTGTACCGGTCCAATCCATCTTTGTGTGACATAACCGTACCGGTCATGATCCTTTTCCATGACGCCGTTACCGTCAAGGTCCGCAGCAGCATCCTTGACCATAGCCGCCCATACATCATATGTCCACTTACCGTCCTTGACAAGCTGATAGGGATATTCCATATCGAGCGATTCAAACAGTTTCTTATTAAACAGCATCAAATTTGCTGCGCCCATAGAACAATGGCTGATATCGCCGGTCATAACATACAGCTTATCATTAATTGATAAGCTTTTCTGTGCATCCTGATCCCACCACTCATTTTTCAGATTAACATACGGAAGCTCTGTCTTCCAGTCCAACAACAGCTTTTGGTTTGCATATGCAATCCCCGCACGCGCATGTGGGATAATCAAGTCGTAAGCATCTTCATTTGCTAAAATGGACTTAACGGCGTCCATTTCATAATTCATATCTGATGATTGCTGACAAGAAAACACCACATTATACTTTTCGGACACCATGGAATTCCGTTCAAACACCGCGTCGTCAACTGCATCGCCGGTGGCTTCTTCTACATACATATCTTTAATCCAGCGGTCATATGGACGAATCAGCATACGGAAATCGTATCCGCCATAATCCTTATCCGGCAATCCGGCAAACGGATCAAAATTTTCTTCCTCCGCGGCAGTGTCCGCCGCATTGGTATCACCTGTATTTACCGCGGTGTCTTTTTGGTCTGTTTTTGCAGAACTGTCGCCGCAGGAAACTGCTGCCGCCCCAATCAGCAGGGCTGCAAGAATCAAAGAAAAATGTTTCATAGGTATGACCATCGCTTTTGCGTCAGCAAAAGCTTCCTTTCTGTGGGAACTGTAGCTGGTTTTGCAAAGCAAAGTCAGTGGCGGTGCCATGGAAAGCCTCAAAACCTGGTTTACTCCCAACTTTTTTAAGATTTATGATTGATTCGCAATAGATACCATATTTATATAAAAAATTTTGTTTCGTTTAAATCTTTGTTTTTTATTACAGAATCATAAACCAGGAACGGTATGCAGATACATCATCCCACGTTGCACCGGCAGACGCATAATTGACCAGTGTTACGCGCTGCCCGCCGATTTCTGTTATCAGCGCGGTATTCACATCCGGAAGCGTGATCATCTGTACAGAAAGCGTTTCCGACGTTGGCAGCGTAAGCGGCTTATCATAGTTTTGATCAAAACGAAAATCTCTTGCCATGACGTCTGCGCCAAAGGTCAGGGCAAAGAAGTTGTCACCTGCACGGTTGGAACCATGCGGCGCTTTCACCACACGCAATTCCCGCATAAAGTATACGGTAAACGTATCATCCGTCTTCCATACACGGCGAATCAAAAGATACCCGTTTTCCCGCGTCATTTCCTCTGCCTGGAAATTGGCTTCTATGCGGCAGTTGGATGCCCATGCGGGAATGCGAATCTGCAAGGTCTGCGCATTTTCCATGTCTGTTTTCAGAATCGTATATTGTACACGTTTTTCTGCCATTATTTCCGGCAGTACCTGACAACGAAGTTCCATATGCGCTGTTTTATAGTCACCGGGGAGATACAATAACAGCGCCGCGCCGTTGGCAGTATCCATCACTGCGGCATCACGCAGGACTGCCATCCCCGCTGGACCGTTTGCGGTACAGCAGGAAAGCGGCATATCGCCAATGGTGTATGTGAAGTTGACATGTCCCCCTCTTGTTCCGTCGAACTTGGGGAAATAATCAAAAAACGCGCCATCGGGACGCAGAGCGCCAAGCAATGCGTTCTGATACGAACGCTCTATTTCGTCAGCACACCGACGGTCTCCTGTCAGTCGCAGGATCTGTAAGCAAAGCTTCATCCACGTGATTGTCACACAGGTTTCCTGTGCCAATGTAATATTGGGATTGGTCTGTTCAAATTTTGTACGGTTCCACTGCTCCCCGGTTCCCGGACCGAGATTGTACGGCTGGTCTGCACCGCCGGAACCCAGCAGTGTAATTTCCTCATCGAGCAACCGATCAAAGAAGGTCAGTGCGATATTCTTCCAACGTTCCTCCCCGGTCACCCGGTAATAATCACACAGCCCCTCAAAGCAGCTCATCATCTCATACGCTTTTGCAATGCTCTCTGTAGGATTTCCGTTGCTGCCGATGAGATACGGCATTTTACCATTTTCGATTGCTTCAAATATGTTTTCCCGTTTGCATGCACCGGTTTCCTCTACAATATGCTGCGCGAGCTTCAAATACGGTTCTCTGCCGGTGATTCCGTACAGTTTGATCATGGGTTCCAAAATAGAGGAAGATTCAATTCCGCAAAACGCCCATCCGGTTTCTGTAATCGGAGTCTTTCCTTCCGATTTTGCGCCCACCTGATTGCAGGTATAATCTGCCAATCGGCACATGGCATTCAACACACGTTCATCGCCAAATACACGGTAATATGCATGCATACCAAGCAGCACGTATTTTCGTTCCCACATGTCAGAACCGTGTGTTCCGTTTGGCTGTGCCGTGCGCGGCGTACAGCTGATTTCCCCGTCCGGTTTCTGTACAGAAAGCATATCTTCCATCGAAGCGGTGATAACGGCTTTCAATGCATCGTCACCTGTACATTCATAAAAAATGCACGCAGCGCGCATCAGCTTTCCCCAGAATTCACCTGCTGCAAACAAATCCAACGTACAGCGGAACATATCTACTGTTTTGGAAAAGTCGATTTTTTTAAACAATCCATCTGATACCATACGAAGCTTTTGATCCAGTTCTCCCGTAAAGCACGGGACTGCGTCGGTCGGAGCAAAGCAATCTTTTATTTTAAAATATGGAAATGATACATTCATGATTATGACCATAACTTTCACGAAAGTGAAAGTTATCTCCTTTCATTGTGGAGTTGTGACGAAGTCACAAAACACAGTCTGAAAAATTTATTTTTCAGACTTATTGATTATCCCTTTTCTGTCAAGCCATAAGGGAATCCCTTTCTTAATAGGAAACACTTGCAGCCCGTTCAATAAGGGGCAACGCCCCGTCATTCAACAAGCGACCTGGGGCATTTACCCCTTAGAATTTCCGTAGGGGATTTTTATCCCCTACGGAAAGACTGAGATGGAACCCGCCGCCTATAAGAGGCGGGGGACATCATGTCGCGGTTATTATAAGACTGCACCAGTTTCCTAAAGCAATATCAAAATCATTTTTAACTATTTTGATACTATTAATTATACATGATTTTATCCGGAAATGCAATAGGGTTTTCATCAAAAATCATTCTTTTTTAGGGGTAAATTTTTATTTCCTTCATGATATTTGTTAAAATTCCGGATTTCCCTTGCGAAAAATAGAAAAATAAGGTATAATATACCGTAGGGGATTTCAGTTTTGTGGCTTTCGTTGCTTGAAAGAACGAAAAGGCGAATTTTATAGACTGTCAGATATGACAGTCGTATGCGACAGCTCGGCTCATCAGACTCACGTTAAGATAAAATGATTTGGAGGGAATCCAATGCCGCGGAGAAAACAAAAAGATCCACCAGAATCCGCTGGAATTACCTGTCTTTATAAAAATTCAAGCGGAACAGCGTCAGACCACAGGGAACAGCGTCAGATGTTTTACACATACACAGACGAATTATCCCAAATCCACATGATTCACTCTGATTTTTACACCAATTTTGCAGATCATACTCATGAATTTGCAGAAATCATATGCATCACAGAAGGATGCGGCATTCATCATCTGGACGGAGCGCAGTTTCGCGTACAGCGCGGAGACGTGTTCTTAATTGACTATGGCATGCATCATTCTTTTGAAGTAGTATCAGAAAAATTGTCTGTGATTAACTGCATTTTTCATCCGGAATTTTTAGGTGGAAATTTTCCCGCATTGAACAGCACGGTACAGCTGCTGTCCTATCTGCACAGCCACATGCTTCTTGCAGAAACAGACACCGCATTGTGCAAAAAAAACCTGCACCCCAATACATGGGACAGTGTTTCATTTTTTGAAGATATGATGCGGGAATATCATGCGCAGGAAGACGATTATAAAACGGTATTGCACGCTATGCTCTCAGTACTCTTGATCCGGCTGTCCCGTGCCTTCTTCACAGAAAAGAAAAAGGAAGAAACGGTTTTAGAGGAAACTCCCTTTTCCCGTTATCTTCCTGAAATCATTCATCGGTTGAATCAAAATCCCCCCGGCAGCATCAGTGCAAAAATGCTTGCAGATCAATATTATATGTCGCAGTCAGCGTTCTCTATTCATTTTCGCCGTGCCATGGGATGTACCTTTCACGATTACGTTACCAATTTGCGTATCCGGCATGCCTGTGCACTTCTCCTGACCACAGATTGTTCGGTCAGCGAAATTCAGATACAGTGCGGATACCGTGATGTGAAATCGTTTTATCATGCGTTCCGGAATTATACCGGGACAACACCTCTGAAATACAAAGCCATAAGCAAATATATCAAGCCGGAGGAAACCATCATTTGATGGTTTCTTCTTTTATCGAACCAATTCGTGATCCGGTTTTTTATCATTAAACTGATAATGATAAAACAGAATTTGCTTCAAAGAGGCAAGATAATTCACAAACACACATACAAAAATAATGTTGATCACCAACCGCACAAAAGAAATCGGTGTTACAACAAAGGTAAACAGCGGCAATGCCCGTATCACTTCAAACGATGCAGAAATACAGAACCAGATCCATACCTTTCTCGGTTTTTGGGCATATGCTTTCTTTTCAAAGTCGATTGCGTTCTTCTGTATACTGTCGTACACCGTCACGCTGTCATTTTGGGAAAGTGTATCCAGTTTCTGTACCCACCTCAAAAACTGATAAAAAAACATCAATAAAAGCAGCGTTTCCACAATCGCAAGCGCCAGCATAATCAGCTGCAGCTGCATTTGCTCTGCTTGCCGCTCTGCGGATATTACAACATCCCGTCGGAAATAGGATACGATATTGTCTGTCCAAAATGCATGATACTGGATGCCATGCCATGCGCGTACAACCGAATACGCAGCGGAATACACCGCCGCGGCAATTCCCCACCGATACACAGAAGCATCTGCAATCTGTTTTTCTCTTAATAGAAAAACGGAAACAAACAGGAGAACGACGCCAATGCAGTCCGGCAGAATATTCAAGTTTTCAAATGAAAAATGGCATAGGAACACAGCTCCTGCAATCATCATACCAAATGAGACAGCAAATAGCTCCAGATTTTTTTTGCATATGATTTCGTCTTTCTTGTCGTTTGCCAGACTGCGCAGTGCATTTCCATAAGTTCCATCCGGAATCTCTTTTTTTATGCTGCGGATATAGCGCAGCATAAAAATCAACCATGCAAGACCGAAAATGCCAACTGCAATGGCACAAAACGCAATCAAATACGGTCTGTAATCCCGAATATCAATCACAACACCATATATGACGTTTCCAAGATATTCTGTAGAACGCAGATATACCAGCTCCGGCAAAAAACTGCCGATCATTCGCACAAGAAAGAACCAAACCGTAAAAATTTTCAGGGTATCCGCGCCGCGTATCGCCGGTTTGCTGTCATACAGCAAACCAATCTGTGACACATTGGACAACCATAAAAGAAGAATCCGTGAACCGAGATAGACTTCCGCTGCGCCAAAACAAAGTGTATAAATCAACACAAGCCCTGGCTCTCCCAGAATTTCAAATACATCCTGTCCAAGCAGAGAGAAAATCATCGGACCGATTTTTACCGTTGTAATTCCGAACAGAATCCATGCAAGGCGTCTTGCTGTATGTATCTCATCATTGATAAAAGACAACGGAGTCATAGAGCATGCGAGAAGAAGCCATCCAATACAGTCCGGCAGAATATCAATGACATTGACCAGCGGATTCATAAGAAAGCATAAACCGATTGCTGCCATGCCAAAACGCGGATTTATTTTCACTTCTTCTGCCATGGAACATCTCCTCCGTTTGCTTTCATTTCCCGTTTGTTACCGTTTTCCCCGTTTATTTTTCTTGGTACGTGCTGCCTGACGCGCACGCATTTCGGCGTCATAGGCTTCCTTTGCTTCTTTTTTGTCATGAATCTGCTTATCTTCGTCTGTCACATTTGCATACTTATTCCGATTCTTTAACTGAAACAAATTGGGTAAAACCGGGTTTTCACGCGGTTTCATATCCAAATCCTCCGGAAGACAAATCCACATATAGCAGTTAAAAATCATCTTCGCATTCAAAACAATCCAAATGACGCCAAAAAGCGAAACAATTCCCACAAGATTGGTATACGGAATGACATCCGTCACCGCTGGAATATCCAAAAAGTTGACAGCAATCATCAATACAAAATAGACCGCCGTCATGATCCGATTGCGCATGGCTTGCCGTATGATGTCCGGAAGCTCCACATCCCGCGCCTGATGTTCCACACCGTCAAGCAGATAATAATGGAACAATAGCAACGCAAAGGAAAGGAACACGGTATATGGCAGCGAGGTCACGCGATTGACCGTCTGATAGAGTGCTTCAAAGCCGAGCCACGACAGGCACTGCAAACCGAGTGTGAAAATTCCGAGCGGAACCAGAATCCAGCACACCCGATGTGCATTCAGAAATCCTTTCTGATATTGCCCAAGCAATGCAGGAGAGAGTGCTTTCAGCATGACCAGATAGCCAAGCACCTCTACACATATCCCCATAGAATGCAGCGGTACGGACAAAAGCAGCATATATCCAATAAATAATACGCCAAATCCCATATATACTTTGGCTTTTGCGTAAGCAAAAGTTTCCTTTCTACATAGAGTTGTGGTGTACGCCACAACTCTTCGTTTGAAAATTCATTTTCAAACTTCGTGCCTTTAATTGTTCGGGTCGTTCGGATTAAATCCGCAGCACTTTTTATATTTCTTTCCGCTTCCGCAGGGGCAGGGATCGTTTCTGCCAATCTTTTCTCCATTGGCGTTTTTCGGTGCGGCAGAACGCGCCGGCGTTTTCATCTGCTGCTCGCCGCCTTCAAAGCCCTCTGAGGTTTCCTTTGCAACCTTCTCACGCTTGATTTCTTCATTCGGCTTCGGAACGATCGAAAGCAGCGTCCGTGTCGTATCCTCACGAATGGCAGCAATCATCTCATCAAACATTTCACCGGACTGCAGACGGAATTCTGTGATCGGATTTCTATGGGCATATGCTTGAAGGTTAATCGTTCCTTTCAGTTCATCCATGGCATCCAAATGATCCATCCACTTGGTATCGACATTCTTTAAAAGCACAACGCGTTCAATTTCACGCATTTGTGTTTCGCCAAACAGCGCCTCCTTCTCCTGATACAACGCATCGCAGCGATCCTGCAGTACCTTGATCAAATCTTCTCTGGAAAGCGTATTATAATCATCCGATGTGTAATGGAAGTCTTCATCACGGCAAAGTGTTCCGTAGAAATAGGTGCGCAAACCGTCATAGTTCCAGTCATCCGCGACCTCCGCAGTGGTAAAGCTGCCAACCGTATGCTCAATGGTCTGCGTCATCATTTTCTGGATTTTATCCTTGATGTCCAAACCGTCAAGCACTTCCTGACGCTGAGAATAGATGACTGCACGCTGCTGATTCATGACATCATCGTAGGTCAAGACATATTTTCTGCGTTCAAAGTTCATAGACTCCAGCTTTTTCTGTGCATTTTCAATCGAATTGGACAAAAGCTTTGCATCAATCGGCTGGTCTTCTTCCAGGCCAAGCTTTTCTACCATGCTGACAATCCGGTCAGAGCCGAACAGACGCATCAGATCATCTTCAAAGGACAGGTAGAAACGGGATTCACCCGGGTCACCCTGACGACCGGAACGACCGCGCAGCTGGTTATCGATACGGCGGGATTCATGCCGTTCGGTACCGATGATAAATAAACCGCCAAGCGCACAGATTTTTTCTGCCTCCGGTGCAATTTGTTCCTTATATTTTTTATAAAGCTCATGGAAAACGTCTCTCGCCGCCATCGCTTCTTCACTGACAGAAATGGCAGTACCGGTTGCGTCAATAATCACATCCTCCGGATATCCCATTTGCCGCATTTCACGCTTTGCATAGAACTCTGGATTACCGCCAAGCTGAATATCCGTACCACGACCTGCCATATTGGTGGAAATGGTAACAGCGCCAAGTTTTCCTGCTTCTGCTACGATTTCCGCTTCTTTTTCATGATATTTTGCATTCAGAACGGTATGCGGAATGCCCTCGCGCTTCAGCATCTGTGAAAGAAGCTCCGACTTGTCCACAGAAACGGTACCGACAAGAACCGGCTGCCCTTTTGCATGGCATTCCTTAATTTGTGCAATGATTGCATTGTACTTTCCGCGTGCATTTTTGTAAACAACATCGGAATGATCTATACGAATCATCGGTTTATTGGTAGGAATGACAACAACGTCCAGATTATAAATTTCACGGAACTCTTCCTCTTCGGTCAATGCGGTACCCGTCATACCGGAAAGCTTTTTATAAAGACGGAAGTAGTTCTGGAAGGTAATGGTTGCAAGCGTCTTCGATTCACGTTCAATTTTCACGTGTTCTTTGGCTTCAATTGCCTGGTGCAAACCGTCAGAAAATCTTCTGCCGGGCATGAGGCGGCCTGTAAAGCTGTCGACAATGACAACCTGACCGTCCTTGACCACATAGTCCACATCACGCTGCATGCAGCCATGTGCGTGCAGTGCCTGGTTGATATGATGGGAAATCGTAGAGTTTGCAGGATCCGACAGATTTTCAAGATGAAAATATTCTTCCGCATGTTTTACACCGACAGTAGTCAATACTGCGTTCTTTGCCTTTTCATCAATCAGATAATCTTCTGTGATTTCTTCCATGTCATCTTTGTCATCCATCTCTTTGACCTTATAACATGTCAGCGTTTTCACAAAACGGTCGGCAAGATCATACAGCATTGTCGATTTTTCACCCTGTCCGGAAATAATCAGAGGCGTTCTTGCTTCATCAATTAACACAGAGTCCACTTCATCGACGATTGCAAACTGATGTCCGCGCTGTACCATTTCTTCTTTGTATAATACTCTATTGTCGCGCAGATAATCAAAGCCGAATTCATTATTGGTACCATAGGTAATATCGGCATTGTAGGCATCTTTTTTCTGTCGGCTGTCCATACCGTGGACAACAAGCCCCGTTTTCAGGCCAAGGAATGCATATACACGTCCCATTTCCTCTGCACCGACACGTGCCAGATAATCGTTGACCGTAATGATATGCACGCCCTTTCCGGTAAGCGCATTCAAATATGCCGGCATAGTTGCCATCAATGTTTTACCTTCACCGGTTTTCATCTCGGCAATTCGACCTTGATGTATGACAATACCGCCAATAACCTGTACTTTAAACGGACGCTTATTCAGCACACGGTCATCTGCTTCACGGACAACCGCAAACGCATCCGGCAGAATATCATCCAGAGATTCTCCTTCACGAAGACGGGATTTGAGCCGATCTGTCTGCTTCTTCAGCTCATCATCAGACATTTTTTTATATTTATCCGCCAGTGCTTCCACACGCGCGACTGTACTCATTAGTTTCTTAACCTGGCGGTCTGAGTAGGTTCCAAACAATGTATCAATTAGTCCCATTCTTTTTACCTTCAATTCCTTTTATTTCCACACTTCAAAGAAGAATTTTATACGTTTCAGTTTCCCATGAAAAACACAGTGAAATGCAATTATAAACATTATACTATAATTTCATAAAAATTACCACGGTTAAATGTAAATTTTATTTCAACAATGAAATTTTTTTTAATTCTTTTAACGAAGTCTTCCATTTTTATCATTTTTCGTGTATAATACTATATGAAAACTTTTATAATAGAAAGGAACTATCAATATGGATTGTTTATTTTGTAAAATTATTGCAGGGGAAATTCCTTCAAAAAAAGCCTATGAAGATGACGATATGTACGCATTTTATGACATCAATCCGCAAGCCCCCATTCACATTCTTGTCATTCCCAAAACGCACATTCCGTCCATAGACGGCATTCAGGAAGAAAATGCCGCGGTTGTTGCAAAGATTTTCACCAAAATCCCTATGATCGCCAAACAAGCCGGTATCACCAACGGCTATCGCGTCATCAGCAATTGCGGAGATGATGCTTGTCAATCGGTAAAACATCTTCATTTTCACATCCTTGGCGGAGCACAGCTCTCCGAAAAAATGGCATAAATATTAAAAATTGAGAACAGATTCTGCAAAAAACTAAAAAACAGAAGCTTTGATCTTTTGATCATTGCTTCTGTTTTTTTATGTTCAATGCCGAAAAAACTGGACTGATACTTCCCTACCGTTATACTGTTATTCCTTCTTTAAATTGAACATAAGCTTCATCGTCACCGAAAAATGCATCGTATTTTAACAGTGCTTTTGAAGGATTGACGTTAAACATATATTCTTCATAAATTTCTTCTGAAATACCGGAAAAGTAAGTGGGATTACGAACTGCAATGTTAAAATCATGATTTTGAGCAACCGCTTGAACTTGTTTTGCAAGATCATAAAACCGCTTCAGTTCTGCAAAACACTTTTCTTTGTCACCAAGCCTCATATAAACTTCCGCTTTGTTCTCACAGGCAACCATTTTATAAGCAGCATAAAAATCAGGACAACCGTCATCAAAAACAGAGAGCAGTTTTTCATGCGCATGGAGGAAAGCCAACGCTTTATCGTATTCTTTATTGTTTTTATATGAATGTGTCATAGATTCAAAAACATGACTCATTGTCCAAAATAATTTCCATAAGGAATCTTCAGCGAACTGTTCCTGTTCAGCAAAGCATCTTTCGCCTTGCAGCATACGAATCTTACCTGCAATACGGGAATCATAACTGTCGGCACTGATTTTATTAATACATTCCTCCGCTTTTTTGTAGTTGCCAATTTCGTTATAAATTCGCGACAACATATTAAGCGCCCTGTCTACCAATTTATTATCGCCGCAACTGTCAACCACTTCCAGACAAAGTTGAATCGCCTTTTGAACAGCTTTGTTTCGTTCATCATTATCCTCCGAAAATCTATTCACCATAGACAGAGAAAATGCAAGATAAATCTTTAAATCAGGACTGTTGGGATATCTTTTCAATCCCTCACTGATAATTTCAATCTCTTTGTACGTATCCATACTGTCGTCAGCTGCTTTTATAATGCTCTTGACTTCCTCTGCATAGCTGTTCATATAATAACCGAAAAGACGGTCAATCGAAACGCCGAAATAGTCTGCAATAATCGGGAAAAGACTTACATCGGGAGCGCATTGATCGTTCTCCCATTTGGATATTGCCTGTTCAGAAACACCGAGTTTTTCGGCAAGCTGTGCCTGCGTGATTTTCTTTTCCTTGCGAAGCATGTAGATATTTGTTCCAATATTCATAACCTTCTATCCCCTTAAAATGTTTCTTTGTGATCACAGTTATAATTATAGCATACTCTGAGGGGATTTTCTACATAATAAATTGATTATTTTTCATATAAAAAACCAACTCAAAGTTGGATTTTCATTGTATCAAACAGTTTATACAATGAGTTGTGCTGAAGAAAACAAAAAACTCCGCTCAAAAAAGCGGAGTACAGAAACAAAGCAAAGGAAAAGGGAACAAATGCTCATTGAAAACCGAATAAAGGGAAGAAGTAGAAACGAAGGACTTCAAGTAAAAGAACTTGAAATTGGCAGTACAAGCCCTCGACCGATTAGTATCATTCAGCTGCATGCATTACTGCACTTCCACCCATGACCTATCAACCTTGTAGTCTGCAAGGGGTCTTACTAGCTTATGC
>JAGAVJ010000010.1 GCA_017942005.1 Clostridia bacterium | reverse complement strand
CTCTGCAAGGTCAGGATCGTCAGCTCTGTCCACAGGCTTTTCCTTGGTGGTCAGCACAAGCTGTCTGCGGTAAAAACCGTCGCTGCGGTCATACAGGGCTTGGAGATCGCCGTTGCTGAACGCCAGTAGTCGGGCAAACATCCAGCCCTGATAACTCTGCTTGCCTTTGCGCTCTAAGTCCATCTTTCCCTGTGCGGTTACGATGGATTTTACATAGTTGGTCTGGCGCAGAGCTTCCATCCGCATATCGTCATCCACGCACAGCAGGATGTGTTCCAGATCGGCACGGGCGAAGCGGTTTTCAGAAATCTTACCAATGCTGCCGTCTTTCATGTTCGTGCCGAAGATGGTGGACAGCACCACACCGATTTGGGATTTTCCCTCACCGCCGTTGCCCTTAATCACCATCATGCGCTGCCCCTTGTTGGAGGGAATCAGACAGTAGCCGATGAACTCCTGTAAGGTGGGGATGTCCTCTGCGTGGAGCAGACCATCCAGAAAGTTCATCCAGATCACCGGCGCAGGAGCATCGGGGTTATAGGCAATCGGCAGACGGCTTCTCACGATGGCCGATCTGCCCTCGGTGAAAGTTCCGTTCAGCATGAGCGTTCCGTTGGCAACATGGATGCGATCCTGTTCCGGCGGGAAGTCAGGCTCTTGCGCTTCCAGTTTCAGCACTTCCAGAATGTTGGTGATCTTCCGGGGAATGTTGTTCACAGCACAGAATTTCAGCTTTTCGTAAATCTTACCACGGAGAGGAAGATCGTCCGTCACCCGACCATCGGGCGTAAAAAAAGCTCCGTTTGCGAAGATGATCCTGCGCTCATGCAGAAATTCTTCACAAAACAGAGCTTCGTTGATGTTCTGCCCGTCAAACCAGATTGGCAGATTCATATCCGGCATTTTACCTTTCTTCCCCATGGGACACCCCCTCCTTTCGTTTCCGTGCCACATAATCCCGAAGGAAAGCAATCTTGCCCTCCTTCATCAGCTCGTCCACCACGGCAACACGTTCTTCCAGATTGCCCACTGTCAGAATATCTGCCAGATATTCGATATAATCGAGCATCTGGCAGGCTTCCACAAAGCGGTCATCCAGAGCATCGTCCGGTGTCTTGGGTGCATACCGCACTTTCCAATCTTCAAGAAGATGCAGATAGTCGGTCAACGCCCGGAAGCACAGCATTTCGTCCTCCCGGAACTGACGGATACAGGGATGCTTCGGCTTGGGCAAGGCGGCGACAGTAGGCGGTTTCGGGTCAAGCCCAAAATCCGCAGCCAGCTTTTGAACCGCTTCATAGCTGCTCAGATCAAACAACCTTGCCACGAAGTCAATCACATCTCCCTTGGCTCCGCAGCCAAAGCAGAAGAAATATTCCTCGTTCAGCTTCAAGCTCGGATGCCTGTCATTGTGGAACGGGCAGCAAGCCATACCGTTTCTGCTGACTTTCAGCCCGTAGTGTTCGGCGGCTTGCTTTACGCTGATTGCCGCCTTGATGCTTTCATAAATGTTCATCGCATTCCTCCATAGATTTTTCTCGACGATTTTGTTCGTCTGCTTGAATATACGTAGAAAATGTCTATAGACCGAAAAATCACGCAGAAATGCAAGAAAACAAAAAAGCCGCCCTGCAATTTTGCAAAAATGCAAAACACAGGACGGCGATTGTTCACAGTTATGATATTGATTTTGTTCCACTTATGGTATATAATATAAAGAAGTACAGGAATGGAGGAGAATGCCGATGAAATATCTTTCTACCTTTGAGGTTGCCGAAAAATGGGGAATTTCCCACCGCCGTGTCGGTATCCTCTGCAATGAAAACCGCATCCCCGGCGCACAGAGGGCAGGTGGACGTTGGATTATCCCCGAAGATGCAGAGAAGCCCGCCGATGCAAGAATCAAAAGCGGAAAATATATCAAGTCAAAAACAAAAGATTGATACCAATAGGAAAGGGGGCGCAGAGCATGGAGCGCAAATATTTATCCGGCAACATCAGAGAGCGTTTGCAGGATTTGATGAAAGAACGCAAGATCACACAGAGCGAGCTTGCCGCAAAAATTGGAATGGACGTTAGCACACTTAGCCGTTTTATCAGCAATGCAACGGGCAAACTCAGTGACGAGAATATCAAAAAAATCGCCAAGGAATTTGAGGTATCCACCGACTTCCTGCTCGGCGTTACCGATATTCCAGACCGTATGAATTATGATATTGGCGAACTCGGCTTGTCGGTACAGGCGACGAAAAATCTCTACACAGGCAAGGTCAATACAGAGGTTGTCAATCGCTTGCTTGAAAACAAAAACTTCGCCGCAATGACCAATATGATCGCACACTATTTTGATGATACCCTTGCCGCAGGATATGCCGCACAGAATCAGATGTTTACCACATTGAGTGCGCTGCTGATGGGAGAAGTGAAGCAGCATCCCGAAGATAGAGGAGTTATTACAGAAGCCGCAAAGACGGTCAGCGTTTCCAGAATGCCGATGTACCAAGCTGATCTGACCGCTATTCAAAACGCCTTTACAAACGTGCTGAAAGACATCAAGAAAGAGATCGGTTCCAATGTTTCGGATGCACAGACTATGAGCAAAGAAGCGGCACAGCAGATGTACGCAGAGCTGACAAAAGGACAGGATGTGACAAAGCCCAATGTCACGCCTGAAATGATTGCCGGGGCGATTACAGGCAGCGTCAGCGGTATGGATGGTGTTGACCCCGAAGCATTAAAACAATTCAAACAGGCATTGATCGGACTGCTCACGGTCAAGCCAACAGAATATGAACATGACGGCAGTTGATAACGAAAAACTGTGTGCGCTGGCGCAGAACGGGGATATGGATGCGCTGAACAGTCTTGTTGAAAACAATCTGCGGTTTATCAAAATGACAGCGCATGAAATATGGAGCGCACAGATAGAAGTCAATCAGACGATCGGTGTTACATTTGACGATCTTATGCAGGAAGGCTGTCTGGGACTGATGGGATGTGTGGAGAAATACAATCCTGATGGCGGCAACAAATTTCTGACATACGCAACTCCGGCAATTCGCAATTCGATGATCGACTACATCCGAAGTCAGAGTACATCTTTTGAAGCAAAGCACATGGGCGAGATCGTCAGTCTGGACGAGGTGACAAAATTTGAAAATCGGGATCGTCATGCCTTTGTCCCCGATTCCAATATGACCAATCCTGCACAGATTTATATCACCAAGGAAACGCACGAAGAAATTCAAACCGCCCTTGATGCCATCAGTAACAGAGAGCGTGAATACCTGTCGTACCGTTTTGGATTTGAGGACGATATAGAGCATCCTTTGACCGAGACAGCGGAGCATTTCTTCTTGTCGGAGAGCAGAGCGAAATCCACGGAGAAGCTGGCGTTGGATAACGTATGGCTTGAACTGCCGTGGTGGTTTCATTGACGAGGGGAACGGACGCTGCGGCGGGTTTTATATACCTCTTGCTCCCCTGTTGGCACAGAAAATCTTTCTGCACAGCTTCAAGATTTCCCATGCCAACTACACCCGAACAGCCGGATTTTGCTCATGGCAAATTCCTTGTCTTTTG
>JAGAVJ010000009.1 GCA_017942005.1 Clostridia bacterium | reverse complement strand
TAGGTGAGGGTATTTATATGCTCTCAGAAGATATCTTTCATGGTTGAGCTCTTTTTTGATAATGCTGTAGTCGTGGTTGCTGTTGATTTTAAGAATATGTTTTGATGATTTCTTCCGCAACCTCCCGTTTGGTTACACAGCGATCCATCGCTTGTTTTTCTATATATCGGTGTGCTTCCGATTCTTCCAGCTTCAATTCACCGATCAGAAGCCACTTGGCCCGGTTGACGATGCGGATTTCCTCCATTTTTTCTTCCAGAGTCAGTGCTTTTTTCCGGTTCTTCCGCAGGCCCTCTCTGGCACTGGACAGCCAGCTGACGGCAGTGACCATGGTTGATTTTGATGTTGGCTTGGGGAGGGTGAAAACACCGTGCTGTGCAGCTTTGTAATGGATTTCTTCATGGAGTTCGGCACGCACCATAAGCAATACAACCGATTCCCGTTCATTGCCGGTGTCGATTGCAAAACGGATGCCCGGATCGTCCGGAAGCGGAGAATTCACGATCACAAAATCAAATTCCCGTTCTGCGAGTGACCGTTTTGCTGCGCTGATATCGGATACAATACAGACCGGCTGGTACCCGGAAGGAGACAAAAGATCAGTCAGGGCGGTATTGAAAGATTCCGAGGCGGAAACAATCAGCACACTGTAGATTCGTTCTTTCAGACTCATGAAGTACTCACTCCTCCTTCCGGGTGTGATAAATCAGCGATTGCAGTAGATCGATAAAATGTCAGCAGGAATGTGTTTGCGTATAAATTCACTTTCGGATGCGATTGTGCAGGCCTGTCCAAGCGTTTCGGGTAATCTTTGATACTGTGCAAGCTGTTCGGCACTTGCTTTGTACAGATTAAAATCCGATGCGGTGGGAAGCTCCAGATGGTTTTGCAGACCGTGAAGCCCTGCATAGATCATCAGGGTAAAGGCGAGGTACGGATTTGCCAGCGGATCGGGGGATCGAAGTTCCGCACGACGGTGTTCGTGGGGCGCGGCAGGGATACGCACAAGCTGGGAACGGTTCTCTGCAGACCAGGATACATAACCGGGAGCTTTGCTGACACCGAAGCGCTTGTAGGAATCTTCCGCTGGATTCAGAAATGCGGTCATTTCTGTGGTTTTATCCAGAATTCCCGCAATCATGCGGCAGAGATTTTCCGGATTATCGGACGGCTTTACGGATATATTGATATGAAAACCGTTGCCCGGTGCGTTTTCCAGCGGCTTCGGACCAAAATCCACATGAACACCGTTTCGGCGTGCGACGGTTTTAACCACCGTCTGAAACGTCATTGTGTTGTCGGCGGCTGTCAGTGCATCGGAATAACGGAAGTCTATTTCGTTCTGACCGGGTCCTTCTTCATGATGGGAGCTTTCCGGATGGATGCCCATCTGTTCCAGTGTCAGACAGATTTCACGACGGATGTTTTCACCGCGGTCTTCCGGAGCAAGATCCATATATCCGGCTTCGTCATACGGCGTCTTTGTCGGTTTGTTTTTATCGTCCAGTTCAAACAGATAAAATTCCTGTTCGGATCCGAACGCAAACGTAAATCCTTCCCGTTCTGCATCGGCGATTGCCTTTTTCAGCAGACTGCGAGTATCACAGGCGAACGGTTTACCGTCCGGATAGGTAATGGACGTATACATCCGCACCACTTTCCCATGTTCCGGTCTCCACGGCAGAAACATCAGGGTTTCCGGATCGGGATGGATCAAGAGATCGGAGTGTGTCTCATCCCCGAACCCTGCGATTGCTGAAGCATCGAATGCAATACCGTATTCAAAGGCGCGGGACAATTCCCCCGACATAATCGAAATGTTTTTCTGTTTACCGAATACATCACAGAAAGCGAGACGGATGAACTTGACATCCTCCTCCAAGACGTACTGCATGACTTCTTCCTTTGAATACTTCATAAAGATTTACCTCACTTACCTTCTAATTTGCTACATACATTTGCTTATATGGGTTTTTACTGTCGGGTGTAACGACAGTAAAGGGCGAGGCTAATACCTCGTTCATATCGTAACCGAATAAATCACAATATTCGGTGACATACATTTTCAATTCTTTCATATCCGATTCCTCGGCAGGGCGAGCTGTTACCTGACTTGGAAATTTCACGTCATTACATTCGCTTCTGAGGAACATTTTACCGCCATGCATTCCCGTGCAGGGAAAGAACCCAACGATTTTTTTATCCTTTGCCTCAAGGCCGAGAACAATAATAACACCGCCTGCCTGATATTCGCCAAGAAAACTGCCGGCAGTTCCGCCAATCACCATAACGGGAGCCTTTTCCTTGTAGGCTTTCATATGGATGCCTGCTCGGTAGCCTGCATTGCCTTTGACAAAAATCTTGCCGCCGCGCATAGCATAACCCGCTGCATCGCCGATATTGCCATGAATAATAATTTTACCCTCGTTCATCGTATCACCCACGGCATCCTGCGCGTTTGCATTTACGATAATGGTCGATCCATTGAGATAAGCACCGAGAGCATTGCCGGGTACTCCGTTAATTGTGATGTTCTTATCAGACATACCGGCGGCAATGAAGCGT
>JAGAVJ010000008.1 GCA_017942005.1 Clostridia bacterium | reverse complement strand
CATTTTTTCAAATCTCCTTGAAAAATATAATATATTTCATTCAAACGGTGCAGCGCATCGCAGGATGACAAATAAAAATGCACATCTTCGCAAAAAGCAAAAGATGTGCAGCGATCTCCATGCCAAAAAAACGCAAAAAAAGAGCACAAAGACCCCTTGCGTTATGGCAAAGACTCAGCTGCACTCCTCTGTATTCCCAGGAATGGTTGCCAACAGGAATCGGGCCGGTATTCTGACTTGAGACACAGCGGCGCTGTATCCGTTACAGTAATGGAAGTTGTGCCGGATTTGCACCGGCTTCCCCGTTTGCTCTACTAAGTGAAGAACTTAACGCTTTCAAGCGTTAAGTTGACTTTTCAAACCGCGATTTCTGAGAGAATATTTATTTTTTAATTAGTATAACACAAATTTCCGGCTTTGTCAATCTATATCTTGAAATGTCGGCTTTATTGCATAAATTTTCCATTTTTCCATTGCTTTTGCATCCACCATTTCCATGATGATGCAAGCACCAACTGTCCTTTTTTAATGATTGTTTCCGTGGTGAAATATGAAGTACCACAGATCATCAAGAATGTTCATTCTGCTCACCTCCTTCCAATGAGAGATTGGATTCGATATGTACAGCGGCAGTGCGGCAGTTCTGATTACGGTCTGCATTGGTTTTCCGTTGATTGCACTGATTATCAATACTGCGATGGGTGCACCGGTATCACTGTACTGGCTGTCCGGTGTGATGATGCTGGCGGTTTGTATCACGGTGTCGATACTGTCAGGGCTGGCTGTGTTCCGACTGACGAAATCTGCGGCAGTGATGGAGCGGATTAAGTTGGAATGATTTGAGAAATAAAGAAAAACTCCATGAAGCCAGGCAAATGGTTTCATGGAGTTTCCTCTTTTGGGGAATAATTTGATAAACTATCGCAGTACAGCGGATACCAAGTTGTCGGATTAAATGACCATGCCCAACAAGGATATGCCCGGAAACAAGACCCGGAAACGGACCTAAAAAAATCGTTAACATATCTTTGTTGGGCTTAATTCATGACAATAATTTTTCTTGATAATTTCCGTTGCTTTCGTTTCCATAGTCTTTTATATATCATAAAAACCTTATAAATCAGTGTTTCTATAAAGAAATCTATGGAAACGGACTCGGAAACGCGTTGGAAACAAGATGGCAACGAGAGACATACATTCAAAATGGAATCTCCAGCTGCTCCCCCTCTGTTCTCTCTTGTGCGCCAAAAACATCCTCAATTTCATCGTCCGTTTCCGTATGCGCGTTTCCGAGAACACGTTCCCACCCGCGTTGTTTTCCATAAATATCAAACATACGTGGATTGGGAAACTGCTTCCATCCGTCAATACAGTTGTTCATGATCTCGTTGATCTCGCGAATTTCCCATTGCTTTGGCTCTTCAAATGCATGATGCAGGGCTTCTGTATAGATTTGTTTGGAACAAACCTGCGAGCCTGGGTAAGTATAAAGATATGTCTGGATCATACCAGCCTTGGTGTCTTCCGGCATAAACAGCTTCTGCATCTCAAGCAGTTCCCGATTCATATCATCAGACAATGTCAATCGAAAATCTCCGCTTTGAAAAATTTCCATAGCCTCTGCCCAGACCTGTAGTATATATGCTCTGGAGGCTGCCTCGTCATGCAAAATATGAATTTCTGCCCGCTGTGCATTCACGGGGATTGGCAGAAACCGTCGGTTACCGCTTCTGTCCAACGGAAGAAAGTCCATCGTATTTGTACTGCCGCCGAATACGCATTGCCGCAGACGATCCGCAGGGTGTGTTTCATAGGGCACTTTATAGGTTTCTTTTGTACGGCTCATAAATGACTTGATTTCCTCAATACTCTTTGCATTGGCAGCCGCAAGCATCTCTGACATTTCAATGATCCAATGCCCCTGCATTTTTCGATATACATTGTCGTCATCAATCTTCTTCAGATCGTCGGTAAACCATTCGTCCTTAACAGCCAAAAACCGAAAGAATGTTGACTTGCCTGCACCCTGTCCTCCGACTAAACACAACATAACCTCATACTTACATCCCGGGCAAAATACACGGCTGATCGCACCGAGCAGAAACAATAACAAACATTGATACGTATACTCACTCACATCTGCACCAAGAAACCGATGCAGCACATAACGGAT
>JAGAVJ010000002.1 GCA_017942005.1 Clostridia bacterium | reverse complement strand
GTTTGAGGTGCGTGTGATTTCATCATGTGGGTTCAAGTCCCATTCCTCGCACCAGCGGGTATGGCGGAATTGGTAGACGCGCTAGATTCAGGTTCTAGTGAGGATTCCTTCATGAAGGTTCAAGTCCTTTTACCCGCACCAGAAAACCGGCAAGTTTTGACTTGTCGGTTCATTTTTTTATTCAGTTTGTCATTTTCTTATAGCAGTCTCCTGTGACTTTGTCACGGAAAGATCTGTTTTTTTCGTGTATACTGATAAGCAGAACAGGAGGCGACGTATCATGCCAAAAAGAAAAGCAACAGTGAATATCGGAGAATGTGTTGCATGCGGATGCTGTATGAAGGTTTGTCCGAAACATGCAATTTCCATTCCAAAGGGTGTATTTGCGGTGATTGACCGTGAAGTATGTGTCGGCTGCGGAAAATGTGCGAAGGAATGCCCGGCAAGTGTGATAACCATGGAGGTGACAGAGCAGTGAAGCAAACGAAAAAGTGGTATGACTATTTGTGGATTGTCTCTTTGACCTACCTGATTTTAGGATTTTTTAATATTCTGTTTGCATGGCTTGGACTGCTTTGTTTTTTCATACCGCTGATCATATCAAGCGTAAAAGGCACCAAGGCATACTGTAACCGATACTGCGGCAGAGGACAGTTATTTTCTCTGATAGGCGGCACACTTGGACTTTCCCGCAAAAAGGATATTCCGAAATGGATGAAATCAAAGTATTTCCGATACGGATTTCTGATCTTTTTCTTTGCAATGTTTTTTCTAATGCTTTGGAATACCTATCTGGTATTTGCAGGGACAAAGGATTTAAGCCAAACCGTGAAGCTGCTTTGGACATTCAAGCTGCCGTGGCACTGGGCGTATCACGGGACACTGTTTTCACCGGGCGTGGCGCAGTTTGCATTCGGATTTTACAGCGTCATGCTCACCTCTACCGTCCTTGGTTTTATTACCATGATTTTATTTAAACCGCGTTCCTGGTGTGTGTACTGCCCGATGGGAACGATGACGCAGCTGATTTGCAAAGCAAAAAATGTGACCGTATCAAAGTGACTGCGTCACAGAAAAATCAATCAAAATAGAGTATACTACTGTCATAAACAAAATGAAAGGAAACTAAAAACGATGTCAGTTTTAAAAATTACACAAAACAACTTTGATAACGAAATCATGAAGAGTCAAAAGACCGTTCTTCTCGACTTCTACGCCGATTGGTGCGGACCGTGCCGCATGGTATCTCCCCTGGTAGATGAAATTGCAGAGGAACATCCACAATATCTTGTCGGAAAGATCAATGTGGATGAGGAGCCAGGTCTGGCAGCAGCATTCGGTGTGGCAAGCATCCCAACGCTGGTCGTAATCAAGGACGGCAAAGTGGTGCAGAAATCCGCCGGTGCAAGACCGAAGGCACAGATTCTTGCAATGTTAAAGGGCTAAGTTTCGCAGTCTGTTTTTATCAAGGATTTTGATGCCGCCGCGGGAGACTTCAACAATGCCTTCATTTGCGAAATATTTCAGCATTCTCGACACGACCTCCCGTGCAGAACCGATATAACGGGCGATCTGCTCGTGCGTATAAACAATGGTATCGGAATTTGTTCTTGCGGCTTCGTCTGTCAGAAAAATCGCAAGCCGTTTGTCCATACTCATAAAAAGAATCTGCTGTATTGCCCACATGACGTCTGAAAACCGGCTGACAGCGGTTTCCAATGCAAATATTTTGATATTGGGATTGCGCGAAGACACTTCCGCAAACGCAGGACCGCTGATGACATAACATTCGCTGTTTTCTTCTGCATCGACAAATACATCGAATGTAATCGACTGCAAAACGCAGGAGGCGGAAAGCATACACATATCGCCTTTGTGCAGGCGATAAAGGGTTATGTCCTTGCCGTCCTCAGACATCATATAGAGACGAAGACTGCCAGAGTGAACAAAAATCACGCCGGAACACTCATTTCCATCGTGGATACGCGTTCCTTTAGCATATGTCATCACATGGGAATGCCGGCAGATAAATTCCTGTTCGGCATGCGGCAATTCATTCCAGAAGGGGAAAATTTCCCGATAAATGTCTTTGAATAGGGTCTGTTCCATGACACAAATTCCTTTCAGAAAGAGGTAAGATATAAATGAAAACAGTAATTATCGGCGGAGTTGCCGGCGGCGCTTCTGCTGCGGCAAGACTTCGCAGACTTGACGAGTCGGCAGAGATTGTTATTTTTGAACGCGGGGAATATGTCTCCTTTGCCAATTGCGGTTTGCCGTATTATATCGGCGGCGTCATCACTAACAAGCAGAGCCTGACGCTTCAAACACCGGAGAGCTTTCGGGCAAGGTTTCATATTGATGTCCGCGTGAACAGTGAAGTTGTCAAAATCGGGATTCATACCAAGACTGTGACCGTGAAGCATCTGAAAACGGGAGAAATTTATACAGAGCACTACGATCATCTGATCCTTTCTCCGGGCGCGGAGCCGATCAAACCGAATATTGACGGTATCGACAGCGATTTTGTTTTTACACTGCGCAATATTCCCGATACCTTAAAAATAAAAGCGTTTATCGAAGACAAGAAGCCAAGCTCTGCTGTTGTCATCGGCGGCGGCTATATCGGTGTTGAGATGGCGGAGAATTTGAAAAAAGCCGGACTTGAGGTTTCCATTGTAGAGCTTGCCGATCATCTGATTGCTCCGCTGGATTTCGATATGGCAGCGGATGTGCATCGCTATATCAAATCCAAAGGAATCCGGCTGTATCTGAACAACGGCGTTCGGGCAATCGACGGTCACACGGTTCTTTTGCAGAATGGTGCAATCAATGCCGATATGGTAATTCTGTCGGTTGGTGTCCGTCCTGAAACGACATTGGCACAGGAATGCGGCATCAAGACAAACCGCCGCGGCAGCATTATCGTTGACCGTGCGATGAAAACGAATATCCCCGATATTTATGCTGTTGGCGATGCTGTGGAAGTGAACGATTTTGTTACTGGAAATCCGGCGTTTATCCCGCTTGCAGGACCTGCAAACAAGCAGGGACGCATTGCGGCAGACCGCATTGCCGGCTATGACAGCGAATATACCGGGACGCAGGGCTCGGCAGTTTTGCAGCTGTTTGATATGACGGTTGCTACCACAGGCTTAAATGAAAAGAGCGCCAAAGCAGCAGAGATCGATTATGATAAAACGTATCTTTATTCCGCATCCCATGCATCCTATTATCCCGGGGCTGCCAATATGTCCATCAAGGCATTGTGGGATAAGAAAACCCTGAAGCTGATTGGCGCACAGATTGTCGGCTTTGGGGGCGTTGACAAACGGATGGATGTGCTTGCAGCGGCAATTCGTTTTGGGGCGAAGATCACCGATTTGACTGCGCTGGAGCTGTGCTATGCGCCTCCCGTCGGAAGTGCAAAGGACCCTGTGAATATGCTCGGCTTTGTCGGTGAAAACATTGTAACTGGAAAAATCAAGCAATTTTTCTGGCACGATGTGGAAAATCTGCCCCGTGACGGCAGTGTTACCCTTCTTGATGTGAGAACCGTAACGGAGGTCGGTCGCGGCAAAATAGACGGCTTTATGAATATTCCGCTGGATTCTCTCAGAGCGCGTATCAACGAAGTACCGAAGGATAAGCCTGTCTACGTTCACTGTCACAGCGGTCTGCGCAGCTACATTGCCTGCCGTATTCTTGCGGGCAACGGCTATGACTGCTACAATCTTGCCGGCGGCTGGCGGTTATATGAATCGGTGATCAACGAAAAAACGGTTCCGGAATATATTTGTACAGAATGTAAATAATGTGCGTTTGATGAGGAGATGCTTTTTGAAAAAAAGCACCTCCTCAAACTCCCCCACAAAAACTTTTTACGAACAAAGAAAATCTTTTCCCATGAATGGAATCCATCAAACTTGCGTGAAATAAGATAAAAGGGGCTGCTGCAAGTTGAAAACATGCGACAGCCCATTCTCTGTTTAATGGCAGTGATGCTCGCAGGTATGACCGGCGCCGTCTCCATTGCAGGTATGGCTGCCGCACTCATGCTCTGTGCAGTCATGCTCCGCACAGGAGTGTCCGCCCTCGCCTGATGCATGGTCATGATGACTGCACATAACATTCGGGTTATATCCGAGGTTTCCTGCAAGCAGTGCCTTTACTGCTGCATCACAGGATCCGCTGACCCCGCCGTAAAGCCGGATGCCTGCATTGGCAAGTGCTGTTTGCGCACCGCCGCCGATTCCGCCGCAGATCAGCGCCTCAACCTTTAAGCTGCCCAGCAATGCGGCAAGCGCACCGTGTCCGCTGCCGTTTGTGCTCACGACCTCTTCCGATAAAATGTTACTGTCGTCGGTGTCGTAAAGCTTAAACTGTTCTGTATGACCGAAGTGCTGAAAAATCTGTCCGTTTTCATATGTGACTGCAATTTTCATTATCTTTACCATCCTTATTTTGTAATCTACATTATTCACGGTTTTTACACCGATTCATACGGTGTCTTTTACAACCGCCGCACCCGCACTGTGTTTCTTTTCCGTCGCAGACCGTATAATCGCCGCCTTCAATGTGAATTCCGACCCCCTCCACAAGTGCATTGGCAATTTTGGTTCTTGCGGCAGTGTAAATCTGCTGTACGGTGGTGCGCGCGACCTGCATATAACCGGCGCATTCTTCCTGAGAGAAGCCTTCTTTGTCGATTAAGCGAATCGCTTCGTATTCATCCACGGTCAGCGTCATGAATTCTTGCGTATCCCCTGACGGATGAAACTCACGCACCTTGGGAAGTGCGCAAACCTTTCTGCTTTTTCTTGGTCTCGGCATATGCAGTTCCTTTCTTTTGATTCTTGGGTATCTCTTATGTGAGGATATCCCAAAATTATTTTTGTCATATGACATTTATTATTATAGCACAATAAATGACATATGTCAATAACTGCTGCAAAAAATTTTTTCGCCATGTTTTAGAGTTAACAATTTAATATTATCCAAAATTCAGATATATATATAGCCGATTGTAAAAGTCATAATTTTATATTGCCCGTAGGGCAATATATCAATAAATGCGTCGTAATGACGTAACACGTCTGACATAAGACGCCAAGCGTCTTATGTCGTGCGGGTATCTCCCGCCAAAAAAGACACCTTTAAAGCGACCAAAGGGAGCCATCGGACTGCGTCATTACGCTGATTCAGCAAGCTTCATCAGCTCGATGAAACCAATTGGAAAACG
The DNA here is from genome assembly GCA_017942005.1 of Clostridia bacterium. Lineage (GTDB taxonomy): Bacteria > Bacillota > Clostridia > Oscillospirales > CAG-272 > RGIG3925. The sequence continues at coordinate 931 of JAGAVJ010000002.1, read as the reverse complement.
GAGTTTTACAATTGCCTATTCAGATATACAGGAAAGGAGAACTTTCTCTTATGCTTACATTGGGCATGCCTACGCTTCTTGAAACCCCTTCCATTGAGGAATGTGCCGCACTCTGCGCGTCTCTCGGTCTTAACTTTATTGAACTGAATATGAATCTGCCGCAGTATCAGACCGGGCAGATTGATGTGGCGCATTTTACTGCGCTTGCGCATCAATACGGCATCTTCTATACGATCCATTTGGATGAAAATACCAATGTCTGCGACTTTAATCCATTGATTGCAGACGGTTACATGCGCACGGTGGAAAACACCATTGCACTGGCAAAACGTCTTTCCGTTCCGGTCATTAATATGCATCTGGCAAACGGTGTATATTTTACCCTTCCTGATTCCGACAGGAAAGGGAAGAGAGGCGGAAAAGTTTATCTTTTTTCGGAGTATAAAGAACGCTATCTTGCGCGTATGGTAGAATTTCGTAAACGGTGTGAGATGCTGTGCACCGACGGCAGCGGTGCCGACGTGAAAATCTGCATTGAAAACTGTGATGGCTACAAAGATTTTCAGATAGAAGCGCTGAACATTTTGTTGGCGTCTCCCGTTTTTGGTTTGACCTTTGATATCGGACACAACCGGGGGGCCGACAATGCAGATGAAGCATGGATTCTTTGGCACAGGGAACGGCTATACCATATGCATATGCATGACGCGGTTGGAAAACGGAATCATTTGGCATTGGGGCAGGGCGAATTTTGTATGCATATGGACAGTGGAGGAATGCTGCCGATTGAACGGTATTTGACCCTTGCAAAAGAACAGCGGTGCCGGATTGTATTGGAAACGAAAACGGTGGAGGGCTTGACGCAGTCTGTAGACTATCTCAGACAGCACTGGATTTAAATGAAGAAGTGGCTGCTGCACTTAAGTGCAGC
>JAGAVJ010000007.1 GCA_017942005.1 Clostridia bacterium | reverse complement strand
GCGTCTGCTCTGAAAGTTTCTATTGACTCCTTGCTTGGTTATCCATCGCAATCATTAACCGAATATGATCAACGATATAGTGAAAAAGGCTATTATTGGGGATTGTTGCCTAATAATCTTTGTCTTGAAATTATGCGTATCAAGCCGCCGATTACACCGTACAAGGTACTTGATATCGGGTGTGGTGAGGGTAAGGATGCAGTTTTTCTTGCAAAAAACGGATACGAAGTAACCGCTTTTGATATTTCAGAGCATGGTTTATCCAAAGCACGTGAACTTGCCGATCACTGCGGTGTGGAAGTAGATTTCTTCAGAGCAGATATAGGTGATATTAGACTTAAAACCGATTTTGATATCATTTTCTCAAGCGGCGTATTTCATTATATCCCTCAAGAAAAGCGCAGTAACGTTATTGAAAACCTCAAAGCGCATACTACATCAAACGGTATAAACGTAATAAATGTTTTTGTAAGAAAGCCCTTTATTCCATTGCCGCCCGACCTTGAAGAAAGCGAACTCACAGCAGGTGATTGGAAATCCGGAGAATTATTTATGTATTACCACGATTGGCTGTTTCACAAGAATGAAGAACGGATTTTTGATTGTAACAGCAGTGGGATTCCACATAAGCATTGTATGGATGTAATGATTACAGAAAAGATTTAAGGCAAGTCTCGGCAGAAAAACTTTGTCGAGACTTTTTCCTATACAAAACCGTCCTTTTGCACTCAAAGTAAAGTTTTCAAAAATTATGGGGTTATGGTTATATGCATCCGGCTGTGCGCAGCGCAGATACAACATCACATTATATTGACACAACATGCAGATTGTGATATAATACGTTCAGAATCCCATGCCCGGAGGAATGTACGATGGATCACCGCTATGCATATCAAACTTATACTGTCCCCTGCAGGGAAAACCGCCTTTTGCTGGTCACAGATGTCCATAACTGTCACATTGACTGGTATGATACAACGGCAGAAGACCGTCTTTCTATGATGTGCCGCAGTTTTGCCGAGCACTATGAACGTCAGCCGTACGATGCGATCCTGGCGCTTGGCAATTATTCCCTCGACTTTTGGAAGTGGAACGAGGGCGGTTCCTATCTGTGGAATCCGCCGATCAGCCGGACAGCAGAGTTTGTTCGACAGTATATTCCGCAGCTGCCGACGGAGTTTTTCATGATCCCCGGCAATCATGAGCAGTACAGCCATGAGGATTGGCGGCGCATCACCGGCAGACCGCGTGAATATGCCGTGGTGTACGGCGATTATGTGTTTGCCATGCTGGATACCTTTGCGGGAAATCTGAACCCCACAGAGAATCACGACGGCTGTTATACCGGCATCAACGCGGCATTTTTGTCAGCTGTGCTCGACGATCACCCGGACAAAACAGTCATCCTCTGCGCCCACGATATCATACCTGTAATGGAGCAAAATCACGCGGCACAAACGCTGATTCAGTCGGAGCCGCGGATCGTCTGTGCGTTTGCAGGGCACATCCACCGCGACAATACCGTGCTTCTGCCGCCGTCGTGGCGGTGTCTGCCCGTGTTTTACTGCGGTGATTTTTCCTATAACAGCGGAAGAACCGGGGAAAAGAACTGGGG
>JAGAVJ010000006.1 GCA_017942005.1 Clostridia bacterium | reverse complement strand
TAATGATTTCAATTTCCGAAAAAGGAGCAGCGATATGGATTTCATCATCACGACAAAGCGCCAGCAGCAGTCCGCGGTCAAGCATGACATCGGGCTTTTATCGCTTTGCACATTCTGATTTCGGAGTAAAAAAGCAGCCAACACCCGGTCGTCAATGCAGGACGCTTGTACAGCCGGGTGATTTTTTATTGGAAGGGGGAAAAACCATGCCGAAACAGTCCGCGCACCGCCAAACCGATGACGGTCAGCAGCAAATGTATCAATCCAACACAAAAAGGAGATTTTTGAACATGAAAACCATCGACAAAACCGTTCTGGCAGGATACAACGCCGGAATCGAGTTCAACCGTCTGAACGAAGGCATCGGACGGATCGAATTTGCTTATACCAAGGAACTGCTCGTATCGCACCTGCCGCCGCCTCCTACCGTCATTTACGATATCGGCGGCGGTTATGGGGAATATGCATGGTGGCTGACCGCACTTGGCTACGAAGTTCACCTCTTTGATCTGGCGGAAACCAATATTGCCATGAGTGTATCTCTTTCCGAGCAGTATCCCGGCTGTCATCTGCACGCGGCTGAGGTTTGCGACGCACGATGCGTTCCGCGGGCGGATCATACTGCAGATGCCGTGCTTCTGATGGGACCGCTGTATCATATCACAGAATACGAGGAACGGATTGCGGCAATGTCGGAATGTAAGCGTCTTCTGCGGCCGGGCGGAATTCTGTTTGCCGCCGCGCTGACGCCGTATTCTGTCCTTCTGCACTGCATTACGGTCTACCGCACAGAACACAGCGCCAAACGCACCGCACTCGACGATCCTGTATTTCTTGCCATGGTCGCGCGTGAACTGGATGACGGACATCATGAAAATCCCGACCGCTCGGTCTACGATGGACTTGGCACCTCTCATCTGCATACAGCCGCCGCACTCCGAGACGAGCTTGCCGCAGGAGGATTTCCCGATGCCGACATTCACGGTGTCATGGGCGGCGCATGGCTGGCACCGGATCTCGATACGCTCTGGGACGATCCTGCCTGCCGAGAGACGCTGATGAAAACGGTGCGGATGCTTGATGGGCACAAGGAAATTATGGGATTGTCGGGGCATTTATTGGGGATCTGTAAATCATAATATAAACAATACGCTTGACAACGTGTCTCATGCAAGACCTGCGGCCTTTCTCATCATGATTTGACAATCCTTGTACCACATAAAAAAGCAGGAGACACTTGTCGGTATCTCCTGTTTTGGGTACAGGTAAAAGAACTTGAAGAGCCTTCCCGGGGTTGTAACAAGTTATAATATTTAATCCTTTACAACGATTTCCTCGTTCAGCCTATCTATCGTTTCATCAATCAGCTCGCGCTTCATAATCGAATATTCCTTGTGCCTTTGCAAGATGTGATTGGGAAGGTGTGGCTTCAATCCGTTGTCAATACAGTAATTGACGCATTGGTGCATGATATCAATAGAAAGCTCCATTCGATTCATTTTTGCTGCAAGTTCTACCCAAGCCAAATCTTTTTCGCAGTAATTCCGAATTCCGTTTGACTTTCTCGTAACACTCGGAATGATTCCCACGCTCTCGTAATAACGCAAAGTTTCACGCGATAAGCCATACATTTCGCTAACTTCCTTAATTGTCAATTCTCACACTCCTATCCTCTATAATCTCCGAGCCTCATTTTGAAATCTTGATATCCAAAATGAGATAATTGTGTAAATGTTCCGTCAATATTTT
>JAGAVJ010000005.1 GCA_017942005.1 Clostridia bacterium | reverse complement strand
GGGTTTGGGGAAAACTTTTTTACAAAAAAGTTTTCCCCGAAAATTCTATCGAACTTACGTTAAGATAGGGACTCGGAGCAACGCTCTGATGGGACAACGTCCCGAGGTTCCTTCTACGGTGTAGGCGCGGTGTAATACTGTGCCTGTGCCTGCCAGAGTTTGTGATACTTGTTTGCTTCGTCTGCAAGAAGCGTCTCGTGTGAACCCTGCTGAATCAGCATCCCGTGATCAAATACGGCAATGCTGTCGCAGAACCGGCAGCTGGAAAGGCGGTGACTGATGAAGACCGCTGTTTTCTCTTTGACCAGCGTATTGAAGTCTTCGTATACCGCCGCTTCTGCAATCGGGTCAAGCGCTGCGGTCGGCTCATCCAGAACCACGAACGGCGCGTTTTTGTACAGTGCGCGTGCCAGGGCGATTTTTTGTTTTTCGCCGCCGGAAAAGTCGATGCCGACGTTTTCGTATTCTGTACCGATACAGCGTTTCAGGGGATCCGGTTCCAGTCCCTCTGAATTTTGCTCTGCGTCAAGGTCGGACAGCTTCTCGCCAAGACCGGCGCGAACAAGGCAGTCGCGTACCTTTGCAGCATCATACGCCACATTCGCAGCAACGTTCTCTCCAAGAGAAAAGGCAAACAGGGAATAGTCCTGGAACACTACGGAAAACAGCGACATATATTCCTCATACCGATACCGCGTGATGTCGATGCCGTTTAACAGAATTTTACCCTCGGTCGGGTCGTATAAACGGCACAGCAGTTTGATGAAGGTTGTCTTGCCGGAGCCGTTTTCCCCGACGATTGCCAGCTTGTCGCCGATTTTAAATTTCATGCTGACATGACGCAGCGCCCAAGTTTCGGTGCGCGGATACCGGAAGCTGACGTCGCGAAATTCGATTTCGTAGTCAATATCGTTCCGTTTCTCCACAGCAAGTGAGCCTTTGTACATATCGTTTGGCAGGTCCAGATATTCATAAAGACGGACAAGATAAGCATTATTGACACGCAGACCGCCGATTGCCGACGCGATGCCGGAAACGGAATTGACGAACCGGCTGATCGTTCCCTGATATAAAATAAAGTTGCCAATGCCGAAGGCGCCGATAAAGGCTTTTGCTGCCACAAACAAAAAGATGGCGATGTTTAAGGTTGTATTTAATATGACGGAAAGAACGGCGCTTTTGATATTGATGCGCTGCGTATCTTCCAACCACTTGGGGCGAAAACAGTACTTTTTACTTTCCTCCATTACAATGCGGTATAAATTAAACGCGATCATATCCGCACCAAAGAGATTAAAATAAGCCCACAGCGTTGTATTGCTTTGTGCCAGTCCGGAAAGCGCTTTGTCCCGTTTGATTCGGAAATAGGAGGCCGTGCGGACAGAGAGAGATGCGTTGCATACAATGAGCAGAAGAATGATCAGCGCGGAAGCTGGGGAATTGATGAAACGGAATATCCCGTGGAAATCCCCTTCTGCGGTCATGGAAAACATGGAAGCTGTGAGCGTTACGGATAAAATGACCTGTAGAATATCGTAGATCATTCCCTGTATGTTCCATTTGACAGCCATCAGTCCGCCGCCGGTTGCATTCATTGCAGCATAAATTTGGGAACGCATGTTGACGACATCCGGATTTTCAAGATGCTCATACTGCATCTTATTTTGTACATGGATGAAATAGGCTTCATGCTTCTGCCAAAAAAACGCTTCTTTGATGGAGCGTTTGCCTGCAAGAAGACGGTTGATGATGGAAACAATGAAACTGACGCCGACCGTTAGACCCGCAAGGAATAAAAGGTATGGGATATCACAGCCGTCCGCAAGTGCATTGACCATCCTTGCGGACATATACAGTGCAAAATACGGCGTGACGGTACCGGATACATCGACAAGGATTCCCCAGAACAGATAATGCGGCATGATTTCATTTAAAATCTTCATTGCCCGCCGGATGAGAAGGAAGTCTTCGCGCAGGGTACGTTTGGAATCTGGATTCTGTTGATTCATGTACCGCTCCTCCTTTTTGTTTTTTAGGTAATTGTAAATTATAATAAATTCCGTTTTTGAGGCGGCTTTGCCACCTCAAAAACACCTTCAAAGCCGTGATAGGTCACGGCTCACGCGCCGAGGGGAGCGCGAAAATCGAAGTATTCGATTTTCGCAGCGGCGATAAGCGCGTGTACCCAATTGTAAAACGGAGTTTTACAATTGCATATCCTCTTTGTAATATTTGGATTGGATATCAAACAGCTCTCGGTATTTTCCGCCAAGCTGCATCAGGGAATCGTGTGTGCCGACCTCTGCAAATCTTGCGCCGTCCAGAAGGAAAATCCTGTCACAAAACCGTGTGGATGCAAGCCGGTGGGAGATATACACAGAAGTTGCATGTTCCGCAATCGTGTGATATTTGCGGTACATTTGATCCTCTGCAATGGGGTCAAGCGCTGCGGTCGGTTCATCAAGAATGATGCACGGCGGATTCTTATACAGAAGTCTGGCAAGCAGGAGTTTCTGTGTTTCGCCGCCGGAAAGTGTGATCCCGTCCTGGTTGACTTCTCTGTTGAGTGGGGTATGCAAGCCGTTTGGCAAAGAAGCGATTTTTTCCGACAGTCCTGCTGTATCAATGCAGCGCTGTAATTTGTCAAAGTCGATTTCGTTGTCATTTTCCGTACATGCGATATTTTTTGCAATGGAAAGCGGCAGAAGGTTGTAATTCTGCGGCACAAATCCGAACAGGGCATACATTTCATCCCGGTTATAGTCGGTCAGCGGGTGTCCGTCCAAAAGCACCTCGCCTTCGTCCGGCAGCAGCATACCGCACGCAAGCATAGTCAGCGTCGTCTTTCCGGCGCCGTTCAATCCGACCAATGCAATGTTTTCTCCGGCTTCGATGCGGAATGACACGTGATCGAGGACTTTTTTCTCACCTGTCGGATATTGGTAGGAAACGTCTTTGAACTCAATGGAAAACGGCTTTGTCGGTGTGGGAATCCCCTCACCGCGGTTCAGTCTGCCCTCCAATTCCATCGCTTCACGGAAATCGGAAATCTGCAAAGCGCCTTCCTGTACACGGGTAACCGTACTGAAAATACCGCTCAACAGGTTTGACATCGACGTAATTGCAGAAAAATACAGGACAAACGAGGATGCATCGACTTCTCCCTGTCCGGCTTTATAAATTAAGAACGCATAGGCTGCTCCATCCCGGACCAAAACAAAGAGAAACTGTTCTAATGCCGTAAGAATATTGCGCAGCTCCAGCTTTTTCTGTTCTTTTTCCCGCTTTCCGAATAAATTGTGCAGCCGGTTTTGCATCGATTCCTGCATGGTATACAGTCGTATATCCTTGGCGTATTGAAAACTCCGCGATAAACCGAAGGTGCAATACCCGATTTTCTTGTCAAGACTGTTGCGGACGTCGCGGTCATTCCAGTTTTTTGTCTGCTCCCATCTGTTACAATAAAAATTGAGCAGGCATCCGACGGTCAGCAGGACAATGATGACCGGATGCAGAAGGGAAATGACGGAACCGAACAACAGAAAATTCAGAAGCTGAGACACCATATTTGCAAAATCCATCGGAAAATGCACACCTGCGGTGTGGTTGTTTGAAGTTGCCTGATCGGCACGGCTGTTTATTTTTTGAATTTCCGGGTCATAACGCAGATACCAATCGCGGTCGCGCTGTTTGCCGGTCCAGAGATAGATCATTGTCAGCACAACAGAGTGCTCCGCATTTTCGATACAGATGCGCAAAACGGTATTAATCAGTTCAAACAGGCACTGTGCAAGCAGCAGTCCGACGATCACAAGCGCGATATAGGAAAACCGGTCGGATGACTGAAGCACGGAGAGAATCAGGGGCGGCGTGTACAAACCGATTGCCGCAAGAATCAGTGAGATGGGTACGGTGAATATGCCGACAAATACAAGGCTGCGCTTATATTGCCAAAGCAGGCGGTATATGTAGTTCACGCAGGAAAACAGCTTGTATTTGGGCTTTCGCTTTTCTTCTTTTTCTTTTTTCTTTTGTGACATAAAAGATGCCTCCTCTCGTATCTGTAATAAAGTATATCATAATTGATCAAAAAATGTGCATTTCGTGAACCAAATGTCGTTTTCGGTGAACGAAATGCACTTTCAAGGGGAACAGCAGGGTGCTGTCCCACCTCCCGGTTTTTTGTGGATTCCTTTACGGTGTGATGTTCAGCGGAATCAGTATCTCTGCGGTAAAGCCGCCGTCCTCACTGTCAGCGGAGAACATTCCGTCATATTTTTTCACAATGCTTTCTACACGTGCAAGACCGAATCCGTGACCGCTGCCTTTTGTGGAACCAAACAGTGTTCCGCTTCCGTTTCCATGCCGCTGCTGCTTTTTTCCTGCCGCATTGGTGAAGGCAAGGTAACACTGTGTGTTTTTCTGCCCGATGTAGATGCGGATAAAGCGGTCGCCAATGGGAAGCTTTTGGTTTTCTTCGATGGCATTGTCCAGCAGATTTCCGATGATCACGCACAGGTCGATATCGGTGACCGGCGTCTGCTCGGGAATTTTGGCGGCTACCTTGACGGCAATATGGTTTTGTGCGGCAATATTCATTTTTCCGTTTAAAATGGCGTCTACCATGACACGTCCCGTTTTCAGTGTGGTGTCAACATTGGTCAAATCGTCATTGAGCGCATGAAGATATGCGGTTACTTCATCGTATTTTCCCAGCGCCATGCTTGCCTGCATTGCCTGAATGTGGTTGTGATAATCATGCCGCCAGCCGCGCATTTTTGTGTACATGAACTCCACTTCTGCGCAGTATTTCTGCAAAAGGTCACTTTGGTAGGCTTCGATACGCTTGTCAATCCATTTTTGAAACAGCATAAAGCTCCCTCTCTCCCTAAAATAAACGAATGATTTCTTTTCCGATGTTGTCTGCCATACCGCGGCTGATTGGAATCTCTGTTCCATTTTTCAAAACCACACAATCGGTTTTAATCCGTATCACCGCTCCAAGATTGACAATAAACGATCGCTGACATTTCATGAAGAAGGCATCGAGCTGCTGCTCCATGTCGGAAAGCGCACACTTCATGCGATAACAATCCAGAGCGGTATGAATGAGAACATACTGCTTCTGCGCTTCGATGTACAGAATTTGTGACAGGGGAACCAATACGGTTTGGTGATCTTAGGTAATACAAAGCTGCTTTTCTTTTTTGATAAGGTTCGTCACCGCCCGGTCAAGCACCGATGACAGCTTATCCGGCGATACCGGCTTCATCAAATAGTGAAGCGCGGAAACCTCATAGCCTTCTGCAATGAAATCCGGAAATCCTGTAATAAAAATCATTTGCACGGTGCTGTTTGTATTCCGCACAGTTTTGGCAAGCGTTACGCCGTTCATCTCTCCCATTTCAATGTCAAGCAGGAGGATGTCCCACACCCGGTTTTCGGCATATTCAAACAGAAACGATTCTGCTGATGAAAAGGAGCGGATAGTACAGGTATGCTCCGTTGTCTTTTTCCAGTCAGAAACGAGCGAGGTGAGGTATGCGGTCTGCAAGGGATCGTCATCACAAATTGCAATCGTCAGGTGCATATATATTCCTCCGTTCTGCGGCTCCGCTGCGAATCGGCAGATACGAGCGGCAGGTTCCATGATACATAGTATATCATAAAACGGTGTATTTGTAAAGTATGGAACGAACATAACGGAATGTGATTTTTTAGCTTTTTTACGGTGCAACGTCAAATTGACAGGATGTAAAATAGAATTGCAGGAAATGCAATATAAAAATCCTTGCATTTTTTCAATGAAAATGATATACTATATGCACTCAAATAGGAAATGAAATTCAAGGAGGAACGTTATCATGACATTTGGTGAAAAATTGCAGCGGCTGCGGAAAGAGCAGAATTGGACACAGGAGGAGTTGGCAGAAAAGCTGATGGTATCAAGACAGGCGCTTTCCAAATGGGAAAGCGGCGCAGCCATTCCGGATACGGAGAATGTGATACAGATCAGCCGGCTGTTCAGCGTATCGATTGATTATTTACTCAATGATGCATATCAAAAAGAAGAGGATGTTTCACCGTCCAATCCAAAGGATCCCATGCACAATGTTTTTAAATGGACCCCCTATTTTAAGATTATTGCAAGTATCTATATAGTTGGAATATCGTTGCTTGTCTTATTGTCACTCTGCATTCTCGGTTTTGACTTTTTCAGGTTTTATAATTGTGAATGGCTGTTTATCGTATGTTTGATTGTTTGTATTGCAGGAATTTTGCTTGTGTTTGGGTCAATGATATGCAAAGGACTGACACAAAGAAAATGGAATACAAAGAACAAGGAATAATTATACTATACTGTATTTTTCCATTTCGTTCAATGAAAAATAACAGTATACAGAAACAATAGGGGGCTGCTGCAAGTTGAAAACTTGTAACAGCCCGCCATATTATCAAGAAGAGCATTTTTATGATTTGTTTTTGGATGCAGATGGAAGGAACGGCTTTCTTGCATAAATGCTTGCAGAATATTGAATGGCTTCGGAGATATTCATTTCCCGAAACTGTTCTACCGTAAATCCTGCCTGCTCCATTTCTTTTAGATAGCCGTCTCTGTCATTTGCCCGTGCCGGAACAAGCGGAATCCGTACCTCCACCTCGCCGCTGCCCATTTTTGTTTTGCGCAGGGAAGGGGTTGTATAATCAGTATTGGCGATTTTCTTCCAATCGTCAAACGAACAGACAGGACCCTTGTATACTTCCGCCGGATTGCTCCGATAGGACTCCTTATAAAACAGCATGGGCGCACCGTCTTTTAAAGCTTGAAATGCATTTTTCAAATAAGCAGCTCTGTCACCGTCGGTCACGAGCATGTGAAATCCCATACAGTCAAGCGCAGCATCGTATTGTCCAGGTACAACATCTTGTACCATGTCCAGACGGCTGACTGTCGCATTCGGATACATGCGCAGGGCGTTCGCTGCTTTTTCTACCGCGGTCCTGGAAATATCAACGCCATGATAGCTGCATCCAAGCGACGATAAAATCACGCCGCCGGCGCCTTCTCCACAGGCAAATTCCAGGATGCGTTTTCCGCGCAGGTGATTGTCCTCCACCCATTTTGTCAGTGTGTCCACAAGTTCTTTGTCATCCGGCGCATGTCCCCAGCGCTCACCGCCGGCTGCAAATACCGCCTGATACCGTTTTTCGTATGCAAGATAGTAGGGATTTTTTTCCATAAGTATGACCGTCACTTTTCTGCCAATAAAAGTGGTTTCCTTTCCTTTTGAAAATAATCATATAAAAATTGTTTTTGTTACAAAATACCCATTGACGAGAAAAACTGTATATGATATAATTAATTTAAACACATGGTTTTTGTGGATAGTGGCGTTTTATTTCGGATTTTGCTTGCTGCTTTCCTGTAATAAAGCAATATAAGACGATTGGAGGGCATTTCATTGATAAAACGATATTTCATCATCATCGTATGCTGTTTGACTGCACTCTTAGCCCTTGCGTGCTCCCCGGAAAAGGAGGATACAGAAGATTTTCCTTTAGAGACACTGGAGCATACATATACCTTAACACGTCTTGCTGTATTGGATACTGGTTATGAATGGAATATAACCGGTATCAACGAAGTGATGAATTATTACTATGGGGACAAGATACATCTATTCAATTTAGATACCGTCACATATACCGCATATAATCTTTTATATGATACAGACGGAACATTGACTGCAACAGATATAGAAAATGATTTTTATGATCGCTTTCGGACAGAAAACGAAGCATATATCAAAGAACAGGATTTATTTGTCTGTACCCAATATGCACTGTCCGACGGCAGGTATCTGGTGGAATCTACTGTGAATCATAAACCGCAACTGATGTACTTTTTTACAGATGCAAACGGCAGAATTCTGTCTGCATCTAATCCCATTACGCATGCAGGGCCGAAACAGTCTCAGACCGCGTCATCGTATCTCCGCAATATCCGTTTGCTCTGTGTGGATGACGGCTGTTTTGTCTTATATGATATGTATGGAGATTCTACGTTTTATGTACTGGATGCGGCTTTGCAGGTTCATGGTCCATTTGAAACACCGTCGCCAATCCGCGGCGGATATCGGGATGCAGATGAAACGGTCGTACTGTTCTGCGATAACGGTTCCGCGCTGCGATATGAACCGGACCGCGATCAAGCCTACTATATCGAGCTGTATTTTCCGTCGGATGCAGTAAACGGTGCGTATGACATGTTTTATGGTCCTGAGACCGTCTATCTTGTCTGCAATGACGGCATATATATACAAAAAAACAATACGGAAACGCTTCTCTTGGATTGGCAGACCTCCTATCTTGACCCGGAAAAAGTATATATCCTGGACATTCTGCCAAATGATGCATTTTTGATCTGGTACGATGACCCGATGCTTGGGGAATTTTACCCTGCGATTTTGTCATCGCATATGCAGCAGGTGACGATACGGGAGCATGTCGTCCTTGCATCTATTTACTGTACGTGGGAGGAATTCACGTTTCTGCGAAATGGCATTTATATGTTCAATCGTGAAAATGAAACCTATCAAATCGACTGGATTCCGTATGATGTCAGAATGATCGAGAAACGCGATTTTGGAAGAACGATGCATATGAAAACGGAAGAAGCGGTATTTGAAGAAGACCTTTTGCAGGGAAAAGCGTTTGATCTTCTGTTTTTCGGGTCGGCAAACGATGCGAATTCCTATATTTCCATGCTGGAAGAAAAACAGCTTTTGGAAGATTTATCTTTTTTCAGTGATGATATCGGTCTGCTTGATAACATCAAATCCTCTTATGCTGCGCAGGGCAGAATATCGGTCTTGCCGGTTTCTGTCCGTTTGACGGGATTGTTGACAACAACCAAAACACCGATACAGAATGACACGTTTGATTATGACATACTGCAAACCTTCATCAATGAACGCGGCGCAGAGGAAGCGATTTTTACCGCAGATCATACGGAAGCGCTGCGTGCCATTACACAGTTTGACTTTATCGATTTTGCGCAAAAGCAGTGCAGTTTTACGGATGAGGCATATCTGTCGTTTCTCTCTCTGTTGGATGAATTACAAACTGACAATACGTTGATTGCGCCGCAGTACGGAAAAATATATACCACTTATCATACAATGTATATGAATCTGGAGCCGTTTGCTGCATTAAACGAAGGCAAGCTGAAATTTGTGAATTTTGAAATTGATAATATTCACGCATTGCCGCTGTATTTATATCTGGCGCAGCGCAATGATTGTGAACCGGTTTTATGCGGCTTTCCGTCGAAGGATGGGGGAACCTTGTATATGCGTGAAAATCTTAAAGCGGCAATTTATAAGAAGGGAACCAATCCTGCAGGCGCCAATGCCTTTATGCGGTTTTTGTTTTCCGATGAAATTCAAACCTGCCGCCCACTTACGCAAACGGGCGTTCCCGTAACCAAATCTGCATGGGAGAAGTGCATTGAAGAAGGATGGTATTATCTCAAAGAAAGTACGGAAGACGTTTATACTGCCGGTATTGGTACGCATGCGTCGCTGATGTTGTCCATAAAAACACATACCGATTCCGCGTTGGATGAGGAGACCTTGAATCGTCTTGGCGATGTGCAGACGTGGTACCTTTCACCCCAAAACAGGGATGCGCTCTTCAACGATTTTATGACCATTCGGATTCGGCATAGAGGAGACCCCTTGATTCTTTCGATCATCGATGAAGAATTACAGCAAACCGCGCTGGGGGTTCGGACAAGGGAAGAGGCGGTAAAAATGATCCAGTCGCGGGTTGGAATCTATCTTAGTGAATGAAGATACGAAATCAAATCGGAAATCCCATAATAAAACAATTCTATCATAAATCATTTCATAATACAAGGGAAAGATTGCTTAGAATCAAAAAATCCAAAGAAACGATCACTTTCAATGTACCGCTGCATACCCAGAGGGTACGGTTGTCTTGCACGCAATCAAAAACTTTTACAGAATGATACTATGGGCGACCGATACCAATTTGGTATAAAATGAAACGAAAGAGAATAAAAAATACTTAGACGAAAGAAACACCAAAATGGTGCAGAAAAAGCGTCTAAGTATTTTTTTTGCTCGAAAACAGGGAAATGACTGCATGAATATGTTTTGGTATCCAGCTATACAAATACCTTTTCTGCTGTCATATCCGGCATCGCTTCATGCACGTACCACTGTGCAAAATCGGGATCATTTATCCAATTCCGGAGCATCATATCTTGTAATATGACAGGCATGCGATGATGTACTGCCGCACCTGATCGATTTGCCGCGGTGGTCAGAATCACAAAGCGCACACCGTCTTCGTACTCGCTGTATAATCCGCCGAGATATACGGTATTGCTGTTTTTATGACGGAACAGATACTTTTCCTTGTTTTTGTCCCACTCGTAATATCCGGTGGTCGGCACAATGCAGCGATGGTATCGAAAGCTTTTGGAGAATGTCGGCTTGGTACTTGCAGTCTCCGCTTTGGCATTGATGATGACACTGCTGCCCCTGAATCCCGGATACCCCCATTTTGCCGGGAATGGATGAATCCGCGTATCCCCTTTGCACAGGATCGGTACAATATTTGTTGGAAATATATCGCCGCTGCTTAACTTTACAGTCGGATAGTCATTCTGTACCGCGACATAGATACTTCTCACTTCTTCGGAATCATCAAGATTTCCGGTATAACGTCCGCACATTCCGTTTCCCTCACTTTAAAAATTTTGCGTTATGATCCTGCTCGCGAAAGTCGTATCCTTCGCCGCGCAGACAGTCGACCTTCAATGCTACCAGATTGATGTCACTGCCGGTCGCAGCCGCGATCTGCTCCGCATTAAACCCCTGTTCGATCAATCCGAGTACTTCACTGTCCTCCAAAAGCAGGCAAGCTGCGAAGATGTTTGCTTCATATTCCTGTTGATTTGATAGATCAAAAAGCGACAGTTCACGCAGTGTGCTGCCTACCGCATAATTTCGGTGCAGCAGATCATGCCCCAATTCGTGTGCACAGACAATGCGGTTCCATTGTTCGCTGTTGTTTTTGTTCAGGATAATAAAGCGGCTTCGCTTGATCACACGATACATACCCCTCAAGCGGTGCAGCTTGTCTGTAAACATGACGTTTACTCCGAGCTGTGCGGCAATGCGAAATGGGTCGCGCGTTTCATATTTCCGTATCAGTCGGTTCGCTTGACGGATAATGGTATCGTTGTTTATCATCGTAATTATTTTCGGTATTTTTTCGGCGTGAACTTTTGACTGTTCTTCTTGGCTGTCCAATAAGCGTCATTCAATGCCGCCATGATACCGTCCTTTTCTTCTTCATCAATCTCACCGCCGGCGAAAAGTCCTGTGATCTCGTTTACCAGCTTCTCAATATCGCGGGCAGCCTGAGCGCCGCCCTTTTCGTTGGCTTCGATCATATACTGATCCGATTCGCTGAGCATTTCATGCGGCGTTGTCCCCAGGACTTTCGCTACAAGCTGAACAGATTCGATACTTTTCGGTGACGCGGTACCGGCTTCCCATGTTTGTATTGTGCGATGGGAGATACCGGCTTTTTCAGCAAGCGCTTTCTGCGTCAGCTTGGCTTGTTTGCGTGTCTCTTTTAGTTTTTCCGAAAATGACATTTTTATGACCGTTCCTTTCATAAGTTTATATCGGATGGTGATCATTGGCAGTAGGGTTCGTATAATTAGTATAGGCAGTATGGTGTTAGTATGGTAAAAATTGGCGCATAATAATGTGTATTTATCTATTGACAAAACGCATAATAATGTGTATAATGGTTATATCAACATCAAGATGCGTGTGGATGAAGGCAATGCACACGTTGATGTGTGTTACATTATATCATAGAAATCATCTGCTGTCAAGAGGCATCGAAAATAGGATACATCTGAAAATAAGAATTTTATAGGTTGGCGCAGGAGACAGCTGTATGGAGCCATGAAAATACGGTCTCGTGCATTTTGCGGCTTTATCGCCTGCGGGCGGGCACAGATAGAAAGAAAGGAAATACCATTTTACCGTTCAGTGAATACTGAACCGTTCAGCGAACGTTGAACCTTTCAGTGAATACGAAACATTTCAACGAATACTGAACACGTAAAAGATACGATTGTTATTATGGAAACCAGAACGATTTTGCACAGCGATTTGAATAATTTTTATGCATCGGTGGAATGTATGCTGGAACCGGCGCTGCGGGATAAGGCGGTTGCTGTCTGCGGCAAGGCGGAAGAGAGACACGGCATTGTTCTTGCAAAAAATGATGCGGCAAAGCGATGTGGTGTAACCACCGGCGAGACAATCTGGGAAGCGAAACAGAAGTGTCCCGGATTGGTTATCGTTGAACCGCATTATCGCGAATATATAAAATATTCACAGTATGTGCGCAGGATATACAACGATTACAGCGATCAGATAGAAGCCTACGGCATGGACGAGAATTGGATAGACGTTACCGCGTCAAAGCGGCTTTTTGGAGATGGCAGCAAGATCGCAAATGAAATCCGTGAGCGCGTAAAGTTTGAGTTGGGATTGACGGTTTCAATCGGCGTATCATATAACAAGATATTTGCAAAGCTTGGCTCAGATATGAAGAAACCGGATGCGGTTACTTGTATCACACAGGAGAACTATCGCGAGAAGGTGTGGGGACTTCCTGTTTGTGATATGCTGGGCGTAGGCAGAGCGGCAAGCCTGGAACTGAACCGATACGGTATCCGTACCATAGGAGAACTTGCACACTGCAATGATGCGCTGTTAGCATGCAAATTCGGCGTCAACGGCGCACGCATGAAGCGATTTGCCAATGGAGAGGACAATTCCAAAGTGATGCCGCGTGATTATCATGTTCCGATCAAGTCCATTGGAAACGGCATTACCTTTCTTTCTGATCTTCACAGTAACGATGAGGTGTGGGCAATGATACTGGCGTTGTCAGATAAGGTGACGTCACGTCTGCGTGAAGCACATAAGAAAGCGCGCGGTGTTTCGCTGACGGTGAAATGCTGCGATCTTGCGTATAAAGAATGGCAGGGAACATTGGAGTACCCGACACAAAGCATGGGCGATGTCGCACACCGCTGCTTTGCACTGTTTATGCAGAATTATCCCTGGGTGAAGCCGGTGCGTGCGTTGACAGTACGTGCGATACGGTTGGTCGATGATACCATAGGCGAGCAGCTTTCCATATTTCGGGATATTGAATATATTGAGCGAAACGAGAAAATTGATCAGACGGTGGATGAGATACGCAGGCGATTTGGCTGGAATGCACTCCAAAGTGCAGCGACATTGAAGCTGGATAAGCTGCCGCAAAATGAGGATGAGATTGATTTGACAATGCCGACCGGGATGCTGTTGTTTGCGTAGAGGGAGAAAGTTTGAAAGATAATATCTTTATGAGAAATCATTTAAAATGATTTCTCGTACCGTGTTTTGTGACTTTCGTTGCTTGAAAAGCAACGATGACCGCCCGCGGGCGGTCACAACTCCACAAGGAAAGGAAAACTTTTGCTAACGCGAAAGTCATGGTCATAACTATGGCAAGAAAGGTATATGTACGGGTGAATGCTGACTTTTATCCGGATGGAGAGGTACGACCGCGTGTGATCACATGGATAGATGGACACAGGTATGAGATTGCGCGAATTCTACAGTGCATACGTGCCGCGTCAACGAAAGTAGGCGGCTGCGGGATACGGTACACGGTCAGCATTGATGGCAAGCAGAGTTATCTTTTTCGAGAGGACGACCGATGGTTTGTTGAAGGAAAAACGTGATAGAGATGGATTCGATTGTTAAGCTGCTCCGTGTGGGCAGCTTTTTTGTTATCTTCTTTTTAAGGGGCTGAACATATGGAGGATTGGTTATATAGGAAAAAGCTGTTGACAGTAATCTTGATATATGTTATAATAATAACTGTATGATAGACGCCATTTTACGGTAAGTCTGCATCAAACTGTGAAAATAGGGAGTTATTACCATGAAAGAATTTCGTATCAAAGGAACCGATTTCCATGCATCAAAAGCGGCACTTGGCTGTATGCGCATCGGCGGTCTTGATGAAGCGGCACTGGATAGGCTGATTCAAACCGCACTGGAATGTCAAATCAACTTTTTCGATCACGCGGATATTTACGGCGGCGGGGGATGCGAGACGCTGTTTGGCAATTATTTAAAAAAACATCCTTCCCTGCGTGACAAAATGATCATCCAGTCAAAATGCGGTATTCGGAACGGCTGTTATGATTTTTCAAAAGAACATTTATTACAGGCGGTAGACGGAATCCTGAAACGCCTGCAAATTGAACAGCTGGACACGCTGCTTTTGCACAGACCCGACATTTTAGTGGAACCGGAAGTGGTTGCAGATGTATTTGATACCCTGCATGCTGCCGGAAAGGTCAGATATTTTGGCGTATCAAACCACAACCCCATGCAGATTGCATTGCTTCAGAAATATGTCAAACAGCCGATTGTGATCAATCAGCTGCAATTCAGTATGACGAATACGACCATGATTGACAGCGGTGTAAATGTGAATATGGAAAACGAGGCCGCAGTCAACCGCGACGGCAGTGTTCTTGACTTTTGCCGCCTGCACGATATCACGATTCAGGCGTGGTCGCCGTTCCAGTACGGATTCTTTGAAGGAACCTATATTGGGAATCCGAAGTTTGCACAACTGAATGGAACCATAGACGCGCTCTGCGAAAAATATCAGTTAAGCAATTCTGCATTGGTCATCGCGTGGATTCTTCGCCATCCTGCCGGAATTCAACCGATTATCGGCTCGACAAATCCGGACAGAATCCGTGAGATTGCAAAAGCGTTTTCTACTGAAATTTCGCATGAGGATTGGTACAAGCTCTATCTGGCTTCCGGCAAAAAGCTGCCGTAACCGGAGACGGTTTTCATTTTTCGAAAGGATGTATCCCGTACACATCAAGTTTTTGGGGATACATCCTTTTTTCACGTGTGTTTCATGAGGAGATGCTTTTTTTTAAAAGCACCGCCTCAAACTCCTCCCCAAAAACGTTTAACGAACATCGACCACTTATATACCGAAATTGACCGACTGTTTGAAACCTATTGCTTTTCTTTTCGTTTTATTGTATAATAACAGCGTAGAAAGAGGTGAATGCAATGCAGCTTGAGGTGAAAATTGACAGTGCATATTCGGAGCCAAAGGTTATCCTGCTGACCGCTTCTATGACGGAAGAAGTGGATACCATTATCAATCAGCTGACAATGCAGATACAGCCGAACAACATTATTTCCGGATGCAGAGTTGGTGAAAACGCACTGGAAGTGTTGGAACAGGCAGATTTGATTCGTATTTACGCAAACGCAGGGAAAGTGTTTGCGGTGACGCAAAAAGGGGAATATGTTTTGCGGCACCGATTATATGAAATTGAAGCGCTGCTGCCATCGTATCCATTTGTTCGCATTTCCAATTCGGAAATTGTCAATTTAAAGCATGTAGATCACTTTGACTTGCGTTTTACAGGTACCATCTGTGTGAAATTTACAAACGGATATGTCACATATGTATCCAGACGCTATGTATCAAAGCTGAAAAAATTATTGGGAATCTGAGCGCGTGGGGGAAGAAGTCAGAAAGTCATTTGAATCCATGGTTTTCTGTCCCGTGTGTCATTTTCACCATTGTTTTACATGGAAAGGAGCGTATGCATACGTTTGTTAACGTAGCAGTCATCATATGAATAGGAAAAAGAAACTTATATTACGCAGTCTATTGGGGTTTCCGATTGGAATCGCTATTGGATACATCATTACCATCATTATATCTTTGATTTGGGCAAACGGAGACTATATTTCCTGTGAACCGGAGCTGTTTCGCACGATGGGAAGTGAAATTCGTGCGGTACTGCTGCAAACACTGCTGTGCGGGGTACTGGGCATCGGTTTTTCTGCAAGTTCGTTGATATGGGAAATCGAAAGCTGGAGTGTTATAAAGCAGACCTGTGTTTATTTTGGTATTGTTTCGGTAATCATGATGCCGGTTGCTTACTTTTCGTACTGGATGGAACACAGCATCATCGGTTTTTTACGATATTTTGGAATTTTTCTCTTGATTTTTCTCATCATTTGGTGTATACTGTTTTTCACAGGTATGTGTACTGTAAAAAGGATGAATGACGGCTTGCACCAAACAAAACACCGTCAGAATCGTAAGTAAAAAGGGAGGGGAAAACCATATGGCATCAAGTAAGGAATATGTACAGTTTATATTGGAACAGTTATCGAATTTGGAAGAAGTCAGCGCACGTGCAATGATGGGGGAATACCTTATTTATTATCGCGGAAAAGTTGCAGGCGGAATCTATGACAACAGACTTCTTGTAAAACCGACAGCGTCTGCCATCGCTTATCTGCCGCATGCTGTGCTGGAGCATCCGTATGCAAATGCAAAGGAAATGCTGTTGGTAGAGGATGTGGATGACCGCGCGCTTCTTGCCGGACTTTTCCGTGCAATGTATGAGGAACTACCGGCACCGAAGCCAAAGCCGAAAAAGAAGAAATAAATAGGGAATGACCGCAGATGGGTATGAATTTTCTGCATTGCCGTTTGGATCAGGCGATTTTCATATCTGATGCATATCAAATTGGAAGACGCCCAGAGGATATCGAATGAATATAGAATATAAAAGCTGTAAGAATTTGCCGTGTGACCAATTATATCGGTTGTTTTTCGCCGTTGGATGGGTGAAAGAAAATCAAGCAACACAGGAAATAAAAACCACACAGGAAATGATGGATCATTTTAATATTGGGTTCTTAAATTCCACGTTTGTATTTTCTGCATGGGACGGAGACACCTTGGTGGGATGCGTGAGGGTGTTGAGTGATCTCCATTTCCGCTCTGTGATTTATGACTTTGCTGTTTTACCGCAATATCAGCGCCGCGGCATCGGTACAGAACTGCTGAAACGGTGCAGAAGCGCATGCAGAGATTCTGAATGGCTGGTACAAACGGATACAGCGCGTATATTTTATGAGAAAAATGGATTTCAAATCAACAATGATGATTTTTTAACCATTCCTTGTAAGTGGTTTTCATAAATATAATGACGGAGCGATATCGCCCCATATTGAAAAGACAGGAGCGTTTTATGATGAACAGGCAGGACTTTATCACAATATTTGACAATATCTACCCACATTTTTTTGAGGGTGACAATATCCGCAATCTTTCCAAAGAACGTGTTTGTGAAGAAATGGTTCTTTCGCTGGATGCATTTGATCCCACAATCTATGATAAAAAATTAGATGATCGTATTTCATTTGGTTTTTATACGGAAGATCTTACAGAGATACAGAAAAAGGCCGATCTGGTTTCTCCCGGATGGGGACCGTTATACAATGGCACACTTCGGATTTATTGCGGCTATATGGATGGAGAAGCGGTCAGCTTTTGTCTGATTGATGAAATGGGAACACACTGTATCGGCGGCAAAGAAATCAAAGTTGGCGGTCCCGGCTGCGTTGGTACACTTCCTGCATACCGTCACAAAGGCATCGGATTGATGATGGTGAAGCAGGTGACGCAGATATTAAAAGACGAGGGGTATGATATCAGCTTCATACATTACACAGGCGTTGCACCGTGGTATGAAAAGCTGGGGTATAAGACGGTTTTGAAGTGGAACCGTGACGGCTTCTTAGATTGATTCTGTCATGGGAGAGGAACGAATATGGAACTGCAAAAACTGCCGTATCAAATCACTGTATGCCAATTAACATCTGTCGATACCATTGTACAGGATACGGATTTTTATTTCATTGAAAAAACCAAGGATGAAATTTCTCTTGTATGCAAAACAGAAGATACACCCAGCAATACCGTTGCAGGGAAGAGGGAAGATGGTTTTAGAGGATTTCGGATTCAAGGTGTTCTGGATTTTTCTTTGATCGGAATCCTGTCAAAAATATCGGGAATTCTTGCTGAACAAAAAATCGGTATCTTTGCACTTTCTACATACAATACCGATTATATTCTGGTAAAAGAAGAAAATTTTGAAAACGCTATGGCTGCTTTAGAGGCAAAAGGCTATTGTGTGGTATAATCATTGCAGCAGCCCGAAGCACGTATGCGCTTTCATACAGCTATGCTTTTTTTGTATTATAGACGCAGAAGGTTTTATTGTGTAAACCTTCTGCGCTTTCCTTTCGTTGTTGCGTTATTAACGTGAGTTCGATGAGGAGATGCTTTTTGAAAAAAGCACCTCCTCAAACTCCTTCGCAAAAACTTTCAAACAGAAGAGACTGTATAGTATGGTTCAAATTGAACAAATCATTCATGCAAATTTTGTTTTATATTCCCGCATAAAGTTTTTTGAAAGGGGTTCGGGGAAAACTTTTTTCAAAAAAGTTTTCTCTGAGAATTCTATCGAACTCACGTGTTATTAACATATAAATGGATTGTGATATTTTTTATCTCCATCTAAAATTTTAAAAAAGACTTGATTTTTTTGAAGGCATGTGATATAATATATATTGTAAAAGATTGGTCACACGGATTTTTATGATCAATTTTGAGAAAATTTTACGACCAAATATATAAAATGGAGAGATATCGAAGTGGTCATAACGGGGCTGACTCGAAATCAGTTTGGGAGCAATCCTACGAGGGTTCAAATCCCTCTCTCTCCGCCACAAAGCCTTGAAAACATTACGTTTTCAAGGCTTTTCTCTTGCTCCCCGTGGTGCCTTGCTTAGTCGGATTTCCTAAAATGGTGCCTGTGGTGCCCGGATTTCCTAAAAGCATATAAAAAGCAGCGCGGAGCTGTAAAGAGATACGTCCCTCACAGCTCCATTCCGCTGCTTCTCTTTTTTGTTTTCTTGGGGGTGTCCTTGCTGGCTGTGTCTTTTTTGGCGCGGGTTTTTACGGGTGTAGGGAAAAGTCACCTGTGAGCTGGTACATATTGGTTGCTGCGGTGTGACGTAAATCGTAGAAGCGAATGTGCGGCATTTCAAGGTGCCGTACAAGCTGACCGAAGTTCGCGGACATTCTATCTGAAATGATTATAGATATTCCTGATGCAAAAGGTGAGATTCTTGTAAAAAAGCAGTGTTGCTGCGCATAAAGGCGCAAGAATGAGGGGATGACAGCACTGTTATTCCCTTATTTGACAAAAAGGCGGTGATTGCGTGCATTATTTGCTAAAAGGTATTTTCATTGGACTTATTTTCGGGATGCCAATAGGAGCCGTAGGCACAATGACACAAACTATCAGTTTTGTGTAAAGGTCAGCTTTTTGCCGTCGGATCTTGCACATATATAAGCGTCTGCGGTACGGTAATAGGTGATGTTTTTGTCTGCCAGCATGGAGAGCAGGTCGTAGGTGACACTGTTTTTTGCAGAGTCGGATATCATGACATACTGCGGCGCATATTGGTCAAGGAATGCATCCATGCCGTCAAAGAAGAAGCCGTGATCCGGCAGCTTTACCACATCAAAGGTGTCGGTAATGGTTTCGGTCACTTCTGCAATACGCGGCTCTCGAATATTGCCGCAGAAGAGCATGGTATTATCACCGTGCGTGAGTGCAAGCACAAGCGACATATCTTCTTCTGTATCATAAACGACAGGATTAGCAGCGGGGTAAAAGGTGATACTGACATCGTCCCATGTCCTTGCGGTAACCTCAGAAATATTTGTCAAAGCAGCGCCTGATGCGAGAACTGTGCGCAGAAATTTGGTGTACCGGTGCCCGGTCGCATTATAAAAAGGTGCAATGACTTCTGTAACGGCAAGTTCTTTGCAGATTTTTTCATATCCGCCGATGTTGTCTGTCAGCACATTGCTGACAATGACGGCATCCAGTGCTGTGATGTTCTGCGAGGCACAGTATGCGAGAATTTTGTCGGCGTCAAAATCATTTTTTTCACCGGTATCAAGCAAAAGGGTGCAGTTTTCAGTCGAGAAAAGGATTGCGTCTGCATTGCCGACACGGAACATGACAACATCCAGTGTTCCGGCTTCTTTTTTCAGCTCGTAAAACAGCTCGTTTTCAAAAATCACCGTGGATTCTACAGCGGCAGAATTTGATTCTGTGGGAGCAGTATCGTCTTTGCTTTGACAGGCAGTGCACATGCATAGGGTGAAGATTCCGATGGTGCAGATCAGCATGAGGGAAAGCAATCGTTTCATGGGAGATGTCTCCTTTATTTTTTATCCGAATCGCCTGGTTTTTTTAATTTTCGGGCAATGGCTTGCTTGGCAAGAGAAAATCGCTTTGCAATGGGGTTTTCCCGTTGTTCTTTTTGCGGTGTATGCACGATTTCTTTGAATTCCGGTTCTCTGTAATAGGAATCCGTATCGGAGGGCATTCCTTTTTTCTCCAGATTCATCTCGGTAATTTCCTTGATAATCGTGTAAATGACAGCAAAGGTCGGAACACCGACAAACATACCGAATACACCGAACAATCCACCCATCACAGTAATGGAAACGACAATCCACAGCGGAGACAGACCGATAAAATCACCGAGAATTTTCGGACCGATGACATTGCCGTCAAGCTGCTGCAATGCGAAGATCAAGACAATGAACCAGATAGTCATACCGGGATCGGCGATAAAGATAAAAAATGCACTTGGAATGGCGCCGATAATAGGCCCGAAAAACGGAATGACATTGGTGATGCCGATGATTAAGCTGATTAATGGTGCATACGGCATTCTGAAAATACTCATTAAGATAAAGCAGAGAATGCCAATGATCAGGGAATCCAGCAGTTTTCCGTTGATAAAGCCGCCAAAGGTGCTGTCGGTGACATGCGTGTAATGGACGGCTTTCTGAAACCACGACTGCGGCAGAATTGCAGCGAACAGTTTTTTGATCTGTGCGATCAGATTTTCCTTGAAAAGCAGGAAGTAAACTGCAAAAATGACGCCGAGAACAATATTCCAGATTTCCGTAGCAAAGGTTGTGGCATAAGATGTGATGCTGGAAAAGAGTGTCTTGAAATTGTCGTAAATCCATGTAATCAACTGATTGATCCAGTCGTTTAATTTCTCCAGCTGTTCGTTGATGAAATCGACGTTGATATGGATTTTCGGATTGCTGATGATGACATCATCAATCCAAGTCTGTGCTGTGGAAATATAAATGTTCATTTTGTCCATCAGCATTTTGACACTGTCTGTAATCTGCGGAATGACAATGCTGAACAACAGTGTCAGCGCTAAAATAAAAATGATATAGGTGGTAATGATGGAAAGTGTGCGTACCAGCTTTTTACGCGGTTTTTCTTTTTCCAAACCGTGGAAGACGCTTTTTTCAAAAAACAGCAGAATCGGCCAAAGCAGATACGCAATGGCTACCGCATATAATAATGGTTTGCAGACATCGACGATTTTTGAAATGAAATTCCCGAATGCTTCAAAACGAAGGAAGAAAAACACACAGATGACAGCGAAAACAATGAGAATTGCAGAAAATACGGTACGCGTGACATCGCGTTTATTCCATTCAAATTTCAAGGGTTCCTCCTTATATCTTTTAAACTTTATGTCTGTCTTTCATTTTCAATCATATCTTGGGCTGCCAGATACTTTAAAAAGGTGAGACGGTTGCGGGCGTAGGGTGCAAAACGCAAGGTTGTGCTTAAAAACGCATTGGTCTGCGGTAAGCCGATTTCTGCAAGTGTTGTTTTGCAGCCGCAGGCATGCATTTCGGAAAGGAGCGTGTCATATTCCGGCAGTGTGTCGATGATATCGCGTATTTCCTTTGCATGCAGCAGGGGCGCCTGTTCTGCAATGCCGGCCAAAGAGCAGCTGTCTGCATGTCCCGTGGGCATGTTTTCCTTTAGAATATCGTTGGTCAGTTCACGATAGACCGGCAAAATCCGGTCGCGGGAAAACAGTGTCTTTGGATGATAGGAAAACGGTTTGTCAAAATCGGCGGAAGCTTTTTTATAGCAGTCCAGCATCAACAGCGTTGCAACGCCGACCTGTTCTCCGTGCAGTGCGGCGGTATCTTCATTGATGCGCGCCATTTCCCAGAAATGGGAAAGATGATGTTCCGCACCGGATGCCGGACGGGAATTGCCGTTTAATTGAATTGCAAGACCGGAGAGGACAAGTCCTTCCATGACGCGGCAGACGAATTCCGTATGTTTGGGACCGTCCTCTAAAATGGCATCGCCGCTGGATGCAATCACCGATTCCAATTCCCTGATCACCTGATATTCCAATGAAAGAAGGGCAGGGCAAATCTCCTCTCCGGTTAGTGCCTGTGCGATTCGCCAGTCTGCAAGACAAATGTACTTTCCGAGCAGATCTCCGACGCCGCTTGCGGTCAGACGGCTTGGAGCAGCGGCAAAAATTGCGGGATCGGCATACAGCGCAATCGGGGAGCGGGAAGGGTAGGAGACCTTTGTGCCGCGAATGGTCATTGCAGCAATACCGGAAACAAAACCGTCTACACTTGCCGCGGTTGGATACGAATAGAACGGTATGTGATTTTCACAAGCAGTATAACGTACCGTGTCGTGAAGCGAGCCGGAACCGCATGCAATATAAAACTGCGGCTGCTTTGTAAGTGCAGAAAGCATTTTTTGCAGCTCTGCCGTCACAATCTCCGTTGCGTGTGCATTTCCCGGAAGCACGAGGAGCGGAAGCGATAACGAGTTTGCCAACGCTTCTCCTGCAATGGGAGCGGTATTGGTATCTGCGATGACAACGCCGCTTGAAAATCCACGGGAGACGATGTCGTCTTTTAAATGCTGCGATGCCCCCGGACCGATGTAAACGGCGTCCGTAATAAGGGTGTGCTGTTTGCCGCAGCTGCATGGATTCCGAAACTGATTCAGAACCTCTGTAATATTCATAATGATGACCACAACTCCGCGCAAGCGGAGTTTTCCTTTCTTTGCAGTCATGTTGTCCATTTACTCTGCATAGAATGAAACCACAGAACCGCATGATGCAAAGCGGAGCTGTGTCCCGATACCTATAATACGGAGGAAAGTTTTATGTTTGTGTATTCTGTACGTGCATCTGCGGTGCGGTTTGTCAGTGTGATTGTGCTGTCTGTGATTGCGCTTGTGGCACTGGTGGTATTTGTGCCGACCTATGTGCCGGTTTCACTGTTTGTGGAAGAGGAATCCATCCAGTACAATCATATCAATACGCCTGAAAACCGCACAGCGTTTCTTTCACAGTTTGGTCTGGAGGTGGACGAAGCACATGCCGAATGTGTGGAGGTGACAATTCCTGCCCGGTTTGACGCAGTGTATGAAGGCTACAATGCGATTCAGAAGGAGCAGGGGTTAAATCTGGAACGTTACCGCGGCAAAAAGGTCATGCGGTATACGTATCCTGTCACCAATTATGAAGGATACAACGGCACCGTGCTTGCTACCCTTTTGGTGTATAAAGATAAGGTCATTGGCGGAGACGTCTGTTCCGCCGAAACCGACGGCTTTCTGCACGGTTTTAAAAAGCAGTAAGCGGTTAGGGACGGTCACTCTGCGTTCTGCTGCGCTTCCGCTTCTTCATATAGGGTAAGCAGCAGTTCTTCCAATGCATCCTTTCGGCTTTGCAATTCCGACAGCCGTTTGTAATCGGAAGCGGCTTCACCAGCCATCTCTACCTCGATATCATCGATTTCCTGCTCTGTTTTTGCGATGGCATCTGCGGTCTTTTTGCGTGCGCGTTCTTCCTTGCGCTTCTGTGCGGCGTCAGCCTTGTTTTTTAAGAACTGTTCTTTTCCTTTTCCGGCAGAAGCGGATTCTGTACTGTCCTGTGTGCTGTCTGCAGCTACAGCAGCAGCTGCCTTTTGCCGCTTCTGCTCTTTATATGTCAGATATTCTGCGTAGGTACCGTGAAAATCAAACAGCGTATGGTCGGACAGATCAAAGATGCGTGTTGCAAGCTTGTTGATAAAATAACGGTCATGGGAAACGGCGATGATGGTACCGTCAAAGGCAAGCAGTGCAGACTCCAGCGCCTCTCTTGACGGAATGTCAAGGTGGTTTGTCGGTTCGTCCAGGATGAGTACGTTCATCTTGGATAAAATCAACTTTGCAAAGGTCAGACGCGCTTTTTCGCCGCCGGACAGAACGGAGACCTTCTTTTCGATGTCATCCCCGCGGAACAGAAACAAGGCAAGCGCATTGCGGATTTCAGTCTGTGTAAGTGTCTCGTATTCGGACCACAGCTCTTCAAGCACGGTGTTGTCCTCATTTAAATCCTGCTGCTCCTGATCGTAATAGCCAACGGTTACATTGTAGCCGAATTCGTAATCGCCGTGATCCGGCTGAACACGATCCATCAGGATTTTCAAAAGGGTAGATTTTCCGCAGCCGTTGGGACCGTATACAAATACATGGTCATGCTTGCGGATCATTGCGGATACATCGGAAAACAACGGCTTTCCGGGATAGGCTTTGGCAAGCTGATTCAGCTCCAGAACATCGTTGCCGGATTCACCGGATTTTGAAAATTGCAGCCGGATTTTATCGGGCGCTGCCTGCGGTTTTGCCAGCTTGACCATTTTATCAAGCTGCTTTTGACGGCTTTCGGCAGCGATGATATTCCGTTCTCTGTTCCAGCGGCGCTGCTGCTCGATATAGGCTTCAATGCGGGCAATTTCACGCTGCTGATTCTGGTAATGCTTTTCCTCTACTTCACGGTTCTTTTCCTTCTGTTCCAGATAAGCGGAATAATTGCCGTGATATAAGGTGCCGCGCTTGTGTTCGATTTCAAGAATTTTATTGGCGATTCGGTCGAGAAAATAGCGGTCATGGGAGACTACAAGAATGGTCTTTTTATAACCGCGCAGATGTTCTTCCAGCCATGAGAGGGTGTCAATGTCGAGATGATTGGTCGGTTCGTCGAGCATGAGGATATCCGGCTCCCATAACAGCAGACGCACCAGGGCAAGACGCGTTTTCTGCCCGCCGGATAGTTTTTCAATCGGGATATCCCAAAACTGCTCGCCGAACCCCATTTGTGTAAGCATGGAACGAATCCGGTTTTTATAGGCATAACCGCCTTCCGCTTCAAACGTTTCACTCAATGAGGAAAATGACTCCACAAGCTTGGTGAACGCTTCGTCGTGCGGTTTTTGTTCCGTTTCATATGCGGTAATCGCATTTTGCATATCGGCAATGCGCTGTTCCATTTTTGTAAGCGTGGGGAACGAGGAGAGCATTTCTTCGTATACGGACTTTTCGCTGACCAGTCCCGTATTCTGTTCCAGCAGACCGATTGTCTTGTCTTTTGCAATATAGACTGCACCACTGTTCTGCTGGTATTCTCCTGTGATGAGGCGGAAAAGCGTGGATTTGCCGGCGCCGTTGACACCGACAATTCCCAATTTGTCACCATCGTTCAATGAAAAAGAAACGGATTCAAGAATGGTATCAATGCCAAAAGAAAGGCTTAAATTGTCACAGCTGATGCTGATCATGTGTACTCCTTGGAAAACAGAAAATTTCATCAAAAATAAGGGGCTGTGGCATGATAGATATGCGGCAGTCCCCTATTATTTCAAAGATTTGTTCGTTTGTGTTGCGATTTTGGTGTCAGGTGAAAAGGGATAAGGGGAAGTCTTTGCAGAGGAAAATGACACCAAACCGCTCACATAGGCAAGCCCATCGGGAAATCATGTGGGCTTGCTTGTCATTTGGGGCGTTAACTGTTTGTGCCGCCGGGTGCAATGGTATCCCAGACACGGTTTAACTCTGTCTGCAAAAGCAGAAGGGATACAACGCCGAATCCGAAAATCGGAAGTAAAAGCAATACAAGAGACATATCGGAGGCGCCGTTGACACCGACATTCAATTCCATGTCGTATACGAGCTTTCCGTATTTGTAGTACCAGTAGATTTCATAAAAACCGCAGGTAATGATACAAAGTACAAGCTCCAGTCCCGGATCAATCGAGCTGTCTCCGCGGAATGTCTGTACTTCCTTGGAAATGGTATAAATCAAATAGAGGGAATAGATACCGCATGTCACAATGGACAACAGCAGTACAGTAACAGGATTTCTTTTTTCGTATTGCATATGACTGTCTCCAGAAAAAATTCGTCAGATAGATGTTGATGTATGGGGCGCAGTGATTGCAGGCGCTGACAGTGGGATTTGTGTCTCCAATATGATAATATGAGAGGATACAGCTTTTAACAGACGGTTTTCTCAATCCTGCTTTTGACCGCACTTGTTGCAGAATGCGGCATCCTTTGGCAGTGCGGCACCGCATGCGGGGCAGAAACGGGCTTCCGTATCATCTGCTTTTTCGGTAGTTTCTTCGAGTGCCGGGATGACAGGTGTCTCAGATGGCGTCTGTTCTTCTGCACAGTCCTGTGTGGGTGCAGATGCAGAACCTGCGGCGGTGTGTTGTTCCTTTTCCGCTTCGGCTGCGGTTCTGATAGCTTCAATTTCCGCCATGACTGCGGCAAGCTCTTCCATGCTCTTGTCAATGGCAAGGCATTTTTCCGCAATGGCATTGGACTCATCGGCAGATTCCTTGTACTGCTTATAAATCAGTCTGCCGATGTCGGTGTACATATCTTCAATATCGGATTTGATACGGCCCTTCTTTAGATTCAGTTTTGCAGTGTCGGTCAACTCTCCTGCTTTTTTTGCGGTTGCCTCCGCTGCTTTTGTCAAACTGGTGGAAAGATTTTTGAAAAAATCCATGGGTATGTTACCTCCTTAAAATGTGAAGAATAAAACGTAGTGAAAACGCTCTCTCGATTTTTGAGACAAAGAACGCCGTTTTTCAAACAAATGGAAGTCACGTTTCATTTGGGTGTTTGCTTTAAAAAATATCAACACAGGACATAAAAGACAGTCCGGATTGAAAAACGGATTTGCACGGGTTATAATTATAAATAATATGATATATTTAATATTATACACCGGATTCCATGGATTGTCAAGAAGAGATGATGTCTTGTTTTTGAATTTTTTTATGAAAATGAGAATTCATTCGTGAAAAACGCCGAAAGTACGGAAATATTTGCGGTTTTGCTTGACAAAATTCTTCCTTTGTGATATAATATTCCAGATAAAAGCAATCTTTAAGTCCGTACAGAGATACCGACAAGATGAAGCATATTCTTAAAACGAAGCGATGATGCATTCGTATCGATCCGGCTGTGCAGCACATTTTGTGATAAAACGGCTTTTTGGAACATGCTCCGTAGTTTCATGGCCTGCCTGTATCGAGATTGGTATTAGGGCAGGTTTTTTAATGAAAGCTGTTTGCTTGCAGATTGATTTATCGGAAAGGAACGGCACTTTATGATGAGAATGAAAAAAAATGCACAGGTTTACCGTGACGGCTTTTTCTCTTTGGAAGAAGTCACCTTTGACGTTTTTCAGGACGGCGGTATTGCCAAAGGCAGCAGTCTCTCCGACAACAACAATGCAGAATATTTTATATTTCCCGGATTTGCGGATGTACATGTGCATTTGCGTGAACCGGGATTTTCTTATAAAGAGACGGTGAAAACCGGAACACTGGCTGCGGCACATGGCGGTTATACGGCAGTGTGTCCGATGGCAAACCTGAATCCTGTCCCCGATTCCCGTGCACACCTTGATGTGCAGCTGGACTGTATCAAAAGAGACGCCTGCATTGATGTACATCCAATGGGAGCGATTACCGTTTCAGAAAACGGAAAGGAACTTTCCGACATGGAAGCGATGGCGGCTGATGTCGCCGGATTTTCCGACGACGGTTGCGGCGTTGCGGATGCTTCTGTCATGCGGGAAGCAATGCTGCGGGCAAAGGCGCTTGGTAAAATCATCGCTGCGCATTGTGAAGATATGACCTATCCGCCGGCAGACCCCAAAAGTGAGTGGTCTGAGGTGGAACGTGATATCCTGCTTGCAAAAGAGACGGGAGCGGCACTGCACATTTGTCATGTATCCTCTGCGGTTTCCCTTGATTTGATCCGGCAGGCAAAACGTGACGGGATCGATATTACATGTGAAACCGGTCCGCACTATCTGCTGCTTGACGATACCATGCGGTGTGATGGCGGAAACTGGAAGATGAATCCGCCGCTGCGTGCGCCGTCCGACAGGGACGCATTGATTGAAGCATTGCAGGACGGTACAATCGATATGATTGCCACAGATCATGCACCGCACAGCGCCGAAGAAAAGGCGAGGGGCTTTGCAGGCAGTCTGAATGGCATTGTAGGTCTGGAATGTGCATTTCAGGTACTGTATACAGGACTTGTCAAAAAAGGCATTCTACCGCTCAATCGCCTGGTCGCGCTGATGTCGGACAATCCCCGCAGGCGTTTTGCATTGGGGAATGCAGGATATGATACAGGAAACTATTCTGTATGGGCACTTGACAAGGAAACACATGTAGATACATCGTCGTTTGTATCCATGGGACGCAGCACACCGTTTGACGGCATGAAGGTATGGGGCATGTGCCTCGGTACAATATATGGAGGAAAATGTGTATGGAACGCAGCTATAACCGAAAACTGATACTGGAGGATGGGGTGGAATATCTGGGTTACGCCTTTGGCGACCTGGAAGACCGTGTATGTGAAATCGTATTCAATACGTCAATGGTTGGCTACCAGGAAATTGTTTCCGACCCGTCTTATACCGATCAAGCGGTCGTGATGACGTACCCGCTGATTGGCAACTACGGCATTACAGACGAAGATTTTGAGACACGTGTCCCGACGCTCGGTGCACTGATCGTCTCGGAATACAACGATCATCCTTCCAATTTTCGCTGTACCAAAACATTGGATGAAATCCTTGAGGAGTATCATATTCCCGGGATTGAGGGCATTGATACACGGAAGTTGAACCGTTCCATCCGCGACCACGGTTCCCGCCGTGTCCTGATCACAAACATCGGTACCGACCTTGAAACCGGCTTGGAAATCATCCGGAACACACCGGTTCCGCACGATGCAGTTTCCCGTGTTTCCTGCAAAAAACGCTGGTTTTCCCGCACGCCGGATCACGTATGGAATGTGGTTGCGGTGGACTGCGGCATCAAACTGAATATCATTCGTTCTCTGAACGCACGCGGCTGCAACGTCACCGTAGTACCGTACAATACCGATGCGCAGACGATTCTTGCGATGAAGCCGGACGGACTGTTCCTTTCCAACGGCCCCGGTGACCCGGAGGATGTCGTACCGGTCATTGAACTTGTACGGAAGCTGCGCGGCAAGCTGCCGATTTTTGGAATTTGTCTTGGGCATCAGATGATTGCACTGGCATACGGCGCTAAAACCTACAAGCTGAAATTTGGTCACCGCGGCGGCAACCATCCGGTCAAGAATTTAAAGACCGGTAGGGTGGAAATCACAAGCCAGAACCATTCCTATGCAGTGGATGCAAAGTCTCTTGCCAATACAGGACTTAAATTGACACATATCAATATTCTTGACAATACCGCAGAAGGTGTGGAATGTGTGGAAGACCGCGTGTTTTCTGTGCAGTATCATCCGGAAAGCGCACCGGGACCGCAGGATTCCGGGTATTTATTCGATCAGTTTCTGACACTTATGAAGGAGGCGAACGTCAATGCCTAAGAGAACAGACCTTCACAAAATTATGGTCATCGGTTCCGGTCCGATTGTTATCGGTCAGGCAGCGGAATTCGATTATGCAGGAACACAGGCATGTCTTGCTTTGCGTGAAGAAGGCTATGAAGTCATTTTGGCAAATTCCAACCCTGCCACCATTATGACAGACCGTGCCATTGCAGATAAAATCTATATGGAACCCCTGACGCTGGAATACGTGGCGAAAATTGTCCGTCATGAGCGTCCGGACGCCATTGTACCGGGTATTGGCGGTCAGACGGGTCTGAATCTTGCCATGCAGCTGGAAAAGAAGGGAATTTTACGGGAATGCGGTGTTGAGCTGCTCGGTACGTCGTCTGATTCCATTGCGCGTGCCGAAGACAGAGAATTGTTCAAAGAGCTTTGTGAAGAAATCGGCGAACCGGTTTGTCCGTCTGAGATTGCAAACTCCATGGAAGAAGGCGTCAAGGCTGCAAACGATATCGGTTATCCGGTGGTGCTCCGTCCGGCATTCACACTCGGCGGAACCGGCGGCGGCTTTGCGGACAATGAAGAAGAGCTGCGCGAGATCATGAAGAATGCGCTCAAGCTTTCTCCGGTGCATCAGGTGTTGGTGGAAAAATCCATTCGCGGCTATAAAGAAATTGAGTATGAAGTTATCCGCGATGCAAACGATACCGCAATTACCGTCTGCAACATGGAAAACCTTGACCCGGTCGGCATTCACACCGGTGACTCGATTGTCGTATGCCCAAGCCAGACCCTGACCAATAAGGAATATCACCTTTTGCGGGACAGTGCGCTGCGCATCATCCGTGCCTTAAAAATTGAAGGCGGCTGCAACGTACAGTTTGCACTGGATCCGCAATCCTTCCGGTATTATGTCATTGAAGTCAATCCGCGTGTGTCAAGATCGTCGGCGCTTGCTTCCAAAGCCTCCGGATATCCGATTGCACGTGTTTCTGCAAAGATTGCTGTCGGTATGCGGCTGGATGAAATCCGCATTGCCAACACACCGGCATCGTTTGAACCAACGCTGGACTATGTGGTCACAAAGATGCCGCGCTTCCCGTTTGATAAATTCGCAGATGCCAACAATCACCTGTCCACGCAGATGAAAGCGACAGGGGAGGTCATGAGCATCGGACGGACTATGGAAGAAAGCCTTTTGAAAGCCGTCCGTTCTCTGGAATGCGGTGTGTACCATCTGCACATGAAGAAGTTTGACGCATATACGACCACCGATCTTCTGACTTATATTAAAGACGGAACGGACGACCGTGTCTTTGCAATTGCAGAATTGCTCCGCCGTGGAACCGATGTGGACACAATCTGCAAGATTACTGCCATTGACAGCTTTTTTGTGGACAAGATCAGCAATATTGTCCATATGGAAACGTATCTGGAAACCAATCCGTGCGATGTGAAAGCGCTGCGCTCTGCAAAGAAATATGGCTTCTGTGACCGTGCCATCGGTGATTTTTGGAATATGTCAGAGCTTGCTGTTACAGACCTGCGCAAGGAAAACGGCATTCTTCCGGTGTATAAAATGATCGATACCTGCGCCTCTGAATTTGACTCTTATATTCCGTACTTCTATTCCACCTATGCCGACGAAAATGAATCGGTGATTACCGACCGCAAGAAAATCATTGTGCTTGGTGCAGGACCGATTCGTATTGGTCAGGGTGTGGAATTTGACTATTCCACGGTTCACGCCGTCATGACCATCAAAGCGCACGGCTGTGAAGCCATTATCATCAACAACAACCCGGAAACCGTTTCCACAGACTATACCTGCTCAGACAAGCTGTATTTTGAACC
Source organism: Clostridia bacterium (assembly GCA_017942005.1). Lineage (GTDB taxonomy): Bacteria > Bacillota > Clostridia > Oscillospirales > CAG-272 > RGIG3925. Next base: position 45,298 of record JAGAVJ010000005.1, on the reverse strand, counting down.
GCTGACCCCAGAGGATGTCATGAACATCATCGATATCGAAAAGCCATGGGGTGTCATTGCGTCGCTTGGCGGACAAACTGCAATCAATTTAGCAGAACCGCTTGCCGCACGCGGTGTGCGCATCATTGGTACGGACAAGGAAGCCATCGACCGTGCGGAAAACCGCGATTCGTTTGAAAAGGTACTGACCACGCTTGGAATTCCGCAGCCAAAGGGACATGCCGTCACAAAGTTAGAGGATGGTGTCCGTGCAGCGGCAGATGTCGGGTATCCTGTTCTCGTCCGTCCGTCGTTTGTGCTCGGCGGCCGCGCAATGCAGATTGTCGCAAACGAGGAGCAGCTGCGTCATTACCTGAAAACCGCCGTGGAAATTGATGAGGATAAGCCGGTGCTTGTCGATAAATATATCGTCGGCCGTGAGGTTGAAGTGGATGCGGTTTGCGATGGAACGGATGTCTTTGTTCCCGGTATTATGGAATTGGTAGAGCGAACCGGCGTACATTCCGGTGACTCGATTTCCGTTTACCCGCCGTTCACATTAAATGAAAGTGTCAAGGAGACCATCCTCGATTATACCAAGCGTTTGGGGCTTGCCATTGGCATTGTGGGTCTGTTCAACATTCAGTTTATTGTTGACCCGGACAACAAGGTGTATATTATTGAGGTCAACCCGCGCTCCTCCAGAACAGTACCGTTCCTCTCCAAGGCGACCGGCATCAATCTGGCAGATATTGGTACCTTGGTAATTCTCGGTGTAACACTGAAGGAACAGGGATACAATATGCTTTATCCGGATACCGCACCCGGAAAATGGTACGTCAAGGTTCCTGCGTTTTCCTTCTCCAAGCTGCGCGGCATGGACGTTTATCTGTCCCCGGAAATGAAGTCTACGGGTGAAGCCATCGGATATGACCGCAAGATGACGAGAGCGCTTTATAAGGCATTGCAGGCTTCCGGTATGCACGTCCTCAATTACGGTACCATTCTTGTCACGCTTGCCGACCGTGACAAAGAGGAAGCGCTTCCATTGATTCGCCGCTTCTATCAAATGGGCTTCAACATTGAAGCAACGCACGGAACGGCAATGTTCCTGCGTGCAAATGGCATCCGTACAAGAATCAAAAAGAAGCTGAACGAAGGCTCGGAAGAGATTCTCGATTCTATTCGCGGCGGGTATGTGACGTATGTCATCAATACTCGTGATATCAGCGCATCCGGCGGTATGAATACGGTATCTGACGGGGTGGAAATTCGCCGCTGTGCCGTAGAAAACGGTGTCACGATTTTCACAGCGCTGGATACGGTCCGGGTACTTTTGGATGTACTGGAAGAAATTACGATGGAGGTTTCCGCAATATGAAGCAGTCCTACTTCACCATCAGGGAAAACATTGCCTTGACCCACGATGTGATGAAGCTCACATTGGAAGGTGACACCAGCGCGATTACAGCACCGGGACAGTTTGTCAACATCATGCTGGACGGGTTTTACCTGCGCCGTCCGATTTCGGTAAACGACATGGACGACGAAACGCTGACGCTGATTTATAAAATTGTAGGAAAAGGCACAGACCGCCTGTCCCACATGGGAGCGGGCGAGGAGCTGGATATTTTATCCGGACTCGGAAACGGGTATGATTTGAAACCGTCCGGAAACCGACCGCTTTTAATTGGCGGCGGTGTCGGTGTTCCGCCGCTCTACATGCTTGCCAAAAAGCTGATAGCAGAGGGGAAGGACGTGACGGTGATTTTAGGCTTCCGCTCTGCACGGGATGTATTTTATAAAGAAGAATTTGAAGCGCTCGGCGCCCGGGTTTATGTGACAACAGAAGACGGCACTGCCGGTACAAAGGGCTTTGTCACCGATGCATTCCCTATGGCGGGGGACTATTCCTACACCTACTGCTGCGGTCCGGAACCGATGCTCTATGCGGTGTATCAAGCATCCAAAACATCTGGACAGTACAGCTTTGAAGAACGCATGGGATGCGGTTTCGGCGCATGCATGGGTTGTTCCTGCAAAACGCTGTATGGAAATAAACGCATCTGTAAAGACGGACCGGTTTTGTTCAAGGAGGAGATTATATGGCAGAAACCTTAAATAGACTTGCGGTTGATCTCTGCGGAATCCCGCTCGACAATCCGATCATTCCTGCCAGCGGTACGTTTGGCTACGGATATGAATTCGCAGAATTATATGATATCAATGTGCTCGGTACCTTTTCCTTCAAAGGAACAACACGGGAAGCGCGTTTCGGCAACCCGACACCCCGTATTGCGGAATGCCCGTCCGGCATGCTGAATGCGGTCGGATTGCAGAATCCCGGCGTCGATGCCGTTATCAATCGGGAGCTGCCGCGCTTGAAAGCCGTATTTTCCAAACCGGTCATGGCGAATGTATCCGGTTTTTCGCTCGGCGAATATGTGGAGGTTTCCTCCCGCCTTGACAAAGAAGAACAGGTGGGATGGATTGAACTCAACATCTCCTGCCCCAATGTACACGGCGGCGGTATGGCATTCGGCACGTGTGCCGCATCTGCGGAACAAGTGGTGCGTGCGGTACGTGATGTTGTCAAAAAGCCGCTGATTGTCAAGCTCTCTCCCAATGTCACAGATATTACGGAAATTGCAAGAGCTGTGGAAGCTGCCGGCGCTGACGGCGTGTCGTTAATCAATACGCTGCTTGGTATGCGCATTGATTTACGCCGCAGAAAGCCGCTGCTTGCCAATACGACCGGAGGCTATTCCGGCGCTGCGGTGCTGCCGGTTGCAGTCCGCATGGTGTATCAGGTTTCCAGCACTGTAAAAATTCCGGTTGTTGGAATGGGCGGCGTTTCCAGTGCAGAAGATGTGATTGAAATGATGCTTGCCGGAGCCACTGCCGTTGAAATCGGTGCGGAGAACTTACGAAATCCGTTTGCATGCCGCGACATCATCGCCGCATTGCCGGCTGTCATGGAGCAGCATCATATTCATACCCTGAAAGAAATTATTGGAGGCGCCAAAGCCTGAAAACGCAAAAACACTTTTGAGGGGGGCTGCTGCATGTTAATGCAACAGCCTGCCTGAAAGGGACAATACCCACAATTTCATTTTAAAATTATGGAAACAATTTTTATCCCTGATATCATAACAACAAGTCAGAAAGGAACAACTTTTATTTTGTAAAAGTTTGGGTCACACCATGGGAAAAGATGTCATTATTGCCTGCGATTTTTCGTCCGCAAAGGAAACCTTTGCATTTCTTGACAAATTTGAAAATGAAAAACCGTTTGTAAAAATCGGAATGGAGCTGTTTTATGCAGAGGGACCGTCGATTGTCCGCGACATCAAAGCGCGCGGTCACAAAATTTTTCTTGATTTGAAGCTGCATGACATTCCGAATACGGTAAAAAAAGCAATGAAAGTATTGTCTGGTCTTGATGTGGATATGACCAACCTGCATGCCGCCGGTACCAAGGCAATGATGGAGGCTGCGCTGGAGGGTCTGACCAGACCGGACGGTTCAAGACCGCTTCTGATTGCGGTGACGCAGCTGACCTCTACCTCGGAGGAACGTATGAAGGAGGAACTTCTGATTGATTCGCCGATGGATGTCACGGTCATGCACTATGCAAAAAATGCGGCAGACGCAGGACTGGACGGCGTTGTCTGCTCTCCGCTGGAAGCGGAAAAGGTACATAAAACCTGCGGAGATTCTTTTATCACAGTAACACCCGGCGTCCGTTTTGCAGATGGAGATATCGGAGATCAGGTACGTGTCATGACACCGGCACAGGCAAGGAAGATCGGCTCAGACTACATTGTGGTCGGACGCCCGATAACCGCCGCTCCCGATCCCGTTTCGGCATACAGAAGATGCGTTGCGGAATTTGTGGACTGAAACCGTTTTAAACTTGACAAATAGAAGGAGATAACAGAACATGGAAGCATATAAGAGAGAGTTTATCCAATTTCTGGAAGGTGCCGGCGTGTTGAAGTTCGGCGATTTTACAGCAAAGAGCGGAAGAAAAATTCCGTACTTTATCAATGCAGGTGACATCAAGACCGGAGATCAGATTGCCAAGCTCGGTGAATTCTATGCAAAGAGCTATCTGGAAAAGGTCGGCAAAAAGAGATGCGTCTTATTTGGTCCGGCATACAAGGGAATTTCCATTGCGGTTTCTGCTGCTGTCGCGCTGTCCAGAGAAGGGTTGGATGTCCCGTTCTTCTTTGACCGCAAGGAAGCGAAGGACCACGGGGAAGGCGGTGTGTTTGTCGGTTATGTGCCGAAAGCCGGTGAAGAAGTTGTCATTACCGAAGACGTTGTAACCGCAGGAACCGCGATTCGCGAAAGCATGGGGAAGCTGTCCGCGCTTGACGGTGTCAAGGTCGCCGCTGTTTTCGTTATGGTGGACAGAAAGGAAAAGGGTCAAACCGAAAAATCGGCAATGGCAGAGCTGGAAGAAGAATACGGCTTCCCGGTTTACTCTGTTGTCGATGTCTATGACATCATCGCCTATCTGGAAGAAGATGAAAAGAACGCGGAAAATGTAGCGCGTATCAAGAATTATCTTCAGATAAACGGAGCAAAGGCATGAAGACCCGGGGACTGATTGATATTGCAGAACTGTCGACAGAAGAAATTGATGTCATGATGGATGTGGCAGAGGATATTATAGCGCATCCCCAAGCGTATTCAGAGCTGTGCAAAGGAAAAAAGCTGGCGACACTGTTTTACGAACCGTCTACCCGTACACGTCTGAGCTTTGAATCTGCGATGCTTGATCTTGGCGGTTCCGTCATCGGTTTTTCTGAGGCTTCCAGCGCGTCGGTTTCCAAAGGGGAATCGGTCGCGGATACCGCGCGTGTCATTGAATGCTATGCGGACATCATTGCCATGCGTCACCCCAAAGAAGGCGCACCGCTTGTCGCACAGATGAACGTTGATATTCCTGTCATCAATGCAGGGGACGGCGGACACAATCATCCGACGCAGACGCTGACGGACTTGTTTACCATCAAGCGCGAGATCGGTCATATGGATCATCTTGTCATCGGCTGCTGCGGAGACTTGAAGTTCGGACGTACCGTCCATTCTCTCGTCACTGCGATGAGCCGTTATCCAGGTGTTAAGTTTATCTTCATCTCTCCGGAGGAGCTGCGGATTCCGGAGCATGTCCGTTCTGAGGTACTGGATGCAAAGAATATTCCTTATATGGAAACAACGTCCCTGGAAGACGTCATCGGAGAACTGGATATCCTTTATATGACCCGTGTGCAGAAGGAACGCTTCTTCAATGAAGCCGATTATCTTCGTCTGCGTGACAGTTACATCCTGACGCCGGAAAAGCTGATTTCAGCCAAAAAGGATATGCGGATACTGCATCCGCTGCCGCGTGTCAACGAAATCTCCGTTGCGGTGGATTCTGATGACCGTGCGGCATATTTCCGTCAGGTAACAAATGGAAAAATTATTCGTATGGCGTTGTTTTTAAAGCTGCTGGGGATTACAAAATAAGAAGCTATTCTGCGAATTTTTACCGCTCTAAGATAAGAAAGGAAATAATCTTTTACGTGTTCCGTGCGCTGAACATTTCAGCATTCGCTGAACACGTAAAAGTTATGGTCATAGGTCATTATGATTATCGGAAGCATTCGTGACGGTATTGTCATCGATCATATTCCCGCGGGGCGCGGCATGGAGCTGTATTCTTATTTGAAGCTTGGACAGCTGGACTGTGAGGTTGCGCTGATCAAGAACGCGGAAAGCGGCAAGTGCGGGAAAAAGGATATCATCAAAATCGGTGCACCCATCGACATCAATCTGGATATTCTTGGTTATATCGATCCGAAAATTACAGTCAATCTGATTCGGGACGGAAAGCGTGCAGAAAAACTGCATCCTGCACTCCCGGATACCATTACCCATTTGATTCGCTGCAAAAATCCGCGCTGCATCACCTCCTGTGAGCAGGAGCTGCCGCACGTGTTCCGTCTGACAGACAGAGAACATCAGGTATATCGCTGCCTGTACTGCGATACAAAAGCCGAAAAATAAAAATTGAATGCATAATTGATCCCTCCGACGCAAACACTACAGATAGGAACATCTGGTGAATGTGTCGGAGGGTATTTTTATCCAAATTTTTTAGAAAACGGCATTCACCGCACACGATACTCAGAAGAAAGGGTGCTTTCGATTGCCGAAAGTCAGGATATATTATGAATCTGGATCCGAAAACATACGAGAAATACGCAAAGAGCCATGCCAAAAAATCTCCCGTACTGAAGGACTGTGCATGTGCTTTTCTTGTCGGCGGCGTGATATGCTGCATCGCAGAAGGGATTTATCGGCTGTATCTGCATTTGGGAATGCCGGAAGTGAATGTGCGTATTATGACGCCGGTGACAATCGTGGCATTGGCGGCACTGCTTACCGGACTTGGATGGTTTGATAAAATTGCGAAATTTGCAGGTGCAGGTACACTTGTTCCGATAACCGGATTTGCCAATGCGGTGGTTTCACCTGCGATTGATACAAAAGCAGAAGGTTTTGTTCTCGGTGTTGGTGCAAAAATGTTTATCATTGCAGGTCCTGTGATTGTTTACGGCACGATTGCATCGGTTATTTGGGGTGTGATTTATTACTTTTTACACAATGGGGGGATTCTATAATGGCGGGGGGATCACAGCTTTTACGGATACAGAATCCGCCTTCGATTGTATCTTCTGCGGCAGTCGTCGGCAGAAAAGAGTTTGAAGGGCCGCTTGGCGCAGATTTTGATCTGCATGCAGATGACGATAAATTCGGTATGGACACCTGGGAAAAGGCAGAATCGGAAATGCAGCGCTTGGCGTTTGGATTGATGCTGAAAAAAGGCGTCATAAAAGAAACGGATGTCGATGCAATTTTTGCAGGGGATTTGCTCAACCAGTGCACAGGTTCCTCGTTTGGTCTGCTTGATTTTAACATTCCGTATTTTGGACTGTACGGCGCATGCTCCACCATGGCGGAAAGTATGATGCTTGCGGCGCTGATGGTCGGAAACGGTGTTTTCCAACGTGCGGCGGCGGTCTGCTCCTCTCATTTCTGCTCTGCGGAACGGCAGTTCCGGTTTCCCATTGAATATGGCGGACAGCGTACACCAACCTCCCAATGGACGGTCACAGGTGCAGGTGCGATGCTTCTTGCAAAAGACGGAAACGGTCCGTATGTGACAGAGGTAATGCCCGGTATCAGTGTGCAGAAGGGTGTAAAGGACGCAAACAACATGGGCGCGGCAATGGCGCCGGCAGCTGTCGATACACTCAAACGTTATTTTTCCTGCTCCGGTGCGGTACCGGAGGACTTTGACGCCATTCTGACAGGCGACCTTGGACAGATTGGGCATGAAATTACAGCGGAAATGCTGTATGCGGTTGGATTCAATATCAAAAAAATGTATAACGACTGCGGACTGATGATTTATTCCGCCAAAACACAGGATGTACATGCAGGCGGTTCCGGCTGCGGATGTTCCGGCAGTATTATGTGCGGTCCTGTGATGAAGCGTTTTCGGAATGGTACCTATAACAACATTCTGTTTATCGGAACTGGTGCATTGATGAGTCCAGGCAGTGTTCAGCAGGGAATGCCGATTGCGGGCATCGCGCATTTGGTACGGATATCATCAACGCTGCCTGCCTGCGGGGGCGGAGGGGAAGGAGTGTCTCCATGAAAGAATTGCTGATTGATTTTCTGCTGGTTTTTGCGGTTGGCGGCGGCTTTTGTGTAATTGCACAGCTGCTCATTGACTTTACCAAAATAACACCGGCGCGGATTCTTGTATCCTATGTGGTTGCTGGTGTCATTTTAACTGCGGTTGGTATTTATGAACCGCTGATCAAATTGGCAGGCTGCGGTGCTTCCACCCCTCTGACCGGTTTTGGTTACGCACTTGCACGCGGTGTAGAAGGCGCTGTGCGGGACAGGGGACTGGTTGGCGCCCTGACCGGCGGTTTGACCGGAACCGCAGGCGGCATCACAGCTGCTATGACATGTGGATTCATTGCAGCGCTTGTATTCCATGGAAAACCGAAAACGTAAAAAAACAGGGTCTGTTACAAATAGAAAATTTGCGGCAGACCGGGATTACGAAGTGATCCGATTAGGGCTGCTGCAAGTACTTTATTTTTAGGTACTTGCAGCAGCTCTATATTTGTTTTGAAGGCTTAACGCAACAGCCCGCTTTTCAAAGGTAGCGCACGGGTGTAGAAAAAATCATCCGACATACCCCGAAAAATGCCTGAAAAACAAAATAAAATAGACGAAATGACCTCGTTACTTGTACATTTCGTCTATTTTTTGGTCTGAGTGACAAGACTTGAACTTGCGGCCTCTACCACCCCAAGGTAGCGCGCTACCAACTGCGCTACACCCAGAAATTGATGGGACATCAATTTATTCCCTATCAACGTTTAATATTATACCATATCCTTGCAGTTTTGTCAAGGGCAATTTTCATTTTTTTGATTTTTTTGTATCAAAAATTCCAAAACGAAATTCTGCTGTAAATTCAGCTCCCCCCCATTTTTAATCATGCAAAAATAATGTAATGGTTTCAACAATGTAAAAATGACGGTGTTATCATTGTCAAAGCACAAAACTGTTTGTCTGGAAAAATCAACGAAATTTTTATATAGTTATCTCGGCGCAGATGATTGTTTAATTTTCATTGTGAAATTTCCACTTAAGTGTATATATCAGTTATTTATAACTCAACAGATCGACTTACTTTTTCCGGTAGCGGTACAATTCGCCATCGAATGTCCACATGACGGGGCGATATCACCAATTATTGAAAACAGCTATTGACAAACAGATGGAAGTATGCTATAATCTTATCGTGAAAAAATTTTCATTTATCTTATGCACGAAGGGATGTACATGCGATATTTAAGTGAAGAAACCATGCAGAGGATCATCGCCTTTGTGAATACCTATTACAGTGAAAACGGTTACTCTCCGACAATTTCTGAAATTGCACGCAGGTTGTCCTTGGCTGTTGGAACGGTGCACAAATATTTGCACAGAATGACAGCGATGGAACAGCTCTCTTTCGATGGCAGGCATATTGTTACGCCATATATTGAGGAGATGCAAAATCGGTTTGACGCACCGATCTGCGGTGATATCGCATGTGGGTCTCCGATTTATGCGGTAGAACAGCATGACAGTATGCTTCCGATACCGGATGCATTGATTGGAAAGGGAGAATATTTCTGGCTGCGTGCACAAGGGGAGTCCATGATCAATGCTGGAATTGAAAATGGTGATTTTGTATTGATACGCAGACAGAATACCGCCATGGAAGGCGAAATTGTTGCAGCGCTTATCGAGGACAGCGCGACGCTGAAGACGTTCACCCTTGATCAAAAGCAAAAGAAAATTGTGCTGCGTGCAGAAAATGATGATAAGAGCAGGTATCCGGATCAAATCTACGATGATATCGTCATCCAAGGCGTGGCAAACTATGTATTAAAACGCTTATAACGAAAAGCAATTGGAAGAAACGATAAGCGATAGTTGTTTTTGACAGAAAAATCGTTTGGACGGTTGTGAGGAAACGAAACCATGCAGGACATATTTCAGGAATTAAACGAATCACAAATCAAAGCAGTGACAACGACGGAGGGGTATATCCGTGTGATCGCCGGAGCAGGGACAGGCAAAACCAAAGCATTGACGCATCGGTATGCATATTTAGTCAATGAGCTTGGCATTTCACCGTCCAACATTCTGTGTATTACGTTTACCAATAAAGCGGCGCGTGAAATGAAAAAACGGATAAAAGCCATGCTGGGCGAAGAATTTGATACATCGTTTGTTGCAACACTGCATGCGTTTTGTACGCGGATTTTAAGAGAAGAAATTTCAAAGCTGTTTTATCCTGACCAGTTTATCGTACTTGATAACATAGACCAAAAGAAGATTCTGGAAGAAGTCTATGATGAGATGGGAATCAAAATGGATACGGCAAGCTTTAAATTTATGATTGACCAGATTCGGTACTATAAGAATCTGATTACCTATGTCGAGTACCTTTCCAATCCTGATTTTGATTACAGCACGCTGACCTCCAAAACACCGTCCGATGAAATTATTTTCCGATATATCAAAAAACAACGCAAATATTTCGGTCTGGATTTCTTTGATCTCATCAATTTTACCATATATTTATTCCGCAAGTATCCCGATGTGCTGTTGAAATGGCAGAAGCGGCTTTGCTATATTATGGTGGATGAGTTTCAAGACATTACGGCAAAGGAATTTAAACTGATTCGCAGACTGTCAGAATACAATCAAAACCTGTTTGTGGTCGGTGATCCAGACCAGAATATTTATGAGTGGCGCGGCGCGAACATCGGCGTCATTGTCGACTTTGAGGAGTGGCTGAACAATCCCTGCTTTGAAAATCAACTGCAATTAAAGGCGCAGGATATCGTACTCAGCCGCAATTACCGTTCCACAGCACAAATTCTGAATGTGGCGAATTCTCTGATTGAAAAGAACCAAAACCGTGTGGAAAAAAAGCTCTATACCGATACGGTCCAGGGGAAGCGCGTTCAATATCTCCATGCAAAAAATGATAAAGAAGAAATTGCGTACATTACCAAAGAAATGAAGGAGCATGTCAAAAACGGCGGGAAATATTCTGATTTCGCAGTATTGTACCGTTCGGGTCATGTATCACGGTTTGTTGAGCAAGGTTTTTTGAGTGAGAATATCCCCTATGTCGTATATGGCGGTGTGGGATTTTATGAACGTGCAGAAATCAAAGACGTACTTTCTTATATGCGTCTTGTCAATCGGTTGGACGACGATCTTTCTTTTAAAAGGATCATCAACATGCCGCGGCGGAAAATCGGTAAAATCAAAATGGAAGCGCTTGCACGGTATGCAGAAGAACATCGTGTGCCGCTTTATGAGGCACTGCGCGTCTTGTGCGGAACCGATCTTTTCAAAGGCACCAAAGCAAAAGAATTTATTGCGGTCATGGAAAACCTGCGGCGCCTGACTGAAACACTGCCTGTGTCGGAACTTCTGCAAAGGATTCTGTCCGATACCGGATATGAGCTGTATATCCGGGAAAGCGGCGACATTGAACGGCTTGACAACGTGACAGAACTGATTCGGAGTGTCGTAGCACAGGAAACAGAGTTTGGAGAACCCCTGTCGCTTTCTGCCTTTTTGCAGAATATCACGCTGATGCGTGACAGCGACGCAGAGGAAGATAAAACCGACTGTGTCCGGATTATGACCATTCATACCTCAAAAGGCTTAGAGTTTGATCGTGTATTCTTAGTCGGATTGACAGAAGGTATTTTCCCATCTGCACGCAGCCTGGAGGAGCGGAAACGCGATGCATTGGAGGAAGAACGCAGACTGTGCTTTGTTGCGGTCACACGTGCAAAGAAGCAGCTGTATCTGACGGAAAGCGAAGGCTTTGGCGTGAAGGGCTATTCCAAGGTACCGTCACGGTTTTTATCTGACATCGATGAAAGTCTGCTTGACTGCATTGGTGAAATTCCGGATGAACTCAAGGCGGAACAGCGGTTACAGATCAAACGGTTTGATAAAACGGAAGCCGAGGTATACAAGGTCGGCGATCAGATCCGACACAAGGTGTTTGGAGAGGGAATGATCGAAGAAGTGGAAGAAAAAACCAGAACCTACTATATCCGGTTTGTCAATGGTGTAAAACCGATCAATTTCAATTACAATGGCTTAAGCCATTTATTTTAAACGAAAAAGAAAGGATACGTTATTATGGCAGAAATCATCAAAACATTCAGGGAAGACGTACCGCCAATGCGCTTTATCGGCAAAAAATATCCGGACTTTGGCCCTATGTGGGGAGAATGGTTCGCAAACGGCTGGTTTGACAAATTAGAAGAAGCGATGGGTGGTGTTGACCGTATTGTTTCTATCTGGGAAAACGGGGGCGGTTATGTGGGACTCGAACGCCGCGCGGACGGTCAGCCGTTTGAATACTGGATTGGCATGTTTACCCCGGCAGATACTCCAGTGCCAGAGGGATTTGCCTGTGTGGATTTTCCGGCGGTACATCTTGGCACCACTTGGATTTACGGCAAAGAAAATGAGGTGCATGATACCAGCACCTGCAAAACAGCGGTAGAACAGGCAGGGCTTACCCTCTGGAAAGACGAGAATGGCGGAGTGTGGTCCTTTGAAAACTGCACCTGTCCGCGTTATACCACGCCGGATGAAAAGGGAAATATCATCCTTGATTATTGTTATTACGTAAAGTAAAACGCCGAAACGCGTTGCCATAACCGTGTTTTACGATTTTCAATACGATAGAAACGAAAGGAAGCAACTCGCATGCCCGGCATTTGCTGTGTGTGCGAAAAACACAGAAATCTATGAGAAAACTGACAAAAGTACAGCTTGTCAAAATGGATGCGTGGATGCAGGAACATGCGCGTTTGTATGACCGGGCAAAGTGGAACTATCTTTTTCATGACGGGGAAAAGGACGCGATTGTAAAAGAACTGATCTCATATCAGAATCCAGACGGCGGTATAGGGCATGGCTTTGAATCGGATATTCAAAGCCCGCTTTCTGCGGCAATTCCGTCGGCAGAAGCAATCTTTCAGGCATATGAATATGATCTTGACTGCAGTGCCGCCTGGTTTCAAAACATTCTTTCCTATTTTGAGCATTCCGTACAGGATATTCCAAAATATTGGGAGGACTGCCCAAAGGAAGCTATGGACAGCCCGCATGCACCGTGGTGGCATGCGGATCCAGGTACCAGATTTACGCCGAACCCCTGCGCCTGTGCAGCGTCTGCTTTGATCCGGTATGGAACGGAACAACAGCGTGCACTTGGAAACAAAGTCGCACAGGACTGTCTTTCGCTGCTTGTTGGCAGCGGCGATTGCGGCGACCATGATACACTGAACTTGCAGGTATTGGTAGAACAGCTTTTGGCAATACATTCCGATTTGATCACAGAGGAAGTTGTTGCAGCGCTGCGCCGGAGAATTTATGAAAATACCTGCTTTGATGTGAGCAGATATGAGGAATATTGCTTTACACCGCTTGACTTTGTTTCCTCTCCGGATTCTTTGTGGTATGATGTTGTAAAGCAGGGAATTGAGCAGAACTTTGAGTATTGGTTTGACACGATCAATGCAGATGGCGTGTGGAATCCGAATTTCACATGGGGTGTTGACAGTGCGGTTGCCAGACAGGTGACGCAGAACTGGATTGGATATATCACAGTGAAGCGTGCTAAAATTTTGCTGCAATTCGACAGAATCGAGAAATAAAAAAGAAAATCGCCGTGTCAATGAATCTTTCTGGAATAGTATATATAATTTTGCCCCGATAAAAAGTTTTGAGGGGAGTATGAGGGGAACTTTTTCAAAAGTTCTCCTCATCAATTATTAGCTGTTGCTTTGTTTATACATAGAATTGCCACTTGACATTTTTTGGGGAATGTATTATAATATAAAGATGTGTGATTGCAGCGGGGTGTCGGGTTTGCGCTGTTTTGCATGATCACAGTATGTATCAAAGGAATTTGTCCGTTTTAGAGAGAGGATTTCTTTCTATTTCGGCGGGGCAGCGGTTATCTTTATGAAGAAAAGTCAAAAAAACTATATTTATCATCTGATGTTTCCGGCATTGATCTACAGTTTTTTCACGGGAACAGTGGTGGGCATTGTCATTGTCATCTTTAAGTTCTGTGCCAATATGATCATCGGTTGGTCGAATACCATTTACACGGTACTGCGGCAGCATCCGGTGTATGGAATCGGCGCGGCAGCGGTATTGTGTGCGGCGGCAGGAATTTATCTGATTTCCTACAGACGGCACAGCAATCTCCGCGGCGGCGGAATTCCGACCTGTATCGGTATTCTGCGCGGTTTGATTCCGTTCCACTGGATATACAATTTCATCGGCGTCTTTTTTTTGTCGCTGATGACGTTCCTCATCGGCGTACCGCTTGGAACCGAAGGACCGAGCGTACAAATCGGCACGGCGCTTGGACGTGGAATTACAAAGATTTTTGCAAAAAAACATATGGCATGGGATCGATATCTGATGACCGGCGGTGCCTGTGCGGGATTTACCGCAGCGACGGATGCGCCGATTTCCGGAATGATGTTTGCAATTGAAGAAGCGCACCAGCGTATTTCACCGATGATCATTCTGGTGTCTACGGTATCTGTGACTGCATCAAAAATTGCCTGTGCAATCTTATCGCCGATTTTCGGCGTTTCTACACAGCTGTTTCCGCAAATTAAGATGGCGGTATTCCGTTTGCAGGACTTGTGGATGCCGGTATTCATTGCGGTGGTCGTCGGGTTGTTTTCCGTTGCGTTTTTAAAGTACCATACGATTCTGAAACGGTTCTGGAGCAAATATGGAAAACGTCTGCCGGAATATGTGCGCATTTTGGGCGTACTGCTGCTGACGCTGATCTTTGGATTGATCTCTCCCAGTTTTCTTTCCTCCGGTCACCATATGATTGAGAATCTGCTGTTGGGGCATCATATCTGGTATCTTCTGTTTGGATATATCTTAGTACGTACCACGCTGATGTTTCTTGCAAACAGCGCCGGTATTACAGGCGGTATGTTTCTGCCGATTATGGCGCTGGGCGCAATGATTTCTTCTATCATCGGCAGATTTCTGATTGTTTATACCGACCTTAGCAGTGAATACTATTCCATCATTGTTGTAATCGGCATTACCTCCTGCATTGCCGGCATGATGAAAATGCCGCTGACAGCAGTCATTTTCGCTTTTGAAGCGTTAATGGCATTTGAAAATGTGATTCCGGTTCTGCTTGCGTCCTGTATTGCCTATCTGATTACAGAGGTGTTTGGTGTGGAATCCATCAACGACTATGTCCTTGAGCACCGTCTGAAGGAAATCCGCGGGGATAAAGTACCGGTTGTGCGGGATGTCACGGTGACTGTGCAGAAGGATACCTTTGCGGTTGGGAAACAGGTCCGTGATATTTTCTGGCCTGCCAATACCTTTGTGCTTTCTGTAAAAAAAGCGGAAGCGCACAGTGAAGAACTGGACCAGCGCGGAGATAAAACGCTTGGGGAAGGGGACATGCTGCATGTGCGCTATTCTACCTATGACGACAATGTCACAAAGCGGGAATTGTATGCCATTGTCGGGACACAGGAATGAAGTAAAGAAAGCGATGGTTTTCTGTACATTGAAAGCGAAACACAGAGATAGAAATTGTATGTAGCGAGTGTCGAATCTCTTTGGAAAAATACACAAATAGGTATTTTTTAAAGAAAAAAATTTCATGTTAATTAAGAAATTGTAAAGAAACTATTGATTTTTTGCGTAGAATGTGATACTATGTAACCATTCTACAACAATGGAGGTTTTTTCCTATGCGAAAAACAAGACGTTTCACACTGTTTTTTATGATTGCAGCGCTGATTCTCTCCCTGTCCGCAATTACGATTTTTGCGGATACAGAGGACGATGCTTCTTCTCCCAAAGAAGCCCAAGCATCTGTTATGGATGTCGCAGCGCTCGATGCCGAAACGATGACCTATGAGGAAGCGACTGCATTGCTTGACTATGCAGATACGCTGGATGATGAAGCGGAAGCGTTTGCGGAAGACAACGCAGAGCTTCTGGAACGTGCAAATTATTTAATCAATAAGCACAACATCAAAGCGTATGCAACACCGCTTGCCCTTCTCCCTCCGGTCATTGCCATTGCGCTGGCACTGATTACCAAAGAAGTATATTCTTCTCTGTTTGTCGGTATTTTAGTCGGCGGACTTCTGTACACAAACGGCAGTATTGTTCCTGCAATTGAGCACATTTTCCCGGAAGGTATGATTGCACAGCTCTCTGACAGCTGGAATGTCGGTATTCTGATCTTCCTTGTCATTCTCGGCGCTATGGTCATCTTAATGAATCGTGCAGGCGGTTCTGCCGCATTCGGCCGCTGGGCATCCGTCCATATCAAGACCCGCATCGGTGCGCAGCTTGCCACCATTGCGCTTGGCTGTCTGATTTTCATTGATGACTATTTCAACTGTCTGACGGTCGGTTCCGTTATGCTGCCGGTCTGTGACAAGCATAAAATTTCCCGTGCAAAGCTTGCGTATATCATTGACGCAACGGCTGCGCCGATTTGCATTATCGCACCGATTTCTTCCTGGGCAGCTGCTGTAACCGGTTTTGTGGACGGCGTTAACGGTCTGGATCTGTTTATCCGTGCGATTCCGTACAATTTCTACGCACTGCTCACCATTGTCATGATGCTTGCATTGGCTGTGATGAAGTTTGACTATGGTCCCATGGCAGTACATGAAAAGAACGCAGAAAAAGGCGATTTATTCACCACCGGCATGCGTCCTTATAAGGCAGAAGGAGAGGTCAACGAAAAGGGACGTGTCCTCGACCTGATTTTCCCGATCATTGTTTTGATCGTGTTCTGCGTTATCGGTATGATTTATACCGGCGGATTCTTTGACGGTGCAAGCTTTGTGGATGCATTCTCTGATTCTGACGCATCGGTTGGTCTTGTATTCGGCTCGTTTATCGCATTGGTCATTACCGTCATTTACTATTGCTGCCGCCGTGTGCTTTCCTTTAAGGAATGTATGAACGCATTGCCAGAAGGCTTTAAGTCAATGGTTCCCGCAATTCTGATTCTGACCTTTGCATGGACCCTGAAAGCAATGACCGACAGCCTTGGCGCAGCAACCTATGTCGCTGAAGTAGTGAAGGCTTCTGCTGGCGGCTTCTTAAATTTCCTGCCGGCAATCATCTTCCTGATTGCAAGCTTCCTTGCATTTGCAACCGGTACATCCTGGGGCACCTTCGGTATCCTCATTCCGATTGTTGTGGCAGTGTTCGGCGGTGACATGGGCAATGAAATCATGATCATCTCCATTTCTGCCTGCATGGCAGGTGCAATCTGCGGTGACCACTGCTCCCCGATTTCGGATACCACCATCATGGCGTCTGCCGGCGCACAGTCCGATCATATCAATCACGTTTCTACGCAGCTGCCGTATGCGATGACCGTCACCGTGGTTTCCTTTGTCAGCTACCTGATTACAGGCTTTATCCGCTCCGCATGGATTGCGCTTCCGATTGCAATTGTGCTGATGCTCGGAACCTTGTTTGTGATTCGTATGATTACGCAAAAGAAAAACGCATAAGCTTCAATAGACGGTTATACAAACTGGAAAACATAAAAAAAGAGAGTTCGATGAGGAGGTGCTTTTTTCAAAAAGCACCTCCTCAAACTCCACCGCAAAAACTTGGTTTTCGGGCTGCTGCAAGTTGAAAACTTGCAGCAGCCCCGTTTGTTTTATGTTTTATTGATTTTTCAAATATTGTAGGATAAATGCCGGAACACCGTCATGCGCGATGAAATCTGCCTTTTCCTTCAGTTCCGGATGTGCTCCTTCCACAGCAACACGGATATCGGAAGCTTCAAACATCGGAAGGTCGTTTAAATTGTCCCCAAAGCAGACGACAGTTTCTGCTCCTGTGTAAGTACGCAGAAATTCGATGGCATGTTTTTTGGATGCACGTTCGTCAAAAATTTCAAGATAGAACACGCTTTGATCATAGTGATCCCGATAGGAGGTGTACTTGATGTGCGGAATCGTACAGATTGCCTGTTCGGTCTTTTTCATAATATCTTCCGGTGCAACCAGGCAAAAATAAATAATTTCGCCATCAATTTCCGATACCTTCTGTATTTGCCGGAACGGCTTCTGATAGCGCTGGATGCGTTCGTCCATAAAAGCCTGCATGGCAGGGTTTGGAATTTCCTTGTAATAGGTCATAAGCTGCTCGCATGCCTGCATCGTTTTGGGGTGCTGCTGCTGTTGAAGAGCATAGATAAACGGATAGGCCTCGAGCGATTCCATCGTCCAAAGCAAGCAGTCGGCTGTTTCCTTTGAAAATACGGCACGGTCGATATAAACGCCTTTTTCCATATCGCGCAGCAAAACGCCGTTCATCAGTGCGGCTGGCGGCATACCGGGTCTGAATCGGATGTCCTTTAAAATATGGCGTACTGATTCAATGGTACGGGCGGTCGCAAACGCAATCGGAATGCCGTCAGCGGTCATACGGTTGATGCATGCGGCATCTTTGGGGGCAAGCGCTGCATCCGGGCCAAGGAGCGTGCCGTCAAGATCGGTGACAAAAAGTGTCTTCATAATACAAGTGCGTCAAGCATCCGATGGATGAGTGGCCATGCATCGTCGGCATAAAACCGGTGTTCGCCGTCACCGATTACATGTACAAGGCGGTCATGCGCACCGCGTACATCATACATCCGCATTCCCTGTGTCACGCATTCTTTTGCGCCGGCAAGCGGGAAGATGGGGTCACGTTCTCCTGATACAACGACAAGAGACCGCGGCGCGATCATGGCGCACAAATCTCCCATGTCGAACGCTTTAGCAATACCAGGGACATAGTTGCACTCACAGTGCAGAATGGCGCCGATGGAATCTGCATAAGTGCAGACTGCACAGGACGGCACCGCAATTTGGATGCGTTCATCAAGCGCCGCAGCATAGGTTGTTGTGGTACCGCCGCCGGAATTGCCAAGGCACAGAATCTGTTTGGGATCAATATAATCCGTGAAGTGATCACAAAGAACGTCAATGCAGCGCATGACATCCCATACGCGTTCCCCAATGAGAGTACGGCCAAGCAGAAGTGCGCGCATCGCCGCCTGTCGGCAGTTCGGGCTTCCCGTTTCGGTACTTCCGCACTCACCAAAGCAGCGCTGCTCCATTGCGACCGCACAGACGCCTTCTTTGACTGCGCGGACAGCAAAGTCGCGGTCACCGCCATGGCATGTTTGCTCATCTTTCGGAAATTTCGGACGTCCGAGTGAGATGTGCATGCCGGTAGAATGGCCTTGCAGGCAGATCACCACAGGAAGCGGCTTGCCGGCATTCCAGTGATGGATGGGGATTAAAAGGTGGCAGGGAACGGTAACCTGTTCCTCTGTGACGAAACGGAAACGAATTTCCCGGTATCCATTTTCTTCGTCCAGCCGATTCAATTCTATCTGCATAATGGGGGCGGTACTGTGGTGCGCAATTTCCGGCAGACCGATTAAGGCAGAAAGCGTTTCTTTTGCGCGGATACGCCATGTCTCGGGGTCTTCTTTACCGTCCCAGCGACAGGCGGGGGCGACACCTGCCGCACGCAGCTGTCGTGTGTGGAATTCCATAGGCAATAATCCGATATTCATGTAATAAACCTCACTTTCCATACTGATTTTATTAAAATTTCGATACATGGATTTTTCAATATTTCAGTTATATTGGTATATTTTATTATAGACATATATTTTTTTAACAACAAACAGAGAAAACAGTCAAAAAACTTGACAATAGCATCTAACTGTGATATAGTGTTATCAAATAAAAATTTTATCCCGCTGGAGGAGTGTATATGAAACCCTACAATATCACACCGATAATCAAAAATATCGAAAAGACGGTTGCGTCTCACAAGCTGTCGGACGGAAGCTATGCGCGTTGGCGCTGGCAGAATGAGAGCGGTACACGCACACTTGGTTCCAATCCATATGGCTGTGCTGACGCCGCAAATATTCTCTATTCGATAGGAGCATTCCCCAAAAATCAAAAAGAACGGGAAAGCTGGGTTTCTGTTTTGCAGAATATGCAGGGGGAAGACGGTCTTTTCCATGAGGAAACCCATCATGCGATACACACAACGGCGCACTGTGCAGCCGCACTGGAGCTGTTCGACGCTGCGCCGGCACATCCCTGCACAGCGCTTTTACCGTATCTCGACTTTGATAAGTTCATTGGTCTTATGGAAACATTGGATTGGGCAAACAATCCGTGGAGAGATTCACACAAAGGCGCAGGCATCTATGTTGCATTGAATTTGACCGGCGCTGCAGCACGGGAATGGAATGAACAGTACTTTGCCTGGTTTGCTGAAAATGCAGATGCAGAAACCGGAATGTGGATGAAACCGCGCTGTCTCCAGATAGAACGCCGTGCGCCGATGTATTTTTACATGGCAGGGTCTTTCCACTATCTTTTCAATCATGAATATGCACACATGCCGCTGCAATATCCCGACCGTATGATCGATACCTGCATTGCGATGTATGATACACCAGGAGAGCTGCCGCAGAATTTTGGGAAAAAAGCAGATTTTCTGGAGATAGACTGGGTATTTTGTTTGACACGTGCACAGCGTCAGACGCCGCATCGTTTTTATGAGGTACAAAAGTGTCTGGAAGTTTTTACAGAAACCTATCTTGACTTCTGGTGCCATGTCGATTGGGACAGAAATGAGACGGTCAACGATCTGCATACGCTGTTTGGCGGTGTTTGCTGTCTTGCGGAATTACAGCAGACCCTGCGCGGGAAGCTGATTTCCGATGTTCCCCTGAAGCTGGTGCTGGATCGCAGACCATTTATTTGATTCTGCATCCCGCTGTATTTTTTGATAACCGATTATAACCCGGAAAATACACGGATGGCAGCGGCAACGTTTTGCTGCATGGCTTCTGTGGCTGCCCTTACAATATCGTGATACTGTGTGAAGGTCTTGCCGTTTATCGCTTCTGCACCTGCTTTTGCCATGTAGGTATAGTAATTGATTTTGGCAATACCCCGTGCAATGACACGGCGGTAGTCCTCCTCCGAAACACCGGACCCGCCGTGCATGACCAGCGGGACAGAAACCAGCGCGTCGATTTCGGACAAACGGTCAAAGTCGAGCTTCGGCTCTTTGACATACAGACCATGTACGGTACCGAATGCACAGGCGAGCGCATCAATTCCTGTTTCCTCAACAAACTGTTTTGCCATAACCGGATCTGTATAAATGGATTCCGGATGCTCCATGTCAGCGGCATTGCCGCCTTCTCTTGAACCCATGGAGCCGATTTCCGCTTCCACGCTGGCGCCGGTTTCCGCTGCCATACGCACAACTTCTTTTGTTTTTTCAAAGTTTTCTTCGGTGGGAAGGGCAGAGCCGTCAAACATGACGCCGGTAAAACCGAGTGTAAGACCGCGCCGGATGTATTCCACGTCTGTACCGTGATCCAGATGTACGCAGACAGGAACGGAAGTTTTTTTGGCGGCTGCAAGCATGATCGGTGCAACTTCCTCCATGGTACACAGTCCCATTTCTTCGTGTACCTGTGCATGCATGAGTATGACCGGCTGGCAAAGCGCTTCTGCGGCGCCGATGATAGCGCGCAGGGATGCGAGATTCGGCGTATTGAAGGAGCCGACCGCAATTTTTTTTGTTTCTGCTATGGAAAGGATTTCCTTTAAAGTAACAAGCATGTGTTTTCTCCTTTGGTTGTGATTTTTCAACAATTGCAGCATACAGTTTGGCAATTACTGATTGGGGTAGTTTTTTTAAAAAAAGAGTGCGGGTCACGCAGGGTCAGCGTTTTTTGCGGGTGCAGTCCAAAACGCTCGGCATAAGCTGCGGCACTTTGGAACAATCCGAAATCGGACAGCATATCCGGGGTGTGCGCGTCGCATCCGAAAATGACGCTGTTTCCGACGTCTGCGGCAATCTGCCAAAACCGATCGCAGGGGTAGTGTCTGTGTTCTTTTAGTCCAAGGAAATTGATTTCCAACGGAATGTCAAGCCGCTTGGCATTTTCACACAGGCGGCGCATCTGTGTTTCATAAATGGCGTTGTCGCCTGTAAAATGCAGCAGATCAGGGTGTGCAACGCAGGAGAATACCCCGGTGGAAAGTCCCGCGGAAATTTGATCGACATAGGCGGAAAGACGGCCCTCGTCATCGGTCGGCGCCCCGGAATAAATCTTTGTGATTTCATTTTCAAGAAAGTGCTGTCCTAAAATCAAGTAATCCACGGGATACGCGCATAGATTCTGCATTGCGTCCGAAAAGAAATCCGGATAATATTCCGTTTCGTATCCGATGTAAATCTCGATATCCTGCTTGTATTCCTCCCGCAATGCACAGAGTGTTTCCGTATAGTCTGCGGTTTGTTCGACCCGCATGCGAAAACCAGAGTTGTAACCGTCCGGAAATGGGTATGGCGCATGGTCGGCAAATCCGAGAATGCGCACGCCGGCACGGATGGCTTGTTCAATATAATCCCGCTCGCATCCGCGCGCATGACCGCAGCGGGTGGTGTGGGTATGATAATTGGCAATGAGGATGGGAGTGTTTGTCTGTGTCATTATGATAAAATCGTTCCTTTTTGAAAATTTGTTTTTCGCCCTGGTTTTCCGCCGTTTACAGGCGATAGAGCTGCCAAATACGGATCGGTTTTCATATCTGAATCAATGTTTCATAGAGAATCCCGTATTTTTGTGCAATGGTCTGTGCATAACTTTTGCCGTCCGGCTTCCTGCGTTCGATACGGTAGGTACGCGTTTCATTCTTATCAATGCCGGCAACCAGATAATCAATCGGGCTGTCATCTGGACCGCGTGCGGCGTTGGCAGCTTCTGCATATTCATACAGTTCATGAAAATGTGTTGCATAAATGCCGCGTACCCGACAATGAGAGAGCGCCCGCAGTACCGTGTCGGATAACTGGATTGCGTCCTTGGCGTCAGTAGAAGAAAAGGCTTCGTCCATGACGACAAGCGCCGGTGCAGATTTGCGCTTTGGAAGTGCGGAGAAAATAGCTGCAATGGTTTCACATTCCTCTGCAAGCCGTCCCATTTCATGTAAAGAGCCGTGCTTTGGAAAATGGACAAAAATCCCGTGTACCGGTGTGAGTACCGCCTTTTCTGCGGGAACCATCATGCCGAGCTGTGCCATCAGCTGGATGAGTACGACCGCAGACAGATATACAGATTTCCCGCCGTTATTCGGTCCGGTGAGGATATACAGCATACCGTTTTGATCAAAGGTGATGTCGTTTTTTACAATGGTATTTTCCGTACTCTCCCTGTGCTCTGCAAAATTCAATGCAAGCACAGGATGATAAAAACCGCATAGTTCAGAAGTGCATGTATCGAAAACAGAATATTCCGGCTTGCACAATTGCAGACCCGCGCTGCGCATCCGTTCGCTGATGGCAGTAATTTCGGATATAAATTGCAGATCAGGCAGAATATCCAATAAAAATCCAAGCCGATTTTGTAAAAACGTAAGAATTTCCGGCTCCCATTGGCGGAGTTGTTTTTTAAACAGCTTGTCAATGCCGGTATACAGTGCGTGCTCCAGAACGTCAAATTCACCTGAACCAATCTGCCGTTTGGAAACGACAAGCGGTGCGATGGAACAATATTCCTGCCCGGTATCTCCGCGCAGAAGACGGTCGATGAGTGTTCCGGATTCAATATAGCGTTGATTGACAGAAAGAATTCCCGCTTCATACGGTGTGAGTGACGCGTCAAAATTGAATCCGATTGAAATGCTTTTGATCTGTGAAATCTGGTCAAGTAATTTTTTGGTTTTGACTTTAAGCTGATTGTACTCTGTGTCTGCGATGCGAAGGAAGGCTTCAAATAATGTTTGATATTCCGATGAGGTACATGCTGCGGCATGTTCTTCTGCATAGGCACAGGTTGTGTCGACAATGGAGAAATACAGCTCCAGCTGCTTTACGGAATACAGACTTTCCTCGCCGCTTGCATGCTCGCTTTTCTTTTTCACCATTTCAGATAGGTAAGTGATTTGCGCAATCCACTCATCCACAAGCGCATGCAGTCCCGGAACCTCGGCAGTATCGCGCAGAACACGGCTGCGTTTTTCCAGAAGAGATGCATCGGCAGACAGATATTCCGTAATATCAACGCCGCGCAGATATAGGAAATTGTCGGCTTTTAATGCTTTCAAAATATCCTTTGAACAGATGACATCGTTGCTTTTCTGTAAAAAATGATCATGCATTCTCTGTTTTCTCCTTATATTCTACGAAAGCTTATTAATTGTAAAACGGAGTTTTACAATTGCCTATTTTACGAAAGCAGCATCTCGAAACCATGCTGTGCAAGCTGTGCCGCCCCATACATGCAGATCAGTTCAAGCACTACAACAAGGAAAAACGCTGCGCCGGCGTAATATTTTTTCCATACCTGATAATATAAATATAGAAATAATGACGAGGTAAAGAACAGAACGACAGAAATGATGATCCATATGCCCCAAAACAGAAAAAATGCAGCAAAATGCAGTCCTGCGGTCAGAAGCGCCAAAAACAAAAGCGTACCGCGCGGAATAAACAGATGGCGCGGACAGCTGTCATCAAGGATTGCACGGATATCCTGTATCGGATGAAACATTGGTAAGGCTCTCCTACAATTTCAATACGGGGCAGCATCGCCCCGGCATTCAACAAAAGCACATGCGTATATAACTTCTGCCTATAGAGGCGGGAGAGGGAAGAATCTCTTACTTGTAATAAATATCATTCTATTTATATTTTACCCTTTTTGCGCTGTAATGTCAAGTGTTCCGGAAAAATTCCACATGATTGTCATAAAATTAACGCAATTGTTTGACAAGATTCTGACATTTTCTCGTAAAACCCCTTGCGAAACACAAAAAAATATGTTATAATCTATACTGGAATTCAATGATGTGTGATCGGATGGTTCAAAAGACTTTATACAGACGATCCGGCATTATTTTTAAGGAGGATAAAGATCCATGCAAAAGAAAATCAGCGCTACTCCATTCCGCGGCACGGCGGAGCAGGAAGCAAAGCTGCAGAGTATCATCGCCGCAAATAAGCATGACAAAAGCCGTTTGATGGCTGTCATGCAGCAGGCACAGGATATTTACGGCTATCTTCCGCTGGAAGTGCAGAATATCATCGCAGAGGGTATGGAAGTTCCGCTGGAAAAAGTTTTCGGCGTTGCAACCTTCTACGCTCAGTTCTCCCTCACACAGAAGGGTGAGGTCCATATCGCCGTATGTTTGGGCACTGCTTGCTATGTCAAAGGTTCCGGTACCATTTATGACGAGCTTCAGAGCCAGCTGGGAATTGCAGGAGACGAATGTACCGCAGACGGTAAATTCTCTCTGGCAGCAAGCCGCTGCATCGGTGCCTGCGGTCTGGCGCCGGTTATGACGGTGAACGGCGAGGTTTACGGCAGACTGCAAAAGTCTGATGTCGCCGACATTCTCGGAAAGTACGGTAAGTAATCAAACCTTTTCAAGGAGGAATACGCATACATGAAAACAGTTGCTCAACTGCAGGAGATCAAGGAAGCGTCGATGAGCGAAATCGCCCTGCGTCTCGGTGATCCTGCACTTGCATCCAAAACAAAATATAAAAGAAATGTCCTCGTCTACGGCGGTACCGGCTGTACCTCCTCTCACTCTGAGGCAATTATTGATGCACTTCATACAGAGCTTGAACGCCACGGCATTGCAGATGAAGTGAAGGTCGTCCGTACCGGCTGCTTCGGCCTCTGTGCACTCGGCCCGATTATGATTGTGTATCCGGAAGGCTGCTTCTATTCTATGGTACAGGCAGAGGATATTCCTGAAATCGTAGAAAAGCACCTTGTCGGCGGCGAAATCGTCGAAAAATTCTTATATAAGGAAACCGTGCTTGCAGACGGTTCCATCAAAAAGTACAATGAAACCGACTTCTATAAAAAGCAGGTTCGTGTTGCACTGCGCAACTGCGGTTTCATCAACCCGGAAGATATCAATGAGTACATCGCACGTGACGGCTATCAGGCACTTGCAAAATGTCTGACTGAGCTGACACCGAAAGAGGTTGTTCAAATCGTTCTGGATTCCGGTCTGCGCGGCAGAGGCGGCGGCGGATTCCCGACCGGCAAGAAGTGGTCCTTTATCGCAGACGGTCCTCAGAAGTACGTTGTCTGTAACGCCGATGAAGGTGACCCCGGCGCATTCATGGACAGATCGGTGCTGGAAGGTGACCCGCACTGTATCATCGAAGCAATGAGCATCGCCGGTTATGCAGTCGGTGCAGATATGGGTTATGTGTATGTTCGTGCAGAATACCCGATCGCTGTTACCCGTCTGCAGAGAGCCATTGACGACGCCCGTGCAAACGGTCTGCTCGGCAAGAATATTTTCGGTACGGATTTCTGCTTTGATATGGAAATCCGCCTTGGTGCAGGCGCATTCGTCTGCGGTGAGGAAACCGCACTGATGACCTCCATCGAAGGCAACCGCGGTGAACCGAGACCCCGTCCTCCGTTCCCGGCTGTTAAGGGTCTGTTCGGCTGCCCGACGGTAGAAAACAACGTAGAAACCTTTGCAAATATCCCGCAGATCATTCTGCGCGGTGCAGAATGGTTTGCTTCTATGGGTACCGAGAAGTCCAAGGGTACCAAGGTATTCGCGCTCGGCGGCAAGATCAAGCACACCGGTCTTGTGGAAATTCCGATGGGTATTACCCTGCGTGAAATCAGTGAAGAAATCGGCGGCGGCGTTCCGAACGGAAAGGCATTCAAGGCTGCACAGACCGGCGGTCCTTCCGGCGGATGTATCCCTGCAAACCTGATGGACGTTGCTGTGGACTATGATAACCTGATTGCTATGGGCTGTATGATGGGCTCCGGCGGTCTGATTGTCATGGACGAAGACAACTGTATGGTCGATATGGCGAAGTTCTTCCTTGAGTTTACCGTCGATGAGTCCTGCGGCAAGTGCACACCGTGCCGTGTC
Source organism: Clostridia bacterium (assembly GCA_017942005.1). GTDB lineage: Bacteria > Bacillota > Clostridia > Oscillospirales > CAG-272 > RGIG3925. The sequence continues at coordinate 18,632 of JAGAVJ010000005.1, read as the reverse complement.
GGTACCAAGCGTCTGCTTGAAATTTTGGACAAGATCACACGCGGTGAAGGTACACTGGAAGACCTCGACAAACTGGAAGAGCTGTGTAATTACATCAAGTCCAACTCTCTCTGCGGTCTGGGTCAGACAGCACCGAACCCTGTGCTTGCAACCCTGAAGTTCTTCCGCGATGAATATGTTGCCCATGTCGTTGACAAGAAATGTCCTGCTGGTGTCTGTAAGAAGCTCGTTTCCTTTGTCATCGACCAGGATAAATGTATCGGCTGCGGCAAGTGTGCAAGAAACTGCCCGGTCAATACCATTGTAAAAACCGATTATGTCGCACCCGGTCACCGTCTGCCGTCCATGAAGATTGACACTTCCAAGTGTATCAAGTGCGGCGCATGTATCGCTGGCTGTAAGTTCGACGCCATTTCCAAGCATTAATCGAGGAGGAGCCGATAAATGGATATGATCAATTGCAAAGTAAACGGTATCGCTGTCAGCGTACCGAAGGGCTCCACAATTCTGGAAGCCGCAAGAGCAGCAGGTGTGGAAATCCCGACCCTCTGCTATATGAAAGAAATCAATGCCATCGGTGCCTGCCGCATTTGTGTGGTGGAAGCAACCGGCGCGCGCGGACTGGTTCCTGCATGCGTTTATCCGGTAAACGAAGGCATGGAGATCAAGACCAATACCGCAAAGGTTCAGGCTGCACGCAAGACGACGCTGGAGCTGATCCTTTCTACCCACGACAAGAAGTGTCTGTCCTGTGTCCGTTCCACAAACTGCGAACTGCAGAAGCTGTGCAACGACTACGGCGTCACCGGAACCGAATTTGAAGGCTTCAAGCCGGAATATGCAATCGACGATTCCGCTGCACACCTTGTTCGTGACAATAACAAATGTATTCTCTGCCGCCGCTGCGTTGCTGTTTGTAACCAGCAGTTCGTCGGCATTCTCGGCGCCAATGACCGTGGTATCGATACCAATATCGGTCAGGCGTTCAAGCTGAAGCTGAACGATACACCGTGTATCTCCTGCGGTCAGTGTACTGTTGTCTGCCCGACCGGCGCCCTGACGGAAAAGGATGACACCGATAAGGTTTGGGCTGCCATTGCCAACCCCGAAAAGCATGTTGTCATGATGACAGCGCCCGCTGTCCGTGCCGCACTCGGTGAAGAATTCGGCAATCCGATCGGTACCGGCGTGGAAGGCAAGATGGTCGCTGCTCTGCACCGTATGGGCGCAGACAAGGTCTTTGATATCGACTTTGGCGCAGACGTTACCATTGTAGAAGAAGCAACAGAGCTGATTGACCGTGTAAAGAACGGCGGTGTTCTCCCGATGATCACCTCCTGTTCTCCCGGCTGGGTTCGTTTCTGTGAACAGTATTATCCGGATCAGATTGACCATCTGTCCTCCTGCAAGTCTCCTATGCAGATCACAGGCGCCATTATCAAGACCTGGTATGCAGAAAAGGAAGGTCTCAAGCCTGAGGATATCGTAGTTGTGGCTGTGATGCCGTGTACTGCAAAGAAGTATGAAATCAACCGTGACGATGAAGACGCAGCAGGTGTTCCGGATGTCGATGTTTCCATCACCACCCGTGAGCTTGCCCGTATGATCAAGCGCATCGGTCTGAACTTCAATGCACTGCCAGACGAAGAATTTGACAATCCGCTTGGTGAAGATACCGGCGCAGCTGTCATCTTCGGTACCACCGGCGGCGTTATGGAAGCTGCACTCCGTACAGCCAATGACTGGCTCACCGGCAAGGACAACACCGAAATCGTATTTGATGCTGTCCGCGGACAGGACTCCATCAAGGAAGCAACGCTGGACATTGCCGGCATGACCATCAAGGTTGCCGTTGCATCCGGCGGTAAGGCTGCTAATGAAGTCATGAAGAAGATCAAATCCGGTGAAGCTGATTGGACGTTTGTTGAAATCATGGGCTGCCCGGGCGGCTGTGTCACCGGCGGCGGTCAGCCGATTCACCCGCAGTATGTCCGCGATACCGTGGATATCCACGCACTGCGCTCCAAAGTGCTGTATGATCAGGATGAAGCTTCTGTACACAGAAAGTCTCACGAGTCTCCTGTGGTAAAGGCTCTGTATGAAGAATACTACAAGGATGGCTATGGATGCCATAAGGCACATCACGATCTGCACACCACCTATAAGCCCGGCAAAAAGTTTTAATACGACATTTGTCATGTGATAAAAAAATCCCGTCTCTGTCATGAGGCGGGATTTTTTTGTTTATGTGCGTTTGATATATGGGAAAACTTTTCCCCAAAAAAAGATTTTCCCCATGCCCTTTTCAAAAAACTTTAAATTGGCTACAACCTTTGTGCAGCGAGCATCTGAGAGAGTGCAGCGGCGTAAAAGATGGCGATCATCAATAGAAAAAGACAAGTGAAAAGTGAAAGAATGCCGTATACTCTTGCCGTATGCGGATTTTTTTGACGCATCCATCCATAATACAGAATACCGAACAGCGGAAGCAGACAGGATAATAAACAAAATGCATCACATATCTGATCTTCTTTTATAAATTTGACAAAGAAAACACGGCACCCGCAGTATTGACAGGGAAACGCTGTGTGGATGATTTCTTTTCTGCATCGCCGACAGATGAACATATGAACTGGAATTCCTTTCTATACAAAGTAGAATGCTTATTTATTTTCAATTTGATGAAAATGATAAGTGATACAAAACGAAAAGTAATAAATGATAAGTCAGATTAAATAATAATCTCTTTCTCGTGATGCAGCTGTTCTGCATCAATAAAATATCTAATGCATACATTATATCATGTATAAGTCTATTTGTCAAGCGAGATTTTAATATATAATGTAAACATTATATATTGTTGAGGTGATATTATGAAACTGCGGATTCTTGATATTCTGAAGGAAAAAGGAAAAACAAAATATTGGCTGTATATTCAATTGGGATTGAGTTATCAGAATTTCAATAAAATTGTCAACAACCAGACGACCGGAATCAAATTTGAAAATCTGAAAACCATCTGTGATATCCTTGAATGTACGCCAAACGATTTGTTTGAAGAATATTATCAAAAATAATTTTTTATCATTTATGATATTGACAGAATTACTTTACCATGTTATAATTGATACGACATATTTATCAATATTATATATTAATGACACTGTAATTTGTTTTAATAAATATTGATATGTTCAGAAAAGGAGCTGTTACTTTTATATGGCTCCGTGCGGAAATCCGTTTGCGATACGATGAAAATGAACTGTTGAGAGGTGTGAAAATGATTATGAAACATGCGAAAATCGCGCTTACCCTGTTCTGTATCCTGATAGCTTCTATGAATTCTGCATGCAGTGATACATCGGCTGATCTGGATTCAAAACCGGAAACAGAAGCGACAGCGAATTCGGAAGCAGAAAATGAAACTGCGGACACAGAAAAAATTCCATTGGGGCTTCCGGAAACATTGGACTTTGAAAATCAAACGATCCGGATATGGTATTTTAACAAAAGTGATAATTCAGCGGAACATTTTTATGATTTACAGGGAAATCCAGAGGGAGATATGATAGAGGCTTCTCTTTATGATCGCAATCGGTATGTGGAGGAAACCTTGAATGTAACGCTTGAATATGAAGATACTGGCGTGGGAAGCGGTTCTGTCGGACCAGCTATTCAAAAATTGATGATGGCAGGGGATACTTCCTATGATCTGTTCAGCGTTTTGCAATGGAATACGACAAAGCTGGCGTTGGAACACTGTTTTATGGATGTTTCCGGATTGCCGTATCTTGACCTTGATCAGCCGTGGTGGTCTAAGGAATATATGAATGCCTTTTCGATTGGGAAAGACAGCTGTTTCTTCCTTGCGGGTGATATTTCATTAGATATGATTCGCTGCCTTGCCGCGATGTATTTCAATAAAAATTTATTAAACGCTTTATATGATTCCGCAGATTTGATTTATGAAGATGTCTTAAATGGTACCTGGACATACGATAAATTGCTTACATACAGTCAGAGCGCGTATTTAGATTTGGACGGGGACAATCAGGTATCTCCTGATGACCGTTTCGGTATTTTAACAAATTCCTATAATAATATTGACGCATTCAATTTCGGAATGGGAATGAAATTTACGGAGCGGGACGAAAACAATATGCCATATCTCACATTAGGAGATGAACATAACGTTGATATTTATAATAAAATCTACAAAATGGTTATGGAAACTCCGAGTGTTTATATGAATACCAAAGGAAATAATACAACACATGACAATATTCAGAAATTTAAATCCGGTGAAGCGCTTTTCTTATCCGGATTCCTTTATACATCGGAAGAGCTGCGTGATATGAAGGAGGATTACGGAATCATTCCGTATCCTAAATTCGATGAAAAACAGGAAACCTATTATTCGGTCATACACGATATTGCTACACCGATGTGCATACCGGTTACCTGCGTCAATACAGAACCGGTGAGTGCGGCTTTGGAAGCAATGGCGTACTACAGTTATTATCAGGTGACGCCTCTCTATTATGAAACTGCTTTGAAAACAAAATATTCCCGCGATGCAGTATCTTCTCAGATCATTGACATCATACATGACAATGCAGCAACCGATTTTGCTTATTTATATTCCGCAGCGATGAATGATATCGGTGCGATTATGCGTACATTAATTGCACAAAAAACGAATGATTATGCTTCATATTATGCAAAACGCGAAAAATCTTCTATTAAATCGCTAAATGATTTGATTAAAAAGTATGAAGAAGCGCTGCAATAAAATTTCCGTTTTCATGGCAATTTGAATATACTGCATCTGTTGAAAAGACTTGACATTGTTAAAAAAATGTAGTAAAATGATAATAAAAAAACAAAAAGGAGTTTTCTATATGAACCAGAACGTGAAGCTGCCTTTGCCGCCGTATCTTGGCGCAGCATATTATCCGGAGGATTGGCCGGAAGATGAAATCGATTATGATATCGCCAAAATGAAGGAAGCCGGTATCACTGCCGCCCGAATCGGTGAATTTGCATGGAAAAAAATGGAGCCGAAGCCGGGTCAGTACGACTTTGGCTGGCTGCATAAGGTTGTTGATAAGCTTGGAGAAGCCGGTATTGCTGTTGTCATGGGTACACCGACCGCAACACCGCCGAAGTGGCTTTCCAATCTGCACCCCGATGTGATGACAATCAATGCAGGCGACCGTCCCGCATCGCACGGCGGCAGACGGCACTGCTGCTCCAACAACCCCAATTATCAAAAGTATTCTGCAAAAATTGTGGAAGCAATGGCAAAGGAATTCGGAGACGATCTGGCAATCATCGGCTGGCAGATCGATAATGAAATTTATGCCTGGGACGGCTGCTATTGTCCGCATTGTCAGAGTCAGTTCCGCGAGATGCTGCGGGAAAAATACAAGACCATTGATGCACTCAATGAAGCATGGAACCTGAATCTGTTCAGCCAGGCATATGACGATTTTTCCGAAATTCCCGCCCCCCGCGACGCATGGCACAATCCGCATCTGCGCCAGGAATGGATGATTTTTGCAAATGACAGCCACATCCGGTATGTACATATGCAGGCTGATATTCTTCATAAATATGTAAAGACAGGCGTGCCGATTGGTACGGACACCATGCCCTTCAACGGAATGGATTACCGCCGTCTCAACGAAAAGCTGGATGTCGTACAGTTTAATCATTACAACGAACCGCAGAATGAATGGCAGGTGTGTCTGTGGTTTGACTATCTCCGTCAGATGCGTGCGCATCCGTTCTGGAATACAGAAACGCAGACCTGCTGGAACGGTTCTACGGAAATCGGACAAAGCATCAAGCCGGACGGCTGGTGCCGCGTCAACTCATTCCTACCGCTTGCCTTGGGGGGAGAAGCCAACATGTACTGGATTTGGCGTACCCACTGGGCAGGACATGAGCTTTCGCACGGCTCTGTGCTTGATGCTTCCGGAAGACCGATGCATACCTTTGGCGAGGTACAGCAGACATCAGAATTGTTTGCAAAGACCGCGGATTTCATCAACAATACCCGTGTTGCCGCAGAAGTTGGCTTCCATTATACCTCCAGAAACTGGAACATGCACAACACACAAACGATGGTCGCTGGTGCAGCCAACGAAAAAATTCCGGGATTCTACAAGCCGCTTTGTGACCTTGGTGTTCGCGTGGACGTCATTGATGCCTGTGAAGACCTTTCCAAATACAAGATGATCGTTTCTCCGATGATGATGACCCTGGAGGAAGGCAATTTGCCTGCACGCATGGAAGAATGGGTGAAAAACGGCGGCGTCTGGGTTGTCGGTCCGCTGTCCGATATCCGCAATGCCATCGGTGCACGGTATCAGCACAAGCCGTTCGGTATGCTGGAGGAACTGACAGGCGCAAAATGGCTGTACGGTATTCCGGACAGAGAAAAGCGCATTACGGCAACCTGCACGGCGTGCGGTGAGGCGCTGGGCAGCGAGTTATGGTACGATATCTGGGATGAAGCGCCGGAAAATACACTTGCCGTTGTTCACGGCGGTCACAGTGCGATTGACGGCAAGGCATGTATTGTGGAACGCAAGGTCGGGCAGGGCAGAGTGATTCTGCTCGGTACATTCCCGGATTACAACGCACTGAAAAAGCTGTACGCGCACGCATTGGAGAATGCCGGTGTTGCATACGGCGCATCAGAAGGACAGCTGATGGTGGTTCCGCGTGCAGGGGAAACTACATCCGGTCTGATTCTCGTCGAATATGCCGGTGCAGGCGCCGCCTATACGCTCGATCATCCGATGCGGGATATTGTGGCAGAAAAGACGGTTGAAGGACGTCTGGAAATTCCGCCATACGGTATATTGGTACTGGAAGAACTTAAAAATTAAATACGTCAGGCTGTCGCCCATTTAAGGTTTCATTTGTGCCTTAGCATACACATAACGCTGTATTGAGACGTACATACACAGGGGCTGCTGCAAGTTTGCAACTTGCAGCAGCCCCGCATTTTTTATTTTGCTCTGTAATAGCCGGCACGCATACAGCGGCGGCAGAGCGCTTCTGCGCAGATGTGAGAAGAAAACCCATCATAGATACGTCTGGCACGCGGAGAGGCGAGAATCGTGTTTAAATCCTCACAGAACAGGTTCCCAAGTGCAAGGTCGCCGTTCCGATCAAGACAGCAGGGAACGACAGTCCCGTCGGACAGAACGCCGATCTGATCGCGGAGTGCGTAACAGAACCCGGTCTCCGCATATTCCTTTGCTTGAAGATTTGGCCAGTCAAATTTTTCGCCCCATTCTAAAAATATATGGTCCGAAAGCTTATATCCAGAGCGGTTTTCCTGCCACACTCCGGGAAACGCATCGTGCAGAAATGACAAAATCATATCGTTTTTTTCATGCAGTGCGCCTGATGTCCTGCCGTCCAGATTCCACAGCCGCAGTGCTGTTATGGTACCGTGCGCCGCTGCATTTTTGGCAAAGTGTATGCATCCGGCGAGATAGTCATGAAACGAAAGCGCAATGTCATTGGCTTCAAAGGCATGCAGAGAGATGCTGACTTTATACGGCGCCGCCCTGTCAACAAGCAGCGCATCGCCGCAGGGAGAAAGCAGTGTACCGTTGGTTGTGAGCATGGTACGGAAGCCCATTTGATTTGCAGCCTGTAAAAAATGCGGGAGCAGCGGATGTGCTGTCGGTTCTCCCATCAAGTGAAAATATAAATATTCAGCAAACGGTTTCAGTTTGTTTGCAAGAATATGAAATTCCGATTCTGTGAGCATCTGCGGCGGACGTGTGGTCTTGGGGCAGAATGTACAGGAGAGATTGCATATATTGGTGATTTCAAGAAACGCTTTTCTGTGTTTTGCTGGATTTTGACAGGACATGGGAGTCTCCTTTTTTTTGATAAGAATATGATACCATATTTTGCTTTGGATTTCAAGTGGCAATCATTGAATTTTCGATGCCTGCAATACAATCTGTTTTGGAATTTCCTTGACAATGCTCGAATTTGTGGTATAATATTATGTAGAATAAAAATACCGGGAGATTTTGTATGCAAAACGAAAAACTGGATGTATGGAAAGCGCAGATATCGGCGTTTCATTTTCCGCGTTGGGAAGAGTTGCCGGAGGTGGATCTGTATATGGATCAGGTGGTGGGATATCTGAACCAGAAGCTGTCGGTATTTTGCGGTGCAGATGAGACGGAAACGGGACAGTATATCACGCCGACCATGATCAACAATTATGTCAAGCAGAAAATTATCGCAGCGCCTGTAAAGAAGCGGTACGACCGTGCCTGTTTATCGGCGTTGATTGTTCTGTTCTGCGCAAAGCAGGTACTGTCGATCGGTATGACCGGTACCTTGATTGCCTGCTGTCGCTGGAGGGAGGACCCTGTCTGTGCATATAATCGATTCTGTCAAATTTTTGAGGATGTGATCCATGATACAGTAACCGGCACACAGAACCATATACAAACAGCGAAAAAATCAGTGGAGGACGACATGCTGACGGCGACTGCAATCGCATTTATCAATAAAAATTATGTGGAAAAACTGCTGTCAGCCGCAAGATCCAATACAGTGCTGGACAAAGAATCTGCAATTGCCGGCAACGCCAGTGCCGCTGATTTGAGCAAAACCGAAGGTACCGTACAAGCATAACACCGTACCCCCAAAAAAAAGAATAGAAAGATAGAGAAATACTCATGAACGAAACGCCACGCAGTGTTGCCATTCATTTACAGTCACGGCAAAAAGAAGCTGCAAATACCAAGCTCTTTCATAACATTGTGGAAACCTTTGGAGATGAGATTGATCTGGGTTCCTCAATGGAAGCGGATCAAGACGAAGAAATGTCACTGGAGCTGCGCACTGCCGGCACGCTCAGCGAAAAAAACGGACGCATGATCCTGTCTTATGATGAAACGGAATTGACAGGAATGCAGGGCTCAACTACACAAGTGTCCTTTTCCAAAAAAGCACCGAACCTGATTACGATGCTGCGCAGCGGCGCTGTTTCGACGGCACTTGTATTTGAGCAGGGAGTCCGCCATATTTGCGTCTATAATACAGAGGTCATGCCGTTTGAAATTTGTATTTATGCGCGCAGTGTCAAGAATGATCTGACCATGGAGGGCGGCAGCATCCAGCTGGATTACCTTGTGGAAATTCATGGCGCTGCGGCAGAACACACCATTTTTACACTGGATGTCAAAATTACGGATGCATCCATGTAACCGATATCGGGAGAACCGCGTGAAAAAACAGTTTCACGCGAATTTTGTGTTTTTCGTTATTGCAAGACAGCGATTTTGCTGCGCAAAACCACCCGCAATTCTGAAAGAAAGGAAGCTTTCGCTCATCGAAAGCGATGGTTACTAAAATGACACTTGAAAATTTACACACTTTGCAAACCCATTTTCCAAAAGGCATGGATGCTGTACTGCTGACCTCGGAAATGCACCAGTTTTATATGACCGGATTTCATATTGAAGATGGATATGTCGTCATTCTTCGCGACCGTGCATATGTGTTTGTGGATTTCCGTTATATCGAAGCGGCACAGGCGGAAATTGACACAACAGCGTTTACGATTCATATGAATACCTCGCTTGACTTCATTCGGGACACACTTTCGGCGGCGGGGGTAAAGACGGTTGGATTTGAAGACCGTTTTGTCACTGTTTCCGCACTGGAACGGTATCGGCAGGTGTTTGCCGATTCGTTTACACTGGTACCAATTGGGGGATTATTGGAAGATCAGCGAACCATCAAGACCGAGTATGAACTTGAAATGATCAAGAAGGCGCAGGAAATCGGTGACGCAGCATTTACACACATCCTCGGTTTTATCACGCCGGAGCGTACCGAAACAGAAATTGCGTTGGAGCTGGAATATTTCATGCGGAAGCTTGGTGCGTCGGGAACCTCGTTTTCGACGATCTGCATTTCTGGAACGGCGACCTCTCTGCCGCATGGGGAACCGAAAAACAGAACGATTGAAAAGGGATTTATCACAATGGATTTCGGCTGTATCTATCGCGGGTACTGTTCCGATATGACACGCACGGTTGCCGTTGGGGAAGTGACGCAGGAAATGAAGGATGTCTATTCTACGGTACTTGCGGCACAGCGCGCGGTTTTAGATGTCATCGACTGGCATTCTGACTGTGGAGAAATGGATCGCATTGCACGTGAAATCATAGACCGTGCAGGGTACCGCGGTGCATTTGGGCATTCGCTTGGCCATGGCGTCGGTCTTTATATCCATGAGCAGCCGCGGCTGCACAGCGGCTGTAAAGGCAGTCTGCTTGAAAACGGTCATGTTGTGACGGTAGAACCCGGTATTTATCTGAATGGGAAATTTGGCGTGCGGATTGAAGATATGGTCATCATTCATCATAACCGTGCAGAAGATATCACACATTCTCAAAAGAATTTGATTGTACTTTAAGAAACAGTTGTTATTTTCTGCGCGCTGCAAAAAACATTTTGTGTTTTTTTGAATGAATTGTACAAGAATCGCAGAAAATAACATGGAAAGTTTTTATGTCTTAACACTTGAAAAAAATGCCAAAATATAGTATAATACTATTATTGTTTGGCTGTTTATTGTCTTTATAACTTAGGCAGGATGTCCTCGTCTTTAGAAGCGGCGGGTGTCATTTTGCGGTCAGAAGAAAAAGAAAGCAATTATTGTAATCAGAAATTGTAAATTCTAATGTAAAAATACGTATCTGACCGCAGGTCGGCATATTTGCCGGCCCTTGCTGCGTTGAATGACGTGGCAAGCCATTTGATTGAATATCTGGAGGTTTTTAAATACTATGGTTATCGCAGGCGATTTTAAGAACGGCGTCACATTTGAAATGGATGGCAAGGTTGTTCAGGTTATCGAGTTCCAGCACGTAAAACCGGGTAAAGGTGCAGCATTTGTCAGAACCAAGCTGAGAGATGTCATCAATGGCTCCGTCATTGAAAAGACCTTCTCCCCCACAGAAAAGTTCCCGCCGGCACATATCGAAAGAAAAGATATGCAGTATATGTACAATGACGGTGATCTGTACTACTTCATGGATATGGAGTCCTATGAACAGATTCCGGTCGGCAAGGAACTGCTGGATGACAACTTCAAGTTTGTCAAGGAAGAAATGATGTGCCGTATCAACTCCTACAAGGGTTCTGTTTTCTCTGTAGAACCGCCGATGTTTGTAGAACTGGCAATTGTTGATACCGAGCCTGGCTTCAAGGGGGATACCGCTACCGGTACCACAAAGCCTGCTACATTGGAAACAGGTGCTGTTATTAAGGTTCCGCTGTTTATTGATAACGGTACGGTCATCCGCATCGATACCAGAACCGGTGAATATCTCGAAAGAGCATAACAGAAACCGTGCTGTACAGTGCCCTGAGTAAGGGGACTGCACTTGAAATAAGAAAAAAGACGATCTTCAAAAAGGAAGAGGAGGGTTTAAAATGACTCTGACCGAAAAAGTAGCATATCTTAAGGGTCTGATGGAGGGCTTGAATGTCGGCAGTGAAACTGCTGAAGGCAAGGTGCTCAAAGTAATGGCAGATATTCTTGACGACATGGCAAAGTCTGTTGCCGATCTGGAATCGAATATGGACGATGCACAGGAATATCTTGATGAACTGGATGACGATCTTGCAGATGTGGAAGATGTGGTCTTTGATGACGAAGATGATTTCGACGACGAAGAAGAAGAGGACGATGAGGATGACGACGATGATGAATTCATTGAGGTCGAGTGTCCTTATTGCGGCGAAACCGTCTACTTTGACGATTCTGTTGACCCGGACAACGTCATCTGTCCTGCATGCAATCAGGCATTTTCATGTATCTGTGATGAATTTGACGGCGGATGCGAGGATTGTGATTCCTGCGATTCCTGTGACGATCTGAAAAAGCTTGATGGCGAAGACGACGAGTAATCATTGATTTTTATAAAAAGCTGCTGCACAGCACAGTGCAGCAGCCCTTTTGTTTTTTAACGTAAGTTCGATGGAATTCTCGGGGAAAACTTTTTTTCAAAAAAGTTTTCCCCGAATCCCTTTCAAAAAACTTTATATAGAAAAATAAGGCAAAATTTGCGCAGATAATTTGCCCAATTATTTGTGGGTTTCTCTGTATGAAAGTTTTTGCGGAGGAGTTTGAGGAGGTGCTTTTTTCAAAAAGCACCTCCTCATCGAACTCACGTTTTTTTATCAGGTTTGATTGTTTATTTATTTGTTGTCGTTGGAATCATCATCAGACGCATCCTGATTGGCTTCGTCGTTCTCTTTTTGTTGCTGCTGCCGCTGTTCTTCTTCCAAGCGTTTTGCATATTGCTCCATTGGAGAGAGCGGGCGGTTTGTCTCTGCCTTTTTCTTTTGTTCCTCAATCAACTGATCACGCAGTTTGGATTCTTCCTCATCGCGTTTGCGCGCTTCGGCTTCTGCCTGTGCTTTTCTGCGGTTTTCTTCTTCACTGATCCGGCGTTTTTCTGCAACCATGGCGTCGAGATCTTCCATTGTAGGATTGCCGGTCATAACCGCTTCAAACTGGGCGCCGTCCATAATTTCGTTCTTCATCAGATACTCAGCAATGAAGTGAAGTTTATCCATGTTTTCGTTTAAAATCCGCATGGCTTCTGCATATGCGGTTTCTACAATTCTGCGGATTTCTTCATCAATATCATTCGCCGTTTTCTCAGAGTAATCTCTGGAGGAATTGAAATCACGGCCTAAGAACACTTCGTCGGAGGAATGCTCAGAACCGTATACAATCGGACCGAGCTTATCGCTCATACCGTATCGGGTAACCATACTCTTTGCCATATTTGTGGCACGCTGGATATCATTGGAAGCACCGGTGGAGATATCGCCGAAAATCAGCTGCTCTGCCACACGTCCGCCAAGCAGAGAAACAATTTCTTCTTCCATGCCGCGTTTGGACATATAGGATTTATCTTCTACAGGCGGTGAAAGCGTATAGCCGCCGGCACGTCCGGATTGGATGATCGAAATCTGTGTGACAGGGTCCTGTGTGGGCAGCAGCTTCGTGCATACGGCGTGACCTGCCTCATGGTAGGCTGTCAGCTTGACATCATGCTCCGAGCGCTTTTTGCCGCGCTTCTGCGGTCCTACAATGACCTTAATGGTTGCTTCTTCAATATCGTTTTTGCCAATTAAATGCTTGCCTTTTCTTGCGGCAAGAAGCGCTGCCTCATTCAGCAGGTTTGCAAGATCGGCGCCGGTAAAGCCGGAGGTCGTCTGTGCAACGTCGTGAAGATTGACATCTCCTTCAAAGGGCTTTCCTTTTGCATGCACCCGGAGAATGTCCTCACGTCCCTGCATATCGGGATAGCTGACTGTGACCTGACGGTCAAACCGTCCGGGACGCAGAAGTGCTGGGTCGAGAATGTCAGGCCGGTTGGTTGCTGCCATGACAATGACGCCGTCATTGCCGCCAAAGCCATCCATTTCCACAAGCAGCTGGTTTAAGGTTTGTTCACGCTCGTCGTGACCGCCGCCAAGACCGGCGCCGCGGTGACGGCCGACTGCATCAATTTCATCGATGAAAATGATTGCTGCCGGATTTTTCTTTGCGGTATCAAACAAATCACGTACACGGGATGCACCGACACCGACGTACATTTCTACAAAATCAGAACCGGAAATGGAATAAAACGGAACATTTGCTTCGCCGGCGACAGCCTTTGCGAGCAAGGTTTTACCGGTACCGGGAGGGCCTACGAGCAGAACGCCGTGCGGAATGCGGGCGCCGAGCTTTGTAAATTTCGTAGGATCGCGCAGGAAATCTACGATTTCACGCAGTTCTTCCTTTTCTTCATCTGCACCGGCAACATCGGAAAACAGAACTTTTTTCTTTTCGTCGGAGCCAAGCTTTGCACGCGCTTTTCCAAAACCGGCAATTTTGCCGGCGCCTCCTTTGCCGTTTGCCTGATTCATTACATAAATCCACATGGCAATAAAGAAGATGATGACAAGCAGATAGGGCAGAAGCGACAGCCACCACGGGTATGAGGTGGGCGGTTCTACATCATAATCTTTGATGATGCCGTCCTTATATTGCTGCTCTGCAAGCGGTGCAAAATACTCTAAATAGGTGTCATAGCTGCGCAGCTGGAACGCTGTAATAGAGCCGTCTTTCAGACGCAGCTTCAGCTCATTGTCTGACGTCAGGACGAAGGAGTCGACCTGTTCTTCATCGAAATAGCGAACGATGTCGCTGTACAGTGTTTGTTCGTTTTCTACGGTGTTGAACACAACCGAGGATGCCAAAAGCACAACGGCAATGAGGACAACATAGAAAATGATCACCTTTAGGCTGTTCTTCATAGCACGATCCATTCTCAGCGGCAAAAATGATACATAAAACTGTGCATAAAATTCTGTGAGGCCGCTGTCACACAGAATTGTTTGGGTTAATGCGTATATATTTCGGGCTTTAAGATTCCGACATACGGCAGTGCGCGGTATTTTTCCGCATAATCAAGACCGTAGCCGACGACAAAAAAGTCGGGAATCTCAATGCCATGATAGTCAGGCTGAAAATCCACCTCCCGGCGGGAAGGTTTATCAAGGAGCGTTACGGTTTTTACACTTTTTGCGCCTTTCAAATTCAAATAATCGACAAGGTATGAGAGTGTCTTTCCGGAATCAATGATATCCTCAACAATCAGGATATCACAGGTATGAAGATCCTGACGGTACAGATCAAGGATGATATTGATGTTTCCGGTCGATTTGGTTTGTGCACCGTAAGAGGAGACCTTCATGAAATCAATTTCTACAGGAACTGTCAGCTTCTTCATCAGCTCCCCCATAAAGACAACAGAACCTTTTAAAATGCAGAGCAGAAGGAGACGTTTGTCTTCTCCGGCATAATCGCGGTCGATTTGATGCGCGATATCGGTAATGATAGAATCCAATTGTTCTTCATCAATCAAAATGCGGTCAATATCGGGATGCATTACAGATTATGTCCTTTCCTTGCTATAAAAATAATATACATCATGAATCTTTTCCTTGTGAGGAACATGTTCCTCACACATAAAACGCGGATTTACAGAATCCCGAATGCCGCAGAAAGGAATCCAAAAAATTCCTTCTTCATCGCAGAAAAGCGGAATTTCTGCACGCTCTGACAGCGGAACCTTATGCGAGGATAGGGCATCCCGCACAGATTTTCTGCTTCCGCCGCACAGATAAACATCCGGTGCGTCATTTATTTTTTTGAGCCAGCTGTCAAAGCTCCGATTTGCATCGAAGCACGGATTGCCGCTGCATGGCTGCGCATCCGTACACAAATCCACATCGTTGTCAGTATGCTGATGATGACGGTTTCTTGTACGGACAAAAACACTACCTAATAGTTTATCAGAATTTATATGCGTTGATATAAAGAATTTGTAAATATTTTTCAAATCCCGGAGTTTTTTTTCGCTTTCCGGCGTTTTGCTGTCGTAAAAGCACACATTTTGGTTCCAAATGGTCACAGGTGTGTCAGGCGGCAGCAAAATGACAGTCATTTCATTTGCAGCGGTGTGCAAAAGCGCGTTTTTGGCGATATAGCACCGATCATAATCCGGTTCTATAAAAAAAGAAAAGCCGGATGGAAGACGGATGGATGCTGCTTTTGATGCGGATAGAATCTCTGTCATTGCGTATATATGCTTGCGGGAACAGGGAACGGTGATTTCCGCAGTTTCCCGGTACAATCGCGTTAAAATGCGTCCTGACAGCGCTTTATGAAGCGTTTTTAATATGGTCAGCGGCAGTAGGGGGATTCCTTCCGCTTCCGTTTGATATGCGGAGAAGAATGCATTGGTTTGTGTCTTGAAATAGTCCTCATCTTCTTCTGCATCCTTGGATAAATGGAGCAAAGCATCTGTGAACGCGGGATTGATTTTTTGTGCAGCAGGAAGCATCACTACTCGCAGAAGATTGCGGGAAGCATCCGGCGTTTCGTTGGTGCTGTCCGTGACATAGGAGAGGTTGTGTTGTGCGCAATAGGAAAGAAGCTCTTGTTTGGTCATATGAAGAAGCGGACGGATCAGTGGAATGATACGCTTCGCAGTCGGAAAGTCCCGCTTGCGTGCAATTCCCGCAATACCGGCGGCAGATGTGCCGCGCAGCATTCGGAACAGAACCGTTTCTGCCTGATCATCTGCATGGTGTGCCGTCAAAAGGTGCGTGATTTCGGGGTGTGCATCTATATGCTGTGCAAGCAGTGCATATCGCTGTTCTCTGGCTTCTTCCTCAAGGGAACGCCCGGACAATGCAGCCAGTCTTGGCACATCACAGCGGTATTCGCTGTAAGGAATGCCATATTCCTCGCAGAATGTCCGGCAGAATGCAGCGTCTCGGTCGGCTTCCACCCCGCGGATGCCGTGATGGATGTGGACCGCAGAAACTGCAAACGGCTTCCTTTGCATGTTTGCATACGTATATACCATGTGGAGAAGCGCTGTGGAATCTGCGCCGCCGGAAAAAGCGACTGCAATATGCGCATCTGCATAGGGAAGACCGCATGCATACAATTCTTCCGTAAATGTGCGCGGAAGATGCAGTGCGCGCGTAAGTGCAGGTTTGACCGTTTGGTCAACCGTAGGAGGAGTAGGGATCATAGACATGCTGTTATGCACCTGTTCCGGACGTACTGCTGGGCGCACCCGGTTCCTGCCGTTCGGTATCGCGGGAGTAGAACCGGGTGAATTCTCCCTGCCAGCCGAGGGAGATATTGCCTGTAGAACCATGACGGTTTTTGGCTAAGATACATTCTGCGGTGTTTGCCTTTTCGGGGTCGGAATCATAATATTCGTCCCGATACAGGAACATGACAATATCTGCGTCCTGCTCGATGGCGCCGGAGTCACGCAGGTCGGAAAGCATTGGACGCTTATCAGTACGTGATTCCGGTCCACGGGACAGCTGCGCACATACAATGACCGGAACCATCAGTTCTTTTGCGAGAATCTTCAGATTACGGGAAATTTCGCCGACTTCCTGTACACGGTTGTCAATGCGTTTATCGCTTTGCATCAATTGCAGATAGTCGATGATGACCAACCCCAGATTTTTGATGCGCCGCAGCTTTGCTTTCATCCCTGTAACGGTAATACCGGTGGTATCGTCGATATAGACGTCACATTCCGAAAGCATTGCAGCCGCTTGTGCCAGTTTTGTCCACTGCTCACCTGTAATTTCGCCGGATCGCAGTGCATGAGAGTCGACCAAGGCTTCGCTCGACAGCATACGTGTGACCAGCTGTTCATTGGACATTTCAAGGGAAAACACGCATACCGCTTTCTTTGTGGACTTTGCAACGTTGGTCGCAATGTTCAATGCAAAGGAGGTTTTACCCATACCGGGGCGTGCACCGACCAAAATCAAGTCGGATTTTCCCATGCCGACCATAATACGGTCGATGTCTGAATAGCCGGTCGGCGTACCGATGGCATCAGACTTATTTTCACGCAGCTGCTGCAAATGATCATATGTCTGAATCAGAACGTCCTTGATATGGACAAAGCCTTTTGTTTCGTTGTTCTCTGCAATATTGAAGATGGTCTGTTCTGCATGATCAAGAATGGTTTCCACATCGCCTTGCTCACTGTAGGCAGATTCTCCGATTTCATCGGACGCATTGATCAGCTGCCGCAGAAGGCTTTTGTCCTTGACAATTTTTGCATAATCCCGGACGTTCTTTGCAGAAGGGACAACCTCTGTGATCAGACGGATGTAGTTTTTGGACTGTTCATCGTCATAGATACCGCGTGCAACCATCATATCAATTAAGGTGACATAGTCGATATCGCGGTTTTGCAGATACAGATCCTGCATTGCAAGGAATATTTCCTTATGCTCATCCAGATAAAAATCATCATGGCGCAGTATGCCCGCAACCTCGTTGAAGCTGTCCGGTTTGACGAGAATGGAACCGAGTACAGACTGTTCGGCTTCCAGAGAGAAGGGAAGCTTACGTGTAATAGAATCCATTGAAAAAACCGTTTATGCTTCTACAACAACCACATTGATTTTACCGGTGATTTCGGGATACAGTTTGATTTCCACGACATGAGTGCCGAAGGTTTTGATGGCGTCGTTCAACTGGAGCTTGCGCTTGTCGATTTCAATTTGATGCTGTGCCATGAGCGCCTCTGCAATGTCCTTTGCTGTAACGGAACCGTAAATTTTTCCGTCAGCGCCAGCCGATGCGGGAATCTTTACGGAAATCGACTGTAATTTTTCGGCAGTCGCACGTGCGTTTTGCTTGTCAACTTCAATTTTGTGCAGACGCGCTTCTTCTTTTCCCTTTAATTCATTCATGACCTGTGCATCTGCAATTGCAGCAAGCTTTTTGGGGAACAGAAAGTTCCGTGCGTATCCGTCGGAAACATTGATGACGTCTCCTTTTTTACCTTGTCCTCTGACATCCTGTAATAAAACAACTTTCATTTTGTTAAGTTCCTTTCTTTTTGATAATAATGATGAAAGACTATAACTATAATAGCATAGAATTGCGCCGCTTTCCTGTGTCTGATATAACAAAGGCAGGGGGCATTCCGCATATAGCAAATGGTATC
>JAGAVJ010000057.1 GCA_017942005.1 Clostridia bacterium | reverse complement strand
TTGCAAACAGTGCCTCAAGACGCGCGGTATCGCCCTTCAGATGCAGATACCCGAATAGTGCTTCCAGACCGGTTGCACGGCGATATTCATTGACAGACGCACTTTTTGGGTGCGCACCGGCGGCATTGCGTCCGCGATGATACACGGCATTTTCTTCCTCGGTCAGATGTGGAAGAAGCCCCTCCAAACCACGGCTCTGATTGGTGGCACGAACATATTCCAATGACAGTGCCGACAGTTTTCCCGCATTTCCGATACCGCGCATAACCAGCATCTGCCGTACATATGCTTCCATCACAGCATCCCCAAGATAAGCAAGCGCGGCTCCGCTGTATTCAACCAGGGCAGGGGAATTGGAATTTGTTGTCATATGTGATTCGTACCTTTCTTTTAACCGTTTGGGGACTGCATATTAGTATATCATTTCTTTGCGCAAAAAGCAAGACAAATTCGTAAACAATTTCGGAAAACAACGAAAAACCGGCATTTGCCCATCGGAATTCCCGATGACAGATGCCGGTTTTCATGGTTACGGAATATCTTCCGCAATGGTTTCGGGACGCTCATCCAGTATCCACGGATTACGGTAGATACGGATCATATAACGCAGTGCCGATGCATAATAGAAGCCATCGACGGTACGCTCATCCATAACAACCGTGTAGGACACATAAGGAACATGTTTGGTCGTACCATCGGACTGCAATTCATAACGGTGCTTCTTTGCACCAAAAGACATAAACACAGGAACATTGCCGAAATCATACAGATGATGATAAATCGGCGGAATTCCGAGCGATCCCATCGATGTAATGAAAAAGGAACCGTGGAACGGGGAAAGACGCGACAAAAACCGCGGCAGACAGCCGAAATAGTCCATAATCTGCAAAACGAAAACGACAAATTTCATCAACAGACCGGGCATATAGGACAGCACCTTCGCAGTACCGTCAAACGAACCGCCTGGCGCTTTGCGGTAATTTTCAATGATCTGATTGATCTTTTCGTACACTTCTTCGGCAGTTGCATCCGGTTCAAATTCCGCCTTGATGACGGTATCGGGAGAATTGAGCTCCATTTCCTTTTTGATTGTCAGACAGATTTCAATGTTATGCCGCGCATAAATTTCCTGCCCCGCGATAAAACGATTGAGGCCGGGATACTGGGACAGTGTTCTGACATATGCTGCAATCAAAACGTACATCAGGTTGAAGCCCGCCATCCCTTTCGCTTTCTTTTCTTTGATGTACTGATCGATTCTGGTCGTATCAATTTCGTCGCTGATATAATTCTGGGACGTGTTGCGGGTTTTCATGATATACGGCGATACGCGTGCCATCGGAGAGATACTGCGAACGCGTCTGCCTTCCGCACGGTCGCCAAAACGCCGTTTGATCTTTTTGGTGCTTTTCTCAATTGCCAAGAGGTCCGCCTTTCCACAGGCCGCGCTGTACCGGAACGGTTCAGCCTGTATCAGTGTATTATTTAATGACTATAGTTATATTATATCATAAAATTCTCATTTGTGAAAGAGGTTTGCTCAAAAAAGTAATAAAAACTTTATGAT
>JAGAVJ010000056.1 GCA_017942005.1 Clostridia bacterium | reverse complement strand
TAGGGAGCACAACGGATAAAATTTTCCTTTCTCATATTCGTTATTTTTTGAATGTTTGTAAAGTTCAGCGGAAGATTGTTCTCCTTTATAGACTTTACTGCCCAAAGGACTTCTCTTGTCCAGTATTCCTCCATGCATTCTTCATGCTTTTTGATCTCTGCCATACAGAAGGGACAGTGATACATGCTTTTCTTTGGATATCCTAACAACCGTTCTATCATTCCGATAGAAATTCTCACAGGTCGTGTGTCCGCATTTTGCAGTTTTTTGATGCAATCTATCACCTCCGGCAGTCGTTTATCATCGATGTCTGCCCAATCTTTTTGCTTTGCGCCGCCCTTTGATGAACCTGTAGATTCGCTGCAATTCCGATGTTTGCCGTAACGCCCCTCCCCTATGGATTTTACAACATCATAAGAAGCATTTAATTTTTTCGCTATTTCAGGATATTTTAATCCTTTCTTTTGAAGTTCTATAATTTGTTCATCAAACAATTCTTTTTGTGTTTTGTTTGGTAATTTCATATCAGTGAGTTCTTTTACTGATATATTTAAAAACATTGCTATCATAGATATTTCGTATGTATTAAAACGATAATTTGTTAATACTTTTTGAATTTGCCATAATTCACTTATTGGATTTTCTTTTAGTGGTTTATAATATTCTATAAAATCAGAATGAAAAAGAGAAATATTTCTTTGTTCCCCTCTTTTAGAAACATAGTCTGTATTTTCCATTTTTGAATGTAAGAATTGTCCTATTTTTATATCTGTTTCAAAATTTATATTCGATTGAAAAACACAATATACATAACGGGATAATTGTATTTCTAATTCATTTTTTGAATAGATAATTTCTTTGGATAAATTCTCTATACCTTCTTCTGCTGTTATCAGTGACGGCGGTTCTTTACTTGATATTGTTACAGCAGAATTTAATAAACTGCAAAAATGAATCGGGCATATATCAACACCTATCAACTGATGACTTCTGTGCCAGTATGTTTCTCCATAATTTTGTTTATCTACAGAAGCACAGATTGGACAATAACGAAGATATCTTACTTCGTTGTTTTTATTCTTTGGAAGATAAATAAGGTTACAAGATTTTTCATCCATGGACAGCAAAGATTGAAATGCTTTATTTCGTCTGTCTTTATTAAGAAATCGTGCATAGTATGGAAACATCGTATGTTTTTCAATTATGTTTTCAAACGAAAAATTTCTTGTCAATGAACAAAAGGCATCTGACGAAAATTTATTAACAAATTCTATATTCGGTTTCATCGTAGTTTTTTCAAATAAATCTTGTGCTACAAATGCATATGCCATATACCCCGATTTTTGATAATATCTTGCAAGAAGACTATAGACCAATTCATCGTTATAAAAGGATGGAAAATATGTTAACATATTGAAACTTCCTCCACTGTAATATATTGTTTAAGTAATTCTACAATATCTATATGATTTGTTTTTGAAACAGTAATAAGGTTTTGTATACTAAAATCTGTTATGAATTCTTCTTTTATTTCCATAATGTTTTCACTTGGAAGTTCTATTTCTTTTTTCTTTATTGCAGAAGTTTTTTTCTTACTCGAAGGTTCAATATACCCATGAAGCATGATTAACCTTTGTTTATATGCTTCATTTAAACTGATAATATCCAGAGTTTCTCCTTTATTTAAGATTGCGATTTCCTGTGCGTCATGAATTAAAGAAACAACGATAGAAATCATTCCTGCACTATGTTCATAAAGCCATTGAATTATTGCTTCATTGATTTCTGTTTTATTTTTTACATACTGATAAGAAAATAAAATTGTACAGAAATCTATAAAATATTGGTCATAATCCATTTTCGTATATTGCAGACCAAGTGACCGTCTCGCCAACTGCATGGCTTGCTCGAAAAACACAGTGCATTCCGGTGTCCCGACCATACATATCGAAATCCCGCTGTTGTTGATTAACTGCGTCAGCATTCCGACAAGACTTTTCCCGTTTTTGGCGTTGACAACGTGCTGAATTTCATCGACAACTAATAAACCAATATGATTCAGTGCAACTTGACTGACACTGCCGATTAACATATCTGTTGTCGCTCTTGATTTTATTGCATTTTGATAATATTTACTTCCAATAGATTCATCTACCTTACGTAATATTTCAAGAAGTAAACCTTTTACGGATGAATCAAAAGGACATTGCACGATAATACATGGAATGATTTTTACATATGGTTCTTCTAATTCAATAATATGATTACCTGTAATCAGGTTAATTGCCATATGAATAGCGGAACTCTTTCCTATACCAGATGTTCCTATAATTGTAAAGCTGTCAGAGCCACCTAAGATTCCATTGTTTTCTTTCTGTCTGATTGCATAATAATTCTGAACTTGCTGTTTTACCGATAGTTTTGTTTCCTTTTTTTGTAAGGAACGTAAAAGCGCAAGATATAATTTACTATAAATTTCCGCTGACATGTTTGATGGCAAATATATTTTATATAAGTCAGAAAGTGCAATCAATCGAATGGATTCATTTTCTTTACGAATATCTTCATTATATTCTGGTAATACAGTCAGAGAAGAAATTAATTCTTCTCCTGATTTCATGAAAGGTAAATTCTTTAATATGTGATTGCTATTATTCACTTTTTAAACCACCTTCTGATATATTAATATGTGTTCTTATTTTTTCTTTCTTTCTGGTTGTCCTAATGTTTTTCATATTCACTTCTTTATTAACAGTACCAGAATTTGCTATCGTTTCTATATGCTCTGCAAGTTGAATTTGTGCTTGTAAATGATGATGTATTTTAGATTTTATTATTTCTTTTTGTTCTGTCTGCATCGAATATATCTCATCTAAAC
The DNA here is from genome assembly GCA_017942005.1 of Clostridia bacterium. Taxonomy (GTDB): domain Bacteria; phylum Bacillota; class Clostridia; order Oscillospirales; family CAG-272; genus RGIG3925. Next base: position 51,002 of record JAGAVJ010000056.1, on the reverse strand, counting down.
TTTTTTCTTTATAACGATTTTCTATAAGTTCAAATTTAACATATTCCCCATTTTGTATTAACCACACATGAGAAGCGTTATCCGGATTATATGCAACGGTAACTTCTCCTCCAGATAGATATTCTTTTGTATAGGAATCATGTTTGTACCTTAACTTATTTACATGCAATCCATTTCTCATAAATTTACCAGTTGTTCTTGGAAGAAGAACAAGATTAAGTATATTTTGATTTACATTTATTAAATTTGCTCCTATTTGTTGTTTGCCATAATTCCATATATTACTTGCATATGGCTGAATATTTTTTTCAATCATATCAGAAGTATAAGGAAAATTAGGAATCATTCTTTGTGTGTTATAATAAATAATACAATAAAGAATGATTTTATGAAATTCTCTTATAGTTAAGCATGCATCTTTTCGATAATCATGGCTTCCACGTTCTTGAAAATCTGGTTCAATAACACCTTTTCCCTTTAGATTTTTTTTGTAATAAGACTGTATCAAATCAAAGAATTTTTCTACAATACCTTTTAACTCCGGTCTATAAGATGGCAGATTTACTATTGTTATACCTAATTCTGTTAATTGCTCAAAATTTCCAGATATATATTCCGTTCCTCTATCTGTTACGAATACTGCTGGAAGTTCGCTGCAATCCCATTCTTCTTTTGTAATTGATATCCCTTGTTTTTTACACAAATCAACTTTATCTGAAATTATAGTTGCTATTAAATTTCTTAGGCTATACACGCCACCCTCCCATGAAAGCGTATACCCACAGCAAAGTCCGCTATAAGCATCAACACAAGCAGTTAAAATTGGTCTTCCTACAAGATTTCCAGATTCATCCACCAAATAGATATCACATATCGTAGAATCAAACATTCCAATACCAATATTAGGTGCAAATTCCTGAACACCATCTCCAAGTAAAGGTCTATCATTCCTCTGATAATTTTTCAATCCATTTCTTGAAATAAAATATGTTTGAAGATTTTTATGTGTTCTATAAAAATATTTAAATTGATGAATGGAAGGATGTTCTTGTAACAATATACCATATTCGTCACAGTATCTTTCCTTCAACATAAATGTATATGCCGTTGTTAGACTATTTTTATTTTTTGTATAGTAGAATTTATTTAGCGCCCACCTCATATTCTTTTCGTCTTTTGTTAATTGATTTACTTTTATTTTTTGTTTTGGTGCAAGTATAGAGATATTTTGATATACAAGGTAAAGACAAATATAATTTCTTATTGTTTGTTTACTGATATTTTTTTCTTTTGATATCGTATCAATGATAAAACATCTTTGTTTTTCATCACCAATAAAAGGAAGTACACTTGCAATTAAAGTATAATGTTCATGTACAAATTTCTTATCCATAGGACTAAGTTGTTCTATTTCTGGAATTTGTACATTTGTTTCAATCAGCAATTCTTCTTCGGTGCAATGATTATAAGTTTCAAGTTCTATTTTTGATATCCATTTCGGCATGGATTTTTTTGTGCAATGAATCATTAGAATAGAAGAATCTTTTATATCTAATATTCTTATAATATTTTTTCCGTTTCGCAACAACTCATTTTTCAACATCTATAATAACACCCCAATCTATAACACCACGATTTTTCCAATATTCTTTTGAAGAATCCAATAGTTTTGCTGTCATTGGTTTCATAAGAAGTTTTCTTTGTACGCATTCTCTTACCATGATATCTCCATTTATTTTAACACATACAAAATCAGAAGTATATTCCCCCTCTGTTAAAGTTATTGGAACATTACATTGAAACTCTTTGATATCATTATTATTTTGCAGCACATTTAAATATACATCTTGAATTTCGCTGTATACTCTACAAACTTCCTGACATTTGCTTAGCGTTCGTTTTTCACATCTGCCTTTATAATTTTTCTTTTTCATAATCATTACCTGCTTTCTATTTTATATAATTAAATTAAAAATTTCTAAAATAATTTCTATTTTCCCAAAAATAAAACTGTTTTGGGAAAAGTTTTATTGTTTTTGGGGTTCCCAAAAATGAATTTCTTTTTTTATGAGGAACGTTTTATTATCTTTTTTGGTTTTCCCAAAAATGTATTTTTTTTGGGAAGAAACCCCAAAACAGATTTATATTTGGGAAGAATTTAATTACCACTTTTGAAAAAATAGCAATTATATATAATTTAAATTAGGAAAATTTATCTTATTCCTGTTTATTTTAATATATTTTGGATTAACTATTTTCCCAAAAATGAGTTTTTATTTTTTCGCTATGTTATGGTGTAAATACCATTATCGTGTTTGGTGCAAAAATCGTTATCGTGTCCGATAAAAATTATTATCATACACGAAATAATAAAACTATAATTATTTTAATTAATCTATTTAACTATCAAACACTTCATTGATTTTTGGGCATTACCTTTTGATTGGCATTATCATCTCACTGACACTACAGCAATAACTTCTTTTATTTCTTCACAAAAACCAACATCTGCATTGGCAGCGAATACTAATACTTCTTTCCTACTACATACAAGGTAAATTTCTTCTTTATTGATTCTGAATAGTGCTGGTTGTTCTTCAAATCGATTTCGTCAATTTTTATATATTTTTCGCATTTATTTTTTATTTTTTAGTATTATTGTTTTCTGTGGGTGTTATTGTTAGCTTTTTCATATTATTAGTATCAAATGCACCTATTAAAATTGTGATTTTAAGTGGTAAATACCTTTTGAATAACACCTTATTTCAAGGCTGTTTGTAATTCCTAAAAAATGCGATTTTTGAACAATATTTTACGTATTTTTTAATACATTGTAAATTTATAAATATAAAAGACCTTGTAGAAAGAACTAATCTCTTGATTAGAACTTATACTTCCACAAGGTCTTTTATATTTATAAATTTATTATTGTTTTGTTATTATTACTATTATTATTATTTTAATGTAAATAGTAATCTTTTGTTATTCGTATAGGATAGTGATTTCTATCGGATACGATAACGATTTTTACACCAGTCACGATAATGAGGGTTGCACCGTGACAAAAGTTCTCACTCCCACTCAATGGTACCAACAGGCTTGGGTGTCAGATCATACAGAACACGATTGATACCGGGAACTTCCTTTGTAATGCGGTCCGTCACCGTATGAAGCACCGCATATGGAATTTCCTCAATGGTTGCAGACATTGCATCCACCGTATTGACTGCGCGAATGATTGCAGGCCAACCCTCATAGCGTTTTCCATCTTTCACACCGACACTCTTGAAGTCCGGAACGGAGATGAAATACTGCCAGACCTTACCGGCAAGGCCGCAGCGATCAAATTCTTCGCGGAGAATTGCATCTGCTTCACGAAGGGCATGCAGACGGTCACGTGTGATTGCGCCAAGGCAGCGGACACCAAGACCGGGTCCCGGGAACGGCTGACGGTATACCATATTGTCCGGCAGACCGAGCGCCTTACCGACCACACGAACTTCATCCTTGAACAGGAACTTCAACGGTTCTACAAGTTCAAACTGCATTCCTTTGGGCAGACCGCCGACATTGTGATGCGCTTTGACACCGTTGGACTCGAGAATATCCGGATAAATCGTTCCCTGCGCAAGGAAGGAAATGCCTTCCAGCTTGGAAGCTTCTTCGTCAAAAACTTTGATAAATTCGCCGCCGATGATTTTACGCTTCTTTTCCGGCTCTGCAACACCTGCCAGAAGATCAAGGAAACGGTCAGTTGCATCCACATAAATCAGATTGGCATTCAGCTCTTCGCCGAATACTTTGATGACCTGCTCCGATTCACCCTTCCGCATCAAGCCGTGGTTGACATGGACGCAGACAAGCTGACGGCCGACTGCTTTGATCAAAAGTGCCGCTACAACAGAAGAATCGACACCGCCGGACAGTGCAAGAAGAACTTTCTTATCACCGATCTGTGCTTTCAGCGCTGCAAGCTGCTCTTCAATAAACGCATCGGCAAGTGCAGGCGTATTAATACGTGCCATGGATTCCGGACGAACATTGTTTTCCATATAAATTGATATCCTTTCGTGTTAAATATGCTGGAAATCAGTTGGTATAATTGTCAAAATAACCCTGTACCAGAACAACCGGTGTACCCTTGTCGCCGGAACCGGAGGTAAGATCACAGAGAGAACCAATCAAATCGGTCAGCTGTCTCGGTGTGGTACCCTGCGATGCCATATTGCCGACCAGACTTCCCTTTCCCTCCTTTTCGCGGATGGACTTGGAAATGGCTTCCTTCAGTGCATCTCCGGAAAGGTCTTTATAATCATTGTCTGCAAGATATTTCAGCTTTAATTCATTCGGTGTTCCGATCAGACCGTCTGTATAAGCAGGAGAAACAATCGGGTCAGCAAGCTCCCAGATTTTGCCCTGCGGATCCTTGAATGCACCGTCGCCATAAACCATGACTTCGACATTCTTACCCGTAGCCTTCCGAATTCTTTCCTGAATGTCAAGCACAAACGGCTTGCATTCACGCGGGAACAGCTTGATTTTATCTTCTGTAGACTTATTGGAACCGAGCAGACCATACTTCTCATTGCATCCGGAACCGTTGACCGGTGCGTTCATGATATCATCCAGTCCGCAGACAACCTTTGCACCTGCATCCCGGAGAATGCGCTTGGTACGCGCACGGGTATGAATATCGCAGGTCAAAACGCAGTCTGTATAATCAAGAATCGCTTTTGGCTGATTTGCGAAAATAATTTCAACCTCAGCACCGGATTCACGGATCAGATCACCGTAATAAGCAACATAATCAACGCCGGTGAATTCATGCTTATTTTCACCAAACAGCGCTCTGTACTTTTCCAGCGTTAAAACATCGGAATACGGATTGATGCCGGCTGCATCAATTTTATCAAGGCTGACAAGTGCATTTCCGACTTCATCAGATGGATAGCTGAGCATTAAAACAACTTTCTTTGCGCCTTTTGCGATACCGCGCAGACAAATTGCGAAACGGTTGCGCGAAAGAATCGGGAAAAGAACGCCAATGGTGCCGCCGCCAAGCTTGACACGGACATCCTCTGCAATATCGTCAACGGTGCAGTAATTTCCCTGCGATCTTGCGACAATGGATTCGGTAACGGAAATGACATCACGGTCACGAAGCGTAAAACCTTCATTTTTTGCAGCAGCAAGAACACTGTCTGCAACAATCTCCGCAAGATTATCCCCCTCGCGGATGATCGGGCAGCGAATACCGCGGGATACGGTACCGACTAATCTTTCATTCTGTTCCATAATAATAGAATCCTTTCTTCTTGTTTTCCTTCCGATTCTTCTTAATCATATATCGGAATCTGATCTGTGATTCTTTTCGTTTTATTATATCACATTTTGACAAAAAAAGCAATCCCTCTATAAAAAAAGGAGACCGCTTCCCACAAGAAAAACTGATACCGCATATAAATGCAGAAATCATATATTAATATAATTTATTTCGCATATCACTCACGAAAATATCACATATGTATTGCTTTTTTTGAAAGATTGTTGTATAATGATATTGTCCATTTATTTTTATATTCAAATCAGGAATCAATCCCCTTCTGCTTTTCTATATAATTTTTTTAAAAGGAGAATTCTTTATGAAGCTACAATCCCTGCGCCATACGTCCACAGCCGCTTTTCTTCTGCTGGCAGTCCTTGCGATCACCGCTTCTTCCTGCGGCGACAGGAAAGATACCGAAACAAAGCAAACCGAAACCATAACAACAGCGGCGGTAACAGAAGAAATCGATCCCCTGCCCGACAATCTGCCGGAACGCGATTTTGGCGGTTATGAATTCCAATCCTATGTCCGCAGCTGCTGCCCGTCACACAAAGACGGACTCTGGCAGGAAGATTCCGATGGCGATGTCATCGACATTGCCGTATTTGAACGCAATAAAAAGGTAGAAAACCGCTTCAACTGTATCATTGCAGAGCCGAAGCTGGCAGAAGGCGAAGACATTACCGTTTTACAAAATTCTCTGCTTGCAGCCGATTATATTACAGATATTGCCGTTCATCATTTCCGCTTTCTCGGCGACCTTGCATTACAGCAGCTGCTGGCTGACATGAACACCATGGAATACCTTGATTTCTCGCAGCCATGGTGGAACAAAGACCTTATTGAAAACTACTCCATTTTTGATAAAGTATTTGTCGGTTACGGTACCATTGACAGCGACAACATCACAAACGTGTCGGTTCTTTATTACAATAAGCATCTTGCAAACGAAAAGCTGGACATCAATTTCTACGATACCGTGAAAAACGGTGAATGGACTATTGATAAGATGGATGAAATCATTCATGAGTTCGGAACAGACTTAAACGGCGACGGCAAGATTGAGTATGAAAAGGATGAATTGGCATTCACTGCAAATGCCGGCTACATGTTCCAGTATCAGGTAGCGATGGATCAAAAAACGACCAAGCTCAATGACGCCGGTGAGCCAGAATTATGTATCAACACCGAAAAAATGACAAGCATTGTTGACAAAATGTACCATATGATATGTGATTATCCTTATTCCATCGTAGACAACGATACTGGTTCGCAGGCATTTATTGATGGACGCAGTCTGTTCTTAACGGAAAATCTCGGTATTGCCTTGAAACAACTGCGCGAAATGAAGGATGACTACGGCATCATTCCTCTGCCAAAATACGACAAAGAACAAGATCGCTATTATTCTCACGCAAGCGCACACGCAAACTGTATGTCGGTTCCGATCATTAATTCGGATTTTGAACGTGTTGGTATTATTTTGGAAGCACTTGCGGCAGAAGGCTACAAAATTATCCGTCCAGCTGTTTATGACGTCGCGCTCAAGCAGAAAGGTGCGCGGGATGAAGCCTCTGCTGAGATGATTGATTTAATCTGTGCAGGACGTACCGGAGACTTTGCCGATTTGTACGACGAATGGGGTCTTGTATATACGCTTGACCATATGATCGGACGGCAAAAGAACAACAACTTCGCTTCTTATTACGCAAAGAATGAAAAGACGTCAATCAACCGTCTGAAAAAAGCAGTCAAAGCATTTGCCTCCTTTGAAGAATAACGCATCGGACTGTTTCATCCTGTAAAATTCAACCACATTGTGCCTTTAGGCTGCTGTAAGTGAAACCCTTGCAGCAGCCCAAAAATAAATATGATTATTTAAAAATCATCGAACCGATTCTCTTTTATTTCGACTTTATATATGAATGTACATTCAAGACAATATGTCATACATAAAAAACAGTTTCATCTGAAAATTTATTTTCGGACTGTGGAATTGCAGCCGTTTGGTTTCATTCCACAAATGAAAGGATATCTATGAGCGCAGCCTATGACTCCATTCTGTCTTATACCGAATCCCTCCTATCCGCTGCCATCCAAATGTGCGGCCGCGTGGAGGATGCGGAGGACCTGACCGAGGAAACCCTGCTTGCCGCACTGACCGCACTTGCAAGGGGAGATCACATTGAACATTTACAGGCATGGCTGTTTTCCGTATTAAAACGAAAACACCATGACCTGCTGCGTGCAAAATACCGCAAGCCCACCCTCTCCTTTGATACTGGATTTGACGCACTGGACATCGCCAATGCAGAAGATACGCCAATCGACAACCGTTTATTAAAGGAAGAAACCTCTGAAGAGGTGCGCCGACAGGTTGCCTATCTTGCAGAGCAGTACCGTGTGATCATCGTCAAATATTATTTCCGCGGTGAAAGCATCCAAACCATTGCTGGTGCTCTCGGCATTCCGGTGGGAACGGTCAAAAGCAGATTGGATTTCAGCAGGAAGCAGTTAAAGAAAGGGATCGAAACGATGCAAACCTATTCAGAATACAGCTATATGCCCAAATATCTGCACATTTGCAACAGCGGATGCTGCGGTGACAATATGGAACCGTCCGCCGTCGTACAAAATGATGTGCTTGCGCAGAATCTTTTAATTTTAGCATATGAAAAACCGGTATCCGTCACAGAGTTGTCGCGTGCAATCGGCGTTTCCGCTGCCTATGTGGAACCCGTCGTACAAAAGCTGCTGCGAGAAGAATTGATGCGTAAAACCGGGGACGGGCGCGTCTATACGGATTTTATCATATATAAGCCGGAGGATTTTTATCGCAGCAACCGTGATAAACAGAAATTCTGTGAAGAAAATATCGACGCATTTTTCATTCCGATGCGGACAGTGATCGAAAAACTGAAAAAGACCGATTTTTATTCAGAACGGCTGGAACGCTTTCTGATGATCGACATCGCGGGTTCTGCTATATGGAATGCGGGAGAACCGTTCCGCAAACCGCAGATATTCCCCAACCGTCCAAATGGCGGCAGGTGGATTGCATTTGCAACCGTGTACCAGGACGCCTCTATGCAAAATCCCGTTCCCAAAGAACTGCAGGCGCCGGAAGAATGGGGCATCGGCGGCAGACGCACCTATGAAATCAGGGAATATGTCGGCGCAAAAAATCTATTGATGATGAACTACGACACATCTTTAAATCCAGCAGGTTACGGAAAATTTGAATCCTTAAAATGCCATACGTATATGGAAAATGAGGAAGCGTTTTTAAAGCTCGATTATCTGATAGAAAAAGGAATTGATCCTACAGCGGTCGGTTATCCGGAAAAGCATCTTGATGCCATTCCGGGACTGTGTGAGGAAGGATTCCTCTCACAAAAAGACGGCGTTCTTTCTCTGCTCGTCCCGCGTCTGACCCATGCACAGGCGGACTATGTATTTACGGAAATCTGCCGTCCGGCAGTAAAGGAAATCACGGAGCGTTTCACAAAACCGATGGGCGACTATTTAAGACAACCGTCACACCGCTGTGTCATTCCGCCGCACCTTGACAGCGTTCCCGAACAAAAACTGACCATGCCGCACGAACCGCCTGCCATGGGATTTGTGTATGAAGCAATCAAGCACGGACTGCACAAACGCGACCTTGGCGGTCCATGTCCTGAAACACTGCTCATTTTTGACTAAGACTACGTTGGGCTGCTGCACTAAAGTGCAGCAGCCTCCGAATTTTTTAAGCAATCATTTTAACATGAATTCGATAACGAGCGCTCCCAGCCGCTTGGGCATCCCCCAAAAACTTTTCATATGTTTTAAATTATCCGGTTTAAAGTTTTTTTGAAAGAGGTTTGGGGAAAAGCTTTTTTTCAAAAAAAGTTTTCCCTATGCCGTACCTATGCTCAGAATCCCTCAGTATCGCTCCCAGTGGAACTTGCCGGATTCATCCTTTTTGTCAATGGCGCGAAATACGTAGTATATCGGCTTCGGTCTGTCCATTTCGCTGGAATCCTCATGTCTGCGCCAGATACCGAGGTTCAAGCCGAACTCGTAACGGTTGTCGCAGTGTGCATGCAGAATAAAGCTGTCCACTTCCGGAATTTCCATACAGATGCGGTATGCTCTGCCATAGGCACATGCCTGTAAAACTTCACTTTCTTCTGTCCAGTGAGAGTTGAAACCCTGTTCGGAAAGGATGATTCTGCGGCGGATACCGTTATATTGAAATTCTTCTTTGTATAAAAACTGTGCCAGCAGCTTTAAATTTTTAAAGGTAATGCGTATGGTATCTTCATCGTCAGTAGACGATTGATCGTTCCAAAAATCAGGATACCGTAAATCCTCCGGATACGGGTGATGTGCGATGTTCCAATAGAAATTGCCTTCTGCCAGCGCATAACGGTTCAAATTGGTCAGGCAGTCGCGGCTGCCATAATATTTTAGCGGCTGATTTGCATCCTGTGAACCACACCAGAAATGATCAAGGGAAATGTATATCCGCGCATTTTTATAGATAGAGGTTGCAGTCTGCCACGCAAGACGCAGTGCAGTCGTGTATTCATACATGTAATCTTCGCATGTCATCTCCCCTGCATTCCCCCAATACCATTGAGAGTTGATTTCGTTTGATATGATCAGACCGACAGCACGTCCATGCGGCTGTTCAGGGTTTGTATAACGTTCTGTTAAAAATGCAACAAAAGCACAAAAATAGCGGCAGCCTTCATCTGACGTCATATTAAATGCAGAAAGATGGACTTCTTCTAAATCCTGATACGGAACAAAGCCGGGATGATACAAAATTTCTTCCAGTTCCTTTGGCGTCTGCAATGCCCAGTGCTTGGAATTCAGCAAAATCAGCGTGATAATAATGCCGGCATCCGAAAGCTCCTTAATGGAGGCATCATGACGTGCGACAGCATTCCGGTCAAAATAGTAATCCCGTCCATCATGATGATAGATAATGGTATTTTCTGTCCCGGCAGGACGCATCAGATCACCGATACAAACGTTCAGTGCCGCATGACGCACGCCAAGTGAAATGGCGTCCTCTATCATACAGACCTGCAATCCTTTCTTAGAATCGGTCTGCGGATAGGGATCATCGTATTTCGGTATAAAATCGAGCGTTTCCACATATTTTTTACCGGGTACCTCTTCGCCCCCTTCCCCTTTCATTTCCCAGCGCAGAAAAAGACCGTCACGTCCCCCGCAATCCCGTGGAACCGCACCATATCCGTGATCGAAATGTACGATTTCCACTTTGACAGGTTTTTCCTCTGTGCATTTCGCAACGGCTGGCGAATAGGCATAGACTGTGACTGTTTCTGCATTTCCATCTGTTTGAAAACGAATTTCTGTTTCAGATGCGGTAATGTGTAAAAGCTTCATAATAACAATAACTTCACATGTTCAGCAGAACCTGAACGGCGTGAAGGTTTTCCTTTCTTTTCTTTATAAAGTTGTAACGAAGAATGTACCCTTCAACCCCTGTGCACTCTTGATGTTTTTCTGGTTTCAGTATACCATATTTTTGGACCGCCGTCAATATTTTTTTCGGATGAAACGTGTATTTTGCCGAATTTTTTTGAAATTTCCAAAAAAACAAAAAATTTTTCAGAAAAGCATTGACAATCACGTGACTGTATGATATAATATAATCACATCAAGAAGAAGACATAAAACAGTCACTTGAACGTCTCTTCTGGTGCGACTCATTGGGATCATATCCAATCGAATCCCTCTCATAAGGCGATAGTAAAAGTTACAATTTTATATTGCCCGCAGGGCAATATATCGATAAATGCGTCGCTTTGGCGGGTTTCCCGCCAAAAAAGACACATTCAAAGCGACCAAAGGGAGCCATCGGACTGCGTCAGTCCGATGGAACCAATTGGAAAACGGAGTTTTACAATTGCCCAAATCTCTCTCATAGAAAGGAGCATTTTATGCTACAGCTACTTTTATCCTCCATTGGTTTAGCGCCCCTCATCATCATTGCGGCAGTGGTACTTGTGATCCTTCTGTTCGTCATCGGTTACCTCAAAGCACCGCCGGACACCGCATACATTATCTCCGGTCTTGGTAAAAAACGAATCCTGATCGGACGCGCAGGCTGGCGTGTACCATTCTTTGAGCGTGTTGATAAACTCTCCTTGAAGGTCATGCAGGTCGATGTCAAGACATCGGAAGCAGTCCCCACAAACGAATTTATCAACGTTACCGTAGACGGTGTTGCAAACATTAAGATTTCTTCTGACCCCAACATGCTCAAGCGTGCAGCAGAAACACTGCTTGGTATGTCCCGGCAGGAGCTGATCTCTCTTGTGACACAGGTCATGGAAGGCAACATGCGTGAAATCGTCGGTTCTGTCGGTTTAAAGGAAATGGTACAGGACAGACAGGGCGTTGCGAAGAAGATCACAGAAAATGTGGTCCCTGATATGGAAAAGCTCGGTATTGAGGTTGTCAACTTCAATATCCAGAACTTCAAGGATGCAGCAGGCACCATTGAAAACATGGGTATTGACAACGTCGAGCAGATTCGTAAAAACGCACAGATCGCAAAGGCCAATGCACAGCGCGATATCGCCATTGCAACCGCAAATGCAGAGCAGGAATCCAATGCTGTCAAGGTAGAAGCAGAAAAGAAGATTGCAGAACAAAACGCAGCTCTCTCCGTACAGCAGGCAGAAATGCGTACACGTGCCGATACCAAGCGTGCGGAAGCAGACGCAGCCTATTCCATCCAGCAGGAAAACCAGCGTAAAACCATTGAAGTGACCAAGGTTAACGCCGACATTGCCCGCCGTGAAAAGGAATCAGAGCTTGCTGAAAAGGAAATTGCCCTAAAGGAACGTCAGCTGGATGCAGAAGTCCGCAAACAGGCAGACGCCATGAAATATAAGGCAGAAAAGGACGCAGAAGCAGAACTTATCCGCCGTCAGCGCGATGCAGAAGCAGAAGCATACGAAAAAATCAAGGCTGCGGAAGCCATGAAAGCGGAAGCAGAAGCAAGACGTTATTCCATGGAGCAGGAAGCAGCCGGTATCCGTGCAAAGGGTCTTGCAGAAGCAGAAGCCATCGAAAAGAAGGCAGAAGCACAAAAGAAGATGGGCGAAGCGTCCGTCCTCGAAATGTACCTGCATGCGCTGCCTGAGGTTGTCAAGAACGCTGCTTTGCCGCTTGCGCAGACCGACCGTATCGTCATGTATGGCGACGGCAATTCCACCAAAATGGTAGGAGACGTTATGAAAACCACCTCCCAGATTATGGAAGGCGTTAAGGAAGCAACCGGTATTGATCTCTCTACTCTGATCACAGGTGTGGTTGCAGGCAAATCCGCAGCAAATGCGCTGACCGATGCAAAGGCAGATACCGATTCTTCTGATGCATCCAGGTCATAAACCAGCATAAACCAATTTTCATATACACATCTGTTTTAACGTGAGTTCGATGAGGAGATGCTTTTTGAAAAAAGCACCTCCTCAAACTCCACCGCAAAAACTTTTAAACAGAGAAACCAATAAAATATGGATAAAGCAAGCCAAAAACATACAGCTTTGATTTGATTTATCCATATAAATTTTTTGAAAAGGTTTTTGGGAAAATCTTTTTTGGGGGAAAAGTTTTCTCCGAGAATTCTATCGAACTTACGTTATTTTACGGGGCTGCTGCAAGTCTTATCCTTGCAGCAGCCCCTTTTTGTTCTTCATGATTGGTTGTGTTTGATTATAAGCATTGACTTTTTCCCAAAAATATGCTATTCTATTATAAAAGAACCGTTTGGAGGAAATTTGTGATGCTTGAAAAAATGGACGTTTTCTTTGAAAACCGATTGGACACCTATGACGATCACATGCGGGAAAGCATTGAAGGTGCACGAAAATTTTACCGTTTCACAGCAGAAATGCTGCCAATAAAGCCGACATCCGATCAAACCAAAGTCCGTATTCTGGACCTTGGATGCGGTACCGGCTTGGAGTTGGAAGACTATTTTGCGCTATGCGGAGAAGCAGATATTACAGGTATTGATTTATCTGCCGCCATGCTGCATGCACTTTCGGCAAAATTCCCAGACCGTACACTGCATCTGATACAGGGTTCCTACTTTGATGTTCCGTTTGGAGAACGTGTATATGATGCGGCGGTTTCTGTAGAATCGCTGCATCACTTCACAAAAGAAGAAAAACTGCCGCTCTATCAAAAGCTTGCTTCTGCATTGAAGCCAAACGGGTACTTTATTTTAACGGATTATTTTGCAGAATCCGAAGAAAAAGAAACCGAATATTTTGAGACACTGAAGGCATTAAAGGAAGAACAGCACATCACCGACAATGCGTTTTATCATTATGATACTCCCCTGACTGTTGCACATGAAATTCAGATTTTGCATGCAGCCGGATTTGAGGATGTACAGATTCTGAAAAACTGGGGTGCGACTTATACCGTTCGTGCCGCTCTATAATGGATCTCTGTCAAAGAAAGGAACAACGCCCAAACCATGGCGAATATCATTGAAATCGAAACCATACAGTCGCCCCACCTGGATGTGTATGCACGCCTGACAGAACATCAGCTGCGCAGCCGCCTCGAACCCCAAAAAGGGATTTTCATTGCGGAAAGCACAACCGTCATACGGCTGGCGCTGGATGCAGGCTATGTCCCCACGTCTCTTTTGATGGAACGCAAGCATATAAAAGGTTCTGCCAAAGAAATCATTGCACGGTGTTTGTCTCAAAACCCTACTCTTCCGATTTATACCGCAGATGACGATGTGCTTGCCAGCCTGACCGGATTTCCCCTGTCACGCGGTGTGTTGGCGGCAATGAAACGTCCGGTTTTGCCGACTGCGGAGCAAATCTGTCAAAATGCGAACCGCATTGCCGTGCTTGAAAACATCGTGGATGCCACCAATGTCGGTGCCATTGTACGAAGTGCCGCAGCACTTGGCATGGACGCGATTCTCTTTACTCCATCCTGCTGTGACCCATTGATTCGCCGGGCAGCGCGCGTCAGTATGGGAACCATCTTTCAAATTCCGTGGACGTATATCGGAAGCAGTACCGCTGACTGGTACAACTCCGGTATAAACCGGCTGCATGCACTCGGGTTTCGGACCGCCGCTATGGCACTTTCCGATACGTCTGTCAGTATTGCCGACCCGCGTTTAAAACAAGAGGAAAAGCTTGCTGTTATTCTTGGCACGGAAGGAACAGGTTTAAGTTCCGAAATTTTATCACAAACCGATTATATTGTCAAAATACCGATGTATCATCAAGTAGATTCCCTGAATGTCGCGGCTGCAAGTGCAGTTGCCTTCTGGGAAATGAGGAGGATTCCATGAAGATAAGTCCTATGATAAAAGAAGAAATCACAACATCATCGCCCACCGGTTCTGCTGACAGAAGCGGTATCGTCATTGCAGGCAATATGCTGACCGATCATGTCAAATGCATTGATGCATACCCCAAAAAAGGAATGCTCGCTTCCATAACCGCACAGTCTCGTGCGGTCGGCGGCTGCGTTCCGAATACCGGTATCGACCTGGCAAAAATCGATTCCTCAATTCCGATTGAAGGCATCGGAATTCTCGGTGACGACGATTCCGGCAGATATGTGCTAAAAGAATTGCAGAAAGTCGGAATCTCAACAAAATACGTGACCGTTTCGCGCGAGTATGCAACGTCGTACAGTGATGTGATGAGCGTCGTCAGCACAGGAGAACGTACCTTCTTCCATTATCGCGGCGCGAATGCGGCATTTTCGCCTGCGGATATTCCACTAAATCAACTGCAATGCAGGATGCTGCACATCGCTTATATCCTTCTGTTAGACCAGTTTGATCAGCCGGACGCAGAATACGGCACTGTCATGGCAAGATTTTTAAAGGAAGTACAGGATAAAGGCATTCGCACCTCGATTGATGTGGTCAGTGACAGCGCAGAACGATTTTCAGAGTATGTACTGCCTGCCCTGCGTTATACCGACAATGCAATTATGAATGAAATCGAATGCTGCGGCGCCGCCGGAATCTCACCGCGCGACGATGCAGGAAATCTTTGCTTTAATAATCTCCGTACCGCGATGGAATTTGTTATGGAGCACGGTGTCGGAGAACGTGTGATTCTGCACTGTCCGGAGCTTGGCATGATCTTAAATAAAAATGGAGAATTTACGGCAGTCGGCTCACTCAAGCTTCCAAGCGGTTATATTAAGGGCAGTGTCGGCGCAGGAGATGCATTCTGTGCGGGATGTCTCTATGGTATCTACCACGGACTTTCCGATAGAGAAATTTTGGAATTTGCTTCCGGTGCAGCTGCCTGCAATCTGTCGGCGGAGGATTCGGTCAGCGGTATGAAATCAAAAGACGAAATTCTTGCACTGATCAATGCGCTGCCGCGTATTCCGATCTGATTTTTATATGACGGCAATGCATAAATTCTCCACTTTGTGGTAAACTATCTTTACTTCAATAAGGGGCGGCATCGCCCTGTCATTCAACAATATGTGACAGTCCTGCAACTTCTTTTCGTGATACGCCGCAGTAATTGATACTGCCTTCCAACGCTGCAAAGAAAGGAAATTTTCTCACTTGCTCAGCGGCCGCTGAACAGGTGAACGCCATATGAATATGAATATTGCATTTTTTGACGCAAAACCCTATGATATCCCCTCTTTTGATCGATATGGGAAAGAAAACAAGATCACGTTCAAGTATTTTGAAACGAAATTGAATGAAGATACAGTCAATCTGGCAGAAGGCTTTGACGGCATTTGTTCTTTTGTCAATGATACCGTCAACGCACATGTCATTGACCGCATGTATGAAATGGGTATCCGCATCCTCGCCCTGCGCTGCGCCGGCTTTAACAACGTGGATATGAATCATGCATACGGAAAAATTCATGTGCTTCGTGTACCTGCTTACTCCCCTTATGCCGTTGCAGAACACACAATGGCACTGCTCTTAACCTCAATCCGCCGTATTCACAAAGCATATATTCGTACCCGTGACTACAACTTCAGCCTTGCCGGAATGACAGGCTTTGATCTGCATGGCAAAACCATCGGTGTCATCGGCACAGGACGCATCGGACGTGTTTTCATTGATATCTGCCGCGGGTTCGGTATGCACATTCTGGCATACGATAAATACCCGGCGAAACAGCTGCTTTGTGATCCATCTGTGCATTATGTCTCCTTGCAGGAACTGTTTCAAAACAGTGATATCATTTCGCTGCACTGTCCGCTGACAGAGGAGACCTATCATATCATTGACGAACACGCGCTTCGTCAATGCAAACGTGGTGTGGTTATCATCAATACGTCACGCGGCGCTTTGGTCGATGCAGAGGCGCTTCTGGCAGCAATCAAATCCCGTACCGTTGGTGCGGCCTGCCTTGATGTGTATGAAGAAGAATCCGACCTGTTCTTTGAAGATAACTCCGGTCATATTCTTAACGACGATGTTCTGGCTCGCCTGATCTCCATGCCAAACGTCATTGTAACCTCACATCAGGCATTTTTAACAGAAGAAGCACTTTCCAACATTGCAGAAACCACCGTCCGCAATATCGTAGAATTCAGCGAAACAGGTCACTGCGAAAATGAACTGTGTATTCACTGCGGCACACCCGAAGACAGCAAACAACCACAAAACGTCTGATCTTGTACAAATACAAAACGCTGCGCACCATCTTACGACCTATGGTGCGCAGCGTTTTAATTTAACGTAAGTTTAACAAAAAAATCGCTCTTGGGGCGTTTTTGAAAAAACGCCCCGCCGCTCGGGCATCCCTCAAAAACTTTTTAACGAATAGATGAACATACGATCATGTAAGTACTTTGGTCCGGTTTCAAGTTTTTTGAAAGGGGTATGGGGAAAATCTTTTTTCCAAAAAAGTTTTCCCCATAAATAAACTGTATATTCAGACGTTATTCGTCTTCGTCTTTTTGTGTTCCAAATTCAGCAAGTTCAATGCCCTCGTTCTTTTCGTATGCCCATTTGATACACCATTCGGAACGGAAAATCAAAAAGTCGCGTCCTCTGACATCCTTTACCCACTTTGTATCATAAAGGTTCAGTGATGTCGGCGGGACATCTTTATTCAAATACTGACGAATATATTGGTACTCCGTTGCTGTGCGGCGGAATTTGACTTTATATTCGCTTTCCATGCGGGATTCCAATACTTCAAACTGCAATTCGCCAACAACACCGACAATCACGCGCTCCAAGCCGCCGTTCGGCTCAAAGAAAATCTGTATCGCGCCTTCCTGTGCAATCTGCTGCATGCCGGCTGCAAACTGCTTTCGCTTCATGGAATCAATCTGTTCGACGATTGCAAACCGTTCCGGCGCAAAGGTTGGAATGCCTTCAAACTGGATATTCATTTTTTTATCACAGATGGTATCCCCAATGGAAAAAATACCCGGATCAAATACACCGATAATATCGCCGGCATAAGCCTCCGTAATGGCTTCACGGTTGGCTGCCATCATCTGCTGCGGCTGAGAAAGGCGAATATTTTTTCCGCCCTGTACATGCTTGTATTCGCAGTCTTTTTCAAATTTTCCAGACACAATCCGCATAAATGCGATACGGTCGCGGTGTGCTTTGTTCATATTCGCCTGAATCTTAAATACGAATGCAGAAAAGCCTTCTTCAAACGGATCCACAGTCAAATCCCCTGCCCGTCTCGGCAGCGGAGAGGTTGTCATTTTCAAAAAGCTTTCCAAAAACAACTCAATGCCAAAGTTATTCAGCGCAGAACCAAAAAATACAGGAGAAAGAGTACCATTGCGTACTTTTTCAAGATCAAAATCAAAGCATGCACCGTCAAGCAGTTCTACTTGCTCCACCAGCTCTTCCCGCTGATAAGAGCCGATCAGCTCGTCCAGCTTTGCTGTATCTGTGATGTCACATTCAATGCCGCGCAGACGTTCTCTGCCCTTGTGTGCGTCGTCAAAGGTGACAATGGTTTTCTTGTTCCGATCATATACGCCTTTGAAGTTGACGCCGCATCCAATCGGCCAGTTCATGGGATAGGTACCGATGCCGAATTCCGATTCCAGCTCATCCAAAAGATCAAAGGAATCTCTCGCTTCGCGGTCCATTTTATTGATAAATGTAAAAATCGGAATGTGACGCATCGCACAGACTTTAAACAGTTTTCTGGTCTGCGGTTCAATGCCCTTTGCAGCGTCGATCACCATAACCGCAGAATCTGCCGCCATTAACGTTCGATAAGTATCCTCCGAGAAGTCCTGGTGACCGGGGGTATCCAGAATATTGATGCAGTAGCCTTCATATTCAAACTGCATGACAGAGGACGTAATGGAAATACCGCGCTTCTGTTCAATATCCATCCAGTCGGAAACCGCATGCCGGTCACTTTGCTTTCCTTTTACCGCGCCGGCAGATTGAATCGCTCCGCCGTATAACAAAAATTTTTCAGTTAATGTAGTTTTACCGGCGTCCGGGTGCGAGATGATTGCAAAGGTACGCCGTTTTTCTATCTCATTCTGATATTTTGACATACTGACTCCTTCATTTTTATGACCATAACTCCGCATGTTCAGCTTCGCTGAACGGCGCGAAGGTTTTCCTTTCCTTGTGGAGTTGTGACGCGCCCGCAGGTGGACATCGTTGCTTTTCAAGCAACGAAAGTCACAAAACACGGTTTGAAAGATTTATCTTTCAAACTTTATCATTGGCTAAAATATGATAAATGTTCTGTTTTGTATAAAACCGTAAAATTTCTTATGAACTTATATATTATACCAGATTTTTGATTTCTTTTCAATAGGTTTATGAAATAAATTTAAAATTTGCGTTTTCTTTTTCATTTCGCCTCACATGATTTTACCACTGTGCAAAGGATTCCCATGAAAATTACGGAATGCTCTTGCACTTTTTCAAAGAATGTGATACAATATACATATACAAAATAGAACGCCGCAGATTGGGAGGATGTGCCATATGAATGAAACGCTGCAAGCGCCGCTGCGCGACCAAAGTGATATCAAAATCTTCATTCTTTTTTTAATGGACAGCATTGGACGTCCGCTTGATTTTATTGAAATCAACGATATTGTGATCCAGAACGGCGTCGTCCGTCCGTTCGACTTCTGCCTTGCGTTTCCAGACCTTCTTGAAACAGGTCATATTGTCATGGACAATCATACCGGGAAGGAACTATACACGGTCACGCCGCTCGGTCATGAAGCTGCACAAAGCTTACCAGGAAAGATTTTGAATACCACAAAAGAAAAAGCATTGCAGAACGCCGTTCTGCTCTTAAATCTGCATAAAACCAATTCCGGATACCGCTATAATACAGAAGCGCTTCCCGGCGGAAAGTTCTTGTTTCATTTGCATTATACAGAACAGAATGAAGATGTGCTCTCTTTGAACGTCGTTGTAAAAAGCCAGAAAGAAGCGGAAAATATGGAAATTGAACTGGAACAGCATCCCGATATGTTCCGCCGTGCGCTGATGTCACTGCTTGCCAACAATCCCGGCGAAATTGAGGAATATGCGCCGTATCAATTGCTGTAATTCCCTCTCCCCACTTAAAACGGTCTGTCGCATGCAGCAGACCCGTTTTATTTTTCTGTCCATCATCAAATTTTTTTCAAAAAATAATATTTTCTTTGAAAAAACTATTGACAGGCAAAGAAAATTGTGGTATAATATAAGAGCAGTGATGAGAAAGCACTGCGAACGAACTCTCAAATGCGGGTGTAGTTCAATGGTAGAATCCCAGCCTTCCAAGCTGGTCGCGTGGGTTCGATTCCCATCACCCGCTCCACTTTTTCTTTTATATGCACCCTTAGCTCAGCTGGATAGAGCAACTGCCTTCTAAGCAGTAGGTCGAGAGTTCGAGTCTCCCAGGGTGCGCCATATGGTGGGTATAGCTCAGTTGGTTAGAGCGCCAGGTTGTGGCCCTGGAGGTCGTGGGTTCGACCCCCATTACTCACCCCACAGGAAAGCACTTCTAAAGAAGAAGTGCTTTTTGTTATTTTCAAATAAAGTAAGCAATATCCGCCGTCCACAAAGGCGGAGAGCATTTTACTTTTCATTATATTGTGAGGTTTCTCATGCAGTCTATGATCACTGCCGCACAGTTCCTTTATACATATAAAACACCTTTTTTCTGTATACTGATTTTTATGTCCATCCTCTCTTTTTCTTTATACGGTATTGATAAAAGCAAGGCACAAAAAGGAAAATGGCGTATCTCAGAAAAAACGCTGCTCCTTTCTGCCGCACTATTTGGCGGGATCGGTGCATTCTGCGGTATGTATATTTTTCATCACAAGACAAGGCATTGGTATTTCCGCTTTTTCGTTCCGATGTTTATGGTTTTGCAAATCGCCGCTGTACTGTTTGTTATTGCGGCAGGAAATTAGAATTCATAAAAAACAACGGGCTGTTGCAAATTTTCAATTTGCAACAGCTCCCTATTTTTATCCCTGCGTACAAATGCAAACCAGGACATCCCGCATGGTCTCCATATCCTCCACACAGGCATATTCAAAACGGGAATGATAATTTTCGCCGCCGGTCGATAAGTTCGGACACGGCAGTCCCTCAAAGGAAAGTCTTGCGCCGTCCGTTCCACCGCGTATCGGAGTGATCATAGGCTGAACACCACATGCCCCCATGCTGCGCTTTGCACGTTCTACAATCTCCATCTGATCTTCAAGAACTTCCCGCATATTGTAATAAGAATCCCGTATCACTGCTTTTGCTGCCTGACATGACCATTTTGCATTGACAGTCTTAACAGCAGCCATCACCGCTTCTTTTTTGGCTTCAAACTTTTTCCGGTCGTGATCACGAATGATATAGCGAATGCATGCATGCTCACAGGTTCCTTCCAGTTCCGTCAGATGAATAAATCCTTCATATCCTTCTGTCATCGCCGGAATTTGCTCCTTTGGCAGAAGTTCATTGATCTCACAAGCCAAAAGCGCGGCATTGATCATCTTCCCTTTTGCGTCACCGGGGTGAATTGAGCATCCGGAAATTTCAATGTCCGCACTGGCAGCGTTGAAGTTTTCATATTCAATGCCGCCAAGCGTTCCGCCATCCACGGTATACGCAAAATCCGCACCAAATTTTTTGACATCAAACCGGTCTGCACCGCGTCCGATTTCTTCATCCGGTGTAAATGCAAGCTTAATCACACCGTGTTCTGCGTCTGTACGCAGAAGAACCTCTGCTGCCGAAATGATTTCCGCAATGCCTGCTTTGTCATCCGCACCAAGCAAGGTCGTTCCGTCTGTGACAATTAAATGCTTTCCGCGATACCGTCCAAGGGATGCGTATGTGTTTTCTGATAAAACAATGTGTTTTTCATCATTCAACACAATCTCTGTCCCATCATACAATACCTCTCTTGCATGAATCGGCGTATCCGCACAGGCATCCGACGTATCCATATGTGCAATCAATCCAATGACTGGCAGCGGATTTTCCGTATTTGCGGGAATTTCTGCCCATACATATCCATTTTCATCACAATCTGCTGTAAGTCCCAAGGTACGCAGTTCCTCTGTCAAACAGTTTGCCAGCGCAAACTGTTTCTCTGTACTCGGACAGCTGGTACTGGATTCATCCGACATGGTTGGAAATGCAATATAGTGTAAAAAACGGTCTTTCACAGTCATAGCAAGTCTCTCCTCTCTGATAAAAGGAGCTGCTGCACCCAAAGTACAGCAACCCCTCTGTCATATCGCGTTTTATTTTTTATTGATGATCGGAACAAACGGTGTATCAGCCGGACCTTCACCATTGTCACTCACAGATTCTTCTGTGGGTTCTTCGACCGGAGATTCCTCAGGTGTGTGTTCTGCCTTCCAAGTACGGTAGTCTTCCACCTGCTTGAAGCGTTCTTCACCGCATGGCATTGCACAGCGGGATTTCATATTCAATAAGAAACCGTCAAGTTTGCCGTTTTTCACCATCTCAACAACTGCATCGTAAGGAAGAACCGCTGCCTTGAACTGATTATTTTCAGAGTAGAATTCCATACCGTTTGTAAATACCGGCAAGAACTGCTTGACTGCTGCTTCCTCTGTCTTCGGCGCATCCTTTGCTCCGTCCGCTGTGCCTTCTGCATTTTCCTGCTTCTTCGGCTGGGTACGCAGTACCGGTGTCGTCACCTT
The DNA here is from genome assembly GCA_017942005.1 of Clostridia bacterium. GTDB lineage: Bacteria > Bacillota > Clostridia > Oscillospirales > CAG-272 > RGIG3925. The sequence goes on along the minus strand of JAGAVJ010000056.1, from coordinate 28,483 downwards.
ACCGTCCTCCAGCTGCTTGGTCGGAACAAGGAACCGTGCATCAGACATCGCTTCGACGACGCGGCTTTCCAAAAATGCAATTTGTCTTGTCACTGCCTGCTTGAACTTTTCAGGATCGCTTCTGTCCATATTGTTTGGTGTACGCAGGAACTGGAACAAATTGGTGATAGCAAAATCCAATTTCGGGTTTCCGTAGATCAGATTGTTTTTCTGACCGATAAAGTCTTTATGCTTGATAATATCCTTAATCGGAATCATCGTCTGATGTTTTTCCGCATCAAAAAACAGGATCAGCGGATAGCCGAGGATCATCAGTTCATGGAACACCGACTTTGTTTCCTCTTTATTGTACTGTTCCTTGGTAAATGTGCTGACTAACAGCGGAACATTTCTCTTTCGGAACTCATTTGCCTGCTCCATTGCGATGTTCTTATCTTCATACATCAGCATGTAGCTGTACTGGAAAACAAACGGCTTGTTGGTTTCGCCGCAGTACATGCAGTAAAGTTCTTCAGCATTAAGCATATGTGCAATGGCAGCGTCCCTGCGCTGTTCGTTGCGTTCTTTGCGGTAACGCACATATTTTCCGTAGTCAATGGATTCTGCACGGTCTTTTTTGCGGACGCCATCTTTTTCTGCAATCAGTCTGTCCTTGGGAATATCGGTACGCAGCTTCTGTGCAAGATCATCCAGCTTTTCGTGATCGGTGTCCTTCCAGAGATATTCTTCCTCCGTGATACCGAACATTGCAGACGGGTCGGTTCCCGGCGTCCATGTTTCCGGATCCGTCATGATGATATGCGTCGGATCCAGTACACGAATGACATAGTCCTCTGCCCCCGGTGCACCAATCACACCAACGGCGTACTTCAGATCCTCATTGACATATGTCGCTTTGAATTTAATTTCCATAATAGAGTAAAAATCCTTTCTTAGGAATGTATCAAGTTCTATGATGTATAGTATATCACATTTCGGCAGAAAAAGCAAAGCTTTTTGCCTTAATTTTCAGATTATTTTCAATTTCCCTAAAATTTGTTCCTTCGATGGGATAAAATTGTGCTCGTTGTCGACGATTAAATCTGCAAATCGTCTGGACGGAACCGAATACTCAGCCTCTCTGTATCGGACGCAGGCAAGATAATAGCCGCCGATAAACTCCGGCGTCTGCCCTTTTTCCTTGATATTCCGGCAGATTCTGCGATACAAGCGCGTCTCCAGCTGCGCTGTGACAAAAATTTTGTAATCCAGCATTTTGCGGATTTTTTCATTGCAGTAAATATAAGCGCCATCGACCAACAGATATTGTATCTCAGGATTTTCGCACAATGCCTCAATTTCCGCCGCCATCGCATCAAAATCCACAGATGTCGGATGGTTCCAGTCCGGATATTCTTCCCCATCCAAGGGTGAGATCATTTTTGGCAGCTCCTTTTTGAAATAACGGTCAGAACAGATGACAACGGCGCCAGGTAAATTTTCTGCAAGATATTTGCTCAGTGTGGACTTCCCGGAGCCGGACGGTCCGGAAATCCCGATGATATGCGGTTTATGTGTTGTGTTTGTCATAATTATGATGATAACTTTTATACGTTCAGCGTTCGCTGAAATGTTCAGTAAAAGCTAACGCTGAACTGGTAAAATGTTATCTCCTTTCTAAATAGAAATGCTAAAAATCTATTTTTCGGGCTTTTGCTCCTCTGTATGCTTATGCGTATGGGTATGCTCATGTCCTTCATGGATGGACTTCATGCGCGTCTGCATCATCACACGTTCTTCGGCCAGCTGTTTTTGCAATGCCGCAGGCGTCCATACACGGTTGGTTTCCGTAAATGCTGCCATCAGAGACGGACGCGCAAATTTTGCGCGGCGTGCTTCCCCTAAAAACGAACTAATCTGCTGTGTTGTCAGATTGCAGAATACCAGCATCGGTTCTGCCAAAGCACAGTCCTCTGTATACGGTACATTCTGCGGCGCATCAAGACCGGCGAGCACGCCAATGGTTTCTCCATACTGCGCTTCCTTGACAGATATATACTGCATACCAAACTTGACACACAGAACCCGCAATGCAGAAGCCTGTTTGGAATCCAGACCAAAACATAATACAAGCGGTAAATTGGGATTCATACTGTTTTACTATAAACATCTGTGTATCACACAGGTGTCATATCCTTTCTCTATACGATTCAATATTCATGCATGAAATTGTCAAAAACCGATATCTGCTTCCCTGTCACTTGGAAAAACGATGCCATTTTGCCGCCGGATTTCATCAATCATTTCCAGTGTAATGACAGACGCCTCTAAATACGGATGCATCTCTGTCCCATTTTGGCAAAGCGCTGCAAAATCTGCAAGCTCATAAATCATATTGTTGTCAACCGGTGTAAACGGGATTTTTTCTTCATGGCTTTCCGCGTTTTTATAATTGGGACTGCCTTTATGATATACAATCCGCAAATCGCTGGGCAGCGTTATTTTATCGAGCATCAAGGTTCCGTCTTCCCCCATAAAGAAACTCGGCGTAACGGAATCTGTAATTTTGGAATAGGAAAGCTCCGCCTTCATATCCCCATAATCCAACAGAACATGTCCGGCACCTTCAAAGCCGTTGTGCAGCATCACCGATGTGGAAAGAATCTGTTTGGGTCTGCCAAACAGAAACGCTGCCACATGCAAAATATAACAGCCAATGTCCATAACCGCCGCATTGGAATAATCCGGATTGAATGCGTTCATAATCTCACCGTTTTTGAACTTATCATAACGGGAAGAATATTGACAGAACTCAAGTACGACACGACGCAGTTTGCCAAGCTTTGGAAGCTGTTCCTTCACCAGTGTAAAGCATGGATCGTGGGCAGGCCGCATTGCTTCCATCAGCACACAGCCGTTTTTCTTAGCAGCATCCATCATCTGGGACAGTTCTCTGCTGTTTGCAGCAATCACCTTTTCACACAGTACATGCTTTTTATGATTCAGTGCAGCAACGGTCTGTGCGCAATGGGCAAAATTCGGACTTGCGATATAAACCGCATCGATGACATCTGAGGACAAAAATGCTTCAAAATCGCAGAATACATTGGGAATGTGGTGTTTTTGGGCAAAGGCATCGCCGGTTTCCTGGTTTCTCGAATACACAGCGGTTACAGTCACACAATCGATGGACGCGGCAGCTTCCGCCAGCCAGTCATGCACAAAATTGGTTCCGACAATACCGATGCGCAGAGGTGTTTTTATCATAATGGTCACGCTTCCTCTTTCATCGCATGTGCAAATTCATGCGAAATTGTTCCGTTCCCTTCTATCGGGAAATGCTTCGTTTGAGATGGAATCCTCTCCTATTTATTATATCCTACTTTTCAAGGAAAATCAAGACAAATCTGGAAATCTCATCTTTGTTTTTTTGAGCAAAGCAATATTTCGTCATTATTGCCAAATTCAGCTGCAAAATTTTGTATATAATGTCAATGGAAAAATTTTGAGCAGCAAGGTATAATAGTTCTATCGGATATTTTTATAAAGTAATGGAGGCTATTATCAGTATGGGAATTCTTTTTGCAAAACGTGGGATAACCGCCAAGTCGGTTGTATCTCAAAGCGCCTTTCATCCGTTTCTCCGCACTGATTTCGATATTCACAAAATACTGCTTCCCTATCAAAATCAATTTGTATCGCAGGCAGAAGCATTATTTGAAACGCCGTATCCGCAATTAAATGCCAGTGTGTACATGCAGTTTGTCCGCAACGGCAACCGTTCCAATTATGAGGGATTGTACTTTAAACGGCGTTCTATGCTGACAACCTTCGCCATGGCAGAGCTTGCAGAAGAAAAAGGACGCTTTACTGACAGAATCATTGACGGCTTGTGGCATATTATGGAGGAATCGACCTGGATTCTTCCGGCACACAACTGGTCCGGAAAGCCCGTCACAGGCAGTGTCGTTTCCCTTCCCGACACCTTCTCCACAGAAGAACCCGGGGACGATATGAAGCATATCGATCTGTTTTCTGCAAGTACCGGCGGGCAGCTGGCATGGCTGTGGTATCTTACCGGCGATTTACTGGATAAAGAAAATCCAGTCATCCGCCGCCGGCTTCTCACCCAGTTAAAGCAGCGTATTCTGCACCCGTTTTATACCTATGACCATGACTGGTGGATGGGAACGCGCGGCAATGTACTGAATAACTGGACACCGTGGATCATTTCCAACGTGCTGACTGTCATCGCACTCTGTGAGGAAGACGATGAAAAACGCCGTTTTGGTGTCGAACGCTGTATGACCATTCTCGACCGTTATGCCGTGTGTCTACCGGATGACGGCGGCTGTGATGAAGGCCCCGGATATTGGGATGCCGCGGGCGGCGCGCTGTTTGACTGTTTGGAGATCCTGTACGACATATCCGGCGGTACAATCAACGTATTTGACGACACACTGGTTCGCCGGTTCTGTGAATACATCATGCATGTTTCCATAAAAAAGGATCAGTATATCAACTTTGCGGACGCTTCCTCAAAGCTTCATCCCGACTTCCGCATGATTGCACGTATGGGACAAAAGGTGCATTCCCCGCGTTTGTCCGCATTTGCTTCCCACATTGTACGCAATCCGGAACAGTGCCCGATATCGGACACCCATTCTTATCGTTTTTATGCAAACCTTTCTGATCCGATTCCGGAAAAACAGACCTTTATTCCTGCACCATACACCTTCTTCCCGGATTTGCAGGTCGCTATCACACAGGAAGAAAACGGAATGTTTCTGGCGCTCAAAGGCGGACACAACAGTGAAAGCCACAACCATAATGATGTAGGTCAATTTATTTTATTTGACAACGGTACACCTATCATCATGGATGCCGGTGTAGAACAATATTGTAAGGATACCTTCAGCGAAAAGCGCTATACGCTCTGGGCCATGCGCGGACGATATCACAACATACCGGAAATCAACGGCATCGAACAGCAGCCGGGAGGTCAATATCATGCACAAACCCTCTCCTATGATGAGAATACCGGCGTTCTGGTGCTGGAATTAAAAGATGCCTACCCCAAAGAAGCAAATATTTGTTCTTACAGGCGCAGTGCACAGCTTTTGGATGGTATCGCCACCATTACCGATATGCTGAAGCTAAACACTCCCAGCTCTGCCGCATTCCATTACCTGACTGTAGATGAACCTGTCATCGATGGAAATACCATTCGTTTTCCATCCGGACACAAGGCTGAATTCGATCCCGCACTCCATGCAAGTGTGGAACCGATTGACCTAAAAGGCGGAAAAATTGCACGCGAATGGCAGCGGGAAACGTTGTACCGCATCACACTGAAAACGCCGGACAATATCACCGATGCCGCTTACAAGCTCACGTTTTCCCGTGCATAAAACAGAATTGACAAACAGTTCATTCTGTGATATAATAATTTGAAAAAATTTTTCCCAAAGAAAGGAATTATCACTCTTATGGCAGATTTATTGGTAAAACTGTACAATATCCCATCGGCACAGCCCGACATTGATGCACTTGCAAAAAAGAATATTGTCATCCGCCGTCCAATCGGACCGGAAAACTGGGGTGTCATCTCCTGGATTCAAAAGCATTTCAGCGACGGCTGGGCAAGTGAAGCAGAAAACGCCTTTTTCCGTTCTCCAAAAGGCATTTATATCGCAATTCGTGAAACGGTTGAGGAAGACGGCCGCATCAAGCCGGAAATGCTCGGCTTTGCCTGCTATGATGCAACGGTGAAAGGCTTCTTCGGCCCTACCGGTGTCGATGAAAAGGAACGCGGTCAGGGTATCGGCAAAGCGCTTTTGCTGGCGTGCCTGAACGCCATGAAAGAAGAAGGCTACGGATACGGCATCATCGGCTCTGCAGGTCCCGTCGATTTCTATAAAAAGGTGTGCGGCGCTATCGTAATTGAAGATTCCAGACCCGGTGTATACCGCGGTATGTATCAGGGATAAGGAGCAGTATCGCAGATGCTGTTATATCTGATTCGTCATGGTGACCCCGATTATGTACATGACAGTTTGACTCCGCTTGGGCAGCGTCAGGCAGAAGCACTGGCACGCAGACTTGCGGTACACGGACTGGACCGCATTTACGCATCCCCACTGGGGCGCGCAATTGCAACAGCAAAGCCGACCAGTGAAATTCTAAACCTTCCGATTGAAATTGAAGAATGGTGTTCAGAAGCGCTTGCATGGCAGGATTTTGCCGGAAAAATGGAAAACGGACAGTCCATGTGGGCATTCCATCAACAGAATACGACCGTCAAAACGGAAGAGTCCATGCAGTATACCAACGATAACTGGTATGAGCTGGACTGCTTCCGAATGATCAACGGCAAGGAAGGATACGCGCGCATTCAAAATGCTTCCGATGATTTTCTTTCCCGCCAAGGGTATGTCCGTGAAGGTGCAAAATACCGTATAGAACGTCCGAATGATGACCGTGTTGCAGTCTTCTGTCATCAGGGATTTGGTATGGCATGGCTTTCCGTCCTTTTGCAGATTCCGCCGCAGTATACGTTTGCATCGTTTGACTTCACACACGCAAGCATTTCCATCTTTCATTTTGCAAACAATCCGGACGGGTATTCCATGCCGCGCTGTCTGACACTGTCTGATACCTCCTTTTTATATGAGGATCGGCTTCCGTTGAAGTACAACAACACAATCGATATATAAATCTCGATAAACAATTTTGAGGGGAACTTTTTCAAAAGTTTTCCTCATTGTTGTTTTTGGAGGAAAAGGAAATACAATTTCCATGATTCGTTCTTTATAAAGGATTGACAAAATTCAAATCGTATGTTATAATGAATTTATTCTAAAAACGAGAGGAATTATTCGGTATGAATTACAAAAAATACAAGATACTTATTCCCCTACTGTGCATACAGATATCCCTGCTTGCATCCTGCGGCAAAGCAACAGCAAACGATACAAACAAGGAGACAGATACAAGCAATACTGCCGCCACAGCGGAAACTGTGGATACTGGGATTGCCGATCCCGTACCTGCAATCGATTTTGGCGGTACAGAGTTCATCATTTTGACAAGTGACTCAACCACACAGCACACCGTTACCGCATATAACGAACAGGTCGGCGAAATTCTTGACGATACCATGTACAGCAGAACCAAAGCAATTGAAGAAAAATTCAATCTGACATTTTTGAATGACCATGTCGCCGCCACCGTCGCAGATTCCCTCTCGCTTTTCCGCAATTCTGTTTCTGCCGGAGACAACGCCTACGATCTCGCAATGCTTCTAGAACGAAATGCCTTTTCCATCACACAGGAAGGCTGCTTTTATGATATCGCTTCCCTGCCCTATGTTGATCTTACACAGCCATGGTGGTTTGGAGAGGTCAACAATACCATCAATCTTTCAGATAAAACCTATTTGTCCTATGGCTGCGTCAATCTCGGTTTATACGATATGATGCATGTGCTTTTGTTCAATAAAGATATGCAAAACCGTCTGGATTTGGAAAACCCCTATGATCTGGTCATCGAGGGTACATGGACACTTGATAAAATGGCGGAAATGGCACGTGCGGCAATCTCCGATGCCAGCGGTGATGGTACATGGGGACGGGAAGATATTTACGGATTTGTCGGCGGCTCCAATACCACCGTTGTTGATTTTCTGGCAGCGGCACGTGTTCGTACCATTGCTGTAGACAACAAAAAGAATGTGGAAATCCGTTTGATTTCAGACCCAAAAATCGAAGAAATCTATTCAAAGGTTGCAGACCTGTTCTGGGAGCCTGGATTCTGGTGGACAAAGTCTGAAAGTTCCAACAACTATTATCTGACAGATACCTTTTTCCAGACGGATCAGGCATTGTTTGCCGACCATACCCTGTACAGTGTCGGACTTTTGCGGGATATGCAGTCGGATTACGGAATCATTCCGTTTCCAAAATTTGATGCAGACCAAAAGGAATATGGAACAATGGCAGAAGCCGGAACCCGTACCATGACCGTACCGGTAACGATTGAAAATCCCGATATGATCGGCGCCGTGCTGGAAACATTGAACTTCCTTTCTTATCGGGACGTCATGCCTGCCTATTATGAAACTACATTAAAGCAAAAATACAGCCGTGACAGTGTATCGGCGCAGATGCTGGATATCATCACCGAAAATGTGTTTTATGACCTTGGCGATACTATGTTCAATGATAAGGTCAAAGACGGTTTGTTTGCCGCCATGTTTAAAAAGAATATGCGGGATTATGTCTCCCGTGCTTCAAAAACCTTGAAATCTCTGGAAACTGATATACAGAAAGCAAAAGGTGAATAATACGCATAAAGACAAGTAAATCTTTATGATACTGCATTTTCTTGAAAAAATTTCAAAAAAGCTATTGACAAATCAAGGTAAATGCGGTATAATATATATCGTTGAAGCGAGAGATGAATTCTCGCTGCGATATGCGCCCTTAGCTCAGCGGATAGAGTGCCCGGCTACGAACCGGTAGGTCGGAGGTTCGAATCCTCTAGGGCGCGCCAGACCTGTTATAAAAACAGGTCTATATAGGGGTATAGCTCAGTTGGTAGAGTACCGGTCTCCAAAACCGTGGGTCGCGGGTTCGAGTCCTCCTGCCCCTGCCAAAGAATCGACGATTTTCTATGGAATCTTGTCGATTCTTTTTTATATTATTTAAACAATTGCTTGAACAAATGTGATGCGTGCGAAATCTTAAAGTATATGGCGATGTATGAGGTGTATCACTATGATTTACGATGATATTGTACAAAAAACTGTCATTGATAAAGGCTGGTCTGGAGATTTAAAATATGCAGCGGCAACCGCAGACGGTCATAGGTATCTTCTGCGCATTTCGTCCATTGCGTGCATGGAACGGAAAACACATGAATTTGAAATAATGCAGGAAATAGCAAAGCTACATATTCCCATGTGTCTGCCGATAGAATTTGGTACCTGCAAAGAGGGCGCTTATACTATCCAAAGTTGGATTGACGGCGAGGATGCAGAAGATGTACTTGTTTCCATGGATACAGAAAAGCAGTATCAATACGGTATCGATGCCGGACGAATTTTAGCAAAAATACATACAATTCCAGCGCCGTCAGATGTCCCGGATTGGGAACGCCGATTCAATGCCAAAATTGACCGGAAAATCGTTATGTACCAAAACTGTGCGTTAAAGTATCATCATGGCGGTGATTCGTTTCTGCGTTATATTGAGGAAAATCGCTGCTTGCTGCATGGCAGACCGCAGTGCTTTCAGCATGGCGATTATCACACAGGCAATATGATGATTGATCGAATGGGGATATTGACCATCATCGACTTTGACAAGTACGATTTTGGTGATCCATGGGAGGAATTTAACCGCATTGTCTGGTGTGTGCAGACGGCGCCTGCATTTGCCTGCGGTATGGTAGACGGCTATTTTCATAACGAAATTCCGATAGAATTCTGGAAACTGCTGGCTTTATATATTTGTTCCAACACACTCGGTTCGCTTCCCTGGGCAATTCCATTCGGTGAAAGTGAAATCCAAACCATGCAAAAGCAAGCGGCGCAGGTGTTGGAATGGTATGATGATATGCACTGTGTAATACCGAAATGGTATCAGTTGAAATGACGGATTTTTTGTTTATCACGGGTTGGAAAATTTTTTATCATCTAAAACAAATCACATCCGGATGCAAGCGGTTGCTCTCATCCAGATGTGTACTTGATACGGTGTTATCTTATCGATTCTTTGATCCGGCTTATTGCTCTCTCTGATCCGAAGCCATACGTTTTTCAAAGAAGCGTTTTTCTACCTCAGACAGATCAAGCGGCTTGTATTCATCAAGACCTTTCTGATGATACTCTTTTGTAAAATATTCTTCCATTTCGCGTATTTGCTTGTTATAATCCCAAAGCTGGATTGATTCATACGCATCAAAATAAATATGTTTTGCTTTGGCAATCAACGCATCAAGAGTTTCTATTCTTCCAAGCCGAAAAAGGCAGGCAGCAATATCCAAAACGGCAATCGCATGATTGGCGTGCGTACCGCCAATGGGATAGGCATCATAGCCTTGTTTGTCAGGATACATAAATCGCTCGATAATATCCACACTTTCCTGAAAAGAAGCTAATGCATTTTCATAATCTCCAAGCGTAAAATAACGATGTGCAACGGTGTCACAAGCGATAAAAAACTCCTGCCATTCGATATTTTTGAGATTTAGCGCTTCCCGCATTCCCTCTTCTCCTTTGATGTAGGAAGCAGAAAGACGCATTTTATCCTGTAGCATATATGGATATATATATGGAAGTGAATCGATGATTTCTTTTATATCCTCATAATGGTCTTGATTGCGTTCCTTTTCCAAATATTCGTATATATGAATAAGATTTGCCTTTGTACGGCAGGTGCAAAAGATATCCTGAGAAACATAGATAATCTGACTTCCAAGCGCAAACGCTTTATTTATGATTTCATCACCGCGATCCACATGATAGGCATACAACTCAAGCAGATCTGTTTTTAGCTGTATAGAAGAAGGATATAATTTTAAACCGTCAAGTAAAATTTGCTCCGCTTTCTCGAAGTTATCCCAAAAATACTGGTTAAATTCCAACCGGATTTTATCAATTTCTTTTTCAACGTTTTCAATATTAAAGTCAAAAAGCGCATCCAGAGAAACCCCAAAAAATCCTGCCAGCACAGGAATCATTGACATATCCGGGTAAGAAATTCCCATTTCCCATTTTGATATTGCCTGCGCTGAAATGTTCAGCGCGGCAGCCAAACGTTCCTGCGTAAGATTTCGTTCTTTACGCAGTTCACGAATTCTGCAACCAAGATTCATGATTGATCATCCTTTCGTTTTTATGACCGTAACTTTTATAAAGTTGTGACATAAGTCGCAAACTCACGGTAAGAGAAACCATCAAAATGGTTCTCTTGAAAATTTTCTTTTCAAACTGTTGGAGGCGCCTTCCATGTTTTTATTATATCATATCCAGAAAACAAAAGCAAGCATCCCATAATTAAGTTTTTTCAACAGCAGGTTGTGTCGGTTGAATATTTTGCAATCATCTCTTGTACTGTAATTTTGTAGCATAATTGCCTACAGACAAGCACAAATATCAAAGGAACACTTATATTCCAGAAAGAAAGGAGTTTCATATTTATGGCAGAATGGAATTCAGAACTGTATTTAAAATTTAAAAACCAAAGAACCCAACCGTCTATCGATTTAGTGAAACGGATTTGCATCCAGCATCCTCACAGCATTCTGGATATTGGCTGCGGTCCGGGCAACAGTACCAAAGTGTTAAAGGATTTTTTCCCGGATGCAGAAGTCCTTGGGATCGACAATTCTGAAAATATGATTGCAAAGGCAAAGGAGACCTATCCGGACATCACGTTCCAAATTTCGGATATCACAGATCACAGTCAAAATCTCGGAAAATTCGATATCATTTTTTCAAACGCATGTCTGCAATGGGTACCCGATCACAAAACGTTACTGCCCGCTTTGTTTGAGAAATTAAATGAAAACGGTGTTTTGGCAGTTCAAATCCCAATGAATGAAAAGGAAATGTTGTTTCAAATTGTCAATGATGTGGTATGTGAAGAAAAATGGAAGTTTGCTTCTGTGCCAATAGAAGAAATGAAGACGCTGACATGCGAGGATTATTTTGATATTCTATCATCCTTGACCTCCCAATTTGATGTGTGGGAAACTGTGTATTATCACAATATGCCTTCGATTGATTCCATGATCGATTGGATCAAAGGCTCCAGACTCAGACCCTATCTGCATGCGCTAAATGAAGCAGATCAACAGCTGTTCTTAAGCGAAATCGCAGAAAAAGCTTCGCATGCTTATAAAAAACAGGAAAACGGTGAAATTATCTTTAAATTCAGACGATTTTTCTTTACGGCGGTGCGGTCTGCCCCCCATTCATCCATTTGACATGAAATAAAAAGAGGATGTTTTATTATGATCAAACACATCTCACCCTGTGAAATTCCCGCATGTGTCGCTGTCATTCGCAAAAGCTTTTCCACGGTTGCAGATGCCTTTGGATTCACAGAAGAAAATGCGCCGAGATTTACGGCATTCTCTACAACAGAGGAACGGTTAACCTGGCATTTAAATAAAGAGCACCGACCGATGTACGGATATTATGACAATGATCAGCTTGTCGGCTACTATTCTTTGCTTATCGGGGACAACAATGCCTGTGAATTGAACAATTTATGTGTACTCCCGGAATTCCGTCACAAAAAAATCGGACAGACGCTGCTCTTCCACGCCTGCAATACCGCAAAAGAACTGCATTGTAACGTCATGCATATCGGCATTGTAGAAGAAAACAACGTGCTGCGCAAGTGGTATGAACGCTTTGGGTTTATTCATACCACAACAAAAAAATTCGATTTCTTTCCCTTTACCTGCGGTTACATGGAGAAAGAGTTATCATTCAATTGAGTGGTTTTGCAGTTTTACAATATCATATTTTTATGAACGGGCTGTTGCAATTTTTTAACTTGCAGCAGCCCCTTTGTATACAAAATAGATACGATTATTCTGATAAGCTTTAACAAAAACGCTACAAATTCTTATTCAATCCCCCATATTTTTATGTTATAATTTAGATAAGATATCCTTTACACCTTTACAGCAGTAAATACCATATCACATACAAAAAAACACCACATAAACTGAAAGAAAAAATGGAACATACAAACATTATTGATGATAACAACCGCACCCTCTCCGACCGTCTTTACAACGCCGTAGAAGTCGGTCTGACGACCATGCCGATTGCTGCAAGGGAAGCCGTCATCCTCCAAACAAAACATTTTATGGAAACCATCGTGGATTATAAAGATTTGATGATGATGTATTCCTGTGCGATCCGGGAAATTGAAACAAAATTTGAAATACTCAATACCGAATTCAAGGTTCGGTATTACAGAAACCCCATTTCTGCAATTTCTACACGGTTAAAATCGACCAAAAGCATTTCTGAAAAGCTGGCACGGCATAATCTCACACTGTCAAGAGAAAATATCGAAGAATACATTCATGACGTCGCTGGTGTCCGCATCATCTGTTCTTACATCGATGATATTTATTTAATCGCGGAATCCCTCTTAAAACAGGACGACATCACGCTGATTACCAAAAAGGACTATATTGCCAATCCGAAAAGCAATGGCTACCGTTCCCTGCACCTGATTGTGGAAGTTCCGGTTTTCTTTGCCGATCATAAAAAGAATATGAAGGTGGAAGTACAGATTCGTACCATTGCCATGGATTTCTGGGCAAGCCTTGAACATCAGCTGAAATATAAACAGGATATTCCAAATCAGGAAAAGATCACAGAGGAACTGCGGAATTGTTCTGACATCATTAGTCAGACGGATGAAAAAATGCTGTCCATAAGGCAGCAAATTGAAGCAACTGCCGATGCGCCGACCGATGAAGATATCCTTTTCGATAAAATCAGCCGTATTGACATGAACATATAAGGGAAAATTCCAGAGAAAACAGCAAAATCAGTAAAAACACCTTGCTTTTTTATTGGAAATATGATATAATATTTTCCAATAAGGGGCGACATCGCCCCGTCATTCAACGTTCCGATGGCAGATTGTACCGCCACCGGAAAAAGTAAGTGACTCCTCTCGCCTATAGGCGGGAGGGGAAAGACATCTTGCTTTTAGTTACATAGTATGACAAACGTTATTCTTTGAAAGGATTTTTCCAATGAAACTCGGTCTCGTCGGACTGCCGAATGTCGGCAAGTCTACTTTGTTTAATGCAATTACCAATGCAGGCGCAGAATGTGCGAATTATCCCTTCTGCACCATCGAACCCAATGTCGGAATTGTCGCTGTTCCGGATGCGCGGCTCGATAAACTGGCAGAAATACATCATCCGAATAAAAAAACACCTGCTGTCATTGAATTCGTCGATATCGCAGGACTGGTCAAAGGCGCTGCACAGGGAGAAGGACTGGGCAATAAGTTCCTTTCGCATATTCGCGAGGTAGACGCCGTCATTCATGTCGTCCGCTGCTTTGAAGATTCTAATATCATTCATGTAGAAGGCAGAATTGATCCGATTTCCGACGTGGAAATCATCAATATGGAGCTGATTCTCTCCGACCTTGAACTGCTTGACCGCCGTATTGACCGTGTCACAAAAGCCATGAAAGGCGATAAAACACTTGCAGCAGAGCTTGAGGTGCTCAACCGGATACATGCAACGCTGGCAGACGGCAAGACCGCACGGACGCTGGAGCTGACCGACGACGAACGCGCATATCTCGCCGATGTTCCGCTTTTAACGATGAAATCAGTCATTTATGCAGCCAACATTGCAGAGGATGCCGTCGGTTCCGATCTTTCCGACAATGAATACTACCAGAAGCTGAAGGCATACGCAGAGGAGGAGCATTCCGGCATTCTGCCAATCTGTGCTTCGATTGAAGCGGAAATCGCACAGCTTCCCGCAGAAGACAAAGCGGCATTTCTTGAAGATCTCGGCATCGCGGAAAGCGGTCTTGACAGACTGATCAAAGAAAGCTATTCCCTGCTCGGTCTGATCAGCTTTTTAACGGCCGGATCGGACGAATGCCGTGCATGGACCATTGTCAACGGCACCCGCGCACCGCAGGCAGCCGGTAAAATTCATACCGACTTTGAACGCGGTTTTATCCGTGCTGAAGTAATCAACTTCGATGATCTTGCAAAGGTTGATTTTTCCATGACAGCTGCAAAGGAAAAAGGCATGGTGCGCTTGGAAGGAAAAGAGTACGTCATGAAGGACGGCGATATCGTTTTGTTCCGCTTCAACGTATAACACAGATACACATTGATAAAAGGAGTGTCAAAACAAGCGGCACTTCTTTTTCTTTTTATTCTTCGCAATACTTGACATCTCCTGCGTTTTCTGTTATAATGAACATAAAATCGTATCGCCCCGAAAGGAATATAACCAATGAAATTACAAAATTATACGATTATGCCGCTGGATACCGATCATCTCGAGGAAATTTGTGAGGATATCCGCAGACAATATGAAAACGGTACCGCGACATGTGCGCTGTTTAAAATGACCTTGGTACCGGAAGGCAATCCTCCAGTCGATAAGGTCGGCGTTCTGTGCGAAAAATACGACCGGTTTCGTGACCGTCTTGCAGAAATGGGACTGGGAAGCGGCATCCTGGTACAGGCAACCATCGGACATGGATGGGTCCTTTCCGAAATGTTCCCCTATCAGCAGTACACCGGTATCAATAACGGAGAAACCCCGCGCATTGTCTGTCCTTTGGATGAAGGATTCCGCGCGTATGCAAAACATATTTTCAAAGTAATCGCCGAGCATAAGCCGGATACCGTCATGCTGGACGACGACTTCCGGTTGATGTCGGTGCGTTCCTTTGGCTGCGGCTGCCCTCTGCATGTCAAAAGATTCAATACGCTTTGGGGAAACGGTACCTTTACACGCGAGGAAATCTGGTCCATGCTTCATCAAAACGATGCCGTGGGCGACCGCGCGAATCAAATCTTTATCGAAACACAGGAAGATGCGCTGATTGGCTGTGCACGTCTGATGCGGGAAGGCATGGATGAGGTGAATCCTGCGCTCCCGGCTTCCTTCTGCTGCGTCGGAAACGATGTGGAATGTGCCGCTGAAATTGCAGAGATTCTGGCAGGAGAAGGAAATCCACGCGTGGTGCGTCTCAACAACGGACACTATACCACCCCTTCCAACCATCATTTCAGCGATGTTTTCTACCGTGCGGCACAATCCATTGCCAAGCTGAAAGACAAAGTCGACGTCATCTTAGCAGAAACCGATACCTGTCCGCAGAACCGCTACAGCACCTCTGCGATGTCCCTGCATACCCATTTCACCGGAACGATTTTAGAAGGCGCACGCGGCGCAAAACACTGGATTACACGTCTGAATGCATATGAGCCGGAAAGCGGCGCCGCATATCGCCGTGTGCTCGGTAAATACCGCGGTTTCTATGAGGAGCTTGCATCCATTGTACCGCATCTCTCCCACCGCGGCTGCTGCATTCCTGTTACAGATACCCCCTGCTTTGACCTGCGCAAAGCGCAGACCGGTCTTAATGGCTGGTCGTCCTGCGTGCTGGAACGCATGGGACTTCCCTTCTTTTTCTCGGCAAAACCGCATGGCATCGTTTGTCTGGAAGGAAACGGAGATATGGTCTTTGACGATGAACAGCTGAAAACGGTATTATCCGGTCCCGTCTTCCTTGCATCCAACACGGCGGAACGATTGATTGCCCGCGGATTTGGCGATGATATCGGTGTCGACGTCAAAGAATGGAACGGAAAGCAGCCCAGTCTTGAAATACTGCCATTCCGGAACAATGAATGCAGCGTACAGGTTGGCTGCAAAGCACTGATTTTGCAAAATGACCGTGTCATCGAACATTCCACCGTTTACCATTCGGTTGACCGTGTCCATTATGAGCGTTTGTTCCCGGGTTCTACCATTTATCATAACCCGCGCGGCGGAACTGCATTTGTCTTCTGCGGTACACCTGCAACCAACTACAATCTGACGGATGCGTTCAGCTTTTTAAACTATAGCCGCAAGCAGCAGCTGATTACCATGATGCAGATGGCAGGAGAGCTTCCCCTGTATTGTCCTGACGATGCGGAGCTTTATTTCCGCGCCGCCGATGTAGAGGACGGCAGACGCTTCTGTGCGGTATTCAATCTCGGTATGGACCCCATCGACAACCTGACACTTGTCTCTGACAGACCGGTACATACAATCGAAGCATTGATGCCGGATGGCAGTTATCGAACGGTTCCATTCGGCGAAACAGACGGAACATTGACATTGGATATTCCCTGCGCCCCACTGACGCCTGTCATTCTTTTGCTGACATAAATCAGCGTGAGTTCAATGGTTTTATGGGGAAAACTTTTTTAGAAAAAAGTTTTTCCCAAAACCCTTTTCAAAAAACTTTAAACTATGTATTTGTTAAAAAAGTTTTTGTGGGTTAAACTACAGTCTTCCGGGTTGTTGCAAGTTTTCAACTTGCAACAGCCCCTTTTTCTTTAATTTTTTATGAATTCCCTTGACAATACTGATATTACTGTGTATAATTAATATATACAGTTTGGAGGTGTTATATTGCATCTATATCTTGACAATCAGAGTACTGCGCCAATTTATGAACAAATTTATACACAAATCAAAAATCAAATCATCGTAGGCGAGCTTCACGAAAATGACGCACTGCCGTCTATCCGTACACTGGCAAAAGATTTAAAAATCAGTTTTATCACAACGAAACGTGCCTATGAGGAATTGGAGAAAGACGGATTTATTTACACGATTCAAGCAAAAGGCTGTTATGTTGCGCCCAAAAACACAGAACTGCTCCGTGAGGAAAACCTGAGAAAAATTGAGGAGCACATTGATCAGATTGTGCAGCTTGCAAAGCTGTGTGGGTTAAGTCATCATGAGCTTGCAGAAATGCTGCAATTTGCATTGGAGGAAAACAAATGAATGCAATTGAACTACACAACGTTTCAAAAGAATACACAGATTTTACATTGGATCATATCAGTTTCACCCTGCCAAGCGGCTGTATTCTTGGACTGATTGGTGAAAATGGCGCCGGAAAATCCACCACAATCAAGCTCATTCTTGATCTATTGCAAAAAGACAGCGGTACAATCAAATTGCTTGGGAAAGAAACATCAAAGGACATCTGCTTAGCCAAAGAGGACGTCGGTGTGGTGTTGGATGAAGTAGGAATTCCCGGCTGCCTGAACGCACGAATGGTGGGACATGTCATGGCAGGCATCTTTCGTCAATGGTGTGATTCGGATTTCCGTATGTATTTGAAAAAGTTCCAGATTCCGGAAACAAAAGAATTCAAAAATTATTCACGCGGTATGAAAATGAAGCTCGGCATTGCCATTGCACTGTCACATAACCCCAAGCTTTTGATTCTCGATGAAGCAACCAGTGGATTAGATCCTGTGGTACGGGATGAAGTATTGAACATTTTTTATGAATTTACACGTGAAGAAGATCATTCCATTCTGATATCCTCGCACATTGTCAGTGATCTTGAAAAACTGTGCGACTATATCGCGTTTCTGCATCACGGAAAGCTTCTGCTCTTTGAAGAAAAGGATATCCTGCGCAATGCATATGCTGCTGTGCACTGTACAGAAAAGCAGCTGTCAGAACTCAATCCAACAGCTGTCTTGTATCAGAATATCACACCCTACGGTACGGAGGCTATTGTAAAACGGGACGCAATTCCAAACAGTTTTTCCATGAAACCGGTATCTATTGAGGAACTGTTTGTAATCATGGCAAATCAGACAAGATGTTGATACTGCCAATTTTACACTGCTTGTATATTCAAAATAAAATAATTGAAAGGATGCTTTGTATATGCTGTATCTCATATACAAAAAGGTACAATGATATATGAAATGCTTGTTTTTAAAAGATTTTTATGTACTAATTAAAAATTTTAAATTATATTTACTAATGGAACTCATATTTATAGCTGCATTTTTATGGGATTCCTCAAACGCAACATATCTTTTCTTTTCCATTATGACCATAGGCTTGATACCCATATCCCTTTTAAACAATGATGAACAAACGCGGTGGAACGAATACAGCGGCACTCTGCCTTGCAGCAAAGCGTTAATCGTTTCAGAAAAATATCTTTTTGAATTGATTTTACAGCTGTCCCTGTTCATGATCATGACAATTGCAATGTTTTTCTCCGAAACTGTATATCATAACGGCATTTTTTCTGATTGTATTTTTGCCATAAGTGCTATGCACTTATGTTCCCTGCTCATGCCTACACTGTACTTTCCGTTTTGTATCAAGTTCGGCATTGAAAGGGGACGCATCGCCTATTATATTATATGCGGACCATTATTTGCTTTGGGATTTTCCCTTTTGCAAAACAACTTCAAAGAAGTCGCTCAAACGGCACTGCCATCCATTCTCCCACTGGTTTTATGTGGAATTCCGCTTCTTTTCATTATTTCATGGTTCTTGTCTATCAAGTTTTACCGTGCGAAATGAGTATCAATGAAACACATATTATCGGTTATCGCTGCGGCTCCACGAGCTGTGGCTTGGCGTCCTTGATGACAACCGAACAGCGTGACAGATACCATGTCTTCCCCATATCGGGTGAACCTTGATAATACAGCCACAATATGCCATCTTCTGCACGTGCATTATTATCTGCACGTGCATTATTTGCACGGTAAATATACGGATGACCAGATTCACTTGCGTTCCATGAACCGGGTGCGCCGTTTTTCAAAAGCGGTTCTTCACAAAACAAACGTGTAAAGTGCAAGCCGTCATCTGACACTGCACAGCCAATCCACTGCGGCGCACAGTTGTACGCACCTGCATAAAAAAGATACACCTTACCGTCATGGAAAAGCGCTGCCGGCGCTTCAATACAGGTCTTCTCCCACAAAAGTGTCGGTTCCAATATCAGGTCCGGATGCAGCGTCCAGGTTCCGCGGGAAAAATCAGAGGTAAGCGGCGCCCATGCCGCCCCGACAATCTGCCGCTCAAATGCCTTATCACGTGTTGCAAAATATAAGAGCAGGCGGTCCCCGCATACACAGACATCTGCGTCTATGGCGCGTCCGCAAGACCATTCTGGCATATCTGCCCACGGTTCACGCGGTGCAAAAACAGGATTGGATGCATCCTTTGTAAAATGAATGCCGTCTGTGGAGGTCGCATGGCATATGGCGTCCAGCGGACCGTTTCCATACGTCTGATAAAATAGATGAATGACGCCGTCCAGTACAATAGCGCCCGGTGCGCCGACACCGTTTTGCTCACATGGCTGCGTCCGCTCAAATTCTGCAATTCGGACAAACGTATCCTCGTCTTCCAACCGTGCGATTCCGATACCGAGAATGTTCGTCCCCTTTTCATAAATCGAATGATATAAATAGGTATCCCCCTTCCATTCGATGACCGCAGGGTCTTTGGCAAAGCAGCCAAGGTCTTCATTTGTAAATTTCATCATGATGCTATGTCCGTATCTTCGCCTAAGCGAAGCTTCCTTTCTGATTAGAATACCATATCAATTTTAATAGAATATGCGAAAAGACCGGCCTATCCAATTCGGAAATCAGATATACCGGTCTTTCTTCATTCTTTTTGAAACCGTTTGGCAAAGAACGCAGCTTTATTCAGCAGCGTATACGCTGACGCGCTTCTTGTCGCCTGCGATGCGCTCAAACTTGACAACACCGTCAATCAGTGCAAACAGGGTATCATCCTTACCGATACCGACACCTGCACCCGGACGGACGTTGGTTCCTCTCTGTCTGACAATGATATTGCCTGCGATGACAGGCTGACCGTCGGACTTCTTGACACCGAGTCTCTGCGCATTAGAGTCACGGCCGTTCTTGGTAGAACCGACACCTTTTTTATGAGCAAAGAACTGTAAGCTCAGCTTTAACATGGCATAAACCTCCACATGTAATTTCTGATGTTTGACAAACCTTTTTCGGATGGATTCACACAAGCAGGAATGTGTTTTTTCACGGCGCGATATCTTCCACATCCACGTCGAGATAATCGTAATAATCCTCTAACATGTCGTTCAACTGCAAATAGTAGCCATACAGAACACCTTGTGCCGCATATTGCTGCTTTTCATTGGGATTTGACGGAAGCGCCGTTTTTGTACGTACTGTGATATCGGTCGTTTTCTCATCAATCTGATAATCCACGTCTGCCGCATATACGACTTCCAGTGTATTGATGACAAGCATCGTCATCGCGGACAATGCAGCGCACAGGACATCATGCCCCGCACTTGCAAAACCCGCATGTCCGGTTTCCCGGAATCCGTAATAAGCACCGTCGTGCCTGAAAAACACAATCTTTGTCATGATGTGTAAAAATCTCAGCCTTCGATCTTTTCGATCTGAATCTTGGTATAGGGCTGTCTGTGACCGATTTTCTTCTTTTCGTTCTTCTTGGACTTGTACTTGAGAACGTAAATCTTCTTGCCCTTGCCATTCTTGATGACATTGGCGGTAACCTTTGCACCGTCAACGACAGGCGCACCGACCGTGAACTTGTCACCGGAGGAGAGTGCATAAACCTTATCAAAAACTACTTTGTCGCCATCAGCTGCATCGAGCTTTTCGATGAAGAGGATGTCGCCTTCCTGAACCTTATACTGCTTTCCGCCAGTTTCAATGACTGCAAACATGGAAAGCACCTCACTTTCATTTGTGTCTCGCTAATAAAGGCAAGTCCCACAGCTTTGGAAAAAACCAAAACAGCATGACTTTTTCATAGCCTGTTCTTATGCGGCATATTATTATACCATATTTTTACGTTATTTGTCAAGGTTTTTTCGTCCTATTTGCAAATTCTTTGCAAGAAAACATGTAAATTATTTGTAAACGAACAAAATGTTCTTTCTTCAGAGAACTTACTGCTTGTGATGCAGTGCAGCCGCTGTCAAGGTATTCTGAAGCAGCATCGTAATGGTCATCGGACCGACGCCGCCGGGAACCGGGGTGATATACGATGCTTTTTCCGCACAGGACGCAAACTCCACGTCACCGGTCAGTTTTCCGTCAGCACGACGGTTCATACCGACGTCGATGACAACAGCGCCTTCCTTGATCATATCGCCTGTAATGAAATCCGCACGTCCGATTGCGACCACAAGAATATCCGCAGAACGTGTGACCTCTGCCAAATTCTGCGTTTTGGAATGACAGACGGTCACAGTACCGTTTGCAGCCAACAACAGCATTGCCATTGGCTTGCCTACAATATTAGAACGTCCGACCACAACACAATGCTTTCCTGTCACATCAATGCCGGATTTTTTCAGCATGACCATGACACCAGCCGGTGTACAGGGCAAGAAATCCGGATTGCCGATCATGATTTTACCGGTATTGACAGGATGGAAGGCGTCGACGTCTTTGTCTGGACGAATGGCATTTAATACCTGTGTTTCATTGATATGCTTCGGCAGAGGAAGCTGCACGAGAATCCCGTCGATCTTTGTATCGTCGTTCAGGCGTGCAATGACAGAAAGAAGTTCTTCTTCCGTCGTTGCCTCAGGGAGTGCAATCACCTCGGAATACATGCCAGCTTCACCGCATGCTTTATGCTTATTGCGGACATACACCTGTGACGCGGGATTCTCCCCAACAATAATGACTGCAAGTCCGGGCGTGAACCCCTGGTTTTTTTGTTCTGCTACCTGTGCGGCAATTTCCGCGCGGGTTTCCTGTGCAATTTTCTTTCCGTCAATGATCACTGCCATTGCTGGTTTCCTCCGTATTCTCTTGTGTTGTAGTGTCTTTTTCTATCTCTGTATTTTCTGTTTTCGGTGCTTCCTCATTTGCGGGTGCATCTGTTATTGTATCGTTTTTTTCTGTATCAGCAGAATTGACCCGACCCATCACTACACCGGATTTTGCATTTTCAGTTTCTGTTTTCTCAGCATTCGGATCTACTGCATATGCACGCATAGCAGATTTTTTCTTTTGTGTGGTCTGCTTTTTCTCGGAAAAAAGATTTTCGTAAGCTTGGGCATCCTTTGCAGCAGCCAATACCGGTTTTGCTTTCTTGCGCAGCAAATGATAGAACATAATGCCGAACAGGACACACCCAACCGCCAAAAGCTGTGAAATGCGGACGTTTCCGAGATACAGGGAATCGGTACGGAAGCCTTCAATAAACATCCGACCAAAGCCATACCATACAATATAGGAGAACAGAATCTGTCCGTCAAATTTTTTGTTGCGGTAACGGAGCATAATCAGGATAAAACCAATGATGTTCCAAAGGGATTCATATAGGAATGTGGGGTGTGCATAGGTTGCAATCGCCTCTGCATCGGACTGAATGGTCATAATCCACGGAATTGCCATGCCGGCAAACCGCGAGGTTTCAAAGGTTTTGCCTAAGAATTCATATCTGAGAATCGAACCGTAGGCTTCTGCATTGAAGAAGTTCCCCCATCTGCCAATGGCTTGTGCCAGCATCACAGCCGGTGCGACCATATCAAAAAATTTCAGCGTGTTCTTCCCTTTCAAATGGGATATCACAAGAATGGTCAGTGCACCGCCAATGATACCGCCGTAAATTGCAAGTCCGCCGTTCCATATCGCAAATACATCGAGGAATGATTCATACCGCCCGTCCCATGTCATTGCAACATAGTAAAGTCTGGCGCCGAGAATACCGAACAGAATGACCCAAATCGCATAATCCAGTACATCATCTGTCGTAAACCCTTCCTTTTTTGCGTTACGGCAAATCAGCCAAACCGCAACAATGATACCGATGGTAATGATAATTCCATACCACGCCACACGGAAATGATCCGTATGAATCAAAAATTTTCCGATTTCCCATGGCCCCAGACCCAAATTGGGAAATCCAATGATATTGGTATCGTTCATAACAAGCTTAAGTCCTTTCCTTAAAAAAGTATGTTTGATTGAATTTATAGCTTTCGCATGTTTCCTTTGATTGGAACCATACGTAAGATTCTGTGTCAAACGGGCTGTTTGGGAAAAACAACGCTGACAGTCATGCGATTCAGATCATACAGCCGATCGAGTACCGCAAATAAATCCTCTTTTGTCACTGCCATCATGATATCGATGGAGCGAAACAGCTCCCCTCCGTCAATTGCAGAATTCAGGCATTCCGATGCCATATCCTCTGCGGATTCAAAGGAAGTGACCGCACTTGCATACATGACACGGCGGCAGCGTTCAAACTGGATATCGGTAATGTCGTGCAGACGAATCCGCTCTGATAAATACCGTTTGATTTCCGCCGCAACCTCCGCGGGCTTTTCTGTTTCTGCCGAAAGCAATGCATACGCATATGTTTCCGCATGTTCATATTCAAACCCAAATTTGCCATTGATCAGACCGCGTTCATATAGGTCATTATAAAAGGCAGAAGATTTGCAGAATAAAATATCGTTTAAAATATCCACCGCAGCCGCATGGCGTTCCCTCTCCCAAGGATCTTTGTGTAAATCACAGTCCTTGATACCGAGATATAGAATCGGCGATGCAATCTGCGCTGTCCCCTCTGCATACGGTTTTACAATCGTCTGGGGTTCCGCTTCAAAAATACGCTCGGTCGAAAACGGCGGGAAGGAATCCGGAATACAGCTGTCACAGACAGCTAAAATCTCCTCCGGCGTGACATTTCCTGCAACCGTCAGCACCATATTGGCAGGATGATAAAACGCTTTGTAAAACTGATACAGTACATCCGGAGTAATATCTGCAATCGATTGCTCCGTACCGCCGACATTGATGCGAATGGGGTGATTATGGTACAGCGCTTCCAGCGTATTATAATAACCGCGCTGTGTGGGCGTATCATCATACATGCGGATTTCCTGCGCGATGATACTGCGCTCTCGCGCAACGTTTTCTTTCGTAAAATACGGATGCAGAACAAAGTCAAGCAGGATTTTCAAGGCTGGAATCTCATTTTCCGTTGCAGAAAAGAGGTATGCGGTCATATCCGGCGTGGTGTATGCATCCGCATTTACACCGTATTCCGCAAACCGTGCAATTGCATCTGCTTCGCCTTCCTCCGCCGCAAACAGCTTATGCTCTAAGAAATGTGCGGTACCATCCGGAATCGTAATGGGAGATTCCGTTTGATTGACACGAAACTGCCTGTCCACCGAACCGCAGTGTACACCGAGTATCGCCGTCGTGACCGCAGCTTGTTTTTTCAGCACACACACGGTCATGCCGCTTTTATGGTGAATCCGCGTGTAAGACTCCCGGATGCCGTCGTGGTGCATGGTTTCAATTCTCGTTTCCGTTTCCATCGTCGTCACCTTCTGCATCCTCCTCTCCGGTATCCAATGTTCCGCGCATAAAATAAACCGTATCCTCCGTGACACGCTTGGCACAGGCAATCACATCTTCCCTTGTGCAGGTTTCCACCTGTGCAGCCGTTTCGGTAGGAGAGGTCGTGATACCGGAAAACAAACGGTTTGCATACCATACGGCAAGTGCGGACGCACTGTCCTCTATTTCACGGTATCCGGATATCAGCGATTTCTTTGCAACAGAAAACTCATTTTCTGTGATATCACCCTGCCGGATCGCCTCCAATTGCGCATCAATGGCAGCCTTGGCTTCTTCCAGATCATTTGCGTAGATGCCGCAGCTGATATACAAAAGTCCTTTATTGGCTTCCGGAAAAGAAGCACAGTCATAGCAGAGTCCGCGCGCTTCTCTGACATCTAAAAATAATTTTGACGATGCAGAACCGCCAAGCAGCTCATTGAACAGTGCAAATTTATAAAAATCACCGTCTCCGAGAACGGATGCAGAACGGTATCCGATACACAGTCGGGACTGTTTGACCGCCTGCGCTTCCTCTACATAACGCACATCGTGCGCAGCCTGGCGGATGACTTCTGTTTCTGTTTGATAAAGCGGCAATTTCCGGTGTTTTTCAAGAGCAGAACATAACGGAGACAGAAGCGCCTTTACCTCATGCATCGACTGCTTGCCAACATAAAAACAATCAAGCGGTGCATAGGCAAGCATGTCACAGTATATCCCGTACAGCTGCTCCGGCGTGACAGCAGCAACGGTTTGCGGTGTGCCGCGTGCAGAAATGCTGTATTTTTCCCCGCGGCATATTTCGCGCTCCAGACGCTTGATGGCATATCCTGCTTTGTGATTCATTTCCGCACGAATGGAATCGATCAGATTTTTCTTTTCCTGCTCCACGTATGAGGAAAGGAAAGCATGTGTTTCGGATAACAATGGATGGAACAACAAATCGCACAGCACTGCAATCGTTTGTTCCAAAAGATTTTCGTTCTCCGGCACACATTGCTGTTCCAGACACCGTATTTGAAAGGTCACAAGATAGCTTTCCCCCAACTTGGCACCGCTGCATGCAATTCCGGCGTTATACAGGGTATCAAGCTGCAATGAGAAATCCTGCATTGTGGGATACTGCACGCTGCCGCGCGCCAAAACAGACGGCAGCAATGCATAAGACGCCGCCGTATCGATAGACAGCGGCACACGGAAGGTCAGCAGAAGATATTCCGTTTTAAAGGTGGTCTTCGGTATGATGCACAGCTGCATCCCACACCCCAAAGAACACTGCTGATTGGTTTGTGTTACCATAAAATATGATGTTTGCTTTTACAAAAGCAAACGTTCATTCCTTTCCACACATTCGTCAGCCAATGGCTTCATGTGTATAGAGTGAACCGAGCTGTTCTGCATAATGCCAGTCGGAATAGGTTTCAAAATTCTCACAGTATTCTGTCGTCCAATCTGCATATTCTGCGTCGAGTGCTTCATAAAAACGCAGGGACTGATAGGTCGACTTGATGCTGTCGAAATTTTCATCAATGTAGGCGTCTTCCTTTTGGCACCGCAAAATGATATGGTAACCGTAGGACGATTCCACCACTTCGCTCATCTCACCGTCTTTCAATGCAAAGGCTGCATCCGCAAATGCTTCGTCCATTTCATCATGGAAGAAATAATATCCGTCCGGATATGCAGTAAGCCCGGTATCCTCGGAATACGTGTTCATCAGCGTATCAAAATCTTCCCCGTTTTTCAGCTGTTCCAAAATTGAATCTGCCAATGCGCGATTTTCCTCTGGAGTATCGCCCTCGTTGTTCATAATCAATATATGTTTTGCATGGACAAAGACATCGGTAGAAAGCATTGCGCGGATATCGGCTTCCTCGGTCAAGATGACTCCGTTTTGCAGATAGTAATTCCGCAGCTTTTCATACAGTACGGACAGCTTGGAATAATAGTCGTAATAGTATGCGCTCATATGATATACATCAAGCGCCTGCAAAAAATAGTCCATACTGCCAAAGGATGCCGCCATTTCCGCATTGTCGTAATTGATGTCGCGTATTTCCTCCTCTGTCAATGCAATGCCGTATTTCGCACATGCCGCTGCCGCCGCATGATTACGCAGAATCTCCGTGTTGTAGAGATTGACAACACGCGTTTTCATCTCCGGATTCACCGTCCAGTATTGATCATTGCCTTCATCAAAATAATTTTTATAAAGCAGCTGATAATATCGGAATTCGTCATACGTGACGGTATCGCCAGTGGTTCCGTCTCCATGCGTAAACTGCATCACATAGGGGATATCGGGATATGCGCTTTTCGTATCTGCAATAGAATACATCGCATAGTCCTCCTCCGACATGGTAACTGCACCCGGCACAGTAACGTTTCCGGCAGAAGAATCTTCTGTATCCTTTTCCGCTCCATCTCTCGAACACCCCATAAAGGTTGTCCCCACAGCGAGCAATCCGCAAAGCAGCCTTGCTAAATGTTTTTTTTTCTGCATCTTTATAACCATGACTTCGTATGTTCAGTTACACTAAACAGTGCGAAGAGCTTCCTTTCTAATGTGGAATTGTTGAAACTGGTTTGCAAAGCAGCTTGCCGCCAAAAAAGCAACAAACGCACAGTATGAGAACGATTTTAGAATCGTTTTCCCGCAATTCTGATTTTCTGACGTATGTCCAACGGATAAAAACAGGAAAATTTGCGCGAAACAGTATGTCCTGCTCAGCTTCACAGTGATATATATTTATTTTACCATTTTATTGTGTCGATTCTGTGACAGAACCAAAAAAATATAGAGATTTCTTTTTCTTTTCCATATCATGAGCCATACAATCAAAATAGACACCGGTCTGTCATCATACTGTATCGAGCGCAGAATCAATCGGTAATTCCATTTTCCATCGTTTTATGGTTCATTTATCATAAAAAATCAAAAAAGGCAGGAATTTTAGAAAAAATCTTTCGCAAAACCGATTGACACACAGTCGAAAAAAAGGTATAATATTAAAGATAAACATTCTTTTCGTAATAAAAATAGCGGGAAGACAAGGGGCAATCAAGCCCGCATCTTCCCGGCTGGAAACATACGTCCGCTGTGGGGAAATTCGATATCGTCCTGGTTCTTCTACAATGACCCACAGCAGAAAGCGTATGGAAGCTTCCCCCTTTAGTATATGGTGAAAACAAAATTTTTGCCACCAATCGGGTTCTCTCCCATTTTTCGCTGTGAATCCAAAACACCGCACCGCGCAAACGGCATCCGTCCTTCGCGCATCCAATTTTATATGAGTTCGAGAAACGCGCTTTTGAGGCGTTTTTAAAAAGAATGAAGCATGTAATGCAACAGCCCTCACGTCGCTCAGGCATCCCTTGAAAACTTTTTCAATAAGGGGCAACGCCCCGTCATTCAACAAGCGACCTGGGGCATTTGCCCCTTAGAATTTCCGTAGGGGATTTTTATCCCCTACGGAAAGACTGAGATGGAACCCGCCGCCTATAAGAGGCGGGGGACATCATGTCGC
>JAGAVJ010000055.1 GCA_017942005.1 Clostridia bacterium | reverse complement strand
GTCCCTATCTTAACGTAAGTTCGATAGAATTTTCGGGGAAAACTTTTTTGTAAAAAAGTTTTCCCCAAACCCTTTTCTAAAAACTTTATATGTATAAATTAAATCAAAACTGTACGATTTTTTGCTTGATTGATACATATTTTATCGGTTCCTCTGTTTAAAAGTTTTTGCGGTGGAGTTTGAGGAGGTGCTTTTTTCAAAAAGCATCTCCTCATCGAACTCACATTAACAAAAAAAGACTGCCATTGAAACAGCAGTCTTTTTTATAATAAATTTATACAATTGAAAAATCAAACGTGCAAAAGTTTTTGCGGGTCTTACGGGCTGGCGCATTAACATGCGCCAGCCTATAAAATTCGCCTTTTCGCTTTTCCAAGCGAAATTTCACAGTGGATTTTTATCAAAATCCACTGTGAAAACGCCGAATTCGGATCACTTCGTGATCCCGGGTTGTTGCAAGTTGAAAACTTGCAACAGCCCCTAAAAAACCTACGCTTAATTTTTAATCAGCTTGACCATTGCGCCGTTGCCGATGCCGCATGCGTTGGCATCATCGGTGTCAAGGTGCATTTCCAGCTTGAACTTGTCGCTCACGCGAATCTGTACATCGTAAAGCATGGTACGCTTTCCGTCGCCGTTCGCCTCGACTGCAACATAATCGCCGTCATGAACGCCGTATTTCTCTCCGTCCGCAATTCCCATATGAATATGACGGTTGGCAAGAATGCATCCTTCCTTTAAGGTAACAGTTCCCTTCGGACCGATAATGGTAATCGGTGCGGAGCCTTCAATTTTTCCGGATTCACGCACCGGAGGCTTAACCTTGAGGGTATAAGAATCGGTTCTGGAAATTTCCACCTGGGAAGCGCTGCGCAGCGGACCGAGCACACGAACGCCCTCAATGGCACGAAGCGACGGACCAATTAAGGTCAGCTGCTCCTTGCATGCATATTGACCGGGCTGAGAAAGGTCCTTGAGCGGGGTCAACTCATACCCTTTTCCGAACAGGATGTCCAGATGCTCGCGGGTCAAGTGGATATGTCTGTTGGAAACACCGACAGGAATATCTGCGTCACTTTCCGCCGACTTACATGTGTCTGTATTTGCAGAATCTAAAATGCGGTTCACAATTTCCGTGATCAGTTTAATATCGTATTCCATTTCATGCACCCATCTCAAATGATTCGGAAGCTGTCCGCCATGACGCAGCGGCGCTGCCGTGTAAACGAACGTGCGGATGTAATGCCTTCACCCGTCGGACCTGCAATGGTAAACGTGGTATGACCCTCTCCGCCAAAGCCAATTCCAGCATAGGACGGCGCGTTCTTTACAAAAATGGTGGTTTCCACAGCACGTGCAAATCTGGAAAGGTTGTCAATGTTCTTGGAGTGCATATGGGCGGTATGGCGGCGGCCGGCTTCTGCCTTGCATGCAAGCTCAATGGCTTCGTCAATGTTCTTGACGCGCACAATCGGAAGAATCGGCATCATCAGTTCTTCCTGCACAAACTCATGCATGAAGTCTACCTCACAAATGATGCAGCGTACTTCCTTGCCGACATGAACGCCGATCTTTTCCAGAATGACATCTGCATCTCTGCCGACACATTCACGGTTGACGGTCTTGACCGTTTTGCCATCCTTCTTTGTCTTTTCCACCAGAACGATCTTTGCCAGTGCATCTGCCTGTTCCTTAGTAATCTGATAGGAACCTGCGCGCTTCATGCCGGCAATCAGCTCGTCTGCAATATTGTCAAATGCGAAAACTTCCTTTTCTGCGATACACGGCAGATTGTTGTCAAAGGTACATCCGTCGATGATGTCCTTTGCAGCCTTCTGAATATCTGCGGTATCGTCCACAATGACAGGAGGATTGCCTGCACCTGCACCGATTGCCTTTTTACCGGAGGAAAGAACCGCCTTGACCACGCCGGGACCGCCTGTGCAGACCAGCAGCTTGATCAGCGGATGAGACTGCATGATGGCAGCGCTTTCCATCGTCGGCTTCTTCATGGAACAGACAATCATATCCGGACCGCCTGCGGCACGGCTTGCACGGTTTACGAGGTCCACTGCATAGTTGGAGGTTGCAATTGCACCGGGATGCGGATTGAACACAACGCCGTTTCCGGCTGCAATCATACCGATGGAGTTGCAGATGACCGTTTCACTCGGATTGGTACTCGGTGTAATAGCGCCTACTACACCAAACGGCGCCATTTCGATCAGTGTCAGACCGTTGTCGCCGGTCTTTGCATTGGCAACGATATCTTCCGTGCCGGGCGTCTTGTCTGCAACCAGAATGTGCTTCAGTCTCTTGTGTTCTGCTTTGCCCATTTTGGTCTCTGCGACACCAAGCTTGCCCATGATGGCAGCTTCCTCGCGTGTGAGACGGCGAATCTCGGTGATGATTTTTTCTCTTTCTTCAACGCTCATTGCACGCACGGTCTTGTAGCAGCGGTCTGCCGCAAGAATCGCTTCGTTCATATCGTCAAAAATACCGATAAATGGTCTTCCATCGTACTGCGTGGAATCCCAGTTGTCTGAAATCGAATCCATATTCTGCATTTCATCAAGAACCTTTGCGACAATGTCCTTGATTTGATTTTCTGTAATTTGTGCCATAATGATGAACTTTTACAAAAGTAAAAGTGATCTCCTTTCTGCGGGTGGAAAGAATGCTCTTTCCGATTTATTTTACGAGGCGCTGTGTATCAAGCGCAATCATATATTCTTCATCTGTCGGAACAATCAGAACTTTAACACGTGCATTTGCACCGGAAATGTCAAACGGAATTCCGCGTGTGAAATTCTCGTTCTTTTCATTGTCAATTTCAATGCCGAGCCAGTTCATATTTTCGCAGACCATGCGGCGTATCTCGCACTGGTTTTCACCGATTCCGGCGGTAAATACGAGCACATCCAGACCGTTCATTTCAGCGGCATACGCACCGATGTGCTTTTTGATGCCGTTGGACAGAATCTTCAGTGCCAGTGCGGCACGGTCATTGCCCTTCTGTGCCTCTGCAAGACAGTTGCGGAAGTCATTTGATATGCCTGTAATACCAAGCAGACCGGACTTCTTATTCAGAATATCCGCCATTTCATCGGGATCAAGACCCTTTTTCTTCATGATATACGGAATAATGGTGGGATCCACACTGCCGCTTCTGGTACCCATCGGAATACCTTCCTGCGGCGTAAAGCCCATAGAAGTATCGATGGCGACACCGCCGTCCACCGCGGTAATGGACGAACCGTTGCCAAGATGACAGGTGATCATCTTTAAGTCCTTGATATCTTTTCCGAGTATCTCAGCAGTTTTCTGGGAAACATATCTGTGGGACGTACCGTGGAAGCCGTAGCGTCTGATTTTATCCTCAGTATAAAACTCATACGGGAGCGCATAGATATACCGGAAATCCTCCATTTCAGAATAGAAGGACGTATCAAAAACGGCAACCTGCGGTGTTTTTGGCAAAAGTCTGAGACATGCTCTCATGCCCTTGATGGCAGGAGGTCCGTGCAGCGGGTTGATTGGAACAATGGTTTCCAGATAATTGATCAGCTCGGGGTCGACAAGCGATGACTGCTTGTATTTTTCGCCGCCGTGTGCCACTCTGTGACCGACTGCATCAATTTCCTCAATACTGCCAATGACGCCGTGCTCGCTGTCTGTAAGAAGTGCAAACACAATTTCCAGTGCGCGGTCATGGGACGGAAGATCGACTTCCATTGTATAGTTTTCTCTTCCCGGCACTTTATGTGTCACAGCGCCGCCGGCGCCGATTCTTTCACAGCCGCCTTTTGCCAGCACTGCTCCGCTGTCCATATCAAA
Source organism: Clostridia bacterium (assembly GCA_017942005.1). Taxonomy (GTDB): domain Bacteria; phylum Bacillota; class Clostridia; order Oscillospirales; family CAG-272; genus RGIG3925. Next base: position 3,539 of record JAGAVJ010000055.1, on the reverse strand, counting down.
AAGCTGATACTTCAGCGAAGAAGAACCGGAATTAATCACGAGTATTTTCATATTTCTATTTTTAACTTTTGTACGTTTGACATTCGCCAAACGCGTAAAACGTTATCTCCTTTCGTCGATAGAAGGTCTGTGCTTAGAATAGAGTGACTCCTTTTTCCGCAAGATGCTCCTGCCAGATAGCGCTTGGCATGGTATCGGTGACAATGATATCCACATCTGCGACCTCACAAATTTTAACAAATGATATCTTATCAAACTTTGTACTGTCCACAGCCAGAATCTTCTTTTCTGCCGATGCAAAAATTGCCTGCTTGATTTCGGAATCCTTTTCATTGGAATCGGTAACGCCCATACCTGTATCAATGCCTTTGGCTGAACATACAGCCAAATCCACGTGATATCCGCGCACCATTTTTTCAGCGGAGGCGCCGATAAGCGACAGGGAGCCTTCCTTCAATGTTCCACCGGTGGACAGTATGTTCCAGTCCCGTTTATCCGCAAGCTCAAGTAAAACCTCAACGGAGTTTGTAATTACCGTAAGATTTTTTTTGCTCTTGATTTCCCGGATGACAAAAAGTGTTGTCGAAGACGCATCGACCATAATCCGGTCTCCGTCATGAATCATACCTGCAATCTTTTGTGCAATTGCCCGTTTTTCTTCGACATTTACTTTTTTTCTGATATTATATGGAAGATCATAGCTTGGAGAACAATTGGAAACCGCACCGCCGTATGTTTTGATGGCATACCCTTCTCTTGCAAGCTTATCAATATCCCGCCGGATGGTTTCTTCCGTAACCTTGAATTTCTGACTAAAATCGGAAACGACTACCTTTCCCTCGGCACTCAATGCCGCTAAAATTGCGTTGCGTCTCTCAATGGCAAGCATTTTATTCGATTACAGGAAGAATTTTCTCCACATCTCCATGAGGACGGGGAATAACATGAACAGCGATGACCTCACCCAGTCTTGCTGCAGCTGCGCTGCCTGCTTCTGTTGCTGCCTTCACCGCGCCGACATCGCCGCGTACCATCACGGATACGAGTCCGCTGCCGATTTTTTCTGTGCCGATTAACGTGACGTTTGCTGCCTTTGCCATTGCATCTGCTGCCTCAATTGCAGCTACAAGTCCTCTTGTTTCCACCATTCCCAGTGCTTCCAGTGCCATGTTTCATTCTCCTTAAAAAATTTATGTTTTTCACTTCAAAAAACCGTCACTGCACTGTCCAAAAAACTTCTTTTGCAAAATACCGTGCGTGCCGATTTGTTGTTTGATTTTGTATATCTGAAACTGCAAAAAACAGTTACAGCATACAAAAATATATCCGATTATTATTGTATCACAAATACTCGATATTGTCAACTGTATTTTGGGTTTTCTTGGTTTTTTGTTGCATTTTGTTTTTTCCAATTTTGAAACAGGGAGAAAACGGCGTTCTTGTCATCACAAGCGCGATACCGCCGCAAATTGTCATTCATAAATACAGCACGCTGTGCAGAAAATAAAGCTGTAAAACGGATTGCAATATTCTGGGCGACTATGCCGCCTTTTATCAGGCAATCCTTGATGAAAAGAAACAGGGAGTTTGAGCAAAATGAATGATGTAATAATGCAGACAAGGCGGCAAAAGCAAAAAAAGAAAGGATTCCTGCAAGGGATTCTTTTGGGAATCCTTTTGCTGTACGCAGCAGTGCTGTGTGCGCTTGGTGCGGCAGATTTTATCTGTCCGGACGTTATCTCCGTCTACGGCAGCGGAATTGTCAGTCCTGCCGGTGCATACTGCCAAAGTGAAACAGCGACCTTAACCGTCGGCGGTTTTCTTCCTATTAAAACCGTAACCGTTCGCGCCTATGAAGAAACCATGCTGTATCCGGGCGGAATGCTGTTTGGCGTACAGTGTTCCACCGATGGCGTGCTGGTTGTTGGACTGGAGGATGTAAAGTCCGCTTCCGAAGATAAAAATCAATCGGTCGCTGTCTGTCCTGCAAAAGAAGCGGGACTTCATACCAGTGATTTGATCACTGCGGTAGACGGTGTTAAAATCACAACCGTCAAAGCGCTGACAGATGCCATTACCGCTGACGGCGTTGCTGGGCGTCCAGTCAACTTAACGGTTTTACGCGGTGAAAAGTCTATGGAGCTGTCTTTGACACCGTGCAAGGACACAAACGGAATTTACCGTGCGGGTATCTGGTCGCGTGACACCACGGCAGGAATTGGAACAGTCACGTTTATTGACCCGAAAACCGGTTTATTCGGCGGTCTTGGTCACGGTATCTGTGATCTGGAAACCGGTGATCTTCTTCCTCTGACACGCGGAACCACACTCGGCGTCAATTTAAGTGAAATTATTTCCGGTACACAGGGAAAGCCCGGTGAGCTGCGCGGCAGCTTTTTGCCGAAACGAACGGGTTCCCTTTTGTGCAACACCACATGCGGTGTGTTCGGTATTTTTGCATCGGTACCCGATATGATCCAAAATTCCAAATATGAGAATCCGATTCCAGCTGGACACAGAACAGACGTACATGCAGGTGAAGCAACACTGCTTTGCACACTGATGGACGGGGTCACACAGGAATATACCATTCAAATTATTTCCGTAGGAGACGCGGCTGATACCTCCAACAAGAACTTTGTGATCGAGGTGACCGATCCCGCGCTGCTTGAACAGACCGGCGGAATTGTACAGGGAATGTCCGTGTGTTATAATAGGGACAACACAGGAAGTGCTTGATTTACAAGGCTTTTTGGTGCATTGCCAGATTTCATTGACCAAAGAAAATCGGCAAATAGGATACATAACGTTATTCCTAAGTTTATTCGACATGAAGTACGTTGCTTGGAGGTGATAATTTTATTTACCCTATTTGGGTTGACATTTTATATCTTACGGAGGTAACAGAATAGAAATGTGCAGAATCATCGTAGTAGGAAGTCAGAAAGGCGGAGTCGGAAAATCGACAACCGTCAGAAATCTCTCCTACTCACTTGCGGAGCTTGGTCATCGCGTCCTCACGGTAGACTTCGACCCGCAGTTCAATCTTACCACTTGCTTTGGTATCAGTGACATTACAGCGATACCAAATGATATCGCATCACTTATGACAGCTATGCTGAATGATGAAGAACTCCCGCCATCTGAGCAGTACATACAACACATCGGCAAAGTAGACCTGATTCCTGCAAGCATACAGTTGTCGGTGGTTGACGCCAACCTGCGTATCGAGATGGGGAGCGAGCACTTACTTGCAAACTTACTCGAACCACTGCGCGAACAGTATGACTATATCATCATTGACACCTGCCCTTCTCTCGGTTCACTTACAATCAGCGCACTGACTGCCGCAGATGAAGTCATCATTCCAGTCAATCCGCAGCTGCTTGCAGTTATGGGACTACAGGAACTTACCAGCACAATATTAAAAATCAAACGCAGATTGAATCCAAAGATTAAATTCGGCGGTATCCTGCTTACCATGTGCGACAAGCGGACAAACCTATACAAAGAAATCAGCACACAAGTAGATTCAGCTT
>JAGAVJ010000054.1 GCA_017942005.1 Clostridia bacterium | reverse complement strand
GTCTTGGGATGCAAGAGATACTGCATCTAAAAGAAGGCTGACCTGTTCTGTTTTGCCGCAGTTGATACAAATGGAACCATTAGAAAGCGCTCCTGTGATACGGTATTTACCTCCGCGGTGAATGGTAATTACCGCTCCTTCTACTGTTATATATTCCGTATCAACGATACTGCCGCTGTCAGAAAGTATAATGTCATGGATATCCCCCGTATCTGTCCAGGATACCGGCTCCGTATTGATAAAAAAGTCAGCTGCATCTTTTATTTCCATAGAATTGATCGTTTGACTGCCTTCCTTATCATCTGTTGCTGCGGTATCTTTCTCCTTTGCAGTTTCGCTGCATCCATATAAAAAGATCAGCAGGAAACATAGAACCATCGTACTTATTCGGTTGAAAACCTCTTTTTTCAGCATAAATGTGACAATACCTTTGCAAGAACCAAAAGGTACTTCCTTTCATAAAATGAATCTTTAAAATAATACTGTTATGGCTGCTGCTGCGTCTATAACTATGGTATTTAGTATACTGTAATTTTTTGATTGCTGCTTCAATTTTTAGTGATCGCAGAATGAACATCTTCTGAGAAACTGTGAAAATGCATATGATAGAAGGAATGAGAGAAAAAAGCATTACATTCATCGACAATTTTCTGTTTTTCCATTGACATCTGTATTTTTTTGCGATACAATATTATAAGATTTTATTTTTATTTTGATTGTATTCCGGAAATTTTGAAAGGAAGTTCTTTTATTATGACGCAAAGCAATACCCGCGTCCGTGATTTGACCACTGGCAGCCCAATCAAGCTGATTTTACTGTTTTCCCTGCCGATTCTTGTTGGAAATCTGTTTCAGCAGTTTTACAATATGGCAGACAGTATCATTGTCGGAAAATTTATCGGTACGAACGCCTTCGCGGCGGTCGGTGCAACCGGTTCTATTTCATTTTTAATTCTCGGCTTTGTTAACGGAATGTCAAGCGGCTTCTGCATTCCTGTTGCACAGTATTTTGGCGCCGGAGATCACCGCAATATGCGCCGCTGCGTTTCCAATATATTGTGGCTTTCACTTGCCGTTGCCACCCTTGTGACTACGCTGATGATGTTTACGACACGCGGTCTCCTGACATTGATGGATACCCCGGAAAATATCATGGAAGATTCATTTCTTTACATCATCATCATATTTGCCGGAATTCCGTTTTGTATGTTCTATAATATCACGGCAGGCTTGATGCGTTCTGTCGGAGATTCACGTTCCCCGCTCTACTTTTTAATGATCTCTTCTGCCATTAATATTATATTGGACCTTCTGTTTATCGCAGTGTTTTCATTCGGAGTGGCAGGCGCTGCACTGGCAACCATCTTATCGCAGCTCATTTCCGGTATTCTATGTTTGATCTGGATTATCAAAAAATTCCCGATCCTGCATCCGAAAAAAGAAGATTTACCCTTTGATCTCAATATTTCAAAACGACTGTTAGCCATCGGTCTTCCCATGGCGCTCCAGTTTTCCATTACTGCGGTTGGTTCGATTATATTGCAAAGTGCAGTCAATACCCTTGGCTCGGACGTCATTGCATCCATTTCTGCTGCAAGCAAAGCACAGAACATCGTGTTTGCACCAATGGAAACATTGGGCATTACAATGGCAACTTATTGTGGACAAAACCGTGGTGCCGGACGTGTCGACCGTATTCAGAAGGGCGTTTTTCAATGCGCAATTGCCTCACTGCTTTTAAGTATCGCTTCCTGCCTTTTTGTACGGTCCTGCGGAAAATATGTTGTCCTTTTGTTTATGGATGCAGCTGAAACAGAAATTCTTGCGTATGTTTCCCAGTATCTTAGTGTTTGTGGTCTGTTCTACCCTGCACTGTGTTTAATCTTTGTCTTCCGTAATTCCATTCAGGGAATGGGTTGGGGCGGGCCTGCCATGACAGCCGGTATCTTTGAACTTGTGGCGCGCGCCTTTGTTGCAAATATGTTTGTGCGTTCGGTCGGCTTTACCGCTGTCTGTTATGCCAATCCGGCAGCATGGGTAGCAGCAGATGTGCTGTTGATCCCAATGTACTTCTATGTCATCCATAAATTGAAAAAAATCATTGCCGATGCTCCCAAAGAAGCAGCAAAACCTGAGAACATAGACGAAACTTTAGAAACGGACGATGTTGTTTCCATACAATCCAATCACTAACCCTACCATTTTCATGCAAAAGAAAGGAAATCATTCGATATGAAATTATTGATCGCTTCCGATATTCATGGTTCTGCTGCATACTGCCGACAATTGCTGGATGCCTTCTCCCGTGAACAGGCAAAGACGCTGGTTTTGCTCGGTGATCTGCTGTATCATGGTCCACGCAACGACCTGCCGGCAGAATACGCACCAAAAGAAGTCATTGCAATGCTGAACGGCATTGCGGACCGCATTCTCTGTGTGCGCGGGAACTGTGATACTGAGGTTGATCAAATGGTGCTGGATTTTCCGATACTTGCGGAGTATGCACTCTTTTACGATCTGGGGCATACCTTTTTTCTCACCCATGGACACCATTTCAACGAGGAAACTCCTCCGAAGCTGCACAACGGCGATATATTGCTAAATGGACACACACATATTCCCGCCTGTCGTGACCATGAAACGTTCCTGTATCTAAATCCCGGTTCCGTCTCCATTCCAAAGGAAAACAGCGTACACGGTTATATGACGTATGAAAACGGCGCCTTTTTGTGGAAAGCAGTTGACGGTACCGTGATTTCTGCGCATTCCATCTCCTGACACCTTCAACAATGAACTGAAAGGAACCTTTGCCTTCCCGCAAAGAACGAAAAAGGATTATGAAATTATTCATTGCATCCGATATTCATGGCTCTGCTGAATACTGCCGCAAACTGGTCGATGCGTTTTTCCTTGAACAGGCGGAGACGCTTGTTCTGCTGGGTGACCTTTTGTATGGCGGCTCACAGGCGGATCACGTGGACATCATTCTGATGCTGAACCGTATCGCAGACCGGATTTTATGTGTACGCGGCAACTGTGACACCGATTCGGATCAGGCAGCATTTAATTTTCCGATGCCGATCCAGCAGTGTCTGTTTGATTTAGGACATACCTTCTTCTTAACGCACGGTCATATTTATTCTGAAACCTGTCCGCCGACTCTGGAAATCGGTGATGTGCTGATTACCGGTCATACACATATCCCTGCGTGGCGAAAAAACAGTCGGTTTCTATATCTGAATCCGGGTTCGGTTTCCCGTCCGAGAGGCGGAAGCGCCCACAGCTACATGACCTATGAAAATGGAACATTCCAATGGAAAACCATAGAAGGCACCGTCTTTTATACCTATTCCATATCTAAGAACCAATGACCGTAAAATAACGTGAGTCCGATGAGAACGTACCGCTCTTGGGGCGTTTTTGAAAAAACGCCCCGCCGCTAAGGCATCCCTCAAAAACTTTTAAATGAATATATCGGAAAAATAATATGATAAAAGGTATCGATGCGTTTTTTCAGTTTAAAGTTTTTTGAAAGGGGTTTGGAGAAAATCTTTTTTTCAAAAAAGGTTTCCCCATGAATTCATCGAACTCACATTAAAATAAATCATACGAAAAGGAGATTGCACCATATCATGAAACGATCTGAAATTAACGCAGCGATTACGCGTGCCATGGCAGCATTACAAAAGGAAAATATTACGCTGCCTGCTTTTGCATCGTATACCGCAGAGGATTGGAAAAAGCTTGGAGCAAGATGTGAAAATGCAGTTTCGGTTATGCTCGGATGGGATGTTACAGACTTCAATTCCGGAGATTTTCTTCACAAGGGATGTACGCTTTTTACCGTGCGCAACGGTTCTAAAAGCGGTATCGGTACACCCTACGCAGAAAAATATCTGATTTTCTCCGATACACCGCCGCAGGAAATTCCGCTTCATTTCCATTTTGAAAAAACAGAAGACATCATCAATCGTGCAGGCGGTGTGATGTGCATTGAACTGTACAATTCTACGGCAGACGGTGAAATCGATTACAAAAATGATGTTACCTTTTATACAGACGGGATCAAAAATGTGCTTCCCGCCGGTTCTGTCATCGAAATCACAACCGGAAATTCCATCACGCTGACCCCTGGACTGTATCACAGAATCTTTGTAAAAGAAGGAACCGGTATATTGATTGCAGGCGAGGTTTCTTCCATTAATGACGATACCTGCGACAACCGCTTTGCCACTCCGACAAAACGGTTCTGCGGTATTGAGGAGGACGAGCCGATTCAATATTTCCTTGCCAACGAGTACGATAAAATTTGATTGTATCTATAATACATTTTAAGAGAGGTTTACCGCATGAAACGCTATGAAGATACTTCCCTTGACGCAAATGAACGCGCCCAAGCACTGGTTTCTGAAATGACGGTGGAAGAGGCGGCAAGTCAACTGCGCTATGATGCCAAGGCGATCCCGCGTCTGGGCATTCCCGCTTACAATTGGTGGAATGAGGCACTGCACGGTGTCGCCCGTTCCGGCACTGCAACCGTATTTCCTCAGGCAATCGGCCTTGCGGCCATGTTCGATCCTGTGACATTGCAGGCTGCTGCCGAGGTCATCGGCACAGAAGCGCGCGCCAAGTACAACGGTGCACAAAAGCACGGTGATACCGGTATTTACAAGGGACTCACCTTCTGGTCTCCCAATATCAACATTTTCCGTGACCCGCGCTGGGGACGCGGCCATGAGACCTACGGTGAGGATCCCTATCTGACGGCCACCTGCGGCAAGGCATATGTCCGCGGCTTGCAAGGAGAGGAAACGGTATTGCGCGCTGCCGCATGCGCCAAGCATTTTGCGGTGCATTCCGGACCGGAAAACATCCGTCACAGCTTTGATGCTGTCGTTTCTCCAAAGGATTTGGAAGAAACCTATTTGCCAGCATTTGAGGCGCTTGTAAAGGAAGCGCATGTAGAAGGTATCATGGGCGCCTACAACCGTGTCAACGGAGAAGCTTCCTGTGCAAGCCCCATGCTTCAGGAGAAGCTGCGCACGTGGGGATTTGACGGTTATTTTGTCTCCGACTGCGGCGCAATCAACGATTTTCATGCCTTCCACCATATCACGGCAACACCGGTGGATTCTGCCGCTCTGGCACTAAAAAACGGCTGCGATGTCAACTGCGGCGGCTGTTATGCGCAGCTTTTGAGTGCGTATGAAGAAGGCCTTGTAACAGAGGAGGAAATCCGCCGTGCCTGTGTCCATGTCATGCGTACAAGAATCCGTCTTGGCATGCTGGATAAAAAGACCGAATATGACGATATTCCCTACACGGTTGTCGCATGTGACGACCACAAGGATCTCGCATGGCAGTGTGCGCTGCAATCCATGGTACTCCTTAAAAACAACGGCATTCTCCCGTTGGATGAAGAAACGGTCGGTACCATTGCCGTCGTCGGACCGAATGCAAACAGCAGAACTGCTCTGGAAGGCAATTATATGGGAACAGCGGATCGCTATATTACTTTGCTGGAAGGAATCCAAGATCGGTTCCCCGGCCGCGTGTTATTTGCACCCGGTGCACATCTTTATAAAATGCGTTCTGAAAACTGCAACAATCAGGATGACAATGACCGTCTTGCAGAAGCGCTGGAAGCCGCTGCCGCTGCCGACATCGTCATTGCATGCGTTGGACTTGATCCATCAATTGAAGGTGAGGAAGGCGACGCTTCCAACGAATATGCGGCAGGTGACAAGCGCGATCTTCGTCTTCCTGCATCCCAGCGCGCCTTGCTTGGGGCATTGAAAGCGTGCGGCAAACCTTTAATTATACTCTGTGCGGCAGGAAGTGCCATCAACGTTGAGGTAGATGCAGACGCGCTGCTTCATGTCTGGTATCCCGGACAGATGGGAGGAGAAGCTGCGGCATCCATCCTGTTTGGTGACTTTGCGCCTTCCGGAAAGCTGCCTGTCACGTTTTATGAGGACGCAGATAAACTGCCGGACTTTACAGACTATTCCATGCAGCACCGTACATATCGCAACACGCAGGAAAACATTCTGTATCCGTTTGGTTACGGTTTGACATACGGAAAAATTGTTGTCAAAGAACTCGTATATGAAAATCGGATTGCATCAGTCACAGTGGAAAATCCCGGTCTTACCCGCTGCGATGATGTCATTGAGCTGTATATCCATGACAATGCTCCATGCGCTGTTCCCTATTATTCCCTGTGCGGATTTTCACGCATTTCGCTTGCTCCGGGTCAGGTTAAGACAATTCCGATTGAAATTTCCCCGACTGCATTTACCTCTGTTGACGAGGACGGGATACGCGCGGTACGCGGAACGGAATATATATTATATGCGGGAACTCACCAGCCGGATGCACGCAGCAATGCACTTTGCCAGACAGAATGCCTTTCTGTAAAAATCCGTTTATGATTCTTTTGGAAAAGGCTTGACATTATGAAAAATCTGTGTTAAAATGGATTCGATCATAATCGGCATATTTTTGTCGAAACATTGAAAAGGAGAAACCTATTATGAAAAAGTTAAAAGTGGGTATCATTGGTGCCGGTAATATCTCTACCAGCGCACATCTGCCGTCTTATGCAGAGCTGACAGATATCGTGGAAGTCGTTGCGATTGCAGATATCGTGCTGGAACGTGCGCAGGCTGCTGCTGAAAAGTTTGGTATCCCGCATGCATATGCTTCTGTAGAAGAACTGCTTGCCAATGAACCGGACGTGGATTATATTGATGTCTGTACCTGGACCGCTGCGCATGCACCGGTTGCCATTGCAGCTGCTAAGGCAGGTAAAAATATCCTGTGTGAAAAGCCGCTTGCCGCAACGCTGGAACAGGGTCTTGCAATTGAGAAGGCAGTCAAAGAAGCAGGCGTACAGTTCATGCTCGCCGTTGTCACCCGTTACGGCGCAGAACAGCAGAAGTTTATCGAACTGCGCGATGAAGGCAAATTCGGTGAAATCTACTATGCAAAGACTTCCTATGTCCGCCGCCGCGGTACACCTGGCGGTTGGTTTACTGATAAAGAGCTGGCAGGCGGCGGTCCTGTACTGGATATCGGTGTTCATGCTATCGACCGTACCTGGTATCTGATGGGCAGACCGACCCCTGTCTCCGTGTCTGCGGAAACATCCTATCGTATCGGTGATTACCAGACCAAGGGTGTCGGCAGATGGCAGCCGTTTGGTCAGGGCAACGGTGTGTTCAATACCGAAGACTCTGCATCGGTCTTCTTCCGCTTTGAAGGCGGCAAGTCTATGGTTGCTGAAATTGCTTGGGCGATCAACGGTGTTGAATCTGCAACCACACAGATTTTCGGTTCCAAAGCCGGCTGTACCTTTGAACCGCTTACCATTTACGGTGAGAACGAAGAGGGTTATCTGTCCGATGAAAAGCCGGAAGTTACCCCGAACAACTATTTTGTGGAAGAAATCCGTCACTTTATTGATTGCTTGAATACCGGCAAAAAGCCGATTTCTCCGATTGAAGACGCTGTTACCATCCAGCGTATGCTCGACGGTATTTATGCTTCCGCTGCAAAGCACGAGGAAGTCAAGCTGTAATCTTTCAATTTAAAATAAGATTTTGTCATTGTACCGCAGACAGGACCGGGTTCTATCTGCGGTATTTTTTTATTTTCAAAAGGATCTGTGAGGGAACAGAAATTTTATTCAGAAAATTTGTTCTCATATATTGACAAGAACATTATTTCGTGGTATAATAATATCAACAACAAACGTTCCCGAAATAAGGAGAAAGAACATGAAAATCATCAGTGTTTCCCAAGTGCAAGGTCATATAGATTGGAAGTATGTTCGCGATGCAGATGCAGCTGTCATCCGATTTTCGTATGGATGCGATGTGGATTGTTGTTTGGGCATCGCTCCGGAAACAGATGATCTTGCAGAAGCCAATCTGCGTGGGGCAAATCAAGCAAAAATTTCCTGCGGGGTCTCCCATCTGCTCGGTGGTACAACTGCATCGGATGTACACAAAGAAGCTGCATGGTTGATCTCACGTCTGAATCATTACAAAAATTATATTACGCTGCCGATTGTTGTTGTTTCTCTTGGAGACCACGAAATTGCAGCAAAATACTGTGCGCTCTCCCCTGCTCAAAACACAAATCTGATTAAAATTTTCTGTAATATCATCAAACGTGCCGGATATACACCGGTTTTATATGCAAACCGTGAAATCCTTACCGAACACATCGAACGCAAAAAGCTTGGTTCTATTGGAATCTGGTATGATCGTCCTTTTGTTTCTGAAGTTCTTGCACAGGAGGAAGAACCGGATATGCTGTTCTGGCAGTATTCGACGGAAACCTCACCGCGCAATGCCGGTATCTATGCAGATTATCCTGTCAGCAAGGCGATCAATTATTTTTTTAGAACACCGGCTCCTCGTTTCCATACCACCGTATGCGGTCTTTATGCTTGATTGAAAAAATACAAAAACTGGGGTTGTTGCATCTAAGTGCAACAACCCCAATCATTTTTTATAGATTACTTTGCTTCAAAAGAGAACAAACGTACAGTCTCTCCGCCTTCATGAATTTGATCGCAAATCAGACGAATGGCCAAAACCTTGTCACAGACAGGAATCTTTACTAGACGGCGCAGATTGTTCTGTTCCGTTTTTAATACTTTGATACTGCCGTCTGCAAGCTCCGCTTCTACGCGGTAGGACTTACATAACGTTGTTGGAAGATGCATGACGGGTGAATCCGGCAGGAGATTGCAGCGCATGGTGTGCTGCCGTTCACAGCCGTCTCCGGGAAGCGTTGTGCGGTCAAGGTCGGAGTCGAACACGATACGGATTTCTTCTGTCTGTTTCGGTGTATCGAAATGATATTCCAAGACATCACCCAAGTGACAGCATAGCACATGTTCTCTATCATTGCCGTCGCGCAGAACCGCAAGCGTGTCTTCCTCTGCTCCGTTTCGTGTCAGAAGTGCATGTGCTGTCAGAGCGGCAGGTGTACGCGGATGATGCGGCAGAAGCACATCATCCCACAACAAGGTTTCCTGCAATTCCTTGATGTGATCGGTATAAACACCGTCCGGTGTACATCCGTATTTCTTTGCAATTGCCGCAGCGCTGCCAACTGCCTGACCGACCAGCGCACAGGTTGCCATGACACGTGAAGAAGACATAGCCGCATGTGTCATAGAAATATTTCTGCCTGCGAAGAACAGATTTTCGATATTTTCAGAGTACAGCGTGCGATACGGAATTGCATACGGAGAAGTCGTATTATAGGAAGTGTTCGGATGACCGTCATAATAAAAGCCTGCGGGATCATGATCATCCAGCGGCCAGCCGCCATATGCCACAACATCTTCAAATGCACGGTCTTCTAAAATATCGTTCTGGTTCATCAAATATTTCCCCATCATACGGCGGGATTCCCGTTTGCCAGGTAAAAATCCAAGAAAATCAAGCTGCCAGTATGCAGCATCTTCATATTTCCCGCTGTTCTTGATATAATCCCACATACCGTATGCCAGCGCAATCAGTTCATCGCGCACCTCTTCGGTATCTCCAATGGAATTGCGGTCGCCGCCAAGCTCCAGATACCAGAAGTTTTCATAGGAAGACTGCATGTGCGGACAGCGGAAGCGGACGTCCTCCTCTGTCAGTTTTTTGGCAAACGCAGGTGCGATAAATGAAACCGGTTCCGTTCCCTTACGCGCCTGTATCAAGCAGGACATTCCCATCGTCTTTTTATCTTCGGTTTCTACGCTGATGTTCTCATGAAATTCACTTGCGGCTTCTCTGCCAACACGGTAGTGTGCACCGGTCAGAGGAGCCAGAATGCTGTCGCCGGAGCAGTCGGAGAAATTTACAGCCTCAACACGGCAGAAGCACTGTGTGGTCATCTGCCAGCCAGTTACGGCACAAATCCGGCTGCCGTCCATTTCTGCATCCATACAGGAACAGTTTAAAAGCAGCGTGATGTTCGGTTCATTTTTTACTGCTTCCCATAAGACAGAATCCCAGATCGGATAGAGCTTATGCGGATTGCGGTACAGATTTTCGAGTGCAAGTTCTTCCAGAATTCCGGTTTCACGCACGTTTTTACCACTCGCACCGCATACCCACATACGAATTTCACTGGATGCATTCCCCCCCAGCATAGGGCGTTCCTGCATCAAAACAACGGATGCGCCGCCCCTTGCTGCTGCAATGGCTGCACACATGCCGGCAAGTCCACCGCCGACAACGCAGAGATCTGCTTTATATTGTATGGTTTTCAACATGTTCATGACTATATCGTTTGTCCGTTCAGCGAAAGCAAAACACTCAGCCATTGCCGAAACTTCAACTGATGTTGAAGGACAAAACGGTATCTCCTTTCTTGTGTGAAACGCTTGCATTTTATCAGAGTTTGCAGGTGTCAGCAAGCGTATATACTGCAAAACACAATGCTATCTTGAGATGATTCTACTGTTGTTTTGCTGATGCAATTATAGCATGAATGCTGCACATTGTCAATTCTTTTCAGAATGTTTGCAGATTTTCGCTGTTCATTTCCAAAATATCAATGAAATGTGTATCACACCAGACCAGATATCCCCATACAATTATCCAATCCGTTAGATATCCGTTTTCCCCTCAAGAATATCATACACCATATCACGCAAAACGCCGTGTGCTCCACCGATGCATGCAGGCCAATTTAACACGTGCATCGCAAAGAAAATGGAGAGATGATGTACAGGGTCACACATGACGTAGGAACCTGCTGCACCGTCCCAGCCAAATTCCCCGACAGGACTTCTCTGCCCGTCGTTCTGATTGATACGTGTCCGCACACCAAGACCGTATCCATAGCCAGGTCCGGCGGCACAGGAAAATGCGGTATCCACCGCAAAAGAAGAGAGCTGTTCTGTATGCAGAAGCGCTACGGTCTCCGGCTTTAAATAGCGGTAACCGTTCGCCGCACGACCTTCACATGCCATGGTATCTGCAAACACGGCATAATCCTTTGCAGAGCAAATAAGACCGGCACCGCCGGATTCATATTGGTCGGTCAGACGGAACCCGTTTCGATCATTGGTTCTGGTCAATGTTCCATTACCATCTGACTGATACTGCGCTGTAAGACGCGCCAAAACCGCAGGGGTATCGTCAAAAGTACTGTCGCACATTTCAAGCGGTGTAAATAAAATTTGGTTTAGGTATTCTGAAAAACGCATTCCGGCGGCTTCTTCGATGACAGCAGCAAGAATATCGTGGCATAGACTGTACTGAAATCGTGTTCCGGGTTCAAAATCAAGCGGTTTCTTGGCATATGCATCGACAATCTGTCTGGTTGCTGCATGACCGCCGTAATTCTGAATGACAGACAGCACCTTATCTGTCAATGCAAAATAATCAAAACCGCCGCTCATGGTAAAAAGATGACGAACGGTCAGCGGATGCTCTGCTATAGAAAGAGAACCGTCGCTTTTTTTTACATGAAGATATGCAAATGCAGGCAGATAGTCAGATACCGGCGCATCAAGGTTGAGCTTCCCTTCTTCCCAGAGCCGCATTCCGGCAGATACCGTAACCGGTTTTGTACAGGAATACATGTAATAAAGATGATGATCGGTCAGTGGTGTTCCGGTTTCCATTTCTGCATTGCCGCTGATATAACGGAAAAGCTGCGTGTGTTCCTGCATGACAATTATATCGCAGCCCGGAACCTGTTTTTCTTTGCATATAACATTGTCTATATAGTGTTTTATCGGTAAAAATTGATCCATGATGCTTTTTTGCTCCTGCCTTTTATTTTATACTTGAATTATATCACACTCTGCGTCTATTTGCAAGTTTTTTCTTTATTTTATTCATAAAATAAACAGAAAACATTGACATAAAACAAAACCTATGTTATCATATATCATAAGAACTATATATGCAAATTAGAAACTGACTTACAGGTACTCAAAATGAATGAAAAAAATAATATGCTTGAAACAGCACTCTCCCTTGGATATACCTTTGATTTTGATCTCGGGTTAATTTTTCAAAAGTCCGATATCAATGAATACTGTTTTCCCATGGATTCCTTTGTTTTTGCACACAATGGCTGCGGAGACTATTTCTGCATCATTCCGGAATTTGGTGAAACGGTATTCCAGATTGAATCCATCAGCGCAGACGGCAGACCGGTAAAACCCCTGGCTGCTGATTTCAAACAATTCATCCGTTTGGTATTGGCAGTTCCCTTTACCGGTATTTTGCTTTCTATTTATCGTATTACCAAGGAAAACTTTTTGCGGGATGTAGCAGAGGTCACTGCACCGACAGAAACCGATAGAATGCAGAAGGTATCACAGCTGGCAAATATCTTTTCTCTTTCCCCAATGGAGCAGCCTTATGAATCTGTCCGTGCATTGCAGGACACCTTTCCTTACGAAAAAATTCGTTTTTATGATGCATATTACGATGCATGCGGCATTGACAATCCGTTTTCGCACGTGAAGCCAAAATTCAAAGAAACTGTGTTATTTCAATCTGCAATCGAAATAAAAATGCCTTGATACAAAACACAGAAAATTTGTTGCAAATCTTAACGAAATGCAAATAGATTCCACGAAATGCAGACATTTCTATGAAGAAAGGAAAAATTTCGTATCATTCAATATTACTGAACATATGAAAGACGCTTTTGCATGAGCAAAAGATATGGTCATAAGTCTGAAAAATAAATTTTTCAGACCGTGTTTTGTGACTTAACCGCCTGCAGGCGGTCACAACTCCAAAATGAAAGGAGATGGGGCTGTTGCAAGTTGAAAACTTGCAACAGCCCAGGATCACGAAGTGATCCGAATTCGGCGTTTTCACAGTGGATTTTGACAAAAATCCGCTGTGAAATTTCGCTTGGAAAAGCGAAAAGGCGAATTTTATAGGATGGAGCATGTTAATGCGACAGCCCGATGGTCATATATATGGAAAACACCATTACATTTACGAAAAAACTGACTGTAAAAAAAGCATATGATGTCATTGTTGCAGGCGGCGGTGTGGCAGGTGCAGCGGCTGCCGTTTCCGCAGCAAAATATGGATGCAGCGTCCTCTTGCTTGAAAAGTCCAATATTCTCGGCGGACTTGCGACACTGGGACTTGTCAATCTCTTTGTTCCAATGTGCAATGGACGCGGCAAGCAGATCATATTCGGACTTGCTGAGCAATGGCTGCGTGCATCCGCAGCATATGGGTATGACACAATACCCAAAGAATGGAAAAATGGCGAGCCGCAGGAGGAGACAAATGTCCGATACTGTCAGCGCTATTCCCCGTATATTTTTGCCTTGCAGCTGACAGAAGCCGTTACCTCTGCCGGTGTGGACGTTCTTTTTGACTGTATCGCCTCATATCCACAGATGGAAAACGGACATTGTTCCGGTATCATCACAGACTCAAAATCCGGTCTGGAATATTATGCCTGCCGAATGTTTATCGATACCACCGGAGACGCAGATATTCTGCGCCGTTCCGGAATGCCGACTGTAGCAGGAGAAAATTTCTTCACTTATATTGGCAAAAAGATCACTCTGGATTCCTGTCGGCGTTCCGTTGAAAAAGGAACGCTTGCAGAGCTGTACAGTTTTGTCAGCGGCGGTTCTGTCAATTTGTATGGAGATCATCAACCCGCGGCTGTCCCGAAATGGAGTGGCTTGACGGTGGATGAGGTGTCAGAATATCTGATTCAAAATCAACTTCTGATGTTGGATAACATCAAAAATGACGATCGTTGTACCCGTGATATCGCACAGCTTCCGCTGATGCCGAATTTTCGGACCACCTGCCGCATTGACGGTGACTACACCATGCAGATTGCACAGGATGTCTACCGCCATCATGCGGATTCCGTCTGCGCCATCAATGACTTTGATCACCGAGATTATTTATATGAGGTTCCACTCCGCGCATTGACCCGCCGCGGATTTGATAACATGATCACTGCCGGAAGGAGTGCATCCGGTTCCGGCTATGCATGGGATGTTCTGCGTGTTATTCCTCCTGCCATTCTGACCGGACAGGCAGCCGGAGAAGCCGCTGTACTTGCATTGGAAGAAAAAAGCGCCATCTGCGATGTGACAATTTCCATCTTACAAAAACGGCTGGAGGACAGCAATGTGATGATTCACTTTCCGGATGCATATGTGCCAGAGGACAAAACTGTGGTGATACACGGCAACAACATGGATGGTCATATAGAAGGTCATAATTAAAATGCTGGGGTTGTTGCACCGAATGAAGTGCAATAATCCCAGTTTACAAGATCCAATCATTTATAAATGAATGCAGTTCCTGTACAATGTTTTTATTTTTCAGATAACGTTCACACTCAAACTACTACAGTAGTATTGACAAAATAAAAATCTTATGGTATAATACAATTACAAACTATTGCAATAGTTTTAAAGAAAGGAGTCGATTGTATGGCAATTAAGCTTTTTGACTCGGAGCTGAAAGTCATGGATGTTTTATGGAAGTGGGGTGATATGACCGCAAAGCAAATCTCTGATATTTTAAAGACGGAGATTGGCTGGAATATGAACACAACTTACACTGTTATCAAAAAATGCATTGCGAAAGAGGCAATTCTGCGTACAGAGCCCAACTTTACGTGCCACGCGTTGGTATCGAAGGAAGAAGCACAGGAAACAGAAACGGATGAACTGATCGGAAAACTGTATGACGGTTCTGTCGATAAGCTTTTTACTGCACTTCTCGGCAGAAAAAAATTATCGACAGAACAGATTGAGGAACTGAAACAACTCGTTGATAAAATGGGAGCGTCGGAGTTATGAGCTTACTGCACCTGAGCTTTTTGGGAGCGGTTATGATCGCGGCAATTGCGGTGATTCGTGCATGGACGCTTCACAAACTGCCGAAAAAGACATTCTGTATTTTATGGTGGATTGTATTGATACGGCTGCTTGTTCCGTATTCATTGCCCTGTCATTTCAGTGTGTATTCTATGCTCTCACTCAAAAATCAAGGATATGAAACACAACAAGTCCATGCAGTACCAACTGTGTATAGAATGAATCCTGTCCATACAGGAAATATTCCCCATGCATCAGCACCGGTTTCTTTTGATACCGTGTCCATCCGCCCGCAGACGGTGGTTTGGCTTGTCGGCATGCTTGGATTGGGACTTTATTTTATCATATCTTACAGTATATGCCGAAAAAGATTTGCTGAAAGTCTCCCCATTGAAAATGAATATACAAACAACTGGTGCAAAACACATCGAACCTTGCGATCAATCTCCATTCGTGTATGCGACCGAATTTCGTCGCCGTTGACTTACGGTCTGATTCATCCTGTCATTCTGATGCCGAAGAAGACCGATTGGGAGGATACGAATGTTTTAAACGATGTGTTGACACACGAATATGTGCATATCAAACGCCTTGACGCGGTGTTCAAGCTGCTTTTGGCAGCAGCACTCTGCGTACATTGGTTCAATCCGATGGTGTGGATGATGTACATTCTCGCACAAAGAGATATCGAGTTATCCTGTGATGAAGCGGTAATCCGTATCCTTGGCAGTACAAAAGCCTCTTACGCAATGGCACTCATTCAAATGGAAGAACAAAAAGCTGGAGTATCTCTAATTGGAAACAGCTTTAGTCGAAATGCTTTGAAAGAAAGGATCATTGCAATTATGAAACTGAAAAAAATGACACCAATCGCAGCCGCCGCAGCAGCTTTTTTCGTCGTCGGTACAACGGTAGCATTTGCCACAAACAACGCGCCTGCAAAGGCCAAAAATGATGTAGGTGTACATGGCACAATCGCAAACGATACAACAGCGCAGGTCAATCAATCCACGTATCAAAATTCCAATATTGAGTGGTGGACATATGATGAATATGCAGCGTGGCTTGCGCAGGAGAAAGTTGCGCTGGAATCGATGATCGGTCAATCGGCTTGGACAAATACACAAGGGAATTTTGTTTGGGATCGAAAAACCGTAGATGAAGCCATTGCCCTGTATGAAAAAACATTGCAGGATATTAAAAACGGCGTTTTAATTTCAAAATCAATCGACGGATCAAATGATGTCGTCCTTGCATCCGGTATCTACGAAAGTCCTGCAACTGCATCCGATTTTCAAGAATACAAGAGCTTCGGCTTGACATGGGATGAACAAACGAATACGCTGTATTATAACGGTCAACGCGTTCGGTATTTCTTTGATGGCGCCGATATGGGAGAGGACGGAATGGCGATCAAGATGGAATATGCGGACCGTGAAAAAATCGGCGACATCGATGTACACACGGTGCGGCAGCGTGTAGACAACGGTGACGGAAGCTATGACCTCATGGGACCGCTGACAGGCTTGGAACTTTATTCTGATGAAGAATTCAAAACACGCACCTTTATCCCTTCCCTTTTGTCTGCGGTATCATACAATATCTTTATGTCTGATGACAGTACGGTTATCACGGATCTGGATATCGCATCGACTTTCCTGTATCAAACCGATGACACAGTGATTGAGGAAGCAACCGCGGTCGAAGGGACAGGAGGCGGTCATACCTTTGAAGAACTGTTTTCAAAGTACGAACCGTTTGGAATCACCTATGAAGAGGCACCTCATGCAAGCGGCGTGGGAAATGTATACTACAATGGCAATCTCGTGCATACATTTTCGGATGTATCACCGTCAGGCGGTGCGTTTTCCTTTACTTCTTCAAAGCAAGGCGGAATTAATGTTCGTATGATCTACAAAAACAACAGCCTGAGCGGCGTTGAAATCGTAACTAAATAATCTATATTTCAGAATATAAAAACGCGGAAGTTTTCTCTCCCGCGTTTTATTTTTATGTAGTTTTCACTTCATAAACAGGATTGTCTGATAGACTTACCCTCTGACGGTATCTTCACATTCCGCAAGCAGTGCTGAGCCAAACCCGTGCCCCCTGTATTCCGGCAGTACGCAGAGCATGACAATATGATTTTCATTGACAACAGCTGCCGCTGTCAGCATGTGGTTGTCTTCTCTGGTAAGGATATGATTGTTTTCCGCGGAAAGTACCTGCCGAACGGTTTGTTCAGAACGGATGACACCAGGAAAACAATTTCTAAATAGATCGTATAAATGATCAAACATTGATCAATATCTCCGTCTCATATATTAAAGTGCGTATAATAATGAAACCAGTATCCAATTCTGCGTTCAATTTATATGGGAAGAGACATCCTTCGATTTCCGTTTTAACATACCGTCGACATCATCGTTTTTGCTGTTCCAGAGGACGCACACGCCGCTTTGCAGCGTCGCCGGCATATCGATGATTCTTTGGTTCTCTGAGCCGCGGAAACGCAGAGAGATGTTCTTCTGTGCCGCGATAAACTCCCCGTCGACCAACACATCAAGCAAGGACAAAAGGTGTCCGTGACTTCACAGTACGCACGGCTTATAGCCCGGCTGACAGCCCGGCTATTACCATTGCTGCCAGGCAGCAGATCATCTTCCAAGGTATAACCGGTAAAACACCAGATAGACTTTTGGGGCAGCTCTGCTCGGATTCTCTGCAAAAGGTGTACCAGCACACGTTGGTTGCACGGTTCCATCGGTTCCCCGCCAAGCAGCGTGATACCGTCAATGTAATCCGGCGCAAGCATGGAAAGAAGCATGTCTTCCGTTTCCTCTGTATAGGGCTGACCGTATGAAAAATCCCATGTCTGCGGATTGAAGCACTCCGGACAATGGTGTGTGCACCCAGAAACAAACAGCGAGACGCGCACGCCCTCGCCATTTGCAATATCACAGTTTTTTATTTCTCCGTAATTCATATCTTATAAGTGCAGCACACGCTCTTTGATTTCCTGTGTGCGTCCCTGGTTCCAGAACTGTGTTCCGATATAACCGCAGGTTCTGCGCGCAACATTCATCTTGGATTGGTCGGTATTGCCGCATTTCGGACATTTCCAGATGAGCTTTCCATCTTCGTTTTTCTCAATCTTAATCTCACCGTCATATCCGCAGACCTGGCAGTAGTCACTTTTGGTGTTCAATTCTGCATACATGATATTGTTGTAGATAAACTTGATCACCTTTAAAACGGCTTCCAGATTATTCTGCATGTTCGGCACTTCCACATAAGAAATGGCGCCGCCGGGCGATAATGCCTGGAACTTTGCTTCAAAAGCAAGCTTTGTAAATGCGTCAACTTCCTCTGTGACATGAATATGATAACTGTTTGTAATATACGCCTTGTCGTTGATGCCTTCAATGATACCAAAGCGTTTTTGCAGGCATTTTGCAAACTTATAGGTGGTAGATTCCAGCGGCGTTCCGTACAGGGAGAAGTCAATATTGTGTTCCGCCTTCCATTTTTTGCAGGCGTCATTCATATACTGCATGACTTCCAGTGCAAACGGTGTCGCTGCCGGGTCTGTATGGCTTTTTCCGGTCATATATTTGACGCATTCATAAAGACCAGCATAGCCAAGCGAGATGGTGGAGTATCCGCCGTACAACAGCTTGTCAATCGGCTCTCCCTTCTTTAACCGCGCCAGTGCGCCGTACTGCCAAAGAATCGGTGCAGCATCCGACAGCGTTCCCTTAAGTCGGTTGTGACGGCACATCAGCGCTCTGTGACAGAGTTCAAGCCGTTCATCGAAAATTTTCCAGAAGCGATCAAGATCACCGCCGGAGGACAGTGCAACGTCCGGCAGATTGATGGTGACAACCCCCTGATTGAAACGGCCGTAATACTTCGGTTTCCCGTTTTCGTCGACATACGGTGTCAGGAAGCTGCGGCAGCCCATACAGGTATAACAATGCCCTTCCCCGTTTTTGTCGATTTTTAGTTCCAGCATCTTCTTTTCAGAGATGTAGTCCGGAACCATACGCTTTGCCGTACACTTTGCTGCCAGCTTTGTCAGATAATAATACGGAGAATCTTCATGGATATTGTCTTCTTCCAAAACGTAAATCAGCTTGGGGAACGCAGGTGTAATCCAGACACCGGACTCATTTTTCACGCCCTGATACCGCTGAATCAGCGTTTCTTCAATGATCATTGCAAGATCACGCTTTTCCTGCTCGGAACGCGCTTCATTCAAATACATGAAAATCGTAATAAACGGTGCTTGCCCGTTGGTCGTCAAAAGCGTAATGACCTGATATTGGATGGTTTGGACACCGCGTTCAATTTCCTTGCGCAGACGGCGTTCTGTAATTTCATTGATTGCTTCGTCGGAGACTGTGCCGATGAAATCTTTCATTTCTGTGATGACATCGCGGCGAATGCGTTCTCTGGAAACCTGTACAAACGGCGCGAGATGCGTCAGGGAAATCGACTGTCCGCCATACTGATTGGAGGCAACCTGCGCAATGATCTGTGTAGAGATGTTGCATGCGGTTGCAAAGGAATGCGGTTTTTCCAGCAGCGTGTCGGAAATGACCGTTCCATTTTGCAGCATGTCTTCCAGATTTACAAGATCACAGTTGTGCATATGCTGTGCAAAATAGTCCGCATCATGGAAATGAATAATACCTTCATCATGTGCATCCACGATATCCTTTGGAAGAAGCAGACGGCGCGTGATATCTTTGGAGACTTCTCCTGCCATATAATCACGCTGCACGGAATTGACAGTTGGATTCTTGTTGGAGTTTTCCTGCTTTACTTCTTCGTTGTTGCATTCAATCAAAGAAAGAATCTGATCATCGGTTGTATTGGATTTGCGCACCATAGCGCGTGTATAACGATACGTAATATATTTGCGGGCAACATTGTATTTTCCCATTCCCATAATCTGATCTTCCACCAGATCCTGGATCTCTTCCACATTTGCAGCGCGTTCCATCTGACGGCACACATCTGCAACGCGGTCAGCTGCGAGACGAATCTCTTCGGTAGACATACGTTCCACTTCCGGAACCTCATGATTCGCCTTTGTCATCGCATGAATAATTTTTGTAATATCAAACGTTTCTTCTACACCGCTTCGTTTTATGATATTCATAACCGCTCTCCTTTTCTGAAATTTTGTATGATTTTCGCCCTAATCGAGAACATATATTCCGTTTCAACAGGAATATAAATAATATTGTATTGTCGTAAAAATTGCATTGAAATCATAAACCTAAACGGTTTCTTTTTCTTTTCAAGCATCATTGACAGGTTTATTATATCATAGTTCCGGGATTCCGTCAAGGCGTTTTGAGGATGTTCTGTGAAAGTAGGTGTTTTTCTTGAATACTGCGCCTCGTTTTGTATAAATTCCCAAAATTCATGTTTTAAGAGCAGATAAGGAATGAAAAACGCATTTTTTATGACATTTTAACCGTTTTTCAGAGGTTTGAAAAGAAAACAGACCGGAAAAGAAGGAAAAAACTGCCGTAAATCCATACGGCAGTTTCAAGAGAAGTTCATACTGCATGATAGTTCAATCTGCGAACAGTTCGTAAAACTGATCAATTTTCTTTAAAATTTTCTTTTCCACAGTGGCATAATTGGAGGCCAATTCTTTGTTTGGCGAGAGCAGCATGTCACGGAAAAGGTATGGCAGACGGGCGAAAAGTTGTTCGCCAAATTGGAAGGAAACATCAAACTTACGTCCGGACATGATAAGGTCGATGATTTCGGCAGTTGTCTGATCAGAGGAGTATTTTCCCTTCAATGCCACATCATAATAAGCAGGATATACGCTCCGATAGCTTTCTGCACACAGCGCCTCATAAATCATGCCGACAAATTCGGTGTTCGATGCGGTTACCGGTACCGAGAAGACCTGGAATTTATCATCGGCATTGGTGTAATAATTCTCCTGTGCGGTATCCCACTTCGGATATGGCAGCATAGAATACACATCTGTCATATCACGCAATGCCTTGAACGCAGCATCAAAGCGCATGGGAGAAAACACCAGTGTTCCATTTGCAAAGAACTTTTCTTCGTCATACTGTGTCGTATAGGTAAAGAAGCCTTGGCTGTTACCTTGATAATCACGCAGCTTTTGCAGTGCACTGTCTGTCTTTTCCGTCAAATAATCAATAGAGAGTGTACCGTCTGCATTGACCTTTGTCAGCGGTTGATCAAAGGCAGTCAGCCATACATCTGCTGGATTTGTAATTTGGTAGCCAAAGCCATACGTATCATTTTCGTCTTTTTTGCCATCACCGTTATTGTCAGCATATAGGTCCTTTGTTAGCTCAATGAATTTATCAATGGTCCATTCTCCGTTTTTCACAAGACCATAAAGATATTCGGCATCCATATCATAATTGGCTGCCAATCTTGTGTTGAAAAAGATTGCATAAGTATAGGTCATGGACGAAACAGAGAGGTCAGAGCAAATTGTAAATAATTTGCCATTGATGGTTGCACCGTCATTGGCAAGCTTGTTGTGCCACGGCTGTGTCAAATCAATGTGTGGAATTTCCGTCCAGTCATAGCAGCAGTCTGCACCAACCGGTTTATATGCCATATAATCGACATAGGAATACAGTTCCGCACTGTCATCTCCCGCAATCACTGCCTTCTTAAATACCTCTGTCGGCATATCTCGATTGGTTCCCTGCGGTAAAATGACAATTTTGGTATTGAATCGGGATTCAATCTTTTCGTTCCGTTTGTAGACGGCGTCATTACACTGGTCGCCGTTTTGTTCTTCCACCCACAGATGCTTGTCGACATCAAATTCCTCGCTTGTAACGATACGGAATTCCTTGCCGCCCCAATCCTTGTCGGGAAGATTGTCGCTGATTCTCTGGCGCATCTCAAGCTCGGTCAGCTCCGCCGTTTCATCTGCAGCTGTCGTTTCTATGTTTTTCTGCACATTGTCTGTCACCACCTCGTCTTTTGCAGTATCACCACCGCAGGAGGCCAACACAGAAGCAATAGACAATATGGAAAGAAGCCATGCTGCTGTTCTTTTTGAATGATTCATAAGACTTTCGTTCCTCTTTTCATTTTTATGATCATGGGGCTGTTGCAAGTTGAAAAATTGCGACAGCCCGATTTCCTCTCATTGTGGAGTTGTGACCGCCCGCAGGCGGTTAAGTCACAAACACTGTCTGAAAAATTTATTTTTCAGACTTACCATTTTCTTGTGCCAAAACACTTTTTGTGCAATATACAAAGATAAGCGATCATTGTATTCTATGTATATAATAGTATAACAGAAAATATACGGAAAGTCAAGTTAATGGAACGGTTCTTTTTGTTGAAGGAAAGATTTCGGAGATATGCACAAAATGGGATATAAAAATTTGTAAAGAATGACGATAATAAAATTCACATAAAAAAATAATTGACATTATTGATACGATATGCTATAATAAAAATAATTATAGCAACGGATGAAAAAATTATTTGAAGAAAGGGTGAATTCATATGAAAAACAGATGTTATTTTGCTGCAAGTCTTCTTGCCTTCCTAATATTAGCGCCATCTGCCATCTCATGCGCTGACAGTCATTCCCAAAAAACTACAGAAACAGAAAATCATGTGACAGAAACTGCTTTGGAATCCGAAACGGTAAACCCAAATGATCGCTCTCAAATCAAAGATACTTTACCGGATACCCTAAATTATAACGGTCGACAGTTTACCATTTACTGCGCTTCCACAGATTACAATGAAGATTACATTGCAGGTCCGGAGGAAGAAACCGGCGAAATTGTAGATGACGCCGTATATCAGCGTAATATTTCCGTTGCAGAGCGCCTGAATGTTGTGATTCAATCTGATTCTTATGATGAAGGCTGGAATACAATCGGTCCTGCTGTTTCAAAGCTGATTATGGCAGGCGATACGACATATGATTTATTTATGGGTGCACAGGCAGGTTTAACACAGCTTGTCACAGATAATTGCTTTGTCAACGCATATGATCTGGAACACATCGATTTTAATCAGCCCTGGTGGAACAATTCCTACATGAATGAGCTTGCCATTGGTGAAAATTACCGTTTTTATCTCAACGGTGATTACTTTATCAGTACACTTTTGTGGACACGTGTCGTCTTTTTCAATAAAGTCATGTATGCGAATTATTATGACGATGCCAATGCATTATATCAATCTGTCTTTGACGGTAAATGGACATTGGACAGGATGGCAGAGCTTGCAAAAGACGTTTATATTGATGTGAACAATGACAGCAAGTCCGATGGAGACGATCAGCTCGGTTATGTTGCATATCTGGCAGCTTCTTCTACCGACGGATTTGTTTACGGCACAGATATCCCGTTTACACAGCGTGATGAAAACGGATATGTCATTTTGAACATGATGTCTGATGATGCGGTCACGCTTGCCCAAAAACTGCCTGCCTTTTATGCACAGCCCGGTTCATTCTGGAAAGATATCTCAAGCGATGCACAAAATCAGGAAGTCTTTATGAAAGGAAAAACACTATTCCTTGGGAATTCCGCTCTATGTCATGCAAAGGATCTGCGTAATATGGCAGATGACTTTGGTTTTCTGCCTTTCCCGAAGTTTGATGAAGAACAGAAGGAATACCGTTCTTTGATTCATGATTCTGCAATGATTGGTGTCGTTTCCAACGCATCTCAGAACCTCGATATGACCGGTGCCGTATTGGAAGCATTGAACGCAGAAACCTACCGTTCCGTCACCCCTGTTTGGTACGAAACCGCATTGAAGGTCAAGTATTCCCGTGACGATTATTCCACACAGATGATTGATTTAATTCATGATTCTGCCACGACAAACTTTGTATACGCTTATAATTACGCGCTGAATGGAATTGGTCTGATATACAGAGACCTTTGCAACAGAAACTCAAGCGATTATGCATCTGCCGTAAAGAAACTGGAAAAAACAGCAGCCAGAAAACTGGAAAAGATTATAGATATTTTCAACGGTTCCCTGGATCAATAAATAATGTGAGTTTAATGATAACAGCACCCACCGCCAAAAACGGTTTGGGTGCTGTTGTTTGAACTGCTATAGTTTATCAGAGCGATCCTTCTTTGCCGCAGAGTCAAAGGTCTGTGTGTCAGAATTATAAATTTTTTCAGGAGTTCCGTCATCGTTGTATTCCGCCATAATCGCCTCATATTCTTCATCGGAAAACAGGTATCCGATTCCAAGAAATTCACGATCTGCCGCCTGTGCGGTCTCTGCCTCCTTGGAGGCATCCTCTTCCCTGCGCAAAAACGTGCGGACAGCCTCTGTAGGCGCATCCTGCTTGTTATCACCAATGGTAAAGTCATGGGTCGCGGCTTCGATTTCCTTCTGCTCTTTTTGTGCCATCGCTTCTTCAAATGCGGCTTGATCCGGCCGGTCCTCGATGGGCTGCATTGCTTTATACAAAGCATCATCTTTGAAAAGCGGCGGCGCAAACGGTGTCTCTGCCTGCGAACCCACGGTTTGCGAACCAACGATTTGCGAATCCACGATTTGCGAACCGGTTACGGCAATCAATTCTTCTTGTTCCGCCGGTGTCACATCATCCTCAGAGAACCAATCTTTCTTTGGCGCAGCGGATTTCTGCGATGCTTGCTTTGTTTGCTTCTTTGATGCGGTGTTTTTTTTCTGCTTTGCTTTTTTCTTAGCAGAGCGCACCGCATTGACATAGCGTTCCATTTCTTCAAGCGACGTGCCGCTGTCTTCATGCACGCCATCGTCCGTTTGTGCAGCTTCGGCATTACGCGTCTGCATTGCGGCGGAATTCTTTTGCTTTTTGTGGAAGACCCCGCCAGATGTTTCGTTTTTCACAGTTGCTGCATCTGAGGAGGCAGCAATTTCTCCTGCCATAGAATTTGCTTCTGCCGTGGTTTCCTGCTCCATTTTCGATCGGAACAGATGGAACATCTCCGTAATTTCCTTGTGACGCTCGTCGGTATCCGGATCGGCTTCCCGCATTGCAGGATTTTCCCGCATTCTTGCCAGGATTTTAATACATTCTGCCAAGATCAGCTGAATCATGCATACAACTGCAATGATCACCATTGTGATCGGTGCAAAAGAAGCGACACCGAACACAACACCAAACTTTGGGAATAGGAAAAACAGCAAAAACAGTTCTGTCACGATTAACAGATACAGCGTATGCAGCGCATTCATCCGAACCCCTGGGCGGAAGATAAAGTCTTCCCGCTGCACAGAGAATAACATAAGAAGGCTGATTATGCAGTTTGTAACAAACAAAATACTTCCGGCAGAAAGTGATGTCGGCGCAAGGCCTGACAATTCCGAAAAGAACGATGCAGAGATTGCAGAGCATGCCCACGTTATTCCGATCAGAATAGAGGGAAAATGATTTTTTATGGGATGTGCAAGGCATCTTTCTGCATCTGCTGCGCTGCGCAGAATATCCGGGGAAGGTTTCTGGAATGCCAGGATAAACACAGAGATAAAGTCCATAAACAAGCCGGAGAACAGTGCCTGTACCGCAGACATTCCTTCTTTGGAAAATATAATGGTGTACAGTACAAGCAAAAACCGTGCAACCTGTGCACAAAGGAGGTATTTTGTAATGCGGATGACATTCATATCGGTATTTTTTGCAATACCAATTCCGTTTAAAATGGCGCGGAAGCCCCCCTGCCCTTTCTCATCCGCATCCGATATAATGATATCAGATTCAAACTTCAAGGCTTCGCAGCCATCCTCTGCGGCACTTTCCGATACCTTGGAAACGACCGTATCCCGCTGTCCTACACCGCCTGCTTGTACGGCAATGTTCTGCGCAAACGAGACATCTGCAGCACGTAAAAGGCATAAATCCTCCAGCCGCCGTCCAACGACGCCGACAACCTCGCCTTCTCCATGCAGATACTGTATTAATTCCAGCTTCTGCTGTGCAGTCAGTCCACAGTATAAATGGTAATACGAAGCATTGGTACGACGGATTCCCTCTTTCATCTTGTGCAGGGACGCAGCATCAACACACTGTTCCCCGCTGTCGATGATACCCACCTGCTTTGCAAAATAAATTTCGGATGCAAGCGGACGTTCACTCATTAATATGACCTTGATTTTAGCGTCCTTTGCGTCGGATATCAATTGTCCGACGCCGCGCAGATACGGAACTCGAAAGGCAACAAAGCCTTCAAATACCATATCCTTTTGCGCAGCACCGATAAATTTTAAATTGTTGTATGTATGGCTGCGCGACGCTATTGCCACAATCGAATATGCCTGTCTGACAAGCTTCCGGTAAGCAATGAGAATCTGTGATCGCACTTCGTTTGACAAAAGCATAATCCGACCATTTTTATAGTAGTATGCACAGCGGGACAACACATGCTCCGTTTCCCCACGGGAAATTGCAATATAATTTTCCTTATGCGCGACAAGCGAGGTTTCAAACTCGGAGTCACCGCCGACAGAACGATGATCCAGCAGCGGATATGCGTGATCCAAACGGACATTATAAATTTCCATGCGGCGCGCAAGGTTTAAAATTGACGCTTCCTCTTCTGTCTGCGTCAATTTCCCGCCATGCACCGCTTGCTGCTTGTTCAGATAGGCTTCCCCGTACATTCCGGTGGAAAGGATTGCATACAGGATCGGACGCTCCATAGCGCGTCTGCCGCGCCGATCGGCGATATCATAAAGCTTATCCTCTGCGAAAATACGGTCTGCCATCGTATCACGTGTGGTTAACACGCCTTCTTTGGGTACAACAAGGCAGGTAATGTGACGCAGCTTATCCATACAAAGCGGATTCTTCAAGATCGCTCCTGCATTCCCGGATTCCCGGAACAAATGCACTGTCTGCCATACCGCACAGGCAAGCACAATATAGCCAAATGCCACATACATTTCACTCATCGTCGAAACTGCAAATGACATCGCATTGATAAAGCTGGAAAACAGCGTATTTCCCATTCCAGGCAGCAGGTAACTGAGCAGCGTCATGATGAACACCGCTGTCAGAACAACAAGACTCCATACCCGGACAATTTTTTGCAGTCTGCCAAGCAAAGGCATATTTTCATGTGAAATAATCGGGTGGTTCTTTTCTGTTACCGCAATGATCGTTGCCTCTCCGGTTGCACAGACAATTGCTCTCGCTTCTCCAGCAGTCACAAGCGTTCCTGCAAATGCCATGTTTTTCTGTTTTTCCGGCGGAAGGGTTTCATGCAGTGCAACATCGGCAACTTTATAATGCATGCTGCCGCGTCCAAACAGACGCTCCTCATCTACACAAAAATCCTGTGCTGTTATAAGGCGTGCATCTGCCGGGACAATATCCCCCCGAGAAAGACAGATCAAATCTCCGGGGACGAGCTGCTTTTGATCAATCATAAACAGCCGCCCTTCCCGTATGACACGCACCACAGGCAGCGTGTACCGATCCATACCCTCCAAAATTTTCTGGGATTTTGTATAAGCGAGCAGTGCGGCAATCAAGTTGAGCGTAACCAAAATGATCAAGGTCCACGCACCGACCGTCTCTTCAAAAATTGCTGCAATCAATGCCGTTGCAATGAGCAGATAGGACGTATAGTCCATGGTGATACTTTTTATGCAGTTATAAAATGTGATTTTGGAAACCGGATAAATTTCGTTTTTTCCGTATCTCCGCTGCGCCAAACGCACATTTTTCCGCGTCAGACCTTCTGTTTTTGAGGTCTTCAGCTTTGCCGCAGTGTCGTCACCCGTCATCTGATACCAGTTGTCAATCATGCATCGTTATCTCCAATTTCAAGGGAGAGATTTTACGCTGTGACCGACAGCACTTCTTTCCCGTTTTCGTCTGTTTTGGTGCCAATGGTAACGCATGTGACACGGTCACGGTATCCTGCAATGATGCAGTTGGCAATTGCATCCTCCACATGTGTCTGGATATAACGGCGCATATTGCGTGCACCATATTTTTTGGAATAGGATTCTTTTGCAATCAGTCTTGCTGCCGCCTCTGTATATACAAGCGTCATATCCCGCTGGGACAGTGCATGCACCAGATCGTTCATCATAATTTTCGCAATTTCCGTAAAGTTGTCTTCGTTCAGAGAGCGGAACGTAATGATTTCATCGACACGGTTGATAAATTCCGGACGGAGGAACGACAGCAATGCTTTTTCTGTACGGCTTTCTGCGACTTCCTTTTCCTCTGCGCGGAATCCGGCAGTGTTGTCATTGGTCATGGAACCGGCATTGGTGGTCATGACAATGACGGTATTCTCAAAGTTCACTTCTCTGCCATGGGCATCGGTCAAATGACCGTCGTCAAGAATCTGCAAAAGAATATTCATCACATCGGGATGTGCCTTTTCAATTTCGTCAAACAGAATGACAGAATACGGTTTACGTCGAATTTTCTCCGTCAGCTGACCGGCATCGTCATATCCGACATAACCGGGAGGCGAACCAATCATGCGGGAAACCGCATATTTCTCCATATATTCAGACATATCGAGACGAATCAATGCATCCGGTGTATCAAATAATTCCGCTGCCAGTGTTTTGACAAGCTCTGTTTTACCAACACCCGTCGGACCTGCAAAAATAAAGGAAACCGGCTTTCTCTTATACGATACCCCGACACGGCTGCGGCGAACCGCACGCGTTACAGCATCCACCGCCTCATCCTGTCCGACAATGCGGACACGGAGACGGTCGGAAAGATGCTCGAGACGCTCATATTCACTCTGGGTAATGCTGGATGCCGGAATTCCCGTCCAGACCTCAATGACATTGGCAAGTGCTTCCACATCCAATGCGACATTGTCCCGCTCTTTGGAAAGTGTGTCAAATTCAGACATTTGCTGAAGTTCCAACGATTTTAATTCCGCTAAGCGCGCGTAATGTGCGTTGACCTGCTCTTCTGTGAAATTTGCATCCGGCGCTGCCGATTCCAGTGTTTCGTATTCTTTGCGGTTATCTTCAATCGTTTTTTCAAGACGGTTCAATTTGTCAATCACCGGCGCATGCAGTGCAACATAGGCAGACGCTTCGTCCATTAAGTCAATCGCCTTATCCGGCAGGAAACGGTCTGTGATATACCGTTCACTCATGATTACGGTTTTGTTGATCATCTCATCTGGAATCTTAATTCCATGGAACGTTTCATAATAGTTCTTGATACCGGAAAGGATGGTAATTGTGTCGTCAATGGAAGGTTCTTCCACGATAATCGGCTGGAAACGCCGTTCCAAGGCGGCATCCTTTTCAATATATTTACGGTATTCGGTCAAGGTTGTTGCACCAATGACCTGAATTTCACCGCGGGAAAGGGCGGGCTTTAAAATGTTGGCAGCATTCATAGAGCCTTCTGCATCACCGGCGCCAGCAATGGTGTGGACTTCATCAATGACCAGAATGATATTGCCTAATGCTTTGACTTCCTCAATTAAACCTTTCATGCGGGATTCAAATTGACCGCGGAATTGTGTGCCTGCCACAAGCGCTGTCAGATCAAGAAGATGCACTTCTTTGTTCTGCAGTTTGAACGGAACCTCTCCGGCCGTGATTTTTTGTGCCAATGCTTCCGCAATTGCGGTTTTACCGACACCCGGTTCACCGATCAGACAGGGATTATTCTTCTGACGGCGGCAGAGAATCTGTATCAGACGTGCAAGCTCCCGTTCCCGTCCGATCACACGATCCAACGCGCCGTCTTTTGCACGCTTTGTCAAATCGACACAATATGCATCCAAAAATTTCTTCTTTTTATTTTTCTTGCCCTGATTTTTAAAACCGGTATCTTCTTTGTCGCCATCGCCGTTCTTTTTCCCATTCCCGTTTGCATCCAATCCGCGATTTCCACCGAACATGCCAAACAGTCCGCTAAGGGGAGAATCTCCGCCAAACAGCTTTTCCGGATTGACAGCCGGAGCGCGTCCCTCGGTATCCTCTTCTGCGTCGCCAGCTTCTAAAAGCGCTTCTCCTGCCTCTTCTGCTTCATCGGCATCCTCCAATCCGTCGGCGTCCGAGTCGCCGATAGACTGCGCAAGCTGTTCCATATCTGCATTCATGCGTTCCAGATCATCATCATCAATTCCCATTTTTTTCAGCATATCATTTACCGGACCAATTCCGAGTTCTTTTGCGCATTGAATACAGAGTCCTTCATTAAACGACTCTCCTCCCTCCAAACGTGTCATAAAAACGACTGCAATGCGCTTTTTGCATCTTGAGCATAATTTCATATTGTTCACCATGCATCCTTTCGTCTTATCAGATAGCGGTACCGGCATTTCCTGCGATTCCGCCGTGTGTGAAGAATTTAAATATTGTGCTGTCCATCATAGCAGCTGCTTCTGCCGGCAAAGTACCGTTTGCGTACAAAATGCCGATGACCAGCGCGATCAGCTGTGCCGCAATCCAGGTATACGCAACGCCGAGCACAGCGCCGCAGCACAGTCCGAGAAACTTATTTGCGCTGTTTAATACAGGCATCCGCACAATCGCGGATAAAAGATTGAATACCAACTTTAATATAAAGGAAGCAATTGCAAAAATCAGAAGAAACGCCGCAATTTCAGATAATCGCTCTGCAATCGGTGCGGCAATTGTTTTTGCAAGTGCATCGGTATCCATGTGCAGTGCATCCACAAAATCGATTTGATAGGAAAAACCAATGGATTCTGCCTGTGCAATCAAGGATTCTGCTGCATTTTTGATTGCTTCAGCA
Organism: Clostridia bacterium; assembly: GCA_017942005.1. Lineage (GTDB taxonomy): Bacteria > Bacillota > Clostridia > Oscillospirales > CAG-272 > RGIG3925. The sequence continues at coordinate 1,801 of JAGAVJ010000054.1, read as the reverse complement.
GCTGTTACCGTTTGGGCTTCCAGATTTTCCAGTGCATGATCTAAAACTCCGTGCACTGTCCCTTCAATCAAGGGACCGAAAATATGGCGTTCCAAAACACCATCCAGTACAAACCGTCCTGTCATAGCACAAAACGCTGCTCCCAGTACAGTAATTACCCCTGCAATACTCCGCACAAAGCCGCGTCTGTATGATTGATACAGCGTGTGCAAAAATATAAAAAGCAAGACCGCATCAACAATCCAAGCATAATTCATTCCGTTGCCTCCTTTGACTCCTCTCCAAAAAAGAACTGATCGATATCAATAATTCTGGTTTCGTTTGCATAACACAGCATTAACGTATTTTTATCCAATGCCTGTATGGTAATACAGTTTGCCGAAATTTCTTTTTCAATTTGGTTCCCCGTTTCAAGGCTGATACGCAAAACAGATCGGTCAAAAAGCAAATATAGTGCATTTTCATGTAATAGCGCCTTTGTAATTTCACCGTATACCGTTCCCACATACAGAACTTTGCCTGTCTGATCGGTTACAGTGACTTCATAATTGGAACCGACAATGTTTTTGTTCACAGAAAAATAGGATAATGTACCGTTTGTATCCACGGTTGTCGGTGTATATCCAGAATAGGAAACGGTATTGATGCGTTCCCCCTGTGCGTTATAATAATAGATGGCTTTTCCGCCAATCAGAATATATCCGCCGTCCGATGTATACCGTACACGGTAGATAATTTCATCCTCTATGCGAAATTGTGCTTTCTTTTCTTCTTTATCCGTTTCGCATAGAATTATTTCTGTGTAGCAAACCCCTTCTGTTGTGGTACCAAGGGCTGCAATCATAAATTCTTTGTCGCCGTCCCGGAAATCTGCGTCCATCACAAGCTTGTCCGGTGTATACCAACGATAAATCTGCTCAAAATTTTTATTATATACATATACCACAGAACGATATTCCATCGCACGTGTTGCAATGAGAAAGGTCCCGCTGTTGCCTACCGCCGCACAGGAAATCGGGTATTCAAGCGACGCTTCAAATTCTTTGGATAACGAATTATATACCTGAAACGTCGTTCCTCCAATGTTATAAATCAAAAGTGAAGCATCGGATACTGCAAGCTGCGGAGATGCATTGCTCTGTGCAATGTTAAGAATGGCTTCTCCTGTCAGATCGTATATCTGTACTCTGTCGTATCCAACGACAACAAGACCGTTTTTATAGACACCAAGACGTACAATTGATTCTGTTTCGTTATAGACAATGGTATTGGTCGTCGCACTTTTCTCTGCCTGCCGCGTATCGATATAACGCAGAAAATATTTCATGTTTTCTATGGTGATTTCATTACGGTACGTGGAAAACATCACAACCAAAAAAACAGCAAGAACCCCAATCAAAGCAACCATCAGGTACCGAAAATGCTTTGCAATCCGAAAATAATACGATGCATTGATTTGATCCTGTTTTTTTTGTGCTGCTGTATCAGCGTCGTTTTCCGGTATCGTATGTTCTGTATTTTGCAGATCAGGAATTGGTGCAGTTGGCATGTGACATTTCCTCCTTTTCATCAAGATTACCGTTTTTCATCATATCTGTTTTCAGTGTGACGCGATTTAAATACAATCCGCAGGCAGGAACCGTTAACCCTGCACGGTTTCTGTCACACGATGCAATCAGACACGGCAGTGTGTCTACAGAAATTTTTCCTTCTGCAACATACAAAAGCGTTCCCACAAAAATTCTTACCATATTATATAGGAAACCGTCGGCAGAAATGCGAATACGAATGAGATTTTCAT
>JAGAVJ010000053.1 GCA_017942005.1 Clostridia bacterium | reverse complement strand
TTTTGAATGGCCTCCTTTTGATTTCCTTGTGCAGTTGGTAGCCGCACTTTGATTATATCAAAAGGAGTTTTATTTTTCAAGACTTATAGGCTTAGCCTTTTCTGAACCCGCAGTCTAACTGCGGGTTTTCGCATACAAAAAGGGTCTGCTGCATATAAACGCAGCAGACCCTTTTCTAATTTGTCATTTTGGAAAATTCAGTTTTTCAATCAGCGATATTTCGCAACGATGGCTTTCATATCTTCTAACTGCGCTTCCATATCAGCAACAAGCTTCATCTGCGTTCTTGCGCGATACAGGTTCTGGTTCTCATAATGAATGCTGAAATATACATCGCCGTTCAAATGATCTCCAAGGAACCGCATGCCGCATTCCAACGTCATCAGAATCGCAGACATCGGAAGGAAATCTTTCTCCGTCTCATTCAGCGCATCCTTTGCTTCGGAAAGGAATCCACGTGTAAAGGCTTCAAACAGTTCCGGTACAAAATATACCTTGGAAAGGTCTTTTTCGTCCTCTGCGGCTGACGACGCGCCGAAACGGATAGAATCACCGAAATCATACAGTGCAGAACCCGGCATAACGGTATCCAGGTCAATGACACATACGCCTTCATCGGTTTCATTGTCGATCATAATGTTGTTAAGCTTTGTATCATTGTGCGTGACACGCAGCGGAATTTCCCCTGTTGCAATGCGGGACGTAATTTCACCGCAAATGTCTTTATGGGCAAGATAAAATTCGATTTCTTTCTGACAGTCTTTTGCACGACCGGAAATATCATTCTTGACAGCTTCTTCAAAGTCATGATAACGCTTTACCGTATCATGGAACTTTGCAATGGTTTCATGCAGGGTTTCTGCCGGATAATCCGCCAGCTGTTTCTGGAATTTTCCAAATGCTTTTGCTACATTTTCAAACAGAATGGGGCGTTCCACTGTCTGATAGCTTGTCGTCCCCTCAATGAAATTATACATACGCCAGTAACGGCCCTCTTCATCGACATGATAGATATCACCGTTCACCGTCTCAATACAAGTCAAGGTTTCCCGATTGATGTCACCGCCGTTTTCTGCAATGATCTTTTTGAGATAATCAGTGACATTTTTAATATTCTCCATCAAAGAACGCGGATCGGTAAATACCTTGGTGTTGATGGTCTGCAAAATATAACGGATATGGCTGCCGTCTGCTTTTTCACATGTAATGACATAGGTCTGATTAATATGTCCGTTTTCAATTTTATCAATGCCGATGACAGAGCCTTCCATTTTAAAGTTTTCGGCATATTTTTTTATTTCAGGATAAAAAATCATTTCCATAAACCTCCGGGATATACATTGTCTGCAATGCAGTCTGCAATAAATTTCTGCACTGCCGCCTTATCTTCATGATATGTCACACCATACCATTTTGCCATGGTCTGCAAAACCGTGACATCGGCGGCACCGTCCTTCATGGTTTCGCTTACCATCACAGGAAGCAGGAATTCATCCTTCTGCGGATTCTTCAAATGGTCAAAGAATGCACATTCCCGTTTTGCGATTTCGTCAAAGAAGGAAGCAGTAAAGCCCCACATATTCATAGAGACAATGGAATCCTCGGAAACATCGGTCCAGCCGGTCTCCTCTTCATAAAACTGTGTCATACCATTGTTGCGCTGGATTTTTGTACGCTCGGTAATAGAGGTCAGCATGTGATTTTCATCTTCCAGACAGATGCCGCGTGCAACATGTCCGTTTTCAGACAGTGTGTTCTTTAAAATAAAACCGCACATGCAGTAATGCTGCTTCCCATCATTTTTCACGTTCTTTAAAAAGGAGGCAATTTTATTATAAGAATCCTGACCGTAAAAATCATCGGAATTGATGACAGCAAAGTTGTCGCCGCCGACAGCATCTTTGGCACAAAGCAGTGCGTGCGCAGTTCCCCATGGTTTGACACGTCCCGCCGGAACCGTATAACCGGCAGGAATGTCATTGATGTCCTGAAATGCATAACGTACTTCAATTGCATTCTTGACACGTGCACCAACCGTTTCCTCAAAAATCTGTAAATTTTCTTTTTTAATAATAAAAACTACGCGGTCAAAACCAGCACGAACTGCGTCGTATATGGAATAATCAATGATAAATTCCCCGCCTGGTCCCAGGGGATCAATTTGCTTAAGACCGCCATAACGGCTGCCCATACCGGCAGCAAGAACGACAAGTGTCATATGTATACCTCACTTTAATGATACTTTAAAAGAGTTCTGCGGCAATGGCGATTTATTGCCGCACAGATGTATATTATTATATCACACTCAATCGAAAAATGGAAGTCTTTCTGAAAAATATTTTCAATTCTGCAAAAGAATTGTCATATTTATGACCATAACTTTTTTATCAGAAAAAGGTATTTCTTTTTATAAAATACTTGCTTTCTGTCGAAAACAGAATTATCAAAGGTTTGTTTTATTTTTCAGACGAAGATTGTCGGCAATCATGGCAATAAACTCGGAATTTGTCGGCTTTCCGCGGTTGTTCTGAATGGTATATCCAAAGTACGCATTCAATACTTCCACATCACCGCGATCCCACGCAACCTCAATGGCATGACGAATGGCACGTTCCACGCGGGAAGAAGTTGTCTGGTACTGTTTTGCGACGGTCGGATACAACATTTTTGTCACATAATTGATAATTTCGGAGTCTTTGATTGCCATCATAATCGCAGTCCGAAGATACTGATATCCTTTGATATGTGCAGGAACACCAATTTGATGTATGATTTGTGTGACCTGCGTTTCCAAATCGTCCGGCAGCCGCGCATCCTGTTTGAGCAGCTGTGCCGGATTCTGCTGCAAGGTGTTCTGTACAGCGACACCTGCGGATGTGCCGCCGGCCGAACCTTCCGACATATAGTTCATCGCAGGTGATGCGATATTTCCGCCACGGACCACCTCCATGCGATCATCGTGACGATACTCCATTTCTTTGGAAGGATCTTTCTTTGTATGTGCATCGGCTGGCAGATGCTCCATTGGCGCACATTCGCCGTCTGCAGGGGATGCAGCTCTGCCTTCATCTGCTGAAAGCCGGTTAAGTCTGTCATTCATCATACAAATCCGCTCCCAAAGCATCGTATAATTGAACGGTTTGGTAATACAATAGCCTGCGCCTGCCATAGAAGCTTCCGCAAACAAATTTGCTTGTCCTTCATAATTAATAAAGATAAATTGCGGACGCATAACATGAATTCCACCCATTCTGCGTATGGTGCGAATCACTTGCAGTCCGTCGATTTTCGGAAGCCAAGCATCTACAATGACCACGTCCGGGTTTAGCCGTATAATATTCTGAATCGCCTCTTCTCCGTTAGCCGCCTCATCAACCGTATCTGCACCAAAACGCAGCATATTTTCTTTGAAAAGCATTCTCGTTTCCGTGGAATAATCCGCAATCATTAATTTCATATGTTTTCCGCCTTTTCCAATAATTATATTTTATAAGATCGACCGACCATACGCACCGCAGCGCTGCGTCGTTTGTTTTCATGTAATATCATATCACAGAAGGCGGAAATTGTCAACGGATTTCAAAGAACTCGCATGAACTTTCGCAGCCAAAAAATCGACGTTATAATCATTTATTTTTCGTTTTTTATCATTTTTTCGTGTATTACACCGTTGTATATTTTAATATTATGCTATTTTATGTCAATTTTTGTCGAATTAAAAAATAAAAAAGGGGATTTTCAGGTTGGAATAAGACGCAAACCGACATCCGCTCAGGTTTTTTTACCGAACCCCAACGTATTTTTGCCTTGCAGGAAAGAACACTTTGTGGTATAATATACACAGAAAGTCTTACTGCGTAAGCCTTTACAGCAGCAGAGCTGCCGCACTGTGCTTTCGCACAGCTGTGTTACTGACGGCTTCGCAAAAATGTCCTTGCAAGCAAACATTTTTGCTTCATGGTATAATATACACAGAACGTCTTGTTTGCGCAATCCTTTGCAGTTTTACTGCCGCCGCATTGCATGGCAGCTGCATAATCGACGGCAAAAAGCGGATGCTTGCACATTTTGCTTTAATGGTATACGATTCTTATCCAAAAAACGAGCAAACATGAAAGGAAAATATCATGTTCCGGCACACAGATACACAACAAGGAAACCTTCACTTCCCTCTCCGACGCGGAGATATCGTCGTTTATCTGTGTATTCTTCTGCTTTGTCTTTTATCTGCGGCGATCATGTATGTTCCGCGCAGCACACGTTCTGACAAAGCTGAAATGGCGGATACAGTGAAAATTCATTGTGCAGACACAGAATATATGTATGCTCTGTCAGAAAACCGCATCGCTCAGGTGACGTCTGCCGGATATACGCTGTCCATTTTTATACAGGACGGTGCAGTCTGGGTGGATGATGCAGATTGTCCCGATCATATCTGCATCGCCAGCGGCAAAATTTCACGCAGCGGCAGTGTCATTGTCTGCCTTCCGGCAGGTGTCATCATCACGATAGAAGGAAAGGAGGCAGAGGTTGATGCCATTCTTGGATAAAAACAACGCTTCCGCCCCAAGTCCATGCAAAGCGGCATCCAGACAAATCACGACGCAGGAGCATCCCGCCCAAAGAACACATCCCAAAGCCAATACACTTGCATACACAGGACTGCTTTTATGTCTTGCACTGATATTTTCTTATCTGGAAACACAAATTCCGCTGCTTGTGGTCCCAATTCCCGGTATCAAACTCGGTTTTGCCAATCTGGTCATCACATTCTGTGCGTATATCTGCGGCTTAAAAACCGCGTTTTTCATTTCTGTGACGCGCGTCCTGCTGACTGCACTTTTGTTTGGCGGATGGTCCGGGTTCTGGTTTTCCCTGTGCGGTGCACTGTGTGCCTTTTGTGTCCTTGCGCTGATGCTGCGTTTTGTACGAGATGCGGTATCTCCCATCGGTGTTTCCGTCGCATGTGCCGCTGCCCACAATGCAGGTCAGCTCTGTGCTGCTTCGCTCCTGCTAAAATCCGGCGCTGTCTTTACATATTTTCCATGGTTGCTGCTTGCAGGTATGGGTATTGGTACTGTTACAGGTACCCTTGTCACGCTGCTTCTGCATTTTGTGCCTTCTTCTGTGAAGCTGGCCTTTCAGAAAGGAACACAATGAAACGCCAAATTTTTTGTACCATTGTTTTATTTTCCCTGATCCTCTTTTCCTTTTTAGGATGTGCGTCAAAAAATTCTGATCCTTATACCGATACGTATCTGTTTGCAATGGATACTGTCATCACGCTCCGTCTCCCCACATCCGTAGGAGATGACATACGTACACACTGCTCTGCCCGGATAACAGAATTGGAACAGCTGCTGTCGCGCACCGTTCCCACAAGTGAAATCACAGCATTTAACAAAATGGCTGCCGGTTCCTATCTGTTTTCTGAAGATACCTCAACGGTCATTGCCTCTGCGGTATTGATAGCCCAAAGTACAAACGGAGCGTATGACCCGACCGTCGCTCCCCTCTCTCAGTTGTGGAATATCACAGGAACCTCGCCAACGGTTCCAAAAACAAACGCCATTCAGAATTGTCTGAAAACGGTCGGATACGAACATCTGACGCTGGAACAGAACACGCTGACAAAAGATATGGACTCCATCATGCTTGATCTTGGTGGATGCGCAAAGGGATATGCCTGTGCCGCCTGTGTGGAACTCTTACAGGAAAACGGTGTTGAAAACGGTATCGTCTCCTTCGGCGGCAATATCGGTGTCATCGGACAAAAACCGGATGGTTCCCCTTGGAGAATCGGAATCAAAGATCCTGCCGCCCCCGAAAGCATTGCAGGATATATTTTGATTGAGGAAGGATATATTTCTGTCTCCGGTGATTATGAACGTTATTTTGAGGCAGACGGTGTGCGCTATCATCACATTTTCGACCGCAATACAGGATTTCCCGCCGACAGCGGTGTACGTTCTGTCGCTGTATATGCAAAGGATGCAGCCAAAGCAGACGCCTTATCGACAGCGCTGTTCGTCATGGGTGCAAAAGAAGGCATTGTGTTTTACCGTGATATGATAAAATCGCAGAACACCGCCGTGTCCTTTGAAGCAATTTGGTATCTATCTGACGGAACCACTGTCATCACAGACGGCATTCGAGAACAGTATGAACACAACTCTGTTCATTTTTCTGCACCGGATTAACATAAGGGCTGCTGCATGGTTTCAACTTGCAACAGCCCCAAGTAATGTTTGATTGATGTTATTTCCCAATAATTTTTACATTGGTAGGGACAATGCCGGATGTCTCATAGACAATTTCCTGAATTTGCGCCACCTCGTTCGGCAAAAGCTCTGAGGACTTGACGATGACATTTGCACTTTCACCGCTGATGACCGCAACACATTCCGCAAAGCCTTTTCCCTTGATTAAAGACTCAATGGTCGCTTCATGCTCAATGTCTTCGGCAATCTGCGCAATTTCAGCAAGCGCCTCGTTCTGTACATCGGACAAATTTTCTGCGCCGTCTACCACATCCTGCAGTACCGCAAGCGCTTCATCGCGCGCACGCTGCCGGTTGATCTGGGAAACCGCAAAATAGTTGTCGTCTGATACCGCGGTCCCCTGCACACCTCCGCTTTGACCGCTCTCACCGTCGTCATCCAAATAGGTGCCAACACCTGTCAGTGCACCGTCGGAAGCATCTATGAGATTGTCGTTTGGTCCATTGTCCCCGGAATACATCGCCCAGTTCAGGTACACGGCAAAGCCGATGACAAGCACGGATGCCGCAACAACAAGATGACGTCCGTTTTCGCGGATGACATTCCCTGCGGCTTTCATCCATGCAGGAATTTGATGCCCCTTTCGCGTCACCGCTTCGCACAGCGCTTCCAGTCCTTCTTCTGATGCGGAATCCAATGCCGCATTTTCATCTCCTGTGTTTTTGGATGATGCTGCACTGCCTTCTGCCAGTAATTTGGGATTCTGTTCATTTTCAAAATAATTTTTTCCAAGTAACTGCATAGGATACGCTCCTTTTCTTATTTATGTGGAATTGTGACCGCCCGCAAGCGTTGCGGTTACAAAACACTGCCCTAAAAAACGGTATACGGACTTTACTGCACAGTTTTTTTGCAATGAGTCTTCTACTTCTATACATAACTGTGCAGCATCATGACGCTTGAGCCCTTTGTTTTTCATTCACCGACATAGACACGACTCGCCGGTATGTCAAATGCCGCTGTCAGCATCGAAATGACAGCAAGCTGTACATCCGGCTGATTTCCTCCACGGCAGACCACCGCAATCCCACGTACATCGGGAACGGTTGTCTGTTTTACCACAGTATCTGCGCCAAAATAAGAAGCGGTGCCCACAGAATTCACAGGCAGACTGTCCAGCGTCACCAAAACCACAGCATCGCTTGCCCCTGTCAGCGCATTTGTCATCTGTGCAATTTTATGCGCAAGATACGCTTCATATGACGGGATGTCTGAAATCGTTTCAAATGTAAATGATCCCTCGGAAGAAGTTCCTTTATAACCGGTCGCATTCGTTGTCTCCGTCGGCAGAACCAGCAGAATTACGCCGACGATAAATGCCAAAATCAGCCACCCAAGTCCGCGTATTTTACGCAGTTTTTGTATCCATTCCCCCATTACTGCTCTACCTCCGTCTTTAAAAACGTCACGGTACACGGGCATAACAGTGTTTCTTCTGTAACTGCCACCACCTTATCACGCATGATGCGATAGTTTACAGACGCAAGCGTGATTTGTGCCGCTTCAATGGCAACAGCAGATGGATCGTCTGCATTCAAGGTCAATTCTACCGTGATATCGGATACAGGAATTCCCGTTTTTGCGCTGATCAAGGTGCAAAGCGCCTTTTTTGTCTGCATCTCTGCATAGGTAATCGTCGTCTTTTCATACACACTGATCTCACCAGATTCCGTCGCCCCGATGCCGTATCCCTCGGCATGCGTCAAATTATGAAAGGAGGTCAGCACAGAAATCAGCGGAGATAACAGCATCAATAACAAAATCAAAGACAAAAGGTACCGCACATATGGTGTGATTTTACTCTTTTTTCCTTGAAATCCAAGCAGAATGCCGGATGACAGTGAGATGACAATAATCCCGAAAACGGCTTCCTTCAGCACCTGTATCATGATGGCTACCCTATTCTACGCAGGTTCAGCACCCGCTTCCCCCACGAAGCTTTATCCTTTCTTTTTTCCGACTGATCGTTTGTTGGATTGTTCCGTTATATGGCCTTCTCACATCCCTTTCATACACAGAGACAGCATGAGGATATATAAAAGCGCTTCTGCTGCCATGACAGCACATAAAAAGCCGGTCAGAGATGCGCATTCCCGCAGAATGCCTTCTTCTTTTGACAATCCGATGGAGGAAGCAAATACGCCGGATAACGAAAATACCAGCCGTGCAAACAGCAATGTGCACAATGGCGGCAGAATCTGCCATAAAATCAACACAATACCAAGAATGCCGACGCTGCCGGTCAAAAGTGAAAAACCAGATGCTACCGTTGCCGCCGCATCTCCTACTGCGCCGCCAATAATCGGAATCACGCCGGACAGTGTAAATTTCACAGCACGCATAGAAACAGAATCTGCTTTTTGTGCCAGAACGGTCTGAAAGGAAAGCACCGCGGTTAAAATGGACATCAGTGCGCCTACCAGCCATAAAAACTGCCGTCGGATCAACTCTGACAGCCCGCCAAGGGAAAAGCCCCCGCCAACAGAGGAAGCAAGCGATAGTCCCGCACACAGACGAATGAAAACCGGCAGAACGCCAGAGGTCAGGGTTTCGCACACAGCAAGGAAAAACGCCATACCAACACCGGTCACAGAAGCAGTCGTCACCATACCGCGCATCGCAGATAATGCAGTCAAGGTACTTAATGCCGCTGTTACTTGTACATGAATGGTCTGAAAGCAGCGAAGCGCCGTTTGCAAAAGTACAAGAAACCATCCCATGCCGGAAAGTGCTATGAAAAGCGTTGTAATATGGGAAAAGAGGTCTCCGGTATCACCGTCATGCACTGATTCTCTATATCGCTGCCATAAGGAGCAGAGTAAAAGGATTCCACAGAACAATCCGAGCTTTGCCAAAGCGCCTGTGCTGGATTCCCCAATGACAGCAGCAATCCGATCAAACACACGCTGACCGTCAAGGGTCTTTAACACATCACCGACCGGAGGAGCGTCTCCCCCAAGGGGAGTGCCGCCTGACAGAAGCTCATCCGGAACCATCTCAAGAAATTGGTTTCCTCCCGACTGCTCCCATACAGACTGCACAACATGCGCGGTATCCTCACTCATAAAATTTCCTTTCATAACAGGAGCGATTTCATGACATCATAGTCCCAGCAGCGTTTTGGCAAGGGAAAGAATCGCTTCATACAGAGGCAGACCAATACATAAAAGTGCAGCTCGTCCCGCAAAATCCACTTTATCGGCAAGTGCCCCCTCACCGGCATCCCGAATGGTATCGGAGGTCAGCTGTACCGTCACCCCCACCGCCATCGCACGCCAGAACACATCTGCATATTCTGTATCGAGATAAGGCGTTGTCGTATCATGCAAAAAATGCAGCAGCGGTATAATTCCGCGCATCGCAGCAGCGGCAATGATGACAGAAAAACAAACCGCTGTCAAACCGCCAAAGCCGCAGGCGTCACTGCTGCGAAGAATCCGCACCAAGATCAGTGCGATCACAGCGCAGCCGCACAATTTTAAAACTTCTGCGTAATCGTTCATATGCCAAATACCTGCCTTACAGACGCAATCAGCTCTCCCAGCTGTCCAATCAGCATAAGCAGCACCAGAATCATACCGCTGATACTGACAAACAGCGCCTGTTCCTCTCGACCGGACTTTGATAAAATCTGATAAATGACACTGACTAAAAATCCGACGCCTCCAACCTTCAGAATCAGTGAAATGTCCATTCTCTCCCAAGCCTCCTTTACAACAGCATAATAATCAAAAGTCCTCCAAGCGACAGCGGCAGCGCACGGCTGATTTTCGTATTTGCAGAAAGTGCCGTTTTGGCATCATTCAGCCGTTTTTCAAGCAACGATAAATAATACGTACATCTCCGGACCTCTCCTGTGCTGTCCTCCTGCCCGCAGGAAACCGCATAATTTGTTAAAACAGAAACATCTTCTGCTGTCATTTGAAAGCTGTGCGCCGCATCTTGTTCCAAAATGGCGCGATATAAAATGTTTTCCGTTTTCATCCCGTTTTGATACAAGTCACGCAGTCTTGGCAAAAAGCCATTCTTTTCAAGCGTTTCATCTGTGTATTGCAGGCATATCTCCGATATCGGCTGTGCAAGCGAGGCAATGCTGTCGCGTATTCGTTCCATTAGGTGATAGAACGCCTCAAGCTCTGCTACACGCCGCCGTTCATTTGCTGCAAGCATCATGCCAATGTAAAACGAAACTGCCAATACAAAAACAGCACCGAAAATTTTTTGTGTCATGGAAAACACCGTCTTCTTTGCATGGAACAAGACATCCTTTCCTTAGGAATATGTATAGGATCAATTACATCCAGAAAATCCTGCAGATCATTCTTCCGATTTTGAGCAGTCTTCCTCGACCTGATACGTAAACCCGCTGCCAATCCGATGAATACGGATATAACGCATAAATACCCGATGATCATATAGACGGCGAAAGCAGGGACGCTGCAAAAGAGACGATAAGTTGTCCCCATGTGCAGTTGCAATCAGAGGAACACCGGATGCTTGTGAACGAAGAATTTCATCTGCTTCCGTATCGTCTCCAATTTCATCACAGACAAGAAGCTGCGGTGAAAACGCACGTGTTGCAATGGAAATACCGACACCGCGCGGATACCCCAAAAAGTAATCGGTTAGACATTTCGAGGTTTCGCCATGCCCTCGCCCCGGCTGAGATGAAAAATCAACCGAATCATCCATGCACAGTTCTTCTCCTGTATCAATAACCGCACAGCGAACTGCGCAGTTCTTTCCATTTCCGCTTCCGCTCACATCGGAGAAAACTTTGATTAGCGCACGCAGAAGCGTCGTCTTTCCCACACCGGGCGGTGCATAAAACAGGGTGGATACCGGTACAGGCATACGATTTTTCGGCGGGGCTTCCAGAAATGGCGTCACATCCGTATTCGGTGTGCTGTTATTCATGAACAGTGCTCGAAGACGTGCCTCCTCTGTTGCAGAGATACACCATCTGTGCGGCAGACGAATACACATAGAGCCGAATCTCTGCATTCTTTGTATCTGTCCACGCTCACACAGGACACGCCCCGCAATTCCGATACGAATGCCTGGAAAATCCGCAGGCGTCAGATAACCGCGCCGCAGCGCTTCATCATATGCATGGATGGATCCGCCGCAGAACCGTGATAATACGCCGCGCAGCTCGTCCTCCGTAACGGTAACGCCCGGGTACACATGATTGTGCATCATACCGTCTGCATCCGCATATGTTACAGACGCACATCCGTGTGCGCGAAGACGTATCTCCGTAATTCTGTTTTCAGGAACTGGCGGCGGCAGGCGTGCATATACGGCTTTGAATGCTGCCGGCATCATGTCAATCACATGCATGGTAATTTCACTTCCCCTGTTTTCGCTTCTTTGCTTTGGATGTCATTATCTTATGCAAGACAAAAGAAAAAAAGACCCGTCCACCACGTTTTTGTGGACAGGTCTTTTTTCCATGCTGTATATAAAATGTGTTTTATTGCAGATGAAGTCTCTGCTTGGATTCTTTTATTTAACGCGAGTTCGATGGATTTATGGGGAAAACTTTTCCCCCAAAAAAGATTTTCCCCTTTCTCTTTCCCCTCTTCCAAAAACTTACATTAGATAAAACAACAAAAAGTTTGTATATTTCTGTCATATTTGCACAATACATTGTCAGGTTATTCGTGTGAAAGTTTTTTGGGGATGCCTAAGCAGCGGGGATTTTTTTCAAAAAATCCCCAAGAGCGCGTACTCATCGAACTCTCATTATTTATGTATAATCAGGACGTGTGGCAAGCAATTCATGGTACTGTCTGTAAAATGCCTCATACCGTCCTTCATCCAGTGCCCGACGGATTTTTGCCATTAAATCATTATAAAAATACAGGTTGTGCAATACCGCCAGGCGCATACCGAGCATCTCCTGCGCTTTCAAAAGATGTCGGATATATCCGCGGCTGTAGCTGCGGCAGGCGGGGCATCCGCATCCTTCATCAATCGGGCGTGTATCACGTTCAAACTTTTTATTTAAAATATTCATGGTGCCGTGCCATGTAAACAGATAACCGTGCCGTGCATTTCTTGACGGCATAACACAGTCAAAAAAGTCCACACCGCGGTATACCCCTTCCACAATGTTCTGCGGCGTACCAACGCCCATCAGATAGCGGGGTTTCTCCTTCGGCATGACCGGATGAAGTGTTTCGATGATATCGTACATGACCTCCGCCGGTTCTCTGACAGCAAGTCCGCCGATGGCATATCCGGGAAGCTCCAATTCCGCAATCTGCTTCATATGTTCAACACGCAGATCACGATAGGTTCCCCCCTGATTGATGCCGAACAGCAGTTGGGAAGGATTGATCGTCCTTTCCAATTGATTCAGTCGGTCAAGTTCTGCCTTGCAGCGATACAGCCAGCGTGTGGTACGTGCAATCGACTGTTTGACATACGGATATGGAGAAGGATTTTCGATGCATTCGTCAAACGCCATGGCAATGGTGGAAGCCAGATTGGATTGAATCCGCATGCTTTCCTCCGGGCCCATAAAAATATGTCTGCCGTCTACATGGGACTGAAAATGTACGCCTTCTTCGCCTATTTTCCGCAGTTTCGCCAGTGAAAAAACCTGAAATCCACCGGAGTCTGTCAAAACCGGACGTTCCCAGTTGAAAAATTTATGGATACCGCCCATATCATGGATGATATCGTCTCCCGGTCTGACATGCAGATGATAGGTGTTGGAAAGCTCTACCTGACAGCCGACCTCATACAAATCCTCGGTAGAAATACCGCCTTTGATGGCAGCAGATGTTCCGACATTCATAAAAACCGGCGTTTCAATGACGCCGTGAACGGTATGAAATCGTCCGCGTCTTGCATTTCCCTCCGTCTTTAACAATTCAAATTTGGGTTGAAACGGTTTTTTCATTGGACAAATATCCTTTCAAAGTCTTTTTGCCGTGCGCTCGTTAAATTTATGGGGAAAACTTTTTTGAAAAAAAGCTTTTCCCCAAACCCCTTTCAAAAAACTTTTATCTGGGGAAAATGAACAAATGACACAGCGCATTTTCATCATGCTCATGCGAGATCAGGTTCTGCCAAACCGGCTTTCAATGGCAGATTTTGTCATTTCAAAGCAGACCGGTCTGCCGTGCGGACAGTACCGTATTTCCGGGTCATTCATGACGCGGTCGCAAATCCAGCGGAGATGCGCCTCGTCATATTTACGTCCGGCTTTGATTGCCGCTTTGCAGGAAGCCTGAAACAATGCTTTTTCATATTTCTGCTCCCGCGTCAAAAGCGGCGTTCCGCTGTTTTCTGTCAGATGTGTGACCGCTTCACAAAATGCGTCTTTTGCTTCCGCGGTATCTAAAAAAGAAGGTACCTGCGTGATATGTACCGCATGCGCTTGCATATCAAATGCATAGCCTGCCGCCATTAACTCCTCACGAAAGTCTTCCACGGTTGCCATCTCATCTGTGGAAAGCGGAACAATGAGCGGCATTAACAGTATCTGCTCACCATGCTGCGCACCGATCTGTTTTCCGCAGGCTTTGAACGATTCAAAGAGAATGCGTTCATGCGCCGCATGCTTATCTACCAGATACATTGTATTTTCCGCTTCCAGGATCACGTAGCACTGAAACACCTCGCCGACAATACGGTACGACGCTTTCTCCTCCGGCTTGCGGATATGTTCTGTCTTTGCAGGTTCATTTTGCGGTGGTTCCTTTTCTGCATCTTTTGGCGGCGGGAATATAATTTCTCCCGCCGACTGCGGCGCCTGCACAGAAACCGGTTCGTTGATACAGCATGACACGGAAGGAACGGACGCTGCTTCTGCTTTCAGAATTTCTTCTTTTGGGGTTTCAATCACAGCAGATGCCGCCGTCTGTGTTTGATTCGCTGCGTTGTCTGTCGCGGATGCTTCACAGTCTTCTGTACGGTCTTTGTTTTGATCGGATTCTGCATCAGGCATTGCTTTTTCCGCAAACATTTCTTTGATATGACCGGGTATGGACATCGGCATATCCTCTGCAAACAGCGGCTCCACGGTGACATGATCTTTTTCCGAATAGCGTTCTGTCTCCTTTGTCATTGCGGAAAGCGCTGTCTCTGCGTTCTGATTTTCCGCCGCCCCTTCCCAAACGGTACGCCGCATAAGGCTGTCTGCCTTTGATCCCTCTCCGCCGCTGCCTTCTTTTCCGGCGGTAAATGCATTGACGGTTTCTCTCTGTTCCTGCTTTTTTTGTGTCTGAAGGGTTTCCATCGCATCCGACCATTTCATTTCCGGACGTGATAAATTCTGTTCAAGCGCGCCACGCACAGCATAATACACCGATTCAAACACCGCACGTTCATTGGAAAATTTCACTTCCAGCTTTGCCGGATGCACATTGACATCCACCGTCGTCGGATTCATTCTCAGATACAGCACCGCACAAGGGAATTTTTCACTTGGGATATAGGTCGTAAACGCCTGTTCCAGGGCTGCAGAGATGGTTTTTGAGCGAATAAACCGATTGTTGATAAAGAAAATCTGCAAATTCCGGTTTCCGCGGATATTTTCCGGTGTGCCAATAAAACCGGATATGGCAATGCCGTCAAATCCACCGTTGATTTCCAGCATTTTTTTTGAAAAATCACGACCAAGAATCGCATATATCGTACTGCGGCGGTTGTTATCCCCTACGGTTGCGTATTTCAGTTCCCCATCCGTAATAAAACGAAGGGTAATTTCCGGATGGGACAGTGCGATCTTTTCCACATAGGCTGCCACGTTTGCGGCTTCCGTACCGTCCTTTTTCAAGAATTTCAACCGTGCAGGCGTATTGAAAAACAGATTTTCCACAATGACCGTTGTCCCCTCAGGGCAGCCTGCGTCCGACACAGAAAGCACTCTGCCGCCGGACGATTCCATCATCGTTCCGGTTGCATCCTCACGGCGTTTGGTCATGATACGCAGCTGTGATACAGAGGAAATTGCCGCAAGCGCTTCCCCTCGAAACCCAAGTGTCGCAATGGTGTCAAGATCCTGCGCGTCCTTGATTTTACTTGTCGCATGCCGCTTCAGTGCAATTGGAACATCTTCACGCGACATCCCGCATCCGTTATCCGAAACGCGGATGAACGAAACGCCGCCGCGTTTGATTTCAACAGTGATGGTATCGCCGCCTGCATCAATTGCATTTTCAAGCAGTTCTTTGACTACGGACGCCGGACGGTCCACCACTTCCCCAGCCGCGATCAGATTTGCGACATGAAAATCAAGAACATGAATTTGTCCCATGCGTCGTCTTCTCCTCTCCAAAAATTTCTATTAACCGACCGCCGCCACAGGCGGGATGACATCGCGCGATGGACGGCACCTCATCGACGCCATACCGTTTTCAGACTTCTGTCACCATATTTTTTAATTCGTACAGCAAATTCAACGCTGCCATGGGCGTCAGAGAATTGATATCGGTATCTTGAATTCGCTTTTTCATCTCCTGCGCCTGATAATCGATATCTCCGCCATCGGCACATGGGGCGTCTATTGCCGCATCAAAATCCATGGAACATTGTTCTTCCATCGGCACAAGCTTTTTTCTGCCGCGCACTTTGACCTCTTTTCCGGCATCCAACTGAAGCAGAACCTCTTTGGAACGTTTGATGACCTCATTTGGAATTCCCGCCAGCTTCGCAACTTCAATACCGTAGCTGTCGTCTGCCGCCCCCGGCACAATCTTTCGCAAAAAGATGATATCGTCACCCTTTTTCTTTGCCGCAATATTATAGTTCACCACACCGGTCAGCTGACCTTCAATTTCCGTCAGTTCGTGATAATGGGTCGCAAACAGTGTTTTGGCGCCGATTTTTTTACCAAGCGTGTATTCCAACACGGCGCGGGCAATACTCATGCCGTCATATGTACTGGTACCGCGACCGATTTCGTCATAGATGATCAAACTCTTCCGTGTGGCATGCGCCAAAATATACGCAACCTCCGTCATTTCCAGCATAAAGGTTGACTGCCCGGATGCAAGGTCGTCAGATGCACCAACACGGGTAAACACACGGTCCACCACACCGATACGAGCGCTTTTTGCCGGAACAAACGACCCGATCTGTGCCATTACGGTAATCAGCGCCACTTGCCGCATATAGGTGGATTTTCCTGCCATATTCGGTCCTGTAATCAGCGCAAGGCGGTGTACATCGTTGTCAAGCAGCGTATCGTTCGGCACAAAATAGTTGTCGCCGGCGAATTTTTCGACAACCGGATGTCTGCCGTCACGAATATCAATGACATCGCTTTCATCCACCTCCGGGCAAACATAATGGTTCCGGTTGGCAGCCTCTGCAAGAGAACTGTACGCATCAATATCGGCAAGCAGTGCTGCCGATTTCTGAATCCGTTCTACTTGTGTGCACAGCGTTTCGCGTATTTCCTGGAACAATTCATACTCCAGCGCATAGTTCTTGTCTTTGGCACCGAGGACCGTGGCTTCCATATCCTTCAATTCCTGCGTAATATACCGTTCACTGCCGCTTAACGTCTGTTTGCGGATATACCGATCCGGAACCAGCGATTTATAGGAATTTGTGACTTCTATGTAATATCCGAAAACCTTGTTGTACCCGATTTTCAGCTTTGGAATACCAGTTGCTGCCCGCTCTTCCTCTTCAATTTTGGATTTCCATGTACTGCCGTCGTTTAAGATGTCACGCAGAGCATCGACTTCCTTTGCATACCCGTCACGGATAAAACCGCCTTCCCGCACAGAAAACGGCGGGTCTTCACATATGGCACGGTCAATCAACGTATATAAATCCTGCAAATCGTCAAGTTCTTCTCGAATGCATAACAGCTCTGGACAGTTAAGCTCCGCAAGCAGAGCACGAATCGGCGGAATGACGGCGATGGTATTGGCAATGGCACGCATGTCCTTTGGTCCTGCCGTATTATAGACAATTCGCGTAATCAACCGTTCCAAATCCAAAACATCTTTCAGATGGAGACCGATTTCCTCCCGTTCCATATAATGATCATAAAGCGACTGTACCGCCTGTTGTCTGCGGTGAATCTGCTTAACGTCGGTCAGGGGCATTTCCACCCATTTGCGCAGATTGCGCGCACCCATTGCGGTGCGTGTCCGGTCAAGTACCCATAAAAGACTGCCGCGGCGTTCTTTCTGCCGCATGGTTTCACAAAGCTCCAAGTTGCGGCGGGTGTTGACATCCATTTCCATATACTGTCCGTTGTAATACAGATTCAGCTTGCGGATATAGGAAATATCTGTTTTTTGTGTTTCCGCAACATAGTCAAGCAGTGCGCCGACGGCGGCAACCATTCGTTTTCCGCGCGCACCGTCCGGTATCTCCTGTATTTTGTCGGGGAACTGCCGTCTGACACGCTCTGCGGCGCCTTCAAATCGGTAGGAGACGCCGTCCTCCACCATCGCATGCAGCCGGTCGCAGAGAAATGCGCCGAGCTTTGAATATGCGGTTTTCGATACATTGAGCAAAACCTCCCGCGGGGCATATGCGCCAAGCTCATTGGTGATATAGGTTTCAGCTTCTTCACCTTCCGATGCGGTTGCATGCATTTCACCGGTAGAAATGTCGATAAAGGCTGCGCTCATCCCGCCGTCTTCTGCAAACACCGCACACAGATAGTTGTTTGCCCTCTCATCCAGCATGGAATTTTCGATCAATGTTCCCGGTGTGATAATCCGCACCACATCGCGTTTGACCAGGCCTTTGACAAGTGCCGGATCTTCCAGCTGCTCACAAATGGCGATTTTATACCCTTTCGCAATCAAACGTCCAATATAGGATTCCGCAGAATGATACGGGATCCCGCACATCGGCGCACGTTCCTCTTCTCCGCAGTCGCGTCCGGTCAGAGTCAGTTCAAGCTCCCGTGAAACAAGCAGCGCATCCTCGTTGAACATTTCATAAAAATCTCCAAGACGGAAAAACAGCACATAATCCTTATATTTTTCCTTGATTTCCAAATATTGCTGCATAAACGGCGTAACTGCCATGATGACCATACCTTTGCATTGTTCCAATGTGGAAGACATTCCATGCTTGAACAATGCAAGTGTTTCCTTTCTTGTGGAATTACGGTGTGTTTCAATTGATAAAAAATCGCTGTTTTGTTTTTCAGCTTACCGAACGTAAAAGAAACCCGGCGCAAATTGCGCCGAGAGACGCGGGTGAATACATAAGAGATATAAAAGTATCTTCGCGCAGTGATCACCGCCGGGACACAGATTGACAAATACAGTGGTCAATCCGTTCCCGCCTTCCGATCCTCTTTTAATGACAGCCCTTACATGTGGAGCAATCGTGCGTACAATTGCTCTCAGACGGTCTTTCACCGGTAATCTGGAATGTGATTTCTTCATTGACATGGTTCATAAATGCATTGACTTCTTCCTGTGCCGCATTGTACTCCACCATGACAGGCAGCTTGGAAATTTCATCATACAGCGTATTGATTCGCTGCTCAATGGCATGGATGACCTCCATGTCCTTTTCTTCTTTCTTATATTCTTCGGTCAAAGCAAGGGTCTGTACATTGTACTCCGCCATTTTATACTGGAGATCGGCGTCACTCTGGTACGCCTCGGTTGCTGCGTTCATGCGTTTCAGTCTTGCGTCTTCCTTGATTGCGCGGCCAAGCTCGCCGGCAAGCTCCATAATACGATCCATCATCATAACTCCTTTGATTTCATACGTTTTGTTTAACAAATTGTTCCCCATAAATGGTACGTTTCGGCATCTGTGATTTTCACGTTTACCACCTGTCCCCTTAAGGACAACGCTTCATCTGCCGGAAAATGCACCAGCTTTCCGCCTTCTGTTCTGCCTGCGTACATGCTCTTGTCTCCGCGGCTTGCACCTTCAACCAGAATCGAATATACCTTTCCGATGCATGCGCGATTTTTTTCAAGCATAATCCGATTCTGCGTTTCCAAAAGTCTCGCCATACGGTTTTGCTTGATGTCCTCCGGAAGCTGTTCCATTTCGGCAGCAGGCGTGCCTGTCCGCGGAGAAAAGATAAACGAAAAGATCTGGTCATACCGTGCGCGTTCCACTGCGTTCAGTGTTTCGAGGAATTCTTCCTCTGTTTCCCCCGGAAATCCGACAATGATATCGGTCGTCACAGTGATATCCGGCATTTTTTCGCGCATATACGCAAGAATGTCAAGATAATGCGCAATTGTGTATCTGCGGTTCATTGCCGCAAGCACACGGTCTGATCCGGATTGCAGCGGCAGGTGGAAATGCTTCGCCGCTTTTTCATTGCGCGCCATAACGTCTATCAGCTTTTGTGTGGCGTCCTTTGGATGACTGGTCATGAAATGCACACGAAACTCCCCGTCCAGCCGGCAGATGCGTTCTAAAAGGTCTGGAAAATCGATGTTTTCTTCCAAGTCCCGTCCATAGGAATTGACATTCTGTCCAAGCAGTGTAAATTCCCTGTACCCTTCTGTGATCAAAGTACGAATCTCTTCCAATATCGCTTCAGGAGAACGGCTGCGTTCCCTTCCCCGCACATACGGCACAATACAGTACGTACAAAAGTTATTGCACCCATACATGATGGAAACCCACGCCTGCTTGCTGTCACCGCGGCGCACAGGCAAACCTTCTGCAATGTTTCCGGAATCCCCTGCATCAAGATAAAACAGTCTCTTTTTTTCATGGAGATATGTATACAGTATCTCCGGAAGCCGATACAGCATACTTGTGCCAAATAAAACACTGACATATGGATAGCTTTTCTTGATGCGTTCCTTACGCTTTTCCTGTGACACCATGCAGCCGCAGATGCCGATGACCAACTCCGGGTTCTTTTCCTTCAGATGCTTGAACTGCCCTGTAATGGACAGGGCGCGCTCCTCTGCATGTTCCCGTACTGCACAGGTATTGATTAAAATCAAATCGGCGCCATCCGGCGTATCCACTGGGACATATCCCATTTCTTCCGCCATGCCTGCAAGACGTTCGCTGTCCGCTTCATTCTGCTGACATCCAAACGTCTGGATGTAATATCCGCGATGAAGCCCTGTCTCTTTTGCATATGCATGGTTCCATGCGGCAATCTGATCTGCATAGCCCCGCTGTTCTGTCAGTTCTTCTTCTGTAATGGTTCTTGTTTTTTTGATTTCACTCATTATTGTTGCTTTCTCCGTCCGCCGTTTGCAAAGTCAAAGCGGAATCTTCTTCATAAAACAGCCGCACCGTGACGGCGCAGCGTACATCCGACGCCAGATAAATGCGATTGACTGTACGCAGACGCATGGCAGCATTCTCACATGCAAGGTTTGCCGCTGTCACAGCTTCATGCAGATATTCTTCAAGCGCTGATATGGAGAGCATCTCCCCGACTGCAAATTCAATGATGTCTTCCCCTGTGCGGCATGCATGCATGATCAGCGTTTCCATAAGTGCCGGCAGCGCTTCCGCATTGTTTGCATAATACCCATTCCGCTCATAATAATTTTGTGTGTCTTCCTGCTTCCACAGAGATGGCTCATCCGGCAGATGATCCATCGTCATTTCATCATAAGAAAGAAATGCATATCCGTGAAACGGCACAATGCGGTCCGGGTCGCTGACATCATTCTGATCCAGCGGAACATCATCCCACATAACGTCAGTATACCCAACGGTATCGTCAAGCGTGACCGCATTCCATGCATGCGCGACCCCGTCTACCGTCCCTGTCACCGTCTCGCATGGAATATTGCAGGCATCACATAAAAGCTGATATGCAAGCGCATATCCGTATCCGTCTGCATAACCGAGCACCAGCGCATCATACGCCGTACTCCTGTCATTTTGAAGCGCATTCACATCGCCGCTGTCGTCATCTTTTATATAGGAACACTTTGCCGCCAAGGCATCGTGCAGTGCGAATGCTGTTTGCCAAGTGTCTTCCTTTGGCAGCCTTGCAATGATTTTATCTACCGCCCCGGACAGCTGTACCAGCCGCGCTTCTGGAAGTTCACAGTACGAAAGCTCCACTGCCGCGGTATATTTCGATGTAATCAGTGTGCATTGCTCCGATATTATGTAAAAAAGGTTCGGATTGTCCAAAAGCACCGCCCGCATTGCATTGCGGTATTCTGCCTCCGACGGAACAAAGGAGAGAATGGCGGTTTGTGTTTCATATGTTTTTGCAGCCTTCACAACCGCGTCATAGAGCATTTGTTCCTTTGCCGTCAGCGTGTTGAAGCAGCATGCATCCACGCGGGTTTCTGCTTTTTGAGAATCTGCGGATGTCACTGCTTGACGGAATTTATTTTGGGCAAGCAGATCTGCACCATAATACATCCCGAAACACAAAGCCAAACAGCCTGCAATCATTCCAACCGGTTTCCCATAATTTGAAAGTAGTTCTTTTACCGTCATCATCCCAGTTTGCCTCTCCTTTTCTTCAATTCAAATCCATAGCCACTCCAAAAAAGCCGCAGTGACTTGTGCAGACAGACATTCTTAAAATAATGTACTATATATTATATCATAAAAATACCTTTCCCGCTATCGGGTTATGCGGAATTTACATTTTTTTCACAATTAAGCGCATAAAAACTGAATTTGAAATTGAAAAAGGGATAGACAATACGGGTAAAATATGGTATAATATAATATATCTCTATTCATTTTACAGATAAAATCTGTGTCACTGATACGATGGAAGAAAAATTTTTCACCGCTGTCAGCGATGCATGGACATAAAGAAAGGAACTAAAAAATGGATTACCAGGCACTTGCAGATCTTCTTTTCCCCGATGTGCAGACAACCATTGAGGAAGTAGAAGCGCGTTATCCCGCACGCAACCTGCCGGAAGGGGCAAAAGTCACACGGTTTGCTCCAAGCCCTACCGGTTTTGTTCATTTCGGCGGCATGTATCAGGCGGTCGTTGACGAACGGCTTGCACACCAATCAAACGGTGTTTTTATTCTCAGAATTGAAGACACGGACGGGCAGCGTGAAATCAAAGGTGCTGTGGAAGCGTTGATCGGTACGCTTGCCGACTATGGTGTTTCGTATGATGAAGGCTTAAAAATGAATGCGGACGGTTCGCTTACCGAGGTCGGCGCATACGGTCCATACAAGCAGTCCCAGCGTGCCGCGTTATATCATGTATATGCAAAAAAGCTGGTTGCAGAAGGAAAGGCATATCCCTGCTTTACCACAATGGAGGAACTGGAGGAAATCCAGGAAACCGACAAAAAAGCAGAAATCAAGAATACCGACTGGCACATCGCAGCAGAACAAAAACGCGCTGCCATGCTCGCCGGCAGAAACTTTACGATGGACGAGGTGAAAGAGCATCTCGCAAAAGGCGATCCGTTCGTCCTTCGTATCCTGGCAAACGGCGACCCGGAGAAAAAGACAAAGTTTACCGACCTTGTCAAAGGAAATCTGGAAGTGCCTGAAAATGACGAAGATTTTGTCCTTTTAAAGTCAGACGGCATTCCGACCTATCATTTTGCGCATGCAGTGGATGATCACTTAATGAAAACGACCCACGTCATCCGCGGGGAAGA
Organism: Clostridia bacterium; assembly: GCA_017942005.1. Taxonomy (GTDB): domain Bacteria; phylum Bacillota; class Clostridia; order Oscillospirales; family CAG-272; genus RGIG3925. Next base: position 143,033 of record JAGAVJ010000053.1, on the reverse strand, counting down.
TTGGCTCCCCTCTCTGCCAAAACACATTATGCTATTCCAGTATCTCGGATTCAAGATGCCGAAATATCTGCATACCGCACAGATTTTGAAAACCGATGAAAACGGCGGTAAAAAGAAGCTCTCCAAGCGCGATATGGGTGCAAAAATGGAAGACTACCGTCAGATGGGGTATGCAAGAGAAGCGGTATGGGAATATCTTTTGACGCTTCTCAATTCCAATTTTGAAGAATGGCATGCACAAAACGCAGAGAAAAGTTACCTTGACTTCCCTTTCAATATCAAAAAAATGTCAGCATCCGGCTGTTTGTTTGACTTTACAAAACTGAATGACGTCTCTAAAAACGTACTCTCCCATATGACTGCCGACCAGATTTATGATGCTTATCTGGAATGGGCCGTAGAATTTGATCCGGATTTCGCAGCAGTCCTGTCTGCATCCCCCGACAAGGCAAAAGCGATTTTTGCCATTGGCCGCGGCGGCAAGAAGCCAAGAAAGGACCTTTGCACCTGGAACGACGTCAAGCCGTATATGAGCTTCTTCTTTGCGCCATATTTTACAGTGAATCAAACACCGCTTGCAAAGTTTGATGTACAGGATATCAAAGCAGCGTATGATGCATTCCTGTCATCTTATGTTTATACAGACGAGATGAATGTATGGTTTGATAAAATCAAAGCCATTGCCGATGCACTTGGATATGCTTCCGATATGAAAGCCTATAAGGCATCTCCCGCATCCTACAAAGGCAGCGTTGCCGATATTTCCATGTTCCTGCGCGTCGCGGTCACCGGGCGTGAAAATGCGCCTGATCTCTATACGGTGATGCAGATTTTAGGCGATACGGAAACCCGCCAAAGAATCCAGGCGCTTTCCAATACACTTTAAAGAAAGGATATCATTCAGATTATGGAAGATATAAATGAAGTAAAAACGTCCAATTTTATCTGGGACGCGATTGAAGATGATCTTGCAGCCGGAAAATGCACCTCTGTCCACACCCGTTTCCCGCCGGAACCCAACGGATATCTGCATATCGGTCACTGCAAAGCACTTGTTATTGACTTTGGCACTGCGAAAAAATTCGGCGGTATGTGCAATCTGCGCATGGACGATACAAACCCCGCCAAAGAAGATACCGAATATGTCGACGCCATTATGGAAGACATCCGCTGGCTCGGCTTTGATTGGGATGATCGGTTTTTCTACGGGTCAGACTACTTTGATATCACTTATGAACTGGCTGTCGCTTTGATTAAAAAAGGGCTTGCCTATGTTTGTGAATTATCCGCAGAACAGTTCCGCTCACCCGAATACTGCGGCGACTTAAAGCATCCCGCAGTTTCTCCGTGGCGCGACCGTCCGATTGAAGAAAGCCTTGATTTGTTCGCCCGCATGAAAAACGGCGAATTCCCAGAAGGAAAATATACCCTGCGCGCGAAAATCGACCTTGCATCCGGCAACTTCTGTATGCGTGACCCTGTTCTTTACCGTATCCGTTACGTAGAGCATCACAGACAGGGTACCAAATGGTGCATCTATCCCATGTACGATTTCGCACATCCAATTCAGGACGCACTGGAAGGTATCACACATTCGCTCTGCTCTCTGGAATACGAGATTCACCGCCCGCTGTACGACTGGGTAATCGCAAACTGCGATGTTCCTTCAAAGCCGCGTCAGATCGAATTTGCCCGCCTGAATATCACAAACACCGTCATGTCCAAGCGGTTTCTCCGTCATTTGGTAGAATCCGGTCTTGTAGACGGCTGGGATGACCCGCGTATGCCTACGCTCTGCGGACTCAGAAGACGCGGCTACACGCCCGGCGCAATTCTTGATTTCTGTTCCCGCATCGGCGTATCAAAGGCAAATTCTCTCGTGGAAATCGGACTTTTAGAAGCCTGTGTCCGCGATGAACTGAATGAAGCAGCGCAGCGCCGCATTGCTGTACAGAATCCCATCAAAATCGTCGTCGATAATTATCCCGATGATAAGGTGGAATATTTTGAAATGCCGAATCATCCGCAGCATCCGGAAATGGGTACACGCAGCGTACCGTTTACAAAGAACCTGTATATTGACGCCTCTGATTTCGCACTTGTTCCGCCGCCAAAATTCTTCCGTTTGAAACCCGATTCCGAGGTTCGTCTGATGGGCGCGTATATTATGAAGTGCGGCGAAATCATCCAGAATGAGGACGGTTCGATCAAAGAAATTCATACCACCGTCGATCTGGAAACAGGAAACGGCAATCCCGTCGACGGCAGAAAGATCAAGGGTACCATTCATTGGCTGTCGGCAGATTACGCAGAAGAGGCAGCGGTTATCCTTTATGACCGGTTGTTTACCGTCGAAAACATGAACGAAGTGGATTCCGCCGATTACGATAAATATCTCAATCCGAACTCCGCTGTCAAGATTGAACATGTTAAGGTAGAAAAAGCACTCGCAGACGCCGCTCCAGGTGAAAAGTTCCAGTTTGTCCGCGACGGTTATTACTGTAAAGACAGCAAAAACCCCAATACGTTCAACCGGGTTGTCACACTGAAGGATTCGTTTAAAAAGGCATAATCTGTTTTCTGACTTTGGCAGGATGATCACCGCCACAACAGACAGCGCGTTTGCATCCTGACCATATAAAAAATACCGGACAATCATACGCACATGGAAAAGCGCACATCTCATAGAAGTTGAGGTGTGCGCTTTTTGATATCATGATTTTTATGTGAATTCGATGAATTCATGTGGAAAACTTAAAAAAAGATTTTCCCCATACCCCTTTCCAAAAAAGTTTGTATATTTTTGTCATATTTGCACAATACATTGTCAGGTTATTCGTTTGAAAGTTTTTTGGGGATGCCCAAGCGGCGGGGATTTTTTTCAAAAAATCCCCAAGAGCGCGTACTCATCAAGCTCACGTTATATTACATTATTCCCGATTCTTTGCGTGCTTGTCAAACATCCCGTGTAAATCCATATACCATTCGCCGTCTTTTTGACGGAAACCGAGCCATTTGATCAAATGCTCCGATGTCTCAGACTGGGGACGGAAAATCGCTTCATGCGTTCCGGTCAAATCCATAAAATTCAATGTTTGCCGTCCCATAATAAACAACGCTTCTTCATCATCGACATTCGGCGCGCAGACCAAATCATAGAGATAACCGATTCCATTCATATCAAACTGACAGATTCCGATGAATGTCGTTTCATCATCCGGTCCTTCCCCGAGATACGCCTGATAACACAACGATTCTGCACGGTATTTGACGCCGCACACCGCACACAGTGCCGCCTGCTGCTCCTTTGTCTGGACTGCTTTAATAATCAGCATTGCAAAAATTCACCTCTTATGCGTTCTCCTTGTGTTTTCTCTGATATCCGCTTCCGCTGCTGCCGTTTTTCCCATTCCCTGTCATGGAAGCGCTTTCACCGCGTGTTCCTTTGGGCATATGCGCAAACCGTTCGCCGTAATGGACTCCTGCGCGTCCTGCACGGTGAGACGGTGAATGCGATTTCTTTTTATTGTCACGCTGCTCGGCACGATCATCTCTTGCCGCATGCTGGAACTGCTCTTTTCCGGATGGCATCAGAGACGTCAATTCTTCCGGTGTTAAGTAGCGCCATTTTCCAAGTCTCAAATGTCCAAGCGGAATCTCTCCGATGGCAACGCGCTTCAAACGGATGATTTTCAATCCCACCTGTTCGCACATTTTACGAATCTGGCGGTTGCGTCCCTCATACAGCTCCATCTGCAGCGTACAGTGTTCATCATCCTTTTCAAGAACATTTACTGTCACCGGACGAATATCAAAGCCGTCTATCTCCATTGGAGAAGAAAGCGCTGTCAGCTGTTCGTCGGTCGGAACCCCTTCAATTCTGACATTGTAGTATTTCGGAACCTCATGGCTCGGATGCATCATATAATTTGCAAACACGCCGTCGTTTGTGAGAATCAGCATTCCCTCAGAAACTTTATCGAGACGGCCGACCGGATATACACGGCATCCAACGTCCGCGACAAGCTGTGCAACACATTTTCGGTCAAGCTCATCGCGCATTGTGGTCACATATCCGCGCGGCTTGTTCAACAAAATATATGTTTTCTTTTCTCGATTGTCCGGAAGATAAATTCTGCGTCCCTGGTACCGAATCTCATCACGGTCCGGATCAACCTTTTGTCCAAGCTCAGCCATCTCTCCATTCACGGTAATCGAACCGTCTTCAATTTCTTTTTCCGCAGCACGACGCGACATCACACCCGCATCGGACATATATTTTTGCAGTCTGATTTTTTCCATGTTGTTTTAATTCCTTATTTTTTCCTGAATATCGTTTGAATACGTTCCCAAAGCGTTGGTTTTTGATATACATCCACGCTTTCACACGCATAAAGTGTCAACCGACCGATTTCTACGTTGTTATTATAATAAATGACATGACCGACGATATCGCCTGCCTGTACCGGTGCATATAAAAAATGCGGCAAAATGATCGTTTTCCGAATGTTCTGTCCTTTTTTAAGAAGCGTCGCCGAAAGGGCTTCTTCATTACGGACCGCTGCCATGGCACTTCCGTCCGCAGCATCGGTTTTTCCGCCGACCACAGGCAGCACGGTATACTGTTCCCCGACCTCCGATAGTACGACATGTTCGACCTGGTCAAATCCCCATGCGGTGAGTGCGGTATGGTCATTCCAGTCGTCCGGCGCATTCAATGTTACACAGATAAGAGTACACCCATCGCGCTCTACTGCGGAAACAAGGCATCTGCCGCTTTTTTTGGTATAACCGGTCTTTACGCCAATACATCCGTTCAGTGATTTTAAAAGCCGATTGTGGTTGACCAGAAGCCGCACACCTTCATTGCCCTTCAGCGGAATTTCCATTTTATATGTGGAAACCATCTTTCTGAAATCTTCAAGCTGCAAAGCCTCACATGTGATTTTTGCCAGTTCACGCGCTGTGGTATAATGCTCCTCATGATACAGTCCGTGCGGATTCATAAAATGGGTATCTGTCAGGGACAATGCTTGGGCAGTTTCATTCATCTGTTGTGCAAATGCCGAAACATCTCCGGCAGAAAAGCATGCAATTGCCGTCGCTGCATCGTTGGCGCTTTCCATGAGCATCGCATATAACAACTGCCTGAGTGTCAGTTCCTCATTTTCATACAGATAGATCGACGATCCTTCAACACCGACCGCTTCTGCCGGAATTTTTACCGGTGAATCCAATGTATCACAAGTTTTCATCACCGTCAGTGCTGTCATAATTTTCGTCGTGCTTGCAGGAGACATTCTGGTATCCGCATTTTTTTCATAAAGAACGGTACCGCCAATCTCCATGACAAACGCACACTGTGCGGAAATCTCCGGCGGAGCAGAAGCACTCACCGTTTGCGAAACAAGCTGTGCACTTTCCTTTGAAAACATGAGGTCATCTTCTGATGCAATGATATCAGGTCCTGATGCAAAAACCGCAAGCGGCATCCACAAAAGGACTGATATACACAGGCAGATCCTACCGATTTTCTTTTGTTTTTTCATAAAACGCATCCTTCCTTTTTGCCTTATCTTATGCTTTGGGACATGCGTTTATGAATCTTTTTCAGTTAGAAAAAGCTTTTGAAACAAACGGACTGTTATTTTTCCGGCGCAGATGAAAGAATATCCGCTGCGACAGAAGCCGCATCATCGATCGAAGGATTCTGCGCCTGCTCGGCAGCTTTTGTATTCTGAGACGCAGTGATTCCATCCTGTGTATCCGCCGGTTTCTTTTTTGAAAAAATGGCTTTGATCTTTTCGACAATTTCCGGAACACGGTCCACAAGGGACGAAACACTGTACCCAAGATCAGCGGGTTTTGAAACCGGATTGGAAACGTTCATTAGTTCTACCGATCCATCCGCATGAATCACAAGAAAGGCTACCGGTACCACCTGTGCACCGGAACCGCCGCCGCCGCCGAAATTATTGCCTCCGCCTGTACTGGAACCGGAAGATTTCTTGCTTTCGTAATCCACCCCGCCGGATGCGACTCCGATGGAAACCTTTGAAACAGGAATAATCGTTGTACCCGCGTTCGTTTCAATCGGTGTGCCAATGATGGTATTGGCGTCAACAGCGGTTTTGATATCCTCAAGCGCTTCTAAAATCATGCCGGATGCTTTTGTTTCTGCCATTTGTGATAACCATTCCTTTTCTTTATTGGAGTTTAGAGACCATACCGCGCAATTCATGACTGCTGTCCAAAGCACACATCTGGCGGTACTGCCTTAATTTTTTCGTAATTCTTTGATCATTTCACTGCGTGCAGCAGCTTCTTCCTTTTGCCGCTGTACTTGTTCTTCTTTTGTTTCCTTTTGGTGATACTCTCCCCGGATATCAAGCGCTTTTTTTCCTCCGTGTATGAAAATGGAAAACAACTGCCATAACGCAATGGAAAAAATGAGTTTTGCACGTACCGCAGGTTTATCCCCTTCAAAGTCCGCATATATGGAAATGGAGTTTTTCTTTACATGCTGAAACGGCTTCCGTGTTGAAATCAACGCCCAAAAGCTTTCCATCAACGCATAAACCCATCCATACAAAAGTGCGGTATCCGCAGGATTTTCTGCGGCGGCAATGATATCAAAATACGCGATATCCACACGCAGATACCGTCCCAATCGGTCAAATAAAATCTGTGTGAGCGAAAAAATAAAACGAATGATTTGCTTAATATTGCGCTTCGGTTTTGCTGCCTGTGTTTTTTTTGCAGCGCTTCCCGGTTTCTTTTTTCTGAGCTTTGTCTTCTTTTTCTCCGCATCCTTCTGCTTTTTCCGATATTGCTTTTCCAGCGATTTTCGACGGAAGTTTTTCAGATTCGGCAAACGCTTTTTTCGCGGATAAAGTGGGATTTTAACAAAAAGAATTTTGACCGCAAGCGAAAAATCCAGATTTTTGCGTGTATCTGCGGCACAAATGATACGAATGGGAACTACAAAAAGAAAAATGAAGAGGACGAGTAATGCAAGAATGATCCAAACAATGAGTTTCATATGCATCCCCTTCCCTCATATTTTATGTATCGTCTTCGTCAGATACCATCCCCCTGCGCATCACTGCTGTCCTGCTGTAAAAACTGCTCTGCCGGCGGAAGCTGTTCAATCGATTCCAAACCAAATACCCGCAGAAACAGTTCTGTCGTACCATAAAGCGTCGGTCTTCCGGGAACATCCAGTCTACCCTTGGACACAATCAAGCCCTTTTCGATCAGGGATGTAACCACATATCCGGTATCCACGCCGCGTACTTCATCAATATAAGCACGCGTGACCGGCTGATGGTATGCAACAATCGCAAGCGTTTCTAAAGATGCGCGGGAAAGATTGCCGCCGCGCCGTACACCAAGCGCACGGCGGATATACGGCAGGTAGGCTTCCCGTGTCACAAGCTGGCAGCTGTCGCCGAGATGAATCAACTGAATGCCGCGTCCATCAAAGGTACGAGACAGCTCGTCCACACACGCAAGAACCTCTTCTTTTGAAATACTCAAACTGTCCGCTATTTTTTCATATGTCAAAGGATGACCGGCTGCAAACAGAATCGCTTCTACTGCGCCTGGCAGCATTTCAGCTGTCGGCGGCAGTTCATTTTGTGAGGGGAGCGGCGATATCTGTTCTTTGTTTTCTGTTTCACTCATGATTATGACAATTACCTTTTACAAAAATGAAGATAATTTCCTTTCTAATTCATAGTATGGAAAATGATTGATCATGAATTTTATGAAAATACAGTTTTCAGACTTCTGTTCCCTCTCCATGAAAAACCTCTGTACTGTCATCCCAAACGGTTGATACTTCCTGCGGTTCAGAATCGGATTCTTCATTTTCAAACCCATCATCATACATATGATAATATGCTTCCGACACCTCGTTATTCGGATTTAATGAGCAGTAAAACTCATATGTATAACTGCCAATATCGTCAAACAGTACATCTTCCTCCGATTGCTGCTCTGCACAAAGACGCTTTTCCAGCAGGATATATCCGTCCTTAACCAACATCAATACCGCCAAAAATGCTGCAACCATTTCGCTTTTCGATGCAATGTGATCAAACAAATTTAAAAATGGAGTATACCCCTGCGATGAGAGCTGCTCTATCACATCCCGTATTTTTTCCGAAATCGGAACAATTCGTTTTTTAATGATCGGCGCAATGGAATTCATCGGTACCGGCGCCTCTGTGTCCTTTTTGGAAAACAGACGCAAAAGCGCCTTTTGCAAAAGCATGACGTCCTGTTCTTTCAAAACAGAATCATCTCCCGGAACCTCATCCTCATCCTTTGCATACCGCGCGGAGTAATAAGCGTACTGTGTCTCAAGGTATACAGCAGCTTCCTTTGCCTGCCGATACGCAAGCAGCGCGGCAGCAAGACGGGCACGCGGGTCTTCCTCCTCCGGCAATTCCGTCTTTGGAAGGAGCATCCTGCTTTTTATCAGCATAAGCTCACTTGCCATGACGATAAATTCACCGGCAATTTCCATATCCATGTGCTTCATGCGGTCCAGATACGCCATGTACTGTTCAAAAATGACAGTAATCTTGATATCTGCGATTTCCATTTTATTTTTTGCAATCAATGACAAAAGCAAATCAAGCGGACCTTCAAAGGCATCGATTTTATAGGTCAGTGCGTCCACACACGAAACCGTCCTTCTCTCATATTAAAGAATGGGATCAACCCTATCTGTTAGAAAAATGGGATCAATCCTACCAGCCATTCCATCCCGGACATAACAAGGTTGACAATCATGCCAAGCGGTCTGTCCAGCATGCCAAACCAAAGTGCCATCATCAGGATAATTTGAATCACCTGTTCATATTGCATGACTTTAAAATACAGATCGGCAGGCAAAAAGGTGTACCAAATGCGTGAACCATCCAAAGGCGGTATCGGCAGCAGATTGAACACGGCAAGGGATACGTTCATCCAATAAAATAAATTGAAGAACATCTGGGTGTACTGTACCAAATTGGCGACGAAAGTCGAGGTAGAGTTAATATAAACCGCATCGTTCATCTCGAAAATCATTCCTGTTTTCTGCAAAATAAACCAGAAAAGATTCGCGCAGAAAAGACCGATAAAACCAAGGATCAGATTGGAAACCGGTCCTGCGGCTGCGGTAAGCGCAAAATCCCGCTTTGGATTTTTAAAGTTGCGGGATTGGATCGGTACCGGCTTTGCCCAACCGAAACCAAACAGAAACATACAAATGGTACCGATGGGATCAAGATGCTTGAGCGGATTCAGCGTCAATCTGCCAAGATTGCGTGCCGTATGGTCTCCCAGTTTATTTGCCATCCAGCCATGCGCCGTCTCATGAATGCAGAGTGCAAGCAAAATCACCGGAATACGCAGAAACAGCTGCGGCAAATTAGAAAAAAGATTTTGAAAAACAGTAAAAATAGAAAACATATTTATGACCATAGCTTTCACGAGAGTAAAAGTTATTTCTTCTTTAGGTGGAGTTGTGACCGCACGCAGGCGGTTAAGTCACAAAACACAGTCTGAAAATTTATTTTCAGACTTTACACTTGTGCCATTCTGCGGATATGATGCCACACCTCGTCGCGCCCCTCTCCTTTTAAAGAAGAAAAAGCGATGACGTGAGTTCCCTCCAGAACCATCTGATCTTCACACAAGAGGTCATAATACTTTTTCCTGTCAGTGGCGTTGCATTTATCCGCTTTGGTGGCTGCTATAATATATGGGGTGCGGGTATCGCACAGCCATTTTAGCATACTGTCATCATCCTTGGTTGGACCAACCTTCAGATCAATCAGCTGTACGACAAGCTTTAAGTTGGGATTCTCATGAAAATACGCTTCCATTAAAACGCCCCACTTTTCCTTTTCGGCATCGGGACGTTTTGCAAATCCGTAACCGGGGAGGTCTACAAGATATAACTGGTTGTCGATATTGTAGAAATTTGCGGTAATGGTTTTGCCCGGTGCCCCCGATACCCGTGCAAGACTTTTCCGACCAAGCAGCGTATTGATCAATGAGCTTTTCCCGACATTGGAACGTCCGGAAAACGCGATCTGCGGCATGCTGTCACACGGAAACTGCTCCGGAAATCCGGCGCTCATGACGAGCTTGACATTTTGAAGATTTAACGGCATGACGCTTGTACTCCGGTCGTTTCGTCGGATTCATCCGCGCCTGGAATTGCCAAAGGAATCTCTGTTTGTTTTCCGGGATCAAGTGTGAGCAGCGGAAGCGGCTGCGGGATATGGGGAAGCGAATACTCGGACGGTTTTTCCTCTGTCAGCGCAATGGACAACACTTCATCGACATGTGCGCAGGGGTAAAATGTCACATGCTCCTTGACAATGGGTGCAACCTCATCCAGATCAGGAATGTTTTCCTCCGGAATGCAGATGATCTTGACGCCTGCCTTGTACGCCGCCATTGTTTTTTCACGCAGTCCGCCAATTGCCATGACGCGTCCGCGCAGAGAAATTTCTCCGGTCATCGCCACATCACGACGCACAGCGCGTCCTGACAATTCAGAAACCAATGCGGTCACCATCGTTACGCCGGCAGACGGACCATCTTTAGGAACGGCTCCTTCCGGAACATGAATATGGATATCGCAGTTTTTATAAAAATCAGGATCAATGCCGAACCGTTCCGTTCTGGAACGTACAAAGGTAATGGCAGCTCTTGCAGACTCCTTCATGACGTCGCCGAGAGACCCGGTCAGCTCAATGTGTCCCGTTCCCGGAACCGTCGTCACTTCGATTTTCAGAAGATCGCCGCCGGACTCGGTATAAGCAAGACCGTTGACCACGCCAACTTCATTGTTTTTGAAAATGACCTCCGGCTTGACCTTGTGCTTTCCTAAATATTCCGTCAGATTTTCGCGCGTCACCGTGCAGGATTTTACTCCTTCATCCGTAATTTTCATAGCGGCCTTGCGGCAGAGCGCGGCAATTTCACGTTCCAATCTCCGAACCCCGGCTTCTCTTGTGTAAAAATCAATGATGTCATATACCGCATCATCGGAGATACGCAATACCCGTTTGTTCAGTCCGTGCCGTTTGCACTGCTTGCCAATCAGATGATTGACCGCAATGGAATGCTTTTCTTCTCTTGTATAAGACGGCAGCTCAATGATTTCGATTCTGTCCAGAAGCGGTGTGGGAACCGTTTCCAGGGTGTTCGCCGTTGCAATGAACATACAGTCAGACAAGTCAATCGGCAGCTCCATAAAATGATCGCGGAAGGACTTGTTCTGTTCCCCATCCAGCACCTCCAACATTGCGGAAGCCGGATCCCCGTGTGCATCACGCGTCATTTTATCAAGCTCATCAAGCAGGATGAGCGGATTATTCACCCCAGCTTCACTGATCGCAGAAACAATTCTGCCGGGCATCGCGCCGACATACGTTTTTCTGTGACCGCGAATATCTGCCTCATCCCGGATACCGCCAAGCGAAACACGGACATACTTTCTGTGCAGCGCCCGTGCAATGGAAGCGGCAATCGACGTCTTACCGACGCCGGGAGGTCCGACAAGACACAAAATCTGGTTTCCGGCATCCGGGTTGATCTGGCGCACAGCCAGATATTCAAGAATGCGCTGCTTGACCTTTTCCATACCGTCATGGTCGGCATCCAGTATTTTCCGTGCTGCTTTGATATCCACACGATCCTTTGTTTTCTTTGTCCACGGATATTCCAGTGCCACATCCAGATAATTGCGCAGCACATTGCCTTCCGCAGCACCATATGGCACCTTGGCAAGACGCTTTAATTCCTTCATGAGCTTTGCACGGATTTCCGGTGCAGCGCCCTGTGTTGCATGGCGAATGCGGTCTGCATATTCATTCAGTTCATCGCCGTCGGACTCCTCGTCGTAGTAGGACTCCTCTTCATCGTCATAAAAGGGGTTGTCTCCGCGCAGTTCGTTCTGAATGACCTTCAGCTGCTCCCGCAGATAATATGTCCTCTGGTTCTGCTCAATCTGCTGACGCACCTTTGCATGAATATCCTGCTCGGTGCGCAGGATTTCTTCCTCACTTTCCAAAAGGACATTCACAAGCTCAAGGCGTTTGACCGGATTGGGCTCTTCCAGCACTGCCTGCTTATCTGCATATTTGACCAGTACATTGGAAGCGATAAAATCCGCCAACAATCCCGGCTCTTTAATTCCGCGCACCGCCATCAAAAGCTCTTTCGATGCCTTCTGCATATAACCGGTAATCTTTTCCACAGCAGAAACTGTGTTCATCAAAAGTGCTTCCGAATGAATGCCGCCTTCTGCATCAATGTTCAGATAGCGAATGAACCCCATTGCCGTAATCCCCTGTGTTCCAAACACAAACGACGTGATTTCCATACGCGAAGTTCCGTCCACAATCAGGCGGGCAGTACCGTCCGGCAGCTTGATCAGCTGCTTGATGCGTGCCGTGGTTCCAAAACGGAATAAATCCTTTTCCGCCGGTTCTTCTGTGTGCAGTTCCCGCATGGTTACAAATACAATTTCCGTATTGTTCTGGGAGGCACGCTCACAAATTTCAACTATATTTTTTTCACTGGTTTCCACGTTGATCGGGATCATAGGGAAAACGACGATGCCGCGCAGCGGAATGCAGGGCAGCGACTTCATTTCCAATTTTTCAGTAGTAATTGCCATGTAGTTCTCCTTGGGTTATGTATCATCTAAGCAATTGTAAAACTCCGTTTTACAATTGGTTTCATCGAACTGACGCAGTCCGATGGCTCCCTTTGGTCGCTTTAAAGGTGTCTTTTTTGGCGGGAGACCCGCCAAAGCGACGCATTTATTGATATATTGCCCTACGGGCAATATAAAATTGTGACTTTTACAATCGCCTATTATGTATCATCTCATAAATTATGCTGTATTCAGTATTCAGATACCATTGTTGCAATGCTTCTCTTCTATCTATTCTTTATATTATAACACAGAATTGTTCTAATTTCCACAACTCACTGTATTGTTCACAGAATTTTTACCGAAGCATAAAAAAACAACAGACGGTCGATCTGGGAACGGAGAGGATACCATAAGATTGATATTTCCGTGTGATGCTCACTTCTGTTGGTTTCTTTTAACTTTATGAAATTGACGCTATTATTATACACCAGATTTCTCAATTTGTAAATATCTATTTTCACCAATATTTTTTATTTTTTTACCCAAATTCATATAATATTAAAACAATATACAAAAATTTCTGCTTTTTGATTGACAGTCAAACAAGGGATATGATATAATAAGCTTATCGTTTTCTACAACATGACAACGGAGGTAATTTTTCCTTGTTAACACCGCATAAACCGCTCATCCCATTGGCAGACTGTGATATCAAAGCTTTTTCAGAAGCGCTGGAAGAAGAAGAAAATAACCAATTGCCGGACTATGACCGCGGGACGTGGCTGTATGTCCCGTGCAAATATCTTGAATATCGATATATTTTAGGAACACGCGGTGAAAATCCGCTCATCTGCATCGGCATCAACCCCTCCACTGCTACGCCAAACGCTCTTGACAACACACTGAAAAGCGTGGAACGTATTGCACACGCAAACGGCTATGACAGCTTTATCATGTTTAATGTGTATGCCCAGCGCGCCACCGATCCGAATGATATGGAGAAAGCCCTTTCCCCTGTTCTGCACAAAGAAAATATGGCGGCATTTGATTATATTCTTTCGTCTTATGGCAAAGGTCATACTCCGGCAATTTGGGCGGCATGGGGTACATTGATAGAAAAACGCGCCTATTTAATCCCCTGTGTGCGCGATATGATTGCAATTGGTGAGCGGCATAACGCCGCCTGGTATTGTGTCGGCGCACGTTCCAAAAAAGGACACCCGCATCACCCCCTGTATCTGAAAAAGGATGCAAAAACAGAACCTTTTGATATCCAGAACTATGTAAATGCACTTTAGGAGACACCGCATTCATACACATTGCAGTGGAATGATATACGCATTGATATCATATAACAAAAGGAAGTATATCTGAAAAACAAATTTTTCAGACCGTGTTTTATGACGGCACCCAAAGAGTCGTCATAAAGCCACATAGAAAGGAAAACTTTCGCTTTTGCGAAAGTCATGGTAATCATTATGAAACGTACTTTATCCTCAGTCCTCGCAGCACAGTCTCTTCTTCTGGTTCTCCTCACTGCATCCTGTTCTGATTCCACGCAGACGACAGGCGGAAGCACCCCGGTGGATTCCGATCATACCGTCACCACCGAAGCGGAAACAGAGGCCGATATTCTCGCATATCTCCCCGACACCGATCTTGGCGGATGGCAGATGGATATTCTCTGCCACGATGATCACTTATCCGGCATTGATACCTTTACCGCAGAGTCCGAAAACGGCGATGTCATCAACGACGAAATTTTTAACAGAACCAAGCGTATCGAGGAACGCTATAACATGGTTTACAATGTGATAGCGGCAGAAAACGCCAGCGATCCTTGGGGCGCCGTCGGAAAAATTTTGAGCACGACGATTCCTGCCGGCGATGATATTTATGATCTGGTGATCTTTTACAACTATGCGCTGCAGGGTTCTATTATCACCGGCAGTTATTTTTATAACATGAACGCCGTACCGTACATTGATTTTGATAACCCCTGGTGGCACACGGAAATCAATGATACCTATGAATTATTCGGGTATTTGCCCTATGTTCTGTCCGACTACTCCGTGAATTCCTATCAATATGCCAATCTGCTTGTCTACAACAAGACAGTAGCCGCAAACTTCGATGTTCCCAACCTGTATGATATGGTAAAGAACCACAAGTGGACGATGGATTCCTTCCTTGAAATCGTAAAAAAAGTCACCTCGGACTCCAACGGTGACAGCAAGATGGACGACAACGATACATACGGCTATGCAACAAACTTCGGCTATCATGCACTGACATGGGCTTATGCAATCGGCGAACGCGGTGTCACTTTGACAGAAAACGGTGCGGAGCTCGGATATCAATCGGATAAATTCAATGAACTTGCTTCTTGGCTGTATGAGCTTCTGTACACTTCCAATCTGACCTTTGAAATCGGATGGGATAAACCGTGCGATATCAGCTGGGACGAAAACCGCGTACTCTTCCAGGCAATTTGGTTAAACGATCTGGAAAACTTCCGCAATTACAATTCTCCTTATGGTTTGCTCCCTTATCCCATGTACGATGAATCACAGGAAAAATATTACACCTATGACGATGCCCGCTGTGCAGGGTTTGGCATTCCGATCACATCTGCCAAAGAAAACATCAGCAATACCGGTTTGATTTTAGAGGCGCTTTCCGCCGACTCTTACCATAACATCATTCCAAAATATCTGGAAACAGTCGTCACCCAAAAGCTTTCCCGCGACGAGGAATCCCTTGAAATGCTCGACTATATCATGGACGGCCGCGTACATGACTTTGGATATGCCATTCCGGACACAAAGCGTTATACCTGGCTGTTTACGGAGAACTTAAAGAGCTCCAAGGGGGCGTTGGCGTCCACGGTAGAAAAATATTCCAAAGCGACGCAAAAGTATTATGACAAGCTTATCGAAAGCTATAAGACCTTATCGGAAATGGAATGGTAAAAATGCCGACAGCAGAACGTTTTTATGTTCTATTGGAATGCATTATAACAATTCCAGGATTCTCTGCTGTTCCTAAAATCTGCTCCTATAAAAAAAGCATTGCATGAAAACGGCAATGCTTTTTTAATATTGCGTGTAATTGTTATTAAGACAAAAGATACGCAATTCCGAAAATATTCATATTTACGTCTTTCTTTTTTTTGAATTTTATGGTATAATATACGCAGAAAGTCTTGTTTGCACAAGCCTTTACAGCAGCAATGCTGTGCTTTCACGCAATCCTAAAAGATTGCGTATTACATATGGAGCTTAGACTATGACTGAAACTATACTTTCCACCAAAGATTTTTATTATGATCTTCCGCCGGAGCTGATTGCACAGACACCGGCAGAAAAACGCGATGCTTCACGCCTGATGGTTTTAAATCGGAATACCGGAGAGCGGCAGCACCGTATCTTTCACGATATCATTGACTACTTAACCCCCGGTGACGTTTTGGTTATCAACGATTCCAAGGTCATTCCGGCACGTATATACGGGAAAAAAATATCGGAAAATTCCAATGTTTCCGTAGAATTTTTACTGCTGAAACAAATAGAAGAGGATGTCTGGGAGGTATTGCTTCATCCGGGCAGACGGCTGAAGCCTGGCACTGCTGTCAGTTTTGGCGGCGATATCCTGCGTGCGGATATTCTCGAAACCGTGGAAGACGGCAATCGCATTGTTCGCTTTACCTATGACAAAGAAAAATACCAAACCTTGTATGCCGTGCTGGATGAAATCGGCAATATGCCGCTTCCTCCATACATCACACACAAATTGGAGGACAAATCGCGGTACCAGACCGTGTATGCAAAAGAAGAAGGCTCTGCCGCCGCACCGACGGCCGGCCTGCATTTTACACCACAGCTGTTGGAAGATATCCGGAAAAAAGGGATTACCATTGTTCCCGTCATGCTGCATGTCGGTCTTGGCACCTTCCGCCCGGTAAAAGTGGACAATGTCAAAGAGCATGTCATGCATGCAGAATATTTTTCCGTATCGGAGGAAGCCGCTCAAACCATCAACGCTGCAAAAGCGGAAGGACGCAGAATCATTGCGGTTGGAACAACCTCCGTCCGCACCCTGGAAAGCGCTGCCGATGAAAACGGAATCGTCCATGCTGCACACGGCGAAACCAGAATCTTCATCTATCCGGGGTACCAGTTCCGTGTTGTCGACTGTCTGATTACAAACTTTCATCTGCCAGAAAGCACCCTTTTGATGCTTGTCTCTGCCCTGACCTCCAAAGAGATGATGCTTGACGCATACAAAGAAGCCATTCGTGAACAATATCGCTTCTTCTCATTCGGCGATGCAATGTTCATCACGGACCGCTTTATCCAAGAAAACAATCCAGAGAAGGATGCACGGTCATGAGTGCGCCGCGTGTTCTGTGCATTGTCGGTCCGACGGCAAGCGGAAAAACCGCGCTTGCCGTTGCAGCCGCGAAATGCCTTGGGGGAGAGGTGATCTCCTGCGATTCCATGCAGATATACAAGCATCTTTCCATCGGTACCGCAAAACCGACAGAAGCCGAAATGCAGGGTATTCCCCACCATATGATCGACTTTGCAGATCCGCGAAAACCATTCTCCTGTGCAGACTATGTGCAGCTGGCAACCGCATGTGCAAATGATATTCTGTCACGCGGCAAGCTGCCGATCTTCTGCGGCGGAACCGGGCTGTATCTTGACAGCACCATTCGCCAAACGGTATTTTCGGATGCGGCAAAAAAAGAGGAAGCGCCGGAAAACGAAACCATTTTATCACAGCTGAAAGCCGATTTGGAGCGAGACGGAATTGACGCGCTTTATGCACGCCTTGCAGAAGTCGATCCCCCTTCTGCCGCTGCCATTCATAAAAACAATGTCAAACGCGTTCTTCGTGCACTGGAAATTTATCTTGTCACAGGAAAACCGAAATCAGAATGGGATGCAGAATCCCACAAAGCGCCGCCTGCCTTCGATGCATGCTATGTCGGTCTTGATTATTGTGACCGTTCCATTCTGCACGACCGCATCAACCGCCGTGTGAGACAAATGCTTGATCGCGGACTGCTTAATGAAGTACAGCGTTTGTACCGGGAAGGATATCTTCCGGATGGCTCCACTGCGGCGCAGGCAATTGGCTATAAGGAATTTCTTGCGTACCTGCATGGTGAAATGACACAGGAAGACGCCTGCACAAAGCTGTGTGCCGCAACAAGACAGTATGCAAAACGTCAGCTGACATGGTTTCGGCGCAATCCGCAGATGCATTGGCTTTATCCGGACCGTATACCGGAAGATATCTTAGAAAAAACAGACCCTCTGCAGTGGCTATGCAGGGAAACTATACGAATTTTTCATCAAGTGTGAGAGGAGGATGTGCATTCCATGGATTTAAAATATTTGGCAAGTGTCTTAAAATATGTCATTTCCACCGTGCTGTCGGTCGGATTTGCCGTGTTTTTGCTTTATCACATCATCGGAAGCATGAAAACCGATGTGGAAACCGCGACCATTACCCAGACCGCACAAGAAGAAGTAACCGAATACGATGCCTATTTTTTCCGTGGTGAGACGCTGCTCTATACCTCTCCCGGACAGACGGGAAATATGAATTTTCTTTGTGAAGACGGTACAAAAGTTGCTGTCGGAGAAGAAGTTTGTCAGGTTTATGCCGGCAGCGCGTCGGAGGAATCCAGTATCACGCTGCAGGAAATTGAACGTAAAATCAAACGGCTGAAAAACTCCAATTTAGATGAAAATGTCAGCTATTCGGATACACAGCTTGTCGATACGACTATATTCAATGCATATTATACCCTTTTGACCCGTATGGCAGAAGGTTCTGCCGGATATGCCATGGCAAAATCCGACGAATTGGTCTCTGCTATGAATCAGCGTTTGATCATCACAAAGCATGTCGAAAATTTCAATGCGCAGATTGATGCGCTGGAAGCACAGCGTTCCGCACTGGTAACAAGCTCCGGCACGGTTGCCGAAACGGTAGCCTCCAGTGTTTCCGGATATTATTATGCTGATATTGACGGCTTTGAAAACATTTTTTCCTCAGATAAAATAGATAATCTCACCTTGGATGAATTTGACAGCCTTGTCTCTTCCGCCGCAGATATGTCGCTGGAACGGAACAGCGAAGGCGGTAAAAACTGCGGAAAAATCGTAACCGATTATAACTGGTATCTTGGCGTCGCAATCAATACAGAAGAAAGCCGTGCATATACGGAAGGCTATTCCTATACCGTTATATTTCCGTATAATTCTGATGTGCGCATTACCATGATTCTCGACCGTATGATTTTACAGGCAGATGACGACCGTGTGGTCCTTATTTTCCGTACCAATTCCATACCGGAGCATTTCAGCTTTCTGCGCCGTCAGAGCGTCCAGATCGTCACGGAAACCTGCAACGGATATAAGGTACCCATATCCGCTGTCCGTATTGTTGACGGCGTTCAGGGCGTCTATATTCTGGAGGGATATACCGTGAAATTCCGCCGTATTGATCCGCTCAGAGAAATTGACGGCTACTTTATCTGCCGTGAAAACAACGGCACAGCAGAAGACGCCGATATGTTGGAATTATATGATCACATCATTACAAGCGGCAAAAACCTGTATGTCGGGAAAATCATTACATAACGATTTTGATTATCAAGCAAACAAAAGGATGGATTCAGCATGGAAAATGATGAAATAATGGCAAAAATTGATCAAAATATTGCAGAAGTGCGCAAAGAAATTGCGCAGGCGCAAAACGCCTCCCCCTTCCAAAAAGAAGTAACACTGATGGCAGTGACAAAGACCGTCGATGTCGACCGCATCAACCACGCCATTGATACATGCGGCATTCGCTGCATCGGCGAAAACCGGGTACAGGAGCTATGCGAAAAATATCCGCTGCTTCATTTGGACGGCGTATCGGTGCATCTCATTGGTTCGCTGCAATCAAACAAAGTCAAATACATCATAGACAAGGTAGATATGATCCATTCCCTGGATTCCCTTTCCCTTGCAAAAGAAATTCACCGTCAGGCGCAGAAGCACAACCGCACCATGGATTGCCTGATTGAGATCAACATCGGCAGAGAACCCTCCAAAGGCGGGATACTGCCGGAGGAAGCGGAGCTTCTTGCATTTTATGACGCCGTAACGGAAGCTGCGCCTGCGGTCCGCATCCGCGGTTTGATGACCATTGCACCGAACACAGGAGACCACGATGCATATCTGCATTATTTTTCACAGACAAAATCATTGTTTGATATGCTGTGCGAAAACCGTCTTTCAAAGCGGAACGATGTAAAACCGGTGCTCTCCATGGGAATGAGCGGCTCATACAGAGAAGCCATTCTTTGCGGCTCTGACATCGTGCGGATTGGCTCCAAAATCTTTGGCGCAAGAGTCTATCCGGATAAACAAAATCCTGTCGCAGGAGCTCGGTAATTTGTAAATAAATTGTTAAAATTCGTGTTTTCTGCTAAAAAGGTGATGCATAAAATGCAATTCTGTGATATAATAAAGTGATACTTCAAATTTGCGCAAAAAACGCGCTTTTCCCTGATTGTATGCTTTAAAACAAGAAATCGTCGTTTTATTTATCTGATAAAATTTTTTGTGACACAGTGGAGGTTTAACATGGGAGTTTTTGATAAGATCAAGAGCATGGTAGGCTCTGATGATCTCGATTATAATGAATATGACGGAGATCTGTTCGGTGATGATATCCCGGGTCAGGATCAAACAAATATCGGCACACAGCAAAATGCAGGTACATATGATGCAGGCTTCGGTTCTTCCTTTGATCAGCAGCCTCAGCAATCCTCCAATCAAGGAACGAGACAGACCGCACAGAGAACGTCTTCTGCTGGTTCCAGCGGTTCCACATTGGAATTGAAGGTCGTAAAACCCGACCGGTATGATAATGTTAACCAGATTGCAGATCACCTGCTCAACCGCCGTACTGTTGTCCTGAATTTAGAAGGAACCAATAAGGAAACCGCACGCCGCTTAATTGATTTTCTCTCCGGTGTCGCCTACTCCATTGACGGACAGCTCAAGCGCGTTGCAAACAATACCTTTGTCATTACGCCGCATGAGGTGGATGTGACAGGAGATCAGCTGCGCGGTCCGGAACCCAAGCCTGAACCAAAATCTCCTATCGACGAGAATGATATTTTCTCGGGTGACTTATAAGCCTTGAACCACTTTATATATGTGATTTCCAATGTTGCATATCTGCTCATTGGCGCAATGCAGCTTCTCATGATGATCCGTGCAATTTTATCCTGGCTGCCGATGCTGGAAGAAAATGCGCTCACCATGTTTATCTATCAAGTAACGGAAGTCGTGATATACCCTGTACGGTGTGTACTTGAGCGTTTTGAATTTATTGCTTCCATGCCGCTGGATCTGTCATTTTTTGTCACATTTATTCTGCTGTCTCTCATTCAGACAGCGCTGATTGCTTGATACACGATGGCAAAACACGATAAAGCAATCACCTTTCTCGCACGTACTGAGGACGAGCGCATGCTGTTGTCTCATATGGAAGACCTGATTGTCCGGGCAGAAAGCGGGAGTACGGTACACTCTGATTTTTTAAACCTTGGAGAACAGTATCTCATTCGTACCTTTCTCACACAATGCGGGAAAACAGAAGGCGCAGACTGGATGTTCTATGGCGGATACCCATTTGCGGAACGGTGTATGTTATTCCTATTCCCCGAATATATCGCAGAAACAGCGGCTATCACCGGCAAATCCATGGAAGTACCAATGACATCGCAGCAAAATTGCAGGGATTTGTGTCCCGCAGCCACTTCCGTACTGCTCTCCTTTTGCCAGGAAGAAAACAGCATCGGTGCTGTTTGTGTGTCCGGCTCTGGATACAGGCATCTGACACATAGAGATTATCTGGGTTCCCTTCTGTCTCTCGGAATGGAACGGTCCGTCATCGGCGATATTGCCGTGACAGACGACTGCCATGCCGTAATCTTTTTAAAGACCCGTTTTTGTGCCTATTTACAGTCCGCATTGGAACGTATCGGCAATGATAAAGTAAAAATTTCCACGATCACCAAAGAAGAAGCAGAAAAGACCCCCGATTCCAGACGGTATGAGATTCTCTCTGATACCGTTGCTTCTTTGCGCCTTGATGCTGTCATTGCATCTGCCTGTCATCTGTCACGGGAAAAAGCCAAACAGCTGGTGTCATCCGGTGCGGTCGAAGTCGATTTCAGACAGACCGATGCACAGGACACAGCGCTTGCAGCTGGGACAGTTCTGTCCATTCACGGATATGGACGGTATGTATTGGAGGCAATCGATGGTACCTCCAAAAAAGGACGTCTTCGTATTCGTATGAAAAAGTTTATTTAATTCGGAAAAAATCGGACCAAAGGAGGATTTCACATTTGATTCCGCCTCATGAGTTGAAAAATAAAGAGTTTACCCATGTCATGCGCGGCTACAGCATTCCAGAGGTTGATGAATATATCAGCTTCGTCATGGAAAAGTATACGGATCTTTACCGCGAAAATGATGCACTGGAACGAAAGCTGCAATCGACGATGGATGCATTGGATGTCATGCGTGCCGAGGAAGAATCCATCCGTACCGCACTGATCAATGCACAGAAGGCCGGCAAACAGATTGTTGCTGACGCATCTGACCGCGCTGATAAAATCATGCGTTCCACCAAATCGGACTGTATGCGCGTCTTATCCGAGTTTCGTGACAAGGCAGCCGCGGAACGCAAAATTCTGTTGGATTTAAAAAATGAAGTCGCCGCACTAAAAGAAGACCTTTTTGAAAAATACAAAAAGCACATTGAATATCTGGAAGAATTGTCGCCAAACGCAGGTGCGGAAGCGGCAGCCATGAATGCCGTTGACAATAACGCTTTTGTCGGTAAAATTGCAGACAGTATTGCGGATTTGATCAAAGAAGACTTCGATTTTGATATCAATGCAAGTGACAGTTCCATCAAATCGCCGCGTACCCCTACCGGGGAAGAAAGCGGCGACACTCAGGTTTTTGCAAAGGTATCGGCACAGAACACACCGGCAATCCGCCATGTCACACTGGATGATTTTGCCGCAGAAGCTTCTGCACAAACGACAACGCCTGCATCCCATACAGCCCCACTCGCCCAGAACCGACAGCAAACAAAAGCAAAGCAGCCATCAAACAAAAAAGCAAACACAGAAGATGCCGATGCGCTGTTTGAGTCGCTTGCGGCCGAAGTGAATGAAAATACACTCGTCACAGAGGAAGAGATGGAAGCAGCATTCGGTATCAAAGCAAATTCCACCAACGGTCAGGACACCGCGGACTCGTAATTCTCTTGAAAGGAACAGAAGCATCTCTGTGTCCCATCCTAAGCTCTGTACAGTGCAGGACAGCGGATCCCAGATGCTTCTTTTTGGTATTTACCACAGGACATATCCCTTATGACGAAAAAAAACAAACACGGTATCATCTGGTGCGGTATCATTTTAGCATCAATCCTATTAGACCAATTGACCAAACAGCTCGCCATAAAGCATCTTGCGCCAATTGATACCTATCCGATCATAAAAGACGTACTGCACTTGACATATGTCACCAATTACGGTGCGGCATTCGGCATTCTCGCCGATCACCGCTGGATCTTTTTGGTCATTTCCACCGTCGCCATTGTATTGCTTTCCTGTTATCTGTATTACAAACGTGACGCGCACCCACTTCTCTGTACTGCGCTTTCTTTGATTATCGGCGGCGGCATCGGCAATATGATCGACCGTATTGTTCTTGGCTATGTCGTCGATTTTGTAGATTTCAGACTGATTCATTTCGCCGTATTCAATACAGCGGATACGTTTGTCTGTATCGGCTGCGCTTTGATTTTTTTATGGCTGTTTCTGTATGCCGAGTTTGAGGATGAAAAAAAAGGTTCACCTGCGAAAACCAATACAGTAAACCCAAATATCGATACGGAAAAAGAGACGGAAAAGCCATCATCCGCTGCAGCTGAGGAGCACGACGATGCAGCTGACCGTTGAACAGACAGAGGGCGGCATCCGGATTGACGTCTATCTAGCAGCCCATACAGAGCTGTCCCGTTCTGCTGTGCAAAAGCTTCTGTGTGCAGATGAAGAGACGATTTCGGTCAACGGGATGCGTGTACCGAAAAATTATAAAACCGCATCCGGCGATGTAATTGAAATTGAAATTCCGGAGCCAATACCGCTGGAGGTTGTTCCGGAAGACATTCCGCTTGATATCGTGTACGAAGATCAGGATGTCATTCTGGTCAATAAACCCAAAGGTATGGTTGTGCACCCTGCCCCCGGAAATTACACCGGAACACTCGTCTCCGCCCTGCTCTTTCATTGCGGTACTTCTCTTTCCGGGATTAATGGCGTCATCCGTCCAGGAATTGTGCATCGCATTGACCGTGACACCTCCGGGATTCTGATAGTTGCCAAAAATGACGCGGCACACATCTCCTTAGCCGAGCAAATCAAAGCACACACTGTCAAGCGCATTTACCACGCAATTGTTCTTGGCAGCTTGAAAGACGAGGAAGGCACCATTGACGCCCCGCTTGCACGTCATCCAATCGACCGAAAGAAAATGGCGGTTTCAAACGCCCCCGGCGCACGCCGTGCAGTCACGCATTACACCGTATTGGAACGGTTATCTACGCCGTTTGGGGCATTTACATATTGCCGTTTTCAGCTGGAAACGGGACGCACGCATCAAATCCGCGTCCACATGGCATATAAAGGACATCCGCTGCTTGGTGATCCCGTTTACGGCAGTGGGAAAAACAGCTTTGAACAAAAAAACAGCGATATTCTGCACGGTCAATGTCTTCATGCAAAGGTTCTTGGATTCATTCATCCGCGCACAGGAGACTATCTTGAATTTGAAACGGCATTGCCGGATTACTTTGAAACAATCTTGGCAAAGCTCCATGGCTGATGCCATTTTCTGCATTGCGTTTGCAGTATCTCATTTCATAAGAAATCAGGTTCATTTGTTATGTTTCGCTCTGACTCTCATACACACACCACATATTCCTCTGACGTACCCAAGGATCGCCCTGCATCCGTTGCACAGATGTGTGCAGCTGCGGCAGAGCTGGGACTTTCCTATTATGCAGTCACCGATCATTACGATATCGAGCATTTTAAAACCGGCATACTGCCGCCGTTCCCTTTTCAAAAATGGTATCAGGACGTCTTAGCCGAACGCGAACGGTATGCCGGAAAGATGTATGTTGCAGCAGGACTGGAATACGGAGAGCCTTATCTGCTTCCAGAGTACTATGACGAAACAATACATGCCGCACCGTTTGATCTGATGCTTGGCTCTGTCCACTATATTCCAGGGAAAACCGGATATCTCTCCTATCCGTATCAGGACATGACAGAAGAGGCACGCATTGCATTGTTTGAAGAATATCTTGATGCATGGGACGAACTGGTCCACACCCCCGGCATTGATGTGTTTACACATCCGACCTATCCGCTGCGCTACTGTCTGCGAAAAGGGATTCCCTTCCAGGTGAGCTGCTGGGAGGAGCGGATGCGTATCATGCTGCGGCACATCGTTGAAATCGGCTGCGGCCTTGAATTCAATGCGGCAACTTACCGTGTCCAAAATACAGGCATTCCGGATCATACTATGGAAACCGTTCTGCGCTGGTATAAGGAGGTCGGCGGCGAAATTCTTACATTTGCATCAGATGCACATTTTTCAAAGGATATCGCTGCACACCATGACTTTGCCATGCGTGTTATCCGTGAAATCGGATTCCGCTATATCGCTGTCTATCATAACCACAAACCGGAATTTCATAAAATTGAATGCTGACATCCTCAAAAACAATATAGGTATCGGGAAAGCGGGGTCTGCTGCAAGGTTTCAATTTGCAGCAGACCTTTAAAACACGTTATCCAGCTGATATCCAACCAGCAATTACTTCCCTTTTGATTCTTCGTCCTTATAAATATCATGATCCAGGTCCGTCACCGTCCATGGGTTGGTATGGTATAAGGAAATACCGTTTTCAATCTGGCGGCACCGCTGCATGGAAATTCCAAAATATTTTTTAAACATTCTTTGTGCGTACCGGATGTCGTGTACACCGGATTCTGCACAAATCACAGAAAAGTACCGTTTATCGCCTTTATAGAGCTTAGAACGAATATGCTGCATACGTATCAGATTGATATAATCAATCACCGTCTGACCGGTTCCGTTCTTGAAAATCGTACACAGATATCCTTTGGAAATACCGAGCTCCTGTGCGATATCCGTTAACGTCAAACGCTTGTCATAATTGGAACAGATATACTTTTTCGCCTTGCGCACATAGTAATATGCGCTTCCCTCTCCGGTCTGCGGCATCTTTTGTCCCAGCTGTGCAATCTCACGCTGAAACGCTTCGTCTAACATTGCCAGGACACGGTACCAATCCGACAAACACAATAATGTCTTTCCAGCAGCAAAATGATTGATAATACCGTATATTAGCATTGTCATTTCCTGAAATTCGACTTCATCCGGTCTCCAGACACAGGGAAGGAAAATCGTATCCTTTTCTGCATTCTGTAACAGCGTATGAATCTGCCCGATATCCTCTGTGCGATATACGGTATACTGCAAATCGTCAATTTCTGCCGCAACAGAGATGACCGCCGCTGCAGCATTCAATTTCGGATTTACGGCATCCAATTCTGCTGTTTTCGGTTTAGAATACATCATCACGTCATACCGGATATCCGGAAGCATCACCATAAATTCATCCCGACCAATCATAAAGATATCGTCCTCTGTTATGAAATGTGCTTCTTCACAGGTATGAAAACACAGTTCCAAAAGATGATTTCTGCAGTCGATGATATTGTGATGGATTCCCGGAAGAACCTCAGCAGAACAGGCAAACCGGATACGGGGTGCTTTGGAAAAACGGAGTGCATAAAAGGTCATAAAAGCTCACCTTCTTTTATAAATCCCCCCGGCTATGCCGAGGATATTCATTTCATATAGGAAATCAGAATGCAAATCGTTTCTTATTTTTCACATTTTTCTATGATTTCATTTGAAGATACTACCGCCTTCATGAACATAGACCGTTGCACAATGATACAAATCATGATATAATATACGCAGGATCATAAGATATATCATGCGCCGGCAGAAGAGTTGTCATTGACCGCAGTGCTGTTATGATTGACAGCATTCCTGACTTACGCAAAGCACAGCTGCATCATGGACAGCTTTGCAAAAAAGCACTTGCAGGCAAATATTTTTTATTTCATGGCATACGATAGAAAAAAAGGAACGACAAAGGAGGTCGCAACATGAGTAGAATTCCCGCAAAAAACAGCTCCATAGCTGCCATTCTTCTGGCTTCTATGCTGCTTCTTGCATGCGGAGAAAAAACCGCAAATGATACAGAACAAAAGACAGAGACTGCCACTCCTACAACAACCGCATCAGACACAGAAGAGGTGCGCTGGAAAGACCACCTGCCGCAGGACCTTGATCTTGGCGGAGCAGAAATCACCATACATATGCGCGGTGACAGCGGTTCTACGCTGGAAGTCAATGTAGAGGAAGAGGACGGCGACGTGCTCAATGATGCCATTTATAACCGCAACCGTGATGTCGAAGAACGGCTGAATGTAAAAATTGTACCGTATGTCGGCGCCGGGTGGGAGAGCTATATGCCGGAGCTGACAAAGGTACGTTCTTCTATTGCTGCCGGTGATAATGCATGGCAGCTGATTGCAAGCTGGAGCAACCATGCAACATCGCTGTCCTTTGAAAACTGTTTCTACAACTTACAAGACATCGAATACCTTGATATGAAGCAGCCGTGGTGGAATCAGTCCGCTGTCAATGGCATGACCATTGGAAACGGCACGTATTTTGTCACCGGCGATATCGCTGTCATTACATTGCTTGGCGGTTCTTTTGTGCTGCTCCAAAACGATCGGCTTGCCGCACAGTATGATATTGAAAGTATTCCGGCACTGGTTCGTGAAGGAAAATGGACCATTGATAAGATGACTGAAATCATCAAGGATGTCAAAGCAGACCTGAACGGTGACAGTATCATGGATGAAAACGACTTATATGGATTTATTACGGACGCCGCCAACTCTGCGGATTCCTGGTATACCTCTGCGGACATTCACCAGATTGTACTGCGTGACGGCATTCCGGAATATGTACCTGCGGACGAACGGATTGCAGACTTGATAAACAAAATTTATCCATTGTATTACGGCGGCAATCAAATCGGTTCTTTTATGACAGCGAAGATCGATGTGCAGGAAAATAAATTCAGAAACGGTCAAGCATTGATGATTGAGCGGGAACTTGACAGTACAAGAAGCACCTTCCGTGATATGGAAGACAGTTATACCATCCTCCCGTTCCCGAAGCTGAATGAAGAACAAAGCCAGTATTACACCGCCTGCTACAATGCTGCCGCTGTTTGGGGAATTCCCTCTGACAACCCGGAACCCGCTGTTGCTGCGGCAGTTCTGGAAGCAATGGCAGCAGAGAGTTATCGGATTGTTACACCGACCTACTTCAATACCTGTCTTCAGGAGAAATATGCACGGAATGAAGAATCTCTTGAAATGCTGGAAATTATCCGTGAAAGCGGATACCTGGATGCAGAATATCTGTACAGCACTTCGTTTGGAGAAACGTATTATGTCATACGTGATCTGATCAGCCAGAAAAATTCCAATGCAGCTTCCTATCTTGCAAAAAATGTGAAACGGTATACGAAAGCGGTTGAGAAAACAGTAGAGAAACTGGATTCTTAAAAGAAACCGGCAGACAACGATAACGTAACCACGATTTTATTCCAAAGAAATACAGGAATTGCCTTACCGGAGATATCGGAAGCATCTGACTCCGGTAAGGCAGTATTTTTTCACTCGTTATTGTTCTGTGTACTTTTTCTGATGGGATGCCGTATCACTGTCCTGCGCTTTTCCGGCGGAACCTTCCTTGCATCGGATAAATAAATTTCGTGATGCAGGCGATTCGTACCAAAATCATTGACATAACCGTTTTTTTCAAGGAACGCATCCATCATCGCAATGGACGCAGGCTCGTCATCATAGGAACCGACGTGCATGATCTGCACACACAATCCTTCGTCAAGTGTCAAAAATTCCGCCGCAGAACAGTCCAGCTTCTTCTTTGCAATAACTGTTTCTTTTGCCCACGCAAAGTCTGTTTCTGTTACAAAATCAGGCAGTCGGATGACGGAAATCCAATGAAAGGACGCTTTATCCAAAAGGCTGATCCCCTCCCCTGCCATACCTTCCTGCCACCAGAACCCCTCCAGCGGCGGAACGACATAATCAAAAAAGCCTTCGATGCGATGATCGGTTTTTGCACTCATTTTAATGGTATAGGCAATCGCATATAAAACACCGATTGCTTTTTGATATGCACCGTCTGCGGTATTCGGGTCTCCTGTTCCTCGCACGGCAATATAGCGCATTGTGGGAACGGTAACGATTTCCGGCTTGCTTTTGGGCATATAAAATTCTTTGTATTCTTTCTTAAAATCAAATGACATTCGTATTTAACACCCCTTTTAACCTTTGCGTTCAATAACACAAATCGCCATTTTCACAAAAAGCTCTTTGATTTTTGGAAGCTTCGCAAGCGGCGCAAAATAGGTTCTGAGCGGTACCTCACGATAATAATACGGTACAATGCCGCATTCCTTTAAAATCCCCTTGAATTTTTTCAAGGTCATTTTATTAATATAACCAATATGCTCTTTCCCATTTTCATCTGTATAAAACCGCAATGCAAGCCGCTCTGCTTCATCGGGAACGCCGTGAATCAGTTGCTTATATGCCTGTATCAACGCATCGTCAGAGTAGAACAGCTGCACCCACGGAATGTTGATGGCATCAGACAAATGTGCACCGGTTGGATGATAGTACGGCGGAAAGTTGATAAAGATTCTTCCGCTGGGACGCACCAGACGCATCGCTTCCCGCAGTGCTGCTGCCGGAT
Organism: Clostridia bacterium; assembly: GCA_017942005.1. Classification (GTDB taxonomy): domain Bacteria; phylum Bacillota; class Clostridia; order Oscillospirales; family CAG-272; genus RGIG3925. Next base: position 113,291 of record JAGAVJ010000053.1, on the reverse strand, counting down.
TGTCCACATGCTCCATAAAATCATTCATGATAACCGTATCAAAGCTCTGGTCGGCAAACGGCATTTCATAAGCAGAACCGAGCACAAATGTAAATTTCTCTGACAGTCCAAGCGTTTGTGCCAGCTGTTCCGCTTCCGGTTTGTAATGTGCAACAATGTCAACCCCCGTGACATGCGCAGCGCCGAGAGATGCAAAATACAAACTCTTTCCCGCAGCACCGCAGCCCATATCAAGGACATTTTTTCCATAAAACATTTCTTCTTTTGTAAAACGCTGCATGTAAAGCTTTATGGTATCATAACCCTTTTCGTACTGCCACATGCCATATGTTTTTTCACCGTTGTTTTGTAAATTAAACGGATGTACAATTTTCGGAAACCAGTCGTTTGTTTTTAAAAGAAGCTGATACGGAAGACCCATAATGATAACTATAACGTTTACCAGTTCAGCATTTACTGAAACTGAACCGATAAAATGTTATCTCCTTTCTTAATAGGAATGCTTGCATTCCGTGGGAATTCGCTTGCATTCTAATGGAAACTGCGCCCACCCCACCCGCAGGGAATTCAGTCAAAAAAGCACAGTACAAGAAGTCATTTGAAACAAAATGTGCCGCAGCTGATGATTTGCCGCGGCACTTGTTTTCTTTTATGTCATATTCATAAGAGACCATCGGAGAACCTGCCGCGTACCATAGCAGTTTTATCTCTCCACAAACACACTGCAGGCGCTATCTCTCCATCAACGCTGCAAATTTTATCTTCCCAGAACTGCAGCGCCAATGATACCTGCATCATTGCGCAGGGTCGCAATACGAATATCGGTTGCCTTGATGTTATCGCGGGAATATGTCTCCGACTTGATGAGTTTCTTGATCGGATTCAGCAGATTATCCTTTTCATTGGAAATACCGCCGCCGATAGAAAGCACTTCCGGCTGGAAAATATTGATGATGGATGCCAAACCGCAGGTAAGATAGCCGATATACTTGTCCACGACTTCCTGAGCAGCTGCATCGCCTTCTCTTGCTGCCTTGAATGCGGTTTTACCGGAAACATTGTCGAGATTTCCTTCAATCATATCCCACATCTTGGTTGCATGACCTACCTCGGCAATTTTTTCACGTGTCATACGAATCAAAGCGGTCGCGGAAGAATATGCTTCCCAACAGCCTTTTCTGCCGCAGCTGCACTGTACGCCATTATACTCAATGACAATATGACCAAGCTCTGCACCGGCATGGTTGAATCCGGAATAAACCTTATTATCGATGATGATACCGCCGCCGACACCGGTACCCAGTGTAATCATCACAGAGTTTGCATAACCTTTCGCTGCACCGGCAATTGCTTCACCCTTCGCTGCTGCGTTTGCATCATTTTCGATGAGGACACGTTCAATACCGATATATTTTTTCAGCAAATCTGCAATCGGGAAATCCAAGAACGGAAGATTGTTTGCATAAACGACGACACCGGTGTCGCTGTCTGCTGTTCCGGGCGTTGCAATACCGATATATTCGATATCCGCCTCTGTCAATCCTTCGTCTGCGATCAGTTTCTTGCAAAGCGCCGCCATATCCTTGACAATTTCCTCGCCGGGTCTGTCTGCCCCTGTCGGAACACTGTCTTTTCTGATGATTTCATAATGATCGTTGACAATACCGGCTGCAATATTCGTGCCGCCCAAGTCAATGCCGATGGTATACATAGTGTATCTCCTTTGGAGTTTCTAAAAATTGGTATATCCATTATACAGGAATTTTCTGCCTCTGTCAAGAGGTTTGACCGTATTTCTACAAGAAATTCGTTATTCTTCGATTCCCATCTGGGACATGAGCCGTTTATTGAATTCCTCTGCTGTATTATACCCCATTTTTTTCTGACGATTATTCATTGCGGCAATTTCCATAATAATCGCAAGGTTTCGTCCGGGTCTGACCGGTATGGTCGTGGTCGGAACTTCAATTCCCATAATATTCGTGGTTTCCTGATCAAGCCCGAGTCGGTCATACATTTTCCCTTGAATCCATGGCTCCAGATTGATAATGATATCAATTTTTTCCGTTTCCTTGACAGCACCCATACCAAAAATCCGGCGGACGTCAATGATACCAATACCGCGCAGCTCCACATAATGGCGGATGATATCAGGTGCAGAACCAACCAGGGTGGTTGCGGAAACCTTGCGGATATCCACAGCGTCATCTGCAATCAAACGGTGTCCGCGCTTGACAAGTTCAATTGCGGTTTCCGACTTGCCGACACCGGAATCACCAAGAATCAAGATGCCTTCACCGTAGACCTCTACAAGGACGCCGTGCCGGGTAATGCGCGGCGCCAGCTTGACGTTCAGCCATCCAATCAACGCCGCCATAAACGACGAGGAATGAATATCAGTACGCAGGATTGGAATTCCATATTCCTTCGCTGCGCTGATCATCTCATCAAAAACAGAATTGGAAGAAGAAAAAATAATCGCAGCCGGTGTATGTGCAAAATATTCCGCAATACTCCGATACCGTTCATCGGAATCTTTTGCCGCAAGAAATTGATGCTCTGCATTGCCGATGATTGCAATACGTGTGGCATCAAAGTGATCAAAAAATCCGGTCAACGGCAAACCGGGGCGCGTGACATCACGGCTGGTAATGGTTCTGTCTGCAATATCGTCCGGCAGATAGATATTTTCCAAGTGAAAATGGTCTATGACTTCCTGCAGCGGAATAGAGTTCAGTTCTTCATTTGCCATATGTATATTTTATGGGGAAACCTTTTTTGAAAAAAAGAGTTTCCCCAAACCCCTTTCAAAAAACTTTGAATCTGACAAATAAAATAGGAAAACAGTTTTGAGGGCTGCCCAAGCGGCAGAAAATCCTCATCAAACTCACATGACTTTATAATCGCCCCGCGACCTATAATGGTCGCTTTGCGATTCCACAATAGTCGCTCTGCGACTCTACAATAATCGCTTTGCGATTATTATAACATAAAACTACGAAAATATCAAGAAGTTATGGATATTCTTTGAAAACATTTGAAAATATTTGCATTCCCTATTGCAAAAAGGGGGTAAAATATGGTACAATAATATAAGGAAACTTTTTTGTATCATACGGTACATAGAGAAACGCGTGTTTGAAAAGATGATGTTCAAATCGTGTTTTGTGGCTTTCCACTCCCAAACGGCGGTCATTGACGATGACAGCTTGTACCTCTTATACAAGTTTGCACACAATACGCAGGAAACCGCAGCCACAATTCCACAATGAAAGGAAGCTTCACTTACGTGAAGCTATGGTTAAAACTTATGAATCAGGAAACGACCCCAACACCCAAAAAACGTATTTTTTCCGGCGTACAGCCTACAGGAAATTTGACCATCGGAAACTATCTCGGTGCAATTAAAAACTGGACCGCACTGCAGAATGATTACGAATGCATTTACTGCGTGGTAAATCAGCATGCCATCACCGTGCGTCAGGATCCTGCACATCTGCGCCGTGCCACATATGAAACACTCGCGGTTTATCTTGCAGCGGGACTTGACCCGGAAAAGAACACTCTGTTTATTCAAAGTCATGTCCCGGCCCATGCAGAGCTTGCATGGGTACTCAACTGCTACACCATGTTTGGAGAGCTTTCCCGCATGACGCAGTTCAAAGATAAGAGTGCAAAGCATGCAGACAATATCAACGCGGGACTTTTTACCTACCCCGTTTTGATGGCGGCGGATATTCTGCTGTATCAGGCAAATCTGGTTCCGGTTGGTATTGATCAGAAACAGCATGTAGAACTGACACGCGATATCGCCAACCGCTTCAATGCCATTTTCCCTGACACCTTTACCATTCCGGAGCCGTATCTTCCGCGGACCGGTACCAAAATCGCATCCTTGCAGGATCCGACCAAAAAAATGTCCAAGTCTGACGAAAATGAAAATGCCACCGTGCGTATTCTTGATGACAAGGACACCATCATCCGTAAGTTCAAACGTGCTGTGACGGACTCCGATTCTGTCGTGCGATATGGAGAAGAAAAACCCGGCATTTCCAACCTGATGACAATTTATTCCTGCTTTACCGGCAAGGATTTTGCCGAAATTGAAAAGGAATTCGACGGAAAAGGCTACGGCGACTTTAAAATGGCAGTCGGGGAAGCCTGTGCCGACGCACTCACACCGGTACGGACCCGCTTCCAGGAACTGATGGCGGATAAGGCTTACCTCGAATCGATTGCAAAAGCAGGAGCGGAGCATGCAGCCTATATTGCACGCAAAACGCTTTCCAAAGTTTACCGTAAGGTCGGATTTGTTGAATTCAAAGCGTGATCTGAAAATGAAGCTTTCAGGGAAACAGTTTCTCTTGCTGCATTTTATGGCTTGCATAATACCGTAAAGCAAAAAGAAAACGTTTCTAAAAAAGAAAGGAAATCTTCGCGTTGTTGATTCATTGAAGGAATTCAACGATAACAGACAAGCGAAGACACGGTTATAATTTTGTTCGATTCTGTATATATTAACGTCTTTGTCGCATTGATCTGTGCCGGATTGATATCACTGACCATGACGCCGATTGTACGTGTTCTCGCATATAAAATCGGCGCTGTGGATATTCCCAAGGATAATCGCCGCATGCATAAAAAGCCAATGCCGCTGCTTGGCGGGCTGTCAATCTTCATCGGCTTTACAATTACGACCTTGATTTTCTGCGAACTGACGCCGTCTTTGATTGCTGCGTGGTTCGGTGGATTGATTATTATCGTAATCGGTATCCTCGACGATATTTATGCACTCAATCCGTGGGTAAAGCTGCTTGGACAGCTGATTGCCGCCGGTGTTGTGGTTGCAGGCGGCGTCCGCATTGAATTTATCAATCTGTTCGGACATTATATCAAATTCGGCGTGTTGGCCATCCCCATTACCATGCTGTGGATTGCCGGAATGACCAACGCCATCAACTTGATCGACGGTCTGGACGGACTTGCATGCGGTGTTTCAGCCATCTGTTCCTCTTCCCTTCTGATCGTTGCATTGCTCCATGCTGATCTCGGCATTGCCATGCTGACTGCCATTCTGACAGGCTCGTGCATTGGATTTCTGCCGTTCAACTTCAATCCGGCTAAGATATTCATGGGTGATACGGGCGCCTTGTTCTTAGGATACATGCTGTCGATTTTGTCTATTATCGGCGTGTTCAAAACAACCGCGATGGTATCGTTTTTAATTCCGATTATCATTTTCGGATATCCGCTCTTTGATACGTTTTTTGCGTTTTTCCGCCGTATTCTGCACGGACATTCTCCGTTTATGGCAGATCGCGGGCATCTGCATCACCGTATCATCGATATGGGATTCAATGTACGGCAGTCTGTCATCATCCTTTACTGTATCTGCTCGATCCTCGGCATTTTTGCAGTCATGATTTGTGAAGAACGAATGATTGCATCGCTGATCATCCTTGCCGTTGCACTGCTGATTGGACTGTTCAACTATATTTTCTTAAAAAATAAAGAAACCCGTTCGCTGACCGGTCTGCAAAAAGATGAACCAAATCCGGATCAAAAACAGGAATCTGTCAGTGTGCAGGGCTCTGTTTCTCAAAAAAACAGCGAATCTCATTCGGAAAATGATGATGGTGTATCCTCTGCATCAAACGAAAACGACGGAAACACATAAAAACAGGGGCTGCTGCAAATATCACTTTTGCGGCAGCCCCGGATCACATCGTGATCCGAATTCGACGTTTTCACTGTAAATCATGGAACAGCTATGATGGAACAGCAAGGAAAGGATATCACCCTTACTTGACCGTAAAGGAATCACGATCATAATGAAAAAAAATGTTTCACAACAAGCCCCGCACACTGGGCGGCGCAAACGATATCAGGTTCGTGTACCGTGGCAGGATAATGTGCTTTCTTTGACCGCAATTTTATCGCTGCTTGCACTCACATTGGCAGCAGTCGGACTTGTACTGTTTCTGCTTCTGCGCTTCGGTATCCTGTCGCAGGGAATTTTTTCACCGGCACCGGATACGCAAACGCCGGATTCCGATATACCGTCTGTTTATGATATGCTGCTGCCAGTAGAGTCCGGCGGTTCCGCATCGGAAAGCATCGTTCGTTTTTCCGGCGATTTTTCCACCCTTCGTTCTCTGCTTTCCGATACCATCATAACAGATGCTTATTATGCAGAATACCATACTGCGTTTCATTCCTCAAAGGGCGAAAACCGTATCGTTGTCGGCGTATATGTGTATGGGGACTGTTTCCGTATTGCGCGGCGTTCCATAGCAGCGGCGGGCAGCGCCGCTGTAGAAGAACTGTATATCTGTGACGGAACGGAGATTTCCTATACCGACCGCAAGACAAAAAACACACGGATTTTTCCTGTGACAGAAGGCTTCGATATGCCGTCTCTTGCCGGCATTCCCTCGGTTGCCTCCTATACAGAAACACGTGAAGAACAGACATTATCTGCTTCCTATACGGAAATTGAAGGACAAATCGTTTATTATGTGCGGTTTTCTGTTCCGGTCAGCGAGGCGGAATCTCCTGTCACAGCTGCAGAATCCTGCATGCAGGAATACTGGATTTCCCCAACCTTGGAGCTGGTCATCCGATGCCGCACCTATGCAAACGCTGCCTATGGAACAGACGCATCCATGCTGTATTCCTGTACCCTGCAAAATATCCGTGATTTGACGGAACAGGAAAAAAACACACTCTTTCAGATTCAGAGACCGCAAGATTAACCCAGCAGAAGATACCCTACCAGCAGTAATGCCAAATCATCCTCACTCCATCCAGAACCTCTGTCTCTGTCGCGGCTCATATGGCCGGAAAGCAGCAAAAGTGCAACGCCGAGCAAAAGCACCGTTTCCTCTTCATCGCTGTTTCTGCCAAACAAAAGGTCCAGAACGCCGTCAAAAAGGCTGCGCGAATGTACCACCTGCTTTTCTTTCGGTACTTCTTCCGATTGGCTTATAATCAAATCGGCAGTCGATCCGTTATCCGCTGTCGGCTCCTGACTGTCACAAGCAGGCGCTGCTTGCTGCGGCACCGGCTGCGGTACCAGCGAAACGGTATCTCCTTCATTTGTTTTCGGCACCATTTCCATCACCGTCGGCGCTTGTGTATCGTAAGTACGGATGACAGGACGCAGCATTTCGCCGTGATATTCACGTGGAATGATCAGTTCTTCTCCACCCGGTCTGTAATCTTGATCCTGCCGCTTGAAATCTGATAGTTCGGGCGTGTTCGATAACTCGAACGTTGTACCAGTACGGCGCCCGGCATTTTCGTAATTGCGTGTATACATTGTTACTGCATCCCCCCTCTCAATGACGGTCTTCGTTTTTCCTTGTAGATTCCGTATGCAGCACAGATTCTGCAAGCTCTGCCAATTGCAGCAGCTTCAGCATCCGATCAATCCGATCCCGTCGTTCGTTTCCAAGATACGGTTTTAATGCACTCAATAACGCCGCATGCTTTTTGCTGTACGTTTGATTTTGCTTCGGCTTTTGTTCACGGCGTTCTTTTCTTTCTTCTGCCGGTTCATTTTCCGTCGCTTTTTCAGCGGTTTCCTTTGGCACATCTGCCTCATGAGAGGGACTGCTCCCTCCCATAAGACCGCCTAAACTGTCAAGCAAACCGGTTCCGGCAAGTGCATTTGCGGTCTGCATCAGCCGTGCCATACTGTCGGGGTCGGACAGTATTTGATTTAATTTATCACCAAGCGGTGAAGCCCCGGATGTATTCTCCATACTGTTTTCATTCTCATAATCCTGTTCCATCGCGTTCCTACCCCTTCTTTATTCCGTTTTTTTAAAGTGGTTGACAAGCATTTCAAGCTGTGCAGGAGAGATTTTGGAAAGAAGCTTTTCGAGATCACGCTCCGTGACAGACGACAACTTCTCACGTATCTGTGCTGCATTCTGACTAATGGCGTCCGCCTTGCGTGCGTCCATACCGCCTGCAACCGCAAGATTATGCACCGCTTGCTTCAGCTGCTCATCATCCAAAGCCAAAACCGTGTTTTTTTGTGACAGATCCGGCATTTGCATGCGCTTTTCATCATTTTTATGTTCTGCCATGTAAGTCATCTCCTCTCTGTCATCCATTCTATGCAGGACAATTGGGAAATGTGCTTTCATATCCCGATTTTATCCAATAGACAGGTTCGATATCCCCCAAAAAGGGACAAACCGCTTCGAGAAAATTATTTTTTACCGATCGCCACAGCATTATCGAATCAATCCACCTAACATGAATCTTTAATTTTGAAATGGAAGGAATTATCACATGAAATCTTTACTTGAATTATTAGAAAATGATGTCACATTAACCGCGGAGCAGCTTGCCACAATGATCGGCGGCGATGCGGAAGAAATCAAAGCGATGATCCGCAGCTATGAAAAAGACGGCGTAATCGTTGGATATAAAACATTGATCGACTGGGATAAAACCGAACGCACCATGGTTTCCGCTCTGATTGAACTGAAGGTGGAGCCGCAGATTGACCGCGGCTTTGATGAAATTGCAGAGCGCATCTGCAATTATCCTGAGGTAGAATCGGTTTATCTGATGTCCGGCGGATTTGATATCGCAGTCATGATCGAAGGCAAAACGCTCAAAGAGGTTGCATATTTTGTAGCAGAAAAGCTCTCCACCATGGAGGGCATCACCGGAACCGCAACACACTTTGTTTTACGGAAATATAAAGACAAAAATACCATTTACCATACGGAAAAGGTAGATGAGAGAGGAATCTGTGAACTGTGATGAATTATGAAACCATACTATCCTCCACCATTCAGGAGGTACAGCCATCCGGCATCCGAAAATTTTTTGACCTTTTAAATGAGATTGAGGGCGTCATTTCCCTGACGGTCGGGCAGCCGGATTTTGTTACGCCGTGGCATATCAGAGAAGCCGGAATCAAATCTCTTGAACAGGGGAAAACGTATTATACCTCCAATGCAGGACTCTCTGAGCTGCGCCGCGAAATCGGCTTATATTTAGAGCGCAGATTTTCTCTGACCTATCAGCCGCAGGACGAAATTATTGTCACAGTCGGCGGCAGTGAAGCCATTGACATCACCCTGCGTACTTTGCTCAATCCGGGAGATGAAGTCATTGTGCCGGAACCGTCGTTTGTCTGTTATGGCCCCCTTGCAGCGCTTGCAGGCGGTGTTGCAGTTCCGCTTCAGACATATGCAAAAGATAATTTTAAATTGACGGCAGAGGGATTACGTGCTGCTATTACAGACAAAACCAAGCTGTTGGTACTCCCGTTTCCCAACAATCCCACCGGTGCAATTATGACCGAAGAAGATTTGACAGCCATCGCAGATGTTCTGCGCGGTACCGACATCATGGTACTGTCGGACGAAATTTATGCAGAGCTGACATATGGCAGAAAGCATGTATCCTTTGCAGCGCTTCCTGATATGTGGGAGCGTACCATTCTGGTCAGCGGCTTTTCCAAAACTTATGCAATGACCGGATGGCGTCTCGGATATGTCTGTGCACCCGCGCCGATTGCAAAACAGATGTACAAGGTTCATCAATACGGAATTATGTGTGCGCCGACAACTTCCCAGTTTGCTGCGATTGAGGCAATGAAGAACGGTGATGAGGACATTGCCTATATGACGGCTGAATACAACCGCCGCCGCACTTTGATCGTGCAGGGACTGCGTGCCATCGGTCTTGAATGCTTTGAACCGGAAGGCGCATTTTACGTCTTTCCAAACATCGGCAAATTTGATCTTTCCTCTGAAGAATTTTGTGAAAGACTGCTGTATGAGCACAAGGTTGCCATTGTTCCCGGAACTGCGTTTGGTGCATGCGGTGAAGGATTTGCACGTATTTCTTATGCATATTCCGTCAAACATATCCTGGAAGCGCTTGAACATATCGCCGATTTTGTTGAAGATCTGAAAAAAGAAGGACGCGGTCCAAGCGATACCGTATTATGACAGAGACAGCCGTGAAAGACCTTCCAGTCACAGAGGTATCCTTTTCTGCAAACGCACCTGTGTTTGTAAAGAAAATCGATACCTATACCTGTGACCGTGCCATACTGGTCTCCATTATCACCGATGCGATGGAAACGTTTGGATTTACAAAAGCGTTCTTATGCGGAAAAAAAGTTGCCGTAAAACCAAATCTGGTGATGAAAAAACCGGCAGAAGCTGCGGCAACGACGCACCCTGCGATTCTCGATGCACTGCTTACCTACCTTGACAGCTGTGACTGTGCAGATATTGTCATTGCGGAAAGTATGGGCGGTCCTTATACGGAGGCTGCGCTGCGCAGTGTCTATGCGGGATGCGGTATTGACAAAGCGGTATCCGGTCACAGGGCACGTTTGAATTATGATGTCACTGCGGGAACGCTTTCTGCACCCGACGGCGTCGTCTCAAAGATGTTTGATATCATCACACCAATCATACAGGCGGACGTCATCATCAACCTGTGCAAACTGAAAAGTCACTCCTTAACACGCATGAGCGGTGCAATCAAGAACACCTTCGGTACCATACCAGGTTTGACCAAATTTGAATATCATGCAAGATTTTCTGATTATACGGATTTCAACCGTGTGCTGGTCGACTTATCGGAGATGCTGCACAGGCATGCTGTTATGCTTGATTTGTGTGACGCGGTCATCGGTATGGAGGGAAACGGTCCGACAGGCGGCGTACCGCGAAAAATCGGCTGCATCCTTGCATCCCGCAATCCCTTTGCGCTGGATACCGTGGCATCTGCGCTCCTTTCCTGTGAACACGATGTCCCCATGATTTCAGAAGCAGAAAGCCGCGGTTTTTGCCCGCACAACGCTGAAGAGGTTCCCTGTATCGGCGACGATTGGCATCCGCTGGTACTATCCGACTTTGCGCCGCCGGATACCGCACATACCGGACGAAATCCGCTGCACTGGCTGCCGAAGCTGTTCGACGGAAAATTATACCGCTGGTTTTCCCCGCGTCCCGTGATACGGACCTCGACCTGTCTTGGCTGTGGAGAATGTGCGCGTTCCTGCCCTGTTCACACCATCGAAATGCAAAAAAGCAAGGACGGCAGCGGAAAGAAAAAAGCATTCATACATCCCGATGCCTGCATCCGCTGTTTCTGCTGCCAGGAGCTGTGTCCTTATCACAGTGTCGATATCCGCAAAAACCCCATTATGCAGCTGCTCTCCAAACTCGGACTTTGAAAAGAAAGGAAATACCTTTACAAAAGATAACCGTTATACACGGCAACTCATATGACCGTATTTTTACACAAGTAAAAAGTGACCTTTGGCTTTGCAGCTTTGTGCCTGTTTACAGACGATGAAATCACAAGATACGGTCTGAAACATACGGTTTCGGATTTTGCCCTGTAACACGTTTGCCGTACAAAAGGTATGATAATATTTTTTATGCAAACCATGACAATCAGAGCACCTGCGAAAATCAATCTGTATCTCGCTGTCACCGGAAAAGAGGAAAATGGCTATCATACGGTAGAAACCGTCATGCAGGCAATTTCTCTTTTTGATGTTGTGACGGTAACAAAACGCAAAGCTTCTCTCACCGCTGAATGTATTACTATTTCCTGCAATCATCCGGACATCCCATGTGACAAAACCAATCTTGCATGGCGTGCTGCCATCCGTTTTTTTGAAGAATACAGAACACCGTTTCCCATACACATTCAGATTGAGAAGCATATTCCCATCGCGGGCGGTCTTGCCGGGGGAAGTACCAATGCTGCCGCAGTGCTGGTGCTGCTAAACCGTTTAACCGGTTCCCCGTTTTCACGGGAGCGGCTGCTGTCTATGGGCGCAGCACTCGGTATGGATGTTCCCTTCTGTATCCTTTCCTGTATGGGAATTTCGACTGCGCTCGGTCTGCATTACGGCGAAAAAATGCTGCCGTGTACCCCCATTCCACCGTGTACGGTGCTTGCCGCATCGTCCGGAGAACAGGTTTCCACCCCGTGGGCATATCAGATGATTGACAACAATCCGCTCGCATCCGTGAATTACCTGCCGCTTCTCCATGCGCTGGACGCATCAGACCTGTCATCGGTATTCTCTCATATGTACAATGCCTTTGAAGGCGTCATATTGCCGCAGCGTGACAAGGCAAGGCAGTGTCATACGCTCTTATCGGAAAGCGGCGCTGACAAAGTGCTGATGTCCGGCAGCGGTCCGACTGTCATTGCGCTGTACACCTCCAAAGAGACGGCGCAGCGCGCATTGAAAACGGTAAACGCCTCCGGCATGCATGCGGTTCTTTGCACAACATTATCATAAATCCACAAAAAATCCCCTGCTTGATCGGCGTAAAATCACCGATTGGCAAGGGATTTTTTATTGGAATAGAAAATACTGTTAACATGAGTTCGATGAATTTCATAGGGGAAACTTTTCCCCCAAAAAAGATTTTCCCCAAACCTCATTCAAAAAACTTTAAACTTGATAAACCAACAAAAATACGTGTATTTTTATTCGTTTTGCATGATATTTTGTTTGTTAAAAGTTTTTGCGGAGGAGTTTGAGGAGGTGCTTTTTTCAAAAAGCACCTCCTCATCAAACGCATGTTACTGTTATTTTAATACAATATACAGTGTTATGCCATGGTATAGGTATAGGTTCCGGCACCGACATGCTCCGTCTTTGCGCCGATGGTGATATCTGCCGTCGCCCCCTCTGGAATGACAACCGTAACCAAAAATCCGTCTGCGGTCTTTTCCCATCCGGATTTTACCGTACCGTATCTGGTCTCCAGCTCTGCCTTTGCATAATCGAGACGTGCATCCGGCAGCGGCTTGATCTTGATATTCCGATAACCGGGATTTTCTTCATCCGGGCGAATACCGCACATGGTGCCGTACATCCAGGAAGCGACCGCGCCGTATGCATAATGGTTAAAGGAGTTCATATCACGGGACCAGACGGAACCGTCGGGCTTGAGACCGTCCCAGTGCTCCCAGATTGTCGTTGCACCCTTGCGGACGGAATACAGCCATGACGGGAATTCCTTTTGCAGCAGCAGAGAGTATGCAAGATCCACATAGCCTGCATCGGTCAGTGCATCCATAATATATGCAGTACCGATGAATCCGGTCTGGATCCTGTCACCGTTTGCATGTACTTTGTCCGCAAGATGCTTTGCAAACAGCGCTCTGTCCGGCGCTAAGTCAAAGTGCAGTGCGACAACATACGCGGTCTGTGTATCAGAGGTCAAAAGACCGTCCTCACCAATGAAGGTATCACGGAATGCCTTTGCGACAAGTTCCCGTCTCTCCGTATATGCAGCAACATCCTCATGACGGCCGAGTGCCTTTGCGGCTTTGATCACAAGATCACATTCATATGCAAGGAATACAGTGCCCAGCAGAAGGTCATTGGTTGCGCCGCGGTAAGAGCCTTCCTCTGCATCAAGACCAAGCCAGTCGCCGTATTGACCGCCGCCGCCCCATGCATCGGGACCGTCTCCCTTGTGATACACATAATCGCACCATTTCTTCATGGATTCATACTGCTGCTCTAAAATGGTGATATCACCATAAGCACGGTAGATTTCCCACGGGCAGACGGTTGCCGCGTCCCCCCATGCAAATGCGCCGTCCGGATCCCACAGGGCAGGAATGATCTGTGCAACCCTTCCATCCGGTGCCTGATCCAGCGCCAAATCACCAAGCCACTTATGGAAAAAGCGGTTGACGTCATAATTGTACGCAGCGGTACGGCAGAAGACCTGTGCATCGCCGGTCCAGCCGAGGCGTTCATCTCTCTGCGGGCAGTCGGTCGGGACATCGAGGAAGTTGCCGCGCTGTCCCCAGATCACGTTTTCATACAAACGGTTGATCATCGGATCGGAGCAGGTGAAGTGTCCTGTACGCTTCAGCTCAGAGTGTACCACAATCGCCTTGAAATCACCGAGATACAGTTCATTGGTCGGATATTCCTGCAAACGAATATACCGGAATCCCTGGAACGAAAAGATCGGATGGTACCATTTCTGCTTGTCACCGTCGGAGATATACGCAATGCGGGAACGCGCACTGCGGTAGTTTTCATTGTAGAAATTGCCGTCACGGTCTAAAACTTCGCCATGGTCGAACACTATACGGTCGCCGATATCCGCGATGTTGCGGAAACAGACATAGCCTGTGATTTCCTGACCAAAGTCGATGACACGCTCCCCTTTCGGCGTGATAAAATACGTCTTTGCGGGAACTTCTTCTATCTCTGTGACAATTTCACCAATCTGCGGTACAAGTGCTTCCTTCTTGCCGTCTGTAATCACAACGGGTTTCCAGTCGCCGTATACATGGTTGGCGTCATAGGTTTCTCCGTTGTAATAGTCGGAATATAAAATTCCGGTCTTTGCATACTGCCAGCTTTCATCGGTAGCAACAGCTTCTGCCGTTCCGTCTGTGTATTCCACATCCAGGGACGCAATGACGCACGGATCACAGATGGTATCAAAAGACCCTCTCTGGATATTGCCGTAATGCCAACCCTTGCCGAGGAGGATATCGATGGTGTTGTTCTCACCGGAAAGCATCGCGGTAACATCATAGGTCTGTACCTGTACGCGATTTTTATAGGAGGTCCAGCCGGGTGCAAAAATAAACTTGCCGACTCGCACTCCATTGATCTGCGCTTCGTAAATACCGCGTGCGGTAACAGTCAGAGAGGCAGAACGAATTTCTTTTTTCGGCGCAAAGGTTTTACGAAACACCGGTGCAACGGAGTCTCTCGGATTTTCTGTGGTGATAAATTTTGCGTTTTCAAGTAACATTTTATTTTTTGCTTTTGCATGATACAGCAAATACGCTCTTGGGGCGTTTTTGAAAAGGATGGAGCATGTAATGCGACAGCCCTCCCGCCGCTTGGGCATCCCCCAAAAACTTTTACACCAATTATTTGACTTAAAGTTTTTTGAAAAGGGGCAAGGGGAATGGGAAAAGGGTCCCTTATAAATCCAGGGAACGGATTCTGTGACTGCAAAAGCATCCTTTCTCGCTTAATAAGCGCGTTTCAATAACAGGTCTATTCGGTAAATGGAACAGGTTTGACCGTCTCAGTAAATACCGATGAAGGAAATGACCGGGCATACGCGGGAATCCAGAATCCGGATACGGATTTCATCGGTTTCCACCGGCGCAAAGTGCGCAATCTTCTGATAACCGATGGTTGTACCGCTGCAAACCTCCTGCCAGCCGTCCGCAGTCTTCACGTCCATGACATACTGCTCTACTCGCTGGCTAAAGGGAATGCATTCCTTCACAACAATGTGAGACACACGCTTTACACATTCCAGTTTCACATGAAGTTCCGCGGTATTGTCACCGTCGAACGGTTTATAAAAGGTGTCATAGCTATCTGTTCTCATATTGTCCGGCACGTCATGTCCATTGTCCTTGTCAGCGGTAAAGACTGCATGCTCTGCCAGATTGCAGGCAAAGGTTTGCTCCAGATACTGTCCGATGTCCGCAAGGCGCTTCACATCCGTTTCATGGAACAGTCCGCGTCGGTCCGGCGGAATGTTCAAAAGCAATGTACAATTGCCGCCGACGGTGCGATACCAGATGTCCAACAACTGTTCCAATGGCTTGACACGTTCATCCTCACTTGCGTGATAAAACCAGCCGGGACGAATGGAGGTATCCGCTTCCGCAGGACGCCATGCAAGGTCACGCGCATATCCAAGAACACGGCGGCTGCCAAGGTCCTGCTCTTCCTCCGAAATTTTCAGGTTGCGGAATTCTTCATTGTCTTCCTTCTGACTCTTTTGCGCAACTTCATCCGGAGAAAGCAGCGATGCGGGAAGGACTGACCACTCACTCTCTCTGGTTGCACCGGCTTCATTGCCGCACCAGCGAATGTCTGGGCCGCTGATGGAAATGGCTGCGTTCGGCTGCAGTTCCCGGATCAAAGCATAATATCTGTCCCAATCATAAATCTGCTTTTTGCCATTGGGGCCTTCTCCGCATGCACCGTCAAACCACACGGTAAAAAGTTCGCCGTATTGTGTCAGAAGCTCGGTCAACTGATTGCAGAAATAATCGTCATACGGTTTTCCGCTTCCATACAACGCACTGTTTCTGTCCCATGGAGAAAGATACACACCAAACTTGATACCGCCGCGCCGGCAAGCGTCTGCGACCTCGCGCACCACATCTCCTTTTCCATCACGGTATGGGCTGTTTTTGACACTGTGCTCTGTATAAGCAGATGGCCACAGGCAGAATCCGTCATGATGCTTGCAGGTAAGAATCAAGCCTTTGATATGTGCCGTTTTCAGTGCGTCGACCCATTGATCCGCATTTAATTCTGTCGGATTGAAAACAGCTTCCGGCTCTGTGCCGTCGCCCCATTCCTTATCCGTAAATGTATTGACTGTAAAATGTGCAAATGCATAGAATTCCATTTGTTCTACAGCCAACTGGCGCGCGGAAGGTACACACTGCACCAGTGTTTTATCAAAATCAAAAGTAGAATACATGTCGTTCCTCCTTTTAAAATATTGGTTCAGGGTCATTATAGCATATTGCGTTTATGATGTCAATGGTTTTTTACAATTTTTCTCTGATATTTCTGTGATATGATGCTGTACTGCGGCAAACACGCAAAGTCCATTTCTATCATATACTGTAACCGGAAATGCATATGCTTTTATAGCATTTACAGAATGGTAATTACTCTTAATTTTTCAAGAATGGACCTCATTTTGTATATACAGCGAATTTTGTATCCACAAAAAAGCTTCAGCCGTTTTGTGGCTTGCGCCGCAGACGCAGGCGGAGAGCAAGCATTTCCAAACCAGAAAGGAGAAAACTTTTACCTTCGTAAAAGTGATTGTATATTTATGAAATCATCAGCACCGCTTTTCCGTGGAACTGCTACAGCCCTGATCACACCGTTTCAAAAAGGAAATCCGGAATTGATCGACGAGGATGCGTTTCGTATGTTGGTCCGTGCGCAGTGCCTCGCTGGCATTTCAGCGTTGATTGTTGCCGGAACAACAGGCGAAGCTTCTGCCCTAACCGCCAAAGAACATATCCGTTTGATTACCCTTGCCAAAGAAGAATCCCTGGGGAAAATTCCGGTCATCGCCGGCTGCGGCGCGCCAACCACAGCGCGCGCCATCACACTTGCGAAGGAAGCTGCCGATGCCGGCGCAGATGCTGCGTTGGTGGTCACTCCCTATTATAATAAATGCTCGCAGGAAGGACTGTATCGGCACTATACTTCCATTGCGGATGCCGCCGCATGCCCTGTGATTTTATATGAGGTTCCCTCTCGTACCGGTATGCATGTAGCGCTTGAAACCTATATTCGTCTGTCAAAGCATGAAAATATCTGTGCCGTGAAAGATGCCACTGCCAATCTGGAACGGGTTGCCCTGCTGCGGGACGCGGTGGGCAGCGACTTGACCATATATGCCGGGTCAGACAGCGTCATTGTGCCGATGCTGTCTGTCGGCGCCGCCGGCGTCATTTCTGTACTTTCCAATGTATGTCCGCATGCAGTAATTGCCATGTGCAATGCATGGTTTTCCGGAGATAGCCTGTATGCCGCGCAGCTGCAATGTCACTATGCGCCGTTGATCCGCGCACTGTTTTCGGAAGTGAATCCCATTCCGGTGAAAACTGCAATGGCAGCGCTTGGCATGTGCGCCGATGAATTCCGACTGCCGCTGTGTGAAATGTCGGAGGAAGACACAAAAAAACTGCTTCGTATGATCAAAGACATTTAATAAAATACAGCTCCCGATATACACCATTGATGGATGTATCGGGAGCTGTTCGATTTTTTTTAAATTCTTTTATTTTTTAATCATCGCGTTCTGTGTCTTATTTTTTCTGCGCTTGATTTTTATCATGTGCACCGTAACAAAATAAAGCACAAGAATGATAACGCCAACACTCACTGCCGTGAAAAAGATAATCCAGCCGATATTCTCACCAAAAGATGCGCCGGATGATGTTCCGGCAGCAAGCTGAGGAACATATGCATATGCTGACAATGCGGCGGCAGTGGTTTCATCGGAAACCGTGATCAGCAGATCATGTGCTTCAGTTAGGGTAAAGAACCATGTGCCGTCCGCGGAAAGCTTCATATGATCCGCCATCTGTCGCAGAGAAGCCGTACCGTCTGCATTCTTTTTATAATCATATACTGTATAGCTCTGATCGGCTGATACTACATCGGATAACCGAATTTCGACCTGTGCGGTACCGGGATAGAGATCGCCGTCTGCAAAATCAATGTAATAGGCGTCTTTCGCTGTGAGTGCTGATTGGATATCGGCATGCACATCTGTTTCTGCAAGGGGTTTTACCGTTACGGCAGCAGAAAACGGATGCCACTTTCCCGTGGAACGAAAAATATTTTCATAGAAAAACGTCCACACCGCACGTTCCCCTATAATCTGGATATCGCAGGTTTCCTCGTATATTGAGAGAAACAGCTCCGGTGCATTGACCGTCGGATCGTCATCCGTGTATGTGTATGTCAGCACTTTAGGAACATCATCCCCTGCCGTATCAGCTGCGGACACCAAAAGCGGTGTCTGCAAAAGGAATGCTATCATCAAAAGGAAAAAAACAGAATATGTGTATATCGATTTCATGACGGAACAGTTCTCCAGTCTTTTAAATTTCATGAATCATGCGTTGTGCGTATATTATACCATGTTTTGCCGTAAAATGCAAGCAAAATTCCCGACTTCCTCTTGATTTTCCAATAAAGATGCTGTATAATGATAGTATCTATCAAAATCAAAGGAGATTCGCCATGAAACATTGCTGCTTTACCATACACAATCCGCTGGATTCAAACTGGTATGCCGACCCCGAAGCACGGTATTATGAAGGCAAATACTGGATCTATGTCACGCATTCCCTGCCGTTTGACGACCAGCACAATCACACCGCCTTTTCCTCCGCCGACTTGACTCATTGGGAAAAACATGAGAATATCATCGATATGTCCGGCTTCCCATGGGTGAGACGCGCCGTTTGGGCGCCGACCATCATTGAAAAGAACGGTTTGTACTATTATATTTTTGCATCCAACGATATTCATGCCGCAGAGGATATGGGCGGTTTGGAAATTGCGGTTTCAGAACACCCGGGCGGACCGTTCCGTGCACTGCTCACGCATCCGCTGGTCGGTGATTTCTATAACGGTGCACAGCCAATTGACGCGCATCTGTTCAAAGACGACGACGGCACAGTATACCTTTATTACGGCGGGTGGGGGCACTGCAATATCTGCCGGATGAGCGATGATATGACCGCCGTTGTTCCGCACGATGACGGTACCCTCTATCGTGAAATTACACCGCCGGATTATGTAGAAGGCCCCTGCATGTGCAAGCGGAACGGTGTTTATCATTTCATGTGGTCAAGCGGCGGTTGGGGTGACGGCTCATACCGTGTGGTGACAGCCAAAGCGTCTTCTCCATACGGACCGTTTGATGACTGCCATGTCATCCTTTCCACAGGTGACAGTACCATTGCAAACGGACCTGGTCATAATGGCTTTTTGTATGTCGAAGATCAGGATTTGTATTTAAATGTGTACCACCGTCATCGCAATGCTGATGAAAATCATCCGGAATACAAGGACGGCAATGCACGCTTTTTATGTATCGATGCCATGCAGTTCGATGAAAACGGCGATATCAAACCGATTACAATGACAAATGCATGGAAGTATGAAAACGGTGTAATTACCGTTATGGATTGATAAAATAATGTGAGTTTGAGGAGATGCTTTTAAAAAAAAGCATCTCCTCAAACTCCACCGCAAAAACTTTTTACAAACAAAACTCCATAAAATTCATCGACCCCACCATGTTTTCAACTTGCAGCAGTTTCTTGGTTTTTGATGAGAACGTCATATCCATACAATTGAAATTTTTGCCGACTTTCCTGCTTTTTCAAAGAAAAACCTTGACAAAATTGAATTTTCGCTGTATAATATAATAAATATAGATTTATTTTCTGATTCATTTTGAAGCATATAAGGAGTATAGATACATGGACATCAAAGTTGTAAAATTCGGCGGCAGCTCGCTTGCAGATGCAAAGCAGTTTGAAAAAGTCGCTGCAATTATCAAAGCGGATCCTGCACGCCGTTATGTTGTCCCGTCAGCGCCGGGCAAACGTTTTGCGGGTGATGATAAGGTTACAGATCTTTTATACCGCTGTTATGACCGTGCTTCCAAAGGTGAAGATATTGATGCAGACTTTGAGGTTATCATGAGCCGCTACAACGATATCATTCGTGAACTGCATCTGGATTTCACGCTGGAAAAAGAATTTGCACAGATCAAAAATGCATTTTTATGCCATGCAGGACGCGATTATGCAGCCAGCCGCGGTGAATATCTGAACGGTCTCATTCTGTCGCAATATATCGGATTTCCGTTTATTGACGCAGCAAGTGTAATTTTCTTCAATGAAGACGGTTCTTTTAATGAGAAGCTGACCAATACCATTCTTTCCGCAAAGCTGCGCACGATGCCGAATGCAGTCATCCCCGGTTTTTACGGCGCAATGCCAAACGATACCATCCGCACCTTTTCCCGCGGCGGTTCGGACATCACAGGCTCCATTGTCGCACGTGCAGCAGATGCAGACCTTTACGAAAACTGGACCGATGTTTCCGGTTTCTTAATGGCGGATCCTCGCATTGTTACCAATCCGCGTACCATCCGATTAATCACCTATCATGAACTGCGTGAGCTTTCTTATATGGGTGCGGGTGTTTTGCATGAAGACGCCATCTTCCCTGTACGCTATGCCGGAATCCCGATCAATATCCGCAATACCAATCAGCCCGAAGCAGAAGGAACCATGATTGTTCCCGACTCCAAGCATCCCAATTTTGAAACCAAGGAAATTGTCACCGGTGTCGCAGGCAAGAAGGGCTTCTGTATTCTGACATTGGAAAAAGACCGCATGAACGACGAAGTCGGTTTTGGACGCAGAGTATTGCAGGTATTTGAAAACCATAACATCTGCTTTGAACATCTGCCGTCCGGCATTGACACCATGTGTGTGATCCTGAACAATCATGACCTGGAAGGCATCAAGGATATGCTCATCAATGAAATCTGCCAGACCGTCGAGCCGGACAACATTGCGTATGACGATGACCTTGCACTCATCGCTGTCGTTGGACGCGGTATGGTAAAAGCCAAGGGAACTGCCAGCCGTGTATTTAAAGCAGTTTCCTCCGTTGATGTCAATATCCGTATGATTGACCAGGGTTCCTCTGAACAAAATATCATCATCGGCGTATCGGAGTCCTGCTTTGAAACAGCGCTGCGTGCCATTTATGCAGAGTTCTCGGAAGACAACGCCATCAAATAAATAAAAGCCGCTATCCCATCCAAAGGAAGAAAACCGCCAGGGACGGTTTTACCGTTTGGATGGGTTTTGTATTGCTGTATGCAATCATACCACCGCTTTACACGCATAATTTCGATTTTATATAAATAATACAGCGGGATTTCGACACTTTTTGCTTTTTTTCCTATTGACTTTTCAGGAAAAAAAGAGTAAAATATATATACTTGGGTAAGTGTCTGTATATAAAAAGAGCATTAAATCAAAAACATTTCTGGAGGTTATTTATGGATTCACAGTATTACGGAAAGCTTAGTATTATCGGTATGCGCGGCTGCGGTGCATTTGTTGACAAGGTCAATGCCTATCTGCATCAATTCCGTGAAGGAGAAGACAACGAGTGCTATGTCGTAAACGCAGAATGCCCTCGTTTTGGTACGGGCGAAGGAAAAGGCATGCTGCATGATTCCATGCGCGGTCATGACGTTTATATCATCTCCGACTGTTTTAACTACGGCGAAACCTATTCGATGTACGGTCAAAAGGTTCCCATGTCTCCCGACGATCACTTTGCAGACTTGAAGCGTGTCATCGGCGCAATCGGCGGAAAAGCCAGAAGAATTTCCGTGATTATGCCCATGCTGTATGAAGGCAGACAGCATAAGCGTTCCGCGCGTGAATCTCTCGACTGCGCGATGAGTCTCCAGGAACTGGTCAATATGGGTGTTGCCAACATCATTACCTTTGATGCACACGACTCCCGTGTACAAAACGCCATTCCGCTGTCCGGCTTTGACAGTGTCCGCACCTCCTATCAGATGATCAAGGCACTGGTGAAAAAGGAACGTGATATCAACATTCTTGACGGCAACACCATGGTCATTTCTCCGGATGAAGGCGGTCTGAATCGCTGCATGTACTACTCCTCCGTGCTGGGTCTTGACCTCGGTATGTTTTATAAGAGACGCGACTACACAACGGTGATCAACGGACGCAATCCCATTGTCGCGCATGAATATCTCGGCAATTCCGTTGAGGGCAAAAATGTCATCGTCGTCGATGATATGATCGCATCCGGCGATTCTGTATTTGATATCTGCTATCAGTTAAAGGAGAAAAAGGCTGCAAAGATTTTTGTATTCTCCACCTTCGGACTGTTTACCGCAGGCCTTGAAAAATTTGATGAATGCTATAAGCAGGGACTGTTCAACCGTATTTATACCACAAACCTCATTTACCGCACACCGGAGCTGCTCTCCCGTGAATGGTACGGTGAAGTCAATATGTGCAAGTATGTATCCTACATCATTGATACGCTGAACCGCGATGCTTCCACGTCCGAGCTGCTTGACCCCGTCCGTCGTATTCACAGTCTGATGGATCGTGTCAAAGCCGGTGAATTCAACCAGTAAATAACCTTCCCAAAAGAATCGTACAGGCTGTCCGCAGTATCAGCGGACAGCCTGTTTCTTGACAAAATACAACACAGTTTCTTTTGTTTGTACGAATACCGCCATAGAAAGCGTCATTCATTGATATATACGAATACCCGACTCTGTATGCGTTTTGCTGCATCGGATAAGGACGCAGCGCCGGCGCGCCACGCAGACAATTCTTCTTCAATGATTCCGGAAACCGTTTCATCCACCGGCACAGTTGGCATCGGTGTGTCTAGGTAGGCAAACAGTTTTTCCTTGTCTTCTTCCGTCATGGAAATCGCAATTGCATCTGTTTCTGTGGGAACAATGGGATTTTCAATGATTTTATTCGTTGAAATAAAATAAGATTCTTCCCAGTTGTCATCATATCCCAAATATATTGAAAACAGTCTTTTTTGTATATCATATTCATAAGTTGGATATCGATCCATCAAAGTCCGAAGACCGGAACGGGTTGTCGGAAGATACATATCATAAAAATATGGAGACGTCTGTATCTCATCAGACAGCATAAAATTGATAAATGCGCCTGCACCGCCCAATGCCGGCGAAGCTGCATTGGCGGTCAGAAGATAACTCGGCTGCATATACATGCTCTGTCCAAGGGGCGTCGGATAACCGCAGAATGCAAAGTCTTCATCTGCATACAGCAGCTTTGCAACCATGTACCCCTTTAAAGAATGGAGCGGCATATCAAGCAGCTGTAATTGATCGGTTGCAAGCGCCTCCGACAACGCAGGATTGTTGATTTCATATCCTCCGGATAAATAATCAAAATAAATACTGCCGACTTCACTTTGATACAGGGATTCATCCCACTTCTGACAGAAGGTAATATACTCTGAAAAAGACGGTGCGTCATAAGAGACGGTACCACTTTCTTTGTCAATCCATGCTGCATAGGATTGTGCGGATACCTTGTTCAGTGTTTCGCGTTTGGTAGACAGTACCTGTCCGTCTGTCAGTGCGTCACTGAGTGCATACAAATCTTCCAGTGTAAAACTTCCGTCTGATCCGTAGATTTCATCCAACCTTGATGCTTTGCATAAGAATGTGTCAATCCGAATACCAACTGGTATCGCAAACATTTTATCTTGATAAGAAAAAGCGCTTTTTGCAGACCCAAGCAGCTGCTCGCCAAAATGCGGCAAAAGATCGACATACGCATTTTTGTCATAATAACTGATTGGAATTGTGCTTAAATTAAACAGCATGACATCCGGCGCTGTTCCTGCCAGCAAATCTTTTTCATAATTATTTAAAAGCTCTGTACCAAACAAGCCTCCCTCGATATAATCGTAGTATACCTGTAAGGATGCATTATAGGTATTTTGTGACGCATTAAAAGCGCTTATAGTATAAGACAGCGCTTCATTTAGATAAAATGTCCCGACAGTAAGTTGAATCCTCTCTGACTGCTCCTTTTTTAAACGTACACGCTTTAATTCTGTGCGTTCTGTCAGTTTATTATTATAAGATACAATAATATCACCGTCGCCTGTCACTGTGTAAAGGTAATACGGCGACTTGACCAACATGCCGTCGCTCCATTGGAACAACAGTTTCTCAGGGGAACCGTCCCCGACAAGATGATACAACCCAGTCATTGTACTAACATACAAGGTCTCATTTTCATCTAAGCAAAACGTGCCATCAAAACTTTCATCCCAGGTATACCGTTCTGACAATGGAACACATTGATTGGAATCTTCTTTGATTATGACAGCATTGTGCAATTGTGTTCCCAGTATATAACTGCCGTCCTTTGTGCGAAGTACGCGGTTATACCACTGCCCAGTATATACTGTTCGTAATAGATTCAAAGATTCGTCATAAAAGAAAGCAGATGATTCGTCAAGTATGACGGTAATAATTCCATCTTCTGTTTCAAAGAAATAGGTATTTGTATGACCTTCCGCTGGAATCGCCGTTTTTTGAATCAAATCTCCTTTTGGCGTACAGTGAAAGATATAGATACTTGCATCCTGATATCCAGAACCTACACAAAGAAGAACATCATCTGTTAAAGGATAAATATCAGATGTGATAAGATCATTTTTTAAAAATAAACGCTCTTGGTTTATTGTTTTATGTATAACAATCTCCTCTGAAGAAAGACAATATTTAAAAAATTCACCGCCATATGTAAAAAAATACGTATCACCTTGAAACTGTATATACAATGGAATATCTTTATATATAAACTCCGGAAGAGATAAAAGTTCATATCCATTTTTATCAATTTCTTTGATTGCATTTGGTGAATCAACCAGAGGAACCACAGATTGTGATTCCTCCTGTTTTTGAATATCGGATTGGTTACATGCGATTAACAGACAGGCACACAGAGGAACTATGAAGTTTGTTATGTTTCTTTTTTTCATATGTAACGATAACTTTCACTTTTACGAACGTTAAAGTGATCCCCTCTCTATATAGAATTTTGACGATGTCACAAAGCGCAGTCTGAAAAATGGATCCTTATGTTATTCATTGACATAAATAAATACCCTATTTTGTATGCGTTTTGCTGCATCGGATAAGGACGCAGCGCCAGCGCGCCATGTGGAAAGCTCCTCTTCTATGATTCCGGAAACCGTTTCATCCACCGGTACGGTTGGCATTGGGGTGTCAAGGTAGGTGTAAAATTTTACCTTTTCTTCTTCTGTCATGATAATCGCAATTGCTTTCGTTTCACTGGGAATAATAGGATTTTCTTCAATATATGATTTCACAATTTGATAAGCATATTGTAAACCGTCAAATCTTACTGCCAAAGAGAACCTTTCATCCGTAGAAATCCTATAGCCATACGCAGGATAGTTATCCATCAAAGTACGCAGACCCGAACGGGTTGACGGAAGATACTTCTTATAAAAATACGGTATCGTCTGTATCGCATCAGACAGCATATAATTGATGAATTCACCTGCACCGCCAAGTACCGGAGAAGCAGCATTGACAGTTAGAAGATGCTCCGTCTGCATGTACATACTTTGTCCGTTGGGTGTTGGATATCCGCAGAAGGCAAAGGATTCATCTTGAAACAACATTTTTGCAATCATATAACCTTCCAGGGAATGAAACGGCATATCGAGCAGCTGCAATTGATCTGTTGCAATCGCCTCCGGCAATGCAGGATTGCTGACATCATAAGCTCCATCAAAGAAAAAGATACCGCCTACATCCCTTTGATAGAGTGATTCATCCCACTTCTTGCAAAAGGAAATATATTCCGAAAAGGACGGTGCATCATAGGTGACAGTACCGCTTTCTTTGTCAATCCATGTCGCATAGGACTGTGCGGATACCCTGTCAAGCGTTTGGCATTTAGTGGAAAGTACCTGACCGTCTGTCAATCTGTCACTGAATGCATACAAATCTTCCAATGTAAAAACACCGTCTGTTCCGTATATTTCATCCAGTTTGGATTCTTTACACAAAAGCGTATCAATCCGGATACCTACCGGCACACCGAATAGTTTTCCCTGATAGGAAAACACACTTGGTACAGAACCGAGCAGTTGATCTCCAAAATGCGGCATAAGGTCGACAAATGCATTTTTATCATAATATATGGTCGGATTCAGATATGAATCAAACAGCATCACATCCGGCGCAGTCCCTGCCAGCATATCTTTTCCATAATCATCTAACAGTTCTGCTCCCCTTTTCCATGATCTGTCATCACCATAATTTTGATATACCAGCAAGGATGCTTCGTATGTATTTTGTGAGGCATTAAAGGAATTTACGGCATATGTCAGTGTCTCATCAAAATAAAAGGAACCAACCGTAAGCTGAATTCTCTCTGATTGTTCTTTCTTTATGCGTACCTGTTTTAACTCTAAGCGCTTCGTAAATACATTATCAAAAGATACAATAATATCACCATTCTCTGTTACTTTGTAGAGATTGACCGGTGAATTAATAATCATTCCGTCACTCCACTGAAGCAATAACGTTTCCGACGAACCATCTCCAGTGAGATGATATAATTTGCTCCCACAACTAATATACAGAGTTTCATTTTCATCAAAACAAAATCTTCCACTGTTAAATTTTTCATCCCAACGATATCGATCGGATAATGGAACATATACATTGGAACCTTCTTTGATGATAACAGCATTATCTAAATATTCTCCTAAAATATAACTGCCGTCTTTTGTGCGAAGCACTCGATCATACTGCTGCCCGATATATACGGTTCGCAATAGGTTTAAAGATTCATCATAAAAGAAAACTGACGCTTCATCCAGCACGACCGTGACTATCCCGTTCTCTGTTTCAAAGAAATAAACATGTACACGACCTTCCGCCGGTATCGCAGCTTTTTCTGTAACATCGCCGCTCTGTGTACAAAGATAAATATAAGTTTTTGAATCCTTCACTCCACTCCCAACACACAGAAATATATCATCAGAGCAAGGATAAAAATCTTGCGTCGAAAGATCGTACTTTAACCAAAGTTTATTATCGTTAATTCTAATTTTATTAATTTCACCGTTTGATAAATTACACTGATAAAATATTTCTCCGTATGAAAATGAAAAATATTCACCATTTATTGAAACATCTTCAAAAAAACGCGAAATTGTATCTTCTATATTTCCAGGAAAAGCTATCATTTCATAACCGGTTTTATCAATGAACTTGACCGTATTGGTAGAATCCACAAGAGGAACCACAGATTGTGATTCCTCCTGTTTTTGAATATCGGATTGGTTACATGCGATTAAAAGACAGGCACACAGAGGAAATATGAGATTAGCTGCTTTTTTCATATTGTCAGTTCTCCCTTATAATTAATTGTATTGGATAACCGCATTTATTATTTTATCTGCATAGAGTATCTCTGTCTTTACTATCATCTGTTCTGAAATTGGGGGAAAATTAAATTCTGATTCCCTTTAATATCCTGTTACAGCGATTTATGATATCAGAACAATTTCTATTGGTTTTATTGTACCATATCTTTACAATTCTGTCAACTGTTTTTTTATATTTTTATAATTTATATTGTTTGTCTGCGATGCATCCTTTTTTAAATTCAAGAATCGTATCACACTTTGATTATAAAAATTTTTGATAATACGGCAGCATACAGGGAAATACCGGCTGCACGACATGCCGCAGCGCACATTGATCTGCCGTCCGGACACCGCATAAATACTCGTACAGATACTGCACTGCACATGCGCCGAGGATATCCTGATGCTGAAAAATGGAAACGCGCAGAGAGCCGTTTTGCAGCTTTTGGTTCAATGCGGGATACAAGTCGCAACCGATGACACATACACGGTCTTTCATATTATGGTCTTCCAGATAGGAACAGACGCCCGCCGCGTTGTAGGACGTCACATAAATGCCGTCTGCCGCCGGATGCTCTGAAAACAATTTGCCGGTTTGCTGATATGCCGTTTGCGGGTCCTCATCGGTTTCAAAACAGCCGCAGACAGAAAGATGATAGTTTTCAGCGGATTCCATGAATGCAGCAATGCTTTGTTTATGCAAATCGGAAGCAAGATGTCCTGCAAAAATTGCCGGATGCCGAACCGAAAATCCGGAAAACAACTCCGCCGCCAACGTACCGATTAAAACAGGATCCGGCGCAACGTGTCCAAGTACAGGAATCGTATCATCGGCGCCAATCACACTGGTTATGATGGGAATATGGCGCGCCGTCAGTTCCAAAAGCAAATCGGTATATTCTGCATGCGGATAACAGTTGACCAGAATTACACCGTCCGGTGATGCGGATAACGTTTGTTCCAGAGCATCACGGTATCCGTCCGCAGCATTGACATGCCGGCACGGAAAATAGGATACATGCAGTCTGTCATCTGCAATTTTCTGTACCGCATTCTGTACACCGGAAATCCAATATTGATAAAACTCTGCTGGTTCTTTGGGATAGATTACATGAATGCGGTATGTTCCACCGCGCAGCCGTTTGGCAGAAAGATTCGGGCGGTAATCCATTTCTTTTGCTAATTTTAAAATACGTTCCCGCGTTTGTGCACTGATTTTTTCCTGTCCGTTCAGCGCTTTGGAAACGGTATACGCGCTGACACCGGCAGCTTTTGCGATATCTACAATGGTTGTTTGTTTCATGCCATGCAATTGGCTCCTTCTCTCTCTTTGGGAATAGGTTTATTATACAGGGATTTTTATATTTTGTCAAGTATAACCACACGTTAAAAAAATAACATATAAAAATCCTTGCAATTCTATTGACAATCGAATGGTTATTTGCTATAATAGAAACACATAAGATTAACGTTAACCCATGTTGATTTCAATAAATAGGAAAGGAGCCTATCCAATAAAAATGAATACCAGAAAAAACTGCCTGATGAAATCTGCAATTGGACTTTGCACGGTTCTGACTTTTTTGGCCGGATGCAATGAGGGAGGAAGAATTTCACAAACCACGCAGGCAAGTATCGATACCGCAATTCAAACAGCAGAATCCGATCCCCTTGACCGTTATTCAGCGTCTGATTATACCGGAAAAACCTTCCGTGTCTTGGCGGCAAGTGATTGGAGAAACACACTGAACATATTTCAATATCCGACAGAAGCACATGCAGGTGACATCGTCGATGATGCGTTATTGAAACGTGACCGGATGCTGTGCGAACATTTCGGCATTACCATTGAATACACCGATGTCGACGATCTCGAAATTTATGCAGCCCTTCAAAAAGGCGTCATGGCAAATGACTTCCCCATTGATATGATTCTCGGCTCGGTCAATCTTGTTTTTGCACCTGCGGTCAGCAGCGAACTGCTATATAACCTTGCGGAGCTTCCCATGCTCGATTTATCTGCACCGTGGTGGGACAAGCACACGAAACAGGATTTTATGATCAACGGTAAAATTTTCGGCGCCGGCGGCAGTATCACCACACGCACCGTTGTCGCACCGTTTGCCATGTTTTTCAACAATACGGTTCTGACACAAAATAGTCTTCCCTCTCCCTATTCCTATGTGAAGGACGGCACATGGACCATTGATCGCCTGTATACGATGATCTCCGGTCTGGCAAAAGACATTGACAACAACGGCAAATGGGATTCCGACGATGCCTACGGTCTTGCTGTGGAAACAGGCGGTGAATATGCCTTCTTTACGGCAGCAGAAGGACGGGTGACACACAATATAGGCGGTGTCCCGGAATACTGTTATCAGTCGGAGCGCAACATCGCATTGATTCAAAAACTTGGCGATCTGTTATCCAATCCGAACGTCATGCCGCATAAAAATTATCAGACCTACGACGCCAACAAAATGTTTCGTGAAGACAGAACGCTTTTCTTGTGCGCCGCCATCTGTGATATGACCCTTCTGCGCGACATGGATTCTGATTTCGGCATTGTTCCATACCCCAAATATGATGAAAGTCAGGAAAACTATTATTCCGGCGCCAATTATTGGATTGGTACCATAGCGATGATTCCCGTCACTGTAGAAAATCCTGATTTTGCTGGAACCTTGACAGACGCAATGGCAGCCGTTTCCCATACAGTCTCCATGCCCGCCGAATATGAACTGTCCCTGCAAGTCAAGCAGACACGCGATGCGGAAAGTGCGGAAATGCTGCAGCTCATCTGCGAAAACGTCACATGGGACTGGGGTGAATTCTATGGTCTTGGCGGTGTGGCAGCCGATATTCTGGATGCAATCACCAATAAACGCGATATTACCTCCAAACTGGCATCCCATGAAAAACAGGCAAATGCCGCAATGGAAAAATTCTTAACGCTTTATCAATAAACTTACGAAAAGAGGAACTGTTTATGATTACCAATTGCAAACAAGCCGCAGCGCTGCGGAGCATCGCAAAAGATATAATTGACCGCTGTACCTTTGTCAAGGAAACAGAACACAGCGGCACAACACCGCTCCTGCTTCCGGCCGGTGACAACGGATACCCAAGCTTCTGGGTACGCGACAGTGCTATGATGATGCAAAGCGGACTGGTCGATGCGGCACATATGCGGCAGTATATCCGCATTACCAGCCTATTCGGGCAAAACGGTGCAGAAGAACGAACGCTTGCCAACGGTTTGTGTGTCCCCGCATGGGCAGTGGCTGACCACATCAATGACAATGGAAAAGCGGTTTACTTCCCTGGCACCTATGCCGACGGAGACGATCAGGGCACCGGATTATACGGTTTTTATCCACCGTTGTGCGATAATTATTTTTACGTCATGATGGCAGGAACTTATACTGCTATGACTGGAGATTACCAGATATTGAAAGAAGACTTCGGCGGCCTCACGCTGATGGAACGGCTGGAACACGCTTGGGATGCTTATCACATCGACGCAGAAACCGATCTCTGTTATAGTCTGGATGAAGCATTTAATGTAGATTTTGGTTTTCACGATGCAATCCGCAAAACGGGACTTTTGCTCAGCGCGTCCATTCTGCGCTGGATGGCTGCCGTTTCCCTGACACGTATGACAGCGCATATCGGTGACGCCGAAAAAAGCGCTGCATATAATCAACGGGCGGACCGTATTGCATCTGCCATTGTATCAACTTTTTATGAGGAACAAACCGGATGGTTTTATTCTGCAACAGGTGTTGGACATCAGCATGATGTGTGGGGCACTGCCGTCGCGGCTTATCTCGGCTTGCTCTCTGAATCACAAACGCAAAAAACAGCAAAAACATTATATGACGCCTATAAAAACGGAACGGTTTCCATGCACGGATATATTCGACAGATTCCGACCGATGAAGACTACAGTGAAGCATCCATGTGGGAATGCAGCAGTGTCGGCCGCAACTGGTATCAAAACGGCGGATATTGGGCAACCCCAACCGGATTTTATGCAGCAGTCATGGCAGAATACGATAAAACCGCCGCATCACAGATGATAGAGGAATTTCTTGCACATACCGCTGCGCATGCAGCAGAAGGTATGCCCATCGAGTGGTTCAATTTAGACGGCGGCCACGGGATGCGGATTTATGGGACATCGGCAACGGGCGCTTATACGGCGGTACAGCCATTGATTTTCTAAATAGAACTATTAAATGCAAATACCCCCTCCTCTGTCATATCCTGACAATTCTTTCCATATAACATCAACGCAAAAATGGAAAGTTGTACTGCGGCAATTTTATAAAAGAAATATTTCTATAAAAAAGAGGTTGTTGCCCCTATGTGCAGCAACTTCTTTTGATTGATTGATTGCAGTGCACCATCTTGTTACACATCACATACTATGATACGCGGCGGGTGACACTTCTCATTCTGCCTTGAGATACAAGAGTATAATCGTAATGTTACATGATGAATGATTATGAAAAAATATACAAATCTGCATTTCATATGTTCCTGCTTCATAGCATTTCATCACGAACCGTATAAAATTCTCGATTTCATATTGACAAATATTCCAGTTTATGCTATAATGTTATCGAAATTAGCAGACGCTAACTCTTATGCAGGTTTCAGAGACGAAGTCTCGCATATTTTTTTGCGCACGTGTTAGCGCGCGCTAACTTCAAAAATGTTTTTTACATAGCAAAAGGAGATTTCAATGAACTACAAAAAAACGTTTCAAACCATTCTCTGCACCGCACTGATTACCAGTGTTTTCCCGGTTGCCATTGCAGCACAGGAAAATGATGTCGTGTATGGAACCATGCAGATTCCCTACAATGATTTTTATGCCGAAGAAGGCATCGGCTTTGAAGTTGATGCTGTATCCTCCGCAACCACTTCAAAATGGAAGAATGAAAATCTGACAGCCGGTACATACAGCACAGAACAGGAAAACGGCGGCGGAACAATCGAAGGTGTTGTTTATCCTGTTGCAATTTCCAAAGAAGATTTAAATGCGCTTGGTGAAAATAATTACGGATTTACGCAATTGGATTCCATTCCCGCTGCGTATAAAGAAGTAAACGTGGAAAACGGTAAGGCAGCATTCTCTACCGTAAAAGGGGCATCTGCTGAAATCGACAGTATAACCGCGACAATTACCACAGATACCAGATACGGCGATTACTGTATTGACGCCGCAATCAATAATGCAAACGGTACATCCGATATCGGCAGAGTATTCGGTGTGATTCTGCATACAGCAAACGGAACCGCATACGGTATGCGTCATCTGGAAAACATCTGGCGCGATGAAATCGCATGGTCTTCTGGTTTTATAACAGAAGAAGCACACGGCAATACGCTGGTGTATGATGATTATGCTTCCCTTGTCGGACAAACCATTGATCAAATCACATATATCACCGATTCCGGTTACCATATTCTGAAAACCAATCTATATGTTCCGATTAAATTTGACTATACGCTGACCGTAGATGACGCCGGTATTGACGCCGCACATACCAGTCTATCGATGTCCGGCTTCCCGCAGGATTACAGCAAACAGTACAGCGTCGAAGGTCTGAGCTGCTCTGTAACAGATACCGCAATTGCTTATCAAAACGCGCTTCCCGGCAGCTACACCCTTGTCGTTCATGATGCAGGCGGAAGCTATGCAGATGTCAAAACCGCATTCACCCTGACATCGGATTCCATGCCGGCAGCAGTGTCCGATACCGGACTGATCAAAGCAAATGGTGCATCGGAAGTTGATTTTGAGAATTTCTTAAAGAATATTTCCACAGTTACAGTCGGTGAAACATCCTATGCTGCATCCGGTAAGCGCGGTGTTAAAATTATCGACGATCACGGTTTGATTGATGCGGCAGCAGAACAAAGAGATACCAAAGTATTTCCAGCGGATGGTGTATACCAAATCCAGGTCGTATCTACCGGATATACTACCGCATTGCAATGCACCGTTACCATACAGAATGCCGCTGTCGCCTCTGTATTGGCAGCAGAAACTGATCTTTTTGAAGACCTTGGTACAGAACCGGTCGCTGTAGAACCTGCTCTGACAGAGTATACTGAGCCAGCTTCCACACCAAAAACAGAAGATGCGATGCACTTGATGCTTTCTGCAATGATAATGGCAGGAGCAGCAGGTATGGGTCTCCTCCTTTCAAAGAAAAAGCATTCATAAACTGTCTGTAGTATAGATACAGCCGGCATTAGGACTTTCCTCCGGTCTTAATACCGGCTGTTCAATCAAAAAAGGCTTTGCCCCATTTCAAAAGAAACGTTTATATACAGAAGAAACAAAATTCAAAATTCTAAGGAAAGGAATCTTTCGCAAAACGGAAGTTGTTGATCATGCTATGTTATTGATTTTCGCTTTGTTTCTTGCCGTTATCTTCTCCTATACTTGCAGAAAAGCATTAAAAAAGCATGCTGTTGTTTTTTATGCTGCGGCGGCTGTTATTTCCATCGCAGTCACAATCTTTGATTTTCACGGTGTGCAAAATGGTATCGTAAACGGTATCATTTCTCTGTTCAGCCGGGGAGCATTTGCAACAGCACTCTGGTGCGTAATTATGTGGATAGGCGCACTGCCAAACGGCTCTGCTCCAATGAAAACATGGATGCCAATCCGCGGTGAATTATCGATTCTTGCTGCAATCCTGACGCTCGGTCACAACTTCGGCTACGGAAAAACGTATTTTGTCCGGATGTTTTCAAATCCTCAAAGCATGAAACCGACGCATCTGACTGCCGGCATTCTTTCCTTGATCATGCTGTTCATTATGATTCCACTGACAATTCTCTCAATTCCATCCATTCGCAAAAAAATGTCCGCAAAATTATGGAAAAAGATACAGCGGCTCGCTTATTTGTTTTATACGCTGATCTATGTGCATGTGATGGTGTTGTTTCTCCCATTGGCACAAAGCGGCAAAACAGATTATATCATCAATGTCATCGTTTACAGTCTGCTATTTATCAGTTATGCATTTTGCCGTATTTATAAAGAAATCTGCAAGAAAAAACCGGAATACAAATATGTTGTCAGCCGTTTGAGCGGATTGGGTGTTGTCTTATGTATGGTCTGTGTCGTGATTCTCATGTCACCCGTCAAAAAAGACGACAATGCTGTTCTTTCCCTTCCAACATACACAGTTTCTGACACAACGCCTATGGAAACAGCAGAAGAAACCATCGCTTCATCCTCTGAAATGATTGAAACAAGCACGATAACCGAAGATATTCCAGCACAGAAACCCCTGCGTCTGTACAAAGACGGAACGTATACAGCATCCGCATTTGGTTATGACGGCGATATTACCGTAGATGTCACAATTTTAAATGATCACATCACTGCAATTACAGCAAAAACCGCAGAAGAAGATTCGTGGTATTTTGAGCAAGCAGAGAAATCAATCATTGAAGCAATTTTAATTAATCAAAACACAGAGGTAGACGCTGTTTCCGGTGCAACATACAGCTCCAGGGGGATCATGCAGGCAGTGAAAAATGCATTGGAACATGCAAAAAATGTTGAAAATTGAATTTAAAATTATATTTTATAGCATTTCATGTTCATAATGAAAGTAAACTCTGTCTTCTCTAAACCACAGCGAATTCATCCGTTGTTTTATATAAGAATAGTCCTTCTGCTTCTGACCGGAATATTGCTTCTCTCCTGCTCTGCTTCTGAGAATTCCAAAAGTCCCGCTCTATCCAAGAAACCGATACAAGCAGAAACAGATGTATTTGCTATGGATACATTTATCACATTGAAAGCATATGGCCCCGATGCAGATACGCTGTTGGAATCAGCAAAGGATCGAATTGCTGCATTAGAAAAACTGCTGTCTGTCACAGATTCGGACAGCGATATATGGAAACTGAACCATGCAAACGGACAGTCAACAACCGTTGGCGAAGATACCGCTGCGATTATTCGCGGTGCAATAGAAATCAGTACATTGACGGATGGAGCGCTGGATATTTCCGTATACCCGCTTGTATCTGCATGGGGATTTACGACAGGCAGCTACCAAATCCCAACAGAAGACACAATTCAGAGTCTCCTGCCTTATGTTAACTACAAAAAGATTGTACTGGATGCGTTGTGCGTGACTCTGCCTTACGGAATGCAAATTGATCTTGGTGCGGCAGCGAAAGGCTATACCGGTGATGTGATCGCGGCGCTGCTGCGTGAAGGAGGCATTTCTTCCGCCATGTTGAATCTTGGCGGCAACGTGCATACCATTGGAACCAAACAGGACGGTTCCCCATGGAAAATCGCAATTGCAAATCCATTTACACCCCAAACCAATTTACTCACACTGGATATTACAAACGAAGTCGTGATCACTTCCGGAAACTACGAGCGTTATTTTACCGATGAAAACGGGAAACGGTACTGTCACATTATCGACAGTAAAACCGGATATCCCGCCGATCACGGAATTGTTTCCATGACAATTGTCGGAGACAACGGACTGACCTGTGATGCCCTGTCCACGGCGCTGTATGTGATGGGCGCAGAAAAAGCCATAGAAGTATGGCAGGAAACAGGTGGATTTGAAATGATTTTTGTTACGGAAGACAAAACGATATACCTTACAGAAGGATTGTCAGACCGATATACCAATATCAGTAATCTGCCATTGATCATACTTTCATGAATACAAATATCAAAAAAATTTTATGGATACTTATCGCGCTTTTTATATGCAGCGCAATACTTACGGTATTTTTATCTTCACAAACTCCAGGTAACATCGTCTTGATTGTACAAGACGGCAAAGTGATTGAAACGTTTGATTTAACCAAAGAACAGAACCGGACCTTTACAATTACTTCTGAAAATCACGGTGAAAATACAGTTTGTATTAAAGACGGCACCATCTGCATATGTTCCGCAAGTTGTCCGGATCAGACCTGTGTGCATATGGGGGTGTTACAAAGCGAAGCCGCGCCTATCGTATGTCTTCCAAACAAGCTGTTGATCCGTTTCAGCGATACAGAGGCAAATCCATGAATGTAAAAAAACTGACGCAGCTTTCCCTTCTGACAGCGGCTGCACTGATTATTTTTATTGTAGAAGTACGGATTCCCAATATCATTCCTATTCCGGGTGTAAAACTGGGATTGGCAAATATCATCACCGTGTATGCTGTATACGGTTATCATGCTTCTGAGGTATGCATGATCGTCATGGTGCGCATTCTCCTTTGCAGTATATTCAGCGGAACACCGGTTTCCTTTATCTACAGCGTTTGCGGGGCGATGTGCTGTCTTTGCGGTATGCTGCTGATAAAACGTATAATCCCCGCTTCTCATATTTGGCTGGCAAGTCCCATCGGCGCCGTATTTCATAATATCGGTCAAATCCTCGCGGCAGTCCTTGTGATGCAAACCACTGCGGTGTTTGTCTATCTTCCAATTCTAATGATTTCAGGTATCATATCCGGATTATTTACCGGAATATGTGCACAGGTTTTAGTGAAAAGGATTTAAATATCGCCTGAAAATTATAAAACCAGGCGTCAATCATTGTTTATATTTTTATTCATTGGAATTTGCATGAAAAGCATCTCCCTTGATGCAAAATATAGTATACGCTTTTATATGTAAAATTTATATTCTAAAATTTTCGGTTTGTAAATCCTGTATTGTCAAAAATTCACACTTATAATTCCGTGTATTGTGCATCATACTATCATCGGAATCCAAAGTCGATTCCCGAAAATCCAATGAGATTTTTTATTCCAGGTAAGGAATACAATCTCGTTGCAGTTTCGTCATCAAAAATTATGTGAATTGAAAAAGGAGATAAACACTATGTCCAGTAACAAGACTCTCGTTCCTGATGCAAAGGAAGCTATGAACCAGTTTAAAATGGAAGCAGCCAACGAAGTTGGTGTCAACTTAAAGCAGGGTTACAATGGTGACCTCACCTCCAAGCAGGCAGGTTCTGTCGGCGGTCAGATGGTCAAGAAGATGATCGAATCCTACGAAAACGGTCTGAAGAAGTAATTTCCGGAAATATTCCGTCTGATAAAATCGGTTGAATGAACGAAAAGCATATCACTTTTTTAACGTTTGACTGATTGAATGAAAAGCATCCTCCCATAAAACCACCGAACGGTTTCATGGGAGGATGTTTCTTTGGGGAAAATTCGTCAAAAGTTTTTGCAGAGGAGTTTGAGGAGGCGCTTTTTTCAAAAAGAGCCTCCTCATTTAGCGCACGTGATTATAGGTTTTGACCGTTGTCCAACAGTTCTTCTGCGGTTTTCCGGATGGCTTCGGTCATTTCGATGCCGCCGATAATACGGGACAGCTCTGCGATACGACCATCACGGTCAAGCCCTTTGACACTGGTTTCAACACGACCGTCCACCTCATGCTTTGAGATAAATAGATGCGCGTCGGCAAGCGCTGCAATCTGTGCCGAATGCGTCACACAGATCACCTGACAGCCGGATTTTGAAAGCTGCTTCAGTTTCATGCCGATTTTTTGAGAGGTTTTACCGGAAACACCGGTATCGACTTCGTCAAAAATCATGGTACGTCCCTGCTCTGTTCCCGCAGTTACACACTTTGCAGCAAGCATAATCCGCGACAGCTCCCCACCGGAAGCAATACGATCCAAGGATTTCATCGGCTCCCCAGGGTTTGTGGAAATTAAAAATTCCACTTGATCACACCCATATGCATTATAGCGACGGTCTTCATCCGTCATTTCCCCGGATACCGATGACAGCGGACGTACAGAAACGGCAAACCGCACCTTTTCCATATCGAGAAATGCAAGCTCCTGCATGATTCGCTCCGACAGCTGTTTTCCCGCCTGAATGCGTGCAGCCGTCAATGCTTTTGCAGATGCAGCCAATGCCGTCTGTGTTTCCTTTAGCTGTGCATTCAGTTCTGCAATTTTTTCATCTGACAACGTCATATCTTCCAAATCATGCACGGCTTTTTCACGGTATGCAAGAACCTCTTCCACGGTTGCGCCGTATTTCTTTTTCAGCTTGGAGATCGTATCCAGCCGTGTTTCAATTTTATCAAGAAGGAGTGTGGGATCGCCGTCTTCCTCCTCAGCATATCCGCGAACCGTTTCTGCGATATCTTCCATTTCATATCGAAACTCGTTCAGCTTTTCAGAATATGCCGCCGCCTCCGGAATGATTTCCGTCATCTGATCCAATGCCGTCACTGCACGGTCGATCAGTTCTGCTGCGGAATATCCCTTCTCATTGCGGAAAAGCGCATGATAAACTGTTTTGACCTGTTTTGAAATTTTTTCCGCATTCTGAAGCTTGTTTCGCTTGGCAATCAGCTGTTCCTCTTCGCGCACCTTCAGCTTTCCGGCGTCGATATCCGATATCTGATATTTCAAAAGCTCTACCATGCGCGCTTTTTCCTGCTCGCCCTTCTGCAGGGAACGAATTTTATTTTTAATTTCCAGATACTGATGATATTGCCTGCCATATATCTGCAAGGCATCATAAAGTCCCGCATAATCGTCTAAATATAAAATGTGGGTATCCGGATTTAAAAACATCTGGTTATCATGCTGCCCATGAATGGCAATCAGCTGACTGATGAATTCTTTTTGAGAGGAAACAGAAACCGGACGACCGCCAATACGTGTCACTGCTTTTCCGTCCGCATGAACGGTACGCTGCAAATACATGGTCTCGTCATCTTCCAAACGAATGCCCGACTCTGTCATCTGTGCGGCAAGCGGTTTTGGTAATACAGCAAAATATGCCGCAGCAATTGCCGCCTCCTCCCCAGAACGAATCAAATCTCGCTGCGGACGTGCGCCAAGCAGTAAATTCATCGCATCAATAATGATGGATTTTCCTGCGCCGGTTTCACCGGTCAAAACCGTAAATCCAGGGGGGAAATGGATATCTGCTTCCTTCACAACAGCGATATTTTCAATATGCAGCGTGTCGAGCATCCCGCCTCACCTCAAACTTTCTTTTATTTGAGCAATTCTGCTTGCCGTTCTGCAAAATCCTTTGCAATTGCCACATTCCGCATGACAATCAAAATGGTATCATCGCCTGCAACCGTACCAACGATATCCTGCATCTGAATGGCGTCAATCGCAGCTGCCGCAGCCTGTGCCATACCGGAATAGGTTTTTAAAACAACAATATTTTCCGCGTAGTCCACCTTTACAACGGTTTCTTTTAAAATTGTTTTGAATTTCATGGAATTTTTGGTTCCTGAATGCTGCGAAACGGCATATTTGTAATGTCCGTCATGACCGGCTGCTTTAACCAACTGCAGCTGCTTGATATCACGGGAAATGGTTGCCTGTGTGACATCAAACCCATCCTCCTTCAATTTGTCAAGCAGCTCGTCCTGCGTTTCAATATCACAGGAACTGATAATCTCAATAATACGTTCATGTCGATTTTGTTTCATAATTATGACAATACTATTTACAAAATAAACAGTACTTCCTTTCCTATATCCCCATTTTCCGGTTGAGCACGGAATAAAAACTGTTCGCATGGAATCGAATCATTTTGGTTTCCACTTCTGCACGGCATACAGAAACGACATCGCCAAGCAGCAGTTTAAAGTTTTCATCACCGTCTACTGTCAGATACGTATTATCCTCACGGCAGCAAATATTCTCCAGCGTCAGGGTAGATTGTGAAGACAATAACATCGGCCGTGCGGAAAGCGAATGCGCGCACACAGGAGTAACGCACAGACAATCCAGCGCCGGATCAATCACCGGACCGCCGGCAGACATGGAATATGCAGTAGAACCGGTCGGTGTCGCAACAATCACACCGTCTGCATGAAAATTACTGACGTAATTTCCGTCACAGGCAAGCGATAAATCCACCATATGCGAAATAGCGCCATTGGATATGACAGCCTCATTCAATGCAGGCTGCATTTTATGGATTTCCCGTCCCTTGCGCATGACCGTGACAGAAAGCATCATCCGGCGCTCTATACGGTATTCACCGCGGCATAACCTGGAAAGCAGATATAATTCATTTTGTTCTACCTCTGCAAGGTATCCTATTCGTCCCAGATTGATGCCCAGCAGCGGAATTCCTCTCCGGGCGCATTTGGATGCCGCTTTGATTACAGAACCGTCACCGCCAAGTACAATGGCACAGTCTGCATTTTTATACAGCTCATCATCCGAAGTGAAATTGACATTCCCCTGACATAAGTCCGATAACATCCTGCGGCAGGATAGCGGCAGCCGCAGAGTGACCGGTGCATCCGCCAGAACTGCCAGTGCGTCTTGCGTAACACGAAGACCGATATCCTTTTGCAGATTCGGTACTACAGCAAGTGTATGCATTTGTCCCTGCATCGCGTTGTCACCTGCCTTTTTAGAAAAATATCATGCGTTAATGATCTGATTTAAAACAGTTTTATCAAACAATAATGGATTTGCCATTTCCGGCGTCCCATGTGCAAACTGCGCTAAAAATTCATGGTTTCCGTCCCCACCCAAAATGGGAGACGGGATGACGGACATACAATACAGTCCCACCAAGGCTGCACGCTGTATCAAGGAAGAAATGACGCGCTGATATACTTTTTTATCACGTACAATTCCGTTTTTTCCAATAGAGTCTCTGCCCGCTTCAAACTGCGGCTTGATTAAAGCCACAAAGCTTCCGCACCCTGTTTCAGCATGATACGGTTTCAATATGCGTGTAACCGGTTCAAATATATAAGTAAGAGAAATAAATGAGACATCGCACACACAGATATCACATAAACCGCCGACATCCGCCAAAGTCAGGTTCTTTGCGTTAAACTGCTCCATGACCGTCACACGGGAATCACAGCGCAGCTTTTCTGCAAGTTGATTAGAGCCGGAATCCACCGCATAAACATGCGCCGCACCGCGCTGCAAAAGGCAGTCGGTAAAACCGCCGGTGGATGCGCCAATATCAACGCAGATATAGTCCTTCGGATGAATGTCAAAAGCATCCAGCGCCCGCTCCAACTTATATCCGCCGCGGCCGACATACGGCATGACATCGCCGCATATCTGCGGCGTTACGCCCTCCGGTACTTCATATGCAGGCTTTAAAATCTGCTTTCCGCCGATAAAAACCCCGCCGTCTGCAATCAACATCTGTGCTTTTCTGCGGGATTCTGTATACCCATTTGTATATAAAAACAAGTCGAGTCTCATGTAATTTTCATTTTTTACTTGTGTTCCAGTCAATCGGAACCCATTTTACAATTTTCGTTATAATATAAAGGATATCCTCAGAAAAGTTCATGCCGAAATATTTACCAATCGCCTTTCCGCCAATCGTCATACCGGACACAATCGCCGTTACGATCAAATTTCCAAAAAACGAAATCTCCGGATCGCTAAAAACCCGGAGTGCAATAGAAGCCGCCGTTGAACCGGAAACAATACCACAGATATCCCCCACAACGTCATTACAGACAGAAGACATTTTATCTGCATTCCGAATCATTGCTACTGCGATTTTACCTTCTTTGATTTTGCGCGCCGCCATAGAGTGAAACTTTTTCTCATCAGCGGTTGCAACAGAAAGACCGATTACATCAAATATAATACCGACCAAAATAATACTTAAAAGCACAAAAAACTGCATCACAATCGGCATCATATTGATCAGCTCGCTGCACATCAGCGACAGTACTGCGGAAATGATCATACTGACCAAAAACACGGTAATGATCCAGCGTATATTGATTTTTGCTTTGGGTTTTTCCTGCTGTTTCCCCCTCGGCTTTTGTTTGGGGTCGTTATCCACGATATCCTACCTCAATATGTAAAAATATAAAATAAAAAGACGGCAGCCGACAGCGTAAACCTTGCGCCATATGGTCAGGTTGGATTTCCCCGGTTCCTACTTCTTGTTGCCAATAAAAGCGGTTTCCCATGAAAAGAACCGTCGGCATGTTACCACGTACCGCGACCTGATTACCTTCGAGAGAACGCACTGCAATCCACTGACTGCCTGCAAAAATGCAACAGCCTAGAAGTTTTCCCAAATAAAGCATTGAATGTTTCTAGCCTCTTTTGCAAGCACAGTTTCATGTGGCAATGGCATACGAGAAGTTCGGCCGAAACTCCCGCAGCCTGATCCGCAATCCGCTGCCCTCACGCAAGGCAGGCTACATCTATCCACAGCGTCGAAAAAAATGCACCGCATGATAGGTTTAATCATCAAATCGTACCCGTCGCCGTCGTGCCAACCGAACACAGGCGGAATGCGCCATGTGCTGCAGAAAGCATAACAAGCGGCGTCGGCCACAAAATGAAGCCTCAAAAGAGACACGGGACGCGATCTGCATGCCATTGCAGGACGCCCGCATCTCCAAATCTCCCAGCACCCACCCTAAACTGGGCGTAAAAAGCAAGCACAAGGAGCTTCATCGATATGCCCTTTAACGGATTTTTAGGCCCGTTTTCAAAACAATCTGCCCCAACTAGGATACTGCGCCGTCATATTTTATTTGTTATAAATTATATCATATTATAAATGGTGTGTCAAGAAGAATAATTTGATATTCAATGAAAATCAGCAGATTGTTAAAATCTGGTTCAAATTTTATGAATTTTCTGAAAAGGTCTTTTCAATCTTTTCAAATTGTGGTATAATATACGCAGAGCGCATGATGTATCATGCGCTTACAGCAACGCTGCCCTCAGCAGCATTGCTTCCCTGTGCTACAGCACAGCTGCGTCATTGACGGCTTCGCAAAAATGTCTTTGCAAGCAAACATTTTTGCTTCATGGTATAATTTACGCAGAGCGCATGATGTATCATACGCTTACAGCAACGCTGCCCTCAGCAGCATTGCTGCCTATTGGATGATAGTATTGGTTTAGAAAGGAACATAACCTATGTGCGGATTTGCCGGTTTTTCGGATAGAATCCATGCGCTGGAGGAAAAAAAAGCAATTCTCCGCCGCATGACAGATAGAATAGTGCATCGCGGTCCTGATATGGACGGACAATATTTCGATGAAGATGCTGCGCTCGGTTTCCGCCGTCTGTCGATTATCGACCTTTCAGACGCCGGTGGGCAGCCGATGTACAATGAAGATGGCAGTATCGCCCTTGTCTTTAATGGGGAAATTTACAATTTCCAGGAACTGCGGGAACAGCTGATTGCACGCGGACACTGTTTCCGCTCCAAAGCAGACTCTGAAGTTCTGGTACATGGGTATGAGGAATACGGTACGGGACTGCTGTCTTATCTGCGCGGGATGTTTTCCTTTGTGATACGAGACCAAAAAAAAGATTTATACTTCGGTGCGCGGGATATTTTCGGCATCAAGCCGCATTATTATACACAAAACGCCGACGGTACCTTTCTGTTCGGCTCAGAAATCAAAAGCTTTTTAGAGCATCCGTCCTTTGTCAAGGCAGTCAACCGGGATGCGCTGCGTGCGTATTTGACCTTCCAATATTCTTGTGGTGACGACACCTTTTTTCAGGGTGTGAAAAAATTGCCTCCTGCCCACTATTATCTTTACCAAAATGGGGCATTGGAGATACACCCTTATTGGAAAACGGTTTTTGAAGCAGAAGACCTGCCGTTTGAGACATTTGTCGATCGCGTTGATCGTGTTGTCAATGAATCTGTGCAGGCACACCGCATCAGTGATGTGCGCGTCGGTGCGTTTCTTTCCGGCGGCGTTGATTCCAGTTATATCACCGCTTCCATGATGCCGAATGAAACCTTCTCTGTCGGTTTTGATCATGGTGACGACAAGTTCTTTGACGAAACAGATTATGCAAAGGAGTTATCCGACATCCTTGGCATTCAGAATTATAAAAAAATCATCACACCAAAAGAATGCTTTGAACGCTTCTCCGATATTCAATATCAC
Source organism: Clostridia bacterium (assembly GCA_017942005.1). Lineage (GTDB taxonomy): Bacteria > Bacillota > Clostridia > Oscillospirales > CAG-272 > RGIG3925. Next base: position 68,730 of record JAGAVJ010000053.1, on the reverse strand, counting down.
ATGGACGAACCACAGTCCAATCCCTCCTCCGTGCCGCTGTATTTTCTTGCAGAACTGGCAAAGAAACACGTAACCGTAGTGCTTTCCGGCGAAGGCGCCGACGAAATTTTCGCAGGCTATGACTGGTATAACGACACCAAAGAGGTGCGCAGCTTTAAAAAGAATATCCCTCGCTGTATCCGCCGCGGACTGGCTTCCATGGTCAAACCGCTTCCGCCGTTTCGGGGACGCAGCTTTCTTTTGCGTGCATCCGGCAGACCGGAAGATTACTTTATCGGCGAAGCACTGGTGTTTTCTGTAAAGGAAGCTGACGAAATATTACAGCCGAACTATAAAAATGGGAAAAGTGCAGAGGAAATTGTTGCAGCCGTTTACAAGGAAGTCTCCGGACAGGATGAGCTTACCAAAAAACAGTATCTTGATATGCACCTGTGGCTGCCGGGAGATATTCTTCTAAAAGCAGATAAAATGAGCATGGCGCATTCCCTTGAGCTGCGGGTACCGTTTCTTGACAAAGAAGTCATGGAACAAGCGGAAAAAATTCCGGCAGAATACAAAGTCAATACTCTTGACACCAAATATGTACTGCGCCAGGCAGCCAACCGCACCCTGCCGGATGCATGGGCTAACCGGAAAAAGGCTGGATTCCCTGTTCCCATCCGCTATTGGCTGCGAGAAGAACCATACTACAACCATGTAAAAAATTACTTTACTGCACCTTACGCAAAGGAATTTTTTGATACCGATAAAATCAATGCGCTGCTTGACGCGCATTACAATGGAAAAGCAAACAACGGTCGAAAGATATGGACTATTTTTACATTTTTAGTCTGGTATGAACGCTTCTTCATTCTGGAAAACAAATCGTAACAACGCCCGGCAACCGATCAAAACAGCGGAATTTTTATAAAAATTACTCGTCCTATTGCGATGTTCGCTGTTATTTTCCCATAAGAAAGGAACCAACTTTTACGTAAGTAAAGATGCTATCATGAACAACACTGCCATTCACATTATTCCCGTCATTATCGGTGCGGATTTGAACTGCTATAATGTTGCACGCGCATTCCATGAAGAATACGGCGTCATATCTGAGGCGTTCGGCAGATATGAAATCAGCGCAACCATGGGTTCCCGCATCATTCATTTTCATTGTGTGCCAAACTTAGACACAGACGAGGTGTTTCTCACCGAAATGAACGCATTTGCCGCTGCGCACCCGGACAAAAGCGACAAGCTGATTTTAATTGGCTGCACAGACGATTACGCCAATTTGATTGCAAGACATCGCGCAGCGCTTGGAGACCGCTTTATTATTCCGTACAACGACATCAAGCTCATGAATGAATTTATGTCAAAGGAACGCTTCTATCAGTGCTGTGACAAACACAGTATTCTATATCCCAAAACCGTGATTGTCAAAGCAAATGAACCCCTCTCCCCCGATGCATATGAGGAACATACGCTTGGCTTTTCGTATCCGATCATTGTCAAGCCCTCAAACAGTGTTCTCTACTGGAAATATCCCTTCCCGCATATGCACAAGGTATATGTTTCGGAAACGCCGAAACAAACAAAGGAAATTGTCGATACCATTTTTGCATCCGGCTATCATGACTCTATCATTTTACAGGATCAGATTCCGGGAAACGATTCCGGCATGTATGTTTTAACCGCGTACTGTGATAAGAATGCAAAAGTACGTATGATGTGCCTCGGACATGTGCTGCTTGAGGAGCACACACCCAAAGGCCGCGGCAATCATGCGGCGATCATCACCGAATATCAACCGGAGCTGTGCGAAAAATTCCGTGCCTTTCTTGAAGATATCGGATATGTCGGGTACGCAAATTTTGACATCAAATATGACCCGCGTGATAACACCTGCCGCGCTTTTGAAGTCAACCTCAGACAAGGACGTTCCAACTTTTATGTGACTTCCGCCGGTGAAAACATCGCACGGTATCTGGTACGCGACTATGTGTACGACGATCTCGGCGATACGGTACACATCTGCAAAAATGAGGTGCTGTGGTGTTCTATTCCGAAATCAATTGTATATCATTATACACATAACGATACCCTTGTCACACATGCAAAAAAGCTGGTCAAAGAAGGAAAAGCCAACACCTCCCTCTGGTATAAAAAAGATCTCTCCGGTAATATCAAGCGCATTTTCTATGTTGCTGCGGCACAGTATCGGCACTTTAAAAAGTATAAAACCTACTGTAAGGATTATCATTAACGAAAGGACACTGTCATGTCCAAAAAATCGCCTGTACTTGGCATTCTCGGCGGGTTGGGACCCATGGCATCCGCATACTTTTATGAGCTTTTGATTGCACATACAGAAGCCGCCTGTGACCAGGACCACATTGATATCATCTTAAACAGTCATGCAACAACGCCGGACCGTACCGCATTCATCATCGGACAGTCCGATGACAACCCCTTAACCGTTATGGTCGATGATATCTGCCGTATGAAAGCATACGGTGCAGACCTGATTGCAATCCCCTGTAATACAGCGCATTATTTTTACGATAAGCTCATCGCATCCACCGATTTGCCGATTCTCAACATCATGGAAGAAACCGCCGCCTGTCTTGCCGCCCACGGAATCCAGCGTGCCGGAATTCTTGCCACAGACGGCACTGTCATCACAGGTACCTATGACCGTTATCTCAATGCGCATAAAATCGACTGCATTCGTCCGGATAAAGAAGATCAATCCAAGATCATGCATATTATTTATGAAGAAATCAAGCATGGCAGGCAGCCAGATATGGAGATGTTCTTTTGTGTCTCGGGTCACCTGCGCACAGCCGGCGCCCAAGCGATCATTCTCGGCTGTACAGAGCTGTCGCTGATTAAAAAGCAATATGGCGCCACACTGCCGCGGTATTTTATCGACTCCATGGATGTACTTGCATATGCAACCATCCGTGCCTGTGGAAAAACACCGATTGGATTTGATTTTTCCATAGATAAGTTTGAAAGATAAATCTTTCAAACCGTGTTTTGTGACTTACGTCACAATTCCACATTTGAAAGGAAGACTTCACTTGCGCGAAGTCATGGTCATACGTCTGAAACATCTATAAACAGAATACAATCTACCGGACACAGATCACGGCGGAACAAAAACGTTCCCAATGAAGAAAAGCAATCACGTTTTTGAAAGGAAGCATACGTGTCATAATGATGAATATATTTGAACTTCTGCGGGAAAGCGGCGTTCCCTGCTCGTTTTCTATCGGTGGAACAATTTGTTCCGCAGACAACGAACGCCTGCATTTCTTCCGTCAAATCCCCATTCACGATATCATTTACGACTCTCGCCGTGCTGCACCGAACACGGTATTTCTATGTCTGCCGGGTGTGCGTGCAGACGGTCATGCCTATGCATCCGCGGTGTATGACAGCGGATGCCGCTTGTTCTTTGCAGAACATACACTGGCGCTGCCCCCCGATGCACTGGTGATTCTTGTTCCGGATACCAGAGCCGCACTGCCATTTCTCTCAGATGCCCTTTTCGGTCATCCGCAAAAGGAATTGACAGTTATCGGCATCACCGGTACCAAGGGAAAAACCACCATTGTCAATTTGATTGCACAATGCCTGAATGCCGCTGGTATTTCCTGCGGAACCATTGGTACCATCGGCATCACCTACAACGGAAAATGGTTTCCGACCGTAAATTCCACGCCGGAAAGCTACGTGCTCCATAAAACCTTCCGGGAAATGGCAGATCAAGATGTAAAGGTTGTCGTCATGGAGGTTTCCTCGCTGGCACTCTGCCGCCACCGCGTCGACGGAATCCAGTTTGATATTGCAGCGTTTACCAATCTTTCAGAGGATCATATCAGTGAAATTGAACATCCGGATTTTACACACTATAAAACATCCAAAATGAAGCTGTTTTCTATGTGCGATTATGCGGTGATGACCGAAGACGGTGCTTATGCAGCCGAATTCCAACAAAGCTGCCAATGTCCCTATGTCACATTCGGATTAAATGATACTGCCGCATTCCATGCTTTCGATATCAAGCCGTGGAAGCATGATACCGCACTGGGAATTTCCTTTTCTATTTGGGAAAGGACGGTGGAACGGGAGCGGCAAAAGGAAACCGCCTCCCATGCATCAATTGCACAGGAAACGGTAACACTGCGTATTCCGGGTACCTTCAATGCACAAAACGCACTCTGTGTCATTGCCATACTCCGAAAACTCGGACTCGCATATAAGGATTTCTTATTACCGCTTTCCAAAGCCACAGTTCCGGGGCGGTTTGAAATTCTTGATGTCCTTGACTATTGTACCGTGGTATTGGATTATGCGCATAATGAAATGTCAATGCGGTCTTTGCTTGAAACCGTGCGCGCATATCACCCCAAACGCATCATCACTCTTTACGGTTCCATTGGCGGCCGCGCACAGAATCGACGCCGTGAGCTTGCCTGTGTGACAGGAGATTTGTCCGATTACGCCGTCATTACATCCGACAATCCAGACTATGAAGATCCAAACGCCATTACAGCGGAAATCGCCTCCTATTATACAGACGATATGTGCCCGCACACGGTAATTACAGATCGCAGAGAAGCCATTTTTTACGTTTTGGAAATGGCGAAGCCTGGTGACATTCTTTTGTTCTGCGGCAAGGGACATGAAACCTATCAAATTATTCGCGGCGTCCATGTTCCCTTTTCCGAAAAAGCAATCATTGAGGAAACCTGTGCCGCCATGCGCAGACAGGATACCGCAGCTGCAATTTTGCAAAATATCTAAAAAGACGTGAGTTCGATGGAATCGCTCTTGGGGCGTTTTTGAAAAGGATGGAGCATGTAATGCGACAGCCCTCCCGCCACTTGGGCATCCCTCAAAAACTTTTAACATGATTATTATTTTATCTTTCCTGTTTGAAGTTTTTTGAATGGGGGTTGGGGAAAAGCTTTTTTTAAAAAAGTTTTCCCCATGAACCATCGAACTCACATAAAAAAATCAGCGTATCTTCTCCTATGGAAAAGATACGCTGATTCTTTTTTCTACAGTATCAGAACGTGATAACTTCCTGCTCCGGTTTGGATGCCGGCGTCATCGACAACACTTCAAACGCAGGCAATACCTCGCCGGATGCTTCGCCATAAATAGAAGCATCCACACAGACGACCTTTGCCTGTATATTGTACCATGCCTTATTTTTGAATTTCATCGTGTTTTTGCAATAAATCGAGATAAACTGGATGTCATTTTCACAGCAGGTCATTGCAAAGCGTCCCACAAGGAAGCCCGGCATTTTTGTACCTGCCAGCTTGACTACCATTGCACGGAGATTGATCATTTTTCCGTCATATTTCCCTGCATGATCCATAATATCAAAATAAAACACACCGAAATCGTTGTCCGGAATATCAAGTTCTTCTTTTGTGAGATCGAACGGAGAGGCGTCAAACTCCGTATCGATATGACCGTCCTCATACTCAAACACGACCTGGGCATTCATATTTGCCGCTTTGATCAAGCTACGGAATGCAATTTTATCCATTCCCTTCGCATCGTCGAAACGATTGAACACAACGATATCCGTAATTTTATACTGCTCAATCATAATCGCTCGCAGGTTCTTAGAATATGCATCAAAGGTAGAAGAATCGACAGTCGTCATGACCTCAGCAACCTGCCAGCCATCCGGATAACGGATTTCCAAGGGGAGCGTCCCACGCCACATGCCGTTATACTCAATTACAACGATATCCGGTTTATATTCTTTTTCGTATGTTTCAAACAATGCGGCAGTAAATTCCGATTCTTCCTCCAATGTCACTTGCGTAACATTGTTTTTCTTCAGAAGCGGCTCTTCCAGTTCTTCAATCCCTTCTTCACAAAGGAGCAGCAGCACACGGCGCTTACCGTCACAAATCTGCGGATTGTCAAGGAAACGACGAATCATTACGGTTTTGCCGGACTCCAGCAGACCATTGAAGATAAAAACAGCGGTTTCTCTGTTACTCATAGGGCTTGTCTCTCCGTATTACAGACCGAACAGTGCGGCAAGCTTTTCTTCATCCAGTTTGGTTCCGATGACACAGATCATACCGGTATAGTTCGCGCTACCCTCTCGGATTTCATATTCACCGGGTGTCAAGTCAAACTGCATCCAGCTGCCATCCACTGCCTGCAAAATACCCTTTGCACGCAAAATCACGCCGCAGCTGCTGTCTTCCCTGGAAAGTTCTTTGAGTGCTTCGTCCAAAGCCTCACGTGCAAACTTCTTCGGTGTTTCCTTGCCCCAGTTTGTAAAGACTTCGTCCGCATGATGATGGTGGTGATGGTGATGCTCATGCTCGTCTTCTTCGTCATGGTGATAATGGCAGCAGCATTCCTCATCGTCATCGTGGTGATGATGGTGCTCGTGTTCCTCTTCATCGTCATGATGGTGGCAGCAGCATTCCTCATCGTCATCGTGGTGATGATGGTGTTCGTGCTCGTCCTCATCGTCATGATGGTGGCAGCAGCATTCCTCCTCCTCATCATGGTGATGATGGTGCTCGTGCTCGTCTTCTTCGTCATGATGGTGGCAGCAGCACTCTTCATCGTCATCATGATGGTGATGATGGTGATGTTCATGCGCCTCTTCTTCCTGCGCAAGGTCAGCTTTCACCGCTTCCATCAGCTCCGCAGCCAAGTCGGTTGTCTTTTCCATTGCAGAACGGATGACATCACCGCTGATTGCATCCCAAGGTGTTGTTATGATCACAGCTTCCGGATTGTGTTCACGCAGGAGCGCTACAACGGTTTCCAGCTTTGCTTCGTCCATTTTCTGTGTACGGCTTAAAATGATGCATCCCGCATTTTCAATTTGATCGTTGAAGAATTCACCAAAGTTCTTCATATACATCTTTGCCTTTGTGCAGTCTGCAACGGTGATAAAACTGTTCAATTCTGCCTTGCCGTCCGTCTTGGCGCCCTGTGCCGCACGAATGACGTCAGACAGTTTCCCAACGCCGGAAGGTTCAATAATGATGCGGTCAGGTGCATACTTTTCCACAACCTCTGCCAGAGCAGCACGGAAGTCACCGACCAGAGAGCAGCAGATGCAGCCGGAATTGATTTCCGAAACCTCGATCCCGGCGTCCTTCATAAAGCCGCCGTCTACACCAATTTCACCAAACTCATTTTCCACAAGGACAAGCTTTTCCCCCTTGTAGCTTTCTGAGATCAGTTTTTTAATTAACGTTGTTTTACCGGCGCCAAGAAAACCGGAAATGATATCTATCTTTGTCATAATAACCGTTCCTTTCCAATTGTATCAAAGTTCAATGACAATTGTCATTTCATTACAAAAATAAAATAAATTTGTCTGGGACCCACAGATGCGGTATCCCATCTTCTAATATTTTATTATAGCACTTTTTTATGTCTCTTTCAATGTTTTTTTGTGAACGAATACAAAGATATCCGTTCATTTCGACATAAGATTTTCAAAAGAACGCATGGAATCCGCCAAAACGTGGAACCCAGGATACGTTCTGCGGATTTCCACTTCTTTTGGCGAGAACTTCCCTTCCAACTGATGCAGATGGGATACCAGCAAAAACCGGATATGCCGTGACATAAAGTACTTTAGAATATGGTATAACCCAAGCGCTCCTTCTTCGTATGCAGTCGTCTGAAACGTCTCGTTCAGCAAAATCAGTGCCCCATCGTCCAGTGTATCGATGACCGCAGCCAGTTCACGTACTTCCTGTTCAAAACGTCCCGCATCATTTCCACGCTCAAATTCTTTTTCCGCTTCTGAAAACTGAGAGACAATTTGCGTACATATGGTCATCTCCGCATCGTCCGCCGGTATCGGCAATCCAGCCTGAAACAACAACTGCGCCACTCCGATAGAACGCAAAAAGACCGTTTTGCCGGAGTTGTTTTCCCCAAACACCACCATGCCCCATCTGTCATCCATTCCGCTGATATCGTTGGGAATGACACTGTCTGTATCCTTGCTTTCTTCCAAAAGCAGAATATCCCGCAAACCGCGTACCTGTATGCCGGTACCCACCGCTTCACGCGGATACACAAGAGATACGCCCTTTGCCCGCATGTGTTCGATATACTGTACTGCCGTAAAATAAAAATTCATTTCCGGTGCAATATCACAAAAGATCACAAACAGCCCTTCTACAACAGTACCAATCTGTTCTGCCAGACATTGCAGAGGGGCAGATACAATCTTGTCATACGAGATATCCTTGATCATATGAAGACGAACAGAGTTACCGGTGTCCACCGGTTCAGTTTTCCCAAAAAACAGAAACCGACGGCCGTGTTTTGCTTCCGGATCTACAATGTGCAGATATCGGTGTTCCATCATCGCGCAGTCTTCAATCTGACCGCATGCACCAATCTGTATTGCAAAATCCCAGACGGCATCGACTCCGATATCTTCGATTCTGATACATAACGCTTCCAGTGCATCCAGCGCTTTGGAAGACGTCATTCTTTTGGCTTCTCCTGCGGTGCGCCGCAGACCTTCTGCCGGACATGCTTCATCGATTCCATATTCTTCAAATACAGCGGCAATCGACCGTACAAACGCGATACAGCGTTTTAGTGTCACAACATTGGACTGTACAATGTTATACAGCGTTTTTGGAGATACATCAGACGACAATCCGCGGAGATATCGCGTCGTGGATTGCCGTTCTTTTTTGAACCCCTCATACAATCCCCAAAAACGGTCCAGAATGCTTTTGCATTCCTCCATAAAATCGGGATGCTCTGCAAATATTTTTACAATCTCCTGCCGATACCGAATTTCTTCCCACGTTTGGCATGGCTCTGTTACGATTTTCAGAAATCCATTCCGTGCCGTATCATCTGCACAAAGCTTTGCAAAGGTACTGTCCAAGGAGAGATGGTATAAGGTACGCGCACCGATTGTTCCGGTTTTTACTGTATCCCGTTCCTTAGAATATAAAAGACTGCATTTCATATTTATAATCATAACTTTTACAAAAGTGAAAGTTATCTCCTCTGCTCCCGTTCCTTTAATGATGCTGCATCCAGCTTATATTTGCGCAGAATATCATTTGCATAAGAGGAAGAAATTCCAAAATCACGTACAATGCGAAACGTCCGTTTATGCATTTCATCCTCCTCTATGACCGTGTTCAGTATCGGAACCCCTCCTCTGCGCACTTCATGAAAATGTGTGACAAACAAACCAAACGCACCGTTTTCTTTGATATGAGAAGCGGTTTCCAGGGTCATTTCACATCCAAGCGTATCGTCTGTTCCGCTATAGGTTTCATTAAACACAAGAAAGGTATCTGCATCGCATATGGCAAGCAGTGCATCTACACGCTGTTTTTCTTCTTCGAGTCTTCCGTATTCGGCAAACCGCTCATCCGCCGGAAAATGGGACCGTACCGAATGGAACGGATACACTTCTGCCTCTTCTGCAAAAATCGGACAGCCCGCTAAAAATAAAATTAAATTGATACCGCAGGTACGCAGATAGGTGGTCTTGCCGCCGCCGTTTGCACCGGTGATAAAGAAAAAGGGGGTATCTTCTGTAAAAAAGGTGTCATTCGGTACGATATGCTCGACTTTTTTCACAAACAAGGAGATATCATATGCCTGTTTTGCAAGATATTGCCGTTTTGGGGCAATTTTCGGATAACAAACAGGAATTTGCATCGCATCTGCTTCCCTACACAACGCAAGAATGGCAAAAAAGAAATCAAGCTCCGCAAGATAGGAAACCGGTGCGTCAAAGGAAAGTGAACTGTACTTTTCGGAAAGCACATCAAATTGTGCGTTTTCTTTTGGATATAGTTCTTCTATTGCGTGGGAAATCGCGTCGTTGATGCGGATACGCATGGTTTTCGATTTTGGAAAAGGAAGCCCCAGCGCCTCTGCTGCATCCCGCAGCTCCTCTGAGATGGTATGAGGGACTTCATCCTTTGTCAGCCACATTTGATCCGCGGAGGAAAGATTACAGCGTCCAATCTGTTTTAACAGCGTCTGCATCGTTTCAAGGTCTTGTGCAAGGTCAGAATGCAATGCGGCTTCTGTCTGCCAGAATGCGGATATCGCTTTCAGCTTTGCAGACGTTCCGATCTGGTTCAAATCCGACAGCATGCTGCAAACATCGCGGTAGGACTGTAATAAATCATAAAACAAAAAACGCTTTTCCACGGGAATCACACTTGAATGCCACATGCGAGTGGTACGTTCATATTCTTTCAGCTGCGCATAACATGCTTTGATACGGTCAAATCCTGTTTCTGTACGCATCAGGCGGAATAATTCCTGCCTTTTCATAATTTCTTCTGCGTTTCCGGGATGCGATAAAATGGAAATCGTCTTTTCAGAAAACAGCCTGAGCAGCTGTAGGTCGTCAAAGGTTTGTGCAGGTATTGTTTGATTTTGATCCACACATATAAAAGATGGCATACACATAGGATTTCCTCAAATCTGTTTTATTCGTTCATTGGAATATCTTGTTCCCTCATCTTGCCGCATATCCAGTGCAATCCGTTCCAACAATCGATGCAGCGAATACAGCTGCATATCATTTACACGGTCACCCATGCCAAGCAGCCGTTCCTCTTTCCTGCCGGCAAAGGTCTGCGTCTGATAAATTTCGTGACATACAGGATTGAGAAGCAGAATCGCATGTGGTACAGCGGTTTCCCAAGCAGAATTGATCTGCTCCCGGAACCGATATTGCGGCATATGTTTTACGCTTCCGTCAATGGGAAGCCGTGCCGATGCCGCCTGCGCAACCAAACCGAGATAGTATCGAACGTGATACTGATGTCCCTCTGAAAATATAAGGGTTGATCTGCGGTATTTCAGTGCAAACAGCTTAATGGAGTATAAATGGCGCCCTGTATAAATATATACATCACAAGTGTGGCCTGCATTGCTTCCAAACATCCATAATCGGTGTGTGCCATACAGCGTATATCCGTATTTTTTACAGAAGCTGTGCAATGTATGCCAAAGCAGAAGGCGTTTGATGAAAATACGGAAATATGGCAGCACCCAAATCAATGCCGCGATGACCGCAATATAAAGCAATAACATCATCATGATAACGATAACTTCCGTAATAACAGAAGTTATTTCCTTTCATCAATATTATTTGAAACTTGTTTTTCCGTAGTTCTTTTTAAAAAGCAGTCGCTGTCATTCTTTTTTCGTACTCTGCAATCAACTGTGGCTGAATGTCAGGGTAGGTCCAACGGGTTGGCAGTGTGTCAAGGAGAACGATCTGCTCGATTTCATATGCAAGATCATTCTCAAACGCCGTGATATCCGCAAAATACAGCATGCCAAACGTTTCCTCCCCTGCCGTATCGACCGGATTCACCCCAGTGACAGAATAAACGCAGATCGGTTTGATACGGAACGTGACCGCATCGGTTTCTTCCCGTAATTCCCTTTTTGCAGTCATGTCGATGGGTTCGCCCTTTTCTCGATGTCCGCCCGGTACCTCATAGGTGTCCCGCTCTCTGTGCTTGCAGAAAACCCATTTCCCGTTTGACTTAGAAATGATCACCGCAAATCGAAGCAAATGATCGTCTGCTGTATCATAAAAACGTACAAGCATAAATTCACTCTCCACACGGTTTTTTATTTCATAAAACTGATAAAATTCCTCGGATCGAGTTCGTAATCAACAGAAGATTGCAATTCGCCAATCTGATTGGTAAAAGAATTTTCATTCACCCGTAATTTTGTAAATCCCAGTTGTTCGTATACATGCTGTGCTCTTTTATTGTTCAGATTCGTATCAAGAACGATTTTTTGATATCCCAAATCAAAAAGATAGGAAATTAACATACTGAGCAAAATTTTTCCATAACCTTGATTTTGTTTTGAAAAATCACATAGTTTAATTCCAATTTCAGCTGTTTGATTTCCCTTGTCCCGATAATTCATCTCTCCAATGGCAACTTGATCCAGTTCGATCATCAACCGTCTATGCGTTTTATCCGTATCCTCCTGCAAACGCTTTGCAATCTCCTGCGCAGTCTCACCAATTCCGTTTGGGAAACCAGCATGTGCCATAATTTCACCGTTATTCCACCATATGGACAGCTGCTCTGCATCTGTTTTTACTGCATCTCTGATTGTGAAATGATGATATTGAAGTAACATGATGATAACCACAACTTCGCATGTTCAGCTTTGTTTGACGACGCGAAGGTTTTCCTTTCTTTAGCAAAGTATCCACGATATTGCGATATCCACGATATCACAAAGAGCCTGTTCCGCCATGAAACGAAACAAGCCCCAGAGAATGCCGCTTGGTGCGGGTAACAGGGGTCGAACCTGCATGGATAACCACCAGATCCTAAATCTGGCGCGTCTGCCAATTCCGCCATACCCGCATATTGACAGAATAAGTATACCATAAAATCCCCATTCTGTCAATACTTTTTTACAGTTGATTCATAAAAAATACATGATATCGCACGTATGCTTAAGCATTTTGCGTTCCAAATAAACGACGGTAAATATCCGCCATTTCCTTCTCATTGATCACATAAGGGCTGTTTTTATAATTTCCGGCGCCCTTCACCTTCTCCACATAGGTACAAATGGTATCCTCATCCAGCGTCAGACATACGCCGGCTCTTTTGGGGATCAGGGCTTTGATTTCTTCTCCGGCAGCGCCAATCTCGTCATACAGCGCCCGGCATAGCAGGGGAGCTGCTTTTTCATTGTAGTCTAAGTACTCCCGATAGAATACCGCACACGCACAGCCATGCGGGATTCCCTTTGTCAGGGTCAAATTGTAGCCGAGCGGATGCGGGAATCCGGTTCCTGTCTTATTGATGGCAATTCCAGCCGCAGAGGAAGCGTACAGGAGCGTTTCTCTGGTTTCATAAGACAGTTGCTGTCCCGGTACAAAATTACGAAGGAATGCGTATAGGATACGCGCGCCGTACCCTGCAAACATGCGGGATGTTTCATCTGCCTTGGGAGAAAGATACGATTCCGCACAATGTGCAAATGCATCCAATGCACAGCTGACCGTGTTTTTTTCGGAAAGCAACATTGTATACTTCGCATCCAAAAATGCATATTTTGCATATGACTGCGTTTTATCCGTGAATGTTTTCTTCTTGTCCTGACCGTCCAAAGTCAAAACAGCATACGGATTTACCTCACTTCCGGTACCTGCTGTTGTCGGAATGAGAATCAGCGGATATGACGGATTGCGTTTCTGTGTAAAGATTTCTTCTGCTTGAATCCGGGGATTCGCCGCATACGCTGCAATTGCTTTCGCAGCGTCCATCGCGCTGCCGCCTCCAATACCGATGATCATATCTGCGCCAAACGCTGCGGCTTCCTTCCCACCGCGATAACAGACCGACATCAGGGGATTTTCACCAATTTGATCGTATACTGTATATGGAATCCCAACAGAATCCAGTACCTCTATAACGTCATCCAACGCACCGCAAATCTTTGCTGCATGGCGTCCTGTCACAAGCATGGCACGTGTACCGACCGTAAAACAGTCGGCATTATTTTTTACACAGTCTTTGCCGGAACGAACATCAACCGGCATATACATTGAAAAATTCATTGCTTTCTATCACTAAAAAGTGAACTCCTTTTTAAAGTAAAAAATTCATTATCCTACTGGTACATGATCACATGTAGAATCCTTAACAGAAGTGAAACATTCCACATGTAAAAAACGGTAAGAGTTTTGCGCTCTTACCGTTTTTTTCGTGATACGATGATCAGGATGGGTTGTTAGAACTATAAAAATCTCCGTAAGAAGCCATCAAGCTGTTGTCTGTATCTGCATTCAGGACCTTACTGATATCCATGGTCTTTTCTTTGTCTGCTTTTACAGCTGCTGTCAATTCTGCTGCATATGCGATTTTATCCGCAGCAGCTTCATATTCTGCCAAATACTGCTCAGATACACTCATCGCAAGCTGGTACATGGTCTCAGTTTCTTCATTACGGTATTCCCACATGAAGTACGGGCTGGTCAGTGTCTCGATATTCTGGAGCTTTGCAATTTCTGCATAATTTGCAGGCAATGTTTCCGGAACGGAACCAATCAGCGTATTGCCGGTATGGAAGAAGTCCATAGACCAATCATTGTTGAGCATATGGACAGTACCGTCTTCATTGTGCTCATAGTTCACGCCTTCAATACCGAACGCATAAATATCGCGGAGTGCGCCGTTTGTGTTCAGCATTGTCACAATTTCCATACATCTTTCAACATCAGATGCATATGCAGAAACTGCAAACATACCGGAGAATACAGTATCGTCGGTGCAAATCGGCTTTTCATATTCGACAACGTAATACTTCTCTTCCCAGTTTTCCTCTTCGGGTGTAGTGATATAACCCTTGCGAACCTCAACGGCATATCTGTCACCGCCGCCGATGTCACCGGCAGCTTCCAGCTTATCCAAGAGAACATGATGCTTGACATAATCTTCAATCGACAGGACACTTCTCGGGATAATACGGTTTGTCGAAACATGGTTTGCCTTAATGACATTACCGAACAGCGTACCCTCGCCCAAACAATACTGAATGTAGTTCAAATCAACAGCCTCGTTCAAAGGAACCACATCCGGTTCACCTGCTGCAACTGCATCTAAGAATTCTTCGCACTTGATCAGACTGTCAACATCCTTTGTGTTGAAGTTGTACTTATCTGCCAGTTCCTTATCGATTAAGAGATACGTATATTCACCCAGCAGACGGTTGTTGACAACTGCATAATTTGTTTTTTCTACCTGACCTGCATTCATAAATGTCGGATAAATGTACTTTGAAAGAATTTTTCCGCTGCCGGTCAAGTCAATCGGCTGTAAATATTCCTTTTCGACAAAATCCTTCAGCATATCGTAACCGGTAACAAATACGATATCAAGGCTTGTGCCTTCCAACTCAGGATATTTTGCCACTTCACGGCCGAATTCATCCAATGTCATAGCCTGTGTATCGGCTGTGGTTTCTTCTGTTTCTGCTTTTGTGGTCGTTGTCCACTTGGAGCGGTTCTTTTTATTTGCATTCGCAGCTTTTTCCGCTTCTTTTCTGGCTTTTGCTTCTTCCTTTGCCTTTGCAGCAGCTTCCTCTTTGGCTGCAATTTCCGCTTCGATTGCTTCTACCTGACTGTCAATAAAGTCAACGTATTCATCTGCCGTTTTCAGCTGAAGAATAACCTGTGTTTTATACTCGGATTTTGTCAGCTTGTTCATGGCGTCCTGAACAGCCTGAATCGCGTCCTGTGTTGTTGAATTGCCTGTAATTGCTGTCAAAGTAATGGTTGCCGTTTTGGTGCTGGATGCAGTATCCAATGTATCTGCATCTTCTTCAGTCGAACCGCAGCCGGCAAGTGAAGAGATAAGCAAGCCTGCAAGTAACGCAAGACTGATTAACTTTTTCTTCATGCAAATGATCCTCCTCATAAACATTATACGTAGTATGGTTCTGATATATTTTACACCAAATTTCCAAGAATGTCAAGTCATATTTTCGGTAAATTTCAAGAAGAACCTCTGATATCCCTAAAAAAACCGGAAATTTGGCAAAATTACCTCTCTGATATATCAGCATATCAAACAAAATCGCAGCGCTTTTTTCTGGCACTATCACGAATCTATTGGTATTATTTCACAAAATTGCTCCTGATATTTTATGCAATGTGCCAAAAAATTAAAGAGATTTCAATCCAGATAATCTTTTAAGCGCTTGGAACGGCTTGGATGACGTAATTTGCGCAGAGCCTTTGCTTCAATCTGGCGGATACGTTCGCGTGTGATGTTAAAGACCTTACCGACTTCCTCCAAGGTACGGGTTCTCCCATCCTTCAATCCGAACCGCAGCTTCAATACTTCTTCCTCTCTCGGCGTCAGCGTGGAGAGCACCTCGCAAAGCTGTTCGTGCAGCAGTGTAAACGATGCAGCCTCTGCCGGAGCGGGAGACGTATCATCTTCAATAAAGTCTCCGAGATGGCTGTCTTCCTCCTCGCCAATCGGCGTTTCCAGCGACACCGGATCCTGTGCGATCTTCATGATCTCACGAACCTTGTCAGGGCTCATATCCATCTCAGCCGCAATCTCCTCTGCTGTAGCTTCATGACCAAGCTCCTGCAGCAGCTGTCTGGACACACGGGAAACCTTGTGAATGGTTTCCACCATGTGTACCGGAATACGAATGGTTCTCGCCTGATCTGCAATGGCACGGGTGATTGCCTGTCTGATCCACCATGTCGCATACGTTGAGAATTTATAGCCCTTCTTGTAATCGAATTTATCAACAGCCTTCATCAGACCAAGATTTCCTTCCTGAATCAGATCGAGGAAGAACATTCCCTTGCCGACATACCGTTTTGCAATGGAAACCACCAAACGAAGGTTGGATTCTACCAGCTTCTTCTCTGCGTTGATGCCGTCCTTCTGTGCTTTTTTCAGTGCTGCATAGGTTTCTTCGGGAAGCGTTTCTCCGGTCTTTTCCGCTTGTGCAAGCTCCTCCTTTGCCCGTTTGCCGGCATACATCACCTCAGCCAGAGCAAGCTCCGCATCGCTGTCAAGAAGCTGTACCTTGCCGATTTCCTTTAGATACATGCGTACAGGGTCGTCGATTGCAAGACCCTCCTGCATCAGCATCTTTTCCATTTCCTCGGCAGTTTCCAGCTGTGCGACCTCGTTCTCAATCTCGAAATCCGGAGAATCCATATAGCCCGTGATCTCGATTCCCATATTTTCAAAGGTTTCATAGAGCTTTTCAATCTGCTCGATGTCGTAATCCACATCTTCCAGCGCTTCCATGATCTCACTTTGAGAAAGAGTTCCCTTTGCTTTGCCGCGCTTGATCAGTTCTTTAATTTCATACCCTTTTTCATGCACTTCTTCCGACGGAGAATGCCCATCCTGCGTCTGTTCATTCTGCTCGCCTGCGGTTTGCGCGTGTGTATGTTTCTCTTCCTGTGTACTCATTGAATGCAATCCTTTCGTTTTTTATGTGAGACTTGCACGTTTTCTGCGCATAATTTCATCAATGTCTTCGATTGTTGCGTTTTCAGCATTCCGCTTTACTTTTCCCGCCTCTGCCCGCAGCCGCTGTACCGCATCGGAAAGCACGGTATCTCCATTTTCCGTCAGTGATGCGCGTTCCACCATCATTTTCGTGATGCATCCGATTTCCGCCTCCGAAAAGGCTTCACCGAGATACCCCATGTCAAAGCGGCTGTGTTCTTTGATACACTGCTGAAGATATGTAAATACTCTCTGATTGAATGCTGTTACAAAATCCTCTTCTGTCAGATGATTTTGTGCAACGGAAACCGCAATCCGCTCCGGATATAGAAGCAGAATTCCAAGAATGGTTTCTTCTGCCGCTGCGGCACTCCGATATTTCATTTTATCGGGGTTGATGCGGTCGCCAATTCCCGCTGTCACTTCATACATGCGTTTGGTTTCTTCTTTTTTCTGGAGAATCTCTTTTTTCTTTTTGGAACGCTGTATGTCGTTTTTCAGACTTTCCCGGCTCACGCCGAGCTTTTCTGACAGTCTGCCGATATAGACCTCCCGTTCTACATCGGAATGCATTGTGCCAAGCAGCGCTGTAATTTCCGCAATGCATGCCAGACGGTCATTGAAGTCTTCCAGATTGTGCTGCGCAATCACTGCATTGCATCGGTAATCAAATTGATTTTCACTGCCCTCCAGCCGCAGTCGGAACGCATCCGCGCCTTTTTTCCGAATGTATTCGTCCGGATCCTTTGCACCGTCCAGTACCAGTATTTTGGTCTGCACGCCAACTGCGTCAAGCAGTCTGATTGCCTTTTCTGCAG
Organism: Clostridia bacterium; assembly: GCA_017942005.1. Classification (GTDB taxonomy): domain Bacteria; phylum Bacillota; class Clostridia; order Oscillospirales; family CAG-272; genus RGIG3925. Next base: position 50,873 of record JAGAVJ010000053.1, on the reverse strand, counting down.
CGGTTCTTCCGGCGGAATCCATATCATAGGCAATAACGACTTCTTTTGTGTACCGCGCCATGATGTGCGCCTGGTCCTGCGTCATCGCTGTGCCAAGCGTCGCAACAGCTGTCGGTATTCCGGCAGCATGTATGGCGATAACGTCCATGTAGCCTTCACATAAAATCATCCGTTCCGCACAATGGCTGCGCGCAAAGTTAAGTGCAAACAGGCTGCGGCTCTTCTTGAATGCCGGTGTGTCAGAGGAGTTCAGATATTTCGGCTTGGAATCATCCATGACACGTCCGCCGAACGCAATGACCTCTCCCTGTGTGTCAATGACCGGAAACATCACACGGTTCCGGAAGATGGGATACAGCCGTCCGTTTTTCTGTGAAGCGGAACATAAAAATCCGCCGACCAGCTCTTTGTCGGTGTACCCAAGGCCATGCATATGGTTTAAAAACAGGGGGCTTCGCAGCGTAAATTCATCCGGTGCAAAACCGAGGCCGAACCGTCTGATGACCGCGTCGGACAAGCCGCGCGACCGCAGATAGGAAAGTCCCGCCGCCCCTTCCGGTTTCGACAGCATACTGTGATAAAACCTTGCCGCATCACGGTTCATTGCAAGAATGCGGGATTTTTTCACGCCGCTGTCCTGCTTTTTTTGAAAATCGTCTTCCGGCATCTCGATTCCTGCGCGTTTTGCAAGATAGGCAACCGCATCCATATAATCGAGATTTTCCGCTTTCATCACAAAAGTAATGACGTCGCCGCCTGCGCCGCATCCAAAACAGTAAAATCCGCGTGTTGCCGGAAACACAGTAAAGGAAGGCGATTTTTCGCTGTGAAACGGACACAAACCGACCATATTGGAACCGGCGCGTTTGAGTGTGACATGCGTGGAAATCACGTCTTCAATCCGATTGCGGATTTTCAGTTCTTCTATAAAACCTTCCGGCAGTGCCACATCTGATCTCCTCCTTTATGATCTGTCCCATTTGTAACTGGCAACAGCGTTTCTTTTCTCTTACATAAATAAAATACGCAGAAAATTGCGTTTTCCCTTTTTTCTCTGCGAAATTTTTTTAGAAAATGTTGAATTTATGAATCTTCACGGTAAAAAATCAAATCTCTGTCCTGTCGTGTCAAACAAAACTGCGCCATTTGTCAGTTCTGTCAGGGTCCGGGCAAACCGTTCTGCCTCATTTGACCGCACCGCAAGATGCTGTGTCACATCCTGCGCAAAATCGACAGCGTCCACAATCAGTCCAAAATCGGCATACACCGCACGAATTTTATCGTAATCCGTATAATCGCAGATGACCTCACACAAGGTGAAATTTTCATACGTGACAATGCGTGCAGCATCCACAGCAAGCTTTGCCGCGTGTGCATATGCACGCACAAGTCCTCCGGTTCCAAGCAATATCCCCCCGAAATAGCGGACGACAACGATGCAGGCGTCCGTAAAGCCCGTCTTCCGTATGATGTCAAGGACAGGCATTCCCGCCGTTCCCTGCGGCTCTCCGTCGTCAGAATAGCGCATGATGTTATTTTCCTTGAGTTGATATGCATATACATGATGCCGCGCATCCGCATGCTTTTTCCTGATCTTCGCAATGAAGTCAAGCGCTTCTTTTTCTGTTTTGCAGGGTTTTGCATACCCGATAAATTCAGATTTTTTTTCCACAAAGGAAGCAGATGCCTCCTCTGCAAGTGTAATATAACATTCCTCCATCATTCTGCTTCACACGCGGGCGCTTCACTGAGATAGGCGGAAAACATGCCCAGCGCTTTTTTATCCGCTGTCGCATACAAATACGTACCGTCATCCACGTACTCCGCACGCAGAACAGACGCATATTTATATAGCTGTGCCGCTTGCGCCTGTGCATCATGACCGAAGCGGAACCAAACGGTTTTCTTTCCGTTATGAATGATTTCTGCAAGCCGTTCCACCAGCTGTGTTAATCCCATACCGGTCAAAGCGGAAATCTCTACCGTATCCGCGTTGTCCGTACCAAATGGACGAACACCCGCGTTTTCTGTTCCATTTTGACACAAATCCGCTTTATTCAACGCATAAAGCACCGGTTTGTCTCCTGCGCCAAGTTCTTCTATCAGCTGTTTGGTAACAGAAAGCTGGGATGCACATTCCGGGTCGGAAACATCGAGCACCAGGAGAATCACATCGGTATATACGACTTCTTCCAGCGTGGAACGAAACGCGCTGATCAAATGATGCGGCAGATTACGGATAAAACCGACCGTATCGGTCAAAAGAATTTCCGTCCCGTCCGGCAGTGAAAATTTTCTTGTGGTGGGATCAAGCGTGGCAAACAGTTTGTTTTCCGCTAAAATTCCCGCTCCTGTCAAGGCATTTAACAGTGTGGATTTTCCTGCATTGGTATAACCGACGACCGCCACCTTCGGTACGCCGGATTTTTCGCGCTGCTTACGCTGCGTTGCACGGGCTGCCTCCAGACTCCGAATATCCGCTTCCAATGCCGCTATGCGCCGCTTGATATGACGGCGGTCGGACTCCAATTTAGATTCACCGGGACCGCGCGTACCAATACCGCCGCCAAGCCGCGACATCTCCGTTCCGTGTCCTGCAAGACGCGGAATGGTATAGTTCAATTGTGCAAGCTCGACCTGCAATTTTCCTTCCGCACTGGTTGCATGCAGTGCAAAAATATCAAGAATCAGCATAGAACGGTCGATGACACGAATCTCGCCGTTCTCATCCAGTTCTTTTTCCAAATTCCGAATCTGTGCCGGCGACAAATCACAGTCAAAAATCACCAGCTTAATGTTTCCCGCATGACACAGCTCCGCTAACTCCTCTACTTTTCCGGAGCCAATACAGGTTCTGATATCCGGTGTTTCTTTGCTTTGCACCATTTTGGCATAAACCGTACCGCCTGCGGTATCAAGCAGTCTCTCCAGCTCCTGCATGGAAATGGTACACTCTTCTTCCTTGCGTTCCCGCGTTATCAGTCCTACAAGAACTGCCTGCGCAGACGCAAATCCCTCTGCATTCTGTTGTTCTGTCATACGATTGTTTTTACCATAACTTCAAAAAAATGAAGCCTTCCTTTCTGCTGTTTTTTGTAGATTGGCCGGCACTTCTTCTTATGAGATTTATTGGAAAATAAAAAGGGTGCAGCCATTTAAATAACGGCAATTTGCACCCATCTTATTCGGTAGTCCGGATATCGGCTTACTTTGCGTTGTTTGCCGACATGCTGAGACGCTTTTTAAACTTGTCGACACGACCGCCTGCATCGACAAACTTCTGCTTGCCGGTGAAGAACGGATGGCACTTCGAGCAAATTTCAACGCGCAAATCACCCTTGGTAGATCTGGTCTTGACGACTTCGCCGCATGCACAGGTAATTGTGCATTCTTTGTATTCGGGATGAATACCCTGTTTCATATCTTACGCACCTCTCATTCAAATTCACAGTACATCTAATGATACCATATTTTTTTTAAAAAATCAAGTCTTTTTTGAAATTTCCCAAAAAAATTTTTATTTCCCCGGTGGGAAGCGGTTTTTTTCATCCAAAACCGCGTTTTGGGGCTTTTTTGCCCCATGGTACAATATATCCGCAGAGGGAAATTTCTCTCTTCAGATGAATCAAAATACTGCCATTTCCGACAGTTTTTTAATGAATGAAACGAAACTCGAACGATATTTTTCAGGCAAAGGAGCTTTTTCCCTTGCAAAAACGTTCCGTTTGTGGTATGATATATCAATAAACAATAACGATTCAGGAGGAATTTCCATGCCGATTCGGCTGACAAAAGAACAAAAAGAACGCCTTGACATTGCGGAACTATGCGCAATGTGTGAATTTGCCTCTCCTCTGCGCAATGAAAACGAGGTTCTATGTAGGAAAAACGGTGTGGTTTCCGCAAGCTATCACTGTAAAAAATTCCGTTATGATTTATTAAAACGCAAACCTGTGCCAAAGCATCAGAAGCCGCTTTTGGAAGGACCGCTTCCAACACTGGAAGACGACGATTAAACGGATTTACAAATCCCCGGATTTACAAATTCATGGATTTTACGCGAACTCATGGATTTGATCAATCCAGTTCTGACCGCGTAATATTTTTCAGCCACTTTTTGGTCCGATAATGCAGGATGACAACAGGCATTTTCACAAATTCGTCAAGACACAGGATAAAATACACCCACAGCGGCGGAAGCTTCAGGACAAATGCGGCAAGCAGTCCAACCGGAACTGCGTAAATCCACATGGCGACAATGTCCATTTTCAAACCGAACCGCACATCCCCACCAGAACGGAAGACACCGCAGACCAGCATCGTATTGATCGACTGTCCCATGATGTAATAAGCGGTAATCAGCAGCATAACGCTTAAGTATCCGTGCACGACCTCTGTCAGATTCATCCAGGACAAAAGCAGCGGACGAACGAGCAGCACAACGCTGCCGCCGACAACTGCGGTAAGAATCGACAGCCTGAAAAGCCGCTTGGCGTACAAATCCGCCCGCTCAAGCTGATTGTCCCCCATGGCTTTTCCAAGGATAATCCCTCCCGCGCTTGAAACGCCAAAGCATACCACAGTACCAAGCGAACGCACTACGGTAGTAATGGAATTGGCAGCGACAATGTCGGAGCTGATATGCCCCAAAATGACCGAGTACATGGAAAATGCAAGTCCCCACACCATATCGTTTGCCATAGCAGGTACAGAAAACCGGATAAAATCATGCATTAAAATCTTTCTGCGCGCAAAGAGGTCTCCCACCTTGAAGCGGATCACACGGCAAAATACCGCCGCATCTAAAATACAGTATATCATTTCCAGTGCACGGGTAATGGAGGTCGCATATGCGACACCCGCAATGCCGAGCTTTGGAAAGAAGCCTACCCCAAAGATAAAGCAGGCATTTAAGGCGATATTGCAGAAGACTGCGGTCGAATGAACTGCCGCCGAAACTGCGACGCGCTCTACCGAGCGCATGACACACAGATACATTGTCGCAAATCCGGAAAATACGTAACCAGGGGCAACCGCACGCAGATATTCCGCACCAAGCGCAATGATTTCGCGGTCGTTTGTAAATATGGTCATGATCTGCTCTGGAATGATCAATGCCGCCAGTGTGAACAGAAACGAGATGCATACGGATATCCGAAGAGATATCCCCATGATTTTTTCAATGGTACGGCGATCTCCCTTTCCCCAGTACTGTGCACATAAAACGGCAGTTCCGGAGGAAAGCCCATAGAAAATCATATTCAGTACAAACTGCACCTGTCCTGCAAGCGATGCAGCGGAGATAGAGGACTGCCCTACAAAGTTCAGCATCAGTACATCCGCGCCGGATACAGCGGTATCCATTAAATTCTGCACCGCAATCGGCAGTGTGAGGGATGCTGCCATTTTATAAAATTGTTTTTGTTCCTCGTTCAGGGAAAACTTCGGTGTCTTCAACATATAATACGGAGTATTCCTTCTTGCATAAAAAAGCGCCGATGTACAATCGGTGCCTTTTTAAATAGCGTTTATTATTTTGTTGCGTTCTCAAATGCGGTGATTGCCGCTGCACGTGCATCATCGTCGAGAATGACATACATGACAAAATTGCCGCTTGTGACACGCTGTGCGTTTTTCAGCTTGGGAAATTCATCTTCCAGATAGGTATCATCCCAAACATCGTTTTCATAAAAATCAAGGTAGGTGTCCACCATTTCCTCAATCTTCTTGACATCCCCTGCTGTTTTCGCTTCAAAGATGCCAACATTGTCAATGGACGTAGACATGGACTGCATGACAATTTTATAAGATGCAAAATCGTCTGGTACTGCGCCGCCGAAAAATCCGGAAAGATAGCTTTCCTGCGCGTCAATCAAGGTATCAGCATTGGGAATTGCCGCTGAAACTGCTTCATAAACGCTTTCCAGTGTTGCAGGTGTTTTATTTTCATCTGTGACAGCGCTGTCTTTGTTTGCATCTCCGCCTTTCTGGCAAGCTGTCATCAGCGCGGTATTGGAAAAACAAAGCAGGCACAGCGCAAGTGCTGCGATTCTTTTTTTCAAAACTGTATTTTTCATAATCTGAAGTTCCTTTTTAAAACAATATTTTATTTATAAACAGCTGTTATTTTCAATCAAGATATGGGTGAGATTCAACATAATCCATAATCGCGGCAAATCCAGTCTCATTGAAGTGCATCCCATCCCCATTTTGATAAGTTTCCGGCAGATAACCGTCTTCCCCGATCAATGCGGAATAGGTATTCAGATATGGAAGACCGTTGTCTGCGGCAAGCTCCACAATCCATTCGTTTGCCGCCTGGATTTTCGTATTGTTGATCGCGCTTTGCTTTTGGTAGGAACGCGCAACCGGATAAATGGACTGTAAAATCAAGTGCGTATCGGGAGAGGACTCTTGAATGATATCAATGACCTTCTGGTACTCTGTTTTAAAATAGTCTTTATCCATCGTTGAAACGCCGTTGACACCAAGCGTCACAATCAAATATTCCGGCTTATTATCCGTACAAATATCTGCGAGTGATTTTTCTGTATCGGAGTTTGGGTCATATACCAAATCGGTGACTGCACGGTATAACGCAAGGGTTCCGCTGGTGGGTGTCCAAACCTGCTTCGTATCGCGTGAACCAAACACCTTATATGCCTTCATGCCATATGTGGTCGAATCCCCATAAAAAACAAGCTGATCGACATAATCTTCAGGCGCAGTTCCTTCTGCAAGCGCTGTTTTTTCGAGAAGCTCCGGCGTATAGCTTGCCGGACCGGTGCTGTTCTCTCCAGAATTTCCTGATGGTGTTTTGGTATCCGGTGCAGTGGTTTCCGGCGTTGGCTGCGTTTGTTCTGCTGTTGTTTGCTGTTCTGTACTGCCGATGGTATTTATATTCGCTGTGACATTATCGTCAGGCTTCGGCTTAGAAATAACATCAACGGCATCAGTCTCGTTTCCCCGTCCTTCGGGTTCTGTATCCGGGGAATCCTTCCTCATAGCGGAAGTGAAAAACAGTGCCAGCAGCATGATCATACAGACCGTCGATATCAATATAATCAAGACCGCGCCGCGATCTTTTTTTCTGCGGTGCTGATATGGAGTGCTCATGAAAATGCGGGTTTTCCTTTCTGATTGTTTTGCAAAACAGGGGTTCCTTTGGAATCAATTGTAAGAAACCGTTCCATTATGCGGCAAGAATTAGTATACCATAATTTTCAGAAAAACATGTAAATAAAATGTAAATTAAGATAATCCGTCGAGATGACAGTCCGCAATCCTGCGGTTTTTGTAGTAGAATTCTTTATCATGCTCCCCGATTTCACGCAGGATTCTGCACGGATTGCCAACCGCAACCACATTTGCCGGAAGATCTTTTGTCACGACACTGCCTGCACCGACCACGGTATTATCTCCAATGGTGATTCCCGGCAGGACAATTACGCCTGCCCCCAGCCAGCAGTTCTTTCCAATATGCACAGGAATATTGAACTGTGCACCGCGCGAGCGCAGCTCCGGTTCCACCGGATGTCCGGCAGCGGAAATGACCACGTTAGGACCGAGCATGGTATTATCACCAATATAAATATCATTGTCATCGACCAATGTCAGATTGAAATTTGCATAGACATTTTTTCCGAAATGAACGTGCTTCCCTGCCCAATTTGCATGCAGCGGCGGTTCAATGTAGCATCCTTCACCAATCTCCGCAAACATCTTTTTCAGGAGTGCGGTACGCTTTTCTGCTTCACTGGGTCTTGTTAAATTGTAATCGTACTGATATTCCAGACACTGTGCCTGCACAGCAAGTAAAGAATCATCCGTAGAAATATAGATTTCACCGGAACGCATTTTATCATAGCTTGACATAGAAAACTCCGACATGATAATATAATCTTTGTAATTTCGTAAAAAAAAGCACCTTACGGTGCTTTTGGTGCCGGTGGCGGGGCTCGAACCCGCACGTCATTGCTGGCTGAGGATTTTGAGTCCTCCTCGTCTACCAATTCCAACACACCGGCTGATCTCATTTGTACATCTTGCAGAAGCATTCTGTACTGTCATTTATTATACCATATCTTTTCAAAAAAATCAATAGATTTTCCAAATTTTTTCAAAAAACATCTTTACTTTATCCTCTGCCCTGTGTTATAATAAAATAAAGTTCTATTTTCAATAAGGGGCAACGCCCCGCCACCCAAGCGTTCCGGTGGTGGATTGTACCACCACCGGAAAAAGTAAGTGGCTCCCGCCGCCTATAGAGGCGGGGGACATCTTACTTTTAGTTATATGTCAAAAACAATGGTTACACCCAGTTTATGAGGAAAAAGAAAGGAACACTGTATGAAAAAGAAAACCTTTGCAGTTTGTATCTGCATGATGCTTCTGCTGCCGTATATCCTTTTCCTTCTCGCCTGCTCTGGAGACGGCAGCATTGTCGGCACATGGAAAATCACGGAATGCATCATCAACGGTCAGCCCTTGACTGATATGAACGACTGCTTTTTTTATTTTTACGAAGACGGAACAGGAAAAAAAGTGATATTAGAGGAGGAACAGTTCGCCTTTTCCTATTCTTATGACGGTGTTACCTGTGTAATGTTCAATATTGTCTATCCCGACGGTGAAATAGAAGCCGGAACCTATGCGGAAATGGAGGTCCACGGAAATCAAATCCATTTGACCGCGAATGAAAACGGCAATGAGGAATCGGTTACCATGAAGCGCGTCAAAGACACGGTCACACCCGAATAAAACGTTCAAATATACCGCAAATATATTGTTAAACTGCCTTTAAAATCATACAATCAGACAGGCGCCGCCTTTTGGGACAGCGCCTGTCTGTTATTCTTCCAACTTTTTACTTGGTATTTCTATAAACCCAGTTCAGCCGCCCCAGAGGCGCTGCATCCCCTTCGCTGTAGAAATCTTCCATTTCATCTATGACATTCATGCTGTCTGCCCACTTGAACTCAAGCACAATCTCCTTATAATTCGGAATACCCAGCATAGAGAGCGGAATTTCCACCATCATTTCATTGTCCTTGACATGCATGGAAACCTCTCCCGCCGCTTCCGTCTGATCTCGCTTGTCACCGGTAAAGCGGACAACAGTCAGCGTCAAATCGTCCTTGACCGTATCGCCGATCAGATAGTCATAGCCGTACCATCCCGTTTCTTCTCCATCCACATTCAGGAAAAGCTGCATCCATGCCGATTGATTGTCATAGGCGGTAATGTTTTCGGCAGTCTGCACATAGAAATAAACGTTTTCATTGTCGGCGGTTACCTTTGCCCGGACAATATCGTTCCGCCCGGACCGATCTGTATACTGCGTTTGTCCAAATCCCATATGATCGCGGTTTGCAGCGTCCCCTTTTGCATCTGTGTAGGTGACCGCCACATCATCCCACTGGTCAAAATCCCCTGTGATATTGATGGTTTTTCGCATATCCTGCACCATATCCGGGACGGCTCCCTTCAATGCCTGAATATTGGAGATCATCTGCATATAATAGTTATCAAAATAATAGCCGCGCGTCATTTCAATGTCGCGGGAATACTCGATGCTGCTGGTATCGACAAAGACCACTTGATTGTTTCGGCCGCCAAGATTCGGGTCCTGCCGCTGTGCTACCCATTCGTTCCATCCGGTCACAAGCACATATTTTACATTCTCTCTGATAGCACGTGCAAACTGCGCACCGAAATTATAACCGTACAAATAGGAAGTATCATCAAGCATGTCGTTGGTTCCGCGATAAGAGGTTCCCTCATAATACGGCAGATAGCTGCGTCCGCGGTTGGTTCTGTCACCGTAAATCGCAGAATCGGAGAAGCAGACCGTTCCGGCATGCTGTGCAACGGAAACGGAAATGGTATCGCCGACATTTTCCCTGTTCTTAAAGATACGCTGCTTTAACGTAAAATCCATCCACGGCCAGCTGTTCTTTTTGGTATCTTCGTTCGGCCACTGATCCTGACGAATGGAGAAGAAATCATCAATATTGGAAGACTGAGGTGCAATGATCAGCGGTTTTCCATCCATGCAGAACCATGTATCCGGATATAGGTTCTGCGCATAAATTTCATCATATACAAGCTGCACCACCGCTTTCGCGTTGCTGTGCGTATAGAAGACCACCTGCGGCGCATCATACCCCTGCTCGTTCATTTCATGGCAGACGCGCATGACAAGCTTTGCGTTTTCAATATACGCAAAGCCATTTGTTACATCAAAATACAAAAAGTCGACACTGGCATTGGAAAGCAGCTCCATATGCTTGCGGACAACCCATTCATCGGATGAATAATAGTAGCCGTACAGCGGTTCCGCAAAGTAGTGCCAGGAACCGACAGGCCCCCAATCCTCAAAATCCGGTGAATCCGATCCTTCTTTGGCAAGGATTTCCGTCATATTGCGGATTCCCTGATCTCCGTGTTCTCCCATCCACAAAAAATAGAACAAACCAACCGCGTGCTCTCCATGATTGCCCCAGACATCTACCGGATGCATTTCATCAAGAGATGCGTAAAGCTGTACCTCGTCGTCCTGTGTATAAAGCGATCTGCCAAGGTCATCCGTCCCCGCAAACGGACCGGACAAATATTGATTTTGGTTTGGAACGGTGTAGGACCGCGTTTCTCCGTCAAGCTGATACGAAATGATCATATTTCTGCCGTCGTCGGCTGGCGTCATGGAAAGCGTTCCAGGCGTATTGTCACGTGCAGAAATATCAATTTCCCTGTACTCCGGCTGTGCAAACGCATGCTTTAAGGCTTCCAGTCTTGCTGCTTCTTCCGCTTCTGCGACAGCAAGCTGTTCTCTCAAATGTGCTTCATAGGCTTCCACGGTAAATGCATTTGCTTCTGCTTCTGTAGAAACAATCGCCAGTGCACGAATGGTAACGCTGTCGCCGGCGGTGATATCGCCTGCCATCGGGTCAAGACGGAATCCGGTCAGTGCGGTATCGTCATCAGACCAGGCATCCAACGGAACTGTCTGCACCAAAAATTCCCCGTCCGCATGGGTGTCCTCTCCCCAGAAAAATTCAACATGGGAACCATTTTCCCCCATGTTGACACCGTCCGCACGGCTTGCATAAAATTCACCGCGGATATCAGAGGAAAGATCAGTCTGATAGACAATCACCGCATAGGCAAGCGCTTTCGTGTTTCCCTCCGGACACTGGAGATGAATATAGGGGTCCCCTCCAGTCGCAGTAAACGTAACCCCCTTTTCTGAAAAAGCATGTGTCATATCGTTTTCAAATGCGAATCCGAAATTTGCTTCGGCATTGGAAAAATCAAGATAAAATAACGGTTCCGGCACAACGGTCCTTTGCGTTTCGGCAGAAGTTTCTGCGGCGGTTACCGTCTCAATGGTACCAGTACCAATATTGAGGGAACCATCTTGTACGGTACTGTCATCATGACAGGAAGCAAGCAGAAGTGCGGCAAACAGCAGTCCTGCGGTAAATAATGTCACACGGGTATTTTTCATGGAACAGACTCCTTTGATTGGCTGTTTTCTTTCTGACGCAACGCGCTGACACAGCGCTGTGTACAGTGTACACATACGGTGCAATACGCATGTGCGTATCGCATGTGCGTATCGCAAGTGCTTATCGCACATGCAGAAAGAAAATTTAAGATAGGAGTATTTTACCATAAATTGCAGTGAAATGCAAGCGATTTCTGTAAAAAAACAAGTACGCTAAAAATTCTTGCAAGAAAAATGAAAAAACATCTTGTCAGATGAAAAAAAGTATGGTATGATAATGTATACTGATTTTTTGCATGGAAAACAGCGATGTCCGCCTGCGGTATAACCGCGTGCGGGCGCGTCACAGATTCCCACGGAATGCAAGCATTCCTATCAAGAAAGGAAAATTTCGTTTACACGAAGTTAAGGTAATAACCATGAGAGGCAGCGACTATATTCAAATTGTTACAGAGACAATCAAGCGTGCATGGGAAACCCAAAACACATCCATTATGGAAGCAAAAAGCTTGATTGCAGCAGCCATCGAAGCGAAAAAGAACGTTTTCGTATTCGGCTGCTCCCATGCAGGCATTCTTGCAGAGGAGGTTTTCTACCGTACCGGAGGACTTGCCGTCATCAATCCGATTTTCTTTCCCGGATTTATGCTCAACACAAGACCGATTACCATGACCAGTTCACTTGAGCGCATACCCGGTCTTGGCAAAACCATTCTGACACAAAATCATGTCGGCGAAGGTGATGTTCTGCTCTTGCACTCCGTTTCCGGACGCAATACCGTTCCGGTAGAAATGGCAATAGAAGCTGGAGCGATGGGTGTTCATACCATTTGTATTACAAACATGGAATACTCCCGTGCTGTAACCTCCCGTCATCCAAGCGGAAAGCATCTATATGAAGTATGCGACGTTGTCATCGACAACTGCGGTGAAACCGGCGATGCTGCCGTCAAGCTGGACGGACTTGAAGAAAAAATCGGTCCGACCTCGACCGCTGTCGGCACCGCCATTCTGAATGCAATCGTCATTGAAGCTGTGGAGCAGATGATTGCAGACGGCATCGTACCGCCCGTCTTTATGAGCGCCAACATCGATGGCGGCGACGAGCACAATGCCCGCATTTTCAAAGAATACAAGGATAATATTTTTTATATGTGAGGAAACGCTGCTATATGGCATCCAATCTGTTTCACATCGCGCTGGACGCAGGGGGATCAAAGGTCATTGCCTTGCTGTATGACGAGGATTTCAATATGATCTCGTCACACCGCACAGGCAGCCTGCGTTCCAACACCACACCGCCTGATATGGTACAGCGCAACATCGACAATCTGATCGATGAAATGGGAATCCGCGGTAAGAACATCGGATGGATTACAGGGATTCCGGACGGCGGACTTGTGCAGTATATCAAACAAATCTGTCCTGTTGAGCAAGTGGCAACCTGTGGGGAATTGGAACTGGGACTGCACGCAGCGGAGCTGTTCGGTGACGGCTTGCTTGCACTGTCCGGTACCGGCGCTACCATGTTTGCACGGTACCAGAATGCATACTTTGCGACAGGCGGTTACGGCGCCGCCGTTTCCGACGCCGGATCGGGCTATTGGATCGGTCGTGCCGCGTTCAATGCCGCCATTGAAGACGATGAGGAACGCGGTACAAAGACTGTTTTAACCGATCTCTTGGCAGAAAAGCTCGGCGGAACCAGAGAAACCTTCGGTCGTTCTGTCTTCCGTCTTTATACGCAGGATCAAATCTCTCCAACCGCGTATGTCGCTTCCTGTGCACCGCTTGTGTCACAGGCGGCGCTGTCCGGCGATACCGCCGCTTTGCAGATTTTAGAGCGTGCAGGATATCTGATCGGGTCGCAGCTTGTCGCGTTGGTCAGAAAAAACCGTCTGCCGCGTTCTCTGCCTGTCACCATCTCCGGAAGCGTCTGGCGCTCGCATCCCCTTTTGTTCCACACCTTCCGCGATACCCTTGCAGAGGCTGGGCTGGACGGAAATCTGCACATCCCTACTTTTGAACCGATTGTCGGCGCTGTCATCGGCCATTATTATTCCGTACACGGAACATTCGATGCATCCGATCATGCGCGTTTCACAGAACAGTATCAAAAGCATGCGTTTACAGTCTCCTCAGACCTGTACCGATATCACAATCCGCAAAAGATCATTCCCACTGTCAAAGCGGATGCACCGCCTGCAAAAAAAATCATCGACCGTTAAATTCAATTATATCCATAAAGGAGATACAAACCAATGGAACTCATGAAACGTTATCAAAAGGCTGTCGACGACCTGTTTCAAAAGGTACGCGACACACAGACCGAAACCATTATCAAAGCAGGTGGAATGATCGCCGATGCAGTTGCAAACGGCGGGAAAATCTACTTGAATGATATCTGCCACTCGATTGAGATGGACTCGATTTACCGCGGCGGCGGACCGATCTTCTATAAAAAATTCAAAAAAGAAGAGCATATGGACAGCCTGAAGAAGGGAGACGTTCTGTTTGTCTCCTCCGTTTCCGGCAGAACCGCAGCTGTGGTAGACCTTGCATGGGAAGCAATGGAACGCGGTGTTACCGTCATTGCATTTACCAGTATGGAATATGCGCGTCAGGTTGATCCTGTCCACCCGTCCGACAAAAAGCTTTATGAATTCGTCACACTGGCTATCGATAACTGTGCGCCTGCCGCAGAAGCGATGCTGGAAGTGGAAGGCATCGAAGCACGCTTTGCAGCAGCATCCGGTATTGCATCCGATTACATCATGTGGAACATCACGTCCGTCGTTGTAGAAAAGATGCTGGAAAAGGGTCTGACGCCCGGTATTCTCAAGAGCGCCAACTTCCCCGGCGGCAACGATTACAATAAACAGATCATCGAACCGCATTACGACAAGTTTGGATGGTAATACAACATTCATGGGGAAAACTTTTTTGAAAAAAAGATTTTCCCCAAACCCCATTCAAAAAACTTTAAACTGTGTAAATAAATCCATTTGAACCGGAACAACCTAAAAAATTGGGTCTGCTGCAAGCTTCCAGCTTGCAGCAGACCCTTTCTACTTTTTTATTTCTTTATAACGTCAGTTCCAGCGCCCGTATGCGTTCAGCACCCATGTATAATCCCCGGAGGTAATGACATTCTGGCAGTATTCACAGCGCCCGGTTGCATTCAAATTCAAGGGAGCGCCGCAGCACGGACATTCATGAGAGGTCAATCCACGGTCGACTGCTGTCTTTGTTCCGGCAGTCCGGATGAACTCCAAGCGGTAGAAACGGTTGAAGCGCTGCGTTTTGGAACCGGACAACAAGGTGCCTGTCGCATCGTCTGTCACATAATTCAGCAGTGTTGCGTTCAGCTTGACAACCACCGTTTCGGTCTTTCCGTCATTTTCATATTTTGTCAGAATCTTTGAAAGCACACATTGACCGTCCATATGGTTCGTCTTTTTCTGTTCAATGTATTCCTCCAGCTGTCTGCGGTGAATCTGGAACAGCTGATCGGATTCAAAATTACGCGCAATCGCCCAATCCCGCGCTTCCCAGGCTTCGGTCAGCTTGAGATAGCAGTCCTCGACATATGCCTTGAAATCTGCTGCTGAAAATTCCGGATCATTTTCTTTGATTTTTGCAATCACAGTGTCTTCATTCATCACAGTTTCATTGTAAAGGTTCGGTCGGTTGGGATTTCCCTGCTGCCGCATGCCGCCGACAGAAGAACCTGTCTTTTGTCCAAGATTCTTTTTCTTACTAATCAATATGACCACAAAGACAACAATGATCAGTGCAGGAATCAGCGAATACGAAAGAAATCCGGAATCGTCCCAATCGTCATCGGAATAGGAGTTATACGCATTCCTTTCGCTCCAATTGCTGTCATTTCCCCAGTCATTGCCATAATCGTTGTCGTAGTCGTTATCCCAGCCGTCATCATACTCATTGCCAAAATCAAATCCGCCGCCCCAGTCGTCATCAAACGCATTTCCGATGTCTGCGGAAATCGGCATGACAAACAACAGCAGTACAGATAAAATCGTCAGACCTAATATTAAGTTTTGATATATGTTCTTCATCGCTGTCTCTCTTTTAGTGGATTTCAGATACCAGTATCTGCATATGATAAAAAAACTGAAAATATGATAAAAATAAAGAAAACCCGCTGCGGCCGTGTACAGTACTAATTATAAACCCTTGACATGCAAGGTCTAGCATTCCTCTCTCCGGTTTTGTGACAACCAACATCGTCTGCAAAACGGCATAACATGCAAGCAATGGCATCGTATGACAGAATTGCATCGGAGGCCTGCATTCCCGCCGGAGAAGTCCGGTCGCTATGGTTATAATTGTGGGTTCATTAAAATACTGTATCACGCACCGAGCAGGCACATTTACATAAGATTCACCGTTTCCATGCAGCAATCAGGATTCCTGCATCAAAACACTTGCTCCCAAAAAATTATTTCTTTTTCTTTTGCGTTTCCGCAGAATCGTCCGGATATTCGAGCGTCATAAATTCATCTTCAAACAGATCGGCGATGCGGTCGAATTCATCTTCATCGTCAATGGTGACAAGAACCTCTTCATCGTTTTCATCGCGTTCCAGCTTTAAAATGACATAGGAATCGTCTGGATTGTCATCCAGCGGTTCCAGAGCAAGGTAAACAACGCCATCTACCTCTGTGGATGCAAGCAATTCAAATTGATTTTCGTTTCCGTCTTCATCTGTCAGCGTGTAGATATCCTGCTCTTCAAAAATCTCATCATCCATTTATTGATACCTCATGATTATTTTTCATATACAATTTCTAATAAAAAAAATTAAGAAAGGGGACATCGTATCTATGTTATATTTTATACTAAAAACAGAAATTTGTCAATACCTTTATTAAACTTTTTTATACGATTTTCCGGATTTTTATCTTATCCCTTTAAAACCGCATCCACAGGACAGGAAGCAGCACACAATCCGCACCCGCGGCACGTTTCTGTATCAATTGAGAATTTCCCCTGATCGCTTATTTGAATCGCACCAAAACGGCATTCCATATCACAGGTACCACAGCTGACGCACAGCGCCCTATCAATTCTGTATTTTACTGCCATAACGCTTCCCTCTCGTTTATTTTATAGATTTATCCGCTTTTTTCCGATGCTTCAATACACGCAGCTTCATATACAACTTCGGCATATGGTTTACAAGAAAATCCTTCATATGGTTGCGCATAGAAGCATATCGGTCATGCATCCAGACCAGTTGTTTGTACGGTACATGCTTGCCTGTCACACGCTGATCAAGCCATTTCTCATACGGAACACCAATCCAGCGCGGCATCGCAAATGCCCTCTTATACCGCTTGACAAAGTGCATAAAGTATCCTTCCACAAACAGTACCTGTTCCTCAGGGAACTGCGGCTGTATCAGCGGAACGCGCCGCTGCGTAAAATCCCCTTCCGGAATGAATCCCGCTTCCTTGGAAATATCGTAAAGTGCGGTGCCTTCATACGGATAGAAGATATTCGGAATGACACGGTCGGACTTGATTCGCGCATTGAGCTTGATGGTCTTCAAGGCCTTGTGAATGTCTTCATGCGGCAGACCGATGATATTATAGGTCAGCTGTGCGATACCGTACTTGTGGAACCAGTTAGAGCAGCGAATGATCATTTCGTCGGTCTGATACCGCCGCAGATACTTAAAGCGCATCTCCTGATCTCCGGATTCCAGTCCCATATCAATCGTATAGAATCCGGACTCCTTCATCTTCTTCACTGTCTCTTCCGTCAGAATATCAAAACGGATATTACCGGTACACGGAAGACCAATTTCACGGCGGTACATATCAATAAACGTATCAAACCAATCCGGGAACATATTAAAAATTGCATCACGGAAATTGATAAACTTGATATACGGATGCTTTGCAAGCAGCGTTTTTAAATACAGCATCGCATTTTCCGGTGAACGGAACCGCGCGTAAATCTTTTTATTGGGATAAACCTTACGGAAATTCCCGTTGCCGCAGTAGGTACAGTTATAGAAGCAGCCGCGTGAAACAACGACAATCGCAGTTCCTACCTTAGAAGACTCCAAATTATCGTAATCAAACAGATCAAAATCCGGAATCGGCAGCTGATCGAGATCAGAGAACAGCGGACGAATGGGATTATGCTTGAACGTACCGTCCGGCATTTTGAAATACAGGCTTTCCACATCATAATAATCCTGCCCGTCGCGCATCTTATCGCACAGCTCAAGCTCAGCGTATTCGCCGTCACCCACACACACACAGTCTACACCGTCTGCTGCAAGCACTTCATCCGGCACCAGCGTTGGATGATATCCTCCGCAGAGCACAAAGGAATCCGGATAAATTTCTTTTGTCCACTTGATATAGGTCTGTGCATCCGGAAATGCCGTAGTACGCACAGAAAAGCCGATGACATCGAATCCGCCGACCTCATCCCACATGTTAGACAGTTTCTGTTTGAATTCTTCTTCTGTATGCAGATATAGCAAGTGAAGCAGTCGGCAGTCGTGTCCGCCTTGTTTGAGTACGGCAGAAATGGAAGCAAGACCTTCCATATAATTGCCGCCGGAAACTTTTTTGGAACAATCTCGGTCGGTATAATCCGGATATACCAGCAAAAGCCGTGCACTGCGTCCTTTCAAATCAATCATTTTTATGACCATAACTTTCACGAAAGTGAAAGTTATCTCCTTTCATTGTGGAATTGTGGCGCGCCCGCAGGCGAACACCATTGCCTTTCAAACAGCGAAAACCACAAAACCTGGAATCCTCTATTTTTTTCAATTATCTCATTCATGCAGTATATATTGTACCACATTTCAGATATAAAGTCAAGACATCCGCTCAAAGTGCGCAGAAATCAGGTATCTTTATCCTATCTCCGAAATCGACACAGTATGTTTTCCGTATTGAACCCATTCCTCTTTCTCCCACGAAATCCACACAAACAATATATTAAGTATGAGTTTGATGAGGAGATGCTTTTTGAAAAAAGCACCTCCTCAAACTCCACCGCAAAAACTTTTAGCATAAAAGTTTTTCCATGAAATTCATCGAACTCACGTTAAACTATATACCAAAATGAATCACGTACTTATTTTCTTTGACCGCACGTTTCAGCAAGGCTGTCAATTGCGCCAACTTCGGATGCGGCGATACCATCCACACCATTTCCCGCACTGCGGTTGGAGGAATCAATGTAATGCCGCAATAAACAAGCCCTTCAAACGGCTGTGCAAGGGTATGGGCAAAACACGGCAGAATCATAAAGTCCTGCATAAAAGGAAACAGGATATCATCGTCGACTGCAATCACATGATATTTCTCCGGCTCATACAGATCAAACCGCTGATTTTTTTGCGGCGCTTCCGTCATAATTCCAAATTCATGAGAATCCATACATAAATCACTCCCAACCGTTTTCAATATCATATCATAATTCCGTGTGAAAATCAATACACAAAAGAAAAATTTCACAGAAATTCCATCAGACCGATTTACGCATCAGACCAAAGACGGCGAAAATTACGATTTTATCAGTAATTTTCTTCAACATGAAAGAGGTATCAAGGTGTTTATCATGTATCTTTTGTCATATCAAAACACTTTGCTTCATACAATGAATGCTGCATAGAATAGGAGGAAGCTTATGTTTGGCTCTGCTTTGATGATGCTTTTGTCAAACGCACTGTTTGCTTTTCTTCAAGTAGACAATGTGCAGTCCTTTCCGGAACCGCTATCCCAAACGCAGGAACTATCCTTATTCAAAGAAATGAAAAACGGCTCTGAGAAAGCACGGGAAACGCTGATCTGTCATAATTTAAGGCTTGTCACACACATCGTCCGTAAATATTACCCATCAGCGAAAAACCAGGATGACTTAATCTCCATTGGCACAGTTGGTCTGATCAAAGCGGTAGATACCTTTAATCCGGATAACGGCACAAGGTTTGCCACTTACGCCGCACGGTGCCTGCAAAATGAAATTCTCATGCATTTCCGTTCTCAGAAAAAACACGGCGCTGAAGTCTCTATCCAGGAAACCATCGACACTGACAAAGACGGCAATCCCCTGACCTATATGGATATCATTGCAGAGGACGATACCATCGCCGATGATCTGGCGCAGAAAATGCGTGCCGATAAGCTGCGTCAGTTGGTTGGAACCGTACTTGACGACCGGGAGAGAGAGATTCTTGTCATGCGGTACGGACTTGGACGCACACCTGCCGTGACACAGCGTGTTTGTGCGGAAAAGCTTGGCATTTCACGCTCCTACATCTCACGTATTGAAAAAGCTGCATTGAACAAATTAAAAAAACATCTCTGACGAGAAAAAAGAAGCCGTCAAAATCATAAAACCGCAGAAATCCACATATCGTAATACAGATACCAAACCAGAATCGGAAAACAGGAGGATTTTGTAAAATGGAAAACCAATATACATCCAGTGAACAAATTTGCACGCTTTTATACAATGGCACACACAACACAGAAGCGCAGGGGGATTTTTCCCTTCCGGATTATCTGCCGGATGTCCGCAAAGTCCTGCGCGTGATGGCAGAGCCGCATGTGACCAGCCGCTATTTAAACGGCGACCGGCTGGAAATGGAAGGAAATGTCAATGCGTCATTTTTATACATGGCGGACGATAATTCCATACACTGCTTTTCCGCGTCTCTCCCCTTTTCACAGAACATCGCCATCGCAGGTCTTGATGAGAACACCGTAATTACCGTCAAACAGAATACAGAAAATGCATCCTGCCGTCTTCAGGGACCAAGAAAATGCACCCTGCGCTGTAAGCTTCGTTCATCTGTCCGTGCCCTAACCGAACGCAGCATCCGACCTGATATCTCCTCCTTGGCGCTGACCGGAGAGGAACCCCTGTGCACGCATACCGTTACCCATCCCACCTGCATGCTGCTTTGTGCTTCCACCGACGATCTGCGATACGCAGAAGACCTGCCTACGGGAAATCAGTCCATTCAGGAGGTACTCACCTGCCGTGTGACACCTGTCATATCGGAAGCGCGCGGCGGTGATCACTGTGTCGTCTGCAAAGGGGAATACCTGATTGAAGCCTTTTGTTCCTTCCTTGACGGAAGCGGCAATGACGACGCCATTTCCTACCATACACTCAAACGGCGCATCCCCTTCTCGGAAACACTGGAGTGCAGCGGTCTTTCAGACGCCTTCCGCTGTGAGCCGGATCTCACCGTAACGTCTGTCATTCCAAGCATTACAGAGGAAGGGCGCAATTTAGGTGTTGATTTCTCCGCTGAATGTTCCGTGGTCTGTGCCATGGACACGGAGGCTGCTGTCATCACCGATGCATTTTTACCGTCCTATGACGTCCGCATCACAGGAGAAGATGTACAATCGTTTCTTCCTGTACGCATGACCACAGGAAACTTTTCTGCTGCCGGCACAATCAAAGCAGAAGCAGGTGAAACTGTCACAGAAATCACAGATGTCGTCATGGCACCGACGTTGGATCATACCGAATGCACCGACGGACGGCTGGTTCTGACCGGAAATATGGAAATCAGCGCCATTGCCAAAACCGACGACCAAAAATATCTGCCGATAACCGGTTCCATTCCCCTGCGCTGGGAAACAGACGGAAGCTTTGATCAGAATACTGCCTGCAGCTCAGACAATGCAGTTTTGACCATCAACGAGTGCAAAGTTCTCTCCTGTACTGCACGTCCGGACCAAGATCAGAAATCGTTCTCCTGCGAAGCAGAGCTGCAAGTCTTCTTATCCGTCGCACGCCGTGAAGCGCTGACCCTGCCGCATGATATCACAGTTCCGGGAGAAGCAAAGAAAATCGCACCCCCCGCATATTCCGTTGTACTCTGTTATCCGCAGGCAGAAGAATCCCTCTGGGACATCGCAAAGCATTACCGCGTGACCAAGGAAACCCTTTGCCGCTGCAACCATCTGCCGGAAAATACAGAAATCGTTCCAAGTGAAACAAAGGTACTTTTGATTCCGACCTCCGACCTCTTTGAAGAAGCCGCCGCCGCACGGTAAAAAATCAATCGCAATCGTACCAAAATTAACCAAGGGTAAGGTACACAGTATCCCTGAAACCTTCACAAGGGATATTGGCACACTTACCCTTTTCTTTATCTGTGATTTGCCGTGAGTGCGATAATCAGCTTCATGTCGTCCGGCTGTACTTTTGCATCGTATGCCGCTTTGTTGCGGCGCACTTCTCCGCACTTTTCACAACGCTGAATGATAATATATCCCTTTTTCGCATCCGGCAGCGCTGAAATCGGTCGGAGAATTCCTTTGCACGGATTTGCACGGTCACCAGGATTGATGTCCACATGCAGCGAACAAAGGCAGCGCGGACAATGATTGCGAGAAGATGTCCCAAGCGGAAGCACTGCCAGACCGCAGTTGGCACAGATAAATCCGGCGTCATTTTTTCGGAATCGTTTTTCTTTTAGTTCCATTGGTGATGCTTCCTTTCTTTTTCCAATGTATATTGGACACTGTATTCTTGTATCCTGCATAAAATCATTTGAAATCGCTGTTTCCAGATTTTTACAGGTTGTCCGGTAAAATCCTTCGAGATCGGACGTATGAAGTTTGTATTTTTGCGTGATACTGTATTTGCTCACAAAAACAAAGGCATTTTTCCTTATGTAGATCACAGCTTTTGGTTTTTAAACAACATGAGTTCGATGAGGAGATGCTTTTTGAAAAAAGCGCCTCCGCAAAAACTTTTCAGATACAAAAAACACAATATTAGTCTGTTCACCCAGTTTAAAGTTTTTTGAATGGGGTTTGGGGAAAAGCTTTTTTTAAAAAAGTTTTCCCCATGAAAATCATCGAACTCACGCTAAACATTTGATATCTTAAAAGGATATGAAAGGTTTAAGATGCGAAAAGATTTGATCACAGGAAAAACATTTCCATGTACTGTAAGTCCTTTCGTTTTCATGAGCAATCCTTTCCGAAAGGAACACATTCATGCAGAACAACAAACGAAAAAATATTCACGCAGATGTATTCGGTTTTATCATCGTTTGCATTATGTTGTTCACCGTTTCGGTATCCGCACAGGCGCCGGATGCTTCTATAGAAGCACTCCCATCCACCCGTTCGCTGACATTTGCAAACAGTTCTCATGGTATCATTGCTGAACATGTTAATACTGCCGCTGACAACGTCGGCAACGCGGTTGGCGGTGCGACAAACGGTATCGGCAATGCCGTTGACGATGCTGCAAAAGGCGTCGGCAATGCCGTGGGTGACGTTGCAAACGGTGTAGGCAACGCGATTGGTGACGTCGCAAACGGCGTAGGCAATGCGGTCGGTGATGCGGCCAAAGGTGTCGGTAATGCTGTAGGTGATGTTGGCAACGCTATCGGCAATCAACGCAGTACGACACGCAGCGGCGTAAACGGCAACAGTGCGAATAACGATGTAAACGGCAATACAATTGCTAATGGTAACAGTGTTACCAACGGTAACACTACCGCCAGAAACAGAAATGCCACAGATAATGATAACACCACTCTTGGTGACAATGCAGGCGACAACAATTCTGCTGTCGGCAATACGACCAATGGCAATCACAACGTCAATGATAATGCCAATGACAATCATATGACCGGTGATAATGCCAACGGTACAAACGCCAACAACAATTCTGTCGCTGACAATGCTGCCAATCCCGGCGGTACAAAGCTGGATGACAATGCAGCCGGTGCAGGTACCAATAACGGCACTGCTGCAGGTACAACAACTGGAACAAACAACGGAACTGCTGACAGCACAAACGGAGTCAACTGGGTTTTGATCATTATTCTGGTCGTTGCTGCCGCTGTCATTTTCATGCTGCTTTTAATGCCCAAGAGAAGCCGTGAATAATCTTATTTCCTCTATCAGAAAAAACAAATTTGTTTGACACTGATTGAGGGATACCAAAGAGAGCTGTCCATTTTGGTTTATGGACGGCTCTTTTTGCGCCAATTTCATGTTCCGGTCCACAAAAGCAGCATATCTACGGTGTTTCTGCAAATCATTTTTTTCGGAACACAAACAGCTTTGATAAAAAATAATTTAAAATTACAATCAATACCTGTACCACCGGTTTCATGAGGGTATCTGGAAAATGGCAGATGGAAACCAACAGAGAGAGCAGTACCTCACCGATGATGAGCGTCGCCACACGGGATGAGACAAACTCCCAAAACTGATGCAGCATTCCCTTTTTCTCATGGTTTTGAAAGACGAGAGCACGGTTTGGAAAAAATGCAAACAATACCGATGCTGCCCAGCCAATCCAATAGATGACCGAATAGTGAAGCGACGTGTATGCGCCTAAAAGATAATATACGGCAAGGTCGACTGCGGTCGTCAAAACACCAACCACAAGATACCAAAACATCTCCCGGTATTTTCGGTATAAAGAAATTGCAAAATGATACAGCTTCATGTCCTATTTCCAGATTTAGAATGGTCTCCTCATTTGTTATTCAATCGTGGGTGCGGCATCGCCCTGTCATTGGGACGTCCCAGCGGCAGCTCCTCATAGATGCAGCGCGGCAAGTGCGGCTTCAAATTCTTCTTTGGTATACAAAAGATTCGCCGCTTCTAAAAGCGCATTTGCCGACATATACGGCGGAAGCTTCCAATACTGTGCAAGCGCCAAACGGCGTGCGGCGCTGCCTTCTCCGCCGGACAGCCCCGCTTCATAAAAATCGGATTTTTTTATTCTTTCCTTGTTTTGTGCAGACGCCGTTTCCTGCGTCGAATCGACAGCAAACGGAGCAAACAGCTTCGTTAATGTCTCCTCATCAATCCCCTCCACACCGAGAAATCCTTCCTTGGATGGGGCTGCCTTGCGCTTTTCCTTGCCGCGTACCGCAGGGATATAAATATTTGTGATTTTTTCCTTTGGAACACTGCCGCGCAGAAGGTTGCGGATGATAAGTCCGGCACCGTCTGCATCAGTCAACACAAAAATACCCTTATCTGCTGCCAAACGCCGGATCAGCGCCTGTTTTTCTTTATCGTTGAAAATGCGGAATCCGTTTGTTGTGATAATCGGCGCATCAATTACAGAGGAGAGCCGCAGTTTATCGTATTTTCCCTCAACGACGACGGGACGATCTAACTTCACCATATGAAAAATTCTGAGATTTTGAAGATTTTTTACTTTCTTTGGCGTTGTCATCCACAAGTGCCATATCGATTTTTCTTGTGATCACATCGGCTTTTTCAATGGAGACCCGCACATGCTGTCCAAGCTTGTACTGCTGCAATCCGCAGCTCAGCGACAAGCTTTTTTCTTGAAATACAAAGTAACCGTCCAATGATTGAATCGGCACCAAACCTTCACAGGTATTGTCAAGCTCCACAAAAAAACCAAAGGAAGTCACAGAAGAAATCACACCTTCATATTCCTCGCCGATATGACTTTGCATATACAGTACTTTGTAAAGGTCTTCGATGGCACGCTCCGCGGTCATTGCGCGAATTTCGCATTCGGTCGACTGTACTGCGGATTTTTCCGCGAAAGCTTCCATGCGCTTTGCATTGGCTTCATGCATTTGTCCGCGCAGCACCATTTTTACAATCCGATGCACAGAAAGATCCGGATATCTGCGGATGGGAGAGGTAAAATGACAGTAAAATTCGGTAGCAAGACCGAAATGAATCCCTTGTGTGCGGCTGTATTTTGCTTTGGAAAGAGAACGCAGCATCACCGTGGATAAAATGGAATCCAAACCGCGCTCCTTTGCTTCATTCATAATAGTCTGCATGTGAATGGGACGCAGCTGCTTGCTCTTCAACGGCTTGATATCCAGATTCAGATTGTAAGCAAATTCCGAAAATGTCTGAATTTTATCGGCAGGCGGTTCTTCATGCACGCGGTATACGCATGGCATATGCATATGATAGAGCCATGACGCAACGGCTTCATTGGCACACAGCATGAACTGTTCTATCATACATTCCGAGAGGCCGCGTTCCCGTTTGATGATATCAATGGGATACCCTTCCTCATCCAGAACAAACTTCGGTTCAGCAGTTTCCAATTCCAGCGCACCCTTGGCACGGTTTTTTTGATCGAGAATTTCGTAAAGCCGCACCATTTCCGGATAAACCTCCGGAAAAAGAATACGGTATTTTTCATAATATGCAGACGCCTCTCCCTTGGCAAGAATATCATTTAATTCCGCATACACACCGCGCACTTTGGAATGAATGAGCGATTCTCTGCATTCACACGACGTGATATTGCCTTTTTGGTCGAGATGAATCAGCGCAGACAGTGCATAACGGTCTTCCCCGCCGTTTAAGGAACAGCTTCCGTTGGACAACGCCTTCGGCAGCATCGGGACCACCTTGTCCGCAAAATATACGCTTGTCCCGCGCAAAAACGCTTCTGTATCAAGGGCGCTGCCTTCTTTTACATATTCCGATACATCGGCAATATGCACCCCAAGCAGCCAGCCATCGTCTGTCTTTTCAAGCGAAATTGCATCATCAAGGTCTTTTGCTTCTGCGGAGTCTATCGTAAAGATGATTTTATCGCGCAGATCAAGCCGTCCGTCGGGTGACAGCGGCTTTGCAGACTCGCGTTCCGCTTCCCCAATTACCTCAGGCGAAAATTCACTGCGAATCCTGTTTTCCCGCAAAATCACCTCATAATTTGCATGACGGGAGAGGGTATCGCCAAATATATACGAAATACGCCCCAGTGCATCCGGGTAATCGGGTTTGGGGTATTTTATGATCTCAGCCTCGACCTTGTCTCCCACCGCAGCGCCGGCAAGGTCCTTTGCCGGGATATTGACAGTGTTGGTAATTTTCATATTGTCCGGCTCTATATAATACCGCGGAGCGCCTTTTCTCGTATGCGGCGGCTCTGCATACAATGTACCGATGACATGGGTCATCGCACGTTGTATAATACGAATCACAGAAGCTTCTGCATTTTTTGCATCCCGGTCATTTCTGCCGTTGCCGTGACGGTAAGAGCGGCGGTCACTCTGACGGCGTTCCGTAATCCGTACCATAACGGTATCGCCGTTCATAGCGCCGCCTGTGCTGTCACTGCCGATAAACAAATCCTCTTCATACAAATATGCATATCGTGTATCCGGCGTCAAAAATCCGAACCCTTTTGCATTGGCGCGAAAAGTGCCGATCACATATCCCAGCTGTGCGCCGCAAACGATATTGCCGCGTCCGGACTTGCCAAGCTCCTTTGCGTCACACATCGCAGTGATGGTTTCCTCACATACAGGATAAAATTCTTCCTCACACATACCGCAGCGCTCGCCAAGCTGCGCATAAATCTGTGCCGCCAATTCTTCTGCAGTACAGGCGTTATATCCCTTATCTGCTGTAAAATCCAGTAAAGCTTCTCTGATGGTTTCGTTGATATTCAATAATCGTTTACTCCTTTTTTCAAAACGGAAAGCCGCCCGGACGGCGGTCACAAGCGGCTTTTTTGCCCCGGTGCGTTGGAGCGTATTTCAATTGTATTCTTGTTTTATTCTGCCTCAGTACCTGCTGCGGTAGTATCAGCAGCAGTGTCTGCTGCGGCATCTGTGTCTGCGCCGTCTGTGACAGCAGCGGTATCTGCACCGGATACCGGCGTTGTATCTGCTGCAACCGGCGTCTTGATCGCATCGTCAAATTTCTTATAGTCTTCGACAGCAGTGTCCTGCATGACGTAAACGACTACAACGATGATTACAAAAATAACCGTAACAATGGTCGTAATTTTCGAGAGCATTTTATCAATGGTGGAACCCTTCGTCTTACCAAAAAAGGTTTCCGCACCGCCGGCAATTGCACCGGAAATGTTCTTTGCTCTGCCATGCTGCATCAGGACAGCGACGATTAAAAACAGTGCAAAGACGAGCAGAATAACGCCTAAAACAGTTAATAACATGAATATTCCTCCAGAATTCGTATTCCTCATATATCCGACACAGTCATATTCCCATGCTATGTCACAAATTATAATCTATTATATCACGTTCTGTGAAAAAAAGCAATAGATAAATGAAAAAATTTTAAAATATTTAAAATTTTTTCATCTTCAGGTGCCATCTGTCACCTGAAGATCAGAATTCAAACCGATGCGTACCGGAGCCGCACACCACACGCTCTTCTCCTGCATAAATTTCCGCTGTTACACCAAACGGAATGACTGCGGTCAGTTGGGTTTTGCCAAAGCGCCTGGACCAGCGGACTGCAATCTGCCCCTTTACAGTATCCAGCGCACACTGTGCGGAAAAGAGCTTTTCGGGATAATACGGTTTGATTTCCACACGGCTGTATCCGCCTTCCAGCGGCTTTACGCCGCACAGATATGCATAAAACCAGTAGCCAACCGCGCCGTACATCGGGTGATTGTGCGAATTCATGCCGGCTTCTTTTTTCAGTTCCAGACGTTCCCAGACTGTGGTCGCTTCGTTCTGGAGCATAAAACCATAGGAGGGATAGGTTTCCTTTGTGATCAGCGTCCATGCATCCTCGATATAGCCGTACTTTGTAAGCATATCCATCATATACCGCGTGCAGAGATTGCCTGTCGTGATCTGGTATGCATTCTTTACAAGGTCCAGGTGCAGTACATCTGCCGCTGCCTGCTGTTTGTCCGCAGGAAGAATGCCAAGCCACAGTGCAAATGCCTGGGAACCCTGAGAGCCTGTATCTACGACAGCGGTGTCCGCATGCCACCATTTTTTCAAAAATGCTTCTTTGATCTTTTCTGCAAGCTTCGTATAGGTTTCAACATCGCTGTCTCTGTTCAGAATTTCTGCAAAATAGGACAACAGTGTACAGTTGTAATAAGAATATCCCGTTGACATGAGAATACCGGAAGTATGTGCCGAATGGGCATCTTCCTTCGCGGTACATGCGTATTCCGGGCCTGCCCAGTCCCCCCAATAGCTGTAGTCGACGATATAATCCGTGCTGTGACTTAATAGACACTGCTCCCATGCGGCAAAACCATCAAACGCTTCTGCAAGGATGGCGCGGTTACCTGTATGCAGATATGCCTGCAATCCGGCGACAAGATAGGACGAGCACACCGGGTCTGCCGGGATACCGCCATAGGAAATGCGCGGAGAACAGCAGCAGAAAGCGCCTTCTGCGTTCTGTGTGTCGCGGATATCCCGAATAATTTTCGGGAAAATACGTCCGATATCAAAGTTGTACGGGGTCTCTTCAAAGCGTACCGTTGCATCGTTCATCCACGCCATACGTTCATTACGCTGCGGACAGTCTGTTAAAATGGAATGCAGATTGGATTTTTCCGTATTGACAACAAGTGACTGAATGGCGTTGACAATGGCAGAACCGCAGCGGAAAAAGGATTCGTTTTTGATATCGTTGTACTGTGCGACGGCAAGAATGTTATGCCGGTCAAACAACGGGATGCCCTTAATTTCCGCATATCGGAAGCCATGATAGGTAAACCGCGGCTGCCATACCGTTAAATCACGGTCATCACCGGACGCAATATAGGTGTCCGTCTGCTTTGCAGAACGCAGCGTATCGGTAAACAGAAAACCGTCTTCTGTCAACTCCTCTGCAAACCGTACCGTCACAGTCTGTCCGCGCTTCATGCGTGCAGGCATCAAAATCCGCACCACACCTGCCATATTCTGTCCGAAATCTACGATATAGGTGCCGCGCTCCGGTTCTGTCATGGCAAGCGGCGTATAGGTTTCCCGCATGCGAATCGGCTCAAGCGCCATCGGACGCAGTCCCCCTCTCGGACCGCAGTCTGTGATCACATCAAAATACGTATCGGCTGCCGCCGCACGCTCTCCTTCTTCCAGCGGCTGATCCCACAGTGGGTCAGATTCACTCGCGTCATAGGTTTCGCCGTTGAAGATATGCGCCATCGTAATGCCGCCAAACTTCCATTTCCAGCGCTCATCTGTACAAAGACATTGCTTGGTACCGTCTGTGTAGAACAGCATCAATTGTGCGTTGAGCGCAGGTTTGCCGAAAATATCCGGCGCCGTTCCGCCATTCATAAACAGAATGGTTTCATCCGGATTGTTTCTCCAGCCGTTTGCTACTGCAATACCGATGCAGTTGTCGCCGTTTTCAAGCAGTTCACCGGCATTCGGCAATACTGCATAGTAACACGTTTTATTATAATCGGAAAATGCAGGGTCCATCACTGCATCGTCCACATCCACACCATTGATTGTCACCTTGTGGTAGCCGATACCGGACACAAACAGGCATGCCGCTTCCAGTTCCCGGTCGATTTTAAAATCACGGCGGAAATAAATCGCGCGCTGTCCGTTGTCCTCGCTTGAGGAAATCCACTTGCCCTTCCATGCATCCGATGTCAGTGCACCGCAGACAAACTGTCCGCCAAATGTATCCGATTCTTCCCCATGCGTATTCCGTACCTGGACACAAACGTCAAGATACCGTCCTGCTGGCAGCATTTTTCCGTCATACTGTGCCGACTGCTCCGTACTTTCCACCCAACCGGAATTCCAAAGACTGTATTTTCCCATTGTGACCTGTACACAGTATGCAGTCTGGCTGTCGTTGTCCGTATCGGACACACACGACCATGAAAACACCGGATTCTTGGAATCCGTAATGCAAAACCGCGCGTCAGAAAACATTCTTCCGCTGTCAAGATATAATTCCCGTACTTCAATCATTTTATCGTATATCCCCTCTTTTACACAGAAAAAGAGAAATCCTTTCTTTCATTTCCCGCAAACCCCTATGCGTCTCCATGCAGAACCGCCGTTTCAGGCTTTGCGTTTTCCCTGATAGCCTCTGTATTCTGTCGGCCC
This sequence comes from Clostridia bacterium, assembly GCA_017942005.1. Lineage (GTDB taxonomy): Bacteria > Bacillota > Clostridia > Oscillospirales > CAG-272 > RGIG3925. The sequence goes on along the minus strand of JAGAVJ010000053.1, from coordinate 20,500 downwards.
AGCGAAATATTCCATGCCGCCGCGGCATCGCTTCAAATAGTCAAGGGACGTCACCTGTGCGGTCCATTCCATATCATCGAAATGGACAGGATCATGATAGCCCTCAATGTCGCACGCACCAACATATCCTGCCTGCAATAAAATAGTAAAGATATCCGCCCAGTTGTTGTCGCCAAAGCCCGGGGTACGGTTAAATACATACGGTTTCGGTCCGCGAATGCCGTATTCCCGCACCACATCCCAGCAAATGGTACAGTCCTTGCCGTGAATATGCACGACTTTGTTTGCCCAGTGCCGCAGCTGTGAAATAGGATCGCCGAGACCTTCCATAATATGACAGGGTTCCCATTCCAGACCGAGCGCTGGAGAGCGCACCGCGTCAAACATCAATTCCCATGCCTCTGCACAAAATGCAATATTGGTACTGCCGCGATACCAACCGCCGCCGCAGCCCTCAAAGCCGATTTTAACACCAACCTCTTCTGCCAAAGACGCAAGCGGTTCCCATGTTTTCTGAAACTGCGGGATCGTATCCGGCACACTCTTTTCCGGATTTCCGCCGGCAAATGCACCAATCACATGACAGCCAAGCTTCGGCGCATTGCCAATCAGCGCACGCAGATCATTACGGCATTCCTCTATCAGAATTGGATTGCTGTAATACCCGACAGCAGTAATGCTTCTGCCGTCCAAAACAGATGCAAGTTCCTCAGCAATTGCAGAAAAATCCATTTGCGCGGGATGTGTGCCATTGAAGTCCAATGCATAGCACTCAAAGCCCTTTTGATTCAGCTGCGGAATCATTGCAGCTGCCGCATTTACAGGAATCAAAGTTCCAATCGTAATATCAAACATAATCAGGAGAACGTCCTTTCCGATTTTTATTCTGTTTAATTATAACACACCCGCGGCACACATGCAATACAGAAAATGAAAATATTTCAATTTTTATTGACAAATGTCGGATTTCGTTATATAATTAGTAAAGTTCCGTTAAAGATTTTTTAAATAAAGGAAGGGGCTGTTGCAAATTAAAAATTTGCGGCAGAACATGATCACTTTGTGATCACAGCAAGATCACGAAGTGATCCGAATTCGGCGTTTTCACAGTGGATTTTGACAAAAATACACTGTGAAATTTCGCTTCAAAAAAGCGAAAAGACGAATTTTAAAGGATGGCACATGTAAATGCGGCAGCCCGATGGTCATAAACATGGAAAAACTCAAAGACAAAAAACAATGCCGGCAGCTGATTCTGCTGTGCGCCGTCGCTTATTTTGTATCCTATCTGACACGGCTCAACTACGCCGCAGTGGTCTCTGCGTTTATTGCGGAAAGCGGGTATGATAAAGCGGTCGCCGTACTGCCGGTCACAGCCATTTCTATTACATACGGTATCGGACAGCTGATTTCCGGTTATCTTGGAGACCGCATCAAGCCGCGTCATATCATGACAGGCGGATTCGTCATCACAACGGTAATGAATTTTATCATGCCCTTTGCCGCCCCAAACATTACCCTGATGACACTGGTATGGGCATGCAACGGCTTTGCACAGGCAATGATGTGGCCGCCAATGGTGAAAATTATGACAACCGCGTTTGATATGGAAACCTACAACCGCGCAACGGTGCTTGTTTCTTACGGCTCCTCTTCCGGAACCATTGCTGTATATTTGATCGCACCGCTGTTTGTCACACTCCCCTCAGGCTGGCGTACCATTTTCTATTTTGCCGGATGCTGTTCCCTGTTCTTAATTTTCTTATGGAACATTGCTATGAACCGCTTTGAGGCAAACGGCTTACCCCAGCCGGAACTGAATGTCAAAAAAGGCGGCGGCAATACGCAGAATCACACAGAGAATGCCGGCGGCACACGCGCTGTGATTCGTTCTCTCGGCGGATATCTGTTACTGATTATGTTGGCAATTATTATTCAAGGCATGATCCGCGATGGCGTGACCACATGGATGCCGTCCTTTATCGGAGATACCTACCATCTTGGAACCTCCATTTCCATTCTTTCCGGCGTCATTCTGCCGGTATTCTCGATTATTTCCTTTGAGGTCACCTCGTTCATCCACAAAAAATGGTTTCAAAATGAACTGCTCTGTTCCGGTATCATCGCACTTTTCGCCGGAATCTGCGCCATCCTTCTAACGCTGACACTGCATGGAAGCGCCGTTCCCGCAATTCTGTTTTCCGCACTGATTGTTGCCTGTATGCACGGCGTCAACCTGATTCTCATCTGCCGCCTTCCTGCTGCATTCGGCAAGTATGGTAATGTCTCCATGATTTCAGGACTTTTAAATTTCTGTACCTACATCGGGTCTGCCCTCTCCACCTACGGTATGGGGAAAATTTCCGATCTGTACGGTTGGGAAGCCGTCATTCATTCCTGGGTGATCATCGCAATTGTTGCTGCCATCGCATGCTTTGCGTGTATCAAAAAATGGGATAAATTTATTCATGAATAAAAAATAGGATGAGGCTGCTGTAAGTTTTCAACTTGCAAACAGCCTCCGCTTTATTTCTCACCCCATGTCTAAATTCATCGATTCTCCCCTAATACAGGCGATTCTTACAGTCTTATGTGCCTACACTTGGTGAGAATTCTGTCAACAAATTTTTGTAAAATAGTTCTATCATCTTCAGGCAATGTAATGCCTGCTATGGATGCAATCTGTTCAACAACTTCGCAGATGTTCATATCATCTGTTTCAATTCTATTTTCGGTAATGTCTTCGTCAAATGCACGAATACATCGGTCTATTTGTTTAGCTGCCCAGGAATGTGGTGTTTCTAATCTGGAAGCAAGCCTGCGTAAAATTGTTTCTTTTCTGGCATATAAAATCACATGCTTTACTTCAAATTTTTGTGACAATGCGCCAATCACTTCTTGATAATACTGTTTGTTTGTAATCGTCATTGGAACGATAATCGGACCGGTATACTGCTGCAAACAATACTCAAGCACAGAAAGGTTTATGGTACGCCACATAGGATAGTCCTGAAAATCATCAGCATGAATGGAGGACGGAATATTTTTTTGAAGGAAAAAGCCTGCCTTTTCCGGGTCGTAAACGAACGAATTTGGCAGCCTGCGCTGCAGCTCATAGGCAGCATGTGTCTTCCCCGCGCCAAATGCGCCATTAATCCAGATCAGCATTTTAACGACCGCAGCTTTCCATATGGGAAAGTATCCTTTCTTTGAGAATGATATACCGTGTTACATTGCAGCATTCTTGTAAAAGACGCAATCAAAAATCCCGTTTTGATCGTTTCTCCGTCCTCTTTTTTCGCAGTGACAGAAAAAATTCCGTCATAAGACTTTGACATTCTTCCTCGCATACACCTGACACAATTTCCGGTTTGTGATTCAATGGATATGTATTTAAGTCGAGTACCGATCCAAACGCACCGGCGCGTATATCCTTGGCGCCAAAGACAACCCTTGCAATCCGTGCATTGACAATCGCGCCTGCACACATCGGGCACGGCTCCAGCGTGACATACAGCGTCGCACGGTGCAGTCTCCATCCGCCAAGTGTCCTGCACGCCATATCAATGGCAGAACATTCCGCATGCCCCAGCGCGTTTTTCTGCAACTCCCGTGTGTTGTGTGCCAAAGCCACCACACGGTCTTCCTCGCTCTCCTTGTCCTTCCACACAATCACAGCGCCAATCGGCACCTCTCCCATAGCTGCCGCTGTCCGCGCTTCATGAAGCGCCAGCTGCATATACTTCTCATCCTGATTTTGTTCCATAAAACCAAACATGTTCGCTTTCTAAAAAATAAAACTGTTCCACACCGTGTGATATCCCGCATACAGCAAATAACATATCATGGGAAACGTCAGGGAACGCCGCAGTGCCGTTGGCGTATCAAGCAGTCTGGAATATACCGAGCCGTTTTCCAGATGCTTGATGCGCCCTTTTTGTGCGTGATAGCGAAAAAGAATCAGCACACCGATAATCCCGCAGAAGAAAATGATGCTTTCCATCAAAACACAGAAAAATACATAGGAATTTTCCGATAAAAAAACACCCGCCATCTCAAACAGAAACGCAAATAAATTATTCACCGCATGAATCAGAATGCCAATCCATAAAGATTCCCCGACCACGACAAAATAGCCAATAAGTACGCCGGCAATGGTGGCATATAAAAGCTGCGGCAGATACAGGTGCATCAAACCGAACAGCACTGCCGATACAAGGATGGCAAAGGTCTTTCCATGCGGCAGGAGCAGGTGCAGAATATATCCGCGGAAAATCATTTCTTCCACAAATGCAGGCAAAATTACCGATGAAATAAAATAGAGAAAGATTCGGAGCGGCGTTTGCGGAAGCGGTGTCTCATAATAAGCAAGCGGCAGACCGGCAGACGCAAGGATACCAAAAAAGCTGTCAACAATTGCGCCGAACACATATAAGATTCCAACTGTCATAAAAATAGCGGAAATGGCATGCTTCGGCAGCGACGGTCGAAACGGAATGTACGGACGGAAAATACGGTCGCGGAAGATTAACAATACAATGGCAACCGGCAAAAGAAAACTGCATATATATTCAAACATATTCCATACATCGATCACTGCAAGGCAGGTGTTTTTGTCCGCTTGAAAGACCGCATGGATATACTCCAAAACAAAGTGAGAAATATATGCCATGCCAACATAAAACACAATGAGCAAAAGCGATAAAAAAGCGACCATATTGACAACAGCGCTGAAATGCTTTTCCGGCGTCATGCCCGTGTGAAAGTCAAGGGACAGACGATCTTCCTGTTCCTCATACATATAAAAGCCTCCTTTGCCCTTTCTCAAATCCTTATAAAGTTATTCTACCATATTTTTATGAACATTGCAACTACATTCTTGACAAATATTTGTTTTTGAGATATAATATTTATAATCAAAAATTATCTTCTATATATCTGTTTGTTATTGCAGAAAAAATCTTTTTCTGCAATTGGGAAGTATTTTATCAAAGGAGAAAAAAACAATGAAAAAACAACTTTCTATGCTTTTCGCACTCCTTCTTGCAGGACAGGCTCTGCTTGCATGCGGCGGTGACACCAAAAGCAACAATGAACAAGAAACCAATTCCGTTTCAAAAGAAACAGAAACCGTAACAGAAGCGGTAACAGAGCAGCCGCGTGAATACGCCGATCTTCCAGAAAAGGATTTCGGCGGAGCAGATGCAAAGATATTTATTGCATACAACGTGGAGGGCGGAACTGTCAACTTCGGTGTTTCTAAAAATGAATTCGGTGCGGAAGAAGAAAACGGCGATGCGATCAATGATGCACGCTACAAGCGCAATTCCACCGTTGAAGACCAGTTTAACGTCAATATTGTCGACTATGACTATGAGGAGGATAACGGTTATACACCCGGTCACGATCAAGTCAGAACCACGGTGCACAAGTTGGTTATGGCAGGCGATAACGACTATGCATTTATGCTTCTGCCCGGTTATACCGTATGTAAGCTGGCACAGGAAGGTTCTCTGCAGGATCTCAATGATATGAAGAACCTTGATTTCACCAAACCATGGTGGGATCAAAAGGCAAACAAAGACCTGACTATCATGAATCATCTGTTCTATACCACCGGTGATATTTCCACTGCCGACAACGATGCAACCTGTACCGTCCTTTTCAACAAGGTTTTGGCAGAACAGTATGACCTGCCGGATATTTACCAGTTGGTACTGGACGGAAAATGGACGCTGGATCAGTTCTACTCCCTTTGTGCAGACGTTTCAAAAGACTTAAACGGTGACGGCAAGTATGATGAAACCGACCAGTACGGCGCAATGGTCTGGGACGATATCGCAATGGCCGTTGTCAATTCCACCGGTGATAAATGCGCAACCGTCGGCGATGACGGCAGTGTCGTTTTGACCTTGAATAATGAACGCACCATCAGTGCACTGGACCGTTACATTGAGTTCGGCCGTGATACCACCCAGTGCTTCCAGTATCAGAGAGCCGTCGACACCTCCGATACCGTTGCAATCAATATGTTCTCCGGCAATCAGGTGCTGTTCTTTATGCAGCTGATGCAAATCGTTCCCAAGCTGCGCGATATGGAAGCAGACTTCGGTATCATTCCATTCCCCAAATTTGATGAAGCACAGGATTCCTACTACAATACCGTCGGTTCCTGGCACTCCGTTTTCTTCTGCATGCCAATGGGTACTGCGGATCAGGAAATGAGCACCATCCTTGCGGAAGCGCTTGCATGTGAAGGCAAATACACCGTCACAGGAGCCTATTACGATATGAACCTGAAGACCAAGGCTGCACGTGACGAACAGTCCTCCGATATGCTTGATATCATCTTTGATACCCGTGTATACGACCTTGGATGGTACTATCAGTTTGGTATGTACAATGAGGAAGTCATGAACCTGGTGCGTCTGAACCACGCTGCCGGACAGTTTACCTCCATGTATGAAAAATACGCGAAAAAAGCAAACAAGGAGCTTTCAAAGCTGAACGAAGCATTTGCCGCATTTGAAGGTTAATCATCTGAAACGCAATTTTTCAGAGAATACTATAATTTATATGTACTGTGCGTTTGCGGCTTACGCTGCAATTCCACATTAGAAAGGAAGACTTCGCTTGCACGAAGTCTTGGTCATAACGATGAAAGTTACATTATTAGGCGATTCGATCCGTATGATTGGCTACGGAGACCGTATTCCAGCTCTGCTCGGTGACTCGTTTACCGTCTGGCAGCCAAACGATAACGGACGCTTCGCACAGTATACCCTGCGCGGTCTGTTCGATTGGGCAAACGATATGGAAGGCTCTGACATTGTGCACTGGAACAACGGCTTGTGGGATGTGTGCAATCTCTTTGGCGACGGTTTGTTTACTCCGGTCGATGTGTATGTGGATACCATGGTCCGCATCGCAAAGATCCTGCTCTCCCGTTATAAAAAGGTCATTTTTGCTACAACCACGCCGGTCACAGAAGATAATCCTCACAATAAAAATGAGGATATCATTATGCTGAATGCGGCAGTTGTCCCGCGTTTAAAGGAGCTTGGCGTCATCATCAATGATCTCCATGCAACCGTTTATCCGCACATCGACACCTATATTCGCAGCGATGATAAAATTCATCTGACAGAGGAAGGCATCGATGTATGCGCAAAGCAGGTTGCCGACATCATTCTGAAAACAGCAGAAACTCTATAAATAAAAAAAAGTAAGACGGGCTGTTGCATGTTTTTAACTTGCAACAGCCCCTTTCGTATACAAAAAAGCGCCCCCCAAACACATTTCGCGTTTGGGGGCTCTTTTTTTGTATTTAGGATCACATATACTTCCGCATGCGCGCAAGCGCACCTTTTTCAAGCCGTGAAACCTGTGCCTGTGAAATACCGATTTGTTCTGCAATTTCCATTTGTGTCTTGTTGGCAAAAAAACGGAGATTGATAATCCTGCGTTCTCTGTCGCCAAGCGTCTTCATGGCTTCCCGCAGCGCAATGTTTTCCAGCCACTGGTCATCGGAATTTTCCGTATCACTCAACTGATCCATGATATACACAGAATCTTCGCCGTCAGAATACACCGGTTCGTACAGAGAAACCGGTTCGGCAATGGCTTCCATAGCACGGCTGACCTGTTCCGGCGTTTCCCCGAGTGCAGCTGCAACTTCTTCTACGGTCACTTCTCTTCCAAGCGTTTTTGTCAGGTTATCTCGTGCCTGCATCGCCTTGTAAGCGATATCACGCATTCCCCTGCTGACACGAACAGAATTATTATCACGCAGGTATCGGCGAATTTCACCGATAATCATTGGTACCGCGTAGGTGGACAGCTGTACGCCTGCGGTAATATCAAAGCGGTCAATGGATTTCATCAATCCGATACAGCCAACCTGAAAAAGATCGTCCATATTTTCGCCACGACCGGCAAAGCGCTGAACAATGCTGAGTACCAAGCGCAGATTTCCGTCGATGAGCGCCTGCCGTGCTTCGCGGTCCCCATGAGATGCGCGCTCCAGCAGCTGCTCCTTTTCCTCCGCTGTCAGGGTTTTCAGTCTGGAAGTGTTGACACCGCAGATGTCCACTTTGTTTTTTGTTCCGTATCGCATAGATTGTTCATTCCTTTATTTTGGAAACGGTATTTTCACGTAAGTTCAATAAGGTCGCTTTTGGGCATCCCTCAAAAACTTTTCAACACCTCAAAGATATCCGCAGGATCACCGCACCATTTTCATAAATACGGGATTTCCTTTGATATACTAAGGATACCCTTGTCCCCGCGCTGCTATACGGGACCGGGGTTTGGGAATCTTTGGCAGCTCTCCCCTTCCAATTCCCATTATACCGTTTCCGGTACTGCCTCGGTTTCATCATGCTCCGCTGTATGCGATTCGCTGTGTTGTTCACAGAAAAGTGAGCACAGAAGTCGGTAATACCATGCCGCAGAACCGGTATACTGGCTCCAACCGCCTTCTCCTTCTCTTCCATGTGTCATAAGAACATCTCCGCAAAGTGCATACGGTTCTTTCTTATATCGGAGAATTTCTTCTGCCGTCATGGTATGCCGTACCGGACTGATGGCACGGACGACACGCATCCCTTTTTCTTCTTCTCCGACAGCAAACAATCCCATCGCACCCCATACCGCCGCATGCGTATACTGTCCGCCGTTCTCCCTTGTTCCGGGAATATATCCGGCAATATACCCCGGATTATGGTTATTCTGCGCCGTTTCATTTCCCCGCTTGGTCTGATCAAACGGCGGTGATAACAGTGCAAAAACTTCCCGCTTCTCGTCAAACAACCGGCTATATGCCTCCAGCATTGCACTGTGAACGCGGTTTTCATCAAATGGCCGTGCACCGGAGGGGAGCCGTACCGTATGGTTGACAATGGCAGCGAATGCCTGCGGCAGCAAATCAATTTCTGCACACAAGTCCCCCGGATTTCCAATCGGTGTACCGTCGTCATACCATGCGCGGCGGTACCATTTCCCGTTCCATGCTTCTGTTTCCACAGCGCTTGCCAGACGCTTGATCACGCCTTTATATTGATCTGCACCATCGTAGTCTCCCCGCGCCTGACAGATTGGAAGGAATTCGGAAAGCACCAGCATTAAGAACATTCCGCCCCAGACACTTTCACCGCTGCCGCGGACGCCAACCAGATTCATTCCGTCATTCCAATCCCCGCTGCCAATCAATGGAAGACCGTGCGCACCAAAGCGCATTCCATGTTCTATGGCTCGGATACAGTGCATATACAGAGATTCTTTTTCATTTGATTGCAGCGGCTGCTCGTACCGTTCCTGTTCCCCTTCTGCAAGCAGCGGACTCTCCAGATACCGAATCTCACGATCCAGAATGTCCGTATCACCGGTCAAGGTCAGATATCTTGCGACAGCCAGCGGAAGCCAGAGAAAATCATCGGAACAGCGGCTGCGAATACCGCGGTGTGATTTTGCCTTGTCTTCCAGCGGTCCGGGGTGCCACCAGTGCTGTACATCCCCTTCCATAAACTGGTGTGCCGCACAGCGGTAAATCTGTGCACGCAGCAGCGCTGCGTCAAGAATTCCCGCAGCCATGGCGTCCTGAAGCTGATCCCGAAAACCATAGGCGCCCCCTGGCTGAAAATACCCACAGCGGCCGTACATCCGTACACCGATGATCTGCATTGGCAGCCATGTGTTGGCAAGCGGATCAAGATACGGCATTCCCGTATGGATCATCGGCTTTGACTGCGGACGGCGCGGCAGGCGAATCTTCTCCTCTGCGGCTTCCCGTTCCCCTTGCCTTACAATCGCCAAAATCACACGAACCGCTCCCCCCTCTCCTGCCGGAATGCGGAGAGAACCTTCCGTATAGCATTCCCTCTCAGAAGCCTGTCCGCCAAGCGCGTTTTCTATGCCATGCATCCATAGTCGGATGTGGTATGCGGCACACGCAGCATTGGTATACGATAAAACAGTCAATACCTTTTCTGTGTCGTTCCATTCCCATGAAAGTGCCTCTCTGTCGAAGTCAAGCACACCAAGCAGCGGTTCTATCTGATACCGCAGCTGACATAAAACGGCTTCCTCTGCGTTGTTTTGAAAAAAGACACGCATACATTTTCGTTTTCTGCGGTCAGGAACAGAAACAGACACACGGTATGCAAGGGCTCCGATTCTTCCAAGATAATGCACCTCATACGGTGTAATGACCACTGTTTCCGCCTGCCTGCACAGGTCATACCACACGGTGTCTTCTGCCTGCGAGTTCTCTGTCCGGATGCGCAGATAGAGATGTTCGCCGCACCTCTCCTGCAGCGCTTCTCCATACCATGGCGTCACACGGCATTCTCTGGAATTGGAAAAAAACGTAAACCCAAGGGTGTCAAGCGATACCAGTGTCCCCATCACGCCGTTTGTCAGCATATACGTCCACGGCGCCGGTTGAATTCCCTTTTCGATGACAATATTTTGATCGGTCATTTGATAAGAAACCACACGCTCTTTCTGCTTCTGTGCAGTGTTGTATATCGGCATGACAGGATACACACACTCCGCAGGCGTATCGGCGTCAAATACACAGGCTGCACATAAAAGAATACCGTCCGATTCCGCCTCCTTCTGCTGCACAAAAAAGATGCCGCGTCCCGGTTTTCCATCGTTTGCACAGAAAAAGTCCAATCCCAGTGCATGTACCACCTGTGCAGCCAACGCAGAAACCGGTTTTCCATACGCATCCGTCTCAGACACTGTGACGACCAAATCACAGACGACACCAGAAATCAGCAGATATTTCCATGCGTTCATCACGCGGATCAGTCTTTGCCTTGCATCTCCATCATTTTCACGCACAGGAATCACAATCAACGGATGATCCCCGGAAATCCCGTGTTTCCAATACCGTTCCTTGCCGTGCGCACGATTCGGTGTCTGCGCCGCCGTACCGGACGGAATGAGTTTGGTACCTGTATTTTCACACAATGCACGTACCATAACGGAAACCGTTTCATCCATCGGCGTAATGCCGCCGCACAGCATCCGATGCTCTGCACGTAAATCAGAAAGCAGATTGCTGTCAAGTACCCCATGTGCTCGCTGCCCGCAGCTCAGATGCAATACGGTAGTTCCGCCTGTCGTACCGCGCAGAAATGCCAGCGGTACAACAGCGGAACCAAGATGCGGCATATCTTTACTGATTGCAGCCGCATCGCCAAGGCGCAGAACATCTGCTGCCGTATAACCGACATCAAGCAGCGCGCCTGCATTTGTCACCGCCGTAACGTCTGTCATTCCTGTGGCTGTGAGTACCATTGTAATACAACGTTCCTCTTCCGTGCGTGCCCTTCGCGTAAAGGTCAGTGCCTTTATCTCGCGTGTATCCCCTGCTTCTGACAAAGAACCTTCCACATTGGAAACCAAAAACAAATCGGAAAAGGTTTTGTGAACTGCATATGCGTACAAAGGATACAGTACCGGACGGAAGAAAAAGGTCACTGTACACGGCAGTGGGATATCTCCGCGCAAAAGAGAAACATGAAAGGAAAACGTACTGTCCACAGGCGATACCGTGACGGAAAGCTGCGCAGTGATACCGTCTGCATAGCTTCCGGTATAACGGATTTCATCATCGGTACACAGAAATGAAAAATTGGTACTGTTTGTATTCTGCGCTTCTATAAACGCACACGGTACATAAATACGACCGTTTTCCAGATTTTTCAAAAATACCATCGGCGGCAAAAATTCCGGCGCTGTGTTTGCATTTTTGCCGTCCGGTATGCCTGAAACCGCATATTTTCCATCAAAAAGCCGCATCACACCATCGGAGGATGCTAAAAGATAGGCATGGGTGTTGGAAAGCACAGCATACGTTTTCTGCGCCTGATTCTGCACCGATATTTCTTCTTTCGGCGGTATATTCTGATGATGTGCGAGTGTTGTTTTTTCATCGGTGATATCGTCGTATGCCTGTAATTGCAGCGGAATTCCATCTGTCGGAATTTGTTCCTCAAGCAGCAGTGTCATCGCCTCCATGCGCGCATCCGATAAAAACCGTTTGACAAAAATACCGTCATATACCGCATTGCAGAGCGCCGCCATCGACATGCCGAGATGATGTGCCATCACAGACCGTACAATCGCATAACCGTTCCCCACACGCAGTGCTGTCATATCCAGCGCTTCATAAAATCCGTATTTTCCATACATACCAAGTGCACGCAAATCCGACAGTGCTCTCCCTGCTTCTTCTCCTGCATATCCAAGCATGAGAAACAATGCATACGGCATGACAAGCGTTTGCGTGTCCATATCCGCACAAAGCGCAAGCCGTCCAACACCACATGGCTGATACTGGAATATTTTATCTGCATCAAATCCGAAATACGCCCCCTCGGATTTTCCAAATACCGTATATATCCCATCCTGCGATTGAATCACCATACGTTCCGCATACTGCATGTTTGCGGCAAATGAAAGAATTTCCGCGGAATACGAATTTTCCGGGGCAGGCAGCCAGAGTGCAGGCATAAAATATTCAAACGCACTGCCGGACCACGACAAGGCGCCGATCTGATGATCCTGTATGGTCAATGGCTTTGCAAGGGCTTCCCAAGCACGCACAGGAATCTGTCCCGATGCAGCGGCAAAATATACCGCAGAACGCGCTTCACTGCAATATAAATCGTAGGAGGAAACCGACAGCTGTTCCTTTGCGCTGTCATATCCCAGCGCAAGCTGTCCCTTTTTTTCCCGATATAAAAACCGAAAATCCATGCGGTATGCCATTTCCCGCATACGCTCTGCAAGCACAGAAAGTCCCGCCTCCTCCGAAGCATATTCCAATGCGCCGCCGGCAGCGCACAGCAGTGTACATGCAAAATTACCGGAATCTACCGTGGAAAGAAACCGCTCTCCGATGACCTCTGCGGTATCTGTTGAATACCAGTTATAAAAATGACCGCGGTACGTTTCCATCCGACAAAGGGTTTCCATGGTATGATGCAGCCTTGTATACAGTCCTCGCGGTGACAAAAATCCAAAATCGCATGCAGCGATGCATGCCATTAAATATAGACCGATGTTGGTCGGAGAGGTGCGGTGTGCAACGGTTTCCTCGGTCTGCGGAAACCATTGTACATTGTCCGGCGGCAGATAACACGTGCTTTGATTGACGTGATCTTCAAAATAACGCCAGATATCTTCTGCGTACTGCCGCAGCTGTGCCGTATCACGAACCACCGGAACAACCTGCTTTTTTTGGGGCTTCCGCTCTAAAAATCTTGCAGCAAACGGTGTACAAATCCAAAAACCGCCGATGATTTTTACAAACCAATGCGGAGAAAACAAAAGTACCAAACCGAGCAGCACCGATATCTTGAACGCGGCAAACAGACCGGTAATCGTTTTGGCACGTTTCTTTGCTTCCGCTTCTCCGGCCGTCGTCCATGCAAGCATATGCTTGTGCGTTACAAGCATCCGCCATAATGCACAAAAGACCGCTTTTACATTGACCCAGCCTTCATAAGCAAGGAGTTGAATCCGAAATAAAAGCCATAACAGCGACTGCTGCAATACAGACAGTACAGTTCCGTGATATTTTCGGAACAAACCGCGCCACGCTGCCGGATGACACAGACACAGAATCGGACGCAGCAGTCTGGACGAAAATGCAAGCAGCCATAAGAAAATCGCTGTTTTGCATCCAAATGGCAGAAATGAAATCAAAAGAACGCCGCGCACCACTGCCGGTGGTATCAAGGCATACAGCACATGATCAATCACACGCAGACGTGCAGATAACGGCATTGGATTTTTCACCACATTGCCGTTTGCATTGCGATGGCGGGAAAATGCAAAACGCAGTGCCTGCGTATCGCCGCGCACCCAGCGTCCCTGCCGTTCAAAGTATGAGAGCACGTTTGTCGGTATCTGATCTGACAGCGTTACGGTATGAAGGTTCCGACAGCCAAGCCGCGCACCTTCCAAAAAATCGTGCGATAAAACCGCATTGGTGGGAAATGCATCACACAGGACAGCATCATACGCATCGACAGAAAACAATCCCTTCCCGCAGAAGCTGCCTGCACCAAACAATAACTCCTCGCCATCCGTTTCACATCGATAATAGGGATCACATCCGCCGCGTCCTGCACACAGCAGTGTGAAATATGTGGCGCTTGCCCCCTGCAGTGTCACAGTCATTTCCGGCTGTAAAATAGCACAGCCGCGGATGACACGGTGATTCTGAATCACCGGCCGGTTTTCTGGATGCAGCATGACAGAAACCATGTCAAGAACCGCCCCCGGCGCCAGCTCTGTGTCGGAATCCAGCGTACATACATACTGCACCGTGCGCATTTCCATTGCCCCTGGAATGATTCTTTTTAAAAATTCACTGTGTTCAGAAGTCCCGTCATTTGATTCCGGCTGCTCCATTTTTCCGCGCAAATCCCGTACCAGGGTGAGTACTGCACCGCGTTTTCTCTCCCAGCCCATATAAACATGTTCTCCCGGTGCGTACCGCCGTCTGCGAATCCAAAGGACAAAGTGCATACCGCCGTATTTTCGATTCAATGCATCAATACGTGATGCGGCATTGTTCAAAATGGCTTCATCCTCTTCCTGCGTTTCACAATCAGCAACAGGAAGATCTGCTAAAATACCAAACAGAATGTTTTCCCCGGGATTTCGCAGATAAAACCGTTCCAGATTTCGAAACACAACAGCATCGTGCGCACTTCCGGATAACAATGTTGTAATGACCACAAGCGTTTTTCCCTCTGTCGGAACAGAATCGAGCTTCAGATGCAGAAGTGGATGTCGGCTTCCGTGCCGTGCAGCAAAAAAAGCGGAAATGATATCGGCACTTTCCCGCAGGCATGCATAAAACGGCAGAAGAAGGAAGCACGATACAAACAATGCAATCCATATACCACGTGGAAAAAGCCAAACAAAAACCGCTGCTCCGAGTAGCAGAGATGCAGCATACAATCCAATATGCACAAAAACGCCATATTTTTCATCTGGTTGTGTAAATAACCATGATGCAATGCTCTTTTGTTCTTCATGTTCCGCCTGGCCAGCGAAACACAGAACCTGTTCGGCTGCTTCCTCTTCTGTGATATGATACCGCCTTGCAAAACGCAGCACCGCTGCGCGATATTGTGCTTTGCTTTCGTCTGTACTTCGCATATACACACCGGATGGGTCGGAACGCAAACTTTTTTCCACTTGTGACAGTGCATCATGTACCGCATCCCAATCAAGTATTTTCGTCTTATGCAGCTGCATGATCCACTGACCAAAAGCAGAAGGCGCCGTCACATCCGTTTTGTGGTCCGAAATTGCACACAGTGCCGCTGCCGCGCGCATCACGGGAAACAAACGCAAAAATTTTTCATCGGGTTGATTATGCGCAAGAGAAGCAATCATTTCCGCTTCCTCTGCTCCGGGTGCTGTTGCGGCAGAAACAGTGAATGCATACGGAACAATGATCCCTGTATCTGTTTGGATATACGGTATTCGTTTTTCCCCGCGCAGCATGGTTTTCACCCATTCCGCCTGTGTCATGATCAGTGAAAATTCTGTTTTCAGCCATGACGGTACATCATGACGGCTTAAAAACCGGAGCAATGATGAAATTTCTTTTCTGATTTTGCGTGCACTTTTCCAAATAAAATCGGATGTCTGTTTGTTTCCTTTGTTTTCTGACATAAAAAAGCCTCCGGACACACATGGTATTTAACCATAGTTTGACCGAAAGCAGAAAATTTATACAATTCTGATTCCAGAAAATGTTGCTTCTTGCCTATTTCAAGGCGTTTCCTATTTAATGTGAGTTCGATAAAATTCTCGGGAGAAACTTTTTTAAAAATAGTTTCCCCCAAACCCCTTTCAAAAAACTTTAAACTGGGTAAAGAGACAAATATTGTGTTTTTGTATCCGAAAAGTTTTTGAGAAGGAGTTTGAGGAGGTACTTTTTTCAAAAAGCACCTCCTCATCGAACTCGCATTATTTATTTTTATCGTCGAATAACAGACAAACACTACCAATCTCTTCCATATTATACCTTGTTTCGGCACACGAACGCAGCGCATTTCCGCAGAAGGCTTCTATCTCAGGATTTGCGAACAAAAGACCGGAAAAATGAAGGTTTGTTGTCAGGATATCTCCATATTCCTTTTTGATCAGCGGACCGTGTACACCCAAATATACAACATCGGCAGACATCAGCGCATGCTCCCGTGCTTCTGCATAAACAGAATATGGTGCTTCCATCTCCCATGCAGAAGAACCAAGATACAAAAATGTCGTCTCTGTTTCCGTTTCATCACGTTTTGAAATGGTATATCCGAGCAGCGGCTGTTTGGAGCGGGACAGCATTTCCCGTGCAAACACAGAAATTTCTGCATTACCAAACTGAACTGCATCCGCTCCGCGCACATAGGTCTGTATTTGGATGTTGTTTTTTGCAGCAAATTCACACAACGCATTGTATACAGAAGCTTCTGTTTCATTTTCCGGATACGGCAAAATCAAATTCCGTATAACGGTATACGCTGATAATTTTGCAAAGGTCGGAACATGTTTGCTATGATAATGGGTCAACAGATACGCATCCAGCTGTGTGATATTTTCATCGGACAGCTGATCCCACCCCAAACGCGCACTTTTATAAGCGCCGTCCGATGCATCAATCAATAATCCTTTTCCATCCGATATAACGGTTACAATATCGTTCTTTTTATACACTTGAATATCAATCTGTACCCGGTTTGCTGTCTGATATGCATATAGCATAACCAATACCGTAAATACAAGAGAAAACAGGAAATAGAGCGGATATACCAGAAGTACACGGCGATAGCGTCGGCATATCAACACGGTACAAACTGCAAAAGCAAGGAACAACGGAATTAAGAAAGGATATCGGACACCGATCAGAATGTGATCAAAAGAAGACAGCCACGACGTCAGTGCCATCAATCCGTTTGCTGCAAGTGTCATCAGCCACCCGACAAAAGAAGCGGGAAATGCAAACGGCAGCAAAGAAAGTCCCAGCAAAATCGGTGTGAGATATAAAATACATGTCACAAAGGGGTTCATGCACAAATTGGCAATCGGCGCAATGATTGATATTTCACCGAATACAAACAGCGTCACGGGTAGAGTGGCAATGGTTGCAGAAAGTGAAATTCCGCATAACGATATCAAGTGCCGCAAAAACCGGGTAAACGGGTTACGTCCGCCAATATGTGTTCTCAGAAACGTTTCCAGGGGTTCCGACAAGATCAAAATGCCAAATGTTGCAGATACAGACAACAGAAAACCGACATCTGCAATGGCATACGGGCGAATCATACAAATCACTGCCGCCGCAAAACCAAGTGCTGTAATTCCATCCTTCCTGCCGCCCATGAAAAATGCAGCGGCACTCATCATCCACATAATTCCGGCACGCAGAACAGACTTTTGGAATCCCGTTACTCCCATAAACAAGATCAGAAACAACAGTGTCAGAATCAGGCGCAGACGTTTGTCCATACCAATTCTCTCCATAAGCCACTGTACCGCTCCCAATAGAATCGAGATATGAATCCCACTGACCGCCAACACATGGGATATCCCAACACGGCGAAAATCCCGCTTGACTTCTGCCGGCAGACTCGTTTTATCACCAAGAAAAATACCGGACGTCAGTGACGCTGCGTCTTTTTCAAGATACTGATAAAATTTTCTTTGACAAGCATCGGCAATGTTATGACAAGTGGCGGTAAATCCGCGTGCTTTCGACAGGTATTCAAAGCTTTCTGCTTGCGTCAAAATCCCCTTTGCATAAATTCCGTCAGCAAAATTGGAAGCACGATATGCCTTTTCTTCATCGGAAATCGTTTCCTCGCCAAGCAGTACATAACATTTTACCGTTTCCCCTGGTTCTGCATACCGTGCAGATGCACCCGTGGATTGTACATAAATTTTCCCGGAAGTCTTTTTCCCATCCATGGTATGTACATCCAATAGAAATGCAGCTCCGCTGTCATTGGCATAGGATAACCGATCTACTTTTCCCTCCAGTGCAACCACACATGGTTCATCAAACTGAAAGCGCTGATAATTCCGGATGATACGCTGTGTTTGCAAAAGTGCACAAATCAGAAGAATCGCAGATAAAATACAGAACGTTTTTCGCAGTGGAACTTTCGGAAGCAGAATGAGTAAAATGCATATCACAGCGCCAATCACACATAAAATTATCGGTAATATGGGATATACAGCCGCTGTGAAAAAAACGGCAATCGATGTAAGGTAAACAATCGATAACCACAAAAGTGGACGTATTGGTTTTATCCGCATTTTTTCACCTTTTTCTGCTTTTAATTTCACTACGATTTTACAGGATCCGTTTAAATTTGTCAAGCCCTTTCGATTCAATTCATCTTGTAAACGAATCGTTTGCAGTTATAAAAACAATGGGGAAGGGGTTCATACTTTAGTGAGTGCAAAATGTTCCGCAGCAAACATAGAAAAAAAGTACCCTTTCCGTAAAAACTTAAATTTTCGCTTGTTTGGAACATTCCATACGCTTTCGCAAATCATAATTATCTTAATCCATTCGCAAAAACCCATGAATAAAACAGTTCTTTTGGTGGTTTTGTATATTCATAATCAAAACAGGATGGTGTAGTTTCAATCATATTTATAGATTGTTCAAGTACTTCTTCGATTGATTTCCCCGCAACATCAATTTCTACTTCGTTGATAAGAGGGCTTCGCTTCCTGTTTTTTTCGTTCATCTTTTTCTGCAGTTCAAAATCTATAAGTCCACGATTGGGACGATTTCT
Source organism: Clostridia bacterium (assembly GCA_017942005.1). Taxonomy (GTDB): domain Bacteria; phylum Bacillota; class Clostridia; order Oscillospirales; family CAG-272; genus RGIG3925. The sequence continues at coordinate 1,661 of JAGAVJ010000053.1, read as the reverse complement.
CATCTGTTCTTGAATTTGCTTCACATCACTACATATGAGTTTTATTGTAATAAAATCCGTCCCTTTAAAAACAATCGGGATATCAGCTGTCCTTAAATCATCAATATCAGAAGCAATGATATTTTTATAACCAAGCCTATGAAAGCACATCAGCATTGCCACTTGATTTTCCCAGCAAGTAAGTTCTTCAAGTGTTCCAGTCATTGGTTCGCTGCCATCTCGTGAAATAAACTCAGGTACCATATGCTGTTCTATACATGTCGTTTTATAGTGTTCAAGCAGTCCGTTAGCTAACGTAGTTTTACCAATGCCACTTGCTCCCGTAATAAAAATAAAATCTTTCATATTTATGACCATAACTTCGCGCAAGCGAAGTTTTCCTTTCCTAGTGGAGTTGTGTCACGCCCGCAGGCGGTTGAGTCACAAAACACGGTTTGAAAGATTTATCGTTCAAACTTTTACCTCCACAAATCCTGATTTATCAATGCTTGTACAATGATTTTTCCGATTTTGTGCCTGTATCTTCTCCTATCACCACATACGAACATAGGATGCACGTCCCGCTAGTTTTGTATCTGCATGGCGAAATCCGGCTTCATAATATATTCTTTCCGCTGTTTCTCCAGCAGGCCACAGAAAACAATTTTCTATATGGTTAACCCTACAATATTCCACAAAGCTACTTATTAATGCTCTGCCTACGCCAATGTTTCTGTGTTCTTTAGAAACAAGTAAATAGTCAACTCTGCATACATTGTCATGAACATGTGCATATGTCATGCCAACAGGTTTTCCATTATAATAAGCGACAAAAAATAGCGTGTTCTCATTGTCTAATGATCTTTTAGCTACAGCGATTTCCCATGGTTCTTCGGCTTTTTCAAAAATTTCTGATCCATATTCCTCTTGCCATTCTGAAATTTTCTGAACAGTAATTTCAGTATTTGGTGTGATTGTGTTTCGTTCGGACAAAACCATATACCTTTGTGGTTCTGACCAGCTTACAAATCCAAAATCCGAAAGAATATTTTTAATGTCTTCAAAATATCCTTCATCGAATATGGATTGATATATAATCGGTTTTATTCCTTTATCAATATAAAACTTTACGATATCGTCAAGTACTTGATTCAAGTCACTTATTTTGTTTTTAAAGATTACTGCGTGATTGGAATCATAGGAATCTTTATTACCTTCGTTATAAAACAAAAAACCATATTCACGTTCTTCCCAAAATGTTATTTCTTTCGGAAACAAATCTTCTTCTTTATATATTTTTTCTAAATACATATTCAATATCTCACCATCAAATTCAAATTTACCAATTTTCACATTGCGATTATACTACTCAGATATGAAGTTTTCTATTATTATCGTACCTTCTGATGAAGGAGATTTTAATAAATTTTAATTCATGAAATTCATATTACTTTTGAAAAACAAAAAACTCCGCTCAAAAAAGCGGAGTACAGAAACAAAGCAAAGGAAAAGGGGTAAAAATGCTCATTGAAAACCGGATAAAGGGAAGCAGAGACGAAGGACTTCAAGTAAAAGAACTTGAAATTGGCAGTACAAGCCCTCGACCGATTAGTATCATTCAGCTGCATGCATTACTGCACTTCCACCCATGACCTATCAACCTTGTAGTCTGCAAGGGGTCT
>JAGAVJ010000052.1 GCA_017942005.1 Clostridia bacterium | reverse complement strand
ATCGCCTGCCTGATGTTCTACTGGTTTCCCGGCAAGGCCTTTGACGACTGGATGCTCCACCCGGGTACCGGCTGGTACATCACGGTGGAGGACGGCAAGCCGGTGAGCTACGTGCCCGCGCCCTTTGTGCCGGTGTGAAAGAGGAGGAAGTTATGCCGCTTATCGATTTGAAAACGCTGGATTTACCGGATGTGCGGCAAATATACAAAGTGCATTTGATGAGCAAAGAGCTGTCTCACAACACAGTACAAACTGCAATAAGCGATGCCTTTTATATTTGGCGAAAGATGGATAAACAAGCGTTTTGGGATGTTTTGGAGGCAAACGACTTTGAACAAAGGGGAACGGACGCGCTTGGCAGAATTCTTCCAAAGCAAAAAGACGGCCTTCCGAACAAAAACATCTCGGCATATATGTCCCAACTGCGTCGATTTAGAAGCTTTGCTCTCAGCGAATATGCATTGGACAATGAACCGACTGAGAAAAAAGTGAGGAAGTACAGACGTAAAGTGAAGGTGGTAATTCCGCAACCCTGTCCAGCTGAGGTTGAAAAGTATTTGCAATTATGGAAAAAGAAGAAGGACTATGCATCGCAAGAAGCGGCGCTGGATAAATTGTTTTTCCATCTTGCACCCCAAAATAGAGACGTCGCAGACATTCTGCTAAAAGTTTCTACGCTAAATGATTTTTACAGTACAAATATTTTTTCTGTGTTCCCTGTTGCGGAACATATTTTGGCTTTAAATATTGATGAGAGGTTAGCACAGGGAGATCCGGGACTGGTAGATGATATTAAAACGGTCAACGAAAGAAGCCACTATTCGTTCGCTACTAAGTATTGTAGCCACCACAAACCGCTTGAATACCCTATTTTTGATTCGTATGTTCAGCAGATATTGAAACATTTTCGCAATCAAGACGGCTTTTGCGAATTTAAGGACAGTGAATTAAAAGAATATAGCAGGTTCAAACAGATCATTCTTACATTTCGTAAGTACTACGGATTGACGCAATTTAACTTGAAGGAAATTGACCAGTATCTTTGGCAATTAGGAAAGACATACTATCCCAATAAGTATGGTGCGAAAAAATAAGACGAAAAAGGAAAAACGATGGAAAATCTGAAGGATACCTGCCGCATTGCGGTGGTGCAGGCATCGCCTGTGATGTTTGACAAGGACGCGTGCGTGGACAAGGTGCTGCGCTATATGGACGAGTGCGCCGAAAAAGGTGCGGAGCTGATCGTGTTCCCCGAACTCTTTATCCCCGGCTATCCCTACGGCATGACCTTCGGCTTTACCGTGGGCAGCCGCAAGGCGGACGGGCGGCGCGACTGGAAGCAGTATTACGACAACTCCGTCACTGCCGCAGGCCCCGAGATGCAGCGTATCATCCACAAAGCAGTGGAAAAGGGCGTGTATGTCAGCATCGGCTACTCCGAGCGGGACACGGTGACGGCCACTCTCTACAACTCCAATCTGATGATCGCCCCGGACGGCACGGCCATGAATCACCGCAAGCTCAAGCCCACCGGCAGTGAGCGGGTGGTATGGGGCGACGCGGAGCGGGATTTCTTTGGCGTGATGCCGACGCCGT
>JAGAVJ010000051.1 GCA_017942005.1 Clostridia bacterium | reverse complement strand
TATCCAGTATATCGGAACCGGACGCCATGAATCCGCGGAAATCGTGTGTCCCGCGAAAATATGCGGCAGCCAAATCCAATTGCGAAGCATCCAGTGGACGCTTGTAGTGGTATGCGGTATCTAAAAAAAATGGACTGCGGATGGAATGGTTATAAATGAGATACTCATATTCTTTTTCATAGACATCATGCCGCACATGAAACGTATCCGGCATTTTACAGGCAGATAGTACCGAGATATCGTCCGGAAGTGTTGTGTTCAACGCTGCCGGAATTTTTTCAGTCGGTATGCGCGGACAATCCTCTGTCGGTGTGAATGTCATTTTATAATCTCTGGCATGTACCCCTGCATCGGTACGGCTGCATCCGACGACAGGAAGACGGCGTCCATATATCGCTTCTATGGCATCCTGAACGGTTCCCTGTACCGTCCGCATCCCAGGCTGAACCTGAAATCCGGCAAATGCGGTACCGCGATACGCAAGTGTTAGAAGAATCATATCAGAAAATAAAGTTGAGTGCAATCACCACTGCCATGAAGGACAGCATGACAATCAGCATAACGATATCCTGTGACTGATAGTGCAATTGCGTCATTCTTGTTCTGCCTTCTCCGCCGCGGTAGCAACGGCATTCCATGGCTATGGCAAGCTCATCCGCACGGTGAAAAGCAGAAACAAACAGCGGCACCATCACGGGAATCAAAGCTTTTGCCCGCTGCATCAGATTTCCGGAGTTGAAGTCTGCACCGCGTGCCTTCTGCGCGGAAATGATCTTATCGGTTTCCTCAATCAGCGTCGGAATAAAGCGCAGCGCGATGGTCATCATCATTGAAAATTCGTGAACCGGAATATGCAGTACCTTCAGCGGTGCAAGCACACGTTCCAAACCGTCTGTCAATGCAATGGGAGACGTGGTATAGGTAAGCAAAACAGAGGTGCCAATGATCAGCGAAATCACGCGCACAATCATAAACACAGCATAGGTAATGCCTTCCATATAAATTTTCACAATCCCCAAATCAAGTAATAAGTGTTCCCCGCTTGTCCAGAAAATATTGATCACCGCGGTAAATGCCATGATAAAAAAGACTGCCTTCAATCCCCGCAATATTAATTTTGCGGGAATTTTCGATATCAACATCAGCACAAATGCACTTGCAAGAACAAGTACAAAGCTAAGGGGATTGTTTGCGGCAAAAATCGTGACAATATAAATAATAATTAGGAAGATTTTCATCCGGGGATCCAGTTTGTGCAAAACAGAATTTCCCGGGAAATACTGTCCCAACGTAATGTCTTTCAGCATCGGTCAGCCACGCTCCTTTTCCCCAAACACCCGCAAAACCTCATGATATGCGTCATCTACCGTATAAATGCCGCTCTCTACGGGAATTCCTGCTTTTTGAAGTTCCATAATAAACTTGGTAATCTGCGGACGCGACAAGCCGACCCGCTTTAAATCCTCCGCATGGCAGAAGATATCATGTGCCGTTCCGTAACGGCTGACATGACCGTGGTCAAGCACCATCAGCTTATCTGCATAAATCGCCATATCCTCCATAGAATGGCTGATGATGATAATCGTGTTCTTTTTTTCACGCTGGTATGCACGGATTCCGCCGAGAATCTCCTTGCGGCCTCTCGGATCCAGTCCGGCAGCCGGTTCATCCAACACCAGAATTTCGGGGTCCATTGCCATGACACCCGCGATTGCCACACGGCGTTTCTGACCGCCGGACAGCTCAAACGGTGATTTTTCAAGCATATCCGGTGTAATTCCGGTAAATTTTGCTGCATCTGCCACACGACGCTGAATTTCTTCCTGCGGCAGTCCCATATTGCCGGGACCGTATGCGATATCCCGCAGCACCGTTTCCTCAAACAGCTGATATTCCGGGTATTGAAACACAAGTCCAACACGGAACCGGATTTGACTGATCTTTTTCGGGTCCTCCCAGATATCCTTGCCGTCGATAGTTACCTTTCCTTCCGTTGGCTGCAAAAGTCCGTTCAAAAGCTGCGCAATCGTCGATTTTCCGGAACCGGTATGTCCCATCAGACCGGTAATGATACCGCCTTCAAATTGCAGAGAAATATTTTGCAGCGCCGCTTTTTCAAACGGCGTCCCGATGGAATACCGGTATGTGACGTTTTCAAGCGCAATGCTTGCAGCGTGTTTTGCTTCTTCCATCCGTTATTTTTCCTCCCTGTCAATTCGTAGCTTCTTCTGTTGATATAGTGTTTTCAATACTTCAACCGCCTCTGCCGAATGCAGAATATCCGCCGGAATGGAAAAACCGGCGTCTGTGCGCAGGCGGTTGACAAGATCGGTCACCTGCGGAACATCAAGTCCGACGCTCTTTAATTGGTCTACCTTTGAAAATACGCGGCGCGGCGTATCGTCCAAAAAAATTTCGCCTTGATTCATGACAATCACACGATCGGCCCGGATGGCTTCGTCCATATAATGTGTGATCAAAAGAACGGTAATTCCCTTTTCGCGGTTCAGCCGCTCGATTGTTTCCATAACCTCTGCACGGCCAATGGGATCCAGCATTGCAGTAGACTCATCAAAGATGATACAGTCCGGCAGCATCGCAATGATTCCGGCAATGGCAATGCGCTGCTTTTGACCGCCGGATAACTGTGTAGGAGAATGCCGCGCAAATTCCGTCATGTTCACCGCACGCAGGGCATCATCCACACGTGCACGGATTTCCTTTGGCGGAATGCCGAGATTTTCCGGTCCAAACGCAATGTCTTCTTCAACAATGGTTGCAACCAGCTGATTGTCCGGATTTTGGAAAACCATGCCGATTTGCCGCCGCAGCTGATAAATATCGTCTTCTGATAAATCGTTTCGGGTAACGTCCACACCGCCTACCACAAGCGTACCACTGTCCGGCGTCAGAATCATATTGCAGAGCTTTGCAAGCGTCGATTTACCGGAACCGTTATGCCCGAGAATGGCAACAAACGATCCTTTTTCAATTGCAAAGCTGAGATTTTTTATGACGGGAAACGCACCGCCGTCTTCGGTTTTGTATGAAAAGCAAAGATTGTTTGCTTCAATAATATACTGATGTTCCACAACAGTCTCCTGCACGTTTCACAAATTATGTTCTTTTCCAATAAGCAGATGATCCGCACGGCAAAACCGCCCCCGTCTGTGTAACAGGAATGCCGATTTCATCCGCAGAAATAACGCCGCCCCACTTCTGCATGTTCAGATGCAGAATATATGCCATCGCAGACGGAGATAATCCGGTTGTATAAGAGTTGATCAAAACAAAAAGCGGATTGTCTGACAACACTTTTGTTCCAAGCTCCACAAATTCTCCGACGGAATCCTCAAGCTTCCACACTTCTCCGTTTGGTCCACGACCGTATGACGGCGGATCCATAATAATCGCATCGTACTTATTGCCGCGTCTGATCTCCCGTTCCATGAATTTTTTACAGTCATCGACAATATATCGGATGGGGGCATCCGACAGTCCAGACAGTGCTGCATTTTCCTTTGCCTGTGCAACCATGCCTTTTGCCGCATCCACATGGACAACCGACGCGCCTGCTTTTGCCGCGGCGACGGTTGCGCCGCCTGTATAGGCAAACAAATTTAAAACGCGCACGGTCTTCCCTTGTTCTTTTTCTTTGCGGATCAAATCAGAAAACCAATCCCAGTTGACAGCCTGTTCCGGAAACAATCCCGTATGCTTGAATCCCATAGGTTTAATTTTAAAAGTAAGATCATGATAAGAAACGGTCCATTCTTCCGGCAAATGCCGAATCTGCCACGACCCACCGCCACCGGTACTTCTGTGATAAACCGCATCGGCGTTATTCCATTTTGGGTGTTTTTTCTGATTCTTCCAAATGACCTGCGGGTCGGGACGTATGAGCGTATAGGTTCCCCACCGCTCCAAACGCATACCGTCAGAGGTATCCAGAAGCTCGTAGTCCTTCCAGTTTTTTGCTGCATTCATATTGTTATTATAGTATCCTTTATGATTCTTCATTGTCCTCATCGAACAGAGACATCTGCACATTCGGTACATCACTGCCGCCGCGCGCCATCACATGTTTTTGAGGCAGACCAAGATGATCGTATGCAAGGTGTGTTACCGTGCGGCCGCGCGGAGTACGGTTTAAAAATCCGATCTGCATCAGATACGGTTCATATACATCTTCCAATGTTACGGCCTCCTCACCGACCGTTGCGGCAAGCGTTTCCAGACCAACCGGACCGCCATCGTAAAATTTGATGATCGTTTCCAGCATCCGCCGGTCTGTAAAATCAAGGCCAAGCGCATCAATTTCCTGTGCACGCAGCGCATAATCCGCAATTTCACGGGTAACAACGCCGTTGCCTTTGATCTGCGCAAAATCGCGGACCCGTTTAAGAAGACGGTTTGCAATACGCGGCGTTCCTCTGGAGCGTGATGCAATTTCTCTCGCACCGGACTCATCAATTTCAACATTCAATATCCGTGCGGAACGCAGTACCAGCGTTGTCAGTTCTTCTGTGGAATACAACTCCAACTTTAATACAACGCCAAATCGATCACGCAGCGGCTGGGTCAGCTGTCCTGCACGGGTCGTTGCACCGATCAGAGTGAATTTTGCCAGCGGGAGACGAATGGAGCGCGCCGCCGGACCTGTTCCGACGATAAAGTCAATAACATAGTCCTCCATTGCAGGGTAAAGAATTTCCTCTACCTGCCGCGGCAGACGGTGAATTTCGTCGATGAACAGGACATCGCCTTCTCCGAGGTTGGTGAGCAGTGCCGCCAAATCCCCTAATTTTTCAATTGCCGGACCGGATGTCACACGGATATTGACGCCAAGCTCGTTTGCAATGATGGCAGACAACGTTGTTTTGCCAAGACCGGGCGGGCCATACAGCAAAACGTGATCGAGTGATTCCCCTCGCTGCTTTGCCGCATCAATGTAAACCTTCAGATTTTCTTTTGCCTTTTCCTGTCCGATATATTCCGAAAGCGTTTTCGGACGCAGTCCCGCGTCGATATCGCTGTCCTCAGCTCTTGGTGTTCGGTCGACAATTCGACTTTCGTAATCAAAGTCCTCTTCTCCATCGATATCCAAGCTGTTTTCCTTTGGATCATATAGATTTTTCATATATAATCATAACTTTTATACAGTAAAATGTCAATAAAAGTTATCTCCTTCTTACTTCATCAGCTTTTTCAATGCTGCTGTGATAATTTCCTCCAGCGTCAATGTGGTATCTACCGTTTTCAAAGCGGAAGTCGCTTCTGCGCGGGTGTAACCAAGTACCAGCAGTGCATTGATCGCTTCGCTTAAGTTGTCCTTACCGGGCAAAAGCGCAGCACCCTTATCCAGCGGCTCATCCTCTGCAAGCTGCTTCGCAATTTTATCTTTTAATTCCAGCACAATGCGGGCAGCGGTTTTGGCACCGAGTCCCTTTGCCTTGGAAATCGCTTTGGTGTCCCCCGTTCCCACCGCAACTGCAAACTGTTCCGGTGTCATGCAGGACAGAACGCTGAGTGCCGCCTTCGGACCGACACCGGAAATGGTAATTAACAGCTTGAAGGCATTTAATTCCTCCTGAGAAAAGAAACCGAACAGATCCAGTCCGTCCTCCTTTACACTCAGATAGGTATAAAGCGTCACTTTTTCACCGCGCTTCGGCGAAAGCTTTTCATGGGTCTTTGCGGAAACGGTCATATAAAACGCAATGCCGTTGTTGTCAATGACAGCAGCATTAAGTTCTTCTGTCACAAGTGTACCTGTAATGGAATAGAACATGATGGTGTCTATTGCTTTCGCAGTACCGATACAGCCAAACAGCTGTATTTGCTATACACACAAAAGCATCCTTTCTGTATGAGGTTGTAAGCCGGAAATTTTTTGAAATTTTATGTAAGTCTTGTTTTTTTCTGGTTGTAGAAGGATGCCAACTTTGAGCATCCGGTATGTGCATGACAAACGGCAATGGCAAGTGCGTCGGCAGTATCGTCCGGTTTCGGAACATTTTTCAGCCGCAATAAAGATGCAACCATGCTCATCACCTGTTTTTTTTCAGCACGTCCATACCCTGCAATGGCAGATTTTACCTGCAATGGTGTATATTCTGCAATCCGCAGACCACTTTGAATGCCGGCAAGCAAAATTACACCGCGCGCTTCTGCTACCGCAATGCCGGTTGTGACATTGGTGTTGAAGAATAGCTCTTCCACCGCCATTTCGTCCGGTTTATAAAAGGTAATGATTTCACACAGCTCTCTGTATACCTGTGCAAGCCGTACTTCAACGTCCAGTCCTGCTTCTGTGGTAATTGCACCATAAGCAATCGTTTTAAAGCGGGACGACTGATATTCGATAACCCCCCAGCCGACAATGGCGATGCCGGGGTCAATTCCAAGTATGATCATACGATAAATTCTCCACAGACAAAGCATCACGATTACACAGCCAGATAAATGCCGAATATGGTAAACTGCGGCACCATCAAATAGAGATATGTCAGCATTGCGGCAAGATCTCCATTCTCTTCCATGCGCAGAATCAAGTCATATGTACGCTCACCGTCGTCGTAATCGGTGGGAATGGTATCGACACGTGTCAATGTCAGATGATACCATGCGGCGGCGGCAAGCAGATCGGACAGTGGATGCTCTTCGTTCAGTACGGCACGGCACTCCATGTAGAGTCCCTCGCAAGCATCAAATTCATCCGGATTCGGCACAGTGATGTTTTTGCGCAGCAATGCATACCGTGTTGTGACATCTGTGTCCTCTGTTGTGACGGAACAGGTATATGCAATCCGAAGATCATATTTATTCAAAAGCGAATAGAACCGCAATAACTTTCCATCCACTGAATTTTCCATTGGCAGAATACATGCGGATTCGCGGTCATAATAAAGGGATTCGCAAACCCCTTGGAAATCGGAATAATACACCGCGGTTGTGTGCTGCAAGATCGATTGAAAACGGGTATAGGCACGGTCTGTATACGTGTTGCGGAGATAGGCAATACTTTCCCCTGTAGGACGCGCTGCATGGACATCCAGATCGGGGACGGTTTCGTCTTCAAAATGATCTTCTTCCCGGATAAGATCGTTTAGCCTTTGTACCCATGCTTTTCCAAACCGGGTATTTTTTTCTTCTTGCGCGACCTTTTTCCAAGTGTTGCGGCGAACAGAGGCAGCTTCGTAAAGTGCGTCATTGACATGTGCCAGACACTGACACAGACGAATCTGCTCATCGTGACCGGACGATTTTAAAACATTCGCAATTTGCTCTGATGCCAGGACACCTTCTTGGATGCCTGCTTCTCGTGAGATGCTTGCATCTCGTCCTGTCATGCTGCGGAATTCTTCCGGAAAATGCTCATCACGAATCATCTGTTCACACACATCTTCCGGATATTCATTGGTTATTTCCGAGGTCAGCGCCCGCACCTTTTCCAAAAGAAACGCTTCCCGCATTTCCACAAGAGAGGCCGCCATGGTATCAAGACGCGCAAGGTTGGTATCAATAATCTGCATTTTCTCATTCAGATTTAAAGCCATTCCGCGTCGGTCCGATGCACTCCAATGCCTTGGCATATCGCAGTTTCCTTTCCTGCTGTCATTTTACAGACACAAAACGTCTATTATCTTTAATAGTATACCATATATTTCAAAACATTGCAATGGCGGCACAAATTTTTTTCCTTATTATAAAAGATTGTTTACATTTGGATATTGCCCAGATGATTCCAAAGACTGCATTTGTCCGGATGTTTCCAGCGGCATATCCTCTCCTGTTTTTCTGAAATCGTAATACGGCATCCCTGGAATGCCCGGAAACCACGCAGGATCAGAAAACGGAAGACCCATCATATAGTTTCCCATAGTTTGATACTGCACAAGATGATACGGAATATTGGCATTGGTTGTACGCTCCCGTTCCCCTGTATCAGCAAGTACGGTTTGCCTGTCAAATGCCTTTTGGGTATGCATATCGGTTTTGCCTTGATTTTGACATGAGATCATCATGGTCACCATTCCTTTCTAATGAACATGGAATTTTTCAAAAACCATAAGCGGATACAGCATTGATGTCAAAAAAGAGAAATATCCTCCGCCCGTATATATATTTTGCGTTTTCCGGTTTACAATTCGCATTTTTTATGGTAAAATAATAGTATCTCTGTATAAAACTGCACCAAACTGGAAAAAATCCGTTTGAGGTGACGTTTTATGCGGATAAAGAAAAGCGTAATTCCATTTCTGACAGGTATGTGCATCGGCGGGGCAGCCGGACTGATATTTCTCCTTGTCTGCTGGCTGTTTCTGCACAATTTATTTCTTCCATAAAAAGGATGCTATTGCAAATGAGACTTGATAAATATATGACTGCTGCCGGTATTGCATCGCGTAAGGAAACGGCGCACTATGTCCGTTCCGGACGCATTACGGTCAACGGTATTCCGGCAGCAAGGGCAGATATGCAGGTAGATGCCGCGGCGTGCATCTGCCTTGACGGTATACAGGTTGCATTTCGTGAAGTTACATATATCATGATGAACAAGCCCCAAGGCGTTGTTTCTGCCACCGACGATCCTACGGAAACGACCGTTATAGATCTTTTACCCAAACAGCTTCAGAAATTAAATCTCTTTCCCTGCGGACGGCTGGACAAGAACACTACCGGCTTTGTCCTTTTGACCACAGACGGCGTGTTATCACACCGTATTCTCGCACCAAAGCGTCATGTTGAGAAAGTATATCGTTTTGCAGTAAAGTATCCGCTTTCCAATGCAGATATTACACGCCTTAAAGACGGTGTGACGCTTGCCTCTGACAGCTATGCGGAAGAATGGAAAACGGCGCCGTGTAAAATTCTTTTGTATGAAGATTGTAAAAGCGGCGAAATTACATTGACAGAAGGCAAATATCATGAAATCAAACGTATGATGGAAGCCATGCACAATCAGATTACCGCACTGAGCCGCATTGCATTTGCAGGAATTTTATTAGATGCCGCACTTGCACCTGGAGAATGGCGATATCTGACAGCAGAAGAGGAAGAAACTCTGCAAAATGCAGCGAAATAGCACAAAACTATTTTTACGCGCGGGCAATATGCTTATTCGAAAGCCGCGATGGTTAACATGAAAACTGATAAATGCAACAGGATGGGTGATTGATAGATATGTCAAACGTACAGCGCATTGTATCAAAAAATGCGGATTATCAAAGATTTGAGGTTTTGAAAACCAACCGAAACAAACGATATAAATACGGCACATTTTTATGTGAAGGAGTCCGAAACTTAAAAGAAGCCAAAGCAAACGGCTGGAACTTCGTTTCCCTGCTGTATTCTTTTGAAGCATCGCTTTCCGATTGGGCAAAGGGAATGCTTGCCGATACCGAAACCGAAATCAATTATGCATTGACCGATACCCTAATGGCAGAGCTGTCCGGCAAAGAGGACACTTCTGAGCTGATGGCAGTCATACGAATGCGGGACAATGACGCAGATGCAATTTTGAATCATCTCTCCGCGCACCCCGTGCTGGCGTTATTTGACCGTCCTTCCAATCGTGGCAATCTCGGTACCATCATCCGTTCTGCCGATGCACTCGGCATTGAAGCGCTGATTTTAACCGGACATGCGGTCGACTTATATGATCCGGAGGTTGTAGTCAGCACGATGGGGTCGTTCTTCAATCTTCCGGTTCTGCGTCTTTCTTCAAATGAAGACATACACGCATGGATTGATCGTCTGCGCAGCCGTTTCCCTGATCTACAGCTGCTCGGCACGACCGCGCATGCCACCGATATGATCTATGATGCCGATATGACACGTACCACGATGTTTTTCATCGGCAATGAAACGGAAGGGTTAAACCGTCATTTCCGCGAAATCTGTGATACATATGTAAAGATTCCCATGGCGGAAACCTCCTATGCGTCCTCATTCAATGTCGGCTGTGCGGCAACCGTCATGTTTTATGAGGCAGCAAGACAACGCGGAATGAGAAGCTGACTACAACATCCTGCAGCAATCGGCATCGCCATCAAGACACTGCAATCAAAGAAAAGGAAAGGAAAACTTTCGCTAACGAGAACGAGAAAGTTATGGTCATAAATATAAAATATGGATATCATTGCACAGCTTACAGAAGAACTGCATTTAAAACGCGAACAGGTAGAAAAAACCGTTGCCCTCATAGATGACGGCAATACCATTCCCTTTATTGCACGATACAGAAAGGAAGTCACCGGATCTCTTGACGATACGGTACTGCGTGCATTGGAAGAACGGCTGAACTATCTGCGTTCTCTTGATAAACGGCGTGAAGAGGTATACAATGCCATTCTTGCACAGGAAAAGATGACGCCGGAAATTGAACTTGCACTTTCCAATGCAAGAATTCTCACAGAAATTGAAGATATCTATCGCCCCTATAAACAAAAACGCCGCACCCGTGCATCCGTTGCACGGGAACGCGGACTGGAACCGCTCGCCGAAGCGATTATGGCACAACAAAAAACGTACCAGCCATCACTGGAAGAACTGGCGAAATCTTTTATCAACGAGGAAAAAGACATCCATACAGAAAAAGAGGCACTACTTGGCGCATGCGACATCATTGCAGAGGAAATTTCAGACAATGCCCAATATCGTAAGGAAATCCGCCGCCTGACATTCCGGGACGGTATCTTGAAAACCGTCGGTACCAAAGAAGAGGATTCTGTATATCAGATGTACTACGACTATTCGGAACGTGTCAATCGGATTCCCAACCACCGGATTCTTGCCATCAATCGCGGTGAAAAAGAAGAATGGCTGCGAGTATCCATTGTCCCGCAAGGCGATGCACCGCTCGGATATCTATTGTCTCAAGTGATCCAAAACGATCATTCTCCTGCAAAGCCATATCTTTTGGAGGCGGTGGAGGATTCCTATCACCGTCTGATTGCACCGTCTATCGAAAATGAAATCCGTACCCAGCTGTTTGACCGTGCGGGAGAGGGGGCAATCACCAATTTCTCTATCAATTTAAAGCATCTGTTAATGGCAGCACCCCTGAAAAATTATACAGTCATGGGATATGACCCCGGTTACCGTACCGGATGCAAGCTTGCGATTGTTGACCCGACCGGTCTTGTGCTGGATACCGCTGTGATTTACCCGACAAAGCCGCAGGAACGCATTCCGCAGTCCAAAGCAGAAGTGAAAAAGCTGATCAAAAAATATCATGTCGGAGTTGTGGCGATCGGCAACGGCACTGCTTCCAAGGAAAGCGAAATTTTCATTGCCGATACGTTAAAGGAACTTTCTGCAGAAGGGATTACGTGCAAATACATTATGGTATCAGAGGCCGGTGCGTCTGTGTATTCTGCATCGAAACTCGGTGCTGAGGAATTCCCCGATTTTGATGTGACACAGCGTTCCGCAGTTTCCATTGCGCGCAGATTGCAGGACCCGCTTGCAGAGCTTGTGAAAATCGATCCGAAATCCATCGGTGTAGGTCAATACCAGCATGACATGAAGGAAGCACGGCTGGACGAAGCATTGACCGGCGTCGTAGAGGACTGCGTCAATGCGGTTGGCGTCGACGTCAATACCGCCTCCTATTCCCTTTTGTCCTATATTGCCGGAATTAACACTGCATCTGCCAAAAACATCGTCAAGTACCGGGAAGAAAACGGTGCGTTTACCTCCCGTGCGCAAATCAAAAAGGTTCCGCGCATCGGTGCAAAGGCATTTGAACAGTGTGCAGGCTTTCTGCGCATTCCCCAAGCAAAAGAAATTCTCGACAACACCGGTGTGCATCCGGAATCCTACCCTACCGCAAAAGCGCTTTTAAAAAAGTTCGGCTATTCTGAAAACGATGTTCGTTCCGGCGCATTGACCGAAATCCGCAAAACGGCAGAAGCCTACGGTATGGAAACGCTCGCAGAGGAGCTTTGTGTCGGTGTTCCGACTTTAACCGATATGATAGGAGAGCTTGAAAAGCCCGGACGCGATATTCGGGAGGGACTGCCCGCGCCCATGCTGCGTACCGATATTATGGGGATTGAGGACCTGACACCTGGTATGGTTTTGGAGGGAACTGTCCGCAATGTGATTGACTTCGGCGCGTTTGTCGATATCGGCGTACATCAGGACGGACTCATTCATATCTCCCAGATGACGACAAATTATATTAAGCATCCGTCTGAAATTCTGCATGTCGGCGACGTTGTGCAGGTAAAGGTTTTAAACGTGGATGTACCAAAAAAGCGCATTGGACTCACAATGAAGCTCTGATTTTAATATATTAAAATAAAAAGCCGTTTTGGAGACGCGTTTTCACGTAATTTTTCCAATGTTTTGTAAAATGTGTACAAAGTCTTGTATGAAATTTTGGATAACAATACTCTTCCAAAATCGTCATTTTTTTGATATAATATTCACTGTTAAAGTTAAAGTCCAGTCAGAGGGCGTGTTACACGCCTCTCTTTCAAAGTTTAGGAGGATAATAATGGCAAGCTTATCACTGAAACACATTTATAAGAAGTATCCGGGCGGTGTCACTGCCGTATCCGACTTCTGTCTTGAAGTCAAAGACAAGGAATTTATCATTTTTGTCGGTCCTTCCGGATGCGGTAAGTCTACAACCCTGCGTATGATCGCCGGTTTGGAAGAAATTACAGAAGGTGAACTGTTCATCGGCGACCGTCTTGTAAATGACGTTGCACCGAAGGACAGAGATATCGCAATGGTGTTCCAGAACTACGCGCTGTATCCGCATATGTCCGTGTTTGATAACATGGCATTCGGTCTGAAGCTCCGCAAGGTTCCGAAAGAAGAAATCAAGAGAAAGGTCGAAGAGGCCGCTCGTATCCTTGATATTTCCCACCTGCTCGACAGAAAGCCGAAGGCTCTGTCCGGTGGTCAGAAGCAGCGTGTTGCACTCGGACGTGCAATTGTCCGTGACCCGAAGGTCTTCTTGCTTGACGAGCCGCTTTCCAACCTGGATGCAAAGCTCCGTGCACAGATGAGAACCGAGCTTACCAAGATTCACAAGAGACTGGGTACTACCTTTATCTACGTCACGCACGACCAGGTCGAGGCTATGACGATGGCTACCCGTATCGTCGTTATGAAGGACGGTGTCATCCAGCAGGTAGATACTCCTCAGAACCTGTACGACAATCCTGTCAACCTGTTCGTTGCAGGCTTTATCGGCACGCCTCAGATGAACTCCATCAACGCAAAGCTCGAGAAGAAGGGCGAAGATGTTTATGTCACCTTCGGCAAGAATTCCCTCAAGCTGCCGGCTGAAAAGGCTGAAAATCCGGATCTGAAGCCCTACATCGGTGAAGAAGTCATTCTCGGTCTGCGTCCTGAATGTATTCATGATGATGAACGTTCTCTCGCAGCTATGCCAGAATCCGTAATTGAAACCTATGTTGAAGTTACTGAGCTTATGGACGCTGAAATTTATCTGTACCTTGTTACCGATGAGCAGACCCTCACCGCTCGTGTTTCTTCCCGTTCCACCGCACGCTCCGGTGATACCATCAAGGTTGCTCTGGAAGTTGCCAGAATGCACATCTTTGATAAGGACACGGAAAAGTGCATCGTTCACTAAGAATGTTCTGCAAGGTCTGCCAAACAAGCAGACCTTGTTTTTTTATCGAAAGGAGCTTTTCTTATGCGTTATGTATTTGACCACGATCTGCACATTCATTCATGGATATCCTTGTGTTCCGGAGATCCGGAGCAGTCCCCCGAAACCATTCTGCAATATGCAAAAGACAATTACTTAAAGAAAATCTGCCTGACAGACCATTATTGGGACGAGACAATTCCCGGTGCGTCCGACTGGTATAAAAAGCAAAACACCGCATGGATTGAACAGGCAAAGCCGCTTCC
Source organism: Clostridia bacterium (assembly GCA_017942005.1). Taxonomy (GTDB): domain Bacteria; phylum Bacillota; class Clostridia; order Oscillospirales; family CAG-272; genus RGIG3925. The sequence continues at coordinate 58,441 of JAGAVJ010000051.1, read as the reverse complement.
AACAGCGGACGGAATTTCCTTTTTATTCGGTGCGGAAACCGACATGCGTGCCGATGGTACTATCGGCGTCAACGCAGAAAGCGCCAAGCGTCTTGACTTCATCATCGTTCCAACCACACATCTGCATATGAACGGCTTCACTTGCCGCGGCGATGAAGACGCAGCAGAACGTGCAGAGATTTTTATCAAACGCTTTGAAACACTCCTTGCAGCTGATTTGCCATTTGAAAAAGTTGGTCTCGCGCATCTGACATGCAGTTTAATGTATCCCAAACATAATCACAAGGATGTGCTTGATCGCATCAGCGATGCAGAATTCCGCCGCTTGTTTTATAAAGCTGCCGCACTCGGTCTTGGCATTGAATTAAACTTCCCGGCAATTCACAAAAACGGTACATCAATGACATGGACGGAGGATGCTTCCCTTCTGCGTCCTTACGCACTTGCCAAGGAATGCGGATGCAAATTCTACTTTGGTTCGGATGCACACCATCCGCAAGGTCTGATGGCAGAAAAGCAGAATGCGGAAACCATCATTGATCTTTTGTCGCTTGAAGAATCTGATAAATTCGCTTTTGCAAAGGCATAAATACTGATATTGATTTTAAGAACAGTCTCGTTTTCCATCGTGAGGCTGTTCTTTTTTACTGCATGATTTTTTGTGATATTTCTTCCATTTGTGTTATGTTAAACATTACAACGTTCTAAAATCACAATTCTGTTCATATATTGTGCAGTATTAACAAATTTGTTTCGGAATTTTCGTGATTTTGACGGTAACAAAAGACAATCAAACCTATTGCAAAATCTGCAATTGTCGGTTATAATATTTACAGAGTATTTATTTCACATCGTTTAGCAGCACAGCAGCAATATAGCCAAGCACCGTTTATTTCTATACGTATTTTCGCACAAGCAATGTCATATACTGTTCATCCTGCGGTCTGCAACAAAGAACGAATACCTCTGCCCCAATGCAGACACGCATTCAATGCAAAGGAGATATAGATATCATGGCTAAACTCACTTCAAAAGAAATCAGAAACGTGGCACTCGTCGGTCATTCTTCTGCCGGTAAGACTTCACTCGCGGAAGCAATGCTGTATTTAACCAAAGTGACAGACCGCCTGGGAAATCCTTCTGACGGAAATACTGTCTGCGATTTTGACGACGAAGAAATCAAGCGCGGACTTTCCATTTCCACTGCAGTCGCTCCGATTATGTGGAACGGTATTAAAATCAATCTGCTTGACACACCCGGATATCTGGACTTCATCGGTGAAGTATACCAGACTATGCGCGTTGCAGATGCAGCAATGATCGTGGTTGACGGTAAGGCTGGCGTGGAAGTCGGTACAGAGCTTGCCTGGAATCAAGCAGAAGAAGCAGGCATTCCCAAGGCATTTTATATCAATAAATTCGACGATGGTGAAGCACGGTTCAAGCGCGTATACACACAGCTGCGCGATACATTCGGCGTTTCCGTCTGTCCGATTTTAATTCCCATGATTGAGGGCGATAAGGTCATCGGCTTTTTAAATCTGATCAACATGCGTTCCGTCGTGTATGATAAGAACGGTACGCCAGAAGAATCTCCGATTCCAGATGAATTCCAGCCGATTGCAGAGGAATACCGTGATATGCTGCTGGAATCCATTGCGCAAACCTCTGATGATTTGATGGAAAAATATTTTGGCGGTGAAGAAATCACCTATGATGAAGCGGTGCTCGCCGTGCACGAAGGTATCATCAAAGGCGATATCGTCCCTGTTTACTGCGGTTCTGCAACCAAATTCTGGGGGATCCGGATGCTGATGGATCAGATTGCCGATTCGTTCCCACGTCCTACCGCAAAGAAAGAGGAAGTGATTGTCGTCGATGATATGGAAGATACCACACCGATTGAACCGTCAGGAACCACATCTGTTTTTGTCTTCAAGACCATTTCCGACCCGTTTGTCGGTAAAATGTCGTTTTTCAAAGTCATGAACGGTACACTCGACAATACCATGGTTCTGCGAAACACCACTACCGGTCAGATGGAAAAGTTTGCACACATCTACACAATGACCGGAAAAAAGCAGACGGAAGTAGATTCCCTTTGCTGCGGTGATATCGGTATGATTTCCAAGCTTGCGGCAACCAATACCAATGATACGCTCACCCTGTCCCAGGACGACATCCATTACGCGCCAATCTGCTTCCCGCAGTCCTTCATGCAGCGTGCAATTGTTCCGAAGGCAAAAGGCGACGAGGATAAGATTTCCTCCGGTATCACAAAGCTTTTGGAAGAAGATAAAACATTGAAATATGAAAACAATGCGGAAACCAACCAGATGTGCATTTACGGTCAGGGGGATATCCATCTGGATGTGATTGTTTCCAAGCTGAAAAATCGGTTCGGCACCTCTGTGGAACTGACAAAGCCAAAAATTCCGTATCGTGAAACCATCAAAAAGACGGTACAGGTGGAGGGTAAGCACAAAAAGCAGTCCGGCGGCTCCGGTCAGTACGGTCATGTCAAGATCACATTCTCCCGCGGTACAGAGGAAGGACTCACCTTTACGACTTCTGTAGTCGGCGGTACTGTGCCGAAGAACTTTTATCCGGCAGTCCAGAAGGGATTGGAAGAAGCCATGGAAAAAGGTGTTCTTGCCGGATATCCGGTTGTCGGATTGAAAGCCGATCTGTTCGATGGTTCGTATCACCCTGTAGATTCCAATGAAATTTCCTTCAAGCTTGCTGCTAAGCTCGCATATAAGGAAGGGCTGCCCAAAGCCGATCCGGTCATTCTGGAGCCGATTGGCAAGCTGAATGTATGGGTTCCGGATTCCATGATCGGGGATGTCATCGGCGGTATTTCCAAATCCCGCGGTACTGTGCTCGGAATGTCTCCGACCGAACGCAAGGGTGAACAGCTGGTAGAAGCAGAAGTGCCCATGGCAGAAATGGCAGATTATCCCATTACCCTGCGTGCCATGACACAGGGACGCGGCAGATTTACCTGCGTTTTTGAACGGTATGAAGAAGCGCCGGCAGAAACTGCACAAAAGATCATTGCAGAACGCAAATCACAGCTTGAAGAATAATACGACTCTATCATTTCATCTATTTATATAAAAAAAGAAAAGAAAGGAAGCTGCTGCACGGATGTGCGGCAGCTTCCTTTTATATTCAAAATCAAATGACACTGTCTGTAAGCCGGGTTCTGTCGTGGGCAATCATCTATCTCTATGCCATGTTGCCATGACACTCCACGGTGAATCTCTCCACACGTGCGCCGCCAGAACGGCTGCGGCATTGCTGCCGCATACGGGGGTGAACCGTTCAGGGGTTGCTTCGGATAGGGTTTACAGCAGACGTATGTTGCCATACGAATGGGTGAGCTCTTACCTCGCCTTTCCATCATCACCGCAAAAAGCTGCGGCTGTCTATTTCTGTTGCACTTTCCCGGGTGTCGCCACCGGCGGACGTTATCCGTTATCCTTTCCCCGGAAGCCCGGACTTTCCTCACGGTAAGACCTTTCGGCATGATACCGCGCGATTGCCTAACGGAGTCATTGGTTATTGAATACTTCAATAAGCATGAAATTATCTTCATGACCTACCTTTATTATATCATATTTTTCTCATAAAATCAAGTATTTTACGTATTTTTATGAGAAATCGGCGCATCTCTTAAAAAAATTCAGCCCGGTATTCCAAATTTTTCTGAAAACCCTTGAAAAATTGTATGTTTTCGTGTATAATTATTAGAAAGCAAACATCATCTTTTTGTTCATAGATATCGGTTCCCGGCAGCATCATGCAGCGAGCAGAAACCAAGTGCCGTGCACGTCTTCAAGTTCGCATATAAATTTTTCAAAAAAGATTACATATCGCATTTTTTATGGCTGATATTACAATTTAACATAAAAATAGAAAGGGAATCTTCCTGCCGTCCAGCATTGCTGAACATGAGAAGATCGTGGTTATTCAGATGAACATCAAAAAAATTGCGCATATTTCTTCTGCTGCTGTTATACTGACAGCATTGCTTATCTCCTGCGGTTCCGCTTCTGATGATACATCTGTCACAAAGGATACCGAAAAAACAACAGAGCTTGTGACCGAAGCGGTTACAGAAGAAGCAAAAGAACCTGCACCCGTTCTTCCGGAAAAGGATTATGGAGGAGACGACTTTGTGCTTCTCAACGGCAACATGTCCGAGTGGATGATGATTTACACCGTCACCGCAGAAGAGGAAACCGGAGATTCTTTAAACGATGCCATTTATCAGCGCAACCGCGCCGTGGAAGAACAGTTTCATATTCATTTTGTAGAAGAAAACAATACCAACGCACATACCATGGCAAAAAAAGCTGTCACCGCAGGCGACAGTACCTATGATATTCTTTTGACCACAAAAGGAAATGCACTTGACCTGGTACTCCAGAACAGTCTGGTGGATTATGCAAACATTCCATATATCAATACAGATGCTTCCTGGTGGGTACAGGGCTCTATGACCAGCATGTCAATTGGCAATCGTGTGTTTTACGGTATCTCCCTCTTTGACACAACGCATTATGACGGTGTGCGTGTGCTTTATTTCAACAAATCCATGATTGAGTCATTTGATCTTGAAAGTCCGTATGATTTGGTGCTTTCCGGTCAGTGGACGATTGACAAAATGCTGGAAATGGGTCTTGCCGTTGCAAAGGACCTTGACGGTGACGGCAAGTGGGGCGAATTTGACCAATATGGCTATACCTCCTGGGATTCTGTCGGCGGACAGACCATTATGACCGGTGTCGGCGCATCGCTGTCTCTGCACAAGGATGATAACGATATGCTGTATTTTGACATGAACACCGACTATTACATCGAACGTCTGACAAAGGTCACAGAATTATTTGCACAGACCGGTTTTCAAAATACATTTGCAACCAGTGCAAACAACGGCGGTGTCAATTACTTTAAAGCAGGCAATGCCCTGTTCTACAATGAAACCATGGGCAATGCTCAAAAACTGCGTGAAATGACGCTGGACTTTGGGATTCTCCCAGGTCCAAAATACAACACCGACCAGGAATCCTACTATTGCTGCGGCGGCAACCCGTATTTCATGTGTATTCTGACAACAAACGATGATCTTGAGAAAACCGGTATGGTCATGGAAGCGCTTGCCTACCAATCAATCGACACCGTCAAAGTTGCAGCTTATGACGAAATGCTGGAGGGTAAGGTCAGCCGTGACAATGACTCCGAAGCCATGCTTGACATCATCTACTCCTCATTGGTATATGATCATCCGGTTGCATATGACTTTACCAACACACAGCTGACATTGAAGATTTTCAAAAACCAAAACGATTTTGCTTCTTTCTTTACAAAGAACGAATCCAAAATTGAAAAACAGATCGCAAAATATGCAGAAGCATACAACAATATTGAATCATAATTCGTTTTAGCAAAGGAGCAATTTCCCAATGAACATTCCTCAGTCCCTTATCGGCCGTGATTTTCTGCGTCTGCTTGATTATACACCGGAAGAAATCGGTGCATTGATTGATCTTGCAGCGGAATTTAAAAAGATGAAAAAAACAGGAATTCCACACGATACCCTTCACGGCAAAAATATTGCACTTATCTTTGAAAAAACATCTACACGTACCCGCTGTGCATTTGAAGTTGCAGCACATGATCTCGGTATGTCTACAACCTATCTGGACCCCAAAGCATCCCAAATCGGACAAAAGGAAACCATTGCAGATACTGCACGTGTCCTTGCGTCTATGTATGACGGAATCGAATACCGCGGCTTCGGTCAGGACATTGTAGACGAGCTTGCAAAGTATTCCAAGGTGCCTGTCTGGAACGGTTTGACCAATGAATTCCACCCAACACAGATTCTGGCAGATTTTCTTACCATTCGCGAACATTTCAACCGTCTTGCCGGCATAAAATTCGTCTATATGGGTGATGCCCGTTATAATATGGGAAATTCTCTCATGGTCGGCTGTGCAAAGATGGGACTGCATTTCACAGCATGTGCACCGAAAGAATATTTCCCAGATGCTGCCCTGATTGCAGAATGTGAAGCCATTGCCAAAACCACAGGAGCAACGCTTTCCTTTATCGAAGACCCAACAGTCGCAGTCAAAGATGCTGATGTCATTTATACCGACGTTTGGGTTTCCATGGGTGAACCGGTTGAGGTTTGGGAAACCAGAATCCACGATCTCGCTCCATATCAGGTCAATCGCGAATTGATGGAAAAAGCAGGAGAACAAGCAGTCTTCATGCATTGCCTGCCGGCTTACCACAATCTCGATACCGGTGTCGGACGTGAGATGTGCACACAGTTCCACCGCGACGCCATGGAAGTTACAGATGAAGTGTTTGAGTCCCCTGCTTCCATCGTATTTGAAGAAGCAGAAAACCGGATGCATACCATTAAGGCTGTCATGGCAGCGTCGCTCGGTTGGAAAAGTAAGCGTATTATTTAACAACAGTATTTTTTAAACTGCTCAATTTCATACAAGCGTATTTCTCCTTCTTTGAATCGTATGTTGACAGACTGTTTCTTTTTCAAATTGAAAAAACACTTGACAATGTACATAGAATGCGAGATACTTTTCACATTCACTGAAATGAGTCACAAATATACGGTTCAATAAAATGGAGGATATTTATTTGAAGCATCGCGCAGCATTGGTTTTTCTTGTATTGTCTTTCTGTTTTTGCTTAAATGCATGCAGTACACAGCAAAGGAACGACACACAGGATACAGCAGATACAATCACCAAAACGACAGATGACAAAATCACCGAGGAAATAACCGCTCCAAACGTGTATCCATATACCGTAACACTGGAAAACGGTCAGACAAAAACCGTTTCTTTGCATGGCGCCGACCCGCAATTGTATGCCCAGCTATATCTGGCACAGCTTGATGATACCGGTACTCTCAATCGTGTCATTTTATATCGTCCAACAGGCGATCACCAAGATGCAGACGCGATTCGAGAGGAAGTCTATGTGTTTGACGGAATGACGGGGGAATCCATTCCGGTCACACCGGTAGAAGACGTACTAAAACAGTTTTTGACGGTAGATTCTATGGAAAGTGCATGGGTTCTGCACATTGGCGGCGCAGAATATCATATCAATAAAACCCAATTTCCCCCGGAACAATCTCTTCTCGAGATCCCGTGTTTTGATAAAGATCAAAATTTTTCTATTAATAACAATCAGCTTTTTTGTACTGTCGGTATTTTATGTGCAGAAAATCCTTTGGACGGCACTACCAGCTATGCAAGAGAAACACTCCTGATCCGCTATGGATATGATGTGCAGACACGGGAAATGGTACCCGTAGAGCTTACGTTTCAAAAATCAGAAACCACAATATCCGGTCCGCCGATCATCACAAGCCAAACAGATGCGGCTTCCATAACACCGTAAGGAGATTTTTATGAATTTTGACCGCAACCAAAAGACCTTTACCTCCCCATTGCAGTACGAGGTATGGGAACAGGGTGTTCATGTTGTCCCGCCAGAGATTTCCCTTGCCGATATCTCGGATACAGAAACGCGCTGCGGCTGTATGCAAATTTATGATTGCATTATGGAAATCCTGACAGATATGTATGATCATACAGAATGGTATATACAACGCCCGCGTTGGTATACCGGAGATTATCTTGCATGGCTGGTAAATGGAGTAAATCCAATGAAGAACCACGCGAAGGAATATAACCGTTATCTGCAAAGACTTCCGCAATTCGGGTTTGCGTACGATGCGGAAACAGGCACATGGTCCAACGAAAAATATCCACTGTTTTTTGAATATTTTATGCGTATGGTAGAACTGTTTAAAACACGCAAGAAGAATCTCGGCGGGTATTTAGCGCGTCTCGATTTCCGGTTATTTGCTCCTAAAATCAAACTGACGCTGGAGGACTTGCTTCGGCCTATCCCTGATGATGCGCAGGAAATTTGTTTGGACTTGCATAAATTTGCTGTATCACAGGGATTCAAAGTTGAGAAAAAAGACCCCTGCACATTTCGGTATATTCATAAAAAACTTTATTCGATGGAAATTTCAAACATGCCTTTTTCCGCATCTGTAATATACCGGTTAGATAATGGAACCGGCGCGTACAGTCATGTACAGGAACAGTTGGCATCGTTTTTAAACATCGTGGAAGAACAGGCAGACAGCGCTGCACTTCTTGAGTTTATCCTCAATGGAATTTCGGTTTGCACTGCCTGCGGCGGTCAAAAAAGCGTGCGTCAGCGCTGTGGTATGTGGGTGGAGCTGTGTGGGAAAAAAAGACTTGTGTCCATTTGTCATCTTTCGATTGGAAAAGATCGCCGGAAGCAGAATGCACCATTCACGGCGGAAGATGCTGATATGATAAAGCGTCTGCTTGTAGTCCGGCATGAACAAATCAATCGTTATCTTGGTATATCCTAACTGTTTTAAGAAAATCTCAATACCCCAAAAACGAATTGGAAGGAAATGATAAAACAATGAAAGCAACAGCAGCAGTCTATGAAGGTGCGGGAAAACCGTTTTCTGTACGTACTTTTGATATCACCGATACGCCGGCAGGATACGGTCGTTCTGAGCTGATCGCGTCCGGCATCTGCGGTACGGATATCCATATGGTAGACGGTACGCTCAGCGCGCCGGTACCATCCATCATCGGTCATGAATTTGTCGGCAAGCTGGTTGACTGTAATGCAGAAGAAGCTGCAAAATACGGTCTTGCCGTCGGCGATAATGTCATTGCAGACATCGCCGTTCCCTGCGGAACCTGCCTTCTCTGTAAAACGGGAGATGAGGCGAACTGCGTCAATATGGGAGTCACCAATGGCGACTCCATTGATGAAGCGCCGTATCTGTGGGGCGGTTACACAGAGGTCAACTATACCCCGCTTTCCAACCTTGTAAAAATTCCGGAAACAATCAATCCGACCGCAGCCGCAGCGTTTGCCTGCCCCGGACCAACCGCAATGCATGCATTTAAGCTGGCATCCCGCGCCAACATTCGCCTGTTCCGTGAAACCGTTGCTGTCGTGCAGGGACTCGGCCCTGTCGGCTGTTATGCAATTTTGTATCTGAAAGCAATGGGTGTGGAAAAGGTTTATGCGGTCCTTGCCGGAAGCAGCGAAAAGAAGATCAACCTTGCCAAAACGCTTGGTGCAGACGAGGTATTCTCTCTTGCACGGGACGGTGAGGAAGCAGTTGCCGCACGGTTATCCTCTGAACACAACGGACTCGGTGTAGACCTTGTTTATGAAGCATCCGGTTCACCGAAAGCTGTGCCGCTTGGCATGCAGATTCTGCGCAACCGCGGCGTGTATCTTGTTCCCGGTCAGTACAGTGCGGCAGGAACGGTCGCCGTACATCCGGAAGTCATCACCTTCAAGGCATTGCAGATCATCGGTTCTTCTCAATATGATATGGAAGACGTCCGCGCTTACCTTGCATTCCTCAAAGAACACAAGGAGCTGGAAGAAAAAATCCTTGCGTTGATTTCCGCATATCCTGTTGCACAGATCAACGAAGCCGTTGCCGATGCCAAGGCAGGAAAAAATGTCAAGACCGTTCTTGTAAAATAATGTAAAATTTAATGAGGAGGAGCTTTTTGAAAAAAGCTCCTCCTCAAACTCCTCCGCAAAAACTTTTTTTGAATAAAATTTTCCTGTTAATAAGCAGCAAAATGGGGCTGTCGCAAGTTTTCTACTTGCAGCAGCCCGTTATTTATATTAAAATCAAGATGAAAATTAACCGTTCAATGCCGCACGGTCACAGATCAAAATCACATCGGGATGTGCTTTTAGTATGGTAGCCGGGCAGGATGTGGTAATCTTATCATCCAGCATTTGTGCAACTGCTGCATGCTTGTTTGTACCGTTTGCAAGCAGAATGATCTTCTTTGCCTTCATAATAGAACCGATACCCATGGTAAATGCCTTTGTAGGGACATCTGCCTTGGAAGCGAAAAAGCGGGAGTTTGCTTCAATGGTATTGTCGGTCAGGGAGGTGATATGGGTACCGGCAATCAGCGCATCGTCCGGCTCATTGAAACCAATGTGACCATTTTGTCCGATACCGAGCACCTGCAAATCCACACCGCCTGCTGCTTCAATGGCTGCATCGTAAGCAGCGCCTTCCTTTTCAGGGTCTTCGGTCAGGCCGTTCGGAACAAATGTCTTTGTCTTGTCAATATTGACATGATCGAACAGATTTGCGTTCATAAAATAACGGTAGGACTGTTCATGTGTCGGTGCAATCGGATAATACTCGTCCAAGTTGTAGGAAGTAACACGATCAAAGCTGATTTCACCAGCTTCATACATGCCAATCAATTCCTTGTACATGCCGATTGGTGTAGAACCGGTTGCAAGACCGAGTATACAATCCGGTTTTTCCCGCAGCAAATCGGCAATGATCTTTGCGCCTTCCTTTGATATCTCGTTGTAATTTTCGCAGACAATAATTTTCATATGTTTTGATATCCTTTCCGTCAGATGCAGGTGTTCCCTGCTGTATTGATAAAATAAATGCAATTCCGTATCATATCGGTACAAATACTTGATATACAACAATGCTCCCAATCTTTGAATTCCGGTGCCGAAAACCCGCCGCCGGGAAAAATCGAAACACTGTTCCAAGTTTATCATACATCAATTATATTATAGCACGATTTTTACGGAATTGCAATAGAAAAACAGAAAACAGCGTTAAATCCTGCAATCAAAATTTTCTCTGTTGCGTTTTCCGTCAAACGTAAAGGTATACCGTGCGGACTGCGAAAGCGCCGTCGGGTCTGTACTTGATACCGTATAGTTCCGACGCACATGTGACAGTGCGTCTTCTTCTCCACGGTACGGTGATACGGTGAATACAAACCGGAATGCATGCGGATGCAGCTCGTATTCTTCCTCTGGCTCCGGACCGCAGGAATTGGAACCCAAACCACGTACCGCATAGTCCAGATATAAATGGTTATGCTCTGTATCCATGTGCTTTACAACCTCGTGACGGTGTTCCGCACGCTTCAGCGTTTCCATGGAATAGGTGTGTACGGCAAAAGAGAACATCTCCGCCGCACAGAACAGTAAACCGTCGCCATTATCATTTGTCAGTGCAGTATATCGGGTATCACAGCGTTCTCCATTGTCCTGCGGACGTTCATATGGTACGGTCATATCCGACACATGCGACGTATATTTGCCAACCAGCGTACAGGCTTTACGATCCGGGTAGTTCTCCTGCCAGCCGCGTCCGTACCATGTGACGCGATCCAGCGATTTCGGCGTTTCAAAGCGTACACCGATGCGCGGCAGTACATCCGGCAGTCTGCCAAACGGGTTTGCATCCATTACAGTCACAATGGTTCCATCTGCATACAGACGGTATGTCAGCTCACAGAAATACCCGAGGTATTCTCCTTCTGTGACAATCTTTCCGGTGTATGTCAGAATGATCATATCGCCATCCTTCTGCACCGTGTGGGATTCCTCTTGGAACAGCATGAGATCAAGGTGATGATCATCCCAAACATCGCGGTAATGCCGCTTCCGAATGCCACGGATGATGCCGTCGTTGTCCGTATTGACACGGTAGAAGCTCATTTTCATCGGACGGTCAAGCAGTATCGTCTCTCCTTTTTTCAGAGAGGAAAGACAGCCTTCCCGCCATACCGCAGTAACATCTCCCATGACGGCCGTTACCAGACGGCGAGTATCCGTGACGGATATCGTTCCGCTTGGTGCAGAGAATACAGGCGCTTCTTCTCTTCCAAAAGTAATTTGTGCATAACCGAGATCGCGTTCTCCTAAAAACAGCATGATATTCATGTGATACACCGCACCTGGCGTTCTGTTTTCAGGAAGCACTGTCGGATATGGAAGGGTACGCACCTCACCGGGTCCAAAGTTCAGTCCGGTCTGTACACCGCTTTGAATTTCCTTTGTATCTTCGCAAAGGTTCCACAGCATCGTACAGTTATCCAGTCGTTCAAAGGAATTGCGGCAGTATACAGACAATTCTCCCCCCTTGTCACGGATACGCAGCGGGCTCATGACATATTTGATTTCATACATGGAAGGCTTCGGCGTTCCGTCAGAGAAGCAGTAGCCGTCAATGACAAAATTTGCCCAGTTCGGTCCCTCTCCGAAATCTCCGCCATACAGATACGTCACAGAACCGTCTTCTAATTTTTGGGCAAACCCGTGTGATTTGAATTCCCATATAAAACCGCCCTGCATCTGCGGATGCGTATCGACCACATCCCAAATGTCGGAAAGTCCGCCGGGAGAGTTCCCCATAGCATGTCCGTATTCCGTCATGACCGCCGGGAAATCGGATTCCATATCGGCAAATTTCCGCACGGTTTCCATATTCGGATAACCGTACTGTCTGAAGTCCGTAAATGTGGGCTGTTCCCCATCATCCTGCGCCTGCAATATCGGTTTCCGATTCAAACGTCCGCGCAGCCAATTCGCGCAGGCGACAAGATTCTCCCCTTCTCCGCATTCATTGCCAATCGACCATACAACCACACAGGTTTCGTTTTTATCGCGCATATACATCCGCTCCACGCGGTCGATGTATGCGTCACGCCATGCAGGAGATTTGGAAAGCCAGCCCTGATCCCATGTTACACCGCAGCCGTGCGTCTCAAGGTCGGCTTCATCCACGACATAGATGCCAAGTTCATTACAAAACTCATAAAATGCCGGATGCTGCGGATAATGCGATGTGCGTATGGCGTTGAAATTGCAGGATTTTAACAGCCGCAGCTCCTTTTCAATCTGTTCACAGGTAATGGCACGTCCGTTTTGCGGATTATATTCATGCCGGTTTGCACCGCAAAATACAATCGGGTGTTCATTGACACAGAACAGTCCGTCGATGACAGCACTTTCTCTGAGTCCGATTTTCTTTGTGTGTACTTCAATTTCTTTATCCCCTTGAAAGACTGTAATCACCAGATCATACAGATATGGATTTTCTGCATTCCATGTTTCCGGTGCAGGAAGATCAAAGGTTACAGAAGTTTCCGTATGCAGATCACAGCGTCGCGTTCTGCGATCCAGGGTCAGCTCTGCACGCAGGTCATTGTTTTCTTTATTGGGATATAACACAACCGAAACTGTGGATTGGGTTGTTTTTACTTCGTAATCCCACAAACAAACTTTGTTTTGGAAGATCAGGTACACATCGCGGAAAATGCCGTTTGCCATCCACATATCCTGATTTTCCAGATACTGCGCGTCGGAATACGTCCAGATTTCCACACAAATGTCGTTTTCTCCATTCTCATGGACGTATTCGGAAATATCAAATTCTGCTGGAATGCGGCTGCCTTTGGAAAAACCGACGTAGCTGCCGTTGACATACACATTGAATGCACCATCCACGCCGTCAAAATGTAGAATCACATCTCTGCCTTTGGCGCCTTGATTTAAGGTAAAGGAACGGCGGTAAATGCCAAGCGGGTTGACATGCCCGACATACGGCGGATTGAACGGAAACGGATAATCGACATTGGTATACCGCGGAACGCCGTATCCACAGAACTGCCACTCGGACGGAACGGGAATGTCGTCCCAGTCCTGAAAATTTACGTCATTCTCTGCCGCAGAACCGTTCACATAGTCAATATCATCTTCAATGTATTGAAATTTCCATGTACCGTTCAATACTTGAATACGGTCTGATGTTTCCTTTGTGCGGTAATCCACGCCGGCTTTCTGCGCCGGCAGCAGGATTGCACGTGCAGGCAGTCGATTTTCACTTAATGCTGCCGGATTTTCAAATTCTGGTCTCATAATCGTTCTATTCTCCTTTTTTAGTGAAACGCTTCAATATACGCTCTGATTTCAGATTCTTCCGCCTTTGCTGCACCGGAAATCATTCTGTCATTTCCGCCGCCGCGTCCATGCAGTGCAGTCGTAATTTCCTTTGCACGTGCTCGAAGCGGAATATCCTTTGCGCCGATGACAAACAGGTAGCCGCCTGCCTGATCCGGTGTAAATGCTGCGCAAATTCCGCCGCATTTTTCCATTCCCGCATTGACCATGGCACGCAGCGTGTCTTGATCAGCGTGCGCTTCAAACAGACACAAATTTCCGTCAGTCACTGGTAGTTCTGCGATCTTATATGCAGTCAGGGATTGTCTGGATGCAGTCAGCTCATTTTTTAAATCCAGAATCTGGGCAAGCAGACGTTCCACACCGCCGCCGACCTCCTCCGGTTTTAAGCTGAGACGGACAGCGATATCCGACAATACCGCATCCTTCACACGGTAGTCCTGCAGCGCACGCATGCCGCATTTGATGGTCAGGCGCATACCGCCTTTATAGTGAATGGCACTGATAATTTTAATCATCCCGATTTCACCGGTCCGTGCAACATGCGGCGCGCAGCAGGCACAAACATCAACGCCCGGAATTGTGACAATGCGGACGTTTTCATTCAACTCTAATTTAGATCGATAAGCAAGCGTTTTCAACGCGTCTTCTTTTGGATAGGTAACTTCTACCGGCAGATTTGCAGAAACAATCTCGTTTGCATACGTTTCTGCGGCTGTCAGCTGTTCTTTTGTCAAAGGTCCGTTTGTATCCAGTGTTAAAAACGTATCGTTTAAATGAAATCCGACGTTTTCATAACCAAACATCCGATGAAAATATCCGGATACGATATGTTCTCCTGTATGATTCTGCATGCGGTCAAAGCGGAGCTTCCAATCGATTTTTCCGCAGACTGTCTCTCCTGGCGTCATGGGGATTTCCATTGTATGATAAACAACGCCATTTTTGATTTGTACATCCCGCACAGGACGCCCCGCAATGGTACCGCTGTCTGCATACTGTCCGCCTTGCTCTGGGAAAAACGCGGTTCGATCAAGCGTTACAAGATAGAAACCGTCTTGTGCTTCACAGGAAAGCACAACGGCTTCAAATTCCGATAGGTACGCGGATTGATTATATAATAATTCCGTCATGAAACTGTTTCCTTTCTCTTTTGCAGCCCTCTTGTGTATCTATTGTACCATATTTTGAAAAAAGATACAAGTTCCTTGACAAAATTTCTTTTTTATGATACAATAAAAATCAATCATTGATTTTGCGGCATCTCAAGCCATAAAATGGCAGAAATCTAAAAAACGCTGATTTTTTATCCGGTCTCTTGTTGTCATCCGTGTGATTCTATGAAAGAAACAACAAGGCATGGGTGCTGGAATATCTATGTTGCCATTGGAATATGGAGGATCGCATGAAAATACGAAAGATGTTACCCAGTGATTACCAACAAGTATATTCCCTGTGGATGTCATGTACCGGAATGGGCTTAAACAACCTTGATGATTCCGAGGACGGGATTGATATGTTTCTCAGAAGGAATCCGGATACATGTTTTGTTGCTGAAACAGGAGATCAGATCATTGGATGCATTATGGCAGGCAGCGACGGCAGAAGGGGCTATATCTACCATACTGCCGTAAGTCCACAGTACAGAAGACAAGGCATTGCGCGTCAACTGGTAAATACGGCAATGGATGCATTAAAACAGATCGGCATAAATAAGGTCGCACTGGTGGTCTTTGAAAGAAATGAAGACGGGAATCTCTTTTGGGAAAAAATGGGATTTTCCAGTCGTGAAGACCTTGTTTACCGCAACAAGACACTTACTGAAATCGTCAGAATTGATACATAATTTTTAATGGTAACGGTGTGACTACCGTCATAATTACATAAAAGAAAAAAGGAAAGGAAATGGGACTGCTGTAAGCTGAAAACTTGCGGCAAAACGCGATCACAACGTGATTACAGATGATCCGAATTCTGCGTTTATACAAATGCGGCAGCCCAATCGTCATAATTATGAACAAGCACTATCTTGAAAAAGCAGACATCAACACGCCAAAGCTCTTTGAAACAGAGATTGTAAGTAACCAGACCGTTGAAATTGTACCGGACGAATCCGCATTTTTCGGTGTACGGTCCGTCCCCGTCGGAACCAATCGCGAGGTTTTTGTAGGCGGCGACCGTTTTATTCTGGACTTTGGCTGCCATTGTGTTGGTTATCTTTCATTCCGTCTGCGTCATGACACCGCATATTTGGACGCACCGGTTCAATTAAAACTGCGGTTTGGAGAGACACCCTATGAAATGTCACGCGATTATGCCTCCTATCACGGCGGCCTTTGTGCTTCCTGGCTTCAGGAAGATACCGTATCGGTAGATTTTCCTGAAATTGTCAAGATGCCGCGCCGTTACTGCTTCCGATATCTGGAAGTAACCGTTTTAAAAACGCCGCGTCCGGTTCGTCTGACCGATTTTACTGTCACCTGCATTTCCTCCGCAGACTGGAATAAATTGGAACCGCTGCCTGCCGGAACAGACCCTGAGTTGATTGCGATTGACCGTGTCGCTGCAAAAACGCTTGCAGACTGCATGCAGACTGCATATGAAGATGGTCCCAAGCGTGACAGACGGCTCTGGACTGGTGATCTCCGACTGCAAGCACTCACAGATTACTACCTGTTCCGTAACGATCGCCTTGCACGCCGCTGCCTGTATCTGTTTGCCGCATGCGAAGAAGACGGAAAGTTCTTGCCGGGATGTCTGTACCAAAAGCCTTCCGTATTCTTTGATGAAGGCATGGGCATTACCGATTATGCGATGCTGTGGACAGCTGCGCTCTGTGACTACTTTACGCATACAGGCGACGAAGAAACCACACGTGACCTGTTCCCGGTTGCAAAATGCCAGATGGATCTTGCATGCTCACGTATCTGTGAAGACGGTTCCTTTGCATTCCTTGGCGGCTGGTTTTCTTTCATTGACTGGGCAAAAAATATCCAGCAAATGCTCCCCTGTCTTGGCGTGATTCTGTATGCAATGGAAAAAATGGCAGCGCTTGCTGCATCCCTTGGCGAAACAGAATGTGCCGCTGCATGGAATGAGAAGCTCTGCAAGACCAGAAACAACATTTATGCAAGTTTCTTTGATGCCGAACGCAACTGCTTTATCGATACCCGCAGCGAAAAGCCGCAGTATTCCGTGCAGGCACAGGCTTGGCTGATTCTCGGCGGTGTCATCACAGGAGAAACAGCACAATCTGTCTTAAAGCAGTGTCTTGCCTCTCCGGATGCACTGAAGCCAGTCACACCGTATATGCACCATTATGTTGTGGAAGCGATGATCAAGCTTGATATGAAGGAGGAAGCGCTTGCATACATCAAATCCTATTGGGGCAGTATGATCCAGAACGGCGCCGATACCTTCTGGGAAGCCTATGATCCGAAAAATCCGGAACTTTCCCCATATGGCGATGTAATCATCAACTCCTTCTGCCACGCCTGGAGCTGTTCTCCCTCTTACTTTATCCGTAAATATTTTATCTGATTGAAACAAAATGGGCTGCTGTGAGTTCTGAAATCAAACGGGCTTGCAGCGGCTCTTTTTTTGTTTTTTGGATGAACGGCATCTGACCGTTTAATGATTTTTTGATTGTTCCGCCGCTCATTCATGGATTTCTTACATGTGTGTCATAAACCTTTCACGATTCCCGCGTATAATAGATATATTCTATTTTTTTCCATAGATAACCACCGCTTTTGTATGCGCAAAAGTCTCTATGTTTGAAAACTCTTTTTCAAACGTTCCATCCACCCACCCCCAATACAAAGAAAGGACTCGATTCCATTGCTTCGCTTACATGATATCCGAAAAGACTATACAGCTTTTGACATGACAGTACACGCACTGAACGGCATTTCCATTGATTTCCGCACCCATGAATTTGTTTCTATTCTGGGGCCCTCCGGCTGCGGCAAAACCACGATGCTGAATATCATCGGCGGTCTGGATAAGTATACCTCCGGCGATCTTGTGATATCTGGCGTCTCCACAAAACAATTCCGCGATGCGGATTGGGACGCATACCGCAATCATTCTATCGGATTTGTGTTCCAGAGCTATAATCTGATCCCGCACCAAACCGTGCTTTCCAATGTCGAGCTTGCACTGACACTGTCCGGCGTTTCTAAAACAGAACGCAGAAAACGTGCAGTGGATGCACTTACCCGTGTCGGTCTTGGCGACCAATTAAAGAAGAAGCCAAACCAAATGTCCGGCGGTCAGATGCAGCGTGTAGCAATTGCACGTGCGCTTGTCAATGATCCTGAAATACTGCTGGCAGATGAACCGACCGGCGCGCTTGACTCAGAAACCAGCGTACAGATTATGGAGCTGTTAAAGGAAATTTCCCGTGACAAGCTGATTATCATGGTGACGCATAATCCGGATCTTGCAGAGCGGTATTCCTCCCGTATCATTCGCCTATTGGACGGCAAGGTGATCGGAGATACCGATCCGTATCAAGCGGACGATACCACCCCTGTACCGGAACAGGAAAAAAACATAAATAAAAAGAATAAAAAGCCTTCCATGGGATTTATGACAGCACTGTCCCTTTCCATGAACAATCTGATGACCAAACGCGGCAGAACACTTTTGACCAGCTTTGCAGGTTCTATCGGTATCATCGGTATTGCATTGATTCTCTCCATATCCACCGGCGTGCAGGCATATATCGACCGCGTTCAGGAAGATACGCTCGCTTCTTATCCCATTACCATCGAAGCAGAATCTGTCGATATGACCAGCCTGATTACAACCATGATGAATCATGCTGAACAAGAGACAAATGAAGATGATAACGGCAATGATACCGTGTATGACCGCGTCTATACAAGCCCTGTCTTGTATGACTTGATCAACTCCATCAGCAATGTGGATACCAATGTCAACAATCTGCGCGACTTCCGTACTTATATTGAAAACAACGATGCTTTCGATACGGTATTGAGTGCGGTGGATTATCAGTACGACGTCAGCCTCAATATCTTTACAAAAAATCCGGAGGATGAAATCATCCTCTGTGATGCGCAGGAGTTAATTGCGAGCATTTATAACATGCCGGAATCCACAGACGATTCTGCTGGTGGCGGTATGGGTGGGATGATGAATAATTCCGCCGCGTTTGCCACCATGAAAATCTGGCAGGAAATGCTTCCAGGCAGAAACGGTGAAATCGTCAACGATTTGGTAAAATCGCAATACAATCTTGTGTATGGTACATGGCCGACACAATATAATGAAGTCATTCTGTTTGTCAACGACCGCAATGAAGTCAGCGATCTGACCCTGTATACGCTTGGATTGAAAACCTCGGACGAAATCCGCGACATCATGAATGCAGCTGCCACCGAAGAAACAATTGATACCTCCAACCTGGATTCATGGTCCTATGAAGATATCTGTGAAAAAGAATACAAGCTTCTTTTAACCTCTGATTTATATGCAAAGAACGCAGACGGTACATTTACTGATATATCTGCAACGCAGACTGGACTTGATTTCCTTTACAACAGTGACAAAGCGGTCGATATTAAAATCGTCGGCATTGCAAAAAAGGATCCCGATGCAGTGTCCGGCATGATGCAGAACGGGATTGGCTATCCTGCCGCATTGACCGACTATGTTATTGAAAAATCCGCTGATACCGAGTTGATCCGTGCACAGCTGGATTCACCGGAAACCGATGCCATCACCGGTCTTCCCTTCCAGACACAAGACGGCATCACACTGTCCGACGCGGAAAAAGCAAGTAAAATCAAGGAATATTTTGCTTCTCTGAACACCGCTGAAAAGGCGGCAATCTACACCTCAATTGCATCCAAAGCACCCGATCAGATGCTGGATTCCGCTGCGAAACAGGTTACGGATTCCTTTGACCGTTCTGCATTTGAAGCACAGATGACACAGGCATATGCTGCTGAAATGGGAACAGACGATATTTCCTCCATTCAAAGCTACATTGAAAAAATGGACGATGAAACGCTGCTTTCTTATGCGATTGAAAGCGTAAAGCAGCAGACCGCAGCGCAGTATGCAGAACAAATACAGGCACAGCTTGGCGCACTTCCAACAGAACAGGTCGCCGCAATGCTTGACAATGCGTCTTATACAGAAGCAGAATATGCTGCATTTTATGATGAATACATGCCGTCTGCCTACTCGGATTCCACATATGAGGATAATCTGAAAAAAATGGGATATGTCACTCTTGACAACCCAGACGCCATTATGCTGTATGCCGCAACCTTTGCCGATAAAGATACCATTGCAGATCTGATTTCGGAGTACAATCATTCGGTAGACGAAGCAGACGCGATTCAATACACCGATTATGTGGCTTTAATGATGTCCTCCATTACGATGGTAATCCAAGCAATCTCGTATGTCCTGATCGCTTTTGTCGCAATTTCTCTGGTTGTTTCCTCGATTATGATTGGTATTATCACCTATATTTCCGTTCTGGAACGCACAAAGGAAATCGGTATTTTGCGTGCGATTGGCGCATCGAAGCGTGATGTTTCCCGAGTTTTCAACGCAGAAACTCTGATCGTCGGTTTTGGTGCAGGTGCCATCGGTATTCTGCTGACCGCTCTGATGCTTTTACCGATCAATTTTATCATTCATTCATTGACGGGAATCCTGATTCTGAATGCGCAGCTGCCAACTGCAGCCGCAATCATTCTTGTCGGTATCAGCATGTTTTTAACCTTTATCGCCGGTCTGATTCCGTCCGGTGTGGCAGCAAAGAAAGACCCGGTCATTGCCCTGCGCTCTGAATAAAACAAATCGTTCAATACGGGGCAGGCAGATACCGCCCCGTATTGAAAAAACGCATAGAACTATACCAAATTTTAAAATAAAAAGGAAATTATGAAAAACAAAGAAGTACAGCACGCAGATACGGTCTATTCCAATTATTGAATTCCTGGAATCGTTGTGACGAAAAAACATACGGTGATTACGTATTTTGAAGCACGGCGCAACGCATCCGATTGGGCACATATGGATATCCTTTTGTACCGTTCTGAAAATGGCGGTGACACATTCTCTGCACCGATTGTTATGGCAAACGGTACCGACATGCATCCTACTGTCAACAACCCTGTATGTATCGTGGATGACGACAATACCCTGCATTTCCTTTACTGCATAGATTATTCTGTTGGAGGCGGCGACGTCTTGTATCGGCGTTCTGACGATGACGGCATTACATGGTCTGCGCCGCGCAGCATTCTGGAGGCAACAAAACCGGAGCTGCACAACGTATTTGCATGCGGTCCCGGACATGGCATTCGTATGCAGAATGGAACACTGCTCGTTCCGATCTGGATGGTAAAAAAAGAAGCCAATGTACCGCTTATGGAACACAGTCCGAGTTCTGTTTTCACATTGTACTCAAAAGATCACGGTGACACCTGGCATCTTGGCGCAGAAATTCCAATGTCAGCGGAATGCCGCGACCCAAGCGAAACGCAGGCGGCACTGTGCGCAGATGGCAGTGTTTATCTAAATATCCGAACCGCCTGTACAGGATACCGTGCCTATACCGTCGGTAAAACCGGATATGACGGCTGGAAGTGCGCCGTACTCGACCGTACACTTCCAGATCCCACCTGCTTTGGCAGCACCGCAGCTGCTGTTGTAGACGGCCAGCATATGCTCGCCGTCGTCAACTGCGCCAATCAAACAGAGCGCAAAAATCTGGTTCTGCGCATTTCTCTTGACGACGGTGCCACATGGAAGCAATCATTTACGGTAGAACCTGGTGACGCAGGCTATGCAGATATTGCATTTACAGACGACGGTACCATTTATGTACTATATGAGCAGCGGTATGGGGAAAGAGAACGTTTGGCAGTCATCCATGTCAAAGAACTTTTCTGATAAAATAGAAAATTTTTGAAAAATCTATTGACAAATAGGTTTTTATATGGTATAATATTGTCGTTGTCAAGCAACAGCGACAAAAACCATACGGAGAAGTCGCGTAGTTGGTCGAGCGCGCGCGACTGGAAATCGCGTAACTACCAAACATAGTTCGAGAGTTCGAATCTCTCCTTCTCCGCCAGAACAATAAGTTTCAATACCATGAAACTTATTGTTTTCTTTTTATATTGATATCTCACTTTCATTGAAAATAAAGCATCCATCAGTGATGCTGTCATTCTATACAGAAAGGTTGCTTGTTTGATCCTGTTTTACAGATGAAACAAGCTGTCGCAAAAACGATGAGTCAATTTCTTACTGATTTAGCTGCTTATCTGGACACACAGGATTTTCCCGTCATCCGCATTTCAGAAATTCATCATGGCAGTGAACCCCAGACACTGGAACGTTCCATGGCAAATCCCTGCCAAAATATCTATTCCGTTGCAAAAACTTTTACGATGACCGCAATCGGGCTTTTGTACGACCGGCATTTACTGGAGCTTGACGAAAAAGTATGCGATATTTTAGCAGATGAGCTTCCTGAAACCGGTATGGATGAACGATGGTATATGAGTACGGTGGAAATGGCACTAAAGCATCAGCTCGGTCTTCCAGCAGGATTTCTTGATATTGATGCGACCCATGCATCGGCGTTCGGTTACGATTATCTCAATTATACGCTGACGTATCCACTGGATTACACACCGGGTGAAAATGAAGCGTATTCCGACGGTGCATACTATTTACTGTCCCGTATTGCAACAAAACGTGCAAAAATGCCGATGGAAAATTTCCTTTGGAGGGAGTTGTTTTATCCACTCGGATATAGAGAAATGGCATGGAGCCGTTGTCCGATGGGTTACGCAATGGGTGCAACCGGACTGTATATTACCACCGAAGATATGGTCAAACTGGGACAGGTCTACCTTTCCGGCGGATTGTATCACGAAAAACGGATTCTGTCTGAGGAATGGGTGCACCTTGCAACACGTCATGGTTTTGCGCTCGACTGGGATAAACAGCATAAAATTTATGGAAAAGGCGGTATGTGCGGACAGCTTTTATGCGTTGCACCGTCTCAAAATCGCGTAGTTGCAATGCAGTCTTATGGCGGAGATTGTGATGCACTGATGTCCTTTTTAAAACAGTATAAAAATTAATATTATAATAAAAAAACGCTCTCTGGAAACTTTTACAAAAGTTTCCCTGCCGCTTGGCACCCCTTCAAAAATTTTTATACATTCCGTTATTCAATAAAGCAAAATATCTCCCGTCTCTATAAACAACGGTAGATATTTTGCTTTTTTTATAAGATAAACGTATCGCCGTCACAAGCAACAATGGTTTCAAACGGCAGTTTGGGGAGGATATCCTCCATTTTTTCGATGTTATATTCGATCTTATGGTTGAATATCAATGTTTTCGTCCTGCACTTTAGAAATGTCTCCAAATGCTGTTCTATATGAAAATGCGTCAGCTCCGAGACAATCACATCCCAATTTTCTGTATGAGCGGCAGTCGGAAAATCCTTTAAATCGCCGCGCATGTCACCGGTAAAAAGCACATGCTTCCCTTCAGCTTTTAATTCCATTGCATATGCATAGGTCGGATATCCGGGAATGTGATCGGTTTGTATTCCTGTTACCCGGATATGTTCATCCTCAAAAAAGACACCTGGTTTTGATATTCCAAACAATACACGCGTTTCATCCCACATGTCATGCATGGCGTTTTGCCAGATACGCAGAGCATCCAGCGCAGCTTCTTCCGGCAGAAAAAAGTGTGCATGCGCGGTCGGGTGGTAATGCCCGAATTCCTTGACCATCGCAGGAAGTGTTCCCATATGGTCTTCATGCATATGTGTGATAAACACACCGCGCAAATCTTCAAAACGCTTTCCGCGGTTCAGCATTAATGCATCCACTGGTGCGCCGCAATCAATCACGTAAGAAACGCCATCGGTTTCAAGCAGGGTTCCGGAACAGAATCTGCCTATCTCAGGCGCACCGTGTGAGGTGCCGAAAAAAGTCAATTTCATCATGTTACTTTTAGCTTCGCCTTTTCCGTATGTGCGAAGGGTTCCTTTCTTTTTGGAAAAATAAAACCGGATTTTGCTGCCGAATCTATTTGGTTTGCTTTTCGTTATAAATGCAGCGCATTTACAAATCGCATCATCGCCGCACGGCCTGCCTCGTCACACTTGTAAACGCCGGCATCCTCCAGCACATGGACAAAGGTTTTGCCAATCTCTTTGTGAAGAATATCGGTGATATTCTCCTCCGTAAACGTATATGCATCAACAAATGCGGCAAACCATTCCGCATGATGTGCGATTTCCGGTACGTCAGCGACGCACTTCCCTGCAAGAACGGTATCTGCAAGCAGCCGCATCTCCTGCTTCAAACGTGCGGGAAGTACGGCAAGCCCCATAACCTCAATCAGACCGATATTTTCTTTCTTGATGTTATGATACTGTTTATGCGGGTGATATACGCCAAGTGGGTGTTCTTCTGTGGTAATATTGTTGCGCAGAACAAGATCAATTTCATAAAGCGTTCCTCTGCGCCGTGCAATCGGGGTAATGGTATTGTGTATTTCACCATCGGTTTCTGCATAGATAAACGCATAAGCATCGGTATATCCACGCCATGCGGTCAGAATTTTATCTGCAAGATCGACAAGGTCCGCAGATTTTTCCGACTGCAAACGGATAACCGACATCGGCCAGTGCACAATACCGGCTTTTACATTGGGATAGCTTTCAAATACGATTTCTTTTTCGATCGGCGCACGCTCCATTGCAAAGGTATAATGACCGCCCTGCATATGGTCATGACTTAGAATCGAGCCGCCGACATTCGGCAGGTCTGCATTGGAACCGACAAAATAATGCGGGAACAATGTAACAAAGTCCATCATACGTGCGAAAGTACCGCGCTCAATTTTCATCGGACGGTGCTCACCCGCAAATACAATACAATGTTCATTGTAATAGACATACGGTGAATACTGTAAAAACCAAGCTTCCCCGTTCAGCTGCAGGGGCAGAATGCGGTGATTCTGTCTTGCTGCCATATGGAGATTTCCCGCAAACCCCTCGTTTTCTGGACACAGTGCGCACTTGGGGTATCCTGTCTGCGGTGCGGATTTTGCAGCAGCAATCGCTTTAGGGTCCTTTTCCGGTTTGGAAAGATTGATGGTAATATCAATGTCACCGTATGCAGACGGTACGACCCATTTTAAATCCTTTTTTACACGATAGGTACGGATATAGTTGGTCGCACGGGAAAAGTCATAGTACCAGTCTGTTGCGGTCTCCGGGCTTTGCTGATATTTTTCTTTGAAGGCAGAAATCACCTGAGAAGGTCTCGGCGTGAGAATCCCCATCAGCATGGTATCAAACAGATCACGGTATGCCGCCGTATTCCCTTCCATCATTCCATGCTCCCATGCATAATCACAAAGCGTATCTAAAATTTCTTCCAGATTTTCACAATCTCCAAGTACCACAGGCTTTTCATATGTTTGTAAATTGAGTGCTGCCAGCAGTGTATTGGTGATATATGTTTCATCTTCCGATTCTGTTAAAGAATGGTTTTGACTGTACTGCACTAATTTTGCAACCGCTTCATTCATCTTCATTGATATCCCTCTTTTGGTTAAAAAATTATCATATTTAATATTTTACCATAAAATCTCGTTTTTTGCAACGGTTTTATAAAAGAATTTTAAAAGTTTCGCCAATAATAGCCGAATATTTTAAAAATTCTGTAAGTCAAACCAAACGGCTGCATAATGCCCGCTTCCCCCTTTTTAAGAGCGGATTAAATGCATTCTGCCTTCTTTTTTTGCTCCCACTCTTCTTTGGTTAACTTTAAAATACAGTGTACGAAGCTTCTTTTTGAACCGTCGAACGCTTCCCCATTTCCCTGTTCTGCAATCTGCATACCGATAGACAAAAGCGGCGCAATTTTCTCCTCATCCTCAAGCGCCCATCCAGCGATAATACCAACGGCATCCGTTGTATCAAACAAGTGCTGATACAACGCACCCAATCCCTCTTCCTCGTATCCGTTTCCTGCGTATGCCATATTCATGACGTGTCCAACATCCATATAACCGGTATCATTCATCCTATTGCAGTTGATAAAGCAAATCACCTTGCCATCTTCTTTGCGTGCCATTGCCCACATATCGGAATCTGTCGCCATATAATCGGCAGATTCTTTTGCCCATGCCTCATCGGTCGGCCATGTGAAATCGGCATATGCATAAGGGGAAGCTTCTTTGGAGCGGGCAATTTCCAAAAGATCCTGCCAGTCATCCGGCATAAACTGACGCAGAATCAAGCGCGTTGTTTCAAGTGGTGTGTTTGACATAGAGATTCTCCTCTTCTGTATAAAAATTTCTGCTTTTCGCTGGTATGATTATAAATGATTTTTACAAAAAAAGCAAGAGATTTTTGAATTTATTTCTTATTAAATTTTATTTTTTGACAGTCTCCTTCACATCCCAAAAGAAAACGCCGTTATTAGGAAAGAATGTGCTGTAATACTTGCTTTTTCTTTTATTTTATGCTATAATTATAAATATAGTTATATTCAAAATCATTCAACATTCTTCTGTATTCCTTACAAAAATTTTCCTTTAACAGGAAAATACAAAAAATACAGAATCAATTTTATTATTTTGAAAGGAATTATAAACATGGAAAACAGACTTTATCACCGTACACAAAAGCCCGTGTCTCTGCTCGGTTATGGAACCATGCGCATGCCGCTTGCATCCGAGGACAATGCAGACATTGACTACACAGAAGGCAAAAAGCTGATTGATTATGCATATCGGCATGGCGTCACCTATTTCGATACGGCATATATGTATCACTCCGGAAAATCCGAAAATTTTATCGGTGAAGCACTTTCCGCATATCCGCGTGATTCCTTCTATCTGGCAGACAAAATGCCGGGGTGGATGACAGCCGACGGTGGTGCCGCAAAGGCAAAGGAAATTTTTGAAGATCAGCTGGCAAAATGTAAGGTTGACTATTTTGACTTCTATCTCTGCCATGCACTCGGAAGCCAGGATGACTTTGAAAAATTGTACTTAAACGGTGGTGTGCTTGCATATCTGGACAGTGAAAAAGCAGCCGGCCGCATTCGCAATCTGGGATTTTCCTTCCATGGCTCTGTCGAATTCTTTGAATATCTGATGAAACAGCGCAAGTGGGATTTCTGCCAGATTCAGTTGAATTATATGGACTGGGATAATCAGAATGCAAAGGAGCTTTATCGTCTGTCCGAGGAATACGGCGTCCAATTGATCATCATGGAACCGGTACGCGGCGGCAGCCTTGTCCGTCTGTGTGACGAAGCCGTTGACATATTAAAGCATGCAGAACCCAATCGTTCCATCGCATCCTGGGCAATCCGGTTTGCAGCATCCCTGCCGAATGTCCTCTGTGTACTTTCCGGTATGTCAACACTGGAACAGGTAGAAGATAACTGCGCAACAATGACCGATTTTGTTCCGCTTTCCGATACACAGAAAGCAATCCTTGCAGAAGCTGTTTCTGCATACAATCGCTCCGGTACCATTCCCTGCACCGCCTGCCGTTATTGCTTTGAATGTCCGAAACAGATTATGATTCCGGAAATCTTTGCAGTGTACAATACCGCAGCAAGTGAAAACCGTCTCCCGGTTTCCATGGGTATCACAGAAGCAGAGGCAGAAGCACGCAAAAAAGCATTCCTTGCTGCCTATGACGCCATTCCCGAAGAAAGACAGGCGCATCACTGCATCAGATGCAACAAATGTACCGAACATTGCCCGCAGTCTATTAAGATTCCGGACAGACTTGCTGAAATCGTTTCGCTTGTCAACCGCATTCGCTAATGATTCAGACTGCATCAACTCTTTCAAGGCTCTGCCTTGAAAATCCGCAGGCTTTTGAAAAAGCTTGACCAAAACTTTTTATCGTGTTACTATAGTAATTTCACTTGACCACCGTTTGATGGGGCTGCTGCAAGTTTTTAACCTGCAACAGCCCCATAACATGTTTTAATTTACTGTGCCTGTGCAGTCAGCCATGTATCGTAATCAATGATAACATGATCAAGGTTTCGGATGGTACGGTGCAGGCAGTTGTTTTTGTTTCCTGTTCCCGTCATAACGACACAGATATAGCTCCGTTTTCCAAACACAATACCGGATTCGTGATAACCGTGATATCCCCATCCGGATTTATGTGCCGACTCATATTCCGGCATTTCTTCTTTAAATTCATTGTATAGATTGGTGGTCAGATATGTCCACAGAAGCTCTCCTTCTGCACAGGTATCTTTATAGTCATAAATTTCCTGCCAAATCATTGCAAGTTCCTGCGGCGTTACATCACACCAATGATCTTTTTTGGAAATGGTATGCTCCCAACCCATGGAGGTCACCATTTCGTTAAAGCCTTCTTCCCCTGCATATTCCGCAAGCATATAGTATGCAACATTATCGGAGTTATAAATCATACGGTAAAACAGCGCTTTGACTGTAAACTGTGTACCAAAGACCGATTCCTGTGTGGAACCGGAACCGGTTGCATAATGGCGTTCCTCGTAAGTTAAAATATCGCCAAGAGAACAGCGGCCTGCTTCAATCTCCTTTGCCAGATACAGCGCAAATGCCACTTTAATCGTAGAAGCAGAATCAAATGCATGCTGCGGATTATAGGCAATGGACGCATGTGTTTCAAGATCAATGACATAAAAGCTGGTTTCAAACGAATATTCCGCCATCGTATCCAACAGCTTTGACTGTAAATTCTCCGGTACCTGATATGCAGAGTTGTTGACACAGATTTTATCTTCTTCAAATACATCATCACGGTTATCGAGAAAGATGCCGCCTGTAATTTCTTCTACGACCGGTGTCAATGCTGTCATCGGCGCACAGCGAACACCGTATGTAAACTGCGCACCGATGGGACACCCCATCCATGCCGGAACGGCTTCTGTATCACATCCGGTCAATATACCGGCAGATAGGACAGCGGCAGACAGAAGCGCTGTCATTCTTTTTTTTAACACGTGATTTTTCAAAACGGTTACCTCGGTTAGTCGAATATCGCTTTCAGATATTTTTCATACTTTGACATGAATTCTATATTATTATATCGTTTTTGCAGGATAAAATCAAGGGGTTTTCAAATTTTTTCCGAAAAACCTATGTATTTCTGCAAAAGAATGCTAACCGCTGATAAAACGGAAAAGTTTTTTTATTTAGAGAAAAGTTCCCATTTCCTCTTGCTTTTTTTTCATATCCCATGTATAATATAATTATACGAATTTATATAGGCGATTGTAAAAGTCATAATTTTATATTACCCGTAAGGCAATATATTAATAAATGCGTCGCTTTGGCGGGTTTCCCGCCAAAAAAGACACCTTTAAAGCGACCAAGGGGAGCCGTCGGACTGCGTCAGTCCGATGGAATCAATTGTAAAACGGAGTTTTACAATTGTCTAATACGAATTTATAAGAAAGGATATTTTCCATGGCTATCTTAAAAAAATGGACCAAAGATCAGCTGAACGTCGAAATTCATGACACGCGGGCAGAAATGGGACAGGCTGCCGGTCATGCTGCGGCAGACCACCTCCGAAGACTGCTTGCGGAAAAGGACGAGGTCAATGTCATCTTTGCGGCAGCACCATCTCAAAATGAGATGCTGGCAGCTTTGACCTCTGAACCCGATATCGCATGGAACCGCGTCAATGCATTCCATATGGACGAATACATCGGTCTTTCCGCTGATGCACCGCAGGGTTTTGGCAATTTCCTCAACCGGTATCTGTTCTCCCTTGTTCCCTTCCGCGCAGTATACCGCATCGATTGTACCGCTGCCGATCCCAAAGCAGAATGCACACGGTATACCGCACTTCTGCAAACGCATCCGACCGACCTCGTGTGTCTTGGCATCGGTGAAAACGGTCATATTGCATTCAATGATCCAGGTTTTGCAAAATTTGACGATCCGGAAATGGTCAAGGTTGTCACCTTGGACGCAGTCTGCCGTATGCAGCAGGTCCATGACGGCTGCTTTGCTTCTCTTGACCTGGTTCCGACACATGCATTGACACTGACCGTTCCGACACTTGCAAAAGCGCCGCATCTGGTCTGTACCGTTCCGGCAGCCTCCAAATGTGAAGCCGTATATCAAACGGTGGAGGGACCTGTTACAGAGGATGTTCCTGCAACAATCATGCGCTGCCATCCGGACTGTGTGATGTATTGTGACGCAGACAGCGGTCGAAAACTCTTATCTTAAAATTCAAAAAAGGAATTTCAGCAAAATATAAAAAAGGAAGGAGAGATTTTTTACACGTTCGACAAACATTGAAACATTTGTGGGAACAGGTAAAAAATCCGGTCACCTATTATGAAAAAACTGAGAGTTGCCATCATCGGCTACGGTCGATCCGGCCAGCAGATTCACGGCGCGTTCTTCGCATCCGACAAGAACGAGAAGTACGAGGTTGCCATTGTCGTCGACGAACTTGAAGTACGCCGCGCACAGGCAAAAGCAAAACACAACTGTGAAGTTTTTGCGGATTATCATGAAATTCTTGACCGCAAAGACATTGATCTTGTCGTCAATGCAACGTATTCCTATCTGCATGCACCGGTTGCCATTGATTTTTTACAGCATGGCTTTCATGTCGTCTCCGAAAAGCCGTTTGCTGTGCATGCGGCAGATTGTCAGGCAATGATTGATGCAGCCAAAGAAAACAACGTTATGCTCTGTGTATTCCAGCAATCCCATTTTGCACCGTATTATCGCCGCATTCACGAGATTCTGGATTCCGGCATCCTCGGCCGTATCGCGGAAATCAAGATTCAGTTTTCCGGTTTTGCCCGCCGTTGGGACTGGCAGTGTCTGCAAAGCTGGGGCGGCGGCTGTCTGCGCAATACCGGACCGCATCCGTTTGAACAGGCGCTTGATCTGCTTGATTCCGCTGAAATGCCGCAGGTCGTTTCCAGACTGGACATTGTAAACAGCTACGGCGACGCAGAAGACTTCTGCAAGGTGCTTCTGCTGCAAAAAGACAAGCCTGTCATTGACTTGGAAATTTCCAGCTGTAATGCGTATGCAGATTTTACATATCTCATCGAAGGTTCCACCGGTTCTCTTAAAGCAACTACTACCGCAATTGACTACAAGTATTATGATCCAAATGAAGTTGAAGCGCGCACCGTCGTAAAGGCGTCCCTGCAAACGCAGGACGGCAGTCCCCGTTACTGCGGAGAAACACTGCCATGGAAGACCGCACATGAGGATATGTCCGGTACGGCATTTGACGCTGCCGTTCTTTCCTATTACAACAACATTTACGACCACTTGACCGAAGGCGCGGAATTGATCATCAAGCCTGCAAAAATCAAGCAGATGATCGCACTGATGGAAGAAATTCACAGACAGAATCCGCTGCCCGTGAAATATTAAAAAGGAAGCCTTCCAATATGCAAAGACATTCTGTATGGATGCAGGTTTTCTGCACCCATGCAGTTTCTCTGTATTTTGAGAGGGTATGACATGGATTATGGCAGCTACTACAATTATCAAAAACGCCCGCATCATCCGCGGTGATCAAATAGAGGAACACGCTTCTCTTGCTTTTGAAAATCGGTATCTCGTTCCTGTGCCGGAACATACAGAAGGTTGTGATATCATCGACGCGCACAACCAGTATGTGTGTGCCGGATTTATCGATCTGCACACCCATGGCGGCGGCGGTTACGATTTTCTGGACGGAACCAAAGAAGCATTTCTCGGTGCAGCAGCGCTGCATGCCAAATACGGCACAACAACGCTTCTTCCGACAGCCACATCCGGTACTTATGAGGAAACCGTTGCCATGTTTGAGGCTTACGAGGACGCCTGCCGTCACAATACCGCCGGTGCCGATATGCCAGGCATACATCTGGAAGGGCCGTATTTTGCACCATCTCAGGCAGGTGCGCAGGATCCCCGCTATTTAAAAACGCCAAACCCCAATGAATATCTTCCTATCATGAATGCTACCGACAAGCTTCTCCGGTGGTCTGCCGCCTGTGAGCTGGACGGCGCTTATCCCTTTGCAGATGCTTGTCGGGAACGCGGCATTCTGTGTGCCATCGGACATTCAGATGCTTCCTTTGAATGCGTGCTGGAGGCGATGTCTCACGGATTTTCTCACATCACCCATTTATATTCCTGCATGAGTACCGTACACCGCATTCAGGCATACCGTCATGCCGGTGTGGTGGAATCTGCATACTTGTGTGATGATTTGACTGTGGAAATCATCGCGGACGGCGTACATCTGCCAAAGCCGCTTTTGCAGATGGTATACCGCTTCATCGGTCCAAATCGGACCGCACTTGTCACAGATTCCATGCGCGGTGCAGGACTTGCGGACGGGCAGGAAAGCATTCTCGGCAGTCTGACAAACGGACAGCGCGTGATTATTGAAGACGGTGTCGCAAAAATGCCGGATCGCAAGGCATTTGCCGGCAGTGTCGCAACCACAGACCGGCTTCTGCGCACTATGGTAGAAATCGCTGAGGTTCCGCTTTGTGACGCGATAAAAATGCTCACAGAAACACCTGCACGCATCCAAAAGCTCTATGACCGCGGGACGCTTGAAACAGGCAAACGTGCCGATCTCGTGTTTTTGGACGACACCTTGCATGTCACCCGCACCATTGTCGGCGGCAGCACCGTTTTTTCAAGCGAAGAAAAAATTTCCGGAATGGAAAGAAAAATCTTTTAAACAGGAACTTTTTCTAAATTTAACAAATGTGAAATCTGGAAAAAGTATGGTAAATATTATGTTTCGTATCGGTATTTTAGGTTCTGAAAATTCCCACGCGATGGCATTTTCTAAAATCATCAACGGCATTGATCCAACATACAGCGGTGAGTTTGACGATATGACGGTCGTTGGCACCTTTGGCACAGACGATGCTTCCAACAAAGCGCTTTTGGAACAGGCTGGCGTTACCTTTATTGCAGACAGTCCCAAAGACCTCCTCGGTCACGTGGACGCCGTGATGGTGACTGCTCGAGACGGCAGATATCACGCAGAATATGCGCGTCCCTTCATTGAAGCAGGACTGCCGGCGTTTATTGACAAACCCTTCACCGCAGACCCCGCAGAGGCTGTGGCGCTGGCACGCCTGGCAAAAGAGAAAAACGTTCCCCTGTGCGGCGGCTCTTCTCTGAAGGCATGCATGGAAACCGAACGTCTTGCATCCTATGCCGCTGCCAACCGTGACGCCATTTTAACCGGCGCGGTCTTTGCTCCCGTCAGTATGAAAAATAATTATGGCGATTTCTGGTTTTATGCAGATCATCTGACGGAAATTTCACTTGCTGTGTTCGGCTGGAATCCAAAGTGGGTGGAAGCTGTCGGGCGCGACGACAAAGGGGTAACTGCGCTTGTCGGCTATGATGCATACAACATTACCAATCATTTCTGCGAGGGAATGTATCAGTATGCAGGAACGGTCGTTACCAAGCACGGAATCCACACACAGAGCATCGGTCTTGACGATGCGTATCCCAATGAATGCCGTACCTTTGCCCGTATGCTGAGAACCGGTAAAATCCACGGCACATGGGATCAGCTCGTCCAGCCTGTTGCATACATGCAGGCATTGCATCAGTCCTTTTCTACAGGTACACGTGTTTCTGTAGAAGAACTCCATGTGTAACACTCCCCTATCCTCACCCTTTACAGATTTTATAAAACATGTCCCTGCCTTTCAGTTTGAAAGACAGGGACACACTATTATATACTCAAATATTATAAATATAAAGCTCTTGGGGCGTTTTTGAAAAAACGCCCCGCCGCTTGGGCATCCCTCAAAAACTTTTAAACAGAGAAAACAATAAAATATGGATAAATCAAGCAAAAAAACGCACAGTTTTGGTTTGATTTCTCCATATAAAGTATTTTGAAAAGGGTATGGGGAAAACTTTTTTGAGGGAAAAGTTTTCCCCATATATCTATCGAATTCACGTTATTTTACAATTGCTCCATACAACGAAAAAAGACCAAAGCAAAGCAGATTGACCACGACAATAGTCGCGCCTGTCGGAAGACTGAATAAAAACGATAAGATCAATCCGAGAATAAAGCAGACAACCGAGGTAATCATCGAACAGATCACAACACCGCGATAGCTCTTGCAGACACGCATCGCTGTCAGTGCTGGGAATATAATCAGCGGAGATATCAGCAAAGTTCCCATCAGCCGCATCCCGGTCACAACCGTCAAAGCCGTTAATAAGGACAAAATCATATTATAAAGCGATGCTTTTGTTCCTGTTGCAGCCGCAAAATTCTCATCAAACGTGATTGAAAATAACGGATGATAACATACTGCATATAAAATAAGTACCACAGCGGAAACCGCAATCGAAAGAATCATGTCTTCTCTCGAAATTGCCAGAATCGAGCCGAACATATAGCTGTTCAGATCGGTATTCATGCCGCCGGAGCATGCCGTGATCAACACACCAATCGCAAGCGCGGAGCTTGATAGAATTGCAATTGCGGCATCCCCCTGCATATGTCCCTTTTCATTCAGCCACAGCATAAAAAACGCTGCGAATATCACAATGGGAATTGCAGCGGCAAGCGGCGAAAAGCCTAAAACAGCCGCCAGTGCAAGCGCACCGAAGCCGACATGCGACAATCCATCACCGATCATAGAAAAACGGCGCAATACAAGATTGATACCAAGCAGTGCAGCGCAAAGGCTGACAAGAATTCCCACCACAAGCGCCCGTTTGATAAAGACATAGGAAAACAGCACACCAAGCTGCGCAAATAATTCTGTCACATGCATGTCGATTCCCCTCTCTCCGTCTGGTTGTCACCGTTTTGGTGTTCTGCATGGTGATGCTCCAAAGCAGCATGTCCCATGTGTCCATGATTTGCGAAATGTTCCCCACAGCTGCCAGTCATACGGTGATACAACTCGGTATCATAATATGCATCCGCTGTGCCGCAGAACAATAAGGACCGCCCCATATGCAGAATGGTTTTCGCTTGCTCCAGCGCACAGTGGATATCGTGTGAAACCATCAGTACAGTGATACCACGCTCCCGATTGAGCTTGTGCAGCACCGTATACAGGTCATGTGTAACCACAGGATCAAGTACCGATGCGGGTTCATCGAGAATTAATAGCTTTTTGGTTGCGCACAAAGCCCGCGCAAGCAAAACACGCTGCTGCTGTCCGCCGGACAATGCCCGAAAGGATTTCTTTGCAAACGGTGTTATTCCAAGAAGTTCCATATTTTCTTCCGCGGTCTTTTTTTGTTTCTTCGTATAAAACGGTCCGATGCGCCGTTCATTGCCAAGACATCCGGTCAAAACGACCTCGGTCACCGACGC
The DNA here is from genome assembly GCA_017942005.1 of Clostridia bacterium. GTDB lineage: Bacteria > Bacillota > Clostridia > Oscillospirales > CAG-272 > RGIG3925. Next base: position 23,139 of record JAGAVJ010000051.1, on the reverse strand, counting down.
CGGAAAATCCTTCTGTACGATGGTAGACTGCGGCAGATATCCGATTTCCCGCTTCTCCATGCCATGCATGACAATTTCTCCGGCGAACGGCGGGATTAATCCGACCAGTGACTTGACAAGGGTCGATTTACCAGACCCATTTTCACCGATAATTGCGGCATAATCCCCTTCTTCAATGGAAAAGCTGACATTTTCTACGGCGACATGCCGCTCATACCGCACCGTCAGATTTTTCACTTCCAATATAGCTGACATTTATGTAAAGGAATCCTTTCATTCTAAATTTGCTGCAAGTGCAAGCTTCAAAGCATCTGCGTTTTGATACATGAGGGAAAGGTAAGTGGCATCCTCCGCCGCTTCCTTCGCTGTCCGGTTGTGACAGGAATGCATGACGGAAATTTCCGCTCCGGTTTCTTCTGCAATCGCAGCGGCAATCTTACCATTGCTCATTTCTATGGTAAAAATCACAGGAATCTGCTCCGATTTTACCTTTTCGATGAGATAAATCATTGTAGCAGCGCTCGGTTCGGACTCCTCCGCACATCCCGGAAACGCAGCACGGTATGACAGTCCATATGCATCGCAGAGATACCGCATGGGAAACCGATCGCCAAAGACCACTGTGGAACGAGCGCCGCTGTGTACAATTTCATCAAAGTATGCATCCAGTGCTGTCAGCTGCTCTATGTACTGCTGACAGTTCTGTCGGTATAATCCGGCGGAAGGCGCATCCATTTCACAAAGAACATCCGTGATCGCTTCTGTGATTTTTTCTGCACATGAAGGAGCCGTCCAAACATGTTCGTCGTATTCAATCTCATCATGATCCTCATGCGCATGCTCCGCTTCGTCTTCATGATGCGCATGGCTGTGACCTGCGGACATCCCTTCTACAGATTCCTCTTCAAGTGTTTCCACGCAATCCATCATGCGCAGTACCTGCATTTCTGGATTGTCTGCCGCCTCTAAAAGCGTATCTACCCATGCGTCAGATTCACCTCCTGTATAAATAAACAGGTCGCAATGCTGCACCGCTAAAATATCGGCAGGCGTCGGATCATAGGTGTGGCTCTCCATTCCCGGACGCAGCAGCTGCTGGATATAAATATCCTCCATGCCGAATGTAATATTCCGGGCAAAGTCATACGGCGGAAACACTGTGGTAACAATATGAACCCGTGCATTTTGATAAGCAGGTTCCCTGCCAAGCACCGTACAGCCGGTGACAGAGCAAACGAGTACTGTAACCAACAGCAGAACCCATACATATTTTATTGTTTTGCAATTTTTTTGTTTTGGCATATACATTCATACCTTTTTGTGAAATTACGACTGATTCACGTTTCATGTAACATGGCTTCCGGCGATAACGCGGCAGTCGCCCATGCGGTGAAAGCCGCATAACACCGATGGAGTGATTTTTTTCTCAAAGACGATCTTTGAATTTGAAACTGAGTTTCAGTTTCAATATTATACAGGATATTCCACAAAAAAGCAAGAGAAAATTTGTGAACAATATTAAAACACCGAAGAAAACGTCACACGTTCCAGTTCCCGCATGCGCTTCAGCGCATCAATAAGCTTCATGCGTGCAGTCATCACATCATCCCATGATTCTGCACGCACCGCAGTGTACAGCTCCAGTACTGCGTCATCTGCACGGTTCAGCGCCGTATATCCTGTCACATAGGTCAGATACGGAAAAAGCTTGTCCCAGGTGTCCCACAGCGTTTCTGCCTTTTTCTGTACCGTGACAGAAGCTGCCTCCATCTGTGCTTTTTCTTGTGGAATTTCATCTGCAAGATCAAGCATGGTATCCAGCTGCCGACACAAAGTAACACTGCCTACTGCAGTCGATACAATCACCGCTGCAAACAATACTGCCGCAATGATGACATTTCGCATATTCATACCTCCGTATGAAATTCATACCTTTACATAAATCAATAAAATCTATTTAATATGAATTCAATGGTTTCATAGGGAAACTTATCCCCCAAAAAAAGATTTCCCCTCCTTTAAACTTTATAATATATATCTTTTGTCATGTTTATACTATTTCAAAAGTTTTTGAGGGTTGCCACAGCGGCGGGGGAGTTTTTTCAAAAACGCCAGAGGAGCGTCCTTATCTAATACTCATGATTTATTTTTCGTATTCTTAGGATAGATTTGAAACGTCCCGGCATCATCTACCGTCAAAAGAAAAATTTCATCAGCGCTGTGATACCCATTTGACACAAGCACATGCTGCACATCGTCTGGTGTATGACCAGACAACAATAATCCAGGCTGGCTGAGCAAACCGTCCGCAATCAGCGTATGACAGATTCCTGTTTCTTTGGGAACACGCGCCAATGTCTTTGCATCCGGCGGCTGCGCTGCTTTGCTTGGAATCACAGACAATTTTCCATTTTCTTCTAAAATTGCATATGCAATGTCAGTGGGGTCAGGGTAACCCTTTAACCGCAGTTCTCCCATCAGCTCTGCCAGCGTCATTCGGGAAGACAGCAAAATTCGTCGGTCGATCACACCATTGTGAATCACCACCTGCGGAACACCCGCCACCAGTCTTGCCAGCCATCCGCAGCGCAGAAAAGCAAAGGATGTGAAAATTTCCAATACAGCAAGCAGCAGAATTGGAATGACGGAATACAAGAGCGGAATTCCTGTATCCGTAATTGGCATTGCAGCAAGCTCTGACAGCATGAACGCCGTAATCAGCTCAGACATCTGCATTTCTCCAATCTGACGTTTTCCCATAAAACGAACAATAACAGTCAGAAAAAAATACACCAAAATCAAGCGGATGATAATCGCTGTCAAATGCGGTACCTCCTTATATGGATTTCTGATATTGGCAGTTTTCCCGTTTTCAAGTAAACCATACACGTAATCAAACAGAAAATATTTTTCCTTATGGAATGTTTTTCCTTTTATTACCAACGCAAAGAGAAATTGTCTTTGTGCACAATTACGATGCATGTTATTTGTATATTGTGACGAATTCCAATCGGCAAAAAATTTTTTCTGAAAAAATCTTTGATTTTTTTTCAAAAAGCTATTTATTTTTTTCCAAAGGTGTGTTATAATGAAAACAATGGAAGTGCAGGTACGTTGTGAGCGTATGAAAGTGTACGCACGATAACCATGTTCACGCCCTGTATTTCCCAAAAATTTTCATCAATATTAAGGAGTGTATTATCATGGCAACAAAAAATAACCTTGACGCATACAAGGAAAACCATGACGTACAGGTCATTGACACCAACCGTAAAATGCGTGTTGCAATCATCGGCTGCGGCTGGATTGCAGATTCTCACATTGCAAGCTATCTGAATCAACCCGACGTAGAAATCGTTGCAGGCTGCGATCTGATTCCCGGAAAGGCTGCTGCTTTCTTCAAGAAGCACGGTCTGGAAGGTGTAAAGACGGATTATGCATCCCATAAGGAAATGCTCGCAGATAAGTCCTTGAACCTTGACTGCGTTTCCGTTTGTACATACAACCGTCAGCATGCTCCATGTGCCATCGACTCTCTCAATGCAGGTCTGAACGTTCTGCTTGAAAAACCGATGTGTGTTACCCTTGAAGAAGCTGTTGAGCTGCGCAAGGCAGAAAAGGCTTCCGGCAAGGTTCTGTCCATCGGCTTCCAGCCGCGTTTTGACAACAACATGAAGATGATCAAGAAGATCGTCGAATCCGGTGAGCTTGGCAAGGTTTACTACATCCAGACCGGCGGCGGACGCAGACGCGGTATTCCGACCCCGTTCGGCACCACCTTTATCGAAGACAAGACCGCAGGTCTTGGCGCACTCGGCGATATCGGCTGCTATGCACTTGACTGTGTCCTGAATGCAGTCGGTTACCCGAAGCCTCTGACTGTTACCGGTTACAAGTCCGCTTACTTCGGAACCGATCCGAGCTACTACCCCAACCATCCGGAATACGCTGAAAAGTTCACCACAGATGACTTTGCAGCAGGTTTCGTTCGTATGGAAAACGACATCATCCTCGACTTCCGTATTGCATGGGCAATGAACATCAACACCCCCGGCGACTCCATCATTCTCGGTACCAAGGGCGGTCTCCGCATTCCTTCCACCGACTGTTGGAACGGTTCTATCGGCGGTCCTCTGGTTATTTACCACGAGGTTGCAGGCGTTCAGACTGAGACGATCATCCCCGTCCAGACCACACCTTACAATTTGTTCGATATGAAGATCCGTACCTTCCTGGATGCTTCCAAGAACGGTACACCCGCTCCCGTCCCGTCTTCTGAAATCATTTACAACCAGGCAATTCTGGACGGTATCAACAAGTCCAATGCCTGCGGTCATGAAATCAAGATTGAGATTCCCGAAATCTGATTCCACTTTATGATATCATAACGAGTGCAGCTCGGCACAATTGCTGCCGGGCTGTATTTCTATTAAGAAAAGAAAGGCAATCCCCTTTTTCATACAATCGGTTTATGATGAAAAAGGGATGGTATTTATTATGGATTACGGTATTCAGTTATATTCCGTCCGCGATCTCGCATCGCAGGACCTTGAAGCTGCACTGAAAGCAGTTGCAGAAATTGGCTACAAATATGTAGAATTTGCCGGCTTTTTCGGCAACGATGCAGAAACTGTTAAAGGTTGGCTTGACAAATACGGTCTGACCTGCTCTTCCACACATTCCGGCTGGACAGAGCTGCGCGACAATTTTGAGGAAACCGTCAAGTATCACAAAATTATCGGCAACAAGAACTATATTATTCCCGGCGCTGATCTTTCCACACCGGAAAAACTCAAAGAATTTGTGGATTTCTGCAACGAATATGCACCGAAGCTTGAAAAAGAAGGCATGACACTGCAGTATCACAACCATGCACATGAGTTCCATCTGCATGAAGACGGTATTATGATCTACTCTGTACTCGAAAACTGCACAAACATCAATCTTGAAACAGACACCTATTGGCTGTATGTTGGCAAGACCAATCCGCTTGCTGTGCTTGACAGACTGCACGACCGCATTAAGCTGATTCACATCAAGGACGGCGATATCGATGGTCACGGCAAACCGCTTGGACTTGGTACTGCTCCTGTTGCTGAAGTCTATAAGAAGGCAAAGGAATACGGTATGATGATGGTGGTAGAATCCGAAACCTGCACACCTTCCGGTATTGAAGAAGCAAAAATCTGTTACGACTATCTGAAGTCTCTCGAAGATTAAAAAACGAAAGGGGCTGTTGCAAGTTGAAAACTTGCAACAGCCCGGGATCACGAAGTGATCCGAATTCGGCGTTTTCACAGTGGATTTTGTCAAAAATACACTGTGAAATTTCGCTTGAAAAAGCGAAAAGACGAATTTTATAGGATGGAGCATGTTAATGCGACAACCCGTGCGTTTTTTTCACATGATAGAAAGGGTGTACGCATACGTATGAAAGAATTTATGAATGAGGATTTTCTGTTAAAAACAGAAACCGCAAAAATTTTATACCATCATTATGCATCAAAAATGCCGATTATTGACTATCATTGTCATGTTCCGCCAAAAGAGATTGCCGAGGATAAACGGTATGCAAATATTACCGAGCTGTGGCTTGGCGGAGACCATTATAAGTGGAGAGCAATGCGTGCAAACGGCATAGCTGAAGCATACATCACAGGCGACGCCTCAGATTATGAAAAGTTCCAGGCGTGGGCAAAGACGATGCCAAAACTCATCGGCAACCCCCTGTATCATTGGACACACCTGGAATTGCAGCGATATTTCGGGTATGAAGGCATTTTAAATGAAGAAACCTGTGACGATGTCTGGAATCTGTGCAACGAGATTTTGGCTCAGCCGGACATGACCGCAAGGAACATCATCAAAAATTCCGGTGTCAAGCTGCTTTGTACCACAGATGACCCCATTGACGACCTTCGGTATCATAAACAGATCGCTGCCGATACCGCCTACCCCGTTCAGGTACTTCCCGCATTCCGTCCCGATAAGGGTTTGAATATAGAACGCGCCGGGTATCAAGAATACATTGCAGCGCTTTCCGCCGCAGCAGATATGCCGATTACCGACATCAATTCCTTGAAGGAAGCCTATGTCCGGCGTCTGGATTATTTTGATGCGCTGGGCTGCAAAACCGCTGACCACGGTTTTGATGAATTCGTTCCATTTGCAAAGGAAACTTACGCCGGTCAGGCAAACGATATTTTCAAGGCTGCCATTGCAGGAAAAGCTGCCACCATCGATGAAATGAAGATTTTCAAAACAGAAATGATGTATTTCTTCGGTGAACAATATACACGTCGAAATTGGGTCATGCAGCTGCATTTTGGCGTTTTGCGCAATGTCAATCCCGATATGTTTGAAAAGATCGGTCCCGATACCGGTTTTGATATCATCGGCGGCGCAAACTGTATTACCGATATTGCACGTCTGCTTGGCGCGCTGCGGAAAAACGCAATTCTTCCCAGAACCATTCTGTATTCTATTAATCCAGCAGACAATGCAGGTCTTGATGCGCTCATCGGTGCATTCCAGGAGAATGCAGGCAGCATGCCGCGTGTGCAGCACGGTTCTGCCTGGTGGTTCAACGACAACAAGACCGGTATGCGCGCACAGCTTAAATCCCTTGCAAATATGTCCGTCCTCGGCAATTTCATCGGCATGCTGACGGATTCCCGCAGCTTCGTCTCCTACCCGCGTCATGAATATTTCCGCCGTATCCTTTGCGATGTCATCGGTGAATGGGTAGAGCTGGGTGAATATCCAATGGATATTGACACGCTGGCACAGATGGTCTGCGACATTTCCTACAACAATACCAAGAACTTTTTTGGCTTTGAACTCATCTAATCGTTTAAACACAGTATAAAAAACACAGCGGTGCATGGAAATAGAATGTATCGCTGTTGTTTTTATATATAAAATATTTTTCGATTTTTTTCGTAAAGAGACCAACCATTCACACATTTGCCGCACTATATAATCAGAAAACCAACGGAAGGGTTCAAGTTTGAAAGATAAATCTTTCAAACTGTGTTTTGTGACTCAACCGCCTGCGGGCGCGTCACAATTCCACATTGGAAAGGAAAAACTTCGCACCGTTCAGCAAAGCTGAACATGCGAAGTTATGGTCATAAAAATGGAGAAGCAGTGCGTCGATCAAATCATCACAGAATATATGCCTAAGTTATACGGTTTTTCCATCAAGAAATCGTTTTCTTATGAGGAAGCAGAGGAATTGTGTTCCGACATCATACACGAGGTATATATCTCTTTGCTGCAAACCGAGGATATTTTCAATTTAGAGGGATACATCTGGCGCATCAGCGAGCACACCTATTCCAAATATGTATCCCATAAAAAGAAGCACCTCGGCGTTTCTCTGGACCAGATACAGCTTGCATTTTGGGACCGTTATTCTGTGGAAATGCCGGAGGATGAGAGCAAAAGGCTTCGCCGCGAAATCGCATTTCTGACAGAAAAGCGCCGTTTGGCAGTTTTCTATTTTTATTATGAAAACCAATCGATTGCCTGGATTGCCAATGAACTGCATCTTCCCGTCGGAACAGTGAAATGGCACTTAAACCAGGCAAGGATGGAATTAAAGGAGGGTTTTTCTATGGAAAGAAAAATCGGAAAATTGGGGTTGTCCCCCATCAAAGCATGCAACTACGGTCACAACGGCAATCCTGGCAGCAACAGCGGTCCGGAATTTTACCTTGGCGATCCCTTGAATCTCAACATTGTATACAGCGTTTATCACACGCCGAGGACCAAAGAAGGGATTGCAGAAGAGCTTGGAGTAACATTAGTATTCATTGAGGACAAAATCAACTTTCTGGAAGAAAACGGATTTCTTGTCAAAACTACCGGAAACCGGTATACGACCTATGTACATTTCAGTGCAGAAACCTATTCCAGAGAACTTGAGGAAAAACGTATCAAGTTACAGTTAAGCATTGCAGAGACGCTTGCGTCCGAATATGTTCCACTTGTCAGAGCTGCCATTCAGGATGTGAAAAATGTGTATATCCCGGGTGGAAATCGGGAACTTCTGGAAGCTGCCGCTGTGTTTTACGGCATCAGCGAAAAATGCGGGATTTCCTGTTCGAGAAATTTATCCAAATATGTAATGAAGACAACAGCAGGCGGTAAATTCAGTACATATATCAATATAGACAGTAAACCTTCCGATCCGGATTATCAGTGGACTCTGTCCCTGCCCTCTTATCATGCGTGTGGAAGCATGACAAGAGGTTCTGATAAATACCCAGTATTTTCGTGGTCCATTGATACAAGACTCGACAGCCGCACTGGCTTTTGGCAGAACAATTTATGTTCAGATTATGATTATTTATACGAATGGATTTCCGGCGCCATTCATGACGATGTCGCCAATAAGGAAAAAATCAACCGTTTGAGAGAACGGCGGTTTCTCGGCGACGACAATTCCGTCAATGTCATGATGGTAGCAGGAAAGGCAGAAGATTTCTTTGCCAAAGTGCCGGCATTATCGGAGGAATTCAAGCAAAAATTTGCAGATACCGCGCTGGAAATGGCGATGCAGGAAGCCAAAAATTATCCGCCGCAGATGCAGGATCTCATCATTTCCCAAAATGTTTGCGGCTTCATTTCTACCACTGTCGCCATCATGGTCATGGATATTCTATACGAAAACGGAACGTTCCAACCTTTGACGGAACAGGAGAAGATCACTGCGAATTTGATCATGTTCACGGATAAGCTGCCTGAAAAGCAGTAAATTTCATCCGATACATGGTATGGAACCGCACACGGGCTGTCGCATGCGACAGCCCCTTTTGAATTTTAAATTGTGTATAATAATAAAAGGGTGAAAATTCATCACCCTTTAAAAATGTATAAATCTGTTATCTATCCTCAAAATGATGTGAAAACATGACAAGATCATTTAAATCCGCATCATATGCTTCCAGCGTTTCAATCCCCAGAATATCCATCAGCTTGTGCCAGCGTTCCGGCATATCGTCTTCATAGAGATACGGACGATATCCAAGTCCCAGATAGATTTTTATTGCAGGAATCCGGAAATCGTCAGTGTTCAGATACGCAAGCGTAATTTCGTGCTTCTTGAAATACTCCACAACTGCCGTACAAACCGCACGACCGCCGCCCAGACCGCGTATATCGGAAGCAGACCCTACCATATGTAAATCTCCAATATGCCCTGGCATAACTCGTGCCGTAGCCGTGGAAAAGATACGTCCATCCGGCGTGACAGCAAAGAAGATACCGTCTTTGGGAATCCGCGGATCGTTCCACATCGTATCATAAAATTGTTCTTTTGACCAGATTCCGCCGTTCAATTCTTCACATGCGTGAATCCACCCTTCGGCAAGCTGTTCCTTTGTAAAGCGATCGGTCGTCCGATCAATCACAGTACAGCCTTCTTTCAGCTGCACTGGTGCGGGTTCTTTATTTTTCCAAACCATTCTTAGTTGTGCCATACGATAGATAACCCCTCTCATTGTTTTGATTGTATACAGCGACACCGTATGTATGACATCAGGTGTCAGCGCTGCTCCATTCTGTTGTCAGATATTGATAAACCGGGTCCGGTACCGCACCGCGGAAATCGTGGTGATACCGCAGCATTTCACGGATAAATGAGGAACTGATATGCATATGCTCCTGCTTTGCCGGAATGAAGATTGTTTCAATATTCTCAGCGGCGCGATTGATGCCATACATCCCCATTTCATAATCAAAATCCATACTATTGCGTACCCCTTTGACAATCACCGCGTGATGCGCTTTGGCAAACGTTGCCGTCATTCCGTTATCAATACAGCAGGCGACATTTTCAAGATGTGCGATTGCAAGATTCAGCATATGCAGCTTTTCTTCTCCGGTAAACATGCTTCCCTTTTTCTCCGCGTTGTGAAGCGCCGTTACATAGACGGTATCAAAAATTGCAGCTGCGCGTTCAATCATGTCCAGATGCCCGATGGTAACAGGATCAAAGCTGCCTGGAATAATCGCACTCCGAAATTTTTCTGTCATGATAAACAGTCTCCTCTTTCTTCTTTTCTCATCCCTGTTCCATCCCTGCATCTGCTTTCAGCCGCAGATAAGTGACGTAGATTCGTCCGTATTTTACATTCTTGGTGATCTCGTATTTTTCGGCTGCCGCTTCCTCCCCTGCAAAAATATCAGGTTCTTCACTTTCCACAAGAATTTTTGTCCGTACATCCGCCGCACCGGAAAGTGCAAGCCGTTTCATGACCTCACCGTGGATGTGTTCTGTAAAAGGCGGATCAATATAGATAATATCAAACGGTTTGTCACCATTTTTTGAAAAGCCCTTTAAATATTCCTGATACCGATAATTAACAATCCGGCAGCGGTCAAACAGCTTTGTTTTTTTTGCATTGGCCTTCATCACGGCAATCGCATCCGGAGATGCATCCACCATCACCGCAAGTGCCGCTCCGCGGGAAACCGCTTCCAGTCCCATCTGACCAGAACCGGAAAAAAGATCAAGAAACGACGCATTTTCCAATTCAAATTGCAGTGCGCTGAAAACAGCTTCCTTGACACGTTCTGCCGTAGGACGTGTTGCCTCACCTTCCAGTGTCTGTAACTGGATATTTCTTGCTTGTCCTGTAATAATTCTCATATAAAATCATCGTTTTTCGTTAGAAAAATGATTTCCTTTCCCTGTTTGCGTCTACAGTCTTAAGATTTTGCAAAATATGCCCTGATGTTCCGCGCCAACGCTTCACTGATGCCGTCCACCTCGCACAGCTCTTCCATGGTGGCATTCCGAATGGCGGTCAAAGATTTGAAATGACTTAATAAAAGCTTTGCCTTTGCCGCACCGATACCGTCAATTTCCTCCAGCGAGGATTTTTTCATCGTCTTGTTCTTTGCTCCCATCATGCGGGAAACCGTATAGCGATGTACTTCTTCCTGTATTTTATAAACATAGACGAATACAGACTGCTCTCTTGCAATATTAATCTCACGCACACCGTCTGTCAAAGCGCGTGTCTTATGGAATTCATCCTTGACCATACCCATCACAGGGATAGCAAGTCCAAGCTCTTCCATCAGCCCCAAAACCGTCGAAACATGACCTTTACCGCCGTCAAGCAGAATCAAATCCGGCGGCGTTTCTCCAAAACCGGAACCGGTCGGATGAAGAATATGCTCCAGTCTGCGGCGCAGCGCTTCTTTCATGGATGCATAATCGTCCGGCGCACCTGTCGTTTCCCGTATAGAAAAAGTACGGTAATCCTTCTTGATAAATTTCCCGTTTTCGCAAACAATCATACCCGCTGTGATATGCTCCGCGCCAAGGTTGGAAATGTCGTATGCCTCAATGCGTTCCGGCACGACCTCCAGCCCAAGCATGGATGCCAGCTTAACAAGTGTTTTATTATCTTTCTCACTTTCAAACTGATACTGCTTTGCGTTCTGCTCCGCATTTTCACATGCCATTTCACACAGCTTTTTCGCATCGCCGCGTTCCGGAATGCGTACATTGATTTTTCTTCCGGCTTTCTTTGATAAGAATGCTGTGAGAGATGCCAAATCATCTGTGTCAAGGGGAAAGCCAAGCAGCAGTTCTTTGGGGATAAATTCGCGCATGGTGTAAAACTCCGACAGGAAGGCAGGAATATTTTCATCCTCCATGATCTGATCCGCACCGAAATTGAAATGCTCCGAATCGATCAGACAGCCTCCGCGAATATAAAATACGGAAATACACGAACAGGTATCTCCACGGTAAATACCAATGACGTCCTGTTCTGCATCCGGTGCGGCGACAACCTTCTGCTTTTGCCACAGCTTAGATAAGCTGTCAATGCGGTCACGGTAAATGGCAGCAGCTTCAAATTCCAGATTTTCTGCCGCATGTTCCATTTTTTCCTGCAAGGATTTTCGGACATCCTCAAAGGAACCGCGCAGCATGGCGGTAATATCGCGGAAAATTTCTTTGTACTGCTCAGAGGACACCTTTCCGGTACAGGGGGCACAGCACTGTCCGATCTGTGCATAAATACAGGGCCGTTCCTTTCCGATATCGCGCGGAAATGATTTTTTGCAGGAAGCAATCCGAAAAGACTTCCGGATGGTGACAAGAATTCTGGAAACCGCCTGTGCACTGGAATACGGACCGAAATACCGTGCACCGTCCGCTGTACGTTTGCGTACCATGGAAATTTCCGGAAATGCATCGTTTACGGTAATCCGAATATACGGATAGTTTTTGTCGTCCTTCAGCCGGATGTTATATTTTGGCGTATGCAGCTTGATGAGGCTGTTTTCAAGGGTCAGAGCCTCCATTTCCGAGTCGCACAGGATATACTCAAAATCCGCTACATTGGATACCATCCTTGCAGTTTTCGGCGCATGCCCTGCATGCTCGTGAAAGTATTGCGAAACACGGTTTTTCAGCACCTTTGACTTTCCGACATAGATGATTTTACCAGCCTTATCATGCATGATATAGACACCCGGCTGCAACGGCAGCTGGTTTGCTTTCTCACGCAAACGCTGTAGTCGTTCCTCATCTGTCTCTTTCGTATTTATGACCATGACTTTCGCGTTAGCGGAAGTTTTCTTTTCTTCGTGGAGTTGTGACGCGCCCGCAGGCGGTTGCGTCACAAAACACGGTTTGAAAGATTTATCTTTCAAACTTTCCATATATCATCCTCCCTCCTCTCCTGTCAAAAATGAAATCCGTCTAAAATACAAGAAGCGGGCCGCAGAATGAACCGTATCCGCAAAAGCTCGCTCCCTTGTGTATGGTGAATTGCTTGTGTTCAGAAATCCGGCACAATCGCCGAAACACGAAATATCTCAGTCACCGAACCCATTGGTAACCAGATCTTCAATACCGTTCAATGCTTCTACCTCATCGGCGCCGTCAGCAATCAGCGTGATTGTCATATCCTTGGTAATCCCCAGGGAAAGAACACCGAGAAGGGACTTTGCATTGACACGTCTGTCATCTTTTTCCACCCAGATAGAACTCTTATAGGAGTTCGCTTTCTGAATAAAGAAGGTTGCCGGTCTTGCGTGAAGACCTACACTGTTCTTTATGGTAATGTTGCGAGAGATCATATTTCCATTCTCCTATCTTGAAATAAAGCGGTATGCTTTGCATGGGTGCCATACGTTGTATTCATATCGTACCCCTGCAAAAAACAAGATGTACCGGAAATTATCGCATCGGTCCGGTCATGTAAAAATACCTATATCTATTATATCAAACAAAAAGGAAAATATCAAGTGGTTTTTCAATATTTTGTGATTTTTTTGTGCTATTCGGGTTAAACCCCACCAAAAATTGTACACTCTTGAAACGTTAACAAAAAGTTTTCGTGATTTTTATGCGCAACCCCTTTTCAATTTTCAAAAAATCTGATATAATAAATTAGAATTACAGTCTCTCTCGCCTGTAATATATGGGAAATATGATGTCTTTCACACTCCAAAAGGAGTCCGCTATGCGGAAATGCATGGTTTTATAATTTCATTGCAACAGAAATACCTTGCATTTAAATTTATAATGATTATAACTTTTACGCAGTAAATGTTATCTCCTCTATAAAATTTCATTTTCAGACTAAATCTCCTGCGATACGATAAGAACAGAAAGGAATCATCTGCAAAACATGTCAAAAAAAGAAACCGCAGCAAAGTACGGCAATCAAAGTATTTCATCTCTGAAGGGCGCTGACCGCGTCAGAAAACGTCCTGCGGTCATATTCGGCTCTGATGGATTGGAAGGCTGCGAGCATTCATTTTTCGAAATTTTATCCAATGCCGTCGATGAAGCACGGGAGGGCTACGGCTCTGAAATCCGTGTCACAGCGTTTGCCGATCACTCCTTTGAGGTGGAAGATTTCGGACGCGGTGTTCCTCTGGATTACAATGAAGCGGAAGGCCGCTACAACTGGGAGCTGGTATACTGTGAACTGTATGCCGGCGGAAAATATGATAACAATACAAAAGGCGCAGCCTATGAATATTCGCTGGGACTCAACGGTCTTGGCGCGTGTGCCACACAATACTCCTCAGAATACATGCATGTCACCTCCTACAACAATGGCAAGGTGTATCATATCGAATTTGCAAAAGGCGAAGCGGTTACCGAGCTTTCTGTACGCGATCCGCAAAAAAAAGAAGCAGGACGCACGGGTACCATCATTCGTTGGCGTCCAGATTACGAAGTGTTTACCGATATCGCGGTTCCAAGAGAGCATCTTGAAAATGTGCTGCACAAACAGTCTATTGTCAATGCCGGTCTGCACTTTATTTTCCGCTGGGAAACAGAAAACGGAGAATTTGAAGAAAAAGAATTTTATTATGAGCGCGGCATTCTTGCGTATATCGAAGAACTGGCAGCAGATACGGCGCTGACCCCGCCTGTCCTTTGGAATTTGGAAACCTCCGGACGTGACCGTGAGGACAAGCCGGACTACAAGCTGAAAGCAGAAGTCTCCTTCTGTTTTTCCAATGCTGCAAACATGCTGGAATATTACCACAACGGTTCCTTTCTGGAACATGGCGGGTCCCCTGACAAGGCAGTACGTTCCGCGTTCACCTTTGCCATTGATAAATATCTGAAAGGCGCCGGAAAATATAATAAGAACGAAGCAAAAATTACATTTGCCGATATCGAAGACTGCCTTTTGCTTGTCATCAACAGCGTATCCACACAGACCTCCTATGCAAACCAAACCAAAAAGGCAATTACCAATACCTTTATTACAGAAGCCTTAACTGACTTTTTAAAGCAGAAGCTGGAAATATATTTTACGGAAAATCCCATTGATGCAGAAAAAATTGCAGGACAGGTACTGGTAAATAAACGTTCCCGCGAAACAGCGGAATCCACACGACTGAATCTGAAAAAAAAGCTTGGCGGCTCGGTTGACATGACCAACCGCATTGAAAAATTTGTCGGCTGCCGATCAAAGGACCCGGACAAGCGGGAACTTTACATCGTGGAAGGCGACTCCGCCCTGACCTCCACAAAGCTTGGCAGAACCGCAGAGTTTCAAGCAATCATCGCTGTGCGCGGCAAAACGTTGAACTGCCTCAAAAATTCCTACGATAAAATCTTTAAAAGCGAGATCATCTGCGACCTTCTGCGTGTCATCGGCTGCGGTGTGGAATTAAAAACCAAGATGAAATCTGACATGGTGCCCTTTGACCCAAGTGCATTGAAATGGTCCAAAATCATCATCTGTACCGATGCCGATGAAGACGGCTTTCAGATTCGTACTTTGATTCTGACCATGTTCTACCGCCTGCTCCCTTCCCTGATCAAAATGGGAAAAGTGTTCATTGCAGAAACACCGCTGTATGAAATTACCTGCAAGGACAACACCTATTATGCCTTTGACGAAAACGACAAGGCTGATATTTTAAATAAGCTCGGCAATGTGAAATACACATTGCAGCGATCCAAAGGTCTTGGTGAAAACACACCGGAAATGATGTGGCAGACAACCATGAATCCAGAGACACGGCATCTGGTACGCGTCGACCCTGCCGATGAAGCGCAGACCATGTATATCTTTGAAACACTGCTTGGCGACGATTTGCCAGCACGCAAGGAGTTTATCGCGCTGCACGGTTCTGAATACATCCGGGACGCAGATTTTTAAGTAGAAAAAAGGAAATTACACAGCAATGGCAAGAAAACCAAAAGCTTCGGACACATCCGCGCTGGTTGCAGTCAAACCGGCTGAAATCACACCGCAGCCAATTACGGACACCATCGAAAAAAACTATATGCCGTATGTCATGACGGTCATTATTTCCCGTGCCATTCCGGAAATCGACGGCTTCAAGCCTGTACATAGAAAACTGCTTTTTACCATGTATAAGATGGGGCTTTTATCCGGACCGAGAACCAAATCTGCCAATGTTGCCGGTGCAACGATGCAGTATCACCCGCATGGCGATGCATCGATCTATGAAACGATGGTACGTCTGACATACGACCATGAAGCGCTGCTTCATCCATTCGTCGATTCCAAAGGCTCGTTCGGAAAACACTACAGCCGCGATATGGCATATGCGGCGGCGCGTTATACAGAGGTACGGCTGGATCCGATCTGCAATGAATTGTTCCGCGGCATTGACAAGAATGCAGTCGATATGGTTCCCAATTATGACAACACCAAAACGGAGCCTTCCCTGTTCCCGACCACCTTTCCCAACGTGCTTGTCACGCCAAACGTCGGCATTGCAGTCGGTATGGCATCTAACATCTGCTCTTTTAACTTAGCAGAAGTCTGTGACGGAACCATTGCGCTGCTGTCCAATCCGGAGCTTCCCTTAAATGATCTCATGGATATCATCAAAGCACCTGATTTTTCCACCGGTGCTTCCATACTGTACAATCGGACACAACTAAAAGACATTTATCGCACCGGACGCGGCTCGTTTCAAATGCGTGCACGGTATGCATACGATAAAAAGGAAAACTGTATCAATATCACACAGATTCCCTATTCCACCACCATTGAAGCGATTGTCAAACGCATCTCCGACCTTGTCAAGGAAGGAAAACTCAAGGAAATTACCGATTTCCGCGATGAAATTGACAAAAATGGATTCCAGCTGACGCTTGATCTGCGCCGCGGTACAGACCCGAATGTCCTGATGCGAAAGCTTTATAAACTGACACCGCTGGAAGATGAATTTGCATGCAACTTTAATGTGCTGATTGGTTCCACACCGCGTCAGCTTGGTATCATTGAAATTCTCAATGAATGGATTCGGTTTCGGTTGACCTGTCTCACACGGGAATTGACCTTTGACCTTGATAAAAAGAAGGAAAAGCTGCATTTGCTGCTGGGACTTGGCAAAATTCTGCTTGATATCGACCGCGCAATTTCCATTGTCCGGAACACCGAAAATGATACAGACGTCATCCCCAACCTGATGAAGGGCTTCTCCATTGATGAAGTACAGGCGGAATATATCGCGGACATCCGGCTGCGCAACCTGAACCGGGAATATATTTTGAACCGTATCTCAGAAATTGAAGCGCTGCAAAAGGAAATTGCAGATTTGGAAGCCACCATCAACAGCGAAACGAAAAAGAAAAAGATGATTGCGAAGCAGTTGAAGGAAATCCGCGACAAATATGGAAAACCGCGCATCACACAGCTGATTTATGATGAAGATGTGGAGGTGTATGACGAGGACGAACAGATTGAAAATTATCCGGTGCGGCTGGTATTATCGCATGAGGGATATTTTAAAAAAATTACGATGGCGTCTCTGCGCGGCAACGACGAGCAGAAATTCAAAGATGGAGACGGACTTCATTTTACAGAAGAAGCAGAAAACATCCATGAAATTCTGTTTTTCTCCGACCGTGCACAGGTTTATAAAGCAAAGCTTTCCGACTTTGGTGTCACAAAGGCGTCTCTGCTTGGTGACTACATACCAACCAAACTCAACTTTGATGTCGGTGAAAAATGTATCGCGGCAAAAAGCCTTGCAGCGCCGGATGAAGATACGGGTACCTTTATCTTTCTGTTTGAAAACGGTAAGGGAGTACGGATTCCTGCTGCGTCCTATGCGACAAAATCCAATCGACGCCGCTTGACCGGTGCGTATTCTGATGTGTCCCCCTGTGTCGGTATCTATTACCTTGCAGCAGAAGAGGAGCGCGAGCTTTTGCTTGTGACAAACAATGGAAAAGGAATCATCTTCTCCAGTGCGCTGATTCCACTGAAAACCACACGAACATCTGCCGGCGTACAGCTGATCACCCTGAAAAACAATCAGACGGTTGTATACACTGCAACCGAGTATGCATCACTGTTTTCGGAGCCGCCGAAGCTACGGAAGCTGAAGCTTCCGGCAGCAGGGACTTCCCTGCCGGAAGACTTTAAAATTCCATTTTCACAAGAACCGTCCTAAAAATGAAGAAAGCATCCTGTTTGTTCTGATTCCAATGGACTTGCAACAAACAGAATCCAGTTGGTAACATTATGAAAAAACATACTCGTATTATTGCAATCGTATCGGTACTGCTTCTTTGTACATCCGTATGTATCTTTTCCATTTTTGCCGATGATACATCCTATCAGGGGTCTGATCTTCCAGTTTCCGAAAGTTATGTGATTCGTGCATTGAATACGCTGGAAGACAAGCTAAGCAAGAAAATCGACGCACTTGCCAAAACAATGGGTGCCCAAGCACCTGTGGATCCGGTCGACACCGCAGAGCCTTCCGACACGGAAAATACGGAACCGACAACAGAAACCAATACAACAGACACCCCAACACCTCCCTCTGCCGTTTCCTGCGCGTATGAAGTCATTTCGCTGACCAAAGGACAATCTATTACCGGCGCCTGCGAAATCATTCTACGTTCCGGTACTGCAGCAGCGCTCTGTCCTGGCGCCAACGGCATTTCCGATTTGACAGAGGGTATAGATATCGCAGGAAATACTGCAATCATCACAAATCACCTGCTGTTGATTCCGCGGGATGACGGACGCGGACTGACGATAACCTCTGATGAAGCCTACCTCATGGTACGCGGACCGTATACCATAAAGTAAAAGCAGCTGTCATTTGCAGTGCAAACCTGTATCAATTTCGCAAGGAAAGGAGATAACATTTTACCAGTTCAGAAAATTTTGAACATTCGGAATTTTCTGAACGCGTAAACGTTATACGCTTATTTATGAAAAAAAGAACACAAGCTGAAAAACAACAAAGAATGCGTCAAATTTTTTGTCTGATCATGGCTGTGCTGATGCTGCTTGGCGTTTTGGCAGCCGTCATTCCGTATGTCAGCGCGGTAGATTTGCCGCCGAATACAGAGGATTCCTACATATCAAACGAAGCCGTACCAACACAAACAGATAATCAAACAGAAAAGGAGCCAGACAACGGGCTCCTTCTTCGCATTGGGCTGCAATACGGTTCCGGCGTTCATACAAGCTTCGCGGTTCGTGCAGAGTTTGGATTTTCTCTCGGTATTGTAAAAAAGGACAATGTGTATACGGTTCTTTATGAAACAGAAGAACCCCATATTGCGGTCTGTAAGGACGGCAATTTAGCTTTGGACAACGACGGTTATTATGTGCTCTCCTCACAAAATGTGGTCATCGGCGGGTATCATTTGGAGCTGCCGACAGCATACAGTACCAAAGATGAAATTATGGAGGCTGTGCAGACGGTCAATCAGAAGCTGGCAGATGCGAATATCCGTTCTTCTCTGATCTATGCGTTCCCAGCATATCATTCCGGCATGTTTTACATCCGGATCGGCGATTTTGGTTCCATGGATTCTGCAAATTCCAAAGCGGACATTGTCGCTGCTGCTGTTAATGAACCCCCAACTGCGGTCATTCCCATGACGGATGCACTGACAGTACTTGCGCCGGATAAAAACTTAATTCTAATGGAATTTCAAGCAAATGACGGTCTGCTTGGTGCAGCACCGTTGCAAAAGGAAAACACGGACACCGTTATCATTACACCTGCAAAAAACGGTTACCGCGGCGTATTTTTGTTTGGGAATTATAATAGCGGTATTTCTGTGACAAATCTCATTTCACTGGAGGAATATGTCGCCGGGGTACTTCCCTATGAAATCAACCGCAATTGGAGCTATGAGGCGATCAAGGCGTTTGCATGTATTGTGCGTTCTTACACGTTATCCAACCGTACCAAGCACACTTCCCTTGGCATTGATCTCTGCAACAGTACGGATTGTCAGGTGTATAAAGGAGTCGGGCTGCAAAATGAAGCGATTCTGCGTGCGGTGGAAGAAACACGGGGACTTGTCATTACCTATGGAAATGAAATCTGCTCTACCGTTTATTCCGCTGTGACAGGCGGGTGCACCGTAAATGTAGAACAGATTTGGAACGGCAGCGCATTTCCCTATCTGCGCGCGGTAGAAACACCGTGGGAGGACTATGCATCTCATCCAAACGGCGTATGGATGGCGGAAGTGTCTCCAGGTGACTTATATACATACCTTGCCAATACCAAAGGCTATACCCAATTAAAAAGCAGCATTACCGATATTTCCATTGTGGAGCTTGCCGAAAATTCCTCCTATGTTTACAAGCTCGCCATTACCGATTCCCAGGGGAACACCGTCACACTGCGCGGGACGGATGTCATTCGTACTACGCTTGGAAAATATTTGAACAGTGCAAATTTTGTCGTAGGATATCGCGGAGAAATTCCAATTCTTAACAAATATGTATCCGTCATAACAGAAAGCGGTACCCAAGCACTGTACATTGACCGTACAGAAAACCGGAAAACGGTTCAGGTTATGACCGCAAATGGCATTGTCGAAACCGATATCACGGACGGATTGCCTGTTTTGCAAGGCGACGGCAGCACTACACTCCTGACAGATGAAAAAGCAGTATATGATATTCCCGCTGACGCATTGCAGCGTCTGAATGATCCGACCAACGGCAATTTCCTTTTCATTGGAAAAGGCTGGGGGCATGGCGGCGGTATCAGCCAGTGGGGCGCGAAGAATATGGCAGAAAACGGTGCATACTACGATGAGATCATTCATGCCTATTTCACGGACGTCAAAATCCGCAATTACAAAGAGTTGTTGCAGACAAACTGAGAGGGGTGAAGATAAATGACCGCAGGAGATATTCTGTTAATCTCCAAAGACCGCTTATTTTCCCGCATGTTGTATCTGGAATTGCGTGCGCTGCATCAAAGTGTCTGCTGTTTATCAGATTTGACGCTGGAACAACTGAAAATCGCGACAAAAGCAGCAGCTTCTGAGGAAAATGTAAACCATGATGACGGCAAAAAGGCACAGGAAAACGAAAAACTGTCAGAGGCAGGACGCTGTAAGCTGTTAATTTTGGATCTTGATATTGTATATCAGGGACTTGAAAAAATGCTTGCACATGCGGAGGAACAGCAGCTCCCAGTCATTCTGTTTGGATATCCGGATTCTGACGCGATGACGGCAGACAAGCTTCGTTTTTACGACAGTGACATTTATCGTTATGTATTTCCCCGTCCGTTTCTGATGAACCAGTTTCTCTACTGTGTCAAGGAACTATTGCATTACAAGGAAGATATTCTGATTCGTCAGACAGAGGCTCCGGCAATGAAGATGAAACAGCACTCTCCGGCAGACGACATTCGGTTCAACGAAGACGCACATCAGGTTTATTATAAAAATGATCTGATCACATTGACGCCGACAGAATATGATATCCTGCTCTATCTGATGAAACAGCGCGGAGTAGCAGTATCCCGCGAAGCCATCTACAACGCGGTACACGCAGCAAAAGAAAAAAATGGCAAAAGCAACGGCAAAAAAGAGTCGAATGTTGTCGACGTCTGCATCCGTTATATCCGTGCAAAGATTGATGACCGTTATAACATTCGTCTGATTGAAACTGTGCGCGGTGTCGGCTATACCATTTTACTGCAATAAAAATATCTAACAGCAGCCCCTGTTTTAACGTAAGTTCGATAGAATTCTTTTGGAAAACTTTTCCCTCAAAAAAGGTTTTCCCAAACCCTTTTCAAAAAACTTTATATGGATAAATCAAACCAAAACTGTGCGTTTTTTTGCTTGATTTATCCATATTTTATTGGTTTCCCTGTTTAAAAGTTTTTGCGGTGGAGTTTGAGGAGATGCTTTTTTCAAAAAGCATCTCCTCATCGAACTCATGTTGTTTTACTGTTCATCGGGAACACAGTAGAGATTGATATCCCATGCCGGCACATATGCAAAACGGCGCAGATACAAACGATATTTGGGTTGTAACCGTTGGATATACAATGGCAGTGCAAACAAATCCTCTGAGCGGTGATACAGCGATACCAATAGCCGCGGTGCATATTGGAGAATCGTCTTTTGTGTTCCTTCCAATGCCTTGCGCTCTGCCCCCTCCACATCATACTTGATAAAATCCACCGCGGCGCCGTCGAGTACCGTATCCGGTGCTTCCGCGATGATCTGCTTTTCTTTCCCCTGTTTTACGCCTTCACCGGTCGGCAGCTGCGTATTATTTTGCATGATAAATGAATTTCGATTTCCTTCTATGCGGAATGTCAGTGTCTCCCGCCGATTCCATGCCGCAAAAGGATAGGTCAAAATGGACGCGCGGTTTTCTTCCTCTGCATAAGCGGACAGCTTCCGATAATTGCGTTCATCCGGCTCCATCGCATACACCGTTTTTAAATTTTCAGCATTGGCAAGCATCCATCGCACGGTATCGCCGTTATATGCGCCAAGGTCAAGATAGTGCTCTACCTGTTCCGGTCTTACAAGTGTACGCAAAACCTGTTCTTCATCCGACACTGCCGCACGCAAATAGGAAATTTTACCGGAAATTTTATAGTTGATGATGTTCTCATATAATCGTTTGGACTCTGTATCTGCAAGCATCCCGTATACCGTTTCCATGTCAGTACGGTGTTCTTTCAAAAACGCGGCATCAAACAGGGTATCTCCCGCAACTGGAACATCTGGTGCAACCGTTTCATACATTGCATCAAGTTCCCAAAAACGCGCAAGCACCTCCGGAAGCGATGATGCAAATGAAATGACAATCAGCATATCATCATATTTTTTACGCACCTCAGAAAACGAAAGGACACGTTTTCCGTGAAACATATGACCGCGAACAAACCCATCAGATGCAAAAAAATCTGCCGGAGAAAGACTGTATGTTTCCATCACACTAAGGATTTTATCAGCGCCGTTCCCCATTCCATATAAGACAATCGGTTTCTGACACATGGCCATACGCTGCCAGACATCTATGGTTTCCCCTATATTCAGTTTCATTGTTTTACACTCCCATCTCTTATGAGTAAACCTTGATTTACGTATTATTATATCATACCGTTACTCATTTTTCAATAGAAAGGACGATGAGGTTCATACATCCCATAAAACTTTTTCAGGTTTTGATTTTCCCCAAAAAAGAGAATACAGCTGCTCTGTCCGACAATAAACACGTTCGTTTCATAAAAAAGTAGGATAAAAAAGAGACAAAAAAGGAAAAATATGGTATAATAAAAAAAGGAATAAAAAAAGACAGAGGGAAAGAAAAAACATGCAAAAAATATTTTCAGGAATAGAAGACCCAAGAC
>JAGAVJ010000050.1 GCA_017942005.1 Clostridia bacterium | reverse complement strand
GGTCTTCTATTCCTGAAAATATTTTTTGCATGTTTTTTCTTTCCCTCTGTCTTTTTTTATTCCTTTTTTTATTATACCATATTTTTCCTTTTTTGTCTCTTTTTTATCCTACTTTTTTATGAAACGAACGTGGCTTTTTTCCAAAAAACAATTGACATCCTATGTAATTTATGATATAATTTAGTATCTGTATAATAGAAATGCAGACAATTATTTTTATGAAACGACAGAAAGGAATTCTTATGCACTGGTCAGAAGAACTTGCGCTCAAAGTCATTGAACGCAATCCCAACAAAGAAGAATATGTCTGCGCCGCAGGCATCAGCCCATCCGGCAGCATTCATATCGGCAATTTCCGTGATATCGCTACTTCATATTTCGTCGTGAAAGCGCTGCGCAAAATGGGAAAACGGGCGCGCCTGCTCTTCTCATGGGACGAGTTTGACCGCATGCGTAAGGTTCCAGCAAATGTTGCCGCAGTTCGTGACGATTACGCACAGTATATTGGTCGTCCCTATACTGATGTCCCGAATCCTTTTGCGGACGATCCGGAAAATAAGACTTATGCAGAACATTTTGAAGCGGAATTTGAGGCGTCTATCAAGAAATTCGGCATTGAAATGGACTACCGTCACCAGACAGAGATGTACCGTTCCGGCAAATACGCAAAGTATATCATCCATGCGCTGAAGGAACGCGGCAGAATTTTTGATATTCTCGACTCCCATAGAACGCAGGAGGCACAGCCCGGTGAGCGCGAGGCATATTATCCCGTCTCCATCTACTGCCCCTGCTGCGGCAAGGATACCACAAAGATCATCTCCTTGTCCGACGACTGCACAGAAGCGGATTATACCTGCGCCTGCGGGCATAGCGGACACTTCAACTTTACAAAAGACTTCAACTGCAAGCTTGCATGGAAGATTGACTGGCCCATGCGCTGGTTATATGAAGGTGTCGATTTTGAACCCGGCGGAAAGGATCATGCTTCGTTAAACGGCTCCTATGACAACGCAAAGGATATCGCCCGGGAAATCTTCGGCTATGAAGCGCCCCTGTTCCAAGGTTATGAATTCATCGGCATCAAGGGACAGGTTGGCAAAATGTCCGGCTCTACGGGACTGAATATGACCCCTGATCTGTTATTGCAGCTCTATCAGCCGGAAATCATTCTGTGGCTGTATTCCAAGACCGAACCGCTCAAGGCGTTTGATTTCTGCTTTGACGACGGTATTCTGCGTCAGTACTTTGAGTACGATAAGATGCTGAACGCGCTGCGCGACGGCACGCTTGACGAATACGGTCAGACCGTCCTTTACAACTGTGAGGTAGAAGGCCGCGCACCGACGACCGTTCCGATGGGACTTTTGGTACAGCTCGGCTCTATTGTCGACTTCAATCCCGATATGCTGGAAACCGTATTTGCAAAAATCGGTACCCCATACAAAAAGGAAGATTTTGCAGACCGTGTCGACCGCGCCAAGTTCTGGCTGGAGCACTGCGCGCCGGAAAGCGTCAACCGCCTGCGTGAAACAAGAAACTGGGACGTTTACAATACCCTGTCCGAGGAAGAAAAGGAACAGATTGCCCGTCTGCATACGTTGATTGCCCGCGGCGGATATGATCTTGACACCCTGAACACAGAGCTTTACGCCATCCCGAAGAACATTGCGGCAGATGCAGGCAAAACGGTTTCCGACAAGGAACTGAAAGCGCTGCAGGGCACCTTCTTCAAGAACACCTATAAGCTTTTGATCGATAAGGAAAAGGGACCGCGTCTGTACCTGTTCTTATATGCCATTAATCCCGAAAAGTACGTCGGACTGCTTGATTTCTCCTATCCGATGACGGAAGAAGAAAAAGCCGCAGCTGCTGCGGCAGCTGCACCCGCAGAAGAAGCCGTTCAGAAGAAGACCCGCGGCGCCGATGAACAACCGGACGAAATTCCGCCCGTCAAAGAAGAAATCGACCTTGAAACCTTTGCGAAGATAGATCTGCGCGTCTGCCAGATTGTCAAGGCACAGGAAATCAGAAAGTCACACAGCTGCTTAAAGCTGACACTGGACGACGGGACTGAGAAGGGACGCACCATCGTATCCTCCATCAAGAACGAATGGGGTATTGACGAGCTGGTCGGTAAAAAGATCATTGTCATTGCCAACTTAAAGCCGACCCGTCTGACCGGCGTTACAAGCGAAGGCATGCTGCTTGCCGCAACCAACCACTCCTGCGGCTGTCAGCTGATCTTTGTGGACGACAGCGTTCCGGTTGGAACTGTGATTAAATAAGAAATCATTATATGGGGAGGGACTTTTTGAAAAAAGTCCCTCCCCAAACCTCTCCCCAAAAACTTTTGCTCGAAAAATGGACTGCTGCACATAAGTGCAGCAGTCCATTTTTGACTATTGGGGTTTCGTATCAAACGGTTCTTCGGATGTTTCTGTTTTCACAGTACGTATTCCGTCATCTGCAATAAAATAAGTAATTTTAAAGTAGGTATAATCATCCTTGGTATATTCATACATCGAGAATGTAACCCCTTTTTCACAGGCAATCATAGAAATATCATCCGGAAAACAATAATGATTTTCAGTTTCATCATCATCTACAGCAAAGCATAACTCTGACACACCAAGTTCCGATGTTGTTAAAAACATGATTCTGTTTTCAAGCTCTGCTTTGATATCATCAGAATCTGCATATTGATATAAAATGATGAGATCGCCTTTGCCATCTTCATCAATATCCGACCATATACTACTGCGCAGAATGGCATTAGAACGTATATATTGGAAAAATTCAAAGGTTGGGCTGTATTCTATAATTTCATCTGTTGTGGATTCTGTATCCGTTTCTGTAACATGCTGTGATACATTGCCGGAAACTTCTTCCACATCATTCTTTTTGGAATCACAACCAAAGAGCATCGTGCTGATTATAAATATCAGAAAAAAGATGCTGACAAAAACATGGTAAAATTTTTTCATGTATTTTTAATTATCTTCAATTGAAATTTTCATATTAATATCATGTGTAGGAAACGATGCACTGGAATGCTGTTCTGCATAGGTAACCTGATTCGTATATACATTACGTTGTCGATAAGTAGATACTCCGCTTGTAGATACGCCAATTTTGTATACTTGTAAATAACCAATTTTTTGAGCCGGTATCTTCGTTCCAATGCTATATGACGCACCTGCACGCCAAGGAACACGCATAGAAACCGATAAATCCGTTGATGCACTTACGGATTCAAACATCGCATCGATTTCCCCCGAAAGTCCGAAACCTGTTGTTATAGAGGCTGACACAGAACCATTGCAAGGCACGAGGGCTGTCAATTTTGTTTCAGTAGCATAATTCGATGTGTTATCAACTCTTGCCATTGCAATTTGTTGATATTCATAATTTTCCGATATTGAGGTTTGTTCATATTTATAAAATGAGGTCTCGATTGCACGCGGTTGCATTTGAGAATCCCTCTCAGAAGAAGCAAAAGAAGGAAATGCAAAGGTATATGCAGAAAAAACAGCGGAAAGAAAAACGCAAAGAAACTTTTTCGTACAAAGCACCTCGCTTTTTTATTTTTCAGCAAATAATGAATTTATGTCGGCATCTTTTTATGTAATTTTATAATACCATATATTTAAAATTTTGTCAATACCGTTTATCAAATCGTGCAAAAATTTTCACAGCTTTGTGTACAATAAAAATTCAATATTTTCTTATCTCTATTGACAAACGCATGAAACTATGCTATAATAATTATATGAGCAAATACTCATATGAAAAAGGAGACATACGATGACAGATCAAACAATCGAAAACGAAGAAACCGAACAAAACCAACTGCACACAGAAATTCTGACGGAGGAATTCCCGGATGAGGACACCCTCTGCGACCTTGCGGAACTGTTTAAAATGTTCGGCGACAGCACCCGCTGCAAAATCCTGTATGCACTGTCGGGGGGCGAAATGAGTGTCGGTGATATTGCAGATGCCCTTTCCATGACACAATCTGCAATTTCCCATCAGCTGCGTGTCCTGCGTTCCGCACGTCTGGTGCGCTGCCGCCGCGACGGAAAAGCAATGCTTTATGCGCTTGCAGACAATCATGTCAAGACCATTCTCGAAATGGGAATGGATCACATCATGGAATAATCCCTTTCAAACGCAACAGGATCATTTTTCCCCATAAATTACCATGACAGCAAAACCTCAAAATCCAATTTTTCCGAAAGGAGCCTTCGCCTGCGCGAAGCAATGCGTTTATGATAAAAGAACGTGAACACACAAACAAAGAAGTTCCAAGCGAAGCGGAATGCTGTGACTGCGGTCATGAGCACTGCCATACACACGAACACCATGAACATGAACACCACCATAACCATGACCATGCGCATGGTCACAGTCATGGCTGCGGCTGCGGCGGTCATGATCACGATGAGGAGGAAGAACGTTCCCTGCCAATCATCCTCGTTGGTGCGGGACTGCTTGTCGGCTGTATCGTTCTGTCGCACACCACTTCCTTTCCATTTTATGTGTATCTGATTCTATACCTGATTCCCTATCTTCTGGTTGGCTGGAAAACCCTTTTGGAGTCTGTAGAAAATCTTCTCGAAGGATCGTTTTTTGACGAGGATTTTCTGATGTCAATTGCGTCCATCGGCGCTTTCTGTGTCGGTGAATATGCAGAAGGTGTTGCCGTTATGCTGCTGTTCCAGCTTGGCGAATGGCTGGAAGACCTTGCCGTCGGCCGTACCCGTACCTCTGTGCAGTCGCTGATGGAAATTCGCCCGGATACTGCGCGTATTTTCACAGAAAACACCGGAGCGTCAAACGGTGAAACCAGAATGGTTCCGACAGAAGACGTGGAAATTGGCATGTGCATGGAAGTTCATCCCGGAGAACGTATTCCCCTGGACGGGGAGGTCATTTCCGGATGCGCCAATCTCGACACCGCCGCTTTGACCGGAGAATCTGTACCGCGTCCCATAGCACCCGGTGACCGTGCTGCTGCTGGATGCATCGCTACAGATGGCGTCCTTGTCATCCGCGTCACGCAGACCGCCAGCACATCCACAGTACAGCGGATTCTTGATCTTGCCGAAAATGCAGCCGAAAAGAAAACAAAAACCGAAGCGTTCATTACGCGATTCTCACGCATCTATACCCCTGCCGTCGTCATAGCGGCGCTGGTTCTTGCCATTATTCCTTCTCTTGTAACCGGTGCCTGGGCGCTCTGGATACACCGCGCCCTGACATTCCTCGTCGTCTCCTGCCCCTGCGCCTTGGTCATTTCTGTGCCGCTTTCCTACTTCTGCGGCATTGGCAGCGCCTCCAAAAATGGCATTTTGATCAAGGGTTCGTCAACCATTGAAGCATTATCGAAAACGCAAATCGTTGCAACCGACAAAACTGGAACGCTGACACGCGGCATGTTTGAGGTCGTCGATATCCACTGTGCAAACGGTTCCACCCCGGACAATCTCCTTTTTCTGGCTGCAAATGCAGAAAGCCGTTCCACACACCCTGCCGCACGCGGCATCCTTGCCGCCTATGCCGAAATGGAAAAAAGCGGGCAAACACCCGCCGCAGAGACTTCTGAGATATCCGAACGTCTGAAACTCAATTTTCAGACAACAGAAATTTCCGGCCGCGGCGTCAAAGCGGTCTATGGGGACACAACGGTCTTATGCGGCAACGATAAGCTGATGTGGGAACACCAGATTGAACTGCCGCTATCGGACAGCACACAAAAATCCGGCGACTGCATCGTCTATATCGCCAAAAACAGTGTGTATCTTGGCGCCATTTATCTGCGCGATACGTTAAAGGAAGACACCAAAGATGCCATTGCAGCATTTCGTCGTGCAGGTGTCAAAGAAATTCATATGCTGACCGGAGATACGGAAGCCGCCGCTCGTCCGATTGCAGAGGCTCTGGCATTGGATGGATGCCATGCGGCATTGCTCCCGGACGGAAAAATGGAAGTCGCCGAAACACTGAAAGATACCTGCGGCGACAATACGCTGCTTTGCCTTGGTGACGGCATCAACGACGCCCCGCTGCTTGCAATGGCGGACGTCGGATGCGCTATGGGTGCGCTCGGTTCCGATGCTGCCATGGAAGCCGCCGACATGATCATTATGAACGATTCCCTCCAAAAAGCAGCCGAAGCCATCACCATTTCCCGCAATACGATGCGCACGGTACATGAGAATATCATCTTTGCACTCGGCATTAAAGCGCT
The DNA here is from genome assembly GCA_017942005.1 of Clostridia bacterium. Taxonomy (GTDB): domain Bacteria; phylum Bacillota; class Clostridia; order Oscillospirales; family CAG-272; genus RGIG3925. The sequence goes on along the minus strand of JAGAVJ010000050.1, from coordinate 144,770 downwards.
GATACTGATTCTCGGCATGTGCGGCATTACCGGCATGTGGGCAGCAGTCTTTGGAGACGTCGGCGTCTGCATGCTGTGCATTCTCAATGCAGCACGGCTGAATATGCGTTCCAAAGCGTAGAAAGGACGTTTTAAGAGAACGTTTTTGGGGAAAACTTTTTTGAAAAAAAGCTTTTCCCCAAACCCCTTTCAAAAAACTTCTAAATTTTAAAAACAATCAAGGCTGTTGCAAGTTTTCAACTTGCAACAGCCCGTGTTGTATGATATAAAGCGCAATGGTTGAATTTTAATCTGGATAGCGGTGCGGATGCGGCTGTCCCTCTCCCAAGTCCTCTTCTGACAGCAATCCTTCCTCCGCCGTTTCAAGATACCGCTTTGCCTGTGCGGAAAACAGCGCATAGTATTTTCCCTTCAGGCGCATCAGGGATGCGTGGTCGCCTTCCTCCACAACGGTCCCGTTTTCAAGGACGATAATCTTATTTGCAACCGTTGCGGACGACAGTCTGTGCGAAACGAACAGTGTCGTTTTGTCCCGCCGCAGCTGATCGAACTGTCGGAACACCTCCTGCTCTGCAATGGCATCCAGCGACGCGGTCGGTTCATCTAAAATCAGGAAATCGGCGTCGGCGTAAAAGGCTCTTGCAATCGACAGCTTCTGCCACTGACCGATGGAAAGCTCAGTTCCGTGCTCGGAGAAGATCCGCTGCAGCGGCGTCGCATACTGTTTGGGCAAGGCAGAAATAAAGGTGTCGGCGTCGGCGCTGACCGCAGCTTCTCTTACCGCGTCTGGACTGGGCGTGCGGGAAAGATCACCGAATGCAATATTATCGGTCACCGTAAACGCATATTTTCCAAAATCCTGGAAAATGATGCCGAACATCTGATACAGTTCCTCCACATCATACTGGCGAATGTCCTCACCGTCCAGATAGATGACGCCGGAGGTCGGATCATATAAGCGTGTCAAAAGCTTGATCAGCGTGGTCTTCCCGGCGCCGTTCAGACCGACCAGCACGCAGGTATCTCCCGGAGAAAAGGTCAGACAAATATCGTGCAGCACATCCCGCTCCATACCGGGATAGCGGAAGCAAACATGGTCAAACACCACGGTATGTCCGCAGTGACGTTTAAGTATCAGCGGTTTCTCTGTTTCTATAGAAGCTGCCGTTTTTTTCTCAGTCGAGCCGTCTTCTTCCGAAGCCCCTTCTTTTTTGGGAGACAGGAGTGGTACAATCGTCTTTTTCTCGTTCATAAACAGAATCAGATTGTCAATGAACAGCGTTCCCTCATAAATCAAGGCCGATGTTGTAATCAGTGTCGAAACGCCGCTTGCAATGGCGCCAAGCGCACCGGTATAGAACGAAAAATCACCGATCTGTCCGCTGCCGTATATAATATTCCGCGCAATTGCAATGTATAAAACGCAGTTAAGAGCTGTGGAAAGCAGCATGAAGAAAATCTGCCAGAAGCCCTCCTGACAAATTAACTTTTTCAGACCGCCGAAATAGCGCTTGAACACTTCCTTGTAACCGCCGATAAACCGCGGCGAAAGTCCGAACAGGCGGATTTCCTTGACCATATCCTTGTTTACCATCAGGTTGGAATAGTAATTCATTTCTCTGCGGTCTACAGAACGGCGGCGCATATAATTGAAATTCTTGCGGCGATAGATAAAATTCACAACGGCAGACGGGATGGAAACCGCAATGATCAAAAGCGGCGCCGCCGGCAGCATGTTTGCCATCACAACAATATAAATCACAACAGAAATCACCGTAGAAATGATGGAAAACAAATTTGAGAGAATCTGAATCGGACGGTTGCCCGCTTCCCTGTTGGCATTTTCCAGACGCTCATAAAACGCAGGATTATCAAAGGACGCAAGGTCGACATCCTTCGCTTTTTCTATGATACGCACCTTGATTTCATTTGTGACAAGCTCTCCCGATATCCGGTTTAAAATATGATAAATGTTTTTCACAATGCTGTTGATAATCAGATAGCCGAACTGCAAAAACAGATACAGATAGAAGCCGTCAATCGCACGCTCCCGAATCGCACGTGCCAGAGCATTCAACAAGGAAGCGGAAATCAGGCTTCCGACGACAGGCATCACACCGTTGTATATCGTCATAAACAGCATCACAAGGAGAATCCAGTGTCTGGTTTCCCAAACGACACGAAATACATATCCCATACGATGTGCCGTACCGCACACAACCGTCTTTACATAAGCAGGAATATCACGCAGCTGTATCGGCGGCGCAGTATTCCCGTCGCCCTTGTCACGGCTGCCGCCAGGATTTGGATCATGCATGTCTTTCTGTGATTGATTCATCTTCAGCCACTCCCTCTTTTCTGAAATTGCCTTCTGTCTGTTCCTCTTTTCCCGATCACCACTGTATTTTTTAAACGGTTACCCGCTTCAGCCGTTCGACTCAAAGCAAATAGTCCTTTGCTTTTTCTGTATCCATTTCATACCGTGCGCGTTCACCGCCGATATATTTCGGTCTGGTTCTTGCACATAGAATCCGCGCTTCTCCAATCTTTGACAGAGACAGACGTACCGGTACGGCAACACGGCGCAGGTGCATGCCAATCAGCGTGCCGCCGATGTCGATGCCGGCATGTGCTGCCACCGCCTCCACCGCGACAGGATCCTTCATGTTTGCATAGGCAACGGTGGCAAACGAACCGCCTGCCTTTGGCTGCGGCACAACACCCACAATCTCATAGCCGTATGCTTCGGCAGCTTCCCGCTCCAATATAATCGCGCGGTTCAAATGCTCACAGCACTGTGCGCACAGGTAGATTCCCGCTTCGGCGAGCACAGGAGCAATGCCTTTGTATGCAGCCTTTGCACACTGTACACTGGAATCATGCCCGATCACGCCGCCTGCAATTTCGCTGGAGGAACAGCCAACCACAAATAAATCTCCCTTATGCAGTCCGGCGCAGGCAAGCAGTTCTTTTATCGCTGTGCGCGCTTCCTCTGTGATACGCAGATAGGTTTCTTCTTCATAATTACACATAACAATCGATTCCTTTCTTCTTCCGGCAGATGCTGTCTGCCTGGTTTTCTTCTTCATTTTCTCTTTTTTCTATTTAATTGTACCACCAAACAAAAAAAAATGCAATAGCACACACTGCAAAAACAAAAAAATCCTGTTTTTATTTGAGGGGGACTTTTGAAAAAGCTCCCCCTCATACTTCCCCCAAAACTTTTTTATCGTGGATATACTGCTGTCCTGTCCCGTCTTTGAAAAGCAGTTGACAGCATTAGAAAAATATAGTATAATAAAAGAAAACACGATCGACTTGTTCGCCCCATTCCCCATCTCTCCTTCTGGCTTTTTTACAGGAAACCATTGATAAAACCGGAAAATATCGCAGCAGCTTCAGAGGATGCCGAACAACACCGATTTTCCCCCGGGAGGTATTTAAATTCCATTGAACGCCAACGCCATCCGCACCTTTTTACACGAACATAGAATAGCACTCTGTGTTGTTTTCACAGTATCGGTTTTGTTTTCCGCCATATTCTGCACTTATTCTGCTGTGTTTCCTGCTTATGCAGCAAGCCGAATCACAGCGCTGGATCAATGTGCGCTGCTGTCCGCACCGGATGCTGTCATTGCCTGTGATGACGGCAGCAGCCTGATGTTGTCCGACGCTGCAAAAACTGCATTTTCTGCGCTTGGAACGTATTATCTGTGTACGGTTTCCGATGTGTTTGTCACAGAAACCGATCACGCAGATATGTCTGCTAACTACCGCATCTGCGCACTGCCAAATGAAACGCTCGCCCGTGTCTGCGTTTTGACAGCTGGCAGTATTCCGGAGAAATCTACCGAATGCATTTTTCTTCCCCTGAAAAGTACCTGTTCCACTTCCGTCGGCGATACCATAACCGTGTCGACAGCTGCACCGATGGTATCTGCATCCGAAATCACAGAAACGCCCTCTGCCCACTCCTATACGCTGAATGTCACAGGCATCGGCACAAACAGTATCTCCGCACTGTCTTCTTTGACCGATACAGAGATAGACGGCATTCTGTTCGTCAAGGAAGAAGCCCTTCTGCCGCAAACATTGAATTTCCAAACGATACTTTGTCTCTTTTCAGAAACGAAAAAGGAACACGCACTGACCGATGCGATTTCTTCCATTTATAATAGTACCTATTCTGATCAGCTGGCTGCGGCAGCAGATGCACTGTCGGAGGAGGACAAGCAGCGAAAAGAAGCGCGCGAGGCAGCAGAAACGCAATATTCTGCACAGGCAGTCGCCGTACAATATGCATACAACCAGCGTGAAACCGCTGCCCTGCGCGCAGAAGAAACAGAACATGCACTTCTTTTGGCAATGGATACCCTGGAGTCGGAGCGTCAGCAGTTCTACTCCGATATGGAAACCTATGAGTACTACTCCTCAGATCAGTTGCCTTTGATATTGCGAAGAGATGCCGCGGAGGAAAGCTTTGCAAAACAGGAAGCGGAAATCGCCGATTTGAAGGAGGCGCTTGCACAGGCGCAAACCGCGCTGCATGCAGCCGAAGCAAATCTGAACGCCGAAAAAGAAAAGCTTGCGGCGCTGACCGAAGCCAAAGCAGCGGCAGAAAAGGCTCAGAACCGTACCGCAGCAGAACCGCATGTTCCTGCATGGCATGTTACCTTACGTACAGAGGAAACGGGGTATGATGCCGCAATGCAGCTTGCCCGCAGAGAGCAGCATGCGGTACTGCCATATCTGCTTTTGGGGATATGCTGTACGGCGCTGTTTGCCGCATTTCTGTTCTTTGCACAGTCACCCCTCTCACCGGCTTCTCTCCATTCTTCATCACGCAGGAAATGGATTTGCATCGGCATCTGTTTTCTTTTGTCCGCCGCCCTCGGAATCTATCTTGGCGCAGGTGTGTTTCCCATGCTGCGGTTTGACAAAATCATCACGGTTTCCCCCGTTCTAATCTCTCTTTTACCATAAAAAACAATGCAGAATCCCCAAAAAGATTCTGCATTGTTTTTTTACAGTTATGGTGCCGCAGCACGGCAGATGCTGAATACCGGAAGATGATTCAGAATACCGTGCTCTGCGGTACGTGTACACACACGATTTCTCTTTTATTCCAGATCAAGATAAGCGTCGATGATTTTCTTAAACGACTTTTCAGATGATTTCATCATGGAAGTATATCTGGACTGGGAGTTATTGCTCTTTTTCGATACCAGCTCCTGGACAACAAACGCCAGACCGTTATTGTAAATATAGCCAAAGTCAAAGACGCGGCTTTCCATCAGAAGGTCGAGAATACGGCTGGACTCGTTGTCGCGGGAATACTTGACCTTGAGCGCGATATCATAGTAAGCGGGAGCAACCTGCTTGTAGGTTTCCGCGTTCATTGCCTCCAGAATGATAGAGGTGTAATCCGGTTTAGAAATGGTAATCGGCACGGTCATGACACCATGTGCGCCATCGCTCATTGTGTAATACGAGGTCTGTGCTTCATCATATTTCGGATATGGAATGATACCGAAATCAAATTCGAGGTCTCGATATCCTTCTGCATTCTGAAACAGGTTCGTGATGCACAAAAGATTGCCGTTTGTCCATGCTTCCGCACCAGTACCCCAGTCCTTGGTATAGGCGCCGGCAGTGTTCCAATACAGGTCGTTTAACTTGGTGACAATGTCGTTTGCCTTCTCACTGTCAAAGGTCAGCGCCGGAATGCCATCCTTTCCGATGGTGAACAGCGGATTGTTGAACGCATACTGATAGGTGACAACTGCGGAATACGGGTCGCCGGAAAGACACAAGAGATCCGCTTCCGACTTTTGACCGTCACCGTTTAAGTCACGGTACACCTGTGTGGCAAGGGTACGCAGATATTCATACGTCCAGCGTCCCTCTTCTACGACTGTGTAGATATTTTCAAGATCAAAATCGGATGCGATCTTCTGATTCCAATACATGCAGTAGGTAAAGCGCAGAACGTCAAGGTTCATTTCTCCGATCATCGCGTATGCATGACCGTTGACACTCAGCGCTTCTGCCGCATTGCCGATATACCATGGCTGCTGCAAATTCACATACGGAAGGTCTTCATACCAGTCAAGGAAATATCCTTCGATACAGAGGTTTGGAACCGTGACCACCTGACCGAGAGCAACGTCCATGGCGTCCTCACCGGAGGTAATGGTTTTGGTCAGCTCTGCGTTAAAAGAGCTGGAATTGACAGATCTTTGTACCAGTTCGCAGTTGAAGCGTTCTTCCACCACTTTGTTGCGGTTAAAAATCGCGTCGTCCACAACTTCTCCCGTTTGTTCCATATCCACACCGATGTCTTCCACAAAGTCGCTTCGATCTCGTGTCCAGATGCGGAACTGGTAGCCCTGCATATCGGTTTCCGGCAGATTATCCGGAATGGCTGCGCGAAGATCCTCTTCTGTCGGCTCCTCTGTCGCCGCGGCAGTCGTTTCTCCTGCTGCATCCTTTGTTTCATCCGGGAGCTTTTTTGCTGTTTCACCGCAGGAAGCGAGTGCCAGCGCTGCAAGGAGCAGAAGTGCCAGTGACGATGCTGTTTTACGGTTCCTCATTTCGTAATCCTCCATTTATTTAATAATTGAAATATAGACAATTGTAAAACTCCGTTTTACAATTGATTCCATCGGACTGACGCAGTCCGATGGCTCCCCTTGGTCGCTTTAAAGGTGTCTTTTTTGGCGGGAATACCCGCACGACTTAATACGTCCGACGTATTAAGTCTTAGTGACGCATTTATTAATATTGTCCTACGGGCAATATTAAATTATGACTTTTACAATCGCCTATTTAATAATTGAAATCCAAAACATGATTTTCATAGCGGCGCATCGACAAAACGCCCACAACAGTCAGATACAGACCAATAACCATGAATGCGCCGACCATCCATAGCTTGTCAAAGGTATAGTACGGCAGTACACTGCCGCAAAGGTTAAAGCCCATGTGAAGGAACACCGCCGCCCATAGGGACCGGTATTTTTCGTATACATAACATAAAAGCAATCCCATGGGAATCACAAATACCAGATGCAGAAAGGTCCCGTGCAGGATGCCGAAAAATACAGCGGATAAAAGCGCAGCCGCCCAAACAGGCATCCCCCGGCGCAGACGCGTATAGACAAGTCCGCGGAATACAAGTTCCTCTGTCAACGGTGCGCAGAGTACCGTACCGATCATGGTCAGCCACAGACAGTCCTCTGTCAATGCATCGGAATACTGTCCATACTGCGCAATCCAGGATTGTGGAAACGGAATTAGTGCAATCAAAAATGTGGATAAAATACACAAGCCAAATCCAAGCGCAAGCATACTTCCAAAAACGGCGGTCGGGCGTGTGAGTCGTGAAAATCCAACTTCTTCTGCCAGCGTTTTCCTGCGTATCTGGAAAAACAGGAAGAAGAACAGAACCGTGATCGGTGCCGCTGCTGCGGATGCCAAAATGACTGCATGATCGGTAAACCACCACACGTCCTGTTCCGTGATCACACGGCACAAAATGTCCAAAAACACGCTGGCATTCCCTACAAGCAGTGCCGAAATGATCTGTATCAGCAGAAATGCAAGACAATACAGAACTGCTTTTCCCAAAGCAATAATAAGATTCTTCAGTTTCATGATTATAACGTTTCCTTATTCATCAGAATTCGGAATTTGTGATACCAGCAGGCGATAAAGCCCATTCCAGTATGAGAAATGATTTTATTCGTTTTACAGATGAAAATTTTTTGAAAAGGGTTTGGGGAAAATCTTTTTTTTAAAAAGTTTTCCCATAAAACCCTCGAACTTGCGTTAAAATCGGATCGTTCAAACATCCGTTTATAGGTTTCTGTCCACAGGATACAAAAGGTACGTGCCGCCTTCTTCTGTTGCAAACAGCGTCAGACCGTCCGCCTCTTCTGTCTCAATGGGAGTACCGCCGCAAAGCACCGTATATCTGCCGCGCACCGCACACTGCTGTCCTGCCTGCGACACAATTTCCGCACGGTCAAGCGTTCTGTTTTTCCAGACAATGGAAACGGTAAACGCACCGCGTGCACAAAGTCCCCTGACAGTACCGTCTGCGAATACCGTCGGAAGTGCAGGCAGCAGATACAATACATGGATACGATTCTGGTATAGACGATGACTTTGCAGAAGCATTTCACAAATACCCGCCGCAGCACCGAAGTTGCCGTCAATCTGGAACGGCGGATGTGCGTCAAAAAGGTTTGCGTATGTGCCGCCGCCGCTTTGATAATTGAACGTCCCCTCCGTACCGCCCGCATAACGGAGAATGCGCTTGATATGACGCCATGCGTGATCACCGTCTCCAAGCCGCGCCCGGAAGTTGATTTTCCAAGCAAGCGACCATCCGGTGCCGTCGTCCCCTCTCATGGCAAGCGTCTTCTTTGCTGCTGCAATGAGATCGGGTGTATCCTCCGGCGTGATCATCGTTCCGGGATGCAGTCCGAACAGGTGGGAAACATGACGGTGGTTTAACTCCGGCGCTAAGCAGTCCCAGTCTCCCGACCACTCCTGCAATTGTCCCGCTGCACCGATGCGCAAGGGACGCAGCCGACGGTCTGTTTCCTCTACCTGCGCAAGGAATTCCGCATCCCGTTCTCTGCCGCGCAGCTCTCCAAGCAGCAGAATCTCACGGAAGGTTTCGTGCAGAATCTGTAAATCCATCGTCGCCCCTTCACAGACCCAGCCGCTGTGACCGTCCTCTGTACAATAAGCGTTTTCTGGCGATGCGGACGGAGAGGTAACAAGATATCCGTCTTCATCTTCAATCAGCGTGTTCATGCTGAATAATACATTTTCCCGTATGGTCGGATAGATGCGTTCCAGAATGTCGCGGCGCTGTGTGAACGCGTAATATTCATAAAGATGCGTACACAGCCATGCGCCGGCAACAGAGAACTGCCCCCACGGACCACTGGTACCGGGTGAGGTATAGCCGAATACATTATTGTTCATGCCGGACATCCAGCCGTCAGAATTGTAATAGCGGCGTGCGGTTTTGCGTCCGTTTTCCACAAGCCCCTCAATGTATCTGCACAGCGGCTCTGCACATTCCATCAGATTTGCAGGACCGGCGGGCCAGTAGTTCATTTGAATATTGATGTTGGAATGATAATCCGCGTTCCACGGCGCCATCATTTCGCGGTTCCAGATGCCCTGCAGATTGGCAGGCAGCGGATTGTCCCGGCGGGAAGAACTGATGAGCAAATACCGCCCGAACTGATAGTAAAGTGTCACAAGTCCGATATCACATGCGGCTTGTGGGTCTGACATGGCGATCAGACGCGCGTCGGTCGGCAGATCATCACGGGACAGACCGGCAATGTCCAGCGTCACACGGTCAAAAAGCGCTTTGTAATCGGCAATGTGCGCCGCTTTCAAAGCAGCGTATGAGGAGGGCACCGCATCCATCGCCGCACGCGCCATCGTTTTGGGGTCGCCTTCTTTATAATGCTTTTTTGCATCCAGCACATAGTCTGTCGCCGCTGTGACGTAAATCACCACTTCATCCGCATCTCTGACGGTGATTGACGGTGCTGTATTTCCATCACCCAAACCGCCTTCCGCAAATGCGGCGCTCTGTCCGTATGCAATTACGCGGATACGCACGGAAAACCGCATATCGCCATGTTCCCCAGCCTTGCCTTCTGCAACAAGGTCCATGGACTTTCCCGTGAACGTATCGGCATTCGACGGCTCCGTATGCATGACCGTATACGGACGCGTATAGGAAACTGTCATATGGAGGCTTTGGCTTTGATCCGCCTGATAACGCGATACAAACACCTGCGATGGCGCGGAAATAAAATGTTCTCGCTGATACTGTACCCCGCCAACGCTGTATGTGACAGAAGCCGCTGCATCATCAAGCGACAGCGCACGGCGGTACGCGGTATAGCCAACGCCCGCGTCCGATGCTTCCAAAACATCAGAAGCAGCTTGGTACTCCATTTTTACTGAAATATCGCCCATTGTCGTATAGGAACCGTAATACGTATCGTCCTTGATTCCCATAAAATGTGCTGAAATCAGTTCCTGTGCCTCTGCAAATGCCTTTTTCCGCACAAGGCGGCGAATTTCGTCGAGATACTGATAGGCATCGGGGCGGTCTGCCTCCTCTGTAGGACTGCCGGACCACAGTGTGACATCGTTGATTTGCAGGGTATCCGTATCCACCCCGCCGTATACCATAGCGCCAAGCCATCCGTTGCCAAGCGGCAGTGCTTCTTCCCAAAGTACCGCCGGCTGTTTATACCACAACTGCTTCATATACATTTTCCATCCTTTCGGAATCAAAACATGTTTTCTGAGATTGGATCATACTGATTATACCATAACTATGTATTTTTTGCAAGTATTTTTTCTTTATAATTAATAATTTTTCTGTTAGAAAATAAGATTGCAGCGTACAGATAACGCATACGGCATGCGGTTTCATCACATCCAGCGCATACAGTGTCATGACAGTTATCTTTACATTATGCCGTTTTATTTTACAAAATATATGGACAAGCTTCAAAAACTGTGGTATAATATACGCAGAAAGTCTTACTGCGTAAGACTTTCTGCGCGCCTATAACCTATATGGTAAACCAATAGCACACCCCCACACAAAAAAGTTTTTGAAGGTTTCAAGGAAACTTTTTTCAAAAAGGTTCCTTGCGTAATCCCCTCAATCAAAATTCGATTGGGTTTGGAGCAGTACTCCAAATGATACATAAGCAATTGTAAAAGTCGTAATTTTATATTGCCTGCAAGGCAATATATCAATAAATGCGTCGCTTTGGCGGGTTTCCCGCCAAAAAAGACACCTTTAAAGCGACCAAAAGGGAGCCATCGGGCTGCGTCAGCCCGATGAAACCAATTGTAAAACGGGGTTTTACAATTGCCTATCCAAATGATACATAAAAGGATGGACAACAATATGAATTCTTATAATTACACCATGCTTTGTGATTACTACGAGCTGACAATGGCCAATGGCTACTTCATTTCCGGCAAAGGCGATGAAATTTCCATTTTTGATGTATTCTTCCGCACCATTCCGGATGGAGGCGGCTATGCGATCTGCGCAGGCCTTGAGCAGGTCATCGACTATATTAAAAATCTGCACTTTACCGAGGAAGACATTGCGTTCCTCCGCTCCAAAAAGCAGTTTTCGGAAGAGTTTCTTGCCTATTTAAAGGAATTCCGCTTTACCGGCGATATCTACGCCATACCGGAAGGCACGCCGATTTTTCCAGGTGAGCCGATTCTGACGGTACGGGCACGTGCAGTGGAAGCGCAGTTCGTCGAGACCTTTATTCTTCTCGCCGTCAACCACCAGTCTCTGATCGCTACAAAAGCAAACCGTGTTGTGCGTGCCGCCGACGGAAGACCCGTAGCAGAATTCGGCTCCCGCCGTGCACAGGGTTCGGACGGCGCTATACTCGGTGCGCGTGCCGCATATATCGGCGGCTGTGCTGCAACCGCCTGCACCATTTCCGACAGAGAATACGGCATTCCTGCGACCGGAACCATGGCGCATTCCTGGGTGCAGATGTTTGACACGGAATATGAGGCATTCCGTGCCTACTGTGAGCTGTATCCAACCAACGCAACGCTGCTTGTCGATACCTACGATGTGCTGCATTCCGGTGTGCCGAACGCCATTCGCGCTTTCAAGGAAGTGCTGCTGCCCAAGGGCATTACCAATTGCGGCATCCGTCTTGACTCCGGCGACCTCACCTATCTCACCAAAAAAGCGCGCAAAATGCTCGACGACGCCGGTTTGACCTCGTGCAAAATCGTCGTGTCTAACTCTCTTGACGAATATATTATCCGCGACCTGCTCCAGCAGGGCGCCTGCATCGACTCCTTCGGCGTCGGCGAGCGTCTGATCACCGCGAAAAGCGATCCTGTTTTCGGCGGCGTCTACAAGCTGGTCGCAAAAGAAGACGAAAACGGCTGTGTCATTCCCAAAATCAAAATTTCCGAAAACGCGGCAAAAATCACCAATCCTCATTTCAAGCGTGTCTTCCGCGTCTTTGACCGTTCCACAGACGAACCGATTGCCGACATGATGTGCATCTACAACGAACCGCCGATTGATGAAACGCAGCCGCTGGAAATTTTCGACCCGGACAACACATGGAAGCGTAAAAAGGTGACAAACTATTACCTGCGCGAGCTGCTTGTGCCGATCTTTAAAAACGGGGAATGCGTCTATACATCCCCCTCCATCAAGGAAATTCAGGCATACTGCAAGCATGAGGTCGATCATCTTTGGGAAGAAGTCAAACGCTTTGAAAATCCCCACCGTTTCTATGTCGATCTTTCCCAGAAGCTGTATGATGAAAAAATTCGCCTCCTGCGTGAAAAAGGCGGTCAGCGCTGATTGCAATACGGGAAAAGGTCCATACCCCTATCGGTACCGTATAAGTGAACTTACACAAAAATTCCACCGATACCGCAATTTCAAAAAGAAAGGAGATCACTTTTATGACCATAACTTTCACGAAAGTGAAAGTTATTTCCTCTCATTGTGGAGTTGTGACGCGCCCGCAGGCGGTTATACCGCAGGGCGGACATCGTTGCTTTTCAAGCAACGAAAGTCACAAAATCACGGTAAGAGAAACCATTAAAATGGTTTCTCTTGAAAATCTTATTTTTCAGACTTATCACCGTAAAAGTGATTACCAGATTTATGAATTACACAGAACAGCTGCTTGATTTTATCCGCCGCAGTCCCACCTGCTACCATGTCTGCCAAAACATGGCGGATATGCTCCTTTCGGCAGGCTATACGGAAATCAACGAAGCAGAAAACCTGCCGCTGCAAGCGGGTGCCGGATATTTTATCCGCCGCAATATGTCCTCTATCATTGCATTCCGTATGCCGCCCAAAGTCCCAACAGGCTTTATGATCTGCGCATCCCACGGGGATTCCCCATCGTTTAAAATCAAAGACAACGCCGAGCTTGCCTCCCCCCTATATGTCCGTATCAATGCAGAACCGTACGGCGGCATGATCAGCAGCGCATGGCTCGACCGTCCGCTCTCTGCCGCCGGAAAGCTGATTGTCCGGGACAGCAGCCGCATGGTGACAAAGCTCGTCAATGTGGAGAAAAACCTTCTCATGATCCCCAATGTTGCGCCGCATATGGCGCGCATCAAGGAGTACAACCCCGCATGCGATCTTGTTCCGCTGTTTGGCGACGGAAATGCAAAGGGGCGGTTTTTTGAGACGATTGCCGCTTGTGCCGGGGTACACCCTGAAGATATTCTCTCCTGCGATTTGTTCCTTTATAACCGGGAAACCGGATTTCTTTGGGGAACCAATGAAGAATTCCTTTCCGCCCCACAGCTCGACGACCTGCAGTGCGCCTATTCTTCCATGGCAGCATTTCTGGAAAGTCCTGCAAACGCATCGTCAAACACCGTTCCCGTCTGTGCGGTGTTTGACAATGAAGAAGTCGGCAGCACAACAAAACAGGGCGCTGCGTCTACCTTTCTTTCCGATACCCTGCACCGGATCATCTATGACGCCGGAAAAACAGAAGCCGACTATCTTGCGTCTCTTGCACGCAGCATGATGATTTCCGCAGACAATGCACATGCCGTGCACCCCAATCATCCGGAATATGCCGACCCGACACACCGCCCCGAAATGAACCGCGGCATCGTCATCAAGCATAATGCCGCGCAGAAGTACACGACGGACGCAGTTTCCGCCGCACTCTTTGCGGAAGTTTGCAAGCATGCGGAGGTTCCCGTGCAGCACTTCTTCAACCGTTCCGATATGGGCGGCGGCTCAACGCTTGGCAACATTGCAAATACGCAAGTGTCCCTTAACACCGTTGATATCGGTCTTGCACAGCTTGCCATGCATTCCCCGATGGAAACCGCCGGCGCACACGACACAGAATATCTCATCCGTGCGCTCCGTGTCTATTACGGCGCGTCAATCACAGCCGAATGCGGCGGTGCATACACGCTGACCTTTGCATAAAACGTAAATATGATGAGGAGATGCTTTTTGAAAAAAGCACCTCCTCAAACTCCTTCGCAAAAACTTTCAAACTGAGGAAACCATATAGTATGGTTCAAATTGAACAAGTCATTCATGCAAATTTTGTTCCTTATTCCCGTATAAAGTTTTTTGAAAAGGGTTCGGGGAAAACTTTTTTTGAAAAAAAGTTTTCCCCGAGAATATTATAGCAGAACCTCGCGGTTTGTACCGTAGAAAATATCGTCATGACCGGAAATCAGCTGACAGAATTCCTCAAACCGATCCCATGTATTGTGGATATCAAATTCGTATGCATGACCCCAGATATAGAATATTTTCGGTGTATCTGGCGTAAGGTCTATAAATTCCTTTCCCAGACGGAACATTTCATCCCATTCAATATGGTGATACACCGATGGATTGAAGATGATCAGGTCGTCCTGCAAATCAAAGTTGTGCGTCTGCGTTGTGGTACGCGCATACCGGATGCCTGTATTTGCACGAATCAAATCCGCAACATGTGCGTTCATGGCATGGGTTCCGCCGGGATACGCCATGCCGACGACTTCATAGCCGACCAAATCAGACAGTGCGCGGCGGTCTTCTTCCACCTGCCGTATGATTTCTTCATCAGACAACAGCGCAAGGTTGGGATGGGTCAGTGTGTGGGCAGCGACCTCATGACCGGCATAAATTCCCGGCACTTCTTCCGGACGAGGCTTGCAGTGTGCGACAGAAACATCCTCTCGCAGCAGCATCCCTGCCTGACCGAGCAGTGCGGAATTCAGATTGAAGGTGCATTTCAGCTGATAGCGATTAAGCATTGCAATCAAACGCTGATCCTGCGTCACCCCGTCGTCGTAGCTGAAGGTGACCGCTTTCATTTTTCCATGAAACATATATCATTCACCGTGGCTTTTGCGTTTGCAAAAGCTTCCTTTATGTAAAATAAGCAAGAGTAGAACGTTCTGCACGTATGGTGGAGCTTGCACCGTGACCGGGATAAATCATACAGTCGCCATCCATGGTAAGCAGCCGTTTTAAGGACTGTCCCAACGCGGAGACATCACCGTATTTAAAATCATACCGTCCAAAGCCTCCGCCGCCAAACAGCGTATCTCCGGTCAGAATGACCTTTTCCGCTTCATTGTATAAGCAGATACTGCCCGGCGTATGTCCCGGCGTGTGGAGTACCTGCCACTGCATGGCGTGACACCGCATGACAGGTTCCCCTTCCCCAAGTGTGACAAAATCGCCGTCTGCCAGGGTATGTTTTGGCATCGGATATACCGTCGGCACACCGCACATTTCAGACACATTGGCAATGGGATCGCACAGTACCGGCGCTTCATCTGCATGACACAGTACCACAGCTTCCGGAAACAGCGTCTGATAAGCAGCAAGATAGTGTGCGTGATCGTAATGTCCATGGCTTAAAATCAAGTATCGGAGTGTAATTCCGTTTTCTGTACAAAAATTTTGTACTTCCTCGGGCGCAACGCCAAGATCAAGCAGAAACCCCGGCTTTTGAGAGTCGCTTTGGTTCCAGACAAGATATGCATTGGACCCGAGCAGTCCGTTTGTAAAGATATGCAGCACTGTTTTTTTCCTACCTTTTTTCGATATGATGTTATTGTAGCACGTCCTACTGCGTTTGTCAACTGTTTTTTCATAAAAACAGTTCATCTCAAACAAAAGGAGCTGCTGTACTACCGTACAACAGCCCCAATATCTGCCGTGTATAAAAAGTTCTTTGCCAGGCTTTCTTTCAAGAAAGCCGCGTTTTTCTTTAGTCGGTTTCCGGCGCTGCGGAGAAGTACGACATCATGGATTCTGCGGCAGAGGACGGCATATAGTAAATGAACAAATATCCATCTGCGGTGTATGCATAATAGGTTTCTCCGTCTATTTCAATCGGATCGCCGATCTGGATGGTAAAGGAACGAATCTGTTCTACCGTCGAATTGCTTGATGCGCCTTCCGTATCGGCAACCGTAATCGTCTCCTTATATTTGATGGCAACCTCAGCAGTTGGCTGCGTCAATCCGTACTTTGCACGGGTTTCGTCTGTGATACGGTGTTCCACAAACGAAGAAGGCTGCAAAAGATCACTCAACGTGATAAATGCATTGGCTGTTTCCTCTCCGGTGAGATGTCTTGTTTCGCCGCCGATGGTAATATCCACAGAATCAAACCGGTCAGCGGAAATCACCGGGAAGGTACCGGTATCGGCAAGTCCATGCAGATCATATGCAAAATAGTCTGTCAGACCTTCCACAATCAGGTATACCCGGTCAATGCCGACCTCCTGGAAGTAGTAGCCCTTGCCGAATTCATTGTAATTACCCTGAATATAAGTGTGCTCCGTTCTGGTGCCGTTTGACTCATAGGTGATGGAAAACGTCCATGCGGGGTCGTCCAGTCCGAATGCGGAACGGTCTGCACCGTCCAGATTCACCTCAGAAATCGCCCCCATCGACGCAAGTGCATGCGCCATATATGCGGCGGTTGTCTGGTTGAGCGGCAGCGTTGGATCATCCGCATAGGTCCAGCGGCTGTTGGACACCACCATGGAAATTTTATCTTTTCCTTTTTGCTGATACGAAAGCGCTGTCGCCTCATTGTATTTATAGTCTGCAATCATGACGGTCTCATTTGCTTTTGCTTCTTCCTCTGCCCGCCGTGCTTCTCTTGCATCGTTCATGCTTGCCGCCATTTTATAAGCAACGAAAAGCACCACCAGTGCGCAGAGCATAATCACCATCGTCATTGTGCGCTTATTCTGTTTCATGCCGCACTCCTTATCTCTTTCTTCTCTTGTTCCAGATGATAAGACCGATGACCGCTGCGCCGACTGGGAGAATGAGAATCATAACCACACCCCAGAAGCCTGCGGCTGCTGCGGAAACTGCGAGAGACTGAATCTGCAGCGCCTTACCCAAAATGGAAATCGAGGAAGACTTTTCATTCAGAATGGTCATAGCGGACATAAACAGTTCACTATTGTAGTTATAATAACCTTCACTGATAAAGTATGCGCTGGAAATCCACATCATCTTGCCGCCGGTGGTCAAATCCTCGGAATATGCGGCGGTATAGAAGGTACCTGACGGATCGGAGTCCTGTTTTTCATACGCCTTGGCAGGGTTGTCACTGTCAGCATATTCCGCAACACGCGCATCCGGATCCGAAATCACATAGGCATCTGCTGAGGTGGAGAGTATCGGTTCTACAAATTTATTTTCCGCATCAATTCTCTTAATACCGTGTGCCATCGGTGTTAATACAGAAACATTGGTGGACGACATATTTGCTGCAACGTCGGCTTCTGCATTCAGCTTTGGCAGGATATAAAACGGCGCCTGCAAATACGCCTTGGAATCGCCTTCCATCAGAAGACCGGACTCCGCGGCAAGACCGCATGCATGCGTAAGCGCTGCAAGATTGGGCATTGTTTCTTCTGAATACGAGGCAAAATCTGTAATCAATACAACCTTTCCGCCAAGCTCCATATAGGTCAGAAGTACCTGTAATTCCTCATCAGAAATATCTGACGTCGGAGCATTGATCAAAACAGAGCCTGCATCTGCGGGAATTTCCGTCACGGTGAGCAATGCCAAATCCGACGTTAAGATATTTTCAGACTTTGCGTCTCCCTTAACGGTATCGGAAACCGTCGCTTCTCCATGTCCGGTTGTGATATAGAGTACCGGCAGATTATCGCTTGTGACATAATCCAGCGCGGTGGTAAGGACGCTTTCGCCGTTAAAATAGCTGGTACCGGTGGGCGTTGTACCGTAATAGTAATAGTTCATCAGCTCTTCTTCGGAGTATTCCGTCGTATAAATTTCCTCATACGTAACGACAGAAGAACGCTTTGCGCTTTCCACAATGACTGAATTGTTGGACAGCGCCGCATCGGTATATTTCTTGGAAAAGCTGGGATTGGAGGTAGGGTCTACGGTTTTGATGCTGATATGCCGGGAATAGGAGGCATACCGTCCCAGCATTTCTTCAATATTGGCGTCCTCTGTGCCGTTTTGGGCGATATAATACATGGTCACATCTTCATTTAAGTTTTCCAGCATGGATGTGGTCACGCCCGACAGTGTATACAGCTGCAAACTGGAAGTATCGAGTTTCGTCAGCGTCGTCGGCAGCTCACCCACAATCAGATTCACGACAACGACAAATGCAATGACGACCAGCGTCAGAAACGCACTGTAGGAGCCAAGCTTTGTGGATTTTACATTGGTAGCTTTGGTAGTTTTATTCATGGCAGAAACTGTTCCGTCCTTTCCCTCAAGCAAATCAAGACCAGCGGCGCTTTTCAACGGACTGAATCGTGCAGAACACGAACAATACGATCAGCGACAGATAATAAACGACGCTTGTCAGGTCAAACAGACCGTTTGTAAACGTGGAATAACGGTCAAATACAGATAAGCTGTTTAATACAGAGGAGAACAGTCCCCCATAAACAGACGAATTGATAAAATAAATGCCTGCCAGAATAAATGCCCCCACAGCCGCCGTAATCCCGGCGATGGTCGCGTTTTTCGTCAGATTATAAATGATCAGAACAAAAATGCCGAGCACCACAGCAAAGGAAATCAGCGATGCGATTTCACTTGATGGAATGATGGCAGCAAGCGTACTCATTAGGTACATTGCAAAAATCACGCCAAAGGAAGAAACCGCCGCAATGACCTGGCTTTCGGTCAGGGAGCTCATAAACATACCGACCGCAAGCAGCGCGCCGCCCAACAGCAAAAAGCCGAAAATGGATGCATATGCCGTACCGAAGTAAACCGTTCCAAAAATGGAGAGAATCAGGGGGTACAAGGAAATGATCGCCGTCGGAATCAAAAGCACGGTAAACATGGCAAGATATTTTGCGATGACAATCTGTGAGACGCTGACCGGCAGAGAATACAAAAGCTGGTCGGTCTTGGAGTGCCGTTCCTCCGCAATGGAACGCATGGTCAGAATCGGCACAATCAAAAGAAACACAATGGTAATATTGGCAAGCACCTGTTCAAAGGACGGGTAGGATGACATCAAATTGATAATCGTCGTAAAAATACCCGTAATCGCAAGCATGAAGGCGATAAAAATATAGCCTGTCATGTTGATAAAATAGTTTTTCAGTTCTTTTTTATAGATTGCATACATGGCTTATCCCATCCTTTCAGGAAAACATCGGCTTGTAGTCGTCATCATCATGATCATTGCCGCTGCCGCCTTTGTCCGCATCGGAATCGGGCGCAATGTCTGAGTCAGACGGACCTTCCGATGCATCGTCCTCATCCAGTGCGTCCGGCGCAAATGCATTCTCTCTTTGCTCCAGCGCTTCTTCTTCCTGCTCTTCACGGTAGTCCTCATCGTCCTCCGTGGTCAGCTTCAAGAAGACGTCCTCAAGACCGATTGCCTCAACAAACATTTTCAGAATGATGCAGTTTTCGTCCACAAAGGTGCGGAATGCAAGCTCGCGCAAGTCGGCGGAACGGTCGGTTTCGATATCGATGTTGTAAGTATCTGTCTTTTCCTCGGTATTTTCTTCATAGCGAATGGTCTTTGCATGATCTGCCAGCGTGTTGATCGCCATACGGATTCTGCCAAGGTCGCCGCGCACAGTCATATGCAGCACATTGGAACCGACCAGATAGGTGGAAAGGTTCTCAATGGTATCGGACGCAATCAGTCTGCCGTGTGCAATGATCATAACGTAATTGCAGACAGCGGATACCTCCGACAGAATATGGCTGGACAAAATAACCGTATGATCTTCTGCAAGACTCTTGATCAAATCACGGATTTCGATGATCTGAATGGGGTCCAAACCGACGGTCGGCTCGTCCAGAATGATGATTTCCGGGTCCCCAAGCATCGCCTGCGCGATGCCGACACGCTGACGGTAACCTTTGGACAGGTTCTTGATCAGGCGGTTCTGCACACCGGTAATCTGCGTCTTTTCCATCGCATAATTGATGCCGTATTCTCGTTTGTCGCGCGCAATGCCTTTTGCCTGTGCGACAAACTGCAAATATTCAAGCGGCGTCATATCCATGTAAAGCGGCGGCAGCTCCGGCAGATAGCCGATGCATTTTTTCGCTTCCACAGGTTCTTCAAAAATATCGTGTCCGTTGATGATGACCGTACCGGAGGTTGCCGCAAGACAGCCTGTGATGATATTCATCGTTGTTGATTTTCCGGCGCCGTTTGGTCCGAGAAAACCGTAGATTTTCCCTTTTTCCACGGTAAAGCTCAAATCCTTGACCGCCAGATTGTCGCCATACCGTTTCGTCAGATTTTTCACTTCAATCAAAGTAATATCCTCCTCGCGCATCTCGCGCAGCGGGAAGCGGCGGCACACAGAATCCCAAGCTGTCCCTTTTATGACAGTAACACCATTCCAATGCCGGATGCATGCATCGCCGCGGTTTTCCCATTTATATGTTTATTATTGTACAACAGCAATGTGATGGTTTTGTGACAGAATCGTTTCAGAAAATCAAAAAATCACAGAAAGCTTACCAAATAATGAAAAAGTCTTGCTTTTTTCGTACAAATCGAGTATAATAAAAACAGAAAAACGAACCAAAGAGAGGAGCAGCAGAGAAATTGTATCCCTATTTGCTTTTTGATCTTGACGGCACGCTGACAGATCCATTAGAAGGTATTACCAAAAGTGTCGCGTATGCGCTGCACAGCTTCGGCATCGATGTTCCGCCGCAAACACTCACATCATTTATCGGTCCCCCGCTCATCGACCAGTTTATGGCATATGCAAACTTTGACCGTGAAACGGCTTTGGCAGCCGTCGCAAAATACAGAGAACGGTTCAAAGAAATCGGTATTTTTGAAAACCGTCTGCTGGACGGCGTTCCGGAAATGCTCTCCGCACTGCGTGACAGCGGACATATTTTATGCGTTTCGTCCTCAAAACCGGAGGTATTTGTACACCGCATTTTAGAACATTTCGGACTTTCTGACAAATTTTCCGTCGTTTGCGGCAGCGAGCTTGACGGTACGCGCTGTAAAAAAAGTGAGGTCATTGAGGAAACCCTTTCCCGTCTCTCCCGTCTTTATCCGGATGCAGATTTCGGGGACCGCAAAAACTGTCTGATGATCGGCGACCGTATCCACGACATTGAAGGCGCCCGCGCATGCCGTATGGACGCAGTCGGCGTCACCTTCGGATATGCGCAGCCGGGAGAATTGGAAAATTCCGGTGCTGTACAAATTGTCTCCTCCTGGGATGCACTGATTGCATTCGTGGAAGCATCCTAAGCCGCCGCAGTAGAAACGTGATATTGTGATTGTAAAAAAAACAGGACAGCGCTCTGTTGTACAGAGACTGTCCTGTATCTTTTTTAACGTGACGTAAGTTCGATGAGGAGGTGCTTTTTGAAAAAAGCACCTCCTCAAACTCCTCCGCAAAAACTTTTTAACAAACATGTTGACAAAAGCCATACATGCATTTTTATCTGATTCCTTTTAAAGTTTTTTGAAAGGAGTTTTCCCCATGTCCAATTGATGTCACACTTATTTCGATTTAATCCAGAATATCATCAAGACCGGCATACTTTTCCACTGTTTTTTGTACTTCTTTTTCCACAGAACTTTTCAGGGAAGCATACAGGGAAGCCAATTGCGTTCTGCCATGGTCTTTTGTAAAATATTCACTCAGTTTTGTGTCTAATTTTCCAAACTCTAAAATCGATGTCAATTCGTAGGTAACATTCTCAAACATCAAATCAATGATCTCAGCGGAACGCTCATCCCGCGTACCCTTCAGCTGAATCACGTTTTCATAAACAGCCGGACGAAGATAATCGTATCCGTATGCCGCCATTGCATCCGTCAGCGTACCGACCATGGAGAGGTGATCTCCAACCGCAGTAATCGGAATCATTGGGTTTGCGCTTGCCCACGGCTGGCTGTAGCCGTAGTACAGCTTCTGTGCCTCCGATTCTTTTGGCATCGGAAGAATACCGTAGTCGCAGGAAAGATCGCGCAGATCCGCCAAATTGAAGGTACATGGATTATAGAATAAGAAGTTGCCGGCATTAAGTACCTTCATGACGTCATATTTCGGATCGTTGTTATCCCAGGTGCAGCAATCCTCACCAAAGAACTCTGCCATACGCTGCATCAGCGTGACCAGCTTTTCATCCTCAAGCATCACCTTTAATTGACCGTTGTCGTTTACCACATAATGATACCCGGCGCCCATCACCATGGATTCCGGCGTAAGCACCTCATAAAACATGCCGACACGGTCGTTGTCATCATATTTTCCGTCGCCGTTGAGGTCCGCATATGCCATGCGGGAATACTCCATCATGCGGTCAATGGTCCAGCCGCCGTCGGACACAAGAGCGTACATATCCCCAAGGTCCAGATTTGCCGCAAGGTCACGGTTATAGAGGATCACATAAACAGAACCGTAAAAACGGGGGCTGATAGCGCTGCTGCTGTAAATCAGATTTCCGCCAATCTTCAGCTGCTCGTTCAATTCCGGCATCCAGTATGGCTGATCCAGGCGAATGGTATCGATTTTATTCAGCGGATAGATACAATTGGAATCTGCCAGGTTACGTGTCCATTCCGCAAGATCGTGAATGATCAGGTCATAGGCTGCGTCACTTGCAAGGATTGCTGTGGTCAAATTCCGCGGCGAGAGCGTATCCACGGTATACTCCATATTGACGTTATAGTTTTCCGAAATCCACAGATCACGTGCAAACAGAGTATCGTTGACGACCTCGCCCGTCGTTTCGCTTGCATAGTTGATGGTCGTTGGCAGCGTCATTCCCACAAGTGCATTGGTGGTATAAATACGGAAATCTACTCCGCCGAAGTCCTGTGTTTTTAAAGCATCCGTGTAGTGTACCGTTGTTTCTTCCGTTGTCTCCTCCGTCACTGTGCCCACGCTGTCTTTTTCTGCCAGTGTAACCGTGTCCTTTTGACCATCTGATTCCGATGCGCATGCAGTCGCTGCAAGAACAGTGAGCAGAAGCGCTGCGAGGATCGGATGTGCTGCATGAGATTTCATAATACCGGTTCTCCTTTTTGTTTTGTTTCTCTTCGGAATGCTGTTTTGGGAATTTCTATCCTATAATAACCATACATCATCTGAACTTGATGTGTAAGATATGAGTATAACTATAGCATACATATTCTACATTGTCAAGCTTTTTTTTAAAATTATGCAGTGAATTCTTTTTCTGCAAAAAAATCAACTGATTTTGTATTTCTCCCCTCTTCCATTACAGCACTTCTCCTGAAAAACTGCTGTAATTCCACAGGATTCTTTAAAAAAACCGGGGATTCGTGCATCTTATGGAAAATTTTTCCTGACAGGGTTGCTTTTTTTTGAAAGATGCGGTATAATAGTGAACAGTGCAAAAAAACTTTTGCACACAAAAAAACGTTTAAACCGTATGCCGCCATGTGTTGCGGAATATTCCGCAATGCTGTGCACGCCATGACGTCTAAAAGCTGAAAGGATATTTTATGATACAGAAACATACATTCCGTATGCGTCTTGCGCTGCTTTCTGCTGCTGTGCTGTTTGGAGCCGCCGGATGTGCGCAGATTCAGGACACGGAAGCGGATATTCCTGTGGAATGGGAACCGGAAGCCGCGATTGCTTCCCCACGCTTCACTCCAAATGCAATATCCGAGGAAACAGAAACCGTAATCGATATCACTGATGCTACGGCAAACATTGCCACGGCAAACATTGCCACGGCAAATATTGCCGCGGCATATAATGCCGATACAATCAATGCCATGGAAGGCATCACAGCACGTGAAACAGAAAACCTGCCTGTATGGCTCGCGCAAAGTACCCGTACCCACAGGTCAGAAAACGCGGAAACAGAAGCAGAAGAATCGCAGGTACAAACCGAGGAAGATACCTGTTCCAAAGAGGAGCTTGCCGCAGAAGAACAGAAACACAGAGCAGAAGTGGAACGCATCCGTGAAGCTGCTCTCGCAAAAAAGAAAGCAAAAGAAGAAGCCGAGAGGGCAAAGGCAGCAGCCAAAGAAGCCGCAGAGAAAAAAGCCGCATGTCCCGGCTACAGCGCGGACTATGTTTCTGCGCTCACAGAAGCAGAACAGGCGGAAGCGGAACACTTTTACGATCTTGGCTACGTGTTCTACCGCCAGAACTGGTCGGTAACAAAAGAGCTTCCTTATGGGGATGAAGGCTTCGGTCAGTGCGGATGCGGTCCAACCTGTACCGCTGCAATTGTTTCCAATCTCGCCGGTGTCGCGGTCACGCCGGAGGATATGCGAAATTATGCCATTGAAACAAACGCCTACATTCCGCATGTCGGTACTACATACAATATGATCATGACCGTCACCGCTTCCTACGGCATCAAAGCGACGAATACGTCATCCAAGGACGCTGTTATCAAAGCGCTGAAAGCGGGAAAGCTGGTGCTTGTCACAATGGGTCCGGGAGATTTTACCCTCGGTGCGCACTTCATGCTCTACCGCGGCATCACAGAGGAAGGCAAAATTCTCATCGCGGACTCCTATTCTTACGATTTATCGATCAAGGAGTGGGACTGGGAGGATTTGGAGGCACAGTTAAAGAACGGTTATTATATATTTGAAAAGGAATAAAACGCATAAAAAGACACATTCCGTTAAAGTATGACGCAACGGAATGTGTCTTCTTATTTTAAATACGAGAAATACTTACTTCTTCAGACCCTCTTCAATTTGTGTGTACATGGTTTTTCCGATGGTGGAACAGCAAAATCGCGACAAACGCGCCTGTGACCGCTACGGCAAAAATCAGCGCAAAAAGAACCGTATCGGAGACAGTCAACCCGGAGGTCACACCTGCTGTATCGGATACCGTCGGCTCGGAAGTCACACCTGCCGCACCGTATACATCCTCACCGTCATAGCTTGCGATTTCCGCCTGCAGCTCTGCATATCTCTCGCTGTATATTTGCCGAAATTCATCCTGTGTCATCCCGTCCGCCTGTGCAACGCCAGAGAAGACCGATGCTGTGGCAGGAACACCGTCATCACATGTTGTCGGATAAAACACATTGCCGTCGTCGGTACGTACCCATGCAACACGGGTACGAAGCATCGAAACGTTTACATAATAAAACTGTGCAACCGTTTCCGTATCAACGGTAGATGTTGACAGCACCTCAGTTTCAAACGAGTTCGTAGGAGCAGCGGAAGCGGATGCAATGGTATAATGTCCCTCTCTGGATGCGATCGCCGCAAGTTCTTCCTCTGACAGCATCGGTGTTCCGTCCTCCGCTGTCAGAAGATGCCCCTCTTCGACACCGCGTCCCAGTTGATAAAATAAACGAACGGTATAACCGTCCACCGTAATGGGCAGAATCCACATGGAATCCCAATCGGTAGGAATTTCGGTTAATTCGTTTTCAAGAGCCTGCTGCAGCTGTGCCGCGGTCGGCATATAGCATTTTACCATTTTAGAAAAATCCACATCATCGGCTGTGACAGTGCGTGGCGTTCCGTCCTCCATTGGATGTTCTTCTAATAAAATATTAGAGGTAATGATGGCTTCGTCCAGACTGCCTACAAAGTCTTCATAATATTCACTATCCTCGGCATGATCGGTGCCGATGATATAATCCGCATCACTTGCCGACACCCACAAAACCGATGTGATACAGAAACTCGAGATGAGAAACAAAACAAACAGACGCTTGAATGCTTTCATATGTAAACTCCTTTCTCAATTTCCCAACACGGAAAGATACGATCTCAGAATGACATCATCTCCCATGTTTAACATATAATTCACCGTCCACAGAAAATAAATATTCATATAGAATGATTTAATTTTTTCAACTTGTAATCCCTGCAACGAACAATATCATTGGGATATACACGATAGCACTAATTCTTGCGGTATCTTGCCACCATATATGTTATACTATATTTTGTCTAATCTGTCAAGTACTCGATTTTTGTGAATGGACGTAATAAAAAAACTGTGTCGCAGGCGGCGTTATTTTTGAGGAACGGAAAAGCGACGAGGATGCGAACGCGCAAGCGAAAAATAGAACAAAAAAAGAACCCCCAAACCGAAGCTTGGGAGTTCGTAAAAACAGTCTAAAAGTCCTGATTATTGCTTACTTCTTCAGACCCTCTTCAACTGCAACCGCACATGCAACGGTCATACCGACCATCGGGTTGTTGCCCGCGCCGATCAGACCCATCATTTCGACGTGTGCCGGAACGGAGGAAGAACCTGCGAACTGTGCATCGCTGTGCATACGGCCCATGGTATCGGTCAAACCGTAGGAAGCAGGACCTGCTGCCATATTATCGGGATGCAGAGTACGACCTGTACCGCCGCCGGAAGCAACAGAGAAGTACTTCTTGCCGTTTTCAATCGCCCATTTCTTGTAGGTGCCTGCGACCGGATGCTGGAATCTGGTCGGGTTGGTGGAGTTACCGGTAATGGAAACGTCAACACCCTCATGTCTCATGATTGCAACGCCTTCCAGCACATCGTTTGCACCGTAGCACTTGACCTTTGCCTTGTCACCATCGGAATATGCCTTCTCATAGACGACCTTCAGTTCGTCATTGTAGAAGTCATAATCTGTACAGACATAGGTGAAGCCGTTGATTCTGGAAATGATGAACGCTGCATCCTTGCCAAGACCGTTGAGGATGACACGGAGCGGCTCTTTTCTGATTTTGTTTGCGGTTCTTGCAATACCGATTGCACCTTCCGCAGCTGCAAAGGATTCGTGACCTGCGAGGAAGCAGAAGCACTTTGTTTCTTCACGGAGCAGCATTGCTGCCAGATTGCCGTGGCCAAGACCAACCTTACGGTTTGCTGCAACGGAGCCGGGAACGCAGAATGCCTGCAAACCAATACCGATTGCTTCTGCTGCATCCGCAGCACAAGCGACGTTCTTCTTAATTGCAATTGCAGTACCG
Organism: Clostridia bacterium; assembly: GCA_017942005.1. GTDB lineage: Bacteria > Bacillota > Clostridia > Oscillospirales > CAG-272 > RGIG3925. The sequence goes on along the minus strand of JAGAVJ010000050.1, from coordinate 117,766 downwards.
AGTGTGTATGCCCATGCTGCATTTTCAAATGCGATTGGCTGGATGCCCTTCACAATTGCGTCGGGATCAATTCCCTTTGCAAGGCAGATCTCTCTTGCTTCTTCGAGATCCTTGATGCCGTATTCGGCGAGACACTTTTCAATACCGGCAAGTCTTCTTTCCTTGCCTTCAAACTTTACGCTGTTGTTTGCCATGTGAGTGCTCCTCCCCTCTTAGTTCTTTCTCGGGTCAATATACTTGACAGCCTCATTGAAGCGACCGTAGTTCTTGACATTGGATTCGTATGCTTCCTTGGGATCAGTACCTGCCTTGATGGCATCCATCATCTTACCGAGGTTGATAAACTCGTAGCCAATGACTTCATTATCGGCGTCCAGACCCAGGCGAAGGATATAGCCTTCTGCCATTTCGAGGTAACGGACACCCTTTTCCTTGGTTGCAAAGATGGTACCGATCTGAGAACGGAGACCCTTGCCAAGGTCATCAAGAGAGGAGCCGACCGGCAGACCGTCTTCGGAGAATGCAGTCTGAGAACGGCCATATGCGAGCTGCTTGAAGATTTCACGCATTGCAACGTTGATTGCATCGCAGACAAGGTCTGTGTTGAGTGCTTCGAGCAGCGTCTTGCCCTGGAGGATTTCACCTGCCATAGCGGCAGAGTGGGTCATACCGGAGCATCCGCAGGTTTCCACGAGCGCTTCTTCAATAATACCGCCCTTAACATTGAGCGTCAGCTTGCACATACCCTGCTGGGGTGCACACCAGCCGATGCCGTGGGACAGGCCGGAGATATCCTTGATTTCATAAGCCTTTACCCATTTGCCTTCTTCGGGAATGGGCGCGGGACCGTGCTTGGGGCCCTTGGCTACAGTACACATGTTTTCTACTTCTGTTGTATAGTTCATGTTTTCTGACTCCTTTGTAATGTATTTGAATTTTTTGGGATTCACAAAGATTAAAGAATCACTTCGCCGATGCATTTGCCAAATGCACATGCTGCATTTGCTTCATCGGTATCGATGTGCATTGCAAGCGCAAAGCTGTTCTTGACACGGACGACCACATCGTCATAAATGGTCTTTCTGCCGTCGGAATTGATGGCGACCTTGACAATCTGTTTATCCTTGACGCCGAAGTTTTCTGCATCTGCGGGTGTCATATGGATGTGCCGTTTTGCAATGATCACACCTTCTGTGATATCAATTTCACCGCAGGGACCGACAATTTTGCAGCCGGCAGAACCGGCGACATCACCGGATTCACGGACAGGCGCATCAATGCCAAGGGTTCTTGCATCCGTGAAAGAAAGTTCAACCTGCGTTTCGGGACGTGCCGGACCGAGGATGGAGACACGTTCAATGGACTTTTTAGGACCGACGAGCGTGACACGCTCCTCGCATGCATACTGACCGGGCTGGCTTAAATCCTTCTTATTGGTGAGCTTATGGCCTGCACCGAAAAGGATTTCGATATGTTCGGGGGTAAGGTGGACATGTCTTGCAGAGGTTTCAACAAGAACTTTGGTTTCCATAGTTGATAATTCCTTTCCTATCGTAAGTTTGAATTCCATATGGAAATATTATACACCAAATTTTCAAAAAAGTAAAGAATGAAAATGCAACTTTTTGTAAAAACTACGTCTGAAATGATATTTTTTTCACAGGAGCGCAGGAATTTATGAAAAAAGACGAAACAAACCAGATGAATCCCTATAATTTCCCGGCAGAAGATACGTCCAAAACACCAAAGGCATCAAACGAATTTCCAATACTTTCAAAAGAAACAGGTGAAGATGAGCCGCCGCAGGGTAACAATATCTGTCACAGGCAGGCAGAACAGGAATCATTTCAGGACGGCGCTGTTACAGTTGGCAACGGTTCGCAGCGCATCCATTGCCTGACCATCATTGGGCAGATTGAAGGACATTATCTGCTCGGCAGCGGACAGAAGGCAACCAAATATGAGCATCTGATTCCGGCGCTTGTCTCCGTGGAGGAGGACGAAACCGTTGCGGGACTGCTCATCATCTTAAACACCGTCGGCGGAGATGTCGAGGCAGGACTTGCACTTGCAGAGTTGATTTCCTCCATGAAAAAGCCGACCTGTTCGCTTGTGCTTGGCGGCGGGCATTCCATCGGTGTACCACTTGCGGTTTCCGCAAAACGTTCGTTCATCGTTCCCAGCGCAACCATGACACTGCATCCGGTCCGTATGAACGGGCTTGTCATCGGCGTACCGCAGACGTTTTCTTACTTTGCAAAAATGCAGGAACGCATCACCTCGTTCATCGCCGCACACTCCCATTGCTCCGCAGAACACATTCAACGCCTGATCATGAACACCGACTCCATCGCCACCGATATGGGTACCATCATCGACGGAAACGAAGCTGTAGAGCTGGGGATCATCGATGAAATCGGCGGCTTGAAGGAAGCCATTGCCTTTCTGCGCGGCGAGATCTATAATGAGGGGAACTTTTGAAAAAGTTCCCCTCATACTCCCCTCAAAACTTTTTATCGGGGAAAATTATGTGAAATTTGAACTTGACAGGAATGGCAGCTGCATGCTATAATATACCTCTGCATTTGCACAGTACGGCATATTGCCTTTGTGCAGAAACAGAGGTATTTTTTTGCTATACATATGTCAGACGAAAAGGAGAAAACGAATGAAGCAAACGGTACAAACACGGTACTGTAAGACAAGTACCTATACCTATTCCGGGGCATATCAGCAATATCTCAAATCCCTGCCAGACGATATCCCGGCACTCGGGAGACTTGTATGCGACCAGATCACACATCCGACGATGTACTATCTGCCGCCGTCCGCGTATCTGGAAGAAACCTATTTTGGAAAATTTGATACCTATTCAAGTCACAGATTCAAGGATGAAGACGAGCTGTTTGTCACAGCCGCTGCCATGCTTGCAGAGCTGTTCCGTCTAGATGAAAGAGGACTTGTCAGCGGTAAGCATGTCAATCAAAGGCTTACGGTCTCCTGTCGTCATGCATCGGTGCTGTTTTCCGCAATTTTAAAGGCGAAGGGAATTCCCTGCCGGTCACGTGCAGGCTTTATGGACTTTGGCAATGACGGAACTGTGTATACAGAACACTGGATCAACGAATACTGGAAGGAAACAGAACAGCGCTGGATACTTGTCGATGCAGACGGCTATTATGAATACGAAAACCGATACGGCTACAGCCAGTTTGATCTGCCCAAAAGAAAATTCTTATCCGCCGCTGATGCATGGCTCTCATATCGACAGAATACACTGTCAAAATTTACATTGGATATCATCGCGCCGACGCTTGCATCCGGCATATGTGCATACCTGTTCATGGATTTTCATGCATTGATGAATCAGGAAATCTTTTATTCTCACCAGCCGGAATTTTTAAGAAACGGTCTGCAAAATTTATCCGCCGATGCATGGGACACCATTGATGCACTTGCCGTACTCATGCAGCATCCGGACGAAAATATAGAAGCAATCGAACACTTGTATTTGCATCATAAACCGTTTTATACACTGACAAACCCAACCCAGAATGAACTTGCCGATGCCATGAAAGGCTGAGATGCTGTTGCCTTCACAAAAATATTTACAATTTTTTCCATGTGCGCACTTGTCAAATTCCTCCTTATGTAGTATAATATACGTATCATTTCATGATAATCAAGCTGAAAACGAAAAAGGAAGGATCTTTTTATTATGTATCATTATCTCGATGCAGCAGCATCTACAGAAGGCGCAGGCGCTGCAAGCATCCTCTCAATGCTCATTCCGCTGGTACTGTGCGGTATTATTTTCTATTTCTTCATCTTAAAGCCGCAAAAGAAGCAGGATCAGGAAGCACAGCAGATGCGCGATAACCTGCAGGTCGGTGACGAAATCACCACAACAGGCGGCATCATCGGTAAAATCGTTTCCATCAAGGACGAGACCATGGTCATCGAAACCACCCGCGACGCAACAAAAATCCGGCTTCTCAAATCCGCCGTGCGTTCTGTCGATGTCAAGGCAGAAGACGCACAGTAACATACTGTCGTCATCGCAGCACGAAAAAAACGAAAAAATCCAAGAATTCATACAATGAGCATTGACTTTTTTGTAAATTTATGATATACTATTAAAAATTGTTTTTTTGGAGGAATACATTATGAAGCACATCAAGACCCTTGCCACCAAGAACCTTTGCAAGAGCGCGAAGAACGGCGGCTGCGGCGAATGCCAGACTTCCTGCCAGTCCGCATGCAAGACCAGCTGCGGTATTGCAAACCAGAAGTGCGAAAGCAATAAGTAATAAAAAAACCAGAAAGCCGCTCCCAAATCAAGGGCGGCTTTCTTTATAGTCGGAGAATAAAGTCTGAAAATAAATTTTCAGACTGTGTTTTGTGGCTTACGCCACAACTCCACATTAGAAAGGAAGACTTCGCTTACGCGAAGTCATGGTCATAACCATGATACACGCATACAAGCTTGGCGGCATGAATATTGTACTCGATATCTGTTCAGGATCGGTACATGTGGTAGATGAGGTCGCCTACGATATCATCAATCTGTATGAAGACCATACACAGAAGGAAATTGAAGATATCATTATGAAAAAATACGCAGACAGAGAGGATGTCACACCCGGTGAAATTGCGGAGTGCTTTTCCCAAATCGAAGAGTTGAAGGAATCCGGACTGCTTTTCACCCCCGATACCTATGAACCGATGGCAGATACGCTGAAGCAGAAGACCTCCGGCGTTGTCAAGGCGCTGTGTCTGCACATTGCACATTCCTGCAACTTAAACTGCTCCTACTGCTTTGCAAGCCAGGGAAAGTACCATGGAGAACGCGCATTGATGTCCTTTGAGGTCGGTAAACAGGCATTGGACTTTCTGATTGCCAATTCCGGTACCCGCCGCAATTTGGAGGTAGACTTTTTCGGCGGCGAACCGCTGATGAACTTTGACGTTGTCAAGCAGCTTGTCGCCCACGCGCGTTCGGTGGAAAAGCAGGCTGGCAAAAATTTCCGCTTCACACTCACGACCAACGGCATGCTGATCGACGATGATGTGATCGACTTTGCCAATCGGGAATGCTATAATGTTGTCCTGTCTCTCGACGGCAGAAAAGAGATTCATGATCGGTTCCGCGTCGATTACGCAGGGAAAGGCAGCTTTGATACCATCGTTCCGAAATTCCAGCGTCTGGTCAAAGCGCGCGGCGGAAAAAATTACTACATGCGCGGAACCTTTACCCATGCCAATCCGGATTTTCTTGAGGATATCAAGGAGATGCTGAACCTCGGCTTTACAGAGCTTTCCATGGAACCGGTCGTCTGCGCACCAAATGACCCCTCCGCACTGACAGAAGAAGACCTCCCCATCGTTTTAGAACAATACGAAAAGCTGGCAGAACTGATGCTTTCGCGCAAACGTGAAGGCAAACCGTTTACCTTCTACCACTATATGATCGACCTAAAGGGCGGTCCCTGTATTTATAAGCGCATCTCCGGCTGCGGCTCCGGCACGGAGTATATGGCAGTCACCCCGTGGGGAGACCTATATCCCTGCCACCAGTTTGTCGGTGAGGAACAGTATAAGCTCGGCAATGTCTTTACTGGTGTGACCAATTTTGCAGCAAGAGACGAATTTGCATCCTGCAACGTTTACGCCAGAGAAGAATGCCGTGACTGTTGGGCAAAGCTGTATTGTTCCGGCGGCTGCGCTGCCAACGCCTACCATGCAACCGGCTCCATCAAGGGCGTCTATTCCTATGGCTGTGAACTGTTCAAAAAACGCATGGAATGTGCCATCATGCTGCAAGCTGCAATGGCAGAAGACGAAGAAGCACAAAACGAATAAAAAGGGGGATGCTATGTCTTTCTTGAAACGGTTATTCCGCCCAAAGCCAGACGAAAATTCCGCTGCGTTTCAGCATGAAATGGCAGAAAAGATCGCAAATAAACATATCAAATATGTTTCGGAGCGACAGGAAGGCATCGACGTCATTCTGGGCAAGGACGGATCGCTTTCCATCCGCGATGACTGCCTGATTGTTTCTGCGGCAGGACAGACGGATATCATTTTTCGCGGCGTCATCTCAAATTTGAAAATTTCAGAGCTGATGTCTCTGGACGGCGCCGTCATCACAGGACCCGATATGGAGCACGGCGGTATAGAACGCACCATCATCGCATATTATAAGTATTACAGAGCATAAATAAATTGCCCAAAGCAAAGACTGATTGTACAAAGGAGCAAGCGATATGTGGAACAAACTCTCACCGTATGATTTTGGGGACAACCTTTTTCATCTCATCGATAAAGAATGGATGCTCATCACCGCAAAAAATCCCGAAACCGGGAAATGCAACACCATGACCGCCTCCTGGGGCGGCTGCGGCATCCTCTGGAATAAACCAGTCGCCTTTCTCTTCATCCGTCCGCAGCGGTATACCATGGAATTTGTAAATGCCAATGATACCCTCACCCTCTCGTTCTTCCATGAAGCATACCGTGACGCCCTGCGTCTCTGCGGCAGTGTTTCCGGCCGTGACTGCGATAAAATTGCCAAAGCAGGACTGCATACAGAAGAACTGGAAACAGAAAACGCCCTTGGTTTTCAAGAAGCGAAATACACCTTTGTTTGTCGGAAGCTGTATCAGGATGTGCTGAAGGAATCCGCATTCCTTGACCCATCCCTGCTTGCAAACTACAAAGCAGGCGACTACCATAACGTTTTCATTTGTGAAATTGAAGAAATCTTAGAAAAAGCATGAATCTTAAAAATCCAAAGATTGTAATTTGTGACGCCCAAACCGTCACAAAAGGGCAAGACGACCTTGATCTTTCTGTGTTTTCAAAGTATGGAGACGTCCAAACCTACCTTCTAACCCAAAGAGAAGAAACCGCAGAACGCATCCGGGATGCCCACTGCGTCCTTTTAAATAAAACCGTCATGGATGAAACGGTATTGGCGCAGGCGAAAAACCTGCGCTATATCGGCATCTTTGCCACCGGTTATAATATGATTGACCTCGACTTCTGCCGTGCGAAAGGCATTACCGTATCCAATGCCGGAAGCTATTCTGCCGACGCCGTCGCGCAATGCGTATTCGCCTATCTTCTGCATCACGCAAGCCGGGTTTCTGACTATCATGCCTTTGTTCAGGACGGCGGCTGGATGTCTTCCCCATCCTTCTCCCCGTTCGTATTTCCAACCCATGAACTTGCCGGAAAAACACTCGGTATCTTCGGCTACGGCGCTATTGGACAAAAGGTTGCGAAAATCGCCGCCGCCTTTTCCATGCACGTGCTTGCCGTACCGCATCAGATGCGTGCGGAAACAGACAAAATCGCGGCGTTTACCGATTTTGATACCATGCTGTCAAAGGCGGATTATGTCACCGTACATACACCTTTGACAGCCGAAACCAAAGGGTTGTTTTCCAAAGACGTGTTCTCCCGCATGAAACCAGGCGCTTTCTTTATCAATACCGCCCGCGGCGGCGTTGTCGTGGAGAAAGATTTGCGGGAAGCGCTGGTTGACGGAACGCTCTCCGGCGCTGCCATCGATGTTCTGACAGAGGAACCGATGTCCCATGACTGTGTGCTGTTCGGTGCACCCAACCTCATCATGACCCCGCATGTCGCCTGGGCTCCCATAGAAACACGCAGGCGCCTTCTGCACATTGTCGAGGATAATTTGCGGAATTTCCTGTCCGGTAATCCTACCAATGTAATCGTATAATTGTCAAACATAAAAAACGTTGCTGCAAGTAAAATCCGCAGCAACGTTTTTTAGTAAGGGGCGGCATATGTTTTACGTTAACGTGAGTTCGATGAGTACGCGCTCTTGGGGATTTTTTGAAAAAAATCCCCGCCGCTTGGGCATCCCCCAAAAACTTTCAAACGAATAACCTGACAATATATTGTGCAAACATGACAAAAACACACGAACTTTTGTCGTTTTATCTAATGAAAGTTTTTTAAAAGGGTTTGGGGAAAATCTTTTTTCCAAAAAAGTTTTCCCCGAGAATTCTATCGAACTTACCTTATATTCAAATCGCCGCACAAGCGAACCCACAGTATTTTTCATCACCGCGCAAATCCGTCACCATGCTGTCGGTAATTGCCGCAGCACCGGCAGGAATTTCAACAGCCGCCGTCACAATATCATAAATAGTATCCGTGCGTACTGGAAGAAACTGGTTTTCTGCTTTCGTAATGTAGGTCTTGCCAAGACGGACACATTCCTTCCATATCGGTAAAAGCGTCTTGTTTTCCATATCTAAGCGAAACATCCTGACCACCGTCCGTTTCTCTGACGCAACCGTAAACGACCGGATTTCATTTGCCGCATCATACGCAAAATGCCCGTTAATGATACAGGCGCCGCTTCCCGTAATCACCTGCATTGCATCACTCTCACCGGCAGCTCCGCCCGCTGCCGTCGTCTTGAATCCGTCGCCAACATTTGCAAACACACCGCTTTTAACAAGTGCAGCAAGCAGAGACGACAGATACAGTGCATCCACTGCCTTGTCTCCGCGCAAAAGACCGGTTTCGGTCGTTTCCACTTTTGTGGAATCAAAAATTCCGGATTTCAAACTCATACCGTTATAACACCCTTTCTTTTATGAACGTGAGTTCGATGAGGAGATGCTTTTTGAAAAAAGCACCTCCTCAAACTCCTCCGCAAAAACTTTTAACCGACAAAATATCACATAAAACAAACAGTAAAATACATGATTTTTATTCGTTTACCCGGTTTAAAGTTTTTTGAAAAGGGTTTCCTCATAAATCCATCGAACCCACTTATTATTATACAATCCGCGTATTCATCTCTGCGCCGCATCGTCTGCGGTGCGGCGTACATATTCTTTTAAATCCGGATATGCACATCCAAAACGCGCATCCACCAATCGGCGCGTCCCCTCATACGTGTAGGTGATTTGCGTGATCCGCTCCGACCACGTCATGTGCAAAGCCTCGCTCGTGATATCGCATAAATCCCCCAGCATATAGTCCACATCTGCCTGCATCGACGCCGGAAATACCGTACCAATCGGCGGAAGCTGGTTTAAAGGGTAAGGGGAGCCGTTTTCAGAGGAGTCCGTCTGTCCACAATCCGGGGTGACCGCAGAATAGTCAGCCGCCGTCCCGTCAAGTGAAAAGACATGTTCATGGTCCAAAAGCCGCTGCCTGCCGCGCTTTAACAGCAGATTTCGATATGCACTCGCACCAAGCGTCGTATCGCCGTTTTTGGAACTGAGATCACGTGCATCAATAAAAAGCTCTCTGCGTTCGTCATCCGGATTCTGACGCAGGTCCAGCGTCACAACCACACGGTCGTTTCCTTCCCCTTCTCCCGCAATATACGCAAAATTTTTGTATTCACTCTTGTCCGAGATGTAGTCAAGCGCACCGATAGAGGAAAACGATGTAGAAAACACCGCAAAGTTGTTCACATTCTGCCCCTGTGTCCGGTTTAACCCACGGTAAACCGAAAATACCAGGGTACCGGTATCATAATCCGGAAGAATCCGATACGCAGCGCCTGCTTCGGCAAGAGTCTTACGTACCCAAACATCCAATGACTGACCGCCCGGAAAGTCGTCAATCGCATATGCAGTGCCGTCCTCATCCATCAGTTCTGCACTGCTCGCAACATGAAAATACGGAAGTGCACGCTCCCCCGCCTCAGCGCCTGCATTTGCTTCTACCACACGCTGTACACAAGAGACCAGTGATCCCGCTGCATGGGTTCCGCGCGCAATCACACGGTCGGAGAGAATGGATTCCGCCATACGTCCGGAAACGGTCAATATCCCACGTTTTTGTTCCGATACGGACGGAGAAGCGCCATATACTTCCCCACCGCCTGCATTCTGCGTATAACGGATTTTTTCAATGCGTCCAAGTCCGGGGCGGTCGGATACCGCTACATATTCCGCTCTTCCAAGCGCATCAAAAACCGCGTCCGTCATCGGCAGAATCAGCGTAAAATTCCCGCATTCTGTATACTTTTCACACCATACAAGCGACTGAAAATGATCCATCGGACCGTATAGCATCGACAGATCACGTGCCAGCAGCATCAGCGTTGTCATATCCCGCCCTCCATTCTGTATATTCACGAAAAATGCTCATACGCCGAAATAACGTGCTCGAAAAGAAAGAATCGCTTCGATTTCCCCTTTTTGTTCATCTGCGGAGAGAACCAGCCGATTGTTTCCCCTGTCAAGTGAGAAGAACGTACTTCCGCGTGCAAAGTGCATGCTCTTTACGCCGTTGCGCAAAATATACTTTGCACCGGGAAGCGTACATATCGTAATCGTTTCCCCTTCCGTAAATGTTCCAAGTATGCGGATATAGGTGCCGTCACTCGACTTCGTCACACAGGGATTGACAATAAAAACGCCTTCTCCCTGTACCTTTTCCCGCATTTTCAGATAGAGAAGAAAACCCGTCTCGGTGTCGCCGCAATTGTTCGTATCCAGGATTTTGGTAATCGCCGCTTCACTTGCCGTCATTCCGCTGTCCGGCATTAAGGTCAGCGGAAATGTCAAAAGTGCAACGCCCTTTTTCGTCAGAATACGCGGCGCCGTTTCTTCCTGAAAATACGGATCCGGACAGTACAGCGGTACCTGCACACGGATGTAATCATACAGGGTTTCTTCTGTCATTGTGACGCTGCCGTATAACATGCAGCCAATGGTTCTTTCCGTGATATCATCCCGGCAGACCGTCAGTGTCCCGCTTGCTTTCGGCGCAAAAAAGGAAAGTAGCTGTTCACGGTACCGTTCCTTGTGCTGTAAACTGGCTACTTCAAAACGGATTGTGATTTCTCTTCCCGGCACACGGCAGGAAATGGCGGTGGAACCGTCCAGCTGTGCATTCTCGGCAAGCATCACCGCAGCTTCTACTCCTTCTATACCGTCAATGCCGGAAGAAAGCAGTCGAAACGGACTTTCCGTTTCATCGCCTCCAATGACAATGGACGCATTGCCAAGCTTTAAAACAAGCTTCAGCGTGTGTTTATTACCTGCCATACAGCATTTCCTCCATCATCGCACGCAATGCTTTTGCATGTGCCGATGGTGTTTCCACCGGCTTCGTAAAGACAATCGTGGTGTTTCCGCCCATGCCATTGCTTCGGCTTGCCGCTGTGCTGTTTTTGGTATTGTGTTCCGCGGCTCGTCCCGCAGATACCCTGTTTTGCATAGAAATCGCCATCGGCTGTCCTGTCATGGTTCGGTCAGATGCACGGCGTAAAACCGATACCGCCTGCGTAACCATTGCCTGTATCCCCCCACTGCAAATCGAACCGGAGGCGCTCTGTAGCCCCTCTCCTGTGCCTTTGCCGCCAGATGAAACCGCAGCCCTGTCCGGCAGTATTCCACTTTCTGCGGCAGCATCGGCAAGTGTTTTCGCTGCATCCAAAACCGCCGGTATATTGCGTTCCATGCCTTGTGCAAGACCCGCGCCAATCTGCATACCAACCGCATCACGCATCACCTGTGAGGGAGAATGAATGCCAAGTTCGTCCTTCATCGCGTCAAGCGCCCCCATCGCAGCACGGCGTGCCGCCGCATATACACCGGAGGAAGCCGCACGGATTCCCAAGGAAACACCGGACATCATCTGCTGTCCTACCGTCACAAACCGATCCTCTTGGGAAAGCATATCGGACAGCGTGTTGTTTATTACCCCGCGCGCCGCTCCGATGATACGCTGCTGCCCGCCCGAAATGACAGAAACCGTAACCGTCAGCATCCGCTGTAAAACCGATTGTACTTGTCCAAGTGCCCTCTGTACTTCGCCGACGGCAGAGGAACGAATCATTGCAAACTGGCGTACCGCATTGCTTCTGATTTCCGCAAGGATTTTCTGTATCTCCTCCGCGCCGCGCCGAATATCCGTGGTATCCATCTCTGCCAAAATGACGACGCTGCCGTCTGCTTTTGAATCCGTCATATTGATCCCCATTCCTTTCTTATGCATCGTGTACCCTTCACTGGAATTGCATGCAGTCTATCCGCCGATCATACAAATGTGTATCGATATACAAGCAATCATCAAAAGTTCTATTTTGCCGCACAAATTTGTGTATCGATGCACATTTCGTTCAGTTCCGTTTCTTGTGGTATGCGCAGCCTGCACTGGAGTGCAGCCGTTTCCGCACGTACATCATCATCCGGTATGTCGGAGAGCGATATCGAACGCAGCGCCGTCAGACGGGAGAACCCGCAGGTGTCCGGCAGCCCGCGCAGCATCGCGTCAAACTGCCACAGATGCAGAGAATCAGCAGCTTTGGAGCAAAGGTCCACATGATATACCTGTAAAAATGAAGCATAGAGGTCCGGCATATCCCATTTGTAGGAAAAACAGCCCTTTTCCTTTTGCGCCTTCCGCTGTTCCTGATTTTCGTCACAGCTTGATGCATCCCCGCGTTTTGCCGTTGATTTGCGCGGTGAAAACAACATCTCCCGTACCTTCCGACGGCTCATTCTTCCATCTAAAAGATACCACACAACTGCTTCCATCACCGCATCGTCAGAACAACAGAGCGTCATCTCCGGTTCCGCAAACAATAACCTGCGCGTCGTTGCAAGCAGCTGTTTTGCCCGCGTAAGATAATAGGGTTCTTCCCATAAGCACCGCAGCCGAATTCCGGTACGAAAGTCCGAGTGAATCCGATAGAAGCGCATTTCTTCCGGAATTCGCTTCCCGTTCTCCACCGAATCCGGATATCCGGTTCGTTTTGTAAGCCAAAGCATACGCGGCAAAGACCAGAATGGAAGATTCAATGATGGAAAAGCCGCCTTTTCGGCACAAATGCTTCCTGATACAGTATCTGCACTCACAAGGGAATCAAAGCCTGTCCCTCCGTTTCCATTTGCAGAAGTCGCTTGATCCCATGTGTGTTTATCGTTACACATCTGTGTGCTTCATCGCATCAGAGCATGTCGGCTGTTCTATACCCGAACCGGTTTCCGATTCCATATCATCGTATAAATGTACCACACCTGCATTTGCAGCACGTTCCGCCGATAAACAGTCCTGCAAATATTGCATCCACTTTCCAAATGCGTCTCGTCCGGCAGAAACGCTGGGGCGGTCGCCGAGTATAAAATCCGCCTGCCCCGGAAACAGGATCGCAAAAAAAGCATAATAACAGCGGCAAAGCTGTAATACTCCGCGCGCAGTATCGTTGATATCCGCATCCGCTCCCGGACACAGATAATCCGGAAATTTGGTATCGTCCGTCCTCTCCCAGATGCCGTCAGAATCCATACAGATTCCCTGACTCAACCGATCCGCAGCTTTTTGCAAGCGCGTCAGATCATAGGGGTTGGTAATGTCAAAGGCAAATCGTTTTCCATTACAAATAAACGGTTTCATCGTAATTGATTCTTTTTATGACCGTAGGTTTCAAAATTCATCAAACCTACGACCGTAAAAATAAACTCCCTTCTTTTAGAAAAATTGAGGTTCAAACGGTTTGCTCGTCATGGACACCAGACAAATGAAATTCTGTTGTCACAGTATTCAGTTCTCCGTACTCCATATCACCGTATGCACGTAATGTTCCTGCACAGATCAGCGCGTCCATACCGTTGCCGAGTTTGGATGGACAGACCGTGTACTTTCGCCGAATGGCTTCCACACATTTGGCGTTTTCTGTGTTTTTATAGAGAAACGCCGTTACAATTGTCACAACAGCATCCTCTCCAATGGCTTCCCGGCATGTCATGTCAAGCAGTGTTTTTTGTACTTTGTCATTTTCATAAACGTCAAAGGCATAGGTCACAGAGGAGGCAAACCCTACAATATCTGTGCGTTCTACCGTTTCGTTGATGTACTGACGGGAATATTCACGCGGATTCTTGTTTTCGGTAAATTCCGTAAATCCTTCGCCAATCTCATAAAGCTTCCCGTCACATTCCATATAGGAGCGCATTGCGCTTCTGGTAATTAGTCCCATATATAAACCATAGATTTCGTCCGTTCAAGCAGCCTAATCAATTTCAGCAATGCTGTGTCCGTTTATGCATACCAAACAGTCGAAATACTCCCTTTCTTTGAAGAATCGCAGCGTAGACCGCATCATATGTTCACTTTTTGATTGTAAAATCCAAAAATTTCAAAAGAAAATGTCATTTCCCATACTGCCCCACCCGGTATGACATACATCCTTGACGGTACAGAAGCTGCACGAACGCGGAAAAACGGCTTGACAACATCCACATTTTGGGCATCAAAGCCCGCCGCACGCTCTGTGTGATGTTCCAGCTCCATCCCCGTACCGCTCTTTTCCTGCGTCATGTCCAAATCAAAGCTTCCCTTGTCTGCGGTATACGCACCAAGCGCGCCAAAAAAGGTCAGTGCACGAATCCTTGCATCCGGATCGTGATCGCGGCATAACAGCGTCACAGAACAGGAGCCGCGCACAACGCTTCTGCCATTGATATACTGCTTCTCCTTTGAAATGGCCGGATTCATGGAAAAAATGGCGCCAATGGCATTGTTTCCTCCGGAACTGTTTCCCGCATAGATGCAGGATTCTCCCCCGCCGCGTTCCATTACAGCGCCTCCCCCTACTGCTTCCAGTTCTAAGCGGAACGTATCGTCAAACCACGGAAACCCACAGAAAAAGCGGTACAGTACCATCGTAATCGGGGAAAAATCGGGATTCATGAAAGCTGCCACCTCCCTTCCTCTATCCATTCGGGAAGCTGCCGTACCTTCGCACATTCAAACCACCGTGCAGAAGCCCACGGATGATGAACTGTGTGAAACGTTACACCTCTTTCGTCCCCGTAGTAAACCGCATGCGCATACGGCATATCCCATACGATAGATTCACTTCCATCCGCATTTCGATATTGCTTTACATGCATACAAAGCATACCCGTGTCATACGGCACATACGGTCTGCAATCCGAAAGAATACGATCTGCCAGACGCTTCTGCACCGCATCCAACATCGGCTTCAGACGCGCATATACCCGCTCTGCGGAATATACCTGTGTCATTTTAAACGTCATCGTTTCGTTATGCCCTCTTCTCTCATCCCCTGCCCTCTCCCCCTCACCCGTCTTCATTCACAATTTTATACGCTCTGTTTTGTATCTCAAAATCTTCATACCGGTGATGAAATAAATCATCGTCGGTACATAAGAATATTTACATCACGGATTTCCAGACGACGGAATGCCGCGCTGTGCTTCAAAGCAGCACCATTGAACCAGCGTCCCGTCGGAAATGTACGGCGGCTGAACCGCTGAGATGACACTGTATACAGGTGCGCCGGAATCCAGTGCTGCCGTTGGATTTTCATACATAGACAAATCACCAATCGCAATCCAGTCGCGACCCGGAATCAAATAAAACGGAATCACATGGATCGGACTGGAGATTCCATCAGCCATATTGTCCTCTCTCTGCGGCAGCAAAATTCCTGTCAATGTATCCGTGCAAATCCCGGCAGATGCAGTAAATGCATGCACGGAACGGTGATCGCTGCTCCTTGTATTTTTTTGACTGCTTGCTGCATATCCGGTTCCTGTTCTCACATGATAAACCGCACATCCCGCTTCATCTGTACTAAAATAGTTCCACACCGTCATGACACTTGCTTCAATCGACACGTTATATCACACCCCTCCAACGTTTATATTCTTACTGTATTCCCCGTATATATCAATACTGCATCATGTTGCCACACGATATACCTGCTTTGTGTTTCCCAATATATGTCATATTCCAGTGATCGGCACAGTATTCGCAAGATCGCCTAAATATGTTATACCCACATGCTCATAAGTCCGCCGCACCGCAGCAGCTGCATCATCATCGGACTGACCTCCATGCCAAACAGCCGCAGCTTTCCGTCGTCGTCACGCCGTTCCACCGTGTAGCCGCCAAACGTTTCACGTATCGGCTCCCCGGAAAAACAGGCTTGTACCGACCCGCGCTGCCGCATAAACCATATCTGCCAGTGCACCGCTTCGCGAACATAATAATTTTCTGCATCTACCCCGCGGCCGCAGAGAAAATCCACCATGCAGGAAGCAATCCGATTGTATCGGTCAAAGGTAGCAGCATCCGGAACATCCCCATGATCGACGCAGTAGCTTTCATACGCTCCATAGCCAGAACCGTTTTTACCAATTTCCGTCATTTGAGTGTCCTGTCCTATCTCCATCGTATCATCATATCATCAGCCAAGACAGCGGACGGCAAGCGCCGGATATACCGTCTTATATGCGTAAAGCACATCCATAGACAGCATTTCACGCTTGAAGACCATATCATAGCCGCGTACCACACGCAGCGAAATACCGTCAAAGCTTGTAACATAGGATTCTACACCGGCAGGCATCGCAAGCGGTCTGCATACAAATGCGAACGCAGACGGATGGAATGCAAGATTTGCCGTGTGAGAGCCAATCAGATTCACCGTATCTCCATTCTTCATTGCATGTGCAGCCGGTGAAATCTGAATATTGGAAATGGCATTCGATACTGCATCGGCTGTGTCGGCACATACCGTATACTTGCAGCCATTGATGCACAGGATATCTCCCGCCGAAAGATGCCCCGTGATAGATGAGCCCTTGATGGAAATGGTCTTGCTTCCTTCTGCTGCAGCACCGTTCACTGTGACGCCGGCAGCAGCAGTAATTCCGCTTCTGTGGCTGCACACAGCCTGGCTCATATAATGTTCAATGCCGAACACTTTGCCAAGCGCACCTTCTCTGAGTGCATCTGTAGAACCGGATTTTTCCGCATTGACCAATGCCGGAATCGTCGCAAATGCGGTGTCGGCAGCCGTGTCCCAAACTGCATAGCGCGGAGCATTCGGCACTCGTGCATCGTTCAGCGCACGGCGAACCGCAGCAAGGTCTGCAAGAGAAGACGGCGTCGTCCCCGCATCTCCCACACAGGCAGGAATATCACGGTATAATGCAAGTCCGTCCGCATTGATCTTTTCCGCAAGCGCAATCGCCGCAGGCTTGACAAATAAACGGTCGACCGAGTCAAAATTCAGCGCGGCGTCCAGCGCAGATACTTCAATGTCGACGCTCGCAATTTTGTCAAGCTTTACTTCAACACTGTCCTCCAGCACCTCCTGTGTCACAACACCTGTTTCCGGCTTGAATTCCTGTGCTGTGTAGTTGACAGGCTTCCGTATCTGGATGGTGTCCCCCTGCTTGGCGGCAAACACATCCGAAAAGTCGTTGTGTACCAAACGCGGAAAGACAAGGTTGTCCATCAGATGCGGCAGCGCTGTGCGAGCAATTTCTTTCAGTGTTACAAATTGATTTGCCATAGAATCGTTCTCCTTTTTTTCATGAAATCGTGTGCGTTCGATGAATTTATGGGGAAAACTTTTCCTCTAAAAAAGATTTTCCCCAAACCCTTTTCAAAAAACTTTAAACCGGACAACATTGGTTGCTTAAGGAATCGCCCCAATTAATGCCGTTCGTTTCGCTTTTTTCTGTAATATGCTTCATCGGACAGTGCATCGTCATCCGCTTCCGCCGCATAACTGACATTCATTCCGGTAGCGGAACTGGCATTGGAGGAAAATGCCGACCGTTCGGTTCCTGTATCCCATAAACCGTACCCATTCTCCCGAAATAGATACCCGCAGTCCCGTTTCAAACGCTGAAGCTTTTCCTTTAATGCACGAATGTCAGGAACCCCATCCCCATCAAATGGGATCGCATCCGTTTGTACGTTCAAAAGCGTCCGTACCACATCCGAATCTCTTGCGCCGCTGTGCGCAAGCAGTTCATCCACTGCCATTGCAGCGCGCATTTTCCGAAGCGCCGCACGATGCTCAGAAAGTGCTGCGTCTTCAGCCGCCGTCTCACTTGACTCCTGCTCCTGTCCCGACTGCATCCCCAAACCGTCCCTGGCGTCCTCCGTCAATGTCCCCGTATCCAGTTCTGCATTTGTTGTGTTCTGCTCTGTTTTCATCTCATCCTGTTCTTTCATTTCAACCATCCTCCCTGCTGTATTTGTTATAACGATGCCAATGCGTGTTTTGCCGCGTCTTCACTTTCCCCATAATATTTCATACGGTATTCCCATTTTGAAAGCAGACCGGCGGCAACTTCCCGCAAATCACGTTCTCGTTCTGCCGTCGGATCAATAAAGAAGCTGTCGTCAAAGTCAACCGTAATCCGTCCAAGCGGCGCAAGCATATAACCGCACAGACAAGATGCATAATAATACGCCATGTCTGTCAGACACCGCAGAAAACATTCCATGTGCAGATAGTGCTTCATTGCATGCTGTAATAATTCCTGTTTGTCGCCCGCATATTGTGTTGCAGTGACAACTGTGTCACCGGAAAATCGATAATGCCGCGTGCCAAATCCCACCTTAAACGACAGATAATCCAGTTGTGCCTGTACAGCGGCAGTGTTTTCCTCGGCACGCAGCTGCGGATTGTGTTCCATAATCATCGTGTCCGCAGCAAGATCCCCATCCCCCACCGTCATAAACAGCTGCTGCGCCACATCGTCCGGTGCAATTCTGCGCCCATATGCATCTTCCTGTACAAGATTCTGATTTAAGAATACTTTCTTACCGCCTAAAAACAGATCGCGGCAAAAATTGTTGTACGCAAGATCAACGCCTTTCAGGTTGTCATATGCAGAGGCAAAGACGGAAGCGCCCATCCCATTTTCCCTGAGAACACTCTCACATGGAACCAGATTCGGCGTTAAAAGAGCAAACAGCGGTACAGGTGAGAAAAATGATTTTAGAATACCGCCCGGCAGCGGCAGAGCACGTCCAGTCTCTGATCCGTCCACAGCAATCAGATAATTTTCCACTTTCCATGAGAGCAATTTCCCGCGTCGGATTTTTTCATGTACGGTGAGAAATAATAACGGAACGTCCTTTGGCACCCGTTCCGGGCGTTTTCCGCTCCATGTACCGAGAAATGCACAGCATACCACTTCTCCTCCCTCACAACGCATGGGAAAAATCTGATCCGCTGTGCAGAAGGACAGCTCCATCGCACCGGCAGACGTCATAAACCCGTCTTCCCCGCATACGGCATCGGTAAAATGTGCCACCGCAGCGCCGGTCCCCAGCGCAAAGGTTTCTTCGGTCAGCGTGTTCAGCCGTCCCCAGAAATTCCCGTGCGTCAGAATACCGCCCACCCCAAACCGGTCGCCAAATAATACCGCTGCTGTCTGCGCATCATCACACCGCAGATTTGTGCGGTCGTTGACCAATATCGTCGCCCAGTCCTCGCAAATTTTCTTTGCCATCCCCATTTTGTACATCTCACGCCGGATCGGACTCATATGCTGCCCTGTTTCCGTAAATACGTGAAACGGCTCATACCGTCCCGCCCACCAGTCCCGCGCCGTGTCAATCGCCTCGTAAACCGCTGTATCCGGCGCGCTGCCATATCGGTGATAAAGAAAATGCAGAACGGTATCGCGTTGTGTTTTCAAGTTTGATCACTCCTTAAATGAATCATGTTGTGATAGAAGCATACTGCCTGCCGTTTCGGTTGAATCAGGGGCGAGGCTGCCGCCGGAAACCAGTTTTTCCATGTACTGCTCAAACGCATATTCAAAGGCATCAAGAATGTCAATATCCGAGGTAAAATTGTCAAGCCGTACATCCTTTTCTTTGGAAGCATCCCATACCGCACCGGAAAGTCCCACTCTCAGCAGCGGACAATCCCGCGTCAGACGCAGACGCCCTGCGGCGAGCAGTGAGGTTTCGCAGCGTATTCGTTCGTGAATTGGACGCTTCCTTGCATTTGTGATCGACGGAAACGGAATGTTTGTTCGTTTATCGGTGTTAGAAATCGTGCGCCTTTGTTTTTGCGCACGTTTCAGTCCATGAATCAGATATTGTGCTTCGTTGTCGCAGAACACATAGCGTATCGGTACCCCGGGATAATCCTTTGCCACACGCAGAAGAAACGCTTCACATGCAGCATTGACGTCTTCCGAGGTCACCTCTCCCATATGATTGTCAAGTTTTGCATCGCAAAGCGCCGTCATATATCGGAATCCGGGAGAAAACCCCACCGCGGCAAAGGTCGTCTTGGAACGGTTCCCGCCAAAATCCACTCCCACTGTAATCAATGCAAGCGGACCGATTTCGTCTTTTTCCACCAGAAATGCATCTGGATTCTCTGCAAAACGCGGATAAACCATTCCCTCCGCAGCACATCGTTCACCAAGAATATCCCGACGGTACCATAATGAGCCTTCCTCATATTGTGCTGTAATTTCCCGGATGCGTGCAGGCGTGATGGTACAATTGTCAAAAATCGTGAAGTGCTCATAGTTATAAAACGTCTCTTCCAGTGTACCGGCAGCGCTTTGCGCTGCATATCGGTCAAGATAATCTCGATAAATCACAGCTCCTGGTGATTCCGGATTCAAATCCCAAAAGATATGCCGATCCTTTGCCGCAATCTGCCTTGAAAATGCTTCACGAATCATCGTCGGATGATGCAGATTGATTTCCGTTGCAATCCACATTCCAATGCTTAATCCACGGATTCTTTTGTAGGCATCCGCATTTTTTCCGCCGACAAACAATATTATTTTTTCACCGGCCGTGGTGTTGACAAACAGCGCCTCAGCACCTTTGTACGGTGCCCAGCGACAGCGCCCTTGAAAAATCCATTCAAGACCAAACCCGTTTCCGTCTCCGAGAATGGCTTTTGCTTGCCTTGCAGACGCTCCAGTTGCCAGATGCAGACGATCCCTTGAAAAATCCAGAAGATGCGCAAATACAAACAAATTATCGACCGTCTTCCCGGAACGAACCGCGCCTTCCGCTACATTGAGTGTGCAGATGCGTGCACGCTGCATATATAACCGGTGTTTTTCGCTGAATTGAAATGGAATCGGTTTCATCATGATGCTATCCCTTTGATGTCCATAAAAGGGATTTCCTTTCTGATTAGGAATACTTGCTCTTCCTCTCTGTCCGCGCCTGCCTGCAGATGATTTTTCAAAAAAAGCGTCGTTACTGCCATTGTTTTGTCATATACATGTGTTACGGCTGTATGTGCAGCACAAAAATTATTGCATCGAATCTGTATCCTCCCCTTGTTTTTCAAAATCGGATTCCGCCGTATCCGTTTCTTCAGCTTGCTCCTTTAATAACGCTGCAATGGCTTCCTTCCACGCGCTGTCACCAAATACGGCACGCCTGATGGCGGATAACTGCATCACCTCCTGTTTGTTTGAATCGGCATTCTGCGCCTTCTCCTTCTTTTCCAAAAGATCGTAGTAAAGCTTGATTGACCGATAGTCACCGCTCTTTGCTTTTGAAAGCAGTTTTTTCCATATCGCATCAGTTTCATTCATTTGTTCTCAATGCCTCTCTGATTATTAAACATTTGTTCGTTTCTTGCGGTGCTTTAATTATATCACACACCAACCATAATGTCAAGAGATTTTCCAGAAAAAGACAAATTCATGACTTTTTCATCTCGTATTCATAACTGCGCCATAAGAGGCTGTCGCATTTCCATGCGCCAGCTTTCCAATCGTTTGACAAAAACTTTGCATTTTGTGACAGAAAAAAATAAACAAACCTCTTGACGATATTGACGTGCCGTGGTATAATAATGAATAAGAATAAAGTATAAAGATGAGAAGACACGCGTAACAGCATAAAATCGAAACGCCCCCTGCTTACGCCGTTTTCTCAATCACAAGAAAGGGGATCCTTATGGATTACACAAAGAACCAAAAGTATTTCAAGCCAGCAAGTAAGCTGTGGATTGCCGGACTGCCGATTATCGTTATCGGTGCGGTTCTCTCAATTCTGATGAACTACTCTACCAAAATGATCGGTATTGTAATTGCAATTGCTGGCGTCATCTGGACCATTGCCTTCCTCACCTCCGGCATGAAGGATGATGATATTGACGGTGCCGTTGCCAGTAAAATGAATACCATCGAAGCCGATGCATCTGAGCAGTTCAAATTCCCGCGCCGTTATGAGGTGCTTCATCCGGCAGTAATCCTCGGCGGCTTTGATTTTACCCGCACAGAAGAAACCCCTGTCAAACGCGGTAAGGACTTAAAGTACAGAAATGGTTTTTATTGCGGTCTTCTCATCAATTTCACCAATGACGGTCTCCGTATCCTCTCCAGAAAGTTCTCCCTTTTAAAGGACGACTGCGTCGAAGAGAACCTGCATTTTGCATGGGAAGAGCTGGATTCTTCCCGCCTCGATGAGCAGGAGGTCACCTTCAAAATGGTAGACGGCAAGGAAGCAACCATCAAGGTTGATGTCCTTAAAATCGTTTTGAAAAACGGCAAAACATTGGAATACTGTGTCAAAAATACCGCTGATGTAGATGAAACCATGGATATGATTTATCGTCAGTGTGTCCGCGTCAAACAGGAAGAATTGAAGAACAAGGCATAACGTCTCGTTCCGAATATGAACATAAGGGGCATCCGACCGCGGCCGGATGCCCTTTCTTTCGTCATTTTCCCTTCCGCAGTACAGATACAGCACAGTCTTCTATATCAAACGCTGTATATCCATAAAACCAAAATAAATTTTCAAAATCAAAAAAGGAAAGGAAGCCCTTCGCATGTTCAGCCATGCTGAACATGCGAAGATATGGTCATAATCATGTCAAAACCTGATTATCAACATTTTTTATCGGTTCTTGAAAAGAAAGAAAAGAATCCGCGCCCAACGCTGTTTGAACCGTTTATCAATGATACCTTGGCAGAACAGCTGATCTGGCGGCGCGGACCGCAGCTCTGGGATACCCCGGAACATTACGCCGATACTATGATTTCCCTGCGTGAACGCACAAAGGCAGATGTCGTCATTCTGGATGCTCGCCGTTTCTGCGTATCCTCTCTGTCAAGAATGCTTGCAGCCGCAGAAAGCAGCTTGCCGGACGGTGCAGCTCTGGTCGTTCTGTGCGGAAAAAAGGAAACACAGCGTATCGCAGAAACATCCCCCGCCGTCTGCGCGGTCGGCGGATATGAAGAATGCCGCCCCCATCAGATGCCCTTTATCCGGATGGATCATACGCCGGAGTATGCCTTAGAAGAACATGCAGACGGCTGGTATGCAAAAGGAAACGCCGCAGCACTTTTCCATACATGGCAGGAAACCCCTTTGTGTATCGTCGGCGGACTTGACGCCGCATGGTGCGCGACAGCAGAACCGCTCCAAATTTACCGTTCCGCACAAAAAATGATGGCAGAAACAGAAAACTGCGGCTGGATGCTCGGTTCCGGCGGTGAAATTGCAGCACATGCATACCTGTCGCTCATATCCCTGCTCGGAATTTACGCAAGGTATCATTAAAAAGTCTCGTTTGTCTCACAAAAAATTTACATTTCTGTGATGCTGCGGTAAAAGTGATTGGGTACAATGATTTATATAAAAAATTTGCCGTATCAGCAGAAATGCAGTTCCGGCAAAATTGCCTTTCCGCAAAATTGCAGTTCCGCCGTGTCAATCATCGGCTCAACCTTATATGAACATGAAATACCCGATGCAAAAGGAGCTATATTACGCATGAACCTCAATGCCGTCAACCGTTCCGTCACATTATTGTCCCGTTTGTTTGATCCTGATAAATCGACACAGGCATTCTTACAGCCTACAAAAGGGAAGCCCGTGTTTTCCGAAAATCCCAAACAGGAGCTTCCGCGCTGCAAACCGGAGTCCGCAGGGATTTCTTCTGCCGCATTGGCAGCTTTTTTAAGACAGCTCCATAGCAATCCGCAGCTGCGTATGCATGCGGTCACTGTTCTGCGCCATGGAACCATTGTCTGCGAAGCCGCATTCGGCGCACAGGATGTCCGCATTCCCAAATATACATTTTCCGCATGTAAAAGCATCGTTTCTCTTTGTATTGGTATTTTGGTAGGTGACGGTGTGTTGTCTGTGGAAGATAAAATCGTTGATCTGTTCCCAGACCGCGTCACCGCAATGACAAAAATGCGTCTTGGCAGCCTGTGTGTACGCGACCTGCTCACAATGCGTTCCGGGATTGTCTTCAATGAAATCGAATGTCATACAAACGAGGATTGGGTCAAATGTTTTTTGGGTTCCGCTATCAGCGGTGAAATCGGAACGACATTTTCGTATAACAGCTTAAATACGTACCTCCTTTCTGCCATTGTGTGCCGGAAAAGCGGTATGACCTTATCGCAGTTTGCGGAAAAACGCCTTTTCGGTGTGCTGGGTATCACCGATTTCTTTTGGGAGACATGCCCGGCAGGCATTGAAAAGGGCGGATGGGGATTGTACCTCCGTCAGGAGGATATGGCAAAGCTGGGATTGCTTGTCCTGCATGGCGGCGTCTGGAAAACAGACGGTCCCAATCCCACGGAAATTCCCGTTATCGACGCTGCGTATATAAAAGACGCCGTCACTGCACAGGTAGAAGCCCCCGCAGAATACGGAGATTATGATTACGGATATCAAATCTGGGTCGGACGGAAGGGTAAACCGCATATGTGGCTGTTCAACGGTATGCTTGGACAAAATGTCCTTATCTTCCCCGACACCGACGTCGTTGTCGTCTCCAATGCCGGAAACGATGAGCTGTTTCAGCAGAGTCCATACTACGCAATCACCGCCGAATTTTTCAGCACACCGACCTCTCATGCCATCCTGACAGAGAACAGTATTCCAGATATCCAATCTGTAAAAGTACAAAAAGCATATCAGGACTTCTGTCTTGCCTGCCTCCAAATCTGTGAACACACAGAAGAGGAGCTGCATGTTGCCGAAACCAAAGCCAAAATTGCGTCTTCCGCCCCTGCTCCGACGCCAACTGCAAAGGCTGCCGCCGATAAACAGGAATCGTCAGGAAAAGAAGCAGAACCGAAAGCGTTTCTGTCTCAAATCACATCCCTGTTCCATCATCATCCAAATCCTGAAATGCAAAAATCAGATACCGCAGAAAAAATGCAGGAAGTGCGTCAGCCAGTTCGTCTTCCCGACACAGCAGCGCCGTTTTTAGATCAGACCTTCTGTGTCCCCACTCCCACTCCCCCCTCCTCCCCCAATGCAGCAGACACAGCCGCCCCCTCTCCGTCCGATGCAGCCATCTTCAAAGAAATCAGCAATTCCAGTGCCGCTTCCATCGGTCTTCTGCCGCTCATTCTGCAAGCAATACAAAACGCATATACAAAGGGGTTTGTTTCTCTGTCTTTTACAAAGATTGTTTCTGACGGAGACGAGCAGCTGCTTGTCACATACCGAGAGCAGGAGGATACCCATGTCTTCTCTGCAGGAATTACAAAAAGTGTGCGCAGTACCTGTTCCTTCTGCGGAATTCCGTTCCGGATTGCTGCCGCCTGCCGCTTCACCACAGATGAGGATGAACGCCCCGTGTGCATCCTGCGCGTCGATTTTTTGGAAACCCCCTGCAGCCGTGTCATCAAGCTGTTTTTGAATCCCGTACCGCACGCGCCTGATACCCCCGACGCCGTCCTTCGTCAGGAAGAAACCCCCGGTACCAATCTCATCGCACAGGCACTCATCAATCAGAAGGACCAGCTATCCGAACAGCCTGTCATCGGCGGCGCAATGGAAATGATTGATAACGCATACCTTTCCTACAAAGTCAAACGTACACTTGCCCCGGAAATCGGTTTGATACGGAAAAATCAAACGTGACCGTAAACAGAAGGGCTGCGCGCCCTTCACTGCGCAAGCTTTTGAAAAAGCTTGACCAAAACTTTTTATCTGTTTTCTTCATACTATCTTTATCTTTGCAAAACAAAAGCAGGGCTGCTGCAAATTTTCAATTTGCAGCAGCCCTAATGATTTTATTTTATTTTCACATGAAAGGCGTAATACCGCAAGGTTATTTTTTCTGCGCTTCAGCCGGTACCGGCAAAACGCCATAGCCGTTATTCAGCCGGTGTCCAGTTTTCAATAAATTTGGCAATCGCCTTATCCACAGCAGCCTGCCGCTTTTCAATCGTAGAAACCAACGGTTTATTGTTATAGAGCACCTGTACAAGCGAGCTGTTAAGTGTGCCAAAGTCGTACAGGGACTCAAAATCAATATACAAACCATTCATTAAAATGTCAAGAATGTCTACAGTACGCGGGTCACGGCTGTCTTTCTGTTTATAAACCAGTTCATACGCAATCGGGCGGACATGCTGATGAGAATAGCGTGCCAGTGCTTCTGTCAGGAAGCCGTAATTTTCATTTCCGGAAACGGTCTGCGGCAGACCGATAAAGCAGGAACCGTAGGGTGAGAGATAGGAATAGTATGCATCCTGCTTTTCATCCCACTTCGGCGCAGGAAGGATCAGATAGTCTTCTTCCATATCACGCAGGTGCGTTGCAGCGGATTCCAACTTGTGTACCATAAACAGCGCACGGTTTTCTTCAAATAAGATATTGGAGAAATCGTTGATATCCTTTTCATACGTGATTTTTTTGAAAAGATCCGTCGTTTTGTTGATTACTTCTACCGCGTGTTCATCCCGTAACAGATTAGACTCAATTGACTCCCCGTCTTCCGTTACCGTGGACATCTTCACACCCTGACCAATCAGCATTGTCAGCACTGCCTCAGAGGAGTCCGGATGCATTGCAAGACCCAAAAAGTCGTCATATACGGTAAATTTGTTGTCTCCATTCAAATCACTGTCCATTCCATGGATCATAGTACGAAGCTGTTCTGTCGTCCATGTGCCGTCAATGACAGACTGATAGATATCAAAGTCATAATCATAATCCTTGTACAGCTTCAAGTTTAAAAACAGACAGGTCGGCATCTGATAGATACCGGGCGCAATGTCGGAGGAAGTAAAATACATCGCATCATGCAGGCGCATGGTGTCGTAGAGCAGCGGATTCCACCATTGCTTATCCATTTCCATATGCGGCATTGCACACATGTTGGCAAGCATACCGGATGTTGCCTGACCGTTCAATACGGTCATTTCCGCAATGATCATCTGCCATTCGTCGTCGCCTGCTGTCACCATGGATTTCAGCTTCCCAATGGCATTCTCTTGGAAATATTGAATATCGCAGTTGTATTTTTCTTCCAGATGGATATCACGGGCAAGCAGTGCATCGTTGACCACATCGCCGTTCATCTCATCTCCTGGCATGTTAATCTGTAAATCCGGATGAGAATTACAGTCAAAAATGGTATAGACCATACCGCCGAGATCACGGTCACCAAGCCCCTCCAGAAGAGAAACTTCTTCTGTTTCCGCTGCATTGTCTGTCATAGAAGAAGTGCCTGTGTTTTGCGTATTGACTGTTTTGTCATCGGAAGTATTTGAATCGCCGCAGGATGCCACCGCCGCCAGCGTAAGACACGCCAGCAATAAATATGGAATTCGTTTCATGAAGTATTTCTCCTTTTCTGATATTTATGATAACAGGGCCGTTCCAACCTGTAAAATGCGCCTTTTCGCTGTACATTAAAAAAATCCACAGTGAAAACACCGAATCCGGATCACGCTGTGATCACGTCCTGCTGCAAATTTTCAATATGCAACAGCCCCATTTTCTTTCTTCGTAATTAGGAATGCTTGCTTTCTGTTTGCATTTGCGGCAGAAAGCGCCGCAAAGCTTGCTGCTTTGGAATTCGTCATTGCATGCGTTGGTGTTTTTGTCTTTTCCATTAGGATGGTTCCATATTAAAATAATTATAACGCACAAATCCAATTTTGTCAATCTGTTTTCATAAAATTCACATTTTCTGAATAAATTATGTTTTTTTATAGAGAATCCTGTCAATGAATAGACATGTTGTTCATATATATGACCATGGGGCTGTTGCAAGTTTTCAACTTGCAACAGCCCCTTTCTATGCGGATATCTGCGAGTACTACCGGACACCGAGAACAGACCTTCATAAATTATTCCAAAAACATACTTGATTCGGACACCGCTTTCATGATATAATAAACATAGAATCATCTTAAGATTTCATAACCCCTGCAAGTTCCGTGAAGGTCATGAAAGGTCATTCGCGTGGAAAAATAGTTTCACGCGGGTTTTGTGGTTTTCGTTGCTTTAAAAGCAACGATTTTGCTGCGCAAAACCACCCACAGATTCCAACGGAAAGCAAGCATTCCGGTAAAGAGAGGAAGCTTTCGCTTGTCGAAAGCTATGGTTATTTACATGAAATTTTACACCCCTATACACTGTATTCCTCATTCTCGCTCCCATCCACATACCGTCTCCCCACCCCGTGCCGGAATATGGATCGTCCTGCTCCTCGTCTTTGGATTGCTGCTTACCTCCTGCGGCGTACAGGCACAGGAAAAAGCAGCCAAAGATATCCTTGACCGCGTCATCGCATGTGATCAGACCCAAATGAAAGAGATTATGGGCGGCGACATCACTGCTTTGTCCGATATGGAAATGTTCACCATGCGCCGCCTGACGTATCAAATTGTTGGAGTACGCAGCAAAGATAACACCCATTGTGCGGTCACAGTAGACGTGACCGGCTTTGACTTAATGTCCCTTTTTAATGAAGCACTGATTTCCGTGTATGCTGACAGTACCTTCTCAGATAAAAATGCTGCTTCTGCAATCACCGCATGGGCGCTTGATAAGCTGAACAGCGATACCGCCGAAAAAGGGACCTTCCGCGCTGTTCTTCCGCTGGTTCTGACCGACGAAGGAAACACCTGGGTTCTCGATACCGAACAAATCACAGACGATTTGCGTGACGCCGTTACAGGCGGTGCCTATTCATGGTTCCAGGCATATACAGAGGTCTTCGGTGAAACCGCAGAAACGGAGGATTCCCATGCAGACACCTGAAATCAAAAAACTGCTTTATACCCCAAATACCGTAAAACCGCCCCATGCAATCAAACAAAAACCGCTGTCCCTATGCATTCGTGTCTGCGGTTGGTTGATCATCGCTTTTCTTCCCATATATTGTCTTTTGATGATGGAGTACATCCATTACGCAAACAAAGCCCGGTTTGCAACCTTTTTCATAGAGCGGACCCCCGTAGTTCTGTTTGATCTTGCCGTTTTGTACCTCATCTGGGTCTGCGTTCTGTGTCTGTGTAAAAAGGGATGGATCGCAGTGCTTGTCTTTGGGGGCGGCTGCGGCATTCTCTCCTATGTCAATTACCTTAAATATGCCATGACCGGTGACTATTTTTATCCGTGGGATCTCATTGAGCAAGCCGGTAATGTTGGATAGCTTCTGCACTTCATCACAGTGCCGTTCCCCTTGCTGTATGCTGCATTGATTGGCTTTGTCGTCATCATGGCAGTTGTCGTTTATTTTTCCGGCGCATCTCTGCCGCTCGGTGCCCTCATCCGGCTACCCATGCTGGCAGTCATCGGAATCTTGATGTTTACAGCTGTCTCTACCCCGCAAAAAATCACATCGCTGCTCAATCGCCATTCCCTGTATCTGGAGGATATGGCGCTGCAAACCTCCAATTATTCCGCAAACGGATTTTTCGGCGCGTTTACCGTTAATATCCTGTCCTCAAACATCCAAAAACCGGAAGATTATTCCGAGGATGCCATCATAAGCCTGCTTTCCGGATGCACGGACAAGGCGGCAGACGATACCTTTTCTTCTCCCGATATCATTGTCGTTTTGAGTGAAAGCTTCTGGGACCCTACCCTTCTGCCCGGAACCACATTTTCCGCCGATCCGCTTGCCAATTACAGAAGACTGTGCAAAGAAGAAGGCACAGTTTCCGGACGCTTCTTTACAACAGGCTTCGGCGGCGGCACCGTGCGTCCGGAATTTGAGATTCTGACCGGACTGTCCACAGATTATCTGCCGTCCGGATGCGTTCCATGGCAGTACATTACCAAATCGACAGACAGCTACGTCTCTATCTATCAGTCTTTGGGGTATACCACAGCGGCAATTCATCCTTATAACGCTTCCTTCTATTGCCGCAAAACTGCATATCCGAAAATCGGCATCGATAACCTGTATTTTGAGGATGAAATTTATGCACTCGGCAAAGAAGGTACACTCAACGTCACCATAGACGGCGGACAAATCACCGACGATACCTTCGTCGATGCGCTCATCTGGTATCTGGAGCAGGAAGCAGTACAAAAACCGGTCTTTTTGTATGGTATCAGTATGGAAAATCACCAGCCGTATACCAATAAATACACAGACTATTCCATTACTGCCCAGAACAGTGCCTTCGATGCAGACGTCCAGAATGCCGTACAGAACTTTACACAGGGTGTTGCCCACGCAGATGAAGCCCTTGGCAAGCTTGCGGCATACGTGAAAAACCGTGACCGCGATACCGTACTCGTTTGGTTCGGCGACCACTTACCAACGCTTGGCGCAAATATGGGCGCCTATGTGCAGTCCGGTATGGTCGGTACCTACGATGAAGCGGATTATGAACGCCTGTATTCCACACCGTTCCTTGTATATGCAAACTTTGATTTGGGAGAAAGTTCCATGCTGCAAAAAGGCAGTGATAACAGCATTCCGTCCTATAACCTTTTAAACGGTGTCGGACAGTTAATCGGCGCCCCCAGAACACGCTATACACAGTTCTTAGAACAGTATTATCACGCTATCCCTTACTACAATATACGCCTTCATAAGAATATCGATGCTGCCTCTGCCGCCGCATCCTTTATAAACGGACATAAGCTCTTCACCTACGACGTTATCGCAGGAGAACGGTATTCTTACAGTACCAAAGCCTCGTAATAGAATCTTATTAAAAATAAATATCCGCAGTTCTATAAACAAAACAGCCGTCTCTGTACCAATCGCACACAGAGACGGCTGTTTTATTCTTAACCGTTAAAAGTTTTTGCGGAGGAGTTTGAGGAGGTGCTTTTTTCAAAAAGCACCTCCTCATCGAACCCACATGATGTTATGTTTCGTTTCAAAAAGGAAATCCTTCTCAGCGCAGATCAATTTCCTTGTCTGCTTCAGAGGAATCATACATTGCCTGCATCATCTTGGAGGTGATGACAAACTGGTCGATGTGAGACGGGAGCTTCTCGCCTGTGCGGATGCACTTTAAGAAGGAGTCGATTTCACACTGGAACATCGGATAGGTGTTGGTGTTGATGGACTCGCTTGTCAGCTTGCCGTCAGCAGTACCCCACATGGTAAAGCCGCCGCCGTAGTTGAGACGAATACCCGCTTTATCACCCAAAAAGTCGATGTAGCAGTCGGAAATACCAATGTTCTGCGCCCAAGCGCCGTTCAGCGTGATGGTCGGACCTGCGGTACGAACAAATGCGGTGACAGAGTCATCGACGTCGTAGGTTCCGTTTTCCACATCCTTTGTCATTTCAGACCACATGGATTCATAGACATAGTTCTTCATGTCTTTGCCCAGCTTGCAGAACGCCTTGCCGGAAACAGTAAGCGGCTGCGGGTCGCCGGTACAGTACATGACGATATCGAGGTAGTGAACGCCCCAGTCAATCAGTGCGCCGCCGCCTGCAATTTCCTTTGTGGTAAATGCACCGCCAAGACCCGGAATGGATCTGTGTGCACGGAAAGAAACATAGACGTGATATACTTCGCCCAGGGCACCTTCTTTAATCAGAGAACGAATCTTGTTGACATTTTCGTTGAAACGGTTAACAACACCGATGTTCAGAACCTTTCCTGTTTCGTGCTGTGCTTTCTGCATTTCCAGTGCTTCCGCATAGGTGCGTGCAGCAGGCTTTTCGCAGAGAACGTTCTTGCCGGCACGCAGAAAATCGATTGCAATGACCGGATGCATCTTGTTTGGCGTGCAGACGGAAACTGCTTCGATTTCCGGATCGTTCAGAATTTCATGATAGTCGTAAACCGCTGTGCCGCAGCCATACTTTTCGACAGCAGCATCTGCACGCTCAGGAATGATATCGCAGAAATACTTGATTTCACAGGTGTCGTTTGCCATGTAGGACGGAATATGTGCACTGTTCGCAATCGTACCGCAGCCAATGACGGCAACCTTGATCTTGTCGTTTGCCATTTTGTTTCTCCTTGTTTATCCAAAAAATTTTCAGTTTATGATCCATACCATTTGGTATCATAAATTTCTGTCGGTATTTCTATACCTTTAGTATTAGTATATCATAGATTTCCGTTTTCTTCAAGGGGCTGTAAAGAAATTTTTGATTTTTTTACCGGCACATAAAGCATACCTTTTCATGAAAGCAGAAAATAACCGTTCCATCAGTCTGATACGTTCATGCGGAAGTCAAATACCATCGGCGGTTTTGCCGTGTTTTTGTCAAAGACCTTGCCGTCACGCTGCGCTTTCTTTTCTTCCAGCTCAAACCAGAGATTGGTAATCGAAATTTCCCCTTCCTGAATATCAGGAATCTCAAGACCGCCATCCTCGTACAGAATCGCTTCCGCTTCGTCAAGGTAGCCAAGCTTGACCGCCGCCTGCGCACGGTAGAAACGGATGCGGTGCAGCCGCTTCTGTTCCGCATTCAGAGAAGATGTATAGTCGTAGAGCACCTGCCACATCTCCGCACGCATCAGCATGCGCGCCGTCATCTTACAGAGGGAGAGATCATTTTTCGCCATACCGGCAGCAGAAAGCATTGTCTCCGCGGCAGCACGGTTATTTCCCTGAATCCGGAGAAGCTCTGCACGTGCATAGGTATTCCATGCATTTGTGCGGCAGAGACAGGATTTTTCAATGGCGTCTTCCGCTTCTTCTATTTTTCCGTCCGCCATATAAGCACAGGCAAGCATGTAGTGCGTCTTCCAGTAATAACGGTCAGGACCGGCAGCCGCCTTTTTCAGCCGCTGAATCCATTCGTTTCTGCGCTGATAGGAAAGCGGCGCTGCGTTGTCGTCGTCTGTGCCGTCGTTTAAAGAACCGGTCAGAAGCAGATGCTCCCACATCCGCTGGTCTTCTCCTGTGACGCCAAAGTCCAGATGCGGACAGATGTGCGGCATACCCTTCTGGTCGCGGCGCATGTTCTCAAGTGCCGCCCAGCCTTCCCCGCAGATCACCGCTGCAACGGCAGTCAGCGCCATCGCCTTGGTATCAAGCAGTTCTTTCTCCATCTCTGCAATCGGTGCCGCCGCTTCCAGACAGGAACACAGCTCGTTCTGCGCATCGTGCCATGCCCCGTGTATCTTTGCGGGGTCGGCATGCATCGGTCCGTAATATTCAATCCATTCCCATGCCGTCTTTGGCGGCATCGGAATCGCTTCATACTGGCTGTGCGCCAGTCCGCATTGAATTTCACAGTAGCGTCCGTCCTGATATCCGCCGTGTCCGTCGTCGCCGGATAAAAATTCCTGCCATTTTTTGCCGCCCTGACCGCGACCCCAGACAAAGAGCTTTCTGCCCTTCAGACGGGATGTGGACGCCTGTACCAGTCCGTATCCGTTTTCATCGAGATGGGAGGTATAATAGCGGGAATTCTTGTTGGTCTTGAAGAAATAGTCCACTGCAATCGGATTGCGTGTCGGATAGGAAACATCCACATGGTTGTATTCCGGAATCGGCACGCAGGAAACCTTGCCGTTTACAGGGGTGTATGCAGCGTCTGCGGGAACGACACAGCGTGCCTTGTCATCGGACTTGACCGCAATGTTGGACCACCAGTACATCGCCGTTTCCCGTTGGCTGTCGTTGACCACACGCATACGGCAGTGCAGAAATTTCGCATCTTCCGGCAGATAGAAGTCCATCTGATGTGTCACCGCACGGATGCGTTCATAGGAATACATACGCAGCACGGGACAGCCGATGCCGGATTCTTTTTCCGTCAGCACCGCTGTAAAAATCGTGGAGCAGGTGTAGGGGTGATGTCCGGTAAATGCACCGCAGTTCCATTCCACACCGCCGGAAGCCCACGCGTTGCGCAGCGCAAGATATGCCGGACGGTAAACATGATTTGCAAACAGCAGTTCTTTGTCCGCATCTTTGTCATAAAGCGACCACAGCTTGCCGCCTGCGCTCGGAACGAATGTCGCACGCAGATGCGCATTTTCAAGCACAAAGCTCTCCACACCGAATTTTGGAAGCATGTGTGAATAATTGTCCTGTGTTTTGTACGGAAATGCAGAGGAAACACCGCTGTAGGAAAGCCACAGCTCGTCGTCTTCCGCAAGATCGGAGGCAGGACCTTCATTGTCCGGGTCAGGACGCCAGATATCATATAAAAGAGGAAGTGAGGAGGTGCCGTTCATCTCTGCCGACCAAATGGGCAGTGTTGTTTTTGTTAAGGTTGTCATAGAATTTGATTCTCCGTTATCGTTTGATTGATCTCGTAAGATCGAGTTCCATCTGGTTCAGATATACAGTCCTTTTACGAAAAATGCGTTTTTATCTGCCGAAAGCGTAATCACTGTTCCGCCAATGCGCCCGCGCGTGTGATAATCGTAGGTTCCCGTCTTGACACCGTGGGTGTAACGAATGCCGTCACGCCCCATCACGGATAGCTGACACTGATGACAGTGTCCCATAAAGACACCGTCTACATGTGCGCATACAAACTGCTCTGACATTGTCTTGGGAAAACTGTCCAGCGGCATACGTTCATTCTTGTATCCGTTGTCACAGGGATGTGCCGGAGCATATACCGTTTCCGGATTGGAATCCTCACAGGTGTTGGGGGACGGAATATCGCGGTCATGTTCCGTTGCCGGACTTGTACCGGCAATGATGTAATTTCCCGCTGCGCCGCCGTCGTCTTCCGTTTGATATCCAGCGTCGATCATTGCACGGATGTAATCTCTGGTCGGAATGTGAAAGCATGCAAAGCCAGGAATACACTTCTTTTGATTTGCCTGCAATGCGGCGGCAGTATCTGCAAACCACCTCCGCTGTGCATCGGTAAAGCCGTAAACGCGTGCAATCGCCGGATCGGTTCCGCCAAAACAGGTATTGGAATCCATCATGTAAAGGATACGCACAAGCGCCGCTTCACCGTTTGTATCTCTGTCGCAGATTCCGACGGTATAATTGGAGTTTCCGTCCGTATTTCCGCGGTGAAACAGACAGTGCGGCGCAGCTTCCAGCCGACGGCATTGTTCGTTTACACCGATTCTGCTTTCATTGTCATGATTGCCGAATACCGGCGCCCACGGGATTTCAAGAGATTCCATAAACGCAATCATCCCGTCCAGTGCACGGCCGCTGTCGTCAAATTCCCCATATACAATATCGCCTGTGATGATAATCATATTCGGGTTTGACGCTTCCACCGCACGTCGGATCGGTGCATAACAGCAATCATCTACACATTCTGTTTTCCAGGCTTCCGCTTCATCGGCCCGAAGCCTCCTTGGTGTGCGCTGCTGCGCTGCGTCAATGACCTGCATATCGGTCAGCTGTAAAATTGTAAACGGTTTTCCCTTGTCTGCATACACAAGGGAATCGCATGGTATTGTGTCGTTATTCATCATAAAATAAATGATACTTGTTTGTTGTATGAAAATGCCCGCAATAGAAAACAATCGCGGCATTAAAAATGCTCGTAAAGTCCGTTAATTCTCTTCGGAAATGCACGGAAGAAATCTCTTGTGTTCCCTTCAATTTTCACGCCGTCCAGATACGCGGCGGTTTCGTCGCAGAAAGCGTCCGTGCCGTAGAAAAACTTTGAAAGCGCGGTCGCCCCCACCGTCAGATCCGCCTTGGCAGTGTCGGAAAGCAGCTCTACCTCGCAGCTGCCCCTTTCATATTCCACACGATATGTACCGCGTACTGTTTCCAGATTGTCCTCCACACGCAGCACAAATACACCGTGCTCCGTCGGATAGGCATTGGCACGCAGCATTGCTTCCGTGTCAAGTACACGCGCCATGATATCGGGATGCATGTCATATTTGGTATCCATGAAGTGCTTGAAGCACAAATCGACCTCCGGTGTCATACCGATATCACGGAAATGAACGGTCTTCAGCTCCCCTTCATACATCCGTAAAAAAGAAAGAAGATGCATCAGTGCGTTCTTGTTCAGATACACAATTTCATGTACAATCAGGTTGACGGAGACCATGCGGTTGATGCCATCGTAATAGTTGTCAATTTGTGTGATGACATAGCCTTCACATACGCCGGCTTCATTGTAATAGAGATAAGTCACACTGTCTTTTTTCTTAAAATTGCCGATATCGCTGCGCTGGAAGGTCAGGTTGCGGTTCTTTGAAAACGTCTCAAATACGGAGAGAATATCTTCTGGATGCTTTGCTTCATCCAACGGAATCAGATCAGGATATCGTGGCAGAAAATCCAGCGCCGACATCGGCATGTCGCAAATAACCGTATCTGCAACACGTTCATAGCCGAACTTGCGGTAGTAGGAGAAGGAGAACGGATGCAGAAGGCTGACATACCAGCCGAATTCTCTTGCCCGCGGCAAAAGATCTTCCAGCATCGCGCGGACACAGCCCTGTCTGCGGTACTGCGGCAGCGTGCCGACGCCGCCTACCGTCATGGTGGGAATCCAACCGCCTGCAAAGCGTGTCAGCTTGGTATCAATACCTGCATGAGACATTTCTTTTCCGTCTTCCGTGCACTGCTGGTAATGAATGCTCCGAAACGGACCGTTTTCATGAATATTGGTTTTTGTAATCATCGGAAAGTACCCTTCTTTCTTTTACGCAGAACAAAAAAGTTCTGCATCGTATCGAACATTGCATATGCAAACGAATTCATCCATACGCTTTCATTGCCGTGAAACGAATCGCGGCTTGCTTGTGAAACAGTATATCATGAATCCCTGAAATTTGCAAGGGGTTTTCCAAAATTTATTGGCGGAATGCCGTGTCATTCGTGGAATCCTGCCCCCGAAGGACGTCCGCCGCCGCATCGGCGGTTTCGTGCGCTAAAACGCCATACGCACCGTGCACCGTCTCTGCCGCTTCACCTGCAAGTCCGTGAATCAGCGCACCAAGCGCCGCTGTTTCTAAAACCGGCAGGGCTTCTTTTCCGCTTTCTTCCCTTACAGTGACATTCCGCGCAGCAAAAAGCGCCGCTAAAATTCCAGTCAGTACATCGCCGCTTCCGCCTTTTGCCATCGCAGAAGAACCAGAGCCGTTGAGATAGACACGATCTCCGTCTGTCACCACAGAACGTGCATCCTTTGCAAGCAGTACCACATGGTGTGCACGCGCAAATTCCACTGCTGTTTCAAGAAAGGAAGCTTTCAGTTCTTCCATGCACATTCCTGTCAGCCGCGAAAATTCCCCCGGATGCGGTGTCAGAATGACCGGAACCGAAGCGGCACAGCGGTCAAGCAGCGCCGTCAAATCCGCGTCTTTTGCAATCAGATTCAGCGCATCCGCGTCAATCACCGTCGGCACAGCGGTATGCATCAGGACATAGCGTGTTACTGCAAGTGCGGACGCCGAGGTGCCAAGTCCCGGTCCTACGACAACCGCATCTGCACGGGAAAGCGCACGGTACAGAACTGCCTCAACCACAGCGTTTTCTGTCACAGCGCCCTTTCCTTCTGAGACATATGTCGATAAAACCGCTTCCGGAAGCAGTGTCTGCAACGGAATCCGGTTTTCCTCCACAGTTACAATCTCCACAAGACCGGCGCCGCTGCGATAGGCAGCAAGCGCAGACAAGTAAGCCGCGCCGCACATGTTTTTGCACCCGGCAACAATCACGGCACGCCCAAACGTCCCCTTGTTCCCTGCGGGATCACGCACAGGCAATAAGGTAAGGTCTTCTTTTGTTAACATATACATCGGTATCGATGGATGTGTTCCCTTCAGCGTATCTGCTGGATCCGCCGCCGAAGCGGTATCGGATGTTTCGGGTTTTGGTAGATCAAGCACAGTATCCGCAATTCCAACCGGCAAAAGAACCGTCTGACCGCAGTACACCGTTCCCGGATAGAAAAGATGCCCGCGCTTGTAGTTGGAAATCGCGACCGTTACCGCAGCACGAATCGCAGTCCCCAGTACCGCCCCGCGTTCCGCATCCACTCCCGATGGGATATCAATGGCAAATACAGGCGTCTTGTGCTGCATGGCATACGCATTGACCGCGTCAATCAAAGCAGCAGCGTCCGCACGCACGGGCTTTGACAGGCCAATCCCAAACAGCGCGTCAACAAAGCATGTATAGTCCCGTGTCTGCCATACATCATTGGGGCAAATCACAGCCCCGCATGATACCGCTTCGTTGTATCGGTACCGGCATTCCTCTGTCATTGTTTCCGGCACAAGTTCTCCCGGTACACCGATATCGACAGAGATACCGTCCCGCAGAAACAGCGCAGCGACTGCATATCCATCCCCGCCGTTGTTGCCATTCCCGCATATCACCAAAACACGGGAATCCTCCCCAACGTGCTCCTTTAAATGATTCCGGATCGTCGCATATACACCGTCTGCCGCGCGCTGCATCAGGATACGGGAACCGTTTTCCCCGCATTCCGCCAAAGATTGGATCGCCGCATGGTCGCAAAGATACATTTCTGTAGGTGTCAGAATTCGTTTTGGCATACTTGTGTTCCTCTTCTCCCTGTTTTGTAAATCTCATTGTTTTTTTATATTGTAGCATATTTTCATCCGGTTTGCAAGACCTCCCAGTGTACATCCGGCGATTTTGCAAAAAAATATTTTCATAAAATTTCCGATACCTATTGACATTCTCAATTTTTTATGATATAATATAAGTGTTCTGAAGAGCACACAATAAAATATCGCGGAGTAGAGCAGCCTGGTAGCTCGTCGGGCTCATAACCCGGAGGTCATGAGGTTCAAATCCCATCTCCGCAACCATTACAAAATACCGACTTTGATACAGAAATTATCAAAGTCGATATTTTTTTTGCTTTTTATAACAGTGTACCATTGTCGTCGTGTTATAACTTTTTGTACTATACTGCCGCGTACCGCACATCCGTTACAGCAATCACACGCGAAAACAGCCAAAAAGCACAAAAGTAACAGCGTCACCCGAAAACGTAACACCCAAACTTATGGAAAAATCCCCCGGTTTATGCTATACTATATCCATACATAAAACATTTCCTATTGGAGGATTATACCATGGAATTTTCAGAAAAATTACGGACACTTCGGACGCAGAAAGGCATCTCGCAGGCAAAGCTTGCGGCAGAGATTCACATCAGCAGGTCAGCGGTCGCAAAATGGGAAAACGGATTGGGGCTCCCCAGTGATGAATCACTGTATCTGCTCGCTTCCTATTTTCAGGTGGATATCAAAGAATTTCTGCCGGATAAGGATAACGCGGAAACAATCATATCAAAAAACAAAACCATCGTCACACAGAAGCATATCATCATCGGGCTGCTCGCCTGTATCGGAATCGGAGGACTTTTGCTTGCCTTTCTGTTGTGTAAGCCCATCCGCCCTGTCATACCCATGCTCGGACTCGGTATCCTCCTTCTTTTGCTTGGCGGATTCAATATGAAAGGAAACATCGCTTCCATTCATTGGTATCAGCGGCGACGTGTGACAAAAGAAAATCAGAAAGCATACTGCCTTGGCATGGGAATCGGAACATGCGTCATCGGCGCGTGCCTGTGTATTTCCGGCATCGCACAAGTATGTTTCCATTCCGAAACAATCGGCGCAGTCATTTTGTCTGTCGGTCTGTTCGCCGGTCTTGTACCAATGCTTTACGTACAGTTCAAATATAACCGTGGATTGTTTTAATTCAACGGTTATAAAATAGCGTTCTTTTATTCATAAAACATAGAATCGTTCACATTTTCATGTTATAATAGTGTTAATTTCAGCACAGCATGCTTGAACGGCAAAATCACGCGAAACCACAACTGTAAAAAAGGAATGACAAAACAACAGCGATATGAAAAATAGGGGATTTGTGAAACAGCTTATACTTGTATGGATTTTTCTATTGTGCTTGCTTTTCACAGCATGCAGCAATGACTTTGCAAAAAAAGAATACAATGCGGACGAAAAAATTGTTCAGCTGGAAGACCATTATGCAAAGGAATCTTCCGTTTTCAATCCCATCGATGGCGGGTATTCACTTACTGCCGCAAAATTTGACGGACGGCAAACACTGTGGACAAAGGAATGCAAAGAAGAACAGGAAATCCGCATCGATTTTTCTCTACAGCTTTCAAAAGGTACGGCAAAAATCGTACATATTGATAATGACGGCAATGTGACAACAGTCATCGAATGTTCTTCCGACACACAGCCCGTCAATGAAACCAAAAGCATCGTATGCAAAGCAGGACAAAACAGACTCAAAATCGTGGGATACGACTGCCGGGACATTGATTTCACAATGCTGCTCGATGAGGAGATGCTTTTTGAAAAAAGCACCTCCTCAAACTCTCACACAAAAACTTTTAACTAAAAAAGTTTTCTTAATGAAATTCATCGAACTCACGTTATTGATATCTTAATCCCACAAAGACGAAAGGAGCGGCACTTGTATGAAAGACGAGTTTCTTGATCGGCATCCCAAAAAGGAACAGCTTACCGCAAACGAGATCAAACAGGATATCCTGGCCGTCATCCGTGAAACCGCAGATACACTGCTGATTGACTATCTCGCTTATTTTATTATATTGCTTTTGATCACCGTTTTCTCTTCCTTTTTGTATCGTTGGATATGGATTGCGCCGCTTATCTGCGCCGTCTTTGTACTCGTCTTGTATTTCTATAAAGCAAATCGCTGCACACAGGAAAAAACAGCGCTTGCAAATGCTGCGTATACCGTAGATGTACAGAAGCTGGACAGTATCCGTACCGAAACGCAGGCACGGCGCGGTGCAGGATTACAGAAATATTCCTATGAAGAAACAGAGTTTTTGTGCTTTCCGGTGGGAGAATGGCGCATCCCGGATAAAAATTATCAGTGGAGCGATTTATACGGGATGAGCAGACAGGGAATCGTCAATACCGCTATCACCGGCGACGAATTCTATGTGATCATCTCCGCCAAAACACACGAAATCCTCTGCGCCTATCCCTGTAAATTCTTTACGTATCAAGAAACGGAAATCATCACCTCTTCAAAAGAAAGGAGTCTCTCTCCATGATCTATTATCAAAACGATGACATCCTCATTCGCGATTTACGTGATTCCGATGCACAAATCATCTCCGACGGCGAGGTAGCGCAGGGCTGGAATCCGACCGTTGATAAATATAACATGCGGCTGCGTCATCAGGCAGAAGGCAAGGCGTTTGCCCTCGCAGCAGAATATAGAGGAAACGTCGCCGGTTATATCAACGTATACCCCAATTCCGAATGGGGCGCCTTCGGGAAAACAGGATATCCTGAAATCGTCGACT
The DNA here is from genome assembly GCA_017942005.1 of Clostridia bacterium. GTDB lineage: Bacteria > Bacillota > Clostridia > Oscillospirales > CAG-272 > RGIG3925. The sequence continues at coordinate 76,522 of JAGAVJ010000050.1, read as the reverse complement.
TCGGTGTCCTTGAAAAATACAGACAGCACGGGATCGGCTCCGCATTGATGGACGCCGCAGAAGCCATCGCCGCACGGTATGCGGACACAGTATATCTCGGCGTAGGTCTGCACAGCGGATATGGCTCCGCCCAACGGATGTATGTCAAACGTGGCTATATCCCAGATGGGAGCGGCGTGTGGTATCAGGATCACATCTGCACCCCGTATGCGCCATGTGTAAACAATGACGAACTTGTGCTGTATCTGTCAAAAAAACTTTAATCTATAATACTTGTGGCTTCGCCCCAAACCCCATTTAAGGAACTTTTCGAGAAAAGTTCCTTAAAAATCCTCAAAAGCTTTAAAATAGTCCCAATTCGACTTCGTGTTCCCAGTGAATTATGGTGGATAAATATACAGTACAGCACAAAAAACAGTTTTGAAGTGCGGTGATGTTAAAATGAGTAATTTAATTGAAAATATTGATAAGCTTCATACAACAGAAATGGGTACAGAGCGAATAAAAAAGAACTGCCAGCTTGAAACAGACGATGTTGTCCAATGGAGCAAGGTGCAGATTTTGGACAAAACCGCCCAAATTGAGAGAATCGGGAAAAATTGGTATGTAGCTGTAGGTAGTTACAAAATAACCGTGAACGCATATAGCTATACAATTATCACCGCGCATAAGGCTAAAGCATAATCTGCACAATTGAGTTCATGGATTACCATACATCAGAAACGAGAGTTACGGCACCAGGAACACAAAAGTAAATTGGGGGTTTAAATATGGGATGCAGGCTGTTGCAATGGGTACAAGTCAACGTCCTGCAAAAGACGCTATCCATATTTTAAGAGGATTCCTGTACGTTGTACAGGAATCCTCTTTTTGATCATATGCTTATTTCTTTCTGCAAAGATAGCGATCCAGTTTTTCCCGCATGTTGTCCGGAATTACACGCAGAACCGGCATATATTCCGCGTTTGCCATCCGTGATGCAAAAGAAGTAATGAATGCAATGTCATCGTTCATCTGCGCAGTCTTTATAGAAGCCGCCGTGTCATACGCATTGTGAATCATTGCCGTTTCACGCGGTGCCGAACGGGCAAAGGATACCGACGGAATTCCTCTGTCGGAAAACGGCGTCGAATCCGAGGAATAGACGTCTTGATACGCTTGCACCTGGAAGCCTTCTTCTCGCCCCATATATGCAATGTAGTGTACAAGTGCTTCCTCACTCGTGCAGCAGGCAATGAATTTTCCCATTGTACAGCCAATCATATCGACGTTGATACACAGGCAAATCACTTTCAGGGCATCCGTCTCCTTTTGGCAGTACGCCTTTGAACCAAGCAGACCACGTTCCTCAGAACCACACCAGATAAACCGCAGAGTACGGCTGTGCGCATGCGACATAAAATATTCCGCCATGGATAAAAGGCAGATTGCACCGGACATGTTGTCATATGCCCCCTGAGACAGAGGAGTGGAATCATAATGCGCCGTCAGTACAATCACCTCTCCAGAGGCATTTGTGCCCGGAAGCTCTAAAATCACATTCTGCGACTGTCCGGTGTACTCGTATTGAAGCAGCTTGATCTTTGCTGTCACTGTATCATTTTCAATCAGCGATACAGCATCCTTTGCATTGATGTGTACCCCGGGCAGCTTTTCACGGCCGCACTTTGTCCCGTTTGCATCCGCCACATAGGAACGCAGCTCGCGCTTGTCCTTGTCCCGGTCTGCAAAATGAACATTGCCGTCATAAGAAATAAAGCCAACTGCCCCATATTCGCACAGCGACTGATAAAGATGGTACCCAAGATATCCGTCAAACAGTACAATCTTGCCGCGTACCGAAGCAAGCGACATCTTGTCATCCGGTGCACGCAGATAGAAAAACGGCGCTTCCACCTCGTGTGAACCTGCGCACATGTACCCATTACAGGGAATCTCACGTGTGCCATTTTTATCGGTTACCGTCAATAGCGCTGTGTGAATTTCTCCCATCTGCACGTCAAACGGATATAAAAAAGCGTTTCCTTTTTCTTTGCCGAAAAGCGCACTGCACTGCGCTGACAGGTATTCTGCACACCGCCGCTCCGCATCGGTTCCGCCTACACGGATATACGCAGTATCCGCAAATAATTTTTCAATCATTTCGCCATTCATATCTAAATTGTACCCTATGTACATATGGCGTCTGCCGAATACACATAGGGTTCCTTTCTACTCATGAAAAAACATTTTGTATGCCAATGAAATCCGCAAGCTTTTGAGGGCAGATCAAACGCCGAGTTCCGCCGGCTTTGCGGCTGCGGAATCGATTGCCGCCCTCTCTGCCGCTGCAAGCCGTTTTTGGGTTTTCTTCATTTGGATGATAAAGCAGATACCGTGCGCAAGCGACGTGACCACCCAGGAAACCGGATAGGAAATGTACAGACACCGAAGCGTTGGCTCCAGCGCAAAAACAGTGTACAGCCATACCACACGCAGTCCGCATGCGCCGAGCAGCGAAACCACCATCGGTGTCACAGAATTGCCAAGCCCACGCATCAGACCTGCAAATACATCCATAATACCGCAGGTAAAATAGGTCAGACAGATAATCTGCATACGCACAATGCCAAAGGAAATGACCTGCGGATCGCTGTCGTAAATCGACAGAAGCTGCGGTCCAAAAAACAGCGCAGCGCATCCGAGGATAAATCCAACAGACGTCACAAGCAGAATACACTGCCAGAAGATACGCTTGATGCGCGCCAGATTGTGCGCACCGAGATTCTGGCTTGTAAAGGTCAGCGCGGCATGATGGAATGCGTTCATCGCAACATAGATAAAGCCTTCAATGTTGGCAGCCGCACCGTTTCCTGCCATTGCTACAGAACCAAAGGAATTAATGGTGGACTGAATCAAAACATTGGAAAGAGAGAATACAGAGCCTTGAATTCCGGACGGAATTCCCGTCTGTAATATAATCACCAGCTTGTCGCGGTAAATACGCATTTTGTGTGGGAACAGCTGGAACGATGACCCTTCAGAGCCGCGCACCAACGCATATACCACAAAAATTGCGGATAACAGCTGCGACGCAACCGTTCCAATGGCGACACCGGCAACGCTCATGTCAAAAAAGATGACAAGAACAAGGTTCAATACCACATTGACCGCACCCGATATCATCAGATAACGCATCGGACGGCGCGTATCGCCAATCGCACGGAGAATGGATGCACCGAAATTGTAGACCATGGACGCCGGCATTCCGACAAAATAAATTTTCAGATACAGTGCCGCAAGGTCAATGACGTCGTCCGGAGAGCCCATCCATAAAAGAAACGTTCTTGCACCGAAAAAGCCAATGATCCCGACCCCAATGCCGCCAATGATACTGAGCAGCATGGAGGTATGCACCGTTTCATGTACGCTTCTGTCATCCTTGGCGCCAAAAAAACGCGCAGTCGCAACGTTGGCGCCAACGGACAGTCCGATAAACAGATTGACAATCAAATTGACAAGGGAACCGGTAGAACTGACCGCCGCAAGTGCGGCATGACCTGCAAACTGCCCAACGACAATGACGTCCGCTGCATTGTATAACAGCTGTAAAATGCTTGACAGCATCAGGGGAAGTGCGAATGCGATCAGCTTGGAAAACAGCGGTCCCTCACACATATTGATTTCATATTTTTTTGCCATGATATAATTTCAAATGCCCTTCCTATATGTAACAAAGAAAACATTGCATCGGCATCCGCCGCATGCTTTTCAAAAAACGCTTTATGAGAATAAAAGCTCCATATCGCGTCCAGCCAAAAGCGAAACCGGCATGGTCTCACCGTTGACACAAAGCTTCACACGCTGATCTTTCTCTGTGTGCAAACGGCAGCAAACCACGCGGCCGTCCATCCAGTCGGCAGATACCGTTATGCCGCCGCGCGCACGCAATCCTTCAAACGAGCCGTTTTGATAAGCAGGATCGGAGGGCAGCGCCGGTAACAGGTCAATGGTATCGGTGTGGCTTTGCAGAAGCATTTCCGCCATTGCGGCAGAAGCACCAAAGTTTCCGTCAATCTGGAACGGAGGATGACTGTCAAAAAGATTGTCCTTCGTCGAGTTTGTAAACAGCTTGCGAATCATGTCTGCCGCAGTGTCTCCCTGTCCAAGCCGTGCAAAATTACAAATCAGCCATGCACAGCTCCACCCAGTGTGACCGCCACCGCTTTCCAGCCGCAGACGCATCGTCGTGTCAATGGCTTGCATCAATTCCGGCGTATTTTTGTTGATTTCCCAGCCGGGATACAAAGAAAAGCTGTGCGAGATATGTCTGTGCCCGGGTTCCGGCTCTTCGTAGTCCTTCTGCCATTCCATCAGCTGCCCGCGGGCACCGATTTTGTGCGGCGGAAGCTTTTTGTAAGCCGCTTTTGCTTCTTCCATCTGTTCAGGATTGCACCCGAGCACTTCTTCCGTTTTGATGTACATTTCAAGCAGTCCGCGGACGATTTCAATGTCCATTGTGGGAGACAGACAAAGATACGCTTTTATCTTTTCTCCATTGCTGTCGAGATAATATTGGTTTTCCGGAGACGTGGACGGACCGGTACACAAATATCCGTTTTCATCCTCAAACATGTAATCAAGGAAGAACCGTGTACAAGCTTCGATATACGGATACGCCGTTTTCCGCAGATAGGCTTCATCCGGTTCAAAGAGATAATGCTCCCAAAGTGCGTAGCACAGCCACGCGCCGCCCATCGGCCAAAGTCCCCACAGACCGTCTGCCGGATAGGCAAAGCCGTAGATGTCACTTAAATGATGCAGTACCGCACCGCGGCAGTGGTAATATTCCCGTGCAACCGTGCGCCCGCCTTCCAAAAGATAGTGATTGATATAGTCAAACAGCGGAAGCGCACATTCTGCTAAATTGGCAGTTTCCGCATGCCAGTAGTTCATCTGCAAATTGATATTGGTGTGGTAGTCTGCATCCCACGGTGCCTTCATATAAGGGTTCCATACGCCCTGCAGATTGGCAGGCAGAGAACTGCCGCGGCTGGAGGACAAGAGAAGATACCGACCAAACTGGAAGTAGAGGTTGACAAGACCCACATCGGGTTCTCCATTTCTCACCCGCTGCAAGCGTTCATTTACCGGCAGTGCGTCCAGCGCTTCATCATAATCATATGCAATATCCGCCCGGTTCATGATTGCAGAAAAATCGCGGATATGCTCTGACAGCAGCTCGTCCCAAACAGGGTATTCCGGCAGTACCGCTGCCCCATCCGACGAAATTGCAATGTAAATACAGACACTGTCCGAATGAGAAACCGTCATCGTTCCATCCGTATTGGCAGTACAGGTACCACCCTCAATCACAAACTTGATACGAATCTCAAAGGGATGGTCACCGACAGCAGTCTTTCCGTTCACGATCATAAAATCGTTTATGGCGGTAACGACAGCATTGTTTTTATGGATATCGATTTCGGTTTCGGTAACCATCAATTTACTGTCATTTACCGGTGAAGGATCGCTTTCCCGTTCATACGTTGCAGTAAATGAAATGGTTCCCGGTTTGTTTGCCGTAAGCTTCATTGCAATCAACTGTGCCGGATATGAAGCAAACGCGGTACGTGTATAAACGGTATCACCCATACGGTAGGAAATTTCTGCAACACCGCTGTTCAAATGCAGATCGCGGCGATATTCAGAAACCGCTTCTGCCGGAAGCTCTGCCATGGAAAGCAGCAGTTCTCCCGCCGTTTCATATGAATGGACGAAGGAAAAATACGGCGCAAGCGCCTGCTTTGCATACGCATCCGCACATTCTCCTGCCAAAAGGCGCCGACGAATTTCATCAATTTTCTCACGGAAGCCTTCTCCGTTTAAATGCTTCGGCTCGCCTGACCAGATTTTTTCTTCGTTTAAGTGAATCCGCTCCATCGCGGTACCGCCCCATAGGGTAGCGCCGCACGTTCCGCAGCCAATCGGTGTCGTGTTTTCCCATTCGGTTGCTTCGTTTGCAAGATGCAGACAATATTGATTCATTTTGATTTTCATTCCTTTCTCTTATGTAAAACGTAGTTTACTTTCTTTATGCATACACGGGAAGAATCCCGCTGCCTTCCACCACGGCTGCCTTTTCTTCACACGCGATACACAACTCTGCCGCTGTAAAAATGTGCTTTTGCGTCATGGCACGCTCTGTGCGGCAAAGACAGTCCAAAATCATCTGACCGAAAAACGGGAACCCGGTCAACCCCTGTGCACAAATGCGGTGTTCTCCATCTTCATCTGCCCACAATACCATTTCCCCTCTTTTGTCTTCCCCCGAAGCTGCCAGATTTACAAACTTGCGCAGCTCCATATGCCCGTCTGTTCCAAGCAGAATCGTTCTGCCATCCCCCCAGCTTGACAGTCCTTTGGCGGTGAACCAGTCCACACGGTAATAATTTGTCGCACCGTTGTCTGCTGTCAGCATCGCATCGCCGAAATCCTCAAACTCCGGCGCATGGGGATGCGCATAATTGGCAATGCGGGCGCTTACCACAGACGCATTTACAGCTTTTGTATAAAATAGAAACTGCTCAATTTGATGGCTGCCAATATCACAGAGAATACCGCCGGATTCCCTCTTTTTCCAAAACCACTCCGGGCGGGAAGCAGGATCTCCGATGCGGTGCGGACCGAAGCCGTCGACCTGCAAAACCTGCCCGATCACACCCGCATCGATCAGATACCCGGCAAGAACGCCCGCCTCCGAATGCAGACGTTCCGAAAAATAACAGAAATACCGGCGTCCGGTTTCTCTGCATACCGCCCTCGCCTGCGCAATCTGTGCTTTTGTCGTAAACGGTGTTTTGTCGACAAAATAATCCTTGCCCGCCTGCATCGCACGGATACCAAGCGGACCGCGCATACACGGTACTGCTGCCGACGCAATCATATGAATATTCTTTGCAGACAGTACTTCCTCTTCACTGCGTGCGATATGCGCACCAAACTGCTTTGCAAATGCCGCTGCCTTTTCTGTATCACGGTCAAATACCAATACAATCGCCGCGCCTGCGTCACGCAGTCCGGAACACATACCCAAGATATGCCCGTGATCCAACCCGATCACACCAACGTTGAATTCCCCCGGATTTCCGTTTTGCCCGGGTTCCACCACAGGAGACGGTTTTGGCGGCAGTGCGGATAAAAATTCTTTCATTTGCTGCTCGTTCATAGGAAAATTTAGACCTTTCTCTTGTTCAAAATTTTATCAATTGAGAAACGCTTTGTATAAAGTCGGAAGCTGATGATAGTCATGAACCGGCAGGAATGCAATTTCCGATGTATATACCGACGCATCGTTTCCACCATCTCCATAGTCGTCGCCGGAAAACAGTACCTCCTCGTGGGTGTATCCATGTACCCGGCAGTATTCCGCCAGTGCATGATATTTGTCAAAGCCAGCCGGTGTAAAATCAAAGGAAGAGGTGCCGCCAATAAAGACGTTGTATTCAGGGATGACCTCTCGCACACGCGCAAGCAGCGGACGGCGAATGGTGCGATCCGGGTCAAGCGCCATTTTTCGATCCAGCGGTGCAGCCGTGCCTAAAATTGGAAACGTCACACATCCTGATGCATAGAATTCCGCACTTTCTCCGACATAATCGGTAAATCCGAACATATGCCGCAGCCTATGAATGCGCTGCTCCATCACTTCCCTGCCCCGAGGCTCCGGCTGCAGCGGTACCGTATGTGAAAAAATCATACGGATGTCGTCCTTCTCTGCATCGTATTCTGCCCCCTCCATGCCGTAATTGCCGATGATGTCTATCTGGAAGTGCTTAATTTGTTCAAAAATACGGCGGCAGCTGCCCGCTCCAATAATTACCAAATGATACCGTTTTGACATTTGCTCTAAAAATTGGAGATTTTGCGGTTCGATGGGACTCTGCGGCTTTGTCAGCGTACCGTCCAGATCAAACGCGATCAGGCGCGGATGAAGCTTATTGCAGCAGTTTGGCGTATACAGCATGGGAAATGCGATCCTTTCTTTATGATAACTCTTTTGGTTTGCACGAATCTACCTTATATTATATAGGATTTTTGATTGTGCGTCAAGACGCTTGACAAAATTTCATGAAATTTTTGCATAAACCGAAAAAGAGAGGCAGAATCTCCCGCTGCACCACACACAAGTTCTGTAAAGCGTGTCGCACCAAATTAGCAACAAAGAATTTTGATAAAATTTGATAAAACGTCATAACAAGGTAATATTCTTGCGGTATAATATCAAAAAATGAAGGTTCTTCATGTATCGGCGCTGTTCTGCCCCCTCTCACCGAACAGTTTCCTTTGAAGAATTCATCACATCTATAATGATCTCTCGGAAAGGAAAACGCCGCATGTGCAGAATATCATGTTCCGCTGCATGCAGCTGCAATGATTTCAATCATGAAATTCAGAGATAAATTGATACACTTCATGTATGGCAGAAATGGCATGGACGCCTTAAACCATGCGTTGTTTTGGACCTATATTGTACTTTGGGCAATCAATCTGTTTGCCAGAAGCACGGTACTCGTCTTTCTTTGTACGCTTGCCGCAGTATGGATGCTGTTCCGCTGTTTTTCACGCAATTTGTCCGGCAGACGCAGAGAAAATATGATTTATTGGAACCTGAAATCCAGGTTTCAGATGAAAGCACAAAAAATCAAGCCGCTTCGTGCCATTGCCGCATTCTTCAAAAAGTGCAGTGTACGTATCAAAAATATCCCCACCAAGCGTTACCGTACCTGCCCCGGATGCAAAGCGGAATTGTGTCTGCCGCGCCGCGTGGGGAAACATACGGTACGTTGCCCTAAGTGCGGAAATGAATTCGATGTTACGATACGGATTTAACCTTTGCATTTTTTATACGTGAATTTGATGATCGGGCTGTCGCATTTACATGCGTCAGCCTTTAAAATTCGCCGCAAAAACTTTTAACGAATAAAATATCATGCAAAACGAGCAAAAAATGCAGAGCATGAAAAGGAATGCCCTGCATCATCAGAATTATTTCTGCACATTCGCCTGTACCTGCATGCTGGCGTCTTCTCCAAACGGTTCTCTTTTCCAGCCGGACGCCGCATCGTCCCGTGACAGTACCAAATCGCTTTCATTTCCGCTGCGGCAAAAATAGATTTCCCTGCATGCATCGGGAACCTTGATGGAAAAAGAATCACTTGCACCGAGACTGCCGCTGTAGCCGCCAAACGCCGACCAAAACCGGACATACAAACGGTCTCCGTCCTGCTTTTCTGAACAGGCACGCACATATCCCATAGAATCGCTCACATCGACTTTCATTGTCAAAATGTCGTCTGCCGCTTGATAGTCGGTCAGCATGACATCATTCCTTGTACAAAAGCCACTCCCGATAATGATGCACAGCGCAATCACGGAAAGAAGCGCAAGAAGCGTTTTATATTTCATATGCATGACCATCTCTTTGGCTTTTACAAAAGAGAGTTCCTTTCTTTGGAGTTCCAGTGGAAACTTTATGCAGTCCAGGGGGCTGCCGCGCGCACCAGCCCCACAGAACAATCCCCTGCAACAAAGGATTTCCACACTTCTCTTTTAGTATACCGACTTTTCATGAACATGTCAATTCAATTAAGAAAGAATTCACGCAATATGACAAAATCATTTAAAATATGATCATGAAAAGCAAGTGGTCAAAAGGAATGCTTTATTGCGGCGGTCCGGAACCCGGTCCGATTCCGCCGTTTCGCAGGTACAGAATCGCCAATAAAATGAGTCCGCATAAGATGGTCAGTATCACCCAAAGCATATATAAAAACAGGAGCACGACTGCTGTATCCATAAAAACCAGCGCGATTATTTTTACAATTTTCCATATTTTTTGTTTCATAGACGTATGATTGTAATCGGGATGATTGCTGAAACCTTTATTGTATTTTTAAAATAATACAAGGGGCTGTTGCAAATTGAAATTTGCAACAGCCCGCCGTATAACAATTAAAAAATGTGCTGATAGACTTTTGAGGGCTTGAGATTACTTATTTAAGAATGCCAGATCGGTTTCAATCTCGTGACCGCATTCGACAGAACGGATGATACCGTCGATAATCGCCTGGTTGTAGAGAATCTGGGAGGTCGGGATGGGCGCGGTACCGCCGTTGATGACAGCGTCTGTAAACGCCTTGACCTTGCAGTAGAACAGGTTGGACTTGACGTCGTTTCCGGTCGGGATGATGGTGGAGGTAGGCTTGCCGAGCATGTCATGGAACAGGGTGATCTGACCAACGGCGCCGTCCCATGCGCCGCCCCAAAGCTCGAGGTTCGGCTGCTTGACCTTCAGACCTGCGTCCTTGCCAAGGAACAAAAAGTCGCCTGTGGTATCCATATGCATTGCCCAGCTCATACGGAAGTCAAGAGTAATACCGCCTTCCAGTCTGATGAATGCAGCGGAGAAGTCGTCAACCGAGAACCGCTCTGCTTCACCGTAGTATTTCGGGTTTTTGCCGAAGTAGTCATACGCGACGGCGGAAACGGTCAGGGGCTTCGGATAGCCGATGGAGTTCATGGCAAAGTCGAGCGCATAGCAGCCGATGTCGGCAAGCGCACCGACGCCTGCGGTCTTCTTTTCAATAAAGGTGTTGCCGGGGATGCCGCGTCTTCTGCCGCCGCCGGTCTGAACGTAGTACACATCGCCAAGCGCACCGGAAGAGATGATCTCCTTGACCTGCTGGAAGTTTGCGCCGTATCTGGGCTGGAAGCCGATGGTAAGAATCTTGCCTGATTTCTTTTCTGCCGCGTAGATGTCAGCCGCTTCCTTCATGGAAAGGCACATTGGCTTCTCTAACAGCACATGGCAGCCTGCTTCCAGCGCTTCAATGGCACAAACAGCATGCTGGGTATTGTAGGTACAAACGGAAACCGCGTCAAGGTCGCATTTGAGCAGCTCTGTTGCGGAGGTAAAGTCGCGTGCGTTTTCCAGTCCGAACTCGTCTAAAAACTTTCTTGCCTTGCCGGGAATGATATCCGCGCCGCCGACGATTTCTACTTCCGGAATTTGCAGATACGCATTCATGTGTGCATGTGCAATGCCGCCGCAGCCGATAATGCCAACTCTTAATTTCTTGTCCATGGTTTTTGTTTCCTTTCAAAATGAAATTTGATTTTACGCACGTTGGATGAGGAGATGCTTTTTGAAAAAAGCACCTCCTCAAACTCCTCCGCAAAAACTTTCTTGACGGGGGTTTGGGGAAAATCTTTTTTTCAAAAAAGTTTTCTCCATGAACTCATCAAACTTACGTTGATTTCGGGTTTGTCTGCACAAATCCCTTATTGCTCATTATTGTACCATGAAAGTTTGAAAATTGCAAGTAGTCTAATCAAATTTCATCAGTTTCTATGTTTGCCCTTGACTTTTACCATAAAATATGATACACTTAATCCGAAATAAAAATGAAATACATGCATGCTCCCACATCTGCTGCGGCATGCATTAAGATAGAAAGGAACGCTTTTGCACGGTTTATTAAAAAAAGGAAGATGCAGAAGCGACGGTGAGCTTTATGAAATATACCGCATACGAAAACAGAAAAAAGACCGATGTGTTTGCGTGTCCCGAAATGGGCGCGGGAACCTATGCAGGACAGGTTGCAGATTCGATTGCCTATATTGAACAGGCACAGCTTTTGGATCCTGCGCTGTGGTCCCTTTTTGTGGAGCAGTTCCGCATTGGCGATGTAGACGACTGGAACCTCGGCTGGCGATGCGAATTCTGGGGCAAGATGATGCGCGGCGCATGCTTTACCTATGCGTACACACAAAATGAAACGCTTTATCGGGTACTGGAGGACACCGTGCGCGATATCCTGTCGACAGAGGACAAATACGGTCGTATTGCGTCGTATTCTGTCACAAAGGAATTCCACGGCTGGGACATCTGGGGCAGAAAGTATGTCCTTTTGGGCATGCAGTATTTCCTGGAAATCTGCCGTGACAACAACTTGGCAGACGCTGTAGTCGCGTCCATGTGCCGTCAGGTAGATTATCTCTGCGCAAAGATCGGCAACGGTGAGGTCGGCAAGCTGCCGATTACCAACACCTCCGAATGGTGGGAAGGCTTGAACGCCTCGTCCATTCTCGAGCCGATTGTGCGTCTGTACAACCTCACAAACAATCAGAAGTACCTTGATTTTGCAAAAGGCATCATCGACGCAGGGGGCTTACGCAGCTTTAATATTTTTGAAGCGGCGCTGGAGGGCAAGAAGTACCCGTATGAATACCCTGTCACAAAGGCATACGAAATGATTTCCAACTTTGAAGGCATTATTGAGTATTACCGCGTTACCGGCGATGAGAAATACAAGACGATGGCGGTCAACTTTGCGCGTCTGGTCATCGACTCTGATATTACGGTCATCGGTTCTGCCGGAACCACGCACGAGCTGTTTGACCATTCCAAGGTGCGTCAGTTCAACCCCGCGTTTGACGGCATCATGCAGGAAACCTGCGTCACCGTTACATGGATGAAGTTCTGCTGGCAGCTGCTCTGCCTGACGGGAGACGCGATGTATGCAGACCAGATGGAGCGTTCCATTTACAACGGTCTGATGGGTGCGATTAATGTGAACAAGCACATCTGCAAAAACCAGGTGTTTACCTTTGACAGCTACTCTCCGCTGCTCAACAATGTGCGCGGCAGACAGGTCGGCGGCAGAATGGACATCATCCGCGACCGCTTCTGGTGGGGCTGCTGTGTGGCAATCGGCGCTGCCGGAACGGGTCTTTCTGCAATGACTGCCAACATGCAGGCAAAGGACGGTGTGGTCGTCAACTTCTATATGCCGGGCGATTACCGTCAAGCTGTGGGCGCCTCTGCCGTTTCTCTGCACATGGATACGGCATATCCGGTGGAGGGTACTGCAAAGATCACGGTTTCAACGGACAGCCGCGACGCATTCGCCATTTATCTGCGCATTCCCGCATGGAGCCGTGAGACAGCGGTTACAGTCAACGGAGAAGCTGTTTCTGTGACTGCCGGTACTTATGCAAAGTTAGAGCGCAGCTGGAAGACAGGAGACGTCATTGACATCTGCTTTGACATGCGCACACAGATTATTTACGCCGCTGACATTGATCCCAGGGCGGATGCGGCTTCCATTTGTCACTGCGCATTGCAGCGCGGACCTGTCATGCTTGCACGGGATTCTCAGCTTGGAGAAACCGTTTCCGAGGCGGTAACCATTGTCGACAACGGCGGCTATGCATCGGTCACGTCGTCAAGCACTGCCAATTTCCCGGTCAAGCAGGAATACAAGGTCAAGACGACCGACGGTGAAATTACGGTGGTGGATTATCCTTCCGCAGGACAGAACTGGAATCCCGACATGCCGATTACCGTTTGGATCACTACGAAATAACATGCATTCGATAAGGTCGCTCCCAGGGAATTTTTGAAAAAATTCCCCGCCGCTTGGGCATCCCCAAAAACTTTTCAACATACATGTTGGCAGCGGAGCGGTATTACAGAAGTGTGATGCATTGAACAGGTGATACAATAGATATACTCACGCAAAAAAAGGCATAAAAAAGGACTTCTGCCATGATCTTACACAGATATTTGCAGAAGTCCTCTCTATATAATTGAAGCGTTTTTCGTTTTTCCTATGCATAATTCAACCCGCCGGTCTATGTTTGTATCAAAAACATTACCTGCGGGTTTTCGTTTCATCCCAATAAATTGTCTGGCGTATCGGTATTTATATATAGATAGAGACCGCGATTCAGCAACTTCAACCCAGTTCCGAATTGAATCGCGTTTGTTCGCGGTATAAAATAGCATCATGAAACTGGATACAGACGGACAGTTACAGCGTGTCGTGCTTCTGAAAAATAATTTGCTGCATTCTTCTGGTTGCATATTCCATAATTTTTGAATTTCATATCGTAAAGATCGTTCTGCGGCAAGCCAGCTGCACTTGGTTTGTGTGGCAACCTCACAGTACAGTTCCTTTACCTGATGTTCTTCAGGATTTTCCAATTCTATGACATATTGCAGCGCTGATTTCAATCGTCGGTATCCTTTGCTCCACGCATAGGCGTTCATGTGTAGCAAAAACAGTTTTATAAGTTCTTCATTCTCCTCCCTCTTCGTTTGTTCATTTTGCACTTTTGTTTTGTCTTCTTTCATACAAATCTCCTTTTTTATGATTTTAACCGCGTTTTGCCCGGCTGTATCTATTATACCACGCTTTTTCTGTATTTTTTCATAAATACGAAAATTCGACATTTTTATTTTTTGTTATATTGTCTACTCTCCAATCTGTATAGTTTCGCTTCATTTGCTGAAAAGATCTCATTTCCCTTTTTTAGACATTTTTCGTGTTTCAGACATTTTTCGCGCAATTACGACTTCTCGTAATATTGCGGTGCGCCATGCGGTCTATACGGTACACGGTGCGGAAGCTGTCGCCTTTTTCGGAACGCAGAGTTTGTTATAATTTTAACAATAATTCTGCATTCCTATCCATTACGATGTGTTTTTCCGAATCACGGACATTCACCTCCTTATATGCAAGTAGGGGAACTCATGAGAATTGCCTATGAGTCCCCTTCATACAAAGTGAACGAAATCTTTTTTTGCGAATGTTTTCTACTCTTTTGCTGTGCGTGGTATCGTCCACAGCTTTCGAGTAATATTTATGCAATCAGTCCTGTGCAGCCATTTTGGCAACACAAAACTTATTGACACACTTTGGTACTTGTTTTTTTGAGCGGTTCTCCATAACCGTTCATATACACCATTGCACTCAGTTCGACCTTATATTCACGTCCAATAACGCCTCTGAAGTCCTCGCTGATGACAAGCTCAGAAACATCCTCATCATATGTCCAATTCATAGGGATTTCTACCCAGTCGCCGTCTGAGTTTTTAAAATACAAGACTGCCGACGCAGTAATATTATTAACGTCATTAGCACCTGTTATGATCGCGCTGTAATTTGCGCTTCTTCCATCAAAGGTCAATCTTGTTTCCACCGACATGATGTTTGACCATCTGTACATTCCAGTATCAATCTCCGTGGATGCGCTAACTGGCACACAGAAGCAGGACAGGATGATGCATCCAAGCAACAGCAATGCAACCTTCCTTTTCAAACTTGAAGCCTCCCGAAGAACATTCCTATTTGTCCTTACACTATATATAACTCAGGATACTGTCATTTTGTTAGATGATTTTTCGATCTTTTTTGACAAAAGATGAACTTTATGAAAAATTTATAAATTATTTCCATATCATTTATTTCAATTATTCAATATAAATATAATTTTGTGTATGGATACTATATACCACAATGCTGTTTATGAAATGGATTCCGCAATGCGCAGCACGGATGCAAACTCAATTTCGGATGTGACATATTGTATGGTATATGAATACATGCCGTCATTCCATACGAAATAACAGTAATCCTTATCATCCAATCGCATCAGATATCCTTTGTTATCACCAATCATAATACTTTCGATTTCTGCTCTTTCATTATCAATCCAGTCCTCATCTCTGTCTAACACTTTTTGCTTGAAATACATGATTGCTTTATTATTATACATATATTGAACATAGTATATGGATTTTGTTTCCAATACTATAGTTTTCTCCCAATCCTCCGGAATCGCGGTTGGCTCCCGTTTTTCTTCAATAAATAACGGCGGTGTTTCAACAACTGTATAAGCAACAGCAATATAATCATCATACCATTGAACGATGGTATCCCATGCCGCACTGCGCACCGGCGCCATGCTCATAATAAAAGCAAACGATGTGGTACAAATGACCAGCAGAACAAGGACGACATGCTTTGCATAGTGCATGAGGGGCGCGTATTCAAACTTATGGTGCTCTTTCGAGATCATACTTTTAATTTTCCGTTCGACAGAATCCGGCATTTTAAAATCGGTATGTGCAGCAAAATGCAGGTCTGATACATTTTTTTCGGCAAGCGTATGCGCAGATAACATAATCATCGCATCCAGCTTATCTTTTTTCATTGTAGTCATTTCCCATCACCTTTCAATAATTCTTTTAACTTTTGTCTTGCTTGGAATAATCTGTTTCTTAATGCGTCATCCTTGATGCCGAGAAACTTTGCAGCTTCCGCACAGGAAAAATCGCAATAATACACAAGATTCACCGCGTCCTGTAAATTGGGTGACAATTTGAGCAGCGCATCCTGTATTTTCCGGCATTCCTCCTGCGTAATGATGAGTTCGTCCAAATCAGCACCCTCATCCCGGATGTCCACAGCAATTTCTTCGTCTTCGTCGTTATTTGCACTTTTGCGGAACAGACTTGTTTCATGTTCCAATTTTCGTTTCTTTTTCTGATAGTGCCGCAGAGACGTGTTCCGAATTGCCACCCTCAAACCAATCATAATTTTGTTCTGCGCGTCAATTTTGCTGTCGCCTGCAAACTTATCCATGTATTTGATAATTTTGTACATTGTTTCCTGTATCGCGTCTTTTGCATCTTCTTCGTTCTTCAATATACTGTATGCAATATAATACAGTTGATTCTTATTTTCTTCAAATATTTTCGATACAAAATCTTGATCTTCAGCACTCAAAGAAGCAAACATTATGTTAAACAAGCTAACACACTCCATAAAACTCCAACGTTATTAGAACATTATAACACATTGTGAATTTATAGTCAATAGGAAAAGTCTATAATAGTCTACTTTTTGAGATTCATCGCCGTTATTTTTGCTTTGCCTTATTTTCGGTTTTTTTTACATATAATAATATCATAGGTATTATGCGTTTGTCAATCGTTTTATTTTATTTTTACCGGAAATTTTTGTCTAAAAAAGTAGACTTTATGAGAAAAAACGACATTTTTTCTAAAAAAAGAGCAGTATCTGCAACATAAATGCAGACGACTGCTCTTTGTTCTGCCCCCCCATTAAAAGCTTTTGAGGGGGGCTTGGGGGAACTTTTCTCGAAAAGTTCCCCCAATATAGGGCGCGCGGGGCAAAGCCTCGTATATCCCTCCACTTAATCCCAGATGGGAAGCTTGTCGATTTTCTTTGTAATCAGCTTTTCCTTTTTCGCTACCTGAGAAGCCAGATCGCGGCTGTTCTTTTGGAACATGGACGCCATAAAGCCGTCCCGGATGTCGCCGCAGAACAGCGTGTCGCCTAAGTCAACCACACGGTTTTCAAAAATCAGATCCAGCATGGCGGCGGATTCCTCGTCTCTGGAATACTTGGTTTTCAGTGCGACATCGTAGTATGCCGGAACCACAGTATTTGCAGATTCACAGTTCATAGCTTCGATGACAGCGCCGGTCATGTCCAGATTCTTCGTGTTTGTGACGGGAACAACGTTTGCCCAGTAATACGAAACACGCGAATAATATTCCTCCTGCGCTTCGTCATATTTCGGGTACGGCAGAATGCCGAATTCGGTTTCCGCATTGCGCAGATTTTCGATGTGGAAGAACGATACGTCCATAAACAGGGCGCGTCCCTCAGAGAAAATCGTCACATTGTCCTTCGGTACATCCAGAGACGGGTCGCATTTGCTGTACCAGACATTGGTGTCCCAAATGATATCAAAGGTCTTGTTGAATACGCTGACAAACCGGTCGCTGGTCATGTTGATGGCGGGGCGGTCGTCCTGATCCTTTAATATGCTCATCTCACCGGCGGCAATCCAGAAGTCCGGAAGTACCTGCTTGTAATGTGACAGATATCCCCAGCGGTCGTCTTCCGTATAGGTACCGTCGCCGTTTAAGTCGGACACGACTTGCAGCATCATAAATTTCATCTGATCCATGGTCCATTTGCCTTCTGCCACAAGCGTATAGGGAGAGATGAAGTCAAAATCCGAAACCAATTGCTTATTGAACAAAAGCGCATACGTCAAGTCCAGCACGTTGA
This sequence comes from Clostridia bacterium, assembly GCA_017942005.1. Classification (GTDB taxonomy): domain Bacteria; phylum Bacillota; class Clostridia; order Oscillospirales; family CAG-272; genus RGIG3925. The sequence goes on along the minus strand of JAGAVJ010000050.1, from coordinate 58,589 downwards.
CGTCATAGGCGCCGATTGCCACATATTGATTTTCGCCTAAGGTAATGGAGTCGTTCAGCTTTTTTGCCCAGTACGGCTTTTCCAGATTGATGTGCGGAATATCGGTGATGCTGTAGGTCAGCTCGTCCGCCCAGTAGTTCATCGCCGTATCACAGCGGACGTTGCCCATCTCGCAGGAATCGTCTCCCGCCGTGATGGTCTTGCGGAAGGCGTCGTCGTCCGGCATCAGCGTTTCTTTGATGACAATATTCAGGCGTTCCTCCACGGCACGGTTCCGCTTGTACAGCGCATCGTCGTATACGTCCGCCGTTTCCTCCTGTACATCGACATAACTGTGTACATTCAGATTTTCAATGGTACGGATACGGAATTCTGCGCCGCCGAAATCGAGGTCGCCGAGGTCGTCCTGATATCGAATCACGTTATCCTCTGCTGCGGTTTCTGTGGTCGCTTCCGTTGTGGGCGCGGTATCTGCGTTGGTATCTGTCGATTTCTTTGCGGTATCTTCTCCGCAGGATGCAAGCAGCGTGCATGCAAGTGCTGCGGATAGCAAAATCGCTTGTGTACGTTTCATATTTACCATAATGGGGCTGGCGCATGGAATGCGACAGCCCGGTTCTCCTTTCCGATATCGTTTTTCTGTATTGTACGGCTTCGTTCTCCTTGGCACGCTGCACTTTACGCAAGCAACGTCCAAATGATCATGTCGCTTTCGCCGCGGTTGGCAATGGCGTAATAGGGAATCAGCGTCACGTCACACGGTGACACGTCGCTTTCATCTGCATACAGTACGTCGTCCTTCCATGTGCGCACAAGACCGGTTGTTTTCAGCACCGGAACGCCGAGCGTTTCATCGGTGACGCGGGTATAGTCCGCATCCCGTTTCAGGCGAATGTCACGCAGCGGGATATCCTTATGGTCTACCCCTTCCATGCAGTAGACGATCGGTCCGCATGCCACGGCAACGCGACCTGCGTCCTCCCACACGCGCGGGTTTGCTTCCACAAAGCGCACCGGCATGGAAAGGGTCAGCGTCAGAACATCGCCGTCTGCGACAGGCAGGTAGACATAGCCTTTGTTCTTCTCCGTTTCAACAGCGGCGCCGTTTTTGCAGACGGTATACTGTTTACACCAGCCGGGAATCCGGAGTGCAAGCGTCTGAGATTTTCCTTTGTATGTAATGTTCACGGTTTCATCATACGGATATGCGGTCGCAACATCGATTTCCGCGCCGTCAAATGCTGCATGGGACGCGAAATACTGGTGCATCCAGACGGTGTTTTCATCTGCGGTATACATAAAGTCCGCAATGGACGCCACGGTACGCACGACGTTGGGCGGGCAGCAGGAGCAGGAAAACACTTCGACACGCTGCGGAGCAGGGGTAAAAATCCGATGTCCGTCATGATAATTTCGTGTTGGAACAACATGATCGTATTCCTGCATGTTGGAATAGAAGAAGCTCTTGCCATCCAGCGACATACCGGAAATAAAGGAATTATACAATACAAGCTCTGCGGTATCCGCATATTTGGCGTCCGGATTCAACACGCTCATTCTTCTTGCAAACAGCGCCAACGAGAGGTTTGCGCAGGTCTCTGCGTATGCGGTCTGGTTCGGCAAATCATAGTCGCCCATGAACTGTTCCCACACGCAGGTCTGACCGATGGCGCCGGTGACGTACATCCGGCGGCGGGTGATGTTGTTAAACAGCGTTTCTGCAACGTCGAACAACTCGCTGTCGCCGGTTTCCTTTGCAAGGTCGGCAACGGCAGAGTACAGATAGCAGGCGCGCACGGAATGTCCCTCGGCGGTTTTCTGTTTGCGGACGGGGAGGTGCGACTGAATGTTGGCATTGTACGGTTCTGAGTATCCGCGTGCATCGACAAAATACAGGGAAAGATCAAGGTACTTCTTTTCGCCGGTTTCTTTGTACAGCTTTACCAGTGCAAGCTCAATCTCCTCATGACCCGGGAAGCAGAAGGCAGCGGATTTTTCCACATAGTACACCTGATAGATCAGGTCGATATAGTCCTTCATCAATTTAAAGAACTTGTCTTTTCCGGTCGCACGCTTATAGGCGATGGCAGCCTCCAAAAGGTGTCCTGCGCAGTACAGCTCATGGTCGTTCCAGCGGGTGAAGCGGTTTTCCGGCTCCAACAGTTCAAAGTAGGAGTTGAAATAGCCGTCCTTCATGCGGTGTTCTTCAATGGCGTCGACAACATCGTCCACAATCGCTTCCATTTCCGGCTCGCGCTGCTTTTCACAGTAATAGGCAACGGCTTCTATCCACTTGGCGACATCAGAGTCCCAGAAGATATGCGGTCGATTGGGCATGCCTTCCTTCCATGTGAAATGAAATGCATCGAACCGTCCGGTTTCCTTGAAGCGCTTGTAGACATTCCACATGGAAACATCGTGTACAAGCTTTTGTTTTTCGTACCAGAAGCCGCCGTTTATGTCAATGTTCTGCATGGAAACGGCTTTGATACCGGGATGCGTTTGAATCATATGCGTGATTCCTCCTTACATTTTATAAAAAAAGTATAAAAAGATAGAAAAGCTCTTGTAAATATAACGGATATCCTGTATAATAATTATATAGAATTTTTAGGTAGGTTGCAACCGCAAAAACACAAAAAATGGAGCAAAAATCCGATATGAAAAACGTTGACTGCATGCAGCTTGACATGGAATATGTCTATGGCGGAAAATTTACGTCACAGGGGGAATGGATTCATCCGATTGGGACGTATGACACGTGGGAATTTATCTATATGATCTGCGGAGAGGCGCACATGTACGAGGGGACGCGTTCGTTTACGGCGGTAGGCGGCGACTGTCTTCTGCTGCGTCCCGGTGTGGAGCATGGCGGATATGCGCCAAGCACGGACACCGTTTCCTTTTTCTGGCTGCATGGGAAAGTGAGGTCAAATGAATCTGCGGCGCAGGCGGCAGCAGACACGGTTTTATCCGGTCTGCCGCTTCACGCAAAAGCGATGCAGCACACGCAGATTCCGCTGTTATGCAGGCAGCTTTTGCATCACTCCTCCTTACAGATGTATCCTGCCTCCATGTCCGATGCGCTGTTCTGCATGGTACTCACCGAATATGCGGTACATGTCAGGCTGCAAGCCATGGAAAAGGAATGCGGCGCTGGCAGAGAAAGTGAGGAGGATCGTTTGGTCAACGACATTGCCGAGTACATCCGCATCAATGCAAGAACGCCATTGACGGCAGCAGATGTAGCGCTGCATTTCCAATATCATGAAGATTATCTGACGCGGCTGTTCCGCCAGAAGCGCGGAATCGGTGTGAAGGCATATATTGACGAAATGCGCATAGCCTATATCCGCACGCTTTTATTGACCACCGACGCGCCCCTGAAAAGCATTGCAGTACAATCCGGCTTCGACGACTACAAGGCGTTTTTGAAATACTTTACCTATCACGAATCCATTACGCCGACAGAACTGCGCAAGCGGTTTTACCGCACGCACACCAACAATCACTGAGCGGATGAGGGGGGTACGATGGGAATACGATGGGGGCACTTTTGAAAAAGCGCCCCCATACCCCTCCAAAACTTTTTTGGGGGGATGATGTTGAAGAGGACTCATTTCCTTATGCGTCTGACTTTTGGAGTGCACATCACTTTTAACCCCGATCAAAAAGTTTTGGGGGGAGTTTGAGGGGGAGCTTTTTCAAAAGTCCCCCTCATCGTTCTTTTAATAATCCTATTGACAGGAAAAAATGGACATGTTATAATATCTTAGGAAATTTTTGGAAAGGTGCGTTTGATCTGATATATGAAACAAATGAAATCAAAGGGATATTCTTTTTTTGCAGCCGGCATGCTGATGCTGTGCGCTGCATGTCTGGTTTTCGTGCTGTCCTCCTGCGGCAGCGGCAAAAAGGAAACCGAAACGAACGCGGTGCAGTCTGAACCTGTGAAAGGGGATGTCATTTCCTTTACGGATGATGCGGGGAATGAATTTTCCTTTGCACAGCCGCCGAAAAAGACGGCGGTACTATTTTCCTCGTTTGCGGAAATTTATGTCACGGCCGGCGGTGTTGTCGATGTGACGGTTGGGGAAAGTGTGGAGCGCGGATTTGCATCCGAGGATGCCGTATTGGTCGACGACGGTGCGGGAAAGGTGATCAATAACGAGCTTCTGATTGCGCAGGCGCCGGAGCTTGTCATCGGTTCTGCCGACATTGCGGCACAGGCGGAAAGTGCGGAACTGCTGAATGCGGCAGGTATTCCGGCGGCGGTATTTCGTGTGGAATGCTTCGACGATTATCTGCGTGTGCTGGATATTTTCTGCCGTCTGACACAAAACCGTGAAGCATATGAAACATACGGCGTGCAGATCAAGTCACAAATTGACGCGCTGTTATCGGATGCTGCGGAAAAACAGCAGCAGGAGCGTTCAAAACGGATTTTATTCATTCGTGCGGGTTCCAGTGCAAAGGTGACGAAGGCGAAAACCGCAGAGGATCATTTTGCCGCACGGATGCTGTCGGAGCTTGGGTGCGCAAACATTGCGGACGATGCGTCGGTGTTATTGGAAGGAATCAGCATTGAAGAAATTATGATGCAGAATCCTGACATGGTGTTTATTTCTCTGATGGGAAATGAAGAAGCGGCACGCAGCTATATCGACACAGTTTTACAGGAAGAAACCTGGCAGACGCTGGATGCGGTGAAAAACGGTCATGTTGTTTTTCTGCCGAAGGACCTGTTCCAGTTCAAGCCGAATGCGCGCTGGTATGAAGCCTATTCGTACCTCTATCACATTATATATGATGAAACCTGACAAACACGTTTTATCCCGTTCTTTTATAAAAGCGGGAACAGCTTCCGCTAATGGGGAAACCGTTTTAGCGCAGCATCGGCGTGTACGGCTCTGGATTTTCGTATCCGCGGTGTTATTGCTGTTTCTTTTGCTTGCGTCGATACGGTACGGCAGTGTATTTATGGAGTTTTCCGTTTTTTGTCATGCATTGCGCGGGGATGTGGGGTATGAGACACAGCGTATCATTTTATATGCGGTACGCATTCCGCGCAGTATTGCCGGACTGCTTGCCGGGGTTAGACTGTCGCTGTCCGGACTGCTGTTGCAGACTGTGACAGACAACGCCCTTGCCGGTCCAAACATCATCGGTGTCAATGCAGGTGCGGGATTTGCCTGTGTCGCGGCGCTATCGTTTTTTCCAGTATTTGCCGCACGTCCCGCCGGGATTGCATTGGCTGCGTTTTTGGGTGCCTTTTTGACGACCCTTCTCATTGTACTGTTGGCAGTACGCAGTATGCAAAGCCGTTCCGCCGTGATTTTAGCCGGCGTTGCGGTGACGTCGATTCTGAATGCGGCGATTTCCTGTCTGACCCTACTGGATACGGATATTTTAAGCGCCTATAATGCATTTTCTGTCGGCGGTTTTTCCGGAATCCGCATGGAACAGCTAAGTGTTCCGGCGGCTGTGATTTTTGGCAGTCTGTTTTTGGCGCTTCTGATTGCCCCCCGCACTGCGGTGCTGTGCATCGGGGACAGTGCAGCGTCTCTGCTTGGCATCGGTGTACGGCATCTGCGGCTGATTTGCATTTTGTGTGCCTCTGCGTCCGCAGCAGCTGTGGTCAGCTTTGCAGGGCTTCTCGGTTTTGTCGGTCTGATTGTGCCGCATATGGCAAAGAAGCTGTCCGGCATACACGGCGGTGTATCGCTGACGGTTCTTTGCGTGCTGCTTGGCGGCTGTGTTACAGTGGCAGCTGATCTCATCGGACGGATTTTATTTCCGCCGACGGAAATTCCGGTCGGTATTATGATGGCGTTTATCGGAGGGCCGTTTTTCATCGGGCTTCTGTGGAAGCGCAGACATGGCTGAAGGGGATTTTGAGGGAGAATTGTTTTATGGGAATAGAACAGAATATGGAATCGCTTTCAATTGAGATTACACGCGCTGCTTATCCGGGAAACAAAAAGCATACCGTTTTACACGATGTACAGGTAACAATCCCCACGCACTCCTTTACCGCTGTGATAGGACGCAACGGGTGCGGAAAATCGACGCTGATTTCCTGCATTGCGGGGCTTCTTTCCTATGAGGGAACCATTTCCCTTGGCGGTCACCCGCTGGAACATCTGTCTCTGCGTGAACGTGCTGCAAAAATTGCCGTGATGCAGCAGTCCCTGCGTACACCGCATATTTCGGTGGAAACACTGGTTTCCTTTGGGCGGCAGCCGTATCTGAGTCTGTCCGGCGTCCTTGGGACAGCGGATCATGCGGCAGTGGAGGCGGCGATGCAGATGGCTTGTCTTTTTGATATCCGCGATCAGTATCTGGACAGGCTGTCCGGCGGAGAGCTGCGGCGTGCGTATCTCGGCATGGCGCTGGCACAGGACACACCGCTCTTGCTTTTGGACGAAGCGACAGCGAACATGGATATCGACTATGAAGCGTCATTTCTGTCCCTTTTGAAAACGCTTCCGAAGGAACAAAATCGCACAGTGATTTCTGTCATGCACAATTTAAGCGCGGCAGTGCGGTATGCAGATTATATTCTGGTTGTAGATGGAGGAAGCGTCTGTTTTTTCGGGACGCCACACGCATTTTGTATAAGTGACATACCAAAGAACGTGTTTCATGCTTTTCCTGTGATTGCTGAAATTCCAAGATCGTTTGAACAAGGGGAGAAACACAGTTTGGGAGAAAACAGTACCGGTGCACGCATCTTTTTTGATGCAGAAGGAACGATTTTATAAATGAAAAATTATACGCAAGTTTATGTGAAAAACAGTTTAGAAGCAGCAAAAACCTATTGTGAAGCATTTGGTGCAGATATCACATTTGAAATCAAAAATGAGAGCAGGACTGCGTATGACCACTGTGAATTATCCGTGAATGGGGAGGGGTTTTTAGCAGTTGCTGAAGCGAAAAATCTTTGCGATGTCGATTTGATACACAAAATGAAATGGGAAACGATGACATTCAATGTATTTGAAATGGGGTCTGAATCCCGTGTGCATCATGCCTTGGAGGTTTTGCGCGACGGCGGTGCAGTGCTTGAAGAAATTCATGCGCTGCCATGGAGCAAATGCTGTGCCACTGTGATTGATCGATACGGTGTATGCTGGTGGATTTCGATTTAGAAAACAAAGATGATTTTTGCGAAGGAGGTTTTGTCCGATGCTTGACCGCACCATTCCCTTTTACAACACCATTCTGCGTCTGGATTCCTACACCCAAACAAAAGACAACGCATGCGCACTTCCCGATAACATTGTGATACGCGGATACCGTCCGGGTGACGAGGAGGGCTGGGCAGCGCTGCATACCGAAACGGGCGACTTTGCTTCCATAATGGAAGCAAAACAGTATTTTCTCAATACGTATGCACACGACATCGTGTATCTTTCCCACCGTGCCATGTTTGCCCTGGAGCAGAAAACCAACCGTATCATCGGCACCTGCACTGCATGGCGTGACCATGCAAAGCCATCCATCCGCGGGCAAACGCCGTTTGTCAGTTCCCTGCATTGGCTGGCAGTGACCGAATCCATGCAGCACCGCGGCATTGGAAGAGCGCTGTGCCAAGCCGTAGTCAATATTTTCGCACAGGATGCGGACCTCGGATTCCCCGTATATATCCACACGCAGCCATGGAGCTATCGCGCCATCCTTTTGTATACGTCTCTCGGGTTCCGCCTGCAAAAAACGGATACCTTCGCCGCATATGAAAATCAGTACGGCGACGCGGTCCGCACATTGCAGACACTCCTTTCCCCTGAGCAGTTTCAGTTTCTTTGGGAGAACAGCCAGCCGTAAGCGCCGCATTTCTTTGGTTTTTCGGCATTCTTCGTTGCGGCGGTTTTCCGGTTTTGTATAGTATATCCATATTTCAATGCAGGACTTTCCGCATTTTATAAAACAAGACGGTACGTTAATTTGATAAAGTGCTTGCAAAAGAAATTAATTTATGGTATAATATACACAGAAACTCTTTTTTGCATGCGAAAATACGCATGCTCCAGTGTGGGATGTGTCGTAATACGGTACATCACATCTTCCCGGCAGAAAGTCTGAAAAATAAATTTTTCAGACCGTGTTTTGTGACTTACGCCACAACTCCACAAGGAAAGGAAAAACTTCGCATGTTCAGCATAGCTGAACGGCGCGAAGTTATGGTCGTAAAAATGATTCCAAACACCGCAGAAGGTACGGAACCAAAACATGCAGTTCTGCCGAAAACCACAAACGTATTTTGAAAGGAACCAAAACAAATGAAACTCACAAAAAGAATTCTCGCCGGCGCATGTGCGCTTTTAATGGTTGCATCCTCTTCCATGCTCTTCACAGGCTGCTCTAAAAAAGAAGGCGATGATAAGGAAAAGACCGTTGCCGATATTGACGCAGTCAAGAAGGCCGGCAAGCTGGTCGTTGGCATCACCGACTATGCGCCGATGGACTACAAAGACGAAAACGGTGAATGGACAGGCTTCGACGCAGAGTTTGCAAGAATGTTTGCAAGCGATCTCGGCGTCACAGCAGAATTCATTGAAATCGACTGGGACAATAAAACCTTTGAGCTTGATTCCGGCGCCATTGACTGCATCTGGAACGGTATGACCATCGTCGACGAAATCCTCAATGCCTGCTCCGTTTCCGATCCTTACATCAATAACTCCCAGGTCGTTGTCATGAAGAGCGACGTTGTCGGCAATTATGCAGACCTTGCATCCATGACCGAGCTGAAATTCGCAGTAGAAGCAGGTTCCGCAGGAGAATCCGCAATCGCTGAGACCATTACAAACGTTACCCCTGTCGGCACACAGGGCGATGCACTTCTGGAAGTGGCTTCCGGTGCTGCTGACGCATGTGTCATCGACGCTACCATGGCAGCTGCTATGACAGGAGAAGGCACCTCCTATGCAGACCTCGCCGCAGGCGCTGTCCTGACCGAGGAAGAATACGGCGTTGCATTCAGAAAAGGATCTGACCTCTGCGACGCACTGAACAAATATATGGATAAGATCATCGCTGACGGTTCCCTCCAGGCACTCGGCGACAAGTATAACCTTTCCGTTGTAACCAAGTAAGTCACACAAACGCGAAAACATCATCCGGGGATCGCCGAAAAGCAGTCCCCGGATATCGTTGTTTCTTTTGAATCCGTTCAATTGAGGTATTTTCCATGTCCATGTTCTGGTCAGTCACATTGAATTTGCTGGAAGGCTTCGGCATGACGCTGACGCTGTTTGCCCTGACACTGCTGTTTGCCATTCCGCTCGGCCTTTTGATTGCGTTCGGCTCCATGAGCAAGCTCGGAAAGACGTTTTATCGTAAAACGTCGGGGAGTGAAGGCAAAGAAAAAAAGCCGTTTGCGGTCTATCCAATCGCCGCGCTGTGCAAATTCTTTGTCTGGGTCATACGCGGCACACCGCTCATGCTGCAATTAATTGTCATCTTCTACGGCCCCGGACTGCTCGGCTATGATCTTCTGCCGCGCTTCACCGCCGTGTTAATCGCATTCTCCATCAACTATGCCTGTTATTTCTCTGAGATTTTCCGCGGCGGAATCGAGTCCATTCCCAAAGGGCAGTATGAAGCGGGACAGGTACTCGGTATGACCCGTGTACAGACCTTCTTCCACGTCGTATTATTGCAGGTCGTAAAACGCATTATCCCGCCGATGGGCAATGAAATCATCACCCTTGTCAAGGATACCTCGCTTGCGCGCGTCATCTCCGTTTATGAAATCATCTGGAATGCGCAGGCATACATCAAACGTGAGGGGCTTCTGTGGCCGCTTCTTTATACCGCAGTATTCTATCTTTTGTTCAGCGGATTTCTATCCCTGCTGTTCGGTTATATTGAAAAGAAGCTCGACTATTTCAAGTCGTAAAAAAGCGTTTGAAACGCTGCCGCTTCATTCCCCTCTCCTTCCCGTTCCGGTTCCGTCCTGCGGTCTTTATGAATCACCCGGTACGGGATATCAACAAAACGCAAATGTTCCATCAATGAAAGGAAATAATTTTTACATACATAAAAATTAGATTGATCACATGTCCATTCTCGAAGTCAAAGATTTATATAAAAGTTTCGGAAAAACGCAGGTGCTGCGCGGCATCAGTTTTTCCATGGAACAGGGTGAGGTCCTTTCTATTATCGGTTCCTCCGGTTCCGGAAAAACGACGCTTCTGCGCTGCCTGACCTCTCTCGAGCGGGCAGACAGCGGCTCCATCACCGTCAACGGAAAAACGGTATTCGATCCGGCAGCCGGCGTCAAGCTGACCCGAGAAGAAGCGCGGGAAAATCAGCTTCAGTTCGGCATGGTTTTCCAGCAATTTAATCTGTTCCCGCAGTATTCCGTGCTGGATAACGTCACACTCGCCCGCCGTCTCCATGCAAAGGAGCTGCCCGACTATGCTTCCCGAAAAAAGCAAATTATCGAGGAAATTGAAACCGACGCCATGTATCTTCTTGACCGTGTCGGTCTTGCCCAAAAGGCAAAAAATTACCCCTGTCAGCTTTCCGGAGGACAGCAGCAGCGTGTCGCCATCGCCCGCGCACTTGCCATGAAGCCCGCCATTCTCTGCTTTGATGAGCCAACCTCCGCACTGGACCCGGAATTGACCGGCGAGGTACTGGCGGTCATCCGCTCGCTGGCATCGCAGCATACCACGATGATCATCGTCACCCATGAAATGAACTTCGCAAGAGACGTTTCCGATACCGTTTTATTTATGGACGGCGGTATTGTTGCGGTCAAAGGCGCACCTGACTATGTCTTCGGAGAAGGCGCAACCCCGCGTATGCGCACCTTCATCGGCAAGATGGGGTAAGCATCCAAATAACTTATAAAAAATCGATGAGGAGGCGCTTTTTGAAAAAAGCGCCTCCTCAAACTCCACCGCAAAAACTTTTTACGAATAAAATATCATGCAAAACGCGGGTTGTCGCATCAACATGGCTCCTCCTTTACCCCGTATAAAGTTTTTTGAAAAGGGTATGGGGAAAAGCTTTTTTTCAAAAAAGTTTTCCCCATAGATCCGCCGAACGCACGTGGTTTTAGTGCTTTTTGGCTTTCGATGCCTTGGTTCCCTTTGCTTTCGGCTTCGCCTTTGCCCATCCCTCTCCACGCTTGGAAGAAGCGCCGGAGGTCTGTTTCGGCTGCTGCATGTTTTTAGATGAGTATTTTCCTTTTGCTGCATCCTCTGCACTGCGCCGTCCCCGATGCTCTGCATGGCTGCCGCTCTGTGCTGCCGGACGGACAAGGCATTCTTTTCCAAACCCGATCAAATCCTCGCGTCCGCACTTGATCAGCGCCTTCCGTACCAAGTCGGCGTTTTCCGGTTTCTTATACTGTAAAAGCGCACGCTGCATCTGCTTTTCCTCATAATCGGTCGGTACAAATACCGGCTTCATGGTAAACGGATCAAGACCGGTATAAAACATCACCGTCGATGCCGTGCCGGGTGTGGGATAGTAGTCCTGTACCTGCTCCGGAGAATAGTTCCACTTTTTCAGATAAAGCGCAAGCGCAACCGCTTCTTCCAAGGTGCTGCCCGGATGAGAGGACATCAGATACGGCACCAGATACTGTTCCTTTCCGCAGGCGGCGGACAGCTCAAAGTACCGCTTCTTGAATGCTTCAAAAACCGCAATGTCCGGCTTGCCCATCATGCGCAGCACATTCGGCGCACAGTGCTCCGGCGCCACCTTCAGCTGTCCAGACACATGATCACGCACTAACTTTTTGAAAAATGCATCGCCCGTATGCGTGTCACAAAGCACATAGTCAAAGCGAATACCGGAACGGATAAAGACCCGCTTGACACGCGGCAGCTTTTCAATTTCAGAAAGCAGCTGCATGTACTCCGTATGGTCTGCGATCAGATTTTTACAGGGCTTGGGCGCTAAGCATTTGCGGTTTGGACAGACACCGTCTGTCTTCTGCTTTTCACATGCCGGTCCCCGAAAGTTTGCCGTTGGTCCGCCGACGTCGTGAATGTAGCCCTTAAAACCTGGAAGCGCCGTGATCTTCTTTGCTTCCTCCACCACACTTTCAATGCTGCGGCTGCGTACCGTTCTCCCCTGGTGGAACGCCAGCGCACAGAAGTTGCATCCGCCAAAACATCCGCGGTTGTGCGTCAACGAAAACTGTACCTCTGCAATGGCAGGCACACCACCCTCTGCTTCATACATCGGGTGATAGGCTCTTGCATACGGCAGACTGTAGACCCAGTCAAGCATGTCCCGCTCCAGCGGCGGCATCGGCGGATTTTGTACAAGCATCTTATCGTCGTAATATTCCACAATCGCACGTCCGTTGACGGCATCCTGGTTGCGGTACTGCTCTGCAAATGCCTGTGCATACAGTGCCTTATCGTTCTTTAAATCATCATAATTCCAGCCGCCGACCGATTCATAGTTGATTTTATCCTCCGGCTTGCAGAGATATACCGTACCGCGTACATCACGGATTTTTTTAATCGGAATCCCGCGGTCCAAAAGCTCTGCCAGACGAATGAGAATGGCTTCTCCCATGCCGTAAGTCAAAATATCTGCACGGGAATCGACCAAAATGGAACGCCGCACCCGGTTGTCCCAGTAGTCATAGTGGGCGAATCTGCGCAGGGATGCCTCCAGACCGCCCAAAATGATCGGCACGTCGCCATATGCTTCACGAATGCGGTTGCAGTATACAATCACCGCACGGTCAGGTCGTTTTCCCATTACACCGCCGGGAGAGTAGTAATCGTAATTGCGCTTCCGTTTTGCCGCCGTATAATGCGCCACCATCGAGTCGATGTTTCCGGACGATACGAGAAAACCGAGTCTGGGCTTGCCAAATCGTTTGAAATCGTCCGTTTTGGTGTAATCCGGCTGACAGAGCATCGCGACCCGAAAGCCTTTTGCTTCCAGCACACGCGAAATAATCGCAGCGCCGAACGAAGGATGATCGAGATACGCATCTCCGCAGACATAGACAAAATCTGCCTGTTCCCATCCGCGCGCCGTCATATCCTCCATGGATACGGGAAGAAATGCAGCTTCTGTTTGAGAGTCCATAAATATGACTGTAACGTTTCCAAGGAAACGTTATTTCCTTTCTTTCTATAAACTATAAATCGTACTGTCGTCATAGACGCATGGGGTCTTCATTGACTTGAAACACCTCGGGTGCGAAATCGCCAATTTCCATTTTTGTTTCAAGATATACCGTCCCCCTGTCCTCTGCACGGAATGGCTGTACCTTGAGAATGCCTTCCGTCACATCAAGGAAACGCACATCAATCACCCAATCTCCGCCATATAAATATTGATCGGAAATCAAATGCATCTCACCGCTGCAATCTTCCACATAAAATCCCGCAAGATTCCCCTTTGCACGGATCACAAGATATCTGGCATCCGTATTCCAACATACCCGATATTCCCGGGTGAGATCGGGCAGTGCTTCATCCCGCTTGTTTGCATCTGCAAAGGAATGCACCGAAAGATGTCCCATAAGGATGTCCGCAGGACAACAGGTTCCCTGCAGCGGCTCCACAGAAAGCGGTGTGCGTTTTGACGGATGATATGCAGGCGGGTCCAGAAGAATCACTTCTATATCTCCAATATGGTTCACACCGGTTTCAAGCAGGATCGGCGCATCTTCTTCTCCATCTTTCGCAAGCCGCGGCATAATCCCCGGAATGCGTTCCAAAACGACTGTACACGTCTTTGGGTCCTGTTCCACTGGCTGCGCCGTCACATATGCCGTTGGAATCCCACACAGTGTCATCCCCACCGGCATGAAAAACGCAGCGTCTGCTGGAATATCCAACTGCAATGTAACCGTTTTGTCTGCAAAGACAAACGTGAACGCTGTGTTTTTATGTGGGGGCAAATGTTTCAGTCGAACGTGATTGTTAACAAACAAAAATCCGCCGTGACCGTTTGTGCGCAGCGCACAGCGCAGGGTTTCTTCATCTGCAAGACTCTTCGGCATGCGATCCGGCAAAACCATCGGCATTTTGGCAAGCGTCTCTCCAAAGCTATGCAGAAAGGTGTGCAAACGGCGAAGTGCAAAATAGCTTTCGCGCAGCTGTCCCATATCGCCAATCGGCGCCTGAAAATCATAGGAAATGACTGGACAGTCATTGGGATATCCGGTCGCCCGGCTCTCCTGCATGGTCGTTTTTCCAACAGGATTGCATCCGCCTGCATACATATAATATCCGAGCAAATTTGCGCCGTTTCCAAGCTTTGTGATGGCAAGCGCCGTAATATCCCTGCACGAAAACAGCGGCCGTCTGTGATAGGTCACCTGATTTCCGCCGCCAAGCTCACATGTCATAAAGGGGGACCAATTCTGCGCCGGATCTGCTGCACCATCTGTTTCGCCAAGCAAATCCCGCCCGATGTTGCCGTCTTCCCGCTGATAAGAGAAAAAGTAATTGGGATTGGGGGACAGCACCTGTACATGGCCTTCCCACGGCGCTTCCGGATATCCGCCGAACATCGGCAGAAGGGACTTCGGCAGTTTGGCGTTTCCCCATCCGGTCGCCGTAAACAAGGGGGCGGTCAGTCCGACCGATTTGACATACTGACACAGTGATTCCATATAAGCAGGGCGGTATGTCATCTCATTTTCAATCTGAATGCCAATGAGCGGCAGCCCGCGAATCTGGTCTGCAACTGCCGAAAGAAATCTGCGTGCATAGCCCGCATACGGTTCCTCCTCTGTGCGCAGAGTGCTTCCGCATTCGGAAACCAGCCAATCAGGGAATCCGCCGTTACGGCATTCCCCATGTGCCCACGGTCCGATGCGCAGGCAGAATTCCAATCCCACCTCATGGCACAAAAGGATAAACTGCCGCAGGTCACGGTTTCCGGTAAAATCAAACGTCCCGCGCACTTCTTCATGATGAATCCAGATCACATAAGACGCCGCAATGTCAATTCCGCCTGCCTTCATCTTTTCCAGCGTTTCCCGCCAACGGCAAACCGGGACACGGCTGTAGTGGATTTCTCCCATTACAGGAATCCACGGCTTTCCGTTCCGCGTTACATATTGATCGTATACCTTGATACGTGCATCTCCAAAGCCGTCCAGAAGAACAGGCGGCTTCGGCTCTTGTTCTGCATGAAAGTACATAAAACATTCTCCGTTCTTTCAGAAGGGGCGGCATCGCCACCGTCACTTTGCGTTCCGTCAACGGACCGTACCGCCTATCGGAAAAAGCCGCCGCAAAAAACGCGACGGCTTTTTTATTTCATCCGGACACATGATCCTGTCCGATGGTATCCTTTCTGCCAATAGAAAGGAAAATTTAATCTCTTTTAACTTCTTCCATGACGAACGCTTCCAGAATATCGCCGACCTTGATATCGTTGAAGCGTTCAAGGCCGATACCGCATTCATAGCCTTGTACAACTTCCCTTGCGTCGTCCTTGAACCGTTTCAGCGAAGCAATGGCGTCTTCAAAAATCACAATACCATCGCGGACAATTCGGATCTGAGACTGTCTGGTCACCTTGCCGTCCAGGATATAGGAACCGGCAATGGTACCGACATTCGGCACATGAATGGTCTGACGCACCTCTGCATGACCAAGCAGCGCTTCCTTGAATTCCGGCGCAAGCATGCCCTTCATAGCAGCTTCTACTTCTTCAATGCATTCATAGATGATGCGATAGGTACGAATTTCAACACCCTGTGCAGATGCGGAATCTAAAGCACTCTTGTCAGGACGCACTGCAAAGCCGATGATGATGGCATTGGATGCAGCTGCAAGCATAACATCGCTTTCCGTGATACCGCCGACTGCGGTGTGAATGACATTAACTTTGACTTCTTCATTGGAAAGCTTGACAAGCGATGCCTTAACCGCTTCTGCGGAACCGGCAACATCCGCCTTGATGATAATATTGAGGTCTTTAACGCCTTCTTTGATCTGCGCAAACAGGGTATCCAGATTTGCACGTGCGGTTGCCTTGAAGTTCTCTTCCTTTTGCTGGTTGCGGCGCTGCTCTGCAAGCTCTCTTGCCATGCGTTCATCGGAAACCACGGCAAATTCATCCCCTGCCTGCGGAATTTCGGCAAGACCTGTAATTTCCACAGGAACGGAAGGACCTGCTTCCTTGATGGTTCTGCCCTTGTCGTTCATCATTGCACGGACACGGCCAACCGCCGTTCCTGCAATCAAGATATCCCCTGCATGAAGCGTACCGGTCTGTACAAGCAGAGATGCCACAGGACCGCGTCCTTTATCCAGACGGGATTCCAGCACCAGACCCTTTGCACGGCGTGCGGGATTGGCTTTCAATTCCTTCATGTCTGCAACAAGCAGTACCATTTCAAGAAGCTCATCAATACCCTTGTGGGTAAGCGCAGAAACGGGAACACAGATGGTTTCTCCACCCCATTCTTCCGGTACAAGATCGTAGCTTGTCAGACTCTGCTTCACCATATCCGGGTTGGCATGCGGTTTATCCATTTTGTTGATCGCTACAATAATCGGAATTTCTGCTGCCTTTGCATGATTGATTGCTTCTACGGTCTGCGGCATGATGCCGTCATCCGCTGCAACCACAAGGATAGCGATATCCGTAGACTTTGCACCGCGTGCACGCATCGCGGTAAATGCTTCGTGACCGGGGGTGTCAAGGAAGGTAATATCACGGCCGCCTATCTGTACACAGTATGCACCGATTGCCTGTGTGATACCGCCGGCTTCTCCTGCGGTGACATTGGTATTTCGGATGGCGTCAAGCAGCGAGGTTTTGCCGTGGTCGACGTGTCCCATTACACAGACGACCGGCGCGCGTCCAACCAGTTCTTCTTCTTTATCTGCTTCTTCTTCAAACAGGCGCTCTTCAATGGTCACAACCACTTCCTTTGTGACCTTCGCACCAAATTCATCGGCAATCAGCGCTGCCGTATCAAAGTCAATCACCTGGTTGACAGATGCCATTACGCCAAGCAGCATCAGTTTCTTGACAATTTCCGCATTGGTGACATGCAGAAGGGCAGCAAGTTCGTTAACCTGAAGCGCTTCCGGAAGCGTGACATGCAGCTGCTGCTTCTTTGCCTTTTCGGCAGCATCGCGGCGCATTTTATCCATCGCTTCGCGTTCTTTGTCACTCCGCTTCTTTTTGTCAAACTGCGGACGATTGTTCTGTTTTTTCAGCTTCTGCTTGGAGCCGGACAGGTTCTTTGCTGCATCCGGCACCAGCGTATCCAGCTTTTCATCGTATTTCGATAAGTCAACCTGCCCTTCCGCACCGCGCGTATCAATCACACGGGTAGAACCGCCGGTTGCCGTCGGTTTGGAATACGATGTAGAAACAGGCTGCGCAGGCTTTGGGGCTGCCGGACGGAAGGAAGGACGTCCTTCCTTTGCATCACGGTCTTCACCGCGGGAATATCCGCGGTCGCCGCGTCCGCCGCCGTTTCTTGCACGATCCTGTCCACGGTCTTGACCGCTTCGGTCTTGACCGCTTCGGTCTTGATTGTTGTTGCGGTCGCCAAAGCCGCCGCGCTCAAAGGAACGCTCCCCTGCATTGCTGCGGTCCAACGGACTGCGGTCGCTTACCGGTCTCTCAGAACGATTGCGGTCCTGACCGAATCTGCTCTGACCGTTGTTTCTTTCATTGTTACGCTGACGGTCGCCATTTGCATTGCGGTCATTGGTTCTGCCGTCACGCGAAGCGTCACGGGTGCCGTCACGCGAAGCGTCACGGGTTCCGTCACGGTTGCCGCGCATATTCCGGTCGCCATTCTGACCGTTTCTGTTCCGATCACCATTCTGCGGCTTTTGATTGGTGTTGGGGCGGAACTGCACGGGCTGCTTGTTTTCGCTTACAGATGCAGCCGACTTTGGTGCTTCCGCAGTTTTTTCTTCTTTTTTCACGGTTTCTTCAATCTTCACAGGCTCTGCTTTCTCTGTCTGTTCCGCTTTCGCTGTATTTTCTGGATGTTTGGGTTTTTCCATTGCCATTTCCGCCGGCGACACATGCTGTGTTTCGCCTTCGGCTTTATGCCCTGCATCCGGATTCTTTGTTGTCTGTTCCGTTTCCTGTTTCGGCGTCTCTGCGATGGATGCAGCGTTGTTTGATGCAGGCGCTTCCACTGCCGTTGCCTTTGCATGTGCGGGGGTACGCAGAGATTCTGTCTGCTGCGTTTCTGTTTTCAGAGGTTCTGCTGCGTTTTTTTCTGCATCAGGTTCTTCTATCGGTGCTTTCGGTATCTGCACTTCCTCTGCTTTTACATCTGTCTTTGGAGGTTCCGATTTCTTTGGTTCCGCAAAAGATACAGTATCCGCTGTCTTTTGTGGGGACGGCGCTTTGGAATTTTTATTTTGTCCCGTTTTCTTCGTCTTTGCAGCAGCATCATTTTTCAATGCATGGTTTTGCTTTTCATCCTGCTGTAAATCCGTGCGCGGATTTTCGTCCTGTTTAGATTTTTCAGCGTGCTGAAGTTTTTCAGCCTTCTGAATGACTTCAGCCTTCTGCGTATCCGCGTGCGGTTTCCCGGCACTTTTCGCTATGGGCGGCGCCGATGTTCTCGGCACATCCACTTCACCGGCAAGATACTGTGTCATATTGGAAATCTGGCTGTCGCGTGTCAGCGCCTCCAGAACCAGACCGTATTCATCTGACGAAAGGATTGCAGTATTTTTCTTTCCGGTAATGCCGGCAGCTTCCAATATATCGAGAATGGTTTTGCTTTTCACACCGAAATCCTTTGCCATATTGCTGATACGGCTGTTTGGGGAATTGATCATGTATCGTTTCATTCCTTTCCGGATGCCAAGACCTCATATATATCCGTGGTATGATACCGTATGCGGCAGTACATCCTATACGTATGAAATTTATGCTTTGTATAAATCCATACGCGCAAGCGATTCTTCGTATCGGGTTCTACATTATATTTATAATAAAAACCCACGTTATTCTTCTGTTTTCGGCAGCACCTTCATACATGAAGCATCTTCATATATGAAGCACCTTCATACGTGAAGAACCTTCACACATGAAGCAGCTTCGCAAGTGCATCTGCAATTCCCTTGTCCGTAATACCAACTGCGGAAATGCTGCCGCTTTTTCCGATGGCGTCTCCCATGACGCTGCTGTCCAGTGCTGTCAGGTAATAGGGAACCTCATAATAGGTACAGCAGTTGATGACGCGTTTTTTGGTATTCTCCGATGCATCCTCCGCCACAAACACCGCCCACGGATATTTTGAGGGGGAAGCGGAACGGATTGCATCCGTCACCAGATTGGTTCCTGCGACGACCTTTCCTGCTTTCTTTGCAATGCCGAGCAAACCGGAAAACTTCTTTTTTTGCTGCATCACGGCAAGCAGCGCCTGCCGATCTTCTTCTGTTCCTTTCCCGGAAATCTCCGGCGTCGGAATCTCATTTCTGTCACTCACGGCTGAACCAACTCCTTTTCGATTGCGGCGATGATACTGTCCGGAATTTCACAGCTGAGCGCCGTCTGTAAACGGTTTGCCTTCACCGCTTTTGCAAGACACGCCGCATCGCGGCAGAGATATGCGCCGCGGCCGGATTTCTTTCCGGTACGGTCGATGCAGATTTCACCCTCCGGTGTGCGCAGTACACGTACAAGCTCCATTTTGGTCTTTCGCTCGCCGCATCCGACGCATTTGCGTTCAGGCATCTTCTTTTTCGGTTTTTCTTTCTGTTTTGTTGTTCCTGACATGCTACACCGCACTTTCTATCCTGTATCTATGTCTTCTATCAGTTGGTCTTGATGTCAATCTTATAACCGGTCAGCTTTGCGGCAAGCCGTGCATTCTGCCCTTCCTTACCAATAGCAAGAGAAAGCTGGTCGGGAGCAACAATGACACGTGCTGCACGTTCTCCCTCTACAATTTCCACACTGGATACGGTTGCCGGCGCAAGCGCTGCACGGACATATTCCGCAGGGTCTTCGGAAAACTTGACGATATCAATGCGCTCTCCATGCAGTTCTTCTACGATTTTATTGATACGCAGACCTTTATTGCCGACGCAGGCGCCGATGGGATCGACATTTTCATCGGTTGCGGAAACGGACATCTTGGAGCGGGAACCGGGTTCACGAATCAAATTTTGAATGATGACGATGCCATCTTTGATTTCCGGAACTTCCAGTTCAAACAGCCGCCTGACAAGACCGGGATGTACGCGGGAAAGCGTGACAAGCGGTCCCTTCGCTTCCTTTTTGACTTCTGTAACCAGAACCTTGATCTGTGTGTCCGGCGTAAAGGTTTCTCCCGGAATCTGTTCAGCGGCAAGCAGGGTCGCGTGGCTGGTACCGGTATCTACAATGACATTGCCTGTATTTGCATCGACACGTTCTACAGTCGCTGTAATGATTTCATCCTGCTTGCTTTCGTATTCCTTGATCATCTTGCCGCGCTCTGCTTCCCGGATTCCCTGTACAATCACCTGCTTCGCGGTCTGTGCGGAAATACGGCCGAACGCCTTTGTTTTCTGCTCAATTTCACAGACATCACCGATACCAAGCCGCTTGGAGTGCTGATGCGCTTCTTCCAGCGTGATTTCCGTTGCAGGATCGGTAACCTCTTCTACGACCGTCTTGGATTCGTAGACGCGAACCTCCTGCCTGGATTCATCGATGATCACGCGGACATTGGTGCCGCCGGCATGTTCCCGTTTAAACGCCGTAATCAGCGCCGCCTCTACCTTTTCTATCATGTATTCTTTCGGGATTCCCCGTTCCTTTTCAAGCAGGTCGAGTGCCGCGAAAAATTCCTTGTTCATTGTTTTATATTGTTCCTTTCCATATTTCCTTCAATACTGTCTATGCACGTTTAAAAATCAAATGCCGCATGCACTGCCGCCGCCTTGGCACGCGGAAGATCAATCCGTGTTTCTCCAGTGCGCAGATGCAGCACATCCTCATCTTCGTCATATGCTTCTAAAATCCCACGCAGCTGCTTGACGTTTCCGGCTTCCGGCAGCGGCGCATACAGCTTTACGGCAATGTCCTCTCCGACAAATACGGAAAAGTGCCACGGATATTTGAGAACCCGCTCAATGCCGGGAGAAGAAACCTCCAGATGGTATGCCTGTTCTATCGGATCCGCTTCGTCCAACGGTGCGTCAATGGCGCGGTGCAGCCGCTCACAGTCATCAATGGAAATGCCGTTGTCGGAATCAATGGTGATGCGCAGATACCATTCCGACCCCTCGCGGACAAATTCCACATCCCAGATGACATATCCAAGCTCCTCTGCAATGGGTTCTATCAAATCCCACACGACGCCCGCCACATTGCGGACATTGCGCTTATCATTTGCCATAATTACCTCATATTTTAAACTTAAAATAGGCGATTGTAAAAGTCACAATTTTATATTACCCGCAGGGTAATATATCAATAAATGCGTCGCTTTGGCGGGTCTCCCGCCAAAAAAAGACACCTTTAAAGCGACCAAAGGGAGCCATCGGACTGCGTCAGTCCGATGAAACCAATTGTAAAACGGAGTTTTACAATTGCCTATAAACTTGAAAAACAAAGAGAGCAGGCACAAACCCACTCTCCTATCATACATCATTCTATGTTATATAGTATACCACAAATGATCCTGTTTCGCAAGGGATTCCATGAAAATTATAATTCACAAAATTTTGCCGGAACATATCGGTTATTTTTGTAACTTACTGCCATGTCGCATTGCACAAATACCGGCTGTTTTTATATATATAATTACGCTCGTTTTTGTGGATTGTGCGAAAACGCAATTATTTTTCGGTTTTTGCTTGACTTTTTGAAAAATATACTATATAATGAAAATTAAATAAGATGAAATTGAAGGACTTCATTTCCCGCTGAAAGTTTTTCTATAAAAGGAGTCGCAGATTAACGTGTTCCCTCTGAAAAAACATAAGCCGCGTTTCATCGCAATCTTGATTCTTACGACGCTGTTACTGTTTCAAATATGGTATTTTTCACCGAAAATGCTGTTTGCCGATTTAACGGAAGACGATATTTTGAGAATCGAATTCTCGTCCATTTACAGTGACACGCCAATTATATTAAACGCAGAGCAGCGACAGCTTCTGCTTCAGACGCTCAATCAAACAGCGCTGTATTATCCGGTGACAAACCCCAGAATTATGGGGTTTGTCACCGGACGGTATGAGTTCTATTTAAAAAACGGTATACAGTTTAATTGTCAAATGGCAGGAGACTCGTGGATTTTTTTCCAATATCATTACAGCGACAAAGAACCGTTAAATTTCCGTCCGCTCGGGTCCGGATGTGACGACCTTGACAACCTCACCTTTCGATACCTTATCTTTTACTGTTTTATACCGGAAAAATTAAATAATGCATATACCGGCATGTCAAACCTTCTCCATGGACAAGCATATGAAGAAAAACACAAAGATGAGCCGTAATATCAAAGCCACCCACAGCCAATTTCCGCTGCGGGCGGCTTTTCCCGTGTCGTTTTTGTGAATACACCGTGACAGCAGACGGGAATTTCACGAAAATGCGGGAAATTCCGTTTTTTCATCCCGACGCCGCGTCTGTGTTCATGAACTGTTCATATAAATATGGTATACTTGTGACAACTGTATACTATGGTGTTAAATAAGGGGCAACGCCCCGTCATTCAACAAGCGACTTGGGGCATTCGCCCCTTAGAATTTCAGCAGGAGATTTTTATCTCCTGCTGAAAGACTGGGATGTTCCCCGCCGCCGAATAGGCGGGGAACATCATGTCGCGGTTATTTCCATAAAGAAAGGAACCACATCCATGATTAAAATTGAGAATCTGGTAAAAACATACGGCGACATCCGTGCCGTGGACAATATCAGCTTTGAAGTCAAGGAAGGTGAAATCGTCGGCTTCCTCGGACCGAACGGTGCAGGCAAATCCACCACCATGAATATGCTCACCGGCTATTTGTCCTCTACCTCCGGCACAGCGACAATCGACGGCATCAACATCCTCGAAAATCCGCTGGAAGCAAAAAAGCGCATCGGATTTCTTCCGGAGCAGCCGCCGCTCTATCTCGATATGACCGTCGAGGAATATTTAAACTTTATCTATGATTTAAAAGGCTGTAAGCTCAACCGCAGAAAGCACCTGCTTGAAATCTGTGAGGTCGTCCGCATCACAGAGGTGTACAAGCGTCTCATCCGCAACTTATCCAAGGGATATAAGCAGCGTGTCGGCATTGCGCAGGCGCTGGTCGGCAACCCGAAGGTCATCATCTTTGACGAGCCGACGGTCGGTCTTGACCCAAAACAGATTGTCGAAATCCGAAACCTTATCCGCACCCTCGGCAAAAACCACACCGTCATCCTGTCCACCCATATTCTCCCGGAGGTTTCCGCCATCTGTGAACGCATTGTGGTCATCAACAAGGGCAAGCTGATCGCCAATGAAAAAACCGAGGAAATCTCCCGTGTTGTCGAAGGCTTCCGCCGCCTCTGCGTCAAAATTGTCGGTCCGAAGGAAGAAATTCTCGATACTTTAAAGAAGAAGGAAGGAATTTCCTACTGCGAGTGCTTAGGCGCCAGAGAAGCGGATTCCAATGCATACTTAATTGAAAGCGATCCCGGTGTAGATATCCGCCGCCCGCTGTTCTTTGCGCTTGCAGAGCATGGCTGGCCTATGATTGGTGAGGAAACCATGAGCACCAATCTGGAAGACGTCTTCTTAGCACTGCTTGATAAAAACGACGAACGCAAGAAAAAACGCGGCGTCGTCAAAAGCAATATTATAGCACGATAATACGCACAGAAAGGGTCATAATGCTATGTCAGCAATCTATAAAAGAGAGATGCAGGCGTATTTTACGTCTCCCATCGGCTTTATTTTCATCGCGATTTTCTTTTTGGCAAACGGTGCGCTGTTTTCCTATCTGACACTACAGGCAGGCAGCACCAGTGATATTTCCAGCTATTTTTTGACGCTGCTGTTTTTGTTCATCATCCTGATTCCGCTTCTGACCATGAAGCTGTTTGCAGAGGAACGCAAACAGAAAACAGAGCAGCTGCTGCTCACAGCTCCCATTAGCCTGACCGATATGGTCGGTGCAAAATTCTTTGCCGCATACACCATGTTTGCCGGTACCTTCTTAGCAGCCACCGTCTGCAACCTCATCCCGTATATGATTTACTGTGAGGATATCAACTTAGCTACCATCCTCGGCAACATTGTCGGTATTCTGCTCATCGGCGGCGCGTTTGTCGCCATCGGTATGTTTATCTCGGCATTGACAGAGAATCAGTTTGTCGCTGCCATCATGACCATTGCTGTCATTGCAGCGCTTCTGTTCATCAGCTTTGCCAATTCCTATATTGGTTCGGCGCCGGTGCGCGTCGTCCTTTCCTGGATATCCATTTTCTCCCGCTTCTATGATTTCACATATGGAATTTTGAACATTGCGTCACTGCTCTATTATGCATCGATCATGTTCGTATTTATCTTCTTAACGGTTCGCGTCTATGAAAACCGCCGCTGGAACTGACGGTTTTCGTAAGAAAACGTTTTTTCGTAAGAAAACGTAAGTTCGATGGGTGCGCGCTCTTAGGGATTTTATGAAAAAAATCCCCGCCGCTTGGGCATCCCCCAAAAACTTTCAAACGAATAACCCGACAATATATTGTGCAAATATGGCAAAAAACATACAAACTTTTTTGTTGTTTTATCTAATGAAAGTTTTTTGAAAGGGGGATGGGGAAAATCTTTTTTTCAAAAAAGTTTTCCCCATAAATCCATCAAACTCACGTTAAGAAAACATAGTTTCATAAGAACCGATACCGTACCGGATTCCAAACCTCCCCACCATCCGATGGAACCTCGGATGACAATAATGATCGAAAGGAACTACCACCCGATATGAATAAGCAGTCAGTCGCCCAGAGCAGAAAATTCAAATATGGCTCTGTAGCAGTTTTGTTTACCGCTGCTGTAATTGCGGCGGTCATCGCACTCAATGTCGTTGTCACCGCATTGACGCAGACGCTGTCGCTGTACGTAGATATGACAAGCAAAGACTTGTATTCCATTTCCGATGCATGCGACGATATCATCACAGACCTTATGACTACACATGAAAATGACGTTGTGCCGCTGCATTACGATATCATTTTCTGTGCACCCTATGATACGCTGGAAAACACCGAAACCACCAAAATGATTTATACCTTTGCGCGCCGTCTCGAATCAAAGTATCCGTCCCTCATTTCCATTGATTATATCGATATCATCACATATCCGACTTTGGCGGAGCAGTATACCACAACCGCCGCCGATACCGTCAAAACCACCGACGTCATCGTGGCAAGCTCCAATACCGGAAACTATAAAAAATATGCGCAGGCAGCATTCTTCGTCACCGCAGAATCCACAGGCAATCTGTTTGCCTTCAACGGAGAGTTAAAGTTTGTCTCCGCATTCTTACAGCTGGCAGGGGAATACAATCCCGTCGCTGTCTTCCTGTCCGGGCATGGAGAATCGGATGCATCTGCAATGCAGGCGCTCTTTGATTCCGCAGGCTTTGAAGTCATGAACCTTGACTTGCAGAAGGGGAATGATACCCTTGCCCCCGGTCAGCTTCCGGAGTATGCAAAGGTCGTCATCATCAACAATCCGCTCTACGATTATATCGGCGACAATGACGACGGATTGATCAACGAAATTTCCGTCATCGACGATTTTCTTGAAATTAAGGACGATGGCTCGTCCGGCAACCTGATGGTCTTTATGAACGCAGACAGCGCCGGAAAGTTGTCTGAGCTTGAAACCTACCTTTTGGAATGGGGTATCCAGTACGGCGAAGCAACGCTGAAGGATACATCGTCATCGTCTTCTGTCGATGGCCAGACCATTATTGCTACCCTGCCGACAGAAGGTCTGGGCGCATCGCTGCATACCAGTCTGCGTGAGCTTCCCTCTGTCCCGCTGACCATTGTGAAGAACGCATGCCCGATCTATCAGGTCTTCGAGAACCGCGACAGCCGTTATGTTTCCTCCGTTTTGACCACCACAAAATCCGCAGAAGCCTATCCCGCAGACGGCAAGGGAGAACCCGTGCGCGGTCAGTTTGATTTGATGACCCTCTCGCGCGAAACCCGTTATGTCGACAATGAGCAGTGCTATTCCTATGTGCTTGCATGCTCCTCCGCAGACTTTGCCGCATCGACCTATATGGCACAAAGACAGTACGGCAATTCCGATATCCTCTTTGCTGCAATGCGCGCCTTCGGTAAGGATACCGTGCCGGTCGATATTGATTTCAAGGTTCTTGATGATATCGGACTGTCCATTTCCACCGCACAGGCAAACGGTTGGACCATTGCACTGGTTGCTGTGGTGCCGATCATCATGCTTGTACTGGGTTCCTATGTATATATCAGGAGAAAGCACCTATGATGTTATTTATGACCTCCGACTCGTCGGAGAACAACACAACCCCCGCAGCGTCCGCGCAAACGGATACCGCCGCGGAAAAACCATCCGCATCCGCCGATTCCTCTGCCAATACCAATACTGACGAAGAAGAACTGCGGCAGCTGGAGGAAGACTATATCCGATTCGGCATTGAAGGAAAGGAAGAGGACTCAATGGACTCCATTGCAGATACGCTCTCCACCTTCCAGGAAACAGAAGAAGACAAAGCCGCAGCTGAAAAGGCAAAAGCCGTTTCGGATATCGCAAAGAAAAAACGGCTCATTCCCATTCTTGCAGTCGTCGCTGTTATCGGTATTGTACTGTATTACGCAGTCTTAAAGCCGATGCTTGCAAAAGAAGACGGCACGGCAGAGCCGCCGCCCATCAACACCTGGCTTGCGGAACAGGTGCAGGCAGGCAACATGACCGAGATGGAGTACACCAACCTTTTAAACAACGGCAAATGTGAGGTCATCGGCTCTCAGAACCGTATTTTGATGTTCAACCATATTGAAAAGGCAGACATCCAGTCGGTAGAAGTGCACAACGAATTCGGCACCTATACCTTCTACCGCGATTCCTCCGACAACTTTGTGATCAAAGATGCAGAAAACGCTTCCTACGATAAGGAAAAGCTGTCCTCGCTTGTTGTCTCCTCCGGTTATACCCTGTCGATGACGCGTGTCACCGAAAACTGTGAAGACATGCACGAGTACGGATTGGCAGAGGAAGACACCCCCGCATACTATACGCTGACGACCACCCGCGGCGTCACGCACACCGTATATATCGGCAATCCGATTCCGACAGGCGCAGGCTTTTATTGCAGCTACGAAGACCGTCCCGCCGTTTATGTGCTGGACGCAACGCTTGCATCTACCCTGCTCGCCGACGTCAAATCGCTGATGACCGCAGTGCTGGCATATCCCGTTTCCGCAAACAGCTATTATACTGTGACCAACTTCCAGATGTATAAAAACGGTGATCCGTTCCTGCATGTCAACTATCTCACCGATGCAGAACGGGTACAGAACGCTTCCAACTCGATTTGGCAGATGGTGTACCCGGAAGGCGGTTATACCCCATCCAGCGTCAACTATGACGCAATGCTGCAATCGTTCACTTCCTTTACCGGAAACGCGGTACTGGAGTACAACGTTCTTGGTTCCGGTATCAATGAAGAAGAACTGACAGAGGAACAGCTTGCTGCCTTTATCAATTACGATCTGGCACAGCCGGAAACCATACTCTCGTTTGATTATACCGATCCCAACGCCGGCTATACCGTCACAAATGAGCTGTGGTTCTCCTCCATGACAGAGGAAGGTCAGTATTATGTCTACTCTTGGCTGTTTGATATCATTTCTGTCATTGACGCTTCCTCCTATCCGTGGCTTTCCTACGACATCATCGATTTTATCGACCGTCCGGTCTTCCAGATGAACATCAACAATGTCTCGCGCATTGAAATTTCCGGCGGTGAAGCAGATGAGACGCCGTTTGCCGCAGACTTCCGTCTGGAGGGTGAGGGACAGGCGCTCGTTGTCACAGAGCAAAACACCGGCAAAGTCCTCGATACACAGAACTTCCGTCAGCTTTACAAGTCGATGCTTTCGGTCGAAATTGAGGACTATACGGAGGACACCTCCACAGATGCAGCCAAGTGCATCACCACAATGAAGGTCACGACCACCTCCGGTATTGAGACCGAGTACAAGTTCTATGCATATTCCACACGCCGCTGCTTCATGACCATCAACGGAGAAGGCGAGTTCTACGTCCTGCGCGACGCAGCAGCAAAGCTTGTCTCAGATGCGCAGAAGGTCATCGACGGCATTACCGTCAACTCCGACGCAAGAAGCTAACAAAGGAGTACGATGAGGGGACTTTTGAAAAAGTCCCCTCAAACTCCCCCAAAACTTTTTTGGGGGGAAAATATTGTCATATTGGGCTGTTGTAAGCAATAAAGCTTCCGACAGCCCTTATCCTTGTTTACATAAAAGATTGACATGGCTGAAGATTTTTTATAGTAAAAAACATTGTATTTAATTATCCCAATAAAAGGTTTTGGGGGGAGTATGAGGGGGAGCTTTTTCAAAAGTCCCCCTCATCGTTCCCCATCAAAAAACATTGACTTTTTGTTCTGAATCGTGTATAATAATATGGTAGTATATGAAAAAGGGAGAGAACGCATACAATGACCCTGCTGGAACGCTGCCGTGAGCCGGCACAGCGTTATGCTGCAATTGAAGTAGAGCTGCAGCAGCCGGATATCATCGCCGATGCCGCACGGTACCTTGCAAAGATGCGGGAATACCGAGCGCTTGCGCCCATTGCAAAGGCGTATGATGCATATCAGAAGGCAATGAAAACGGTGGAAGAAGCAAAGCAGCTGCTGTCGGAAGCCGAAGACGGCGGCGATATGGAGCTGTCGCAGATGGCGCGGGAGGAATGGACCGCGGCACAGTCCGTTATCGCACAGCTGGAACAGGAATTGACATACCTGATGCTGCCGCGGGATGAAGACGATGACCGTTCCGTTATCATCGAAATCCGTGCTGGTGCAGGCGGGGAGGAAGCCGCGCTGTTTGCCGGAAACCTGTATCGGATGTATCGGATGTACTCCGACCGTTCCGGGTGGAATGTTTCCGTCGTTTCCATAAACGATACAGAGCTTGGCGGCATCAAGGAAATCACCTTCTTTGTGGAGGGAGACGGCGCTTACGCCAAATTCAAATATGAGTCCGGCGTACACCGTGTCCAGCGCGTACCGGAGACAGAATCTCAGGGACGGATTCAGACCTCGACGGCAACCGTCGCCGTCCTTCCGAAAATTGAAGACGTAGAAATCGACATTCCCGCACAGGACCTCAAAATGGAAACCTGCAAATCCTCGGGTGCCGGCGGTCAGCACATCAATAAAACTGAATCCGCGGTCCGCATCACGCATCTGCCAACCGGCATTGTCGTGGAATGCCAGGAGGAACGCAGTCAATTCAAGAACCGCGACAAGGCAATCAAAATGCTGCGTGCAAAGCTGTATGATATCGAAAAAACAAAACGTGACGCCGCACGTGCCGATGCCAGAAAGTCGCAAATTGGCACAGGTGACCGCAGTGAAAAAATCCGCACGTATAATTTCCCGCAGCGCCGCGTTACCGATCACCGTATCGGACTGACGCTGTACGCATTGGAAGATATTCTCAACGGCGGTCTGGATGCGGTGATCAATCCGCTGACAGAAGCGGACATTGCCAAAAAATTACAAGGAGAGGAAGGAACGCTGTCATGACAGAACTGAATACAGAAGTCATTTCCATAACAGACGGTATCGCCGATGCGGAAGTGCAGGCGCTGCACCGGGCTGCGGACTGTATCCGCCGCGGCGGACTTGTGGTGTTCCCAACCGAAACCGTATATGGACTGGGCGGAAATGCACTGGATGCAGATGCGGCAAAGCATATCTATGCCGCAAAGGGACGACCGTCCGACAACCCGCTGATCATACACATTGCAGATGTTGATTGGGCAGAAGCATACTGTTATACCAATCCGCTGTTTTACCGTCTTGCCTGCGCTTTCTGGCCCGGACCATTGACCATGATTGTGAAAAAACGGGACTGCATTCCCCATTCCGTGACAGGAGGACTGGAAACCGTCGCTGTACGTCTGCCGTCCAATCCCATTGCAAACACATTGATCCGCTTATCCGGCGTCCCGATTGCCGCACCGAGCGCAAACCTCTCCGGTCATCCTTCCCCTACAACCAGGGAACACGTCATCCATGACCTGTTTGGCAGAGTGGATATGATTTTAGCGGGTGAACCGTCAGAAATCGGACTGGAGTCCACCGTCGTCAGCGTCGGAGACGATCATGTAACCCTATTGCGCCCCGGCGCCGTCACCTATGAGGATTTATGTAATCTTCTTGGAGAGGATCACGTCAGCATTGACCGAATCGTTACGGAAAAAGTTACAGGAGACTTCAAGCCAATGTCCCCCGGAATGAAATACCGACATTATGCGCCCGCCGCACCGGTATTTCTTCTTTCCGGAACAGAGGACGAAATTCTTGCGTGTATGAAGGAAAAAGCAAACCGTCCTGATACCGGATTCTTAGTTTATGAAGAGGACCTGCCGTACCTGCCTGCGGACAGAACGCTTTCTATGGGAAGAAAGGATGACGCGTCCATGCAGGCACACCGCCTGTTCCTTTGTCTGCGCTCCTTCGACGACATGTCAAATATCAAAGAAATTTACGCGCGAATTCCATCCAAAAAGGGGATCGGACTGGCAGTCTACAACCGTCTTGCAAAAGCAGCAGGCTTTACCGTTCTGCATTGCACCGCAGTGGGTGCCGACGCGGTGTGTTCCGCGCCTGAAAACACTGCCGTAAATGGTACCGCACAGGTATCCTGTCAAAACAATTCGTCAAACACAAAATGAGCGCACCTATGGAACATACAAATATCGCCTTTCAAATTCTCGCACTGACCGGCGGAAGCGGCGCCGGCAAAGGTGTGGTATCCGAAATTCTGCAAACCTTTGGCATTCCGGTTCTTGACACCGACAAAGTCAGCCGCATCGTCTATGAAGCGGGACAGCCTTGTCTTGCCGCGCTGGCCGATGCATTCGGCACGGAAATCCTTACACAGGATGGACGCCTTGACCGTGCAGCGCTTGCCGCGTTGGTTTTTGGCGAGCAAAATCCGGAACAGAGAAAAGAAAAGCTGTCACGTCTCAATGCCATATCACACCGATATATTCTGGACTACAGCCGAGCATGGCTTACTGCGCAGAAAAATGCAGGACTTCCTGCCGCGTGCATCGACGCGCCGCAGCTGTTTGAATCCGGCTTTGACCGCGAATCCGACTATATTATCGGTGTTACCGCGGACCGTGAAATCCGCATCCGGCGCATCATCGCCCGTGACGGCATTTCCCGCGAAAGGGCAGAACAGCGCCTCGCCGCGCAGCACGACGACGCTTTCTTTGACGCACACTGTGACACCGTCCTTGTCAATAATGGAGAACGCGCAGCACTCATCCCAAAGGTTCGGAAAATTTTAGCCCTTCGAGGTCTTCTTTCATGACGGGGCGTGCACTGCGGCACAAACTGCATCGGGCGGCGGCAGTCGTTCTTTTGATTCCGATATTGCTGTTTGCAGCGCTGTGCATCGGCGTTCTATTGGATAAAACGACCGTGCATCTTTACAACCGATTTTACCCGCGTAAATATATGGCGCTGGTTGAGCTTGCAGCGGAGCGGTGGAGTATTCCGGAATCGGTCATCTACGGCGTCATTCACACCGAAAGCAGCTTTCGGGAAGATGCGGTATCCCACGCCGGTGCCATTGGACTGATGCAGCTGACCGCCGATACCTATGAATGGGTTTATTTTCTGCGTGGGGAAGAATGCGATCCCGATACCATTGCCATACCCGCCTATAACATCGACGCAGGTGCGTATCTTTTGTCATGGCTCTACGCACGGTATGGGAGATGGGACACCGTTTATGCCGCCTACAATGCCGGTTATGCGCGCGTTAATGGGTGGCTTTCCGATGACGCCATCACAGAAGACGGCGTACTGGTTCACATTCCAATTACAGAAACCGAAAATTATGTGGCACGGTGCACGGAGGCAGAGGAAATTTACCGCACGTTCTATGCAGACGAAACATCCGAAGGGTAGCACATCTTGCGCTCTTGCGGGCTGTCGCATTTACATGCGCCATCCTTTAAAATTCGCCTTTTCGCTTTTCAAGCGAAATTTCATAGTGGATTTTTGTCAAAATCCACTATGAAAACGCCGAATTCGGATCACTCCGTGATCCCGGGCTGTTGCAAGTTTATAACTTGCAACAGCCCCGCCGCTTGGGCATCCCTCAAAAACTTTTAATCTATTTTATTCATCTTAAAGT
This sequence comes from Clostridia bacterium, assembly GCA_017942005.1. Classification (GTDB taxonomy): domain Bacteria; phylum Bacillota; class Clostridia; order Oscillospirales; family CAG-272; genus RGIG3925. The sequence goes on along the minus strand of JAGAVJ010000050.1, from coordinate 26,225 downwards.
TTTTTGAAAGGGGTTTGGGGAAAAGCTTTTTTTTAAAAAAGTTTTCCCCATGAAACCATCGAGCTCACATCGTAAAAAGAAAATTTACAGGAGGCAGAGCATTAAAAATGGAAGAAACCGTACACACACAGACAGAGGAAACCAAACCCAAGGAAGAAAAAACCAAAGGACAGACCTTAAAGGAAACGCTGTTTTATGAGCAGAAGGACGCCTTTGACGGTCTGACAAAGGAAATCCGTGATGCGGCACAGGCATTCTGCGGCCCGTATGCACACTTTCTTGACAACGCCAAAACCGAGCGGGAAGCCGTCAAAGAAGGCATAAAAATGGCAGAAGCACACGGCTTTGTGCCGTATACCTTCGGGCAAAAAGTCAAAGCAGGCGACAAATTCTATATCAACAACCGCGGCAAATCGCTGCATGTTTTTGTCATCGGCTCCGAACCCTTGGAAAACGGCATCCGCATTTCCGCGGCGCACGTAGACTCCCCGCGCATTGACTTAAAGCAGCATCCGGTGTATGAGGACAACGGCGTCTGCTATCTCAAGACACACTATTACGGCGGACTGAAAAAGTGGCAGTGGGTCACAATTCCCTTGGCGCTGCACGGCACCGTATGCAAAGGAGACGGCACCACGGTGGATATCTGCATCGGAGAAGATGACAGCGATCCGGTATTTTATATCACAGACATTCTTCCGCACCTCGGTCATGAGCAGAACAGCCGCCCGATGGGTTCTGCCATTGACGGTGAAAGCCTGAATATCGTCGTTTCCGCATCCCCTTATGACGATGAAAAGGCAGACCAGAAGTACAAACTGAACTTCCTTGCGGCAATGTACGAAAAATACGGCATTACGGAGCGCGACCTGATGAGCGCGGAGCTTTCCATCGTTCCGGCAATGAAGGCACGCGATATCGGTCTTGACCGCACACTGATCGGCGCATACGGACACGACGACCGCGTCTGTGCATACCCGATGATGTGCGCCGCTGTAGAAGCAGAGCATCCGGTGCATACCATTTATGCAATTTTTGCCGATAAAGAGGAAACCGGCTCCGACGGACCGACTGGTATGCAGGGCAGCCTAATGATCGACGTGTTCTCCGATCTTGCAAATACGCTCGGCGCAAACATTGGTACCGTCCGTGCAAATTCCAAGTGCCTGTCCGCAGATGTCAATGCAGCATTCGACCCTAAATTCGCAGGACAGTTTGAAGCGCGGAATTCGTCGTATATCAACCGCGGCGTGGTCGTCACCAAATATACCGGCGGCGGCGGAAAAGGCGGCACCAATGATGCTTCCGCAGAATATGTCGGCTATATTCACAATCTGCTCATCCGCGAAGGCGTCCTGTTCCAGACCGGAGAGCTTGGCAAGGTAGACGCCGGCGGCGGCGGAACCGTTGCAAAGTATATTTCCATGCACAACATTGACACCATTGATATTGGCGTTCCCGTGCTTTCGATGCATGCACCGTATGAGGTGGTATCCAAGTACGACATTTACGAGACCTATCGCTGCGTCAAGGCGTTTAACGAAGATTAAATAGAGTAATTGTGGGAAGGAACTTTTTTGAAAAAAAGTTCCTTCCCACACCCTTCTTCAAAAAACTTTCAGGATGGGAATTTTTTCATTTTGCCTTGACATCCTGTGTTGAATGTAATATAATAATGCTGCCATTGATCTGTGCGATTATCACATAAAAAGAAACGAGGTACTTCTTATGAAGACGCTGACGCTTGCCGAACATAAAACCACCGCATACCGCATCGTATGCGCAATTTCTCCCGATCCCGCCGTGGAAAATGCCGCCGCAGAGCTTGCCGCTTATTTTACAAAAATCACCGGTGCGCCAATCGAAACCGTCATGGACGATTCCCCCGTAACAGAAAAGGAACTCGTTGTCGGCATATGTACCGCACGAAATGCTGACACTGTCACCTATGACATCTCCGCACTTGGGGAGGACGGTTTTGTCATCCGTGCAGTCGGTGAAACGCTGTATCTGCTCGGCGCGTCCGGCCGCGGCACGCTGTATGCCGTATATGATTTCCTTGAAAAATTTGCGGGCTGCCGCTTCTATGCATCGTATTTTGAAAAAATTCCGCAGCTGGATACCTTTGCCGTTCCGGCAGATATCAATGTCCGCGAAGTTCCGGTCTTTGATGTCCGCAACACGTTCTGGTATGACTATACCTGTCACGACGAATTCTGTGCCAAGCGCAAAGCAAACGGCAGAAAATTCCGCCCGATTGAAGAAAAGTGGGGCGGAAGCGCCAACTGGGCAGGCGGCGCATGCCATACGCTGTATGCACTTGCGGAAATGGAAAAATCCGGAGCAAGTCATATCAATACGGAACCGTGTCTGTGCGACGAAACGGTTTATGAAACCGTTTTGAAGAACGTCCGTGCAAGTCTGCATGCCCACCCCGGCGCACGCTTCATTTCCGTCTCTCAAAATGACAGCGGCGCAGAGGGTGTCGGCTGCCAGTGCGAAAAGTGTACCGCACTGCTCGAAAAAACAGGCTCGTATGCCGGCTCCTATATCCTGTTTGTCAACCGCATTGCAGACGCCATCCGCGAGGAATTTCCGGATGTCATGATCCATACCTTTGCCTACCGCTTTACAAGAAAAGCGCCCCTCGGCGTCAAGCCGCGTCCCAATGTCACCGTGGAAATGTGCACCATTGAAGGCTGCTTCCGCCACCCGCTCGATGAATGTGACGCCATCGACGACCCCTATATGAAGTCCGACAGCTTTCCGGTGCTCATCCGCAAGTGGTCGGCGCTGTCCGAAACACTTTCCATCTGGGACTATACCACGGATTTTGCGCACTATTCCCTGACGTTCCCGAATTTTGAGGTCATGCGCAAAAACGTTCGCCTGTTTGCTGAAAATCACGCAAAATACATTTTTGAACAGGGGGCGTATACCTCCCGCAACTGTGAATTCTGTGAGCTGCGCGGATATCTGTTCTCCAAGCTGCTCTGGGACCCTTATATGACAAAGGAGACCTACGCTGCCCTTGCCAATGAATTTATTGACGACTACTACGGCAGCGGTGCCGACGACATCCGGGCGTACCTTGCCGCTGCCATGGAAGAAACCAGGGATCATCACATGACGGTCTATGATGCACCGCATACCCTTTATCCTCCGAAAAAGATACAGCATCACGCAGACAGCGACGCACCTGCCCTTACCGCAGCAGACATCCGCGCCATGACAAAGAAGGAACTGACACCGTATCTGACCTGGTATTCATCCCTTACAATGAATCCCGTTCTTGCAGCCGGTCAAAAATATTTTGCACATGCCGCAGAAGCGGAACGCGATCCTGTGCTGTCAGAGCATATTGAAACCTCCGCACTGCAAATAACATACCTTGCGTCCTATTATCACCGCGCCGTGCTTGACCTTGAAAAAGAAAATTTGACGCAGGTTCTGAACACTGTGGAAGGTCTTTCCGATGCGGAACGCAGCCGCATCACATCTGTTATGTTTGCAGAAAAAGAAGAAGACTACCGCAATTTCAACAATGCGATGATCGACGCAATGATTGCGCACAACGCACCAGATATCCGGGAGGGACTGTGCTTAACGCGCTTCCCGCGGGAAAAGCTGCATCTTGAAAATAACCCGCTTGGCTGGGTTTAAGGGAGACAAGGAACGTTGAGGGGAACTTTTGAAAAAGTTCCCCTCAAACTCCCCTCAAAACTTTCTATCATCAAAATATTAATGATGTTCCCTGTTGTTTTATCAAATTCGATCGTATTTTTATGACTTAACAGAAAATTTCCATTTGCGACGCATTTCAGTCACATTTGAGCCGTATCTCAGACAAATGCATATGCTATACTATTGTTTAGTATATTCTGTTCGTTTTTGAAGGCGCAGCAAACCATCCCGCTGGAATGTCTGCCGTATCACTCCGCCCGGTTCGTTTTATGGGAGCGGAAGCACGGCAGGTTCCGTATACAAATGATTCAACTGGAATGGAAACGTTCCTATCAAGATGATCCTATCGGTATCTTGTACGTGCGGATGTCCTTTGCTGCTCGCCTCATAAAGAAATGCATCCTGCTTGAGAAATTCAATTCGCCATTTTTGTGCAGCAATAGGGCTGCACTGCAACAGTAGGGTTGCACTGCAACAGTTGAGTTGCGGCGAATCAATAGAGAATAGGGTTATCACTGTTTATCGAAACGTACCGCGCCAATCGTGTATCCACCGTATGTGATACACTCTGCAAAGTCGGAGGAACGCCGTCTGATTCCAAACGTCTGCGCATAGCGTGCCGTGCATAGATGCAGTCTGCCCTGTTTCGTTTGTTTTCATATGCATTGCCGGATGCATTTCATACCTGCAAAATGGTACGGTATCGGTCCAAACGGTACAACTGGGCACCTCTGGTACGTCTTTGTGCCTTTGGTGCAGCATGGTTTCGCAGTACCGGACAGCATACCGCAGTACGCATAAACGCCGGACCGTCCAATCTCCGGATGCACTGCGGTATCGGTACCCGGGCTTATTCGATATGGCTTTTGTTGATTGTCTGCCCGAATGCCATATGCATGCTGTTGTATACAGAATCTACTCAAATACAACAAATAAGGAAAGGAATTGAAAAAACGCATTATGGCAAAAGGAAAACAGTCAAAGAATGCCGGCGCTGCCCAAAACACGAGCAAATTAAAGGTGATTTCGCTCGGCGGCCTACAGGAGGTCGGAAAAAACATCACCGTACTGGAATATGAAAACGATATCATCATCATCGACTGCGGCATGGGATTCCCGGATGATGAGATGCCCGGCGTTGACTTTGTCATCCCGGATACCACATATCTTGAAAAGAATATAGATAAAATCCGCGGTATTTTCATCACGCACGGACATGAAGATCATATCGGCGCACTGCCGTATGTACTGCGGGATTTGCATGTCCCCGTGTACGCAACTCGTCTGACACTCGGTATTTTGCGCAACAAGCTTTCAGAACACAGCTATGAGGAAACGCCGGAACTGATCGAATGCAAACCCGGTGATAAAATTCGCGCAGGTGTTTTCAGCATCGAATTCATTCATGTCAACCACTCAATTGCAGACGCGTGCTGCTTCGCCATCAAAACACCGGTCGGCACAGTCGTGCATACAGGCGACTTTAAAATTGATTTAACCCCCATCGACGGCGCTATGATTGACATTGCACGTCTCGGTCAGCTTGGAAATGAGGGAGTACTGCTTCTGCTGTGTGAATCTACCAACGCAGAACGCCCCGGTTATACGCCGTCTGAGAAAAACGTCGGCGCATCGCTTGAGGATATTTTCTTCAAGAATCCGGACAAACGTATCGTTATCGCCTCTTTCTCCTCCAATGTGCACCGCGTCCAGCAGATCATCGATACCAGCGCACATTATAAGCGCAAGGTCGCCATTACCGGACGTTCCATGCTTAATGTTGTCTCCGCCGCATTGGAGCTTGGCTATATGACCGTACCGGAAAATGTTTTGATCGACATCAATGAAATCAAAAAGTATTCGCTGGAACAGCTGACCCTGATCACCACAGGCTCGCAGGGAGAACCGATGAGCGCCCTCTCCCGCATGGCATTTGCAGAGCACGACAAGGTAGAGCTTGGCACACGTGATCTCGTCGTCATCTCCGCATCCCCGATTCCCGGCAACGAAAAGCTGGTCGGCAAGGTCATCAATGAGCTGTGCAAAAAGCACATTTCCGTCATTCACTCCGGTGTTGCGGACGTCCATGTATCCGGTCACGCCTGCCAGGAAGAAATCAAGATGATGCATGCGCTCCTAAAGCCCAAATTCCTCATGCCGATTCACGGTGAGGAACGGCATCTGGAGGCGCACAAGGCGCTGGCGGAAGCAATGGGCATGACGCCCGATCATATCTTCGTTTCCGAAATCGGACGGGTACTTGAGGTCGATAAAAATACTGCCCGCTTCAACGGGACCGTTCCCGCAGGACGCGTACTTGTGGACGGCTACGGCGTCGGCGACGTCGGCAATATCGTCCTGCGCGACAGACGCCATCTGGCACAGGACGGTCTGATTGTAGTGGTTGCAACCATCGACACCATAGAACGGAATATCATCTCCGGTCCCGACGTGGTGTCCCGCGGTTTTGTATATGTCCGCGAGGCGGAAGAGCTGATGGATGAGATCCGCACCATTGCGCAGGAAGCCATCTTGGAATGCTTTGAGTCCGACATGCTTGACTGGAACCACATCAAGAGCGCCGTCAAGGATGATCTGACAAAGTATCTCTATGCAAAGACCAAACGGAAGCCGATGATTCTTCCTGTCATCATGAATGTCTGAGCTGCCCGCCAACAGCATAAATCAGCATATGGCATTAAGAAATGGGGGTACTGTTGTCATCACGGTACCCCCATTTTCACAAATACCCATCTTCTTTCTTTACGAGGTATCCTGCATGCTTTTTTCCTCCACTGTATTTTTGTTCTGGTTTTTACCCTTGACACTGGCGCTGTACTATCTCTGTGCCTGTCTGCCGTGCAAAATCCGTATTTATGCAAAAAACGCGGTACTGCTGCTCGCTTCTCTCTATTTTTATGCCTTCGGAGAACGATATTTCGTCCGTATTATGCTTGCCTCCATCGTGTGCAATTATCTGTTTGGACGGTTCATCGGGTACTTTGGCAAAAACGGCAAACAAAAGCCGTGTGCTGCAAAAGCGGTACTGATCACGGCGCTTGTCTGCAATTTAGGGCTTTTGTTTGTCTATAAATATCTGACCTTTACCCTTTCCAACATAGACAGACTCCTCCCCCTTCCATTTGCCATCCCGCAAATTGCCCTTCCCATCGGCATTTCCTTCTTTACCTTCCAGTCGATGTCGTATATCATCGACGTTTACCGCGGAGATGCGGGAGTACAGAAAAATCCCTTCGACCTTGCACTATATGTTTCCCTTTTTCCGCAGCTCATCGCCGGACCGATCGTGCGATATCAGACCGTTGCAGATCAAATCAAAAACCGCATGGAAACATGGAACACCTTCAGCCATGGACTGTGCCGCTTTTTGTGCGGACTTTTCAAAAAGGTACTCCTTTCAAACCAAATGGGAATGGCGGCGGACAAGGCGTTTTCCATGAACGCAGACGGCACGCTTTCCACTGCCATGGCATGGCTCGGTGCACTTTCATATGCATTGCAGATTTACTATGACTTTTCCGGATATTCCGATATGGCAATCGGACTTGGGCATATGTTTGGCTTTTCCTTTGAGGAAAATTTCAATTATCCGTACATCTCCACCTCCATCACAGAATTCTGGCGCAGATGGCATATTTCCCTCGGTACCTGGTTCCGCGACTATGTCTACATTCCGCTTGGCGGCTCGCGCGTCAAAACAAAAAAGCGTCTGGTCTTCAATCTGGCAGTGGTCTGGATTCTCACCGGTATCTGGCACGGCGCAGCATGGAATTTCTTTTTCTGGGGTGTGTGGTTCTTCCTGCTTCTGACAATAGAAAAGCTATTTTTCTCCGGCGCACTCAAGACGGCGGCAGAAAAGCCGTTTTATAAAAAAATCCCGGGATATGGGTATGCGATGCTCTGCGTACTGCTCGGCTGGGTGCTCTTCCGTGCCCAAACACTGCCGCTGGCAGGACAGTATCTCGGCGTGATGTTCGGCATTGGAGCGCCGGATTCCGGCGATACCACAGCACTTCTGTTTTTCACACAAAAGGCAGTCTTTTATTGCGCCGCGCTTCTGTTCTGCTTCCCGATTGTTCCCTGCATCCGCAAAAAACTTGATGCGCTGCGCACAAGTTCCACCCGCAGGGGTACCGCGCTCGCCGTCACAGCTGATCTTGTTTATCCCATCCTCATGCTCGGACTGTTTCTCGTCTGCGTCTCCTATTTGTTAAAAAGCGACTACAATCCGTTTATCTATTTTAATTTCTGAAACAGAATCCGGGGGATATCCTATTTTCATTCGGTACCTGAATGAGAGGTTCAAATAAAAGCGTTGCATTTAAGTAGTAGAGGATACTACCGCCCTATTAATTAGATGAAAGGTGATAGTGAAAATATGGTTTTAAGTTGGTATAGAAAATATACTGGCATGAGACAAAAGGATTTTGCAATTTATTAATATACGCAAAAGAACGGTTGAATCCCGGAAGAAAAAAGTAATTGTAAACTATATCTTCTAAAGTGAATGTATTTCAAATTGCGAAACGAAGAAAGTATAAAAGTTGTATCAAATTTAGCAAATGAAATGAAAGATGGCAGTAATATGAAATATGAGGATAAATTTAAATTAACACATGAACAAAGTATTTTTCTTGCCAAAAAAAAATGGGACGAGAATGTTTATTGTGGAATGAAAATGGAAAATCGTGCAGTAACTTTTCCACAAACAAAAACAATATTAAATGGTATTAATGTTCCAAACATAGACTTAAATGATATACAGGCAATTTTAAATATGCGTGACGCATGGAAATACTTATTTAATACAATAGATGAACCAATTACAGTTGATTATTTTTGTAAAATTAATGAGTATATATCAAGAAATGAATCACTGAATTGGGGAGTTTTGCGAAACGGTATTGTTGGTATCTCAGGAACAGATTATCAGCCGCCTATCCCCAAACGAGAAGATGCAGAAAAAGAATTATACGAACATCTTCATGCAAATTTGTCTGTAACAGAAATTGCACTAAATATTTTTTGTTGGGGTGCAAGAGGACAATTTTTCTGGGACGGAAATAAAAGAACAAGCATGACACTTGCAAATAAGATTCTTGTCTCTCATGGTGTCGGAATATTAACAATAACGGATAAATATATGGAAAAATTCAATGAATTATTATTGAATTTTTACAATACCGGAGACGCTGAAAAACTAAAAGACTTTTTATATGAAAACGCAATTCAAGGAATTGTCATGTAAATGAAATAATAAAAAATGATAGAAATTATCTTTAAAACTATTGATAAAAAGAATGTCTCATATGGATCAGCTAAAAAATGAAGAAGAAGGGGGGTGTGAATTGAAATTAAAATAAAATTTATCTATATAGCAAGAACAGATAAATTAGAAAGGAAGCCTTTTACTCTTGAATATCAATTCCCTCTCTTCTTCTCCCTCACCTTCTACACCTGCACAAAAGCTGCACAGGCTGTCTGTCACCGTAACCGCCGCAGGTTTTCTTCTCTTTGCGGCTGCCATCGGCATGCTGACCGTCACAAAGAATCACACCGCGCTGTTTGCTTTGACGCAGACATCAGAGGCAGAACCAAATACCGAAGAAAACGCTGTCGACCTGAGATCCCGTCTTACCAATGCATTTGATGAAAACATCGTCGGCTTTGACCGCTTTTTGTCCGTTTACGGCATCACGCAGCGTATTCTCGGAACGTCTGTATACGATGACGCCGGATATACCTATCTCATCCGCGACAACAACGGATTTTTGCACTACCATACCACGCGCGCCGATGCCGCACCGTATGCAGCTGCCGTGGCAGAGCTGCGCAATACGCTTGCAGAAAATGGGATTCCTTTTCTGTATTTGCAGGCGCCGACCAAAGAAATCGACGGCTATACGAAGTATCCCCTCGGAATTCAGTACCAAAGCACGGAAAACGCACAGGAAATGCTCCGCGCACTTTCTGCACAGGGTGTGGAAACATTGTCATTTGCAGAATGCTTTTCCGACGCCGGTATCGATGCCCAAACGCTGTTTTACCGCACCGACCATCACTGGACAACCCAGACCGCCTTTTCCGCCTTCACCATGACCGTGCCGTATCTGAACGACACCTACGGCTGGCAGCTTGATACCACGGTATGTGAGGAATCCAACTGGAAATCCTTATTCCAGCCGCATACGTTTCTCGGTTCCATTGGAAGGCGCGTTGGGGCGGAACTGGCAGGACTTGACGATTATACATTTTTAGAACCTGCATTTGAAACCGCGTATCAGGTCTATTATCCACCACAGTCGACGGAAGTCCCCTATTGGACAGGTTCTTTCCATGATACCATGGTACGGGACAGTCTCTTGTTTTCGGACGATGTCGCTGCCAACCGCTACGCAAGTTATTTCCAGTATGACTATGGAGAGCTGATCATCGAAAACCTTGCGTGTGATAACGACCTGCACATCGCCATCATCAAGGACTCGTTTGCGCTGCCGTTCACGGCGTTTCTTTCGACTGCCGTCGCACACATCGATATGATTGACCTGCGCGAGTTTGAGGGATCAGTCACAGACTACCTGCTCGAAACTTCCCCCGATCTGGTTCTCATGCTGTACGGAAACGGAAGCTTTTCTCCTGTCATGTATCAGTTCCATGGAAAACCGGATGCAAAGTAAAACGTTATAAAAACGAAAAAATAATGTGGGTACACTGAGGAGGTGCTTTTTGAAAAAAGCACCTCCTCAAACTCCTCCGCAAAAACTTTTAATGAACTATATATCATATAAAACATTAAAAAGATGCGATTTTTTGTTAGCTCCCCAGTTTAAAGTTTTTTAAAAGGGGTATGGGGAAAAGCTTTTTTTCAAAAAAGTTTTCCCCATGAACGCCTTGAACTCACGTGAACTTTACCGTAACGTTTGTGCAGCGGCTGACAGAGACCCCATGATCTCCGTGCGCGGGATGTGCGGGATAGGCTTCATTTTTCTCAAAGGTATTGTCCGCAAAGGTGATGGTTTCCACTGATACCGCCTGCAAAAAGCGCGGATGGCATTGTACAAAGCGATTCTCCGTCACCGTGATTTTTTTGTGGAACGGCTGCTTTGGCAATGTCACCAGGCGCGGCTGAATATCAATGCAGACGCCGCCCGCATACGCACTGTCGTCAAAATTGCAGTGCCGGATGGTCACATCCTGAACCGCTCCCGATTCATACCAGTCCAGCATTTCACCGCCGATCTGTACACCGGTGTTCATGTTGTAGAAGGTACAGTCTTCAATCAAGGTTTTGCCGGAGGTGGAGATGAGGAAGCCGCGCGGACGGTTATAGCCGCTCTCGCAATGTCTGATCGTCACATTTGGAGATGTAGAACAGTTCTCAATCAGATAATCTCCCGACGCAAAGTCAAGACCGCACACATCCTCCGACAGCGGTTCTGTCAGCGTCACATGCATCTCTGTCTGGGAAAGAAGCGCCGTTTCTGCTGCCGTCACATGACAGAGCACCGCAGTCTTGGTACGGTCGATAACGGCAATCGTATCCCCTGGTTTTACAAACAGAATTCCCTCCTGCTGAAAATGACCGAACCCGACAGACAGCTCCCGTCCGTCGCCGGATATTCCGCGCAGGATTCCATAGATACCGTGGATATTACATGCGTCGTCCATCATATTGGTGAATTTGCAGTGCTGCATGACAATGTCCCCGCGGCAGTTGACAAAATGCACCGCATCCGCATTGACAGACAGTACACGCTCCGACCCTTCATCCACTTCTGCCGTCACATGTTCCAGATATAGATTCTCGCTTGTCTGTGCAATAACACCCATGCTGCTGGTATAGGTCAGACGGACATCCTTTAGCTTGACATTTTTTGCATCGGTAATGAACACGCCGGGGAATTCCCGCGTTGCATGCGTCATCACAAGGGATGCGCCGACGGTATGGACAAATCCCAACGTCCCCCGCATTTCAATCAGGTCCGGGGCGCGTTCGATCAGTGTCACATCGCGGAACATGCCGCCCAAAAAGCCGTGATCCTTCTTCTCTCCGCAGTAGGGGAAATACGGCGGTTTTACGGCGCTTGGCACCGCCTTTGCATGGGTTTTGTGCGGCAGAATATCGGAGACAGTGGAAACGGGGGAGAATTCCAGTGACAGCGCATTGTCACAGACATGCTCCCAGCCATCCACACGGCTGTAGAAGCAGAACTTCCCATCCTTTACACGGCATCCGCACTCCCTGCTGTCAAAATGCAATACGGTATGTGTCTCGTCCGCTTCCACAATTTTCGGCTGCGCATAATAGGGGGAAGCGTAATCTATGGTTATGTTCTGAACCGTGATATCCTCACTGCGGTCAATGACAAACGGCAGCACACGCCCGTGGAAGATCAAACGCGCATGCGTAGAATCGCCGTCATCCCCACCATTTTCAATGTTGGTACCGTCTTCAACGGTAGTGCCGTCAATGGTGATTCCATATCTGCCGATCAACGGAAAAGCAATCGGTTTTTCCCCGGCGTCGTTGTTGGAAATCGCATAAAACGCCCGGTAAGCGCCCTCTGGATACAAATGCAGTGTTTTGCCGTCAAGGGACAGGGTGTCGCCGTCGTTCATGGTCGACAGGGCACAGAGAACGGCAGGCGTCGCATTCTCCGCTGTACCCTTCTTTTCAATGTATTGTGCAAAGTCACGAATATGATAAATCATATAGAAGCTTCTCCTCTATTTGAAATGGGAATGAACCTGTTTTAATTCCCTCTCATTATAGCAGATACTTATGGTTTTGTCAACACAAAAAAAGTCTTTACAAAAATGAAAATCCATGGTATAATAGTCGCTGCATATATCCCCCTGCAGCTTCACCCCACCCCTTTGAACCCCTCAAAATCTTTTCCAAAAAGGAGTAAAAACCATGCAACGCCGGACACTGCAACAAGCATTTCATGCTGTATTTTCCGCACCGCAGACAGAACATCCAAAGCCGATCAAACCCAAACGCCTGCAAAAAGGCGATACCATCGGCATCATTGCGCCCTGCTATGCCGCCGACCGCGACCGCATGGAAGCCGCAGCTAAGAATATCACCGCCGCGGGCTTTCGTGTCCGTTATGCAGAGCACCTCTTTGACGTGGGATGGGAATATGCCGCAGACATCGCCTCCCGTGCGGCAGATTTTCACAGCATGATACAGGATCCGGAGGTTGCAATGATCCTGTTCGGCGGCGGAGAGGTATGCAATGAGCTGCTGCCTTATCTTGATTACGATGAAATTCCCTTTCATCCGAAAATTCTTTGCAGCTATTCCGACAGTACCACACTGTTAAACGCCATTACCTCCATGACTGGACTTGTTACCTTCTACGGCGCTTCTCCGCGCACCTTTATGGAGGAAGGGAACGGCATTCGGGACTACAATTTTGCGTCCTTCTGTGCCCGTTTGATGGAACCGGACAATCGAATCCATATACCGGCAGCGCCTTGGCGCAGGATCACATCAGGAGCGGGAAATGCACCGTCACAGCATGACACGATCTGCGAAGGAATTCTGACCGGCGGTTATCTCGTCAACTACACCGCACTATGCGGTCTGCCATGGTTTCGTCTTGATGACCGTGCGTCCTATCTTCTGTTTATTGAGGATCACGAGATGTTCTCTTCTCCCGCCGTCGTTGCAAAGTGGTTTGCCACGCTGTCGCAGCATGGCGTTTTCTCCCGTACAAAAGCCTTGATTTTCGGTCATTATGCGGCAAAGCCATATCCCATCATCGACGATATTCTCCGACGCATTGGGGACGAATACCGTATCCCGATTTTCCGATGCGAGGATTTCGGACACGGTGAAAACAACGCCGTGCTGCCCATCGGTGTTCGTGCAGCGCTGGATACCCAAAACGGAACATTGACCTTTCTTGAATCCGGGGTGCTTTGACACCCCCTTCCCTTTTGCCCATATCCAATCCACAGAAAAAATAAAACAATTTACAGAGAATCTATGAAAATACAGCTTTCAGATCATTTTACCTTAGGAAAACTCATTCAATATACATTGCCTTCCATCGCAATGATTATTTTTACCTCCATTTATATGATTGTAGACGGATTTTTCGTCTCCAATTTTGCCGGAAAAACCCCTTTCGCCGCTGTCAATCTGATCATGCCGGTCCTGATGATTTTAGGTACGGTCGGATTTATGTTCGGCACGGGCGGTACGGCGCTTGTCGCCAAAACCTATGGAGAAGGAGATAGAGAACGCGCAAACCGTTATTTTTCGCTGCTTGTTTATACGGCGGCATTGATTGGCGCTGTGATTGCCGTTCTCGGGATCATTTTTATCCGTCCCATCGCCGTTTTGCTGGGTGCGGACGGCGAACTGCTGGAGCACTGCGTGCTGTATGCACGCATCATTCTTGCAGCACTGCCCTTTTATGTTCTGCAAATGATGTTCCAAAGCTTTTTTGCAGCGGCAGAAAAACCGCAGCTCGGTCTAATCGTTACCGTTTCTGCCGGGTTAACCAATATCGTATTGGACGCAGTGCTTGTCATCCTCCTGCCGCAGGCGTATAAGCTGGCAGGCGCGGCAATTGCCACCGTTACAGCGCAGGCAGTCGGCGGCATCATTCCTCTGATTTACTTTTTCAGAAAGAACAGCAGTATTCTCCGTCTCGGCAAAACAAACTTTGACGGTGCGGCAATCCTTAAGGCATGTACCAACGGTGCATCCGAATTTATGTCGAACATTTCCATGAGCCTTGTGGGAATTTTGTATAACTTTCAGCTGATGCAGCATGCAGGCGAAAACGGCGTTGCGGCATACGGCGTAATGATGTATGTCAGCATGATTTTTTCTGCCGTATTCATGGGATATTCCATGGGAGCTGCACCGATTATCAGCTACAACGACGGCACGCAAAATCACAGTGAACTGAAGGGCTTGCTCCGCCGGAGTCTGTTTTTTATCGCGGTCTTCGGTGTCGCCATGGTTCTGTCGGCAGAGCTGCTTTGCGTACCGGTCTCCAAAATATTTGTCGGATACGATGCAGAACTGCTGGAACTGACGGTTTCCGGTTTCCGTATCTTTGCACTCTGCTTTGCATTCCTTGGCTTTGGCATCTTTGTTTCTGCCTTTTTTACGGCATTGAGCGACGGTTTGACTTCCGCTGCAATCGCCTTTATCCGTACTCTGGTTTTTCAAAGTGCTGCCATTCTCATTCTTCCCGCCATCTGGGGAATCAACGGTATCTGGATTTCCGTTGTTGTGGCAGAGTTTATGTCGCTTGTGCTCGGCGTTGTATTTTTGGTGATAAAACAGAAAAAATACGGCTATTAAACACATTCTCATTGCGTTATAAGAAGAACCAGCGTTTATTGCATTTTTATAACATCCGGTTTTCTGTACATGAAGCATCTTGCATCAAATAAAATTAAAGAAAGAAGGTACCCATATGCTGCTTGTTCCCGATATCCAGTACAATGACATTTGCATTCCCCATGATGCCCCCTCACAAATGACCGCTGACTGTTTATGGAGCATTTATTGTGTGATTAAAAAAATCATTGCTGCGCACAATCCAGACGACAGCTCGTGCCGCCGCATCATAGAATACCTATACGCAATTGGTGTAAACGGCGAATTTACTGACGAGCATTGCAGTACCCTGCTTGTCCGCGGTATCACAAATCCAAAATGGAAGCGCGCATTCCCTGCATTTTCTTACTTGATCGCACTGGAACAATACGGATTTCAGATTCATCATGTCGTCACAGAAAGCGGTGAATGCGCGCCGAAAAAAATTAAAATCAAGGATGTTCTTCAATTTCAGATATCGTACATAGAAACGGACGCGCCAAACGTGATCCTTGGATTAAAGCTGTTTGCCGACGCATGTCTGCCTATCAAAGGCGACCCGTTTTATTCCGCAGATATCCGCATCTGCTTTGACAATGTGGCAAAGCACTATGCTCCGCCGATAGAAGAGATTTTTTCTGTGCTTCCTCCAGAACAGAAGGACGCCGCTCTTGTGCTCCATAAAAAATTAACGGAGCTTGGCTGTACCTACAATTTGGAGCGCGACTATATGCTGCGGTATATGCATCCTAAAAGCAGAGGGAAAACGTTTGCAACCATTTATCTGCAAAATCAGTTCTGGTTCCCGGAGTCCGACAACGATCAGGCACTGTCATTCAAGCTCAATCTGCGCCATATCAGCGCCTACACCGCATATCTGGAACAGTGTACAGAATCTGTACAAACATCCGTTGTACGGACTGCACCCTGTTACGGATGTGAAAAGCAGTGCGGCGGCATCCGCTTTACCTATCAAGGGACAGATTACGTCAAATGCCCGTCGCATAGCTTCCGCTTTACTGACATCTCGCAGCAAAGCCTCGCTGCGTATCTGCACCTGCTTGAACTGGAGCACCAAAGTCTTATAAAATAACGTGAGGTCGATGAGGAGATGCTTTTTAAAAAAAGCACCTCCTCAAACTCCACCGCAAAAACTTTTAAACAGAGAAACCAATAAAATATGGAAAAAATCAAACAAAAAAACGCACAGTTTTGGTTTGAGTTCTCCATATAAAGTTTTTTGAAAAGAGTTTGGGGAAAATCTTTTTTGGGGAAAAGTTTTCCCCGAGAATTTTATCGAACTTACGTTAAAATAACGTGCGTTCGATGCTTTTCACAGGGCTGCCGCATTTACATGCAGCAGCCCTCTTTTTTCATGTGCGCAAACCGCTGTGTGCCGCTGTCGATTTTCATACGTTCCATTTTTTTGATAACCAATCTTTGTGTTCTGCTTTTTCTGTGTTTTTTCCTGAAATTTCCAAAAAATATTCATATAAAAGCCTATACAAATCCTGCAAAATATGTTATAATACAGTATGGGGTATTTTAATCCTCCATTTATGAACAAAATATGTATTTGAAAGCTGAAATATGAAGAATTACAACGATAAAAATAACACCAAAAAGCCGTACCGCACATTTGCAGACAGCAAAAGCGGAAGTGTCGGTACCAGAAAATGGGACAAAGATGACCGCAGAAAGCCGTATTCAAAGGGGACAACAGCCACCGGATACGATGATACGGACGGCACGTCCACGGACATAATGTCCCCGGACGCTGCGTCTGCCGATGCCCTTGCGGTCAATGCGGGAGGCAATCCCGCCGCAGATGAATCAAACGGAGCTGTGGTCGGACGCAACGCCGTGCGGGAACTGCTCAAATCCGGACGCGCCATCGATAAAATTTTTGTACGCAGAGGAGAGCGCGAAGGCTCTATCACTATGCTTGTCGCACAGGCAATTGAACGGAAAATCCCCGTATTGGAAGTAGAAAAGCCAAAGCTTGACGCCTATGCATGCGGTCTGCCGCACCAGGGAATTGTCGCTATGGCTGCACAAAAGGAATACTGCACTGTGGACGATATTTTGAAAATCGCCGAGGACCGCGGGGAAATGCCGCTGATTGTAATTGCAGACGGCATCAACGATCCCAACAATCTCGGAGCGATCATCCGCTGCGCGGAGGGCGCCGGTGCACACGGCATCATCATCCCAAAGCGACACGCCGTTGGTGTTTCGCCAGCGGTCACAAAGGCATCCGCCGGAGCGGTAGAACATATGGCAATTGCAAAGGTGACCAATCTCGCCTCTGCAATTGAAGATTTAAAAGCACGCGGCATCTGGACCTACGCCGCAGAAGCAGGCGGAACACCGTATTATGAAGTCGATTACCACAATCCCTGCGCATTGGTGTTTGGTTCCGAGGGAGACGGTGTTTCCAGACTGGTCAAAGAACGCTGTGATTTTGTCGTCTCAATCCCCATGTACGGTCAAGTCAACTCGCTCAATGTCTCCACAGCCTCTGCTGTCATCATCAATGAAGCAAAGCGCGGTCAGATGAAGCAGAATTCACTTTAGTGCAAGAAAGGACTGATTGCAAGTATGGATCGTAAATCCAATACCCCTGGCAGCAGCACCGCATCTTCTTTACTGCAAAAGCTTGATAACGATCTTAAGCAGAATGCATCAGACAAAGAATCGATTGCCGCAGAGGAAGCGATTGCAAAAAGCAGCGCCGTCCGCCGCTATCATTTTCGCGTCATGAAAAAAGCAGACTATCTTGAAAAAAAGCGGATTGCCGATACCTTGTCTGCCGCCGCTGGAAATACAGATATCTCCGATGACGACCTGGAAGCACTTCTGCGCAGTTATTTAAAAGATACACCGAAAAACAAACCGGCTTCCGGGCAGTCTGCCCCTGCATATACAAGCAATACCCCCATACCAAAAACAGCGGAACCTACAGATACTCCTGCCGCCATCACAAGTGCACAAGCAGCAGATTTTCCCGCCGACAGCACCGCCTCACCGGAGCAGAAGACAACAAAAAAAATCAATCTGGATCAGCCGCTGACCAGCCCCAAAGCCCCGTTTTTTGAGGAAAGCGCACCTGAGTCTGTGATAGACGATACCGCCGCATCGGTTCCCTTTGACAATCAAATGCATTCCGACGATGATGACCTGGAGGCTTTGCTTGAAATGCTGCCGGAGGACGACCTTGACCTTGATGCCGTCTCAGAAACGGAATCAGAAACAGTACAGGATACACATATGCAGGATGCCGCCGCGCAGAATATACCCGTACCGGACAATAGCCCCGCGCCGACAGGCAATCCTGTAAAGATAGAAAGCGCTTCAAGCGAAAACGGTTCTTTACGTGAAGCATTAACTGCACATGAAGCTAACGCTGCACATGAAGCTATTGCTTCACAGGCAGAACATCCTGCGCAGGAGGAAGAAGACCATTCTGTCTCTGCAAACACAACCGAAAAGCCCAAGGACACCATCCCGGCATACGATATTCTTCCGGATGAAGACCCCCTCCGACAAGGCGCATTGGGTGTCATTGACGCAGCCATTCCGGAGGAGAATTTTATCCCGGAGGACAACAGCTTCCGCTTACATGATGTTATTGAACCCGCCGCTTTTGACGGAAATCAACCGGCGGATCCACTCACACCGGCAGCAGAGGTCCTGGACGCTGCGGCTGCCGACGATCCCGTCAAGTCCGCGGAGCCGCCACAGGAATTCGATGCTGAGGACGCGCTGGAAACACTGTTGGATATGGATTTGCAGAAGAACAAGGACGAACCGTTCACAGCTGCACCTGCACCGGCAGACCCAGACAATCAGCCGGAGAACGCCCTTGTGCGGGATGACACATCCAATTCGGAGGAAATAGCAGCAAATGCGGCGCGTACAGAAGAACCTGTTTTTTCTGAAAAAACCGCAGCGGAACCGGATATTGATCAAAACCGCGCCGATGAAAACCAGTTGTCTTCCACGCAAAGCATGACAGACAACGACCTTGATGCCCTTCTCGACTCGATTTTAGACGACGATACCGCCGATCTGCTGCTCTCCCTTGACAGTACAGAGGAAGAAGATGCAGAAATGGGATCAGGCATGGAAAAAGGAGCTGTCCGTGCAGAAAGTGCACCTGCACCTGCGTCAGCGTATGGTTCCAAACCGGCGGAATCTGTACAAAACGCCGCAGACAACGACACGGATGCACTGCCTGTGATGGAAGAAGAGGTGCTGTTTACAGAAGCTGCGCCGCCGCAAACCAAAGACCTATCCGACAATTCCAATACCAAGACAGCACACAGCCCATATCATAGCAATACAAGCACACAAAAGGGCAATACTCCCATTTCCGACGAAGAGCTGGAAGCCATGCTCACCGCAATGGAAAACGAAGATTCCCCCATCGCCGAGGATTTCCCCACAGAAGCGCCGGCAGCAAAGTCGGCTGCCTCCGCTGTACAGACGCAGCAAACAGCAGAACCGCCGCGTGCCATGCAGGACACCGAAATGCTGTCCGCAGATGATTTTGACGATTCGCTGCTTGACGACATTCCGGATTCGCTTTTGGGTCTGACAGATGAAATGGCTGATACGGATACCGGTACTGCTGCACCTGAAACAGCAGCTGCACCTGTAGTCACTGCTGCAGATACTTATGACGACACCGATTTGTCTCAGGACGATCTTCTTGCGCTTGCCGATACCATTCTGACAGACGGCGAAAATGCCGCCAGCGATACAGACGCAGCTCACACAGCAGACAGCAATCAAACGATGGATGCATCCGATGCCATCAAGCAGCTTCTGGAAGACACCGACCCGACAGAGACGCCTCCCGCTTCAGACAAGACAGCCGCCGCAAGTGATGAGAAACCGGAGGAATTCGACCAGACAGACCTTGATCTGATGATCGCATTCGGTATGGAAGATCAGCTTGAAAAAACAGTGGGAAGCGAACGCGCAAAGAAATACAAAAAAGCCATCGGTGAACGCGGAGAAGACCACTACAACAAAATGCATCAGGGCGACCGTCCGGATACCGTTCAGGACAAACACGCCGAATATGTTTCCGCAGCACAGAACAAGGAAATTTTTTCCGAGTATAAAAAGAAATACGGAAACCTGCTGTTCCGCTTCCTTGGCGCGCTCTTCTTTTTGATTCTGCTGTTCTTCTTTGAGAACAATACGCTTTTGGGCATTGCCATGCCTTCCATCTTTGACCGTGAACAGTATCCGCTTGTCTATACCCTGTTTGATTTACAGCTGGTGCTGTTCTCCTGCGCTATGGTCTGGCACGGCATCCGTACCGGCATCCGCGCCATGCTGCGCGCACGTCCGGTTCCGGAAAGCATTACAGGATTTTTATTCCTTGCATGTATCGTTTATACCGTCATCATCGCAATGCTTTGTCCTATACACAATTTGCAGCTTTACAACTTCCCCATCGCGCTTGCCGTCCTATTTGAGCTTTGCTATGAATTTATGAATCTCCGCCGTGAGATCATGAGCTTCAAGGTGGTTTCCTCCAAGAAGCTGAAATATGCCGTCGACGCTATTTCAAAAAAGGACGGCGAAGCAGAGCGCAGAATGTTTGCAGAATATATCTCCGATGATCCCGCATTGTTCCGCATCAAACGCACCGCCTTTGTGGAAGGCTTTTTCCAGCGCACGGAAACCTATCCGCGCACCCAGCGTATCCTCCGCACGGTTCTGCCCGCCGTTCTGCTTCTAACCCTCTCCTTCTTTGCAGCGGAATTTATTCTGAACGGCACGGTCTATACCTCCATAACCGTCTCGTATATCACCCTGCTTTTAACCCTTCCCTCCTGTGCATTCATCATGTTCAGCTATCCGATGTACCGTGCATCCGGCTTTGCCTATGAAAAGGAAAGCGCCATGATCGGTGAAGCGTCGCTTGGCGAATACGCCGATGCATCTGTCGTCACCTTTGACGATAAAGAGGTCTTTCCGGCGCGCGGCATCCGTGTCCGCAATGTCAAGGTGTACGGAGAAAACCGTATTGACCACGTCATTTACGCGGCAGCCAGCGTCTTTCATGTCGTTGGCGGTCCGCTTGCTGAGGTGTTTGAAACGGCAACGGGAGAACTTGGCTATGCAGAAAACGTCAAGCTGCTCCGTCTTGACCGTGACGGCATTGAAGCGCGTGTGGAAACCGGAACCGTCCTTGTCGGACGCGCCGCATTCGTCAACCGCTACGGTTACAACGTCTCCTTGGGTGAAAGCGAAAAATCCATGGAGGAAACCGGCGACGCCTGCATCCTCTATGTCGCGTATGACAACAACATCGCCGCAAAGCTCTACATTCAGTATTCGGTAGAACCTGATTTTGAAGCGGTGCTCAAGCAGCTTTACCGGCAGGGCATCTGCGTTGGCATCAAGACCAGTGATCCGAACATCGACGATCATCTGCTTTCCTGCAAGA
This sequence comes from Clostridia bacterium, assembly GCA_017942005.1. Taxonomy (GTDB): domain Bacteria; phylum Bacillota; class Clostridia; order Oscillospirales; family CAG-272; genus RGIG3925. The sequence goes on along the minus strand of JAGAVJ010000050.1, from coordinate 4,701 downwards.
TCAAAATGTCCAAGTATCCGGTCAAGATTATCAAGTGTGCAGAACCGAAGGAAACCGCGATCATTGTCGACCGTCTGTCGTCCGGCATCGTTTCCAAGTCCAGCGCAAAATCGCTGCTCCAGACGCTTGCCATCTGCGACCGTGTGCTGAGCGCTTCCCGTACCAACAACGTCATCGGCATTGTGTCCATTCTGCTCGGTATGGCGGCCATGGCATTCTTTGTCGTCACCGGCATGACGATTACAGCAGCGCCGCTGTTTGTCGCATTGTACCAGCTCTTCTGGATCATTCCCGTCATCGCCGTATCGCGCTATTACATTTAATTTTTCTACAGCACATAAATCATCTGCCGCTTTAAAATCGGGGGTTCATTCCCGATTCCAAAGCGGCAGATTTTTTGGGGAAAACTTTTTAAAAAAAAAGATTTTCCCCAAACCCCATTCAAAAAACTTTAAACGTGGTAAACGGACAAAAATTGTGTTTTTTATTTGTGCTTCATGATATTTTGTTCTTTAAAAGTTTTTGCGGTGGAGTTTGAGGAGGGGCTTTTTTCAAAAAGCCCCTCCTCATCAAACTCACGTTTTGTGTGTTATTTTGCTAAATCCTCCAAAACCGTACCGATATCCGCATTGATACAGATAGACTGTGCCCGGATATCAATGGGACAAACTGCTTCCCCAAAGTTGATACATGCATAAACGGCATCCGGATTTTCTGCGGTCATACGCCAAAACGGATACTTGATGATTCCGGGCGTATTGCTGCCGACGCCAAGCTCTAAAAAGAGCAGCTTTTGGCTGCCTCTTGTACGCAGAAACTGCATGTACCGCTCCGCAGCAGCGTTCCATCCTGCATCTTCTACAAACCGGTCGTCAGCGCGCAGATTCAAGGTCAGCGGCTGCCCGCATTCCGGACACCGCGGAACCAACGCTGATGGGATTTTCATGTTCTTTTGTGCTTCCATCATACGGCGGATGATATCCTCATTGTCGTATGTTTTTTTGCAGCAGGGAACGCTGCACTGAAACAGTCCGAAATCTCCCTGGGTATAAAACAGCCGCTTTTTATCAAATCCTGCCTTCTGAAAGCAGTGATCGACATTTGTTGTAATCACAAAATAATCTTTCTCTTTGATCAGCTCCAGAAGAACACTGTACACCGGTTTCGGAGCATCCATATAGCGGTTGACATAAATATAGCAGCTCCAATATGCCCAATATTCCTCCGGTGTAGGAAAAGGATAAAACCCGCCGGAATACATATCCCTGATTCCGTATTTTTCCTCAAAATCCGAAAAGTACCGATGGAAACGTTCCCCTGTGTAAACAAATCCGGCAGAGGTGGAAAGTCCCGCACCTGCGCCTACGACAACCGCGTCGGCAGTGTTAAGTGCTTTTTGCAGACCTGCGATCTGTACAGAGTAGTTTTTTGTAGATTTTGTAATCACGTTCTTTAAAAACATTGAAAATCACCTTGAGTTTGCTTTGTGTTTCTTTGAGATATGCTTTGGTTGTTTCTATGGCAATTTCTGCCGCCCGTTGATTTGGGAAACGGAATTCCCCGGTGGAAATACAGCAGAATGCGAGGCTTTGAATCTGATTCTGCGCCGCAAGAGCAAGACACGAGCGGTAACAGGACGAAAGCTGCATTTCATGCTCTACCGTCAAATCCCCGTCTACAATCGGACCGACGGTGTGCAGTACATAGCGGCACGGCAAATTGAAGGCTGGTGTGATCTTTGCGCTTCCCGTCGCTTCCAATTCTCCCGTTTGCCGCATAAGCTTGTCACAGGCAAGCCTGAGCTGCACACCAGAGAATGTGTGGATGGCATTGTCAATACATCCATGACACGGACAAAAACAGCCGAGCAGCTGCGCATTTGCAGCATTGACAATCGCATCACAAGCAAGTGTCGTAATATCTCCACGCCAAAGATAGATTTGATTTTGTACTGGTCGAAGCGCTGCAAGCTCCGTAATCCCTTTTTGTGCGAGTTCCTCTTGCAGGTACACATCCTGTATCGTCAAAAAATCCTCTGAAACGGGGCCCGGCATACGGAGATTGAACAGCAAACGAAGCAGATTTTTCTGCTCCTGTTCATTTACCGGAATCGGTATCCCCGTATATTGGGACCGTTCCTTCAAAAGCGATTTGATTAAATAAACTCTTTTTTCTGTCTGTGTCATCTATATGACCATAACTTTTACAGAGTAAAAGTTATTTCCTTTCTAATGTGGAGTTGTGGCGTAAGCCACAAAATCACGGTATGAGAAACCATTAAAATGGTTTCTCTTAAAAATCTTATTTTCAGACTTATTTCTCCCAAGTGACCGCCTTTTGCGGACAAATATCCCTGCAATTTCCGCAGTGCAGGCAGTTTTCCTGCCGTATCACCGCAGGTACTGCGGTAAAATCAATACAGCTTTGCGGACAGACCGCTTCGCAGACATGGCATCCAATGCATGCATTCGTAATAAAGTAGCCTTCCCGTTTTGCCTTTTGACCGCCAAAGGGAAAAGACACACGCTCTATGGGTTTCTTTGAGAGATCAAACCATTCTCCGACCCCCTCATAAAGACAGAACACCGTTAAGGCTTTTTGAGACTGCGCCGTTGGATAAATCTCATTCATATACGGATTCTTTTCAAACAGACGGGGCAGCCAATCGCTTCCAAGCTCTTTCACTTTTCCGCGAACCGAAACAGCAGTGCAGGACATGGTATCATCGCCTTTTACGCCTGTAAGCGCTATATATTCACGTTTTTTCAGCCGATCATAAAACCCCTTGCCTTTTGCGGTCAGGAAGTATAAACCGTTTTCATCCCAATCCATCATATCAATTGCAGCCGTCACAGGAAGTCCGTTATCGTCCACAGTTGCGGCAACGGTTGTGTGGATTTCATTGACGATATAGTTCAAATACGTACTTGCCGACATGGTATGCAGCACTCCTTTACCGTAAAACCGGAGCCATCATCACGACAGCCCCGGTTGATTTTTGATACCTGATTAAGCGAAGAAGAAGCCTGCTGTCATATCGAGATAATTCTGACCGCTGTACTGCGGATACTGTTTGCCAACCTCCGTTTTGAACTCGTCAGCGTTCTGAACTCCTGCGGCAATTGTTTTGAGGTTTTCCAGATAGTCGATCTTTGTCTGTGCATCCTTCAAATCCTCCGGGGTATAGTGCGAGGTGAGGATCAGGTCATAATCTTTTTCAATATAGCTGCGAAGCTCTGCAATCATAGCGTCGGCGTGCCCTGCGCCTGCAACGATAGAATGGCAGTCATGACCGAGCATATGGGTATAAACTGCGTTGATTTCGGGAATCTCCACATCAAAGGCTTCGTTTGTCTGTTTGATGACGAAATCGATACCGCCAATCGTCACCTTGCCGGCTTCGATAACATTGGTGATTTTGTGAATCGAAGAGTCAAAGATTTCTCCAAACGCGCCGGTAAATTTATCGATCAGCGCCTTGCCGCCGCCATTTTTGGAATAGTCAATGGCGTTTTGTGTTGCGAACTTGGGAACATCCGGCAAAAACGCAGCGCCTGCGCCGTGGTACGCGACGAGCATTCCCTCAACCTCAACATTTTCAAGGTATTCGGCAAGTTCTTTGCTGTTGTCAAAGAAGCAGGGGGATTCGATAATTACTGCTTTGCCGTTCTTTTCTACGATAAACACTTCATCGTCAATGAAGTCATTGGTCTTGTAGGCGTGCAGCTTGATGCCGCCGAAATCGTAAACATTCATTTCTCCTTTTGCGAGTTTTACAGTCTCAAATGCAGTCTTATTCATGATAGAAGTTCTCCTTTATAAAGTAAATTTGATTCGGTTTATTTTCCGCCTTGGAGAGGTCGTTCTCCTCAACTCGTGTCTATATTATACACGACTCCGCTTCCATTGTAAAGTACGCACTTTATTGTGCTGTAGTTACGAAAAGGTAACCATTGGTCAGTTACCGAAAGGAAACAAATGCGTCATTGCAGGCATTTTGGGACACGTTCCGTCTCAAAAAAATTTTTGAAAAATTTTTATTTTTTTAAAGAAACATTGATTCTAAATGGAATATATGATATAATTAGATTTAAAGTATCAAACAGAAACCAATGTGAGATTACAGGTCTGAAAATCAATTTTCAGAAAAATTATCTTGTATGATTTCTCATACAAATGCATTTGTGGCTTACGTTACCTATCCAAATTTCAATGAAAGGAAAAAATATTTTACCTGTTTCATACGCGCTGAACACGTAAAAGTTACGGTCAATCAATATGAACACACAAAACATAGGAAAAGAATTACCGGCATGTCCTGTCGAAACAACGCTGACGTTAATCGGTGACAAATGGAAGGTTTTAATTCTTCGCGATCTGTTATCCGGTACCAAACGCTTTGGAGAACTGAAAAAATCGGTCGGCAGCGTATCGCAAAAAGTGCTGACCGCCCAGCTCCGTGATATGGAAGAAAGCGGACTTGTAAACCGTCAGGTCTATGCGGAAGTTCCTCCAAGAGTGGAATACTCCTTGACTGCATTGGGACAAAGCTTAAAACCGATCCTTGATTCCATGCAAAATTGGGGCGAGAACTATAAAGCTTCTCTGCAATAAAACAAATTGGCTTCATCATTGAATTTTACATTGCTATTTTTGTAATGAAGAAGTGGCTGCTGCACTTAAGTGCAGCAGCCACTTCTT
>JAGAVJ010000049.1 GCA_017942005.1 Clostridia bacterium | reverse complement strand
CATCTTCTGCGGTGAAGACGATCTTACCGCATGCAGCGCCGGGAGAAGCCGGAAGCGCCTTGCCAATCGGTTCAGCAGCCTTCAGAGCCTTTGCGTCGAACTGCGGGTGGAGCAGGGTGTCGAGGTTACGGGGATCGATCATAGCAACTGCTTCTTCTTCGGTCTTCATGCCTTCGTCAACGAGGTCGCATGCGATCTTCAGAGCAGCCTGAGCGGTTCTCTTACCGTTTCTGGTCTGGAGCATATAGAGTTTCTTGTTTTCAACAGTGAACTCCATATCCTGCATATCGTGGTAGTGGTTTTCGAGAATCTGGCAGACATCCTTGAACTGAGCGAATGCTTCCGGGAACTTGTCCGCCATTTCAGCGATGGGCATCGGCGTACGAACGCCTGCAACGACGTCTTCACCCTGTGCGTTGACAAGGAACTCACCCATCAGCTTCTTTTCGCCGGTAGCGGGGTCACGGGTAAATGCAACGCCGGTACCGCAGTCGTCACCCATGTTGCCGAATGCCATTGCCTGCACGTTGACAGCAGTACCCCAGGAATACGGGATATCATTGTCGCGGCGGTAGACATTTGCACGGGGGTTGTCCCAGGAACGGAAGACTGCCTTGACGGCACCCATCAGCTGTTCCTTAGGATCATCCGGGAAGTCGGTGCCAATCTGCTGCTTGTACTCAGCCTTGAACTGGCCGGCAAGTGCCTTCAGATCGTCAGCGGTCAGCTCGACGTCATAGGTGACACCCTTTTCTTCCTTCATGATATCGATGAGCTTTTCAAAGTACTTCTTGCCGACTTCCATAACGACGTCGGAGTACATCTGGATAAATCTTCTGTAGCAGTCCCATGCCCATCTGGGATTATTAGATTTCTTTGCAATTGCTTCCACAACGTCTTCATTAAGACCAAGGTTGAGGATGGTGTCCATCATACCGGGCATGGATGCTCTTGCACCGGAACGGACAGAAACGAGCAGCGGGTTATTGAGATCACCGAACTTTTTGCCGACGACTGCTTCCATCTTGGTAATATATTCCATGATTTCAGCGAAGATTTCATCATTAATCTTACGACCGTCTTCATAATACTGGGTGCATGCTTCGGTGGTGATTGTAAAGCCCTGTGGGACGGGAAGGCCGATATTGGTCATTTCTGCCAGGTTGGCACCCTTACCGCCGAGGAGCTCACGCATGTTTGCGTTACCTTCAGAAAAAAGGTAGCAATACTTTTTGCTCATTGGGAAATACCTCCGTATGTGATTTTTGTGTATGCTGTCGAAAATGACAGAACGGATTTCTCTCTTTTTTCTTAATCCTTTTGACTGTCATCCATAATTATACCATATCTTGGGAAACTTCGCTACAGAAAACAAAAAAGTTTTAAAAAAATTCACATTCATGACATACCGAGAACGTCTATGAAAAATCCCGGAAGATGCACCGGTAAGACAGCAGATGTGTTTGTGTGAAAATTGTGCGAAAATGAAAAAATCAATAGAAAACCACTTGAAAAAGAAAGGGGGTTTATGATATAATATGTTCGGACTGTGTTTTGAAATCGGTGTTATAGGTTCTATAGGAATGCAGGCATTCCTATAAAGAAAGGAAAAACTTCACGCCGTTCATCAAAGCTGAACATGCGAGGTTATAGTCATAAGTTTGAAAGATAAATCTTTCAAACCGTGTTTTGTGACTTACGTCACAACTCCACAAGGAAAGGAAAACTTCGCTTGCGCGAAGTTATGGTCATAAAAATGGAATGGAAAGACAGCTATCCACAAACGAAGAAACCGTCTTATAAAGAGTTATTGGACTATTTTTTGCCTCCTATCCGTGATTTGTTTGTACGCTTTGATGATGAAATGCAGAAACGGTTTGATGTGCATAATAAATATCACAAATATTTAAAAACCCAAGGTTGGACGTATGGGTATGGCCGCAATTATAATTGCGAACTGTTAAAAGTTGCGATACAAAGCGATTCTTTTCTGGTTTTGGGCGTAACGGTCGAGGACGAAGCTTCCCTGCAAAGGGCGCTTGATGAAGCAAAACGGGTTTATGACAACGGCTTTGAGGCGCGTTATGCCGACCTCTGTGAGAAACGCCGCAGAAATCAAATTGAACGTGCGAAAAATCGGACGGCACGTGAAAAGGCAGAACTTTCAGCGCTTTTGGAAACGGTGGAGTCGACGAAACTCAATCAGTTCCGGTGGTGTAAAAAGGTTTCGCGCAGGGATTTGCAAAGACTTTATCAAAGTGAAGCCAATGGAATGATAGACGATGTGCTGCTTGATGAGATCGGATATGCTTTTTATGCGCGCTGCAAGCAGTCGAAAGAAATTCTGCCGCTTTTAGAGCAGGGGCAAATGAAATGTCATCATTGCGGTTCTGTTTTATACGCGACAGGATATGCTTCCATTACGCAGTGTGAATGCGGGTACTGTTATACATACCGCGAGTACCGCCGCAGCTTCAACGCTAATGATATGCCTGCACACCGTGCACAGCCCATTTTTGATGCGTTTATGGAAAAATGGCCGCAGAGCAAAGAACCGCCGCAGAAAATGATGCTGATCGACTGGTTGATTCATGCGTTTCATGTCACACTGATGTCTGGGGAAAAAGGCCGGAGTGTATGCGTAAACCTGATAGAAGGAACCAAAAAACAAATCTCCGATATGATTTTAACATTGGCATATGACAGTGGGGTATAAGTATCCTATTGCTTATATATAGAGGAATGAATGTTTAGATAAATGGAGTTCCTTTGGATTCAGACGTCTATTTTCAGGATAGATAACGAAAGGGAAGGATAATTTTTTGTTTGAGGAGGTGAGATCGGTGCAGAAACGAAAACCAAAATGTGCGCCTGCAGCAGCACCTGCTGCTGCCGAGACGGTGTCTCCTGCGCAGCAGAGCGATGAAGCGCTTGCCGCAAAGGCAGCACATGGAGATGCCGATGCCTTTGAGGTATTGCTTACCCGCTACGAACGGTATATCTACACTACGGCGTTCGGTTTTACGGCGCGGCGGGAGGATGCAGACGATCTCACGCAGGAAATTCTTCTGCGGATATGGCGTTCCCTGCCGCAGTTCCGGTGCGAATCGCACTTTATGACGTGGATGACGCGCATTGTACACAGCATGTGCACGGATTGGGTGCGCAGGCAAAAAAAACGTCTCCCCGTATGTACGCTGACCCCGGATATAGACAGCCCCGATGATCCGCCGCCCCCAGAGCCGGCGGCGGATTCTTATGACAGTGATCCCTTTGAAGTTGTCCGGCGTGAGGAGCGCAGTCGGCTTCTGCGGGAAGCGGTGGCATCGCTTTCTGAGGAACACCGAATGATTGTGCGTCTGCGTGATGTTGAAAATCTTTCCTATGAGGAACTGGCAGCACGGCTTGGACTGGAAGTAGGAACGGTCAAAAGCCGACTGTGCCGGGCGCGGAAGCAGATGAAATGCTATCTGGACGCACATCATTTTTTTGAATCCTATTGATCTCTGTATTTGATAAAATTTGGACATTTTTTGAAAATTAAAAAAAACAGGGAACATTTTTCCTTTTTCTGCGTCTAATTATAAATAGATAATCATGTGCAAACCAAAGCTTTGTCTGTCCATTTCAGAAGAATATTTGGTTTATTGCGGCATAAATTCCCTATGTGACGAAGCCTGAAACGAAGATTTTCCGTGAGAACGATTTTCAAACTGTTCTCGTACTGTGCTTTTTTGACTTACGCCGCAATTCCATGATAGAAAGGATGCTTTTGCATGTGCAGCATGCTGTGCATGGGAAGCTATGGTCATAAGACTGCATGAAACTGCAACACACAAAAGAAGTGTGCGGGACACCCCCCGCCAAACGTTCCGCATGCTGTGAAAAAGCAGGGGAATGGGAACTATATTTATATGAATATGCAGAAGGCATGGCGGACGATGCAGTCAAGGCTGCGGTGGAAGAACATGTAACGACATGTGATTCATGCCGCCGTACACTGACAGAAATTACCGAAATGCTGTTTTTGCTGCGTGAAGCTCCTGCGGCGCAGCAGGAACAGACGCTGGAACCGCCTGCGCATATCCGTCAGCGTGTGATGCAGACGGTATATGCAGAGGCAGCACAGCGGACGGCAAAATCACAGCATACACCCGCCGCTTGCATGCAGGACGCGGTACAGCCGCCGAAGAAACTGGAGCCTGGAATTTATGCGTCGGTAATTGGAGATCGTGTATTTGCAAAGCGCGGTGATCTTGAGGGTGTACAGACAGAAACGGATGCGCCGTTTATTTTGCAGGCACGTGCGCAGCAGCGCGCAAACCGACGGTCTGCCCTGATCCAGACCGTCAGCGGTCTGGCAGCCATTCTCGCATTGGTCATCGGCATTTCCTATACGCTGCCGATGCTGTCTCATATTTATGGAAGCGAGGGCAGCGATTCCGGCAATTCGGCGCTGCACCGTTTGGATGCCGCCGCAGAGGGGGAAAACGCAGAACCCAAAGAAAATGAGGGATTTGTCGGCGGTGTTTTTGTTGGCGGGACGAAATCCGCAGCGGAAGAGGAAGCGGCGGCTGTTTCCGAGACAGAAAATATACTCGGTGCCATTTCCAATGCGTTTTCTGAAAAGCAGCAGGAGATGCCGCAGGTGGATGAATCCATAATTGCGGATACAACCATAATGGATGCGCCAAACATCAGAGAGAGCCGCGGCGACAGTGTGAATGCGGATGTTCCGCTTTACGCCGAGTCCGATTTGGGGGAATCCGTGGAAGCACGTCCCTCTGAAACCGATGCAGGCGATAAAAATATCCAAAAAGAAGGCAACGGCGCTGTGAATTCCGTGATAACGGAAACGGGACTCGGATATGCGGACGCAGATTCCGACAGTGAAAGTGCTGTGACCGCCGACGTTTGTGTCTATGTATATGTTGCAGAGGGCGATTGGGATGCGATGTGTCAGATTGTGACCGATCCCGCCATGTTTGCCCGCTATGCGGATGTGGATATTGCGCAGATAGAACAGCTGCTTGTTGCCGCAGACGACGATATCATTACGGTTTCTCCTGCTTATGCAAGTCCTTGGATTGATGCAGTCATCGAAAACGGGAACCTTGACGGTTACAGCATGGAGGTATCTGTGGACGCAGTATCACAGGATGCATTTGCAGAAACTGTGACCGACAGCGTGGTCATTGTAAAAAAGCCGTAACCGTCTGCTGCATGACGCCCCTTATTGAAAACTTCTTGAACGCTTAAATGAAAAGGAAATCACGTTTACTTATGTAAACATATTTGCATAGGTAAGCGTGATAGGTATCGTATGGAAACAAGTGAAACAGCAAATCTGCTGCTTTCGGAGGAAACGGAAGCAGGGACTATAGGACAGCCAAAGGCTGCCGGACAATCGGAGATTGTCGTGCAGCCAAAAGCTGCCGTTCGATCCTCGACAGAAAAAAGACGATTTGGACGACAGAAGCAGAAACAGAAAGAAAACAAAAAAGAAAAAACGCATACAAACGCGCCGGTCACATATCCCAATAAAGAGGGAGATATGACCGGGACAGAGGAAAAAACGCATGCGCCGTGGTATTTATGTGCAGCGTTTTTTCTGCCGCTTGTACTGATGTATCTCATTTACATCGGTATGGAGGTATTTCCGTTTGGAAAAAATTCCGTTCTGGTACTCGACTTGAACGGCCAGTATGTCTACTATTTTGAATACTTCCGAGAAATCATTCATGGCGGCGCAAGTCTGCTCTACTCCTGGACCCGTGCGCTTGGCGGGGAATTCCTCGGCATTTTTGCGTATTACCTTTGTTCGCCGTTTACGCTGCTTGTCGCACTGTTTCCAAAAACGATGATGACGGAAGCGCTTTTGATACTGATCATCGCAAAGGTCGGCGCGTGCGGTGCATGCATGGCGTTCTATTTGAAAAATTCGCGCAGGGTATCCTCCTATACCGCAATTCTGTTCGGAACGATGTACGCATTGTGCGCCTACGGTGTGGTTCAGGCGATGAATACCATGTGGATTGATGCAATGTACCTTTTGCCGATTGTCCTCTATGGTCTTGAGCGGATGCTGCACGGCGGAAATCCGCTGCGGTACTGCCTGCCCTTGTTTGTGCTTCTGATGACGAACTACTACATCGGCTTTATGACCTGCATTTTCCTTGTGCTGTATTTTTTCTATTACTTCTTTTCACAGAAGGAACTGACCTTCGGCGGATTCATGCGTGCAGGCATGAAGTTTGCACTGTATTCGATTCTTGCCGCTGCGATTGCCGCCATCCTTTTGATACCGGCATATTACGGTCTGACCTTTGGAAAGACGACCTTCCAGAACACCAATTACGACTTTATGCAGCGGTTTGATTTTCTCGACTTTTTGACAAAATTCCTCCCCGCTTCTTACGATACCGTGCGTCCGGAAGGACTGCCCTTTGTGTATTCCGGGCTTTTGACCGTACTGTTTGCACCGCTCTTTTTCATTGCACCCGGCATCCGGAACCGTGAAAAGGTCTGGTCGGGGATTTTGGTTGTGCTGTTGGTCATGAGCATGAATGCATCGACGGTAGATATTTTCTGGCATGGTATGTCTAAACCGAACTGGCTGAATTATCGTTATAGCTTCATGCTGTGCTTCTTTTTGATCATGCTTGCGGCACAGGCGTATGAACGCTTTGAGGCGATGCAGCAGAGCAAATGTGCAGAACAGAAGAATATTCCCATCACGCAGAATCGGATTGCATACAAGTCGCTGCTTGTGGTTGCCATTGTGCTGTTTGCCTTGATCTGCGTCATTCAAAAGGAAGACTATGAATACATCGATGACTTAAACTGTATCTGGGTGTCACTTGCGTTTCTCGGCGGTTATCTTATTTGTCTGCATCCGATTTCTACAGGAGCTGCAAAGACCGCAGGAAAAGCGTTTTTAATGACCATCTGTGCCGGAGAACTGTTTGTTGCCGGTCTTTCCGATCTGGTTTCGCTGGACCGCGACGTGGTTTTTTCCAACCGTCAGCCGTATGCAGATTTTATGGCGCGTTTCCGTCCTGCGGTGACAGAGATTTTGGAGAACGACGGTGATCTTTACCGCATGGAAAAAACCGTACACCGCAAGGTCAACGACAATATGGCGCTTGGTATCCGCGGGATTTCTCATTCTACCTCCGATTTGAATGCGGCGGTGATCCGACACCTTGGGGAGCTTGGATATGCATCCCGGTCCCATTGGTCAAAATATCTCGGCGGAACCCCGGTTTCCGATGCGCTGATCGGCATCCGGTATATCATTGCAGAGGAAAGCGTCAGCGCATTGTATGAAGAAGAGGCAGCGCTGGAGGAACAGGAGCTGTTTGTATACAAGAATCCGTTTGCGCTCGGTATTGTCAATGCCGTTTCGGCGGATTTGTATGAATATGACCCGGAGGACGAAACGACGCCGTTTAAACGGCTCAACGATATCGTGACGCGCATGCTTGGTGCGGACAAAACGGTTGCGCTGTTCAAGCCGATTCCGATTGACAACACTGATTATACCAACTGTGACTACGGCTTCACGACCGGTCACAAAAAGTATACGCCGATTAACGAGAACCGTGCGGCAAGCTTACATTATACTGTTACAGTACCGACAGACGATCAGGTTTTCATTTATTTCCCATCTACATGGGCACGCGAAGTCGATTTGAAGCTGAACGGTGAAGATTTTGGTACCTATTTTGGCAATGAAACGCGGCGTATTGTATCGCTTGGCACCTTTGGTGCGGGTGAGGAAATCACACTGGATATGGAGCTGACGGAAGAGGATCTCTATATCGGCACAGGTGTAGACTACTTCTATTATCTTGATGAAGATTTATATAGGGAGATCATGCCGCAGCTGCAGGCATATGCCATAGAGATCACAAGCTGGGATGATACGCATATTCAGGGAACTGTTACGACCGATGCAGACCACAGTTTGATTTACACCTCCATTCCCTACGATGAGGGTTGGAAGGTCACAATCGACGGTGAGGAAATGGAGATTTCCGAGACCTGCGGTGCACTGCTCGCCATAGATGCGTCCGTTCTTTTTGTAGGAGAGCATACCATTGCGTTCCGCTATATGCCGGACTGCTATGTTTGGGGCTTCTTTATCACCATCGGCGGCATTGTGCTGCTGGTTCTCTGCCTTGTCATCCGGCACCTTTGGAAACGGTTGATTTTGCGTTCTGCCATGATATCGACAGAATCGGCAGCGCCCCTTGTTCCCGACCTTGACGTACTCTCGCTTGCAGACAAAGACGAGGATACGGAATGCATTCCGTTATCCGTTTTGCTTGACGGCATGGAAAAAACCGAACAAAAACAGTCTGTGTACAAAGAAAACACCGCTGCAAATGCTGCGGGTACCGCTGCGAAAGCTGAGGATGCAGAGTCGGTTCTGCACGATCTTTTTCCAAAGGAAATTCCCGACACTGCGGCGGCAGAAACAGAGCTAACAGGAGAAGCAGAAAAAGCCGAACATGCCGCTTCTGATTCTGATATCAAAGCTGCTGCTGAATTTGCGAATACACAGGCAAATGCAGAACACACACAGGACGCAAACGGCTGAAAAATTTTGAAAAAACGCTTGCATTTTACTTCCATTTGTGATATGATAATAGAACATAAATCCACAAAGGAAAGAGGACGAATCTTATGAATACCATTAAAGTTGATGCGAAAACCACCAAGATGGTCGCGCATCGCGGTGTAAGCGGTCTGGAAAAGGAAAACACCTGTGCGGCGTTTGTTGCAGCAGGCAACCGTTCCTATTACGGTGTAGAAACGGATATCCACAAAACCGGCGACGGCAATTTTATCATCATTCATGACGGCAATACCGCACGCGTCGGTCACGACAACATCAATGTTGAAGAGACGACCTTTGCGTCGCTGCGCCGTTTGCAGCTGTGCAGCAGAAATGAACAGAAGGATCGCGCAGACCTTCATCTGCCGTCCCTTGAGGAATATATCAGCATCTGCAAGCAGTACGAAAAGGTCTGCGTGCTGGAATTGAAGTCTGACTTTACGGTGGAGGAAATTGCCAATATGATTTCCCGCATCGAAGCGCTGGATTATCTCGATCATGTAACATTTATCGCGTTTGGCTACGACAACCTTTTAAAGGTGCGCAGCATCAAGCCGGAACAAACCTGCCAGTTTTTGACAGGTGATGCTTCCGACGCGATGATTGAAAAGCTTGCATCTGACAAACTCGACATTGATATTCTGTTCACCGCTTTGACAGAGGAACGTGTGCAGGCACTGCACAATGCCGGCATCAAAATCAACTGCTGGACGGTGGATCAGAAAGAAGATGCAGAACGTCTAATTGGCTGGGGCGTCGACTTTATCACCTCCAACATTCTTGAAGGCGCATAAAGTCTGAAAAATAAATTTTTCAGACCGTGTTTTGTGACTTCGTCACAATTCCACAAAGAAAGGTAAAACTTCGCATGTTTAGCTATGCTGAACATGCGAAGTTATGGTTGTTATGGCAGAGAATCATCAAAAACCGCGGTTTGCCGAGGAAGGCGCATACTTCCTCGGCATTCTGTTTATGGCGCTGGGCGTCGCATGTGTGTCCTGTTCCAATTTCGGATATTCCATGATTGTTGCGCCGGTGTATCTGATTTTTACAAAGCTTGGCGGAATGTTGTCCTTTGGTACGGTAGAGTATCTTTTTCAGGGCTTTCTGCTTGTCTTGATGTGTATTCTTGTGCGCCGGTTCCGGTGGCAGTATCTGTTCTCATTTGTGACAGCGGTGATTTACGGCTATACGTTCGATTTGGCGCTGTTCGTGATGGGACATGTTCCTTCCACTGCGCTTTGGGTCAGAATTCTTCTGTTTGTACTTGGTACCGGATGTATTTCCGTATCGGTAGCGCTGTTTGTGCATACATATCTCGCGCCGGAGGTATATGAACTGTTTGTGCGGGAGCTTGCAAGAATTTATCACAAAGAGTTCGGATATGTGAAGCTGCGCTACGACTGCATCAGCTGTGCGGCGTCCATTTTGCTGTCTGTGATCCTGTTTGGCGGCGGCGTGTTTGAACATCTATCGGTTCATGCATTTCTGGAGGCAGTCGTTTCCGGATACCTGCTTGAGGGTATCGGAATCGGAACAATCGTGGCGGCATTGGTAAACGGACCGCTGATCACACGGTGCAGCGTTTGGCTGGAAACCCATTTTACATTTACGCAGAATGCAGCGCTGAAACGGTATTTGGCTGTTTCGCCTGCGGAAAATCAAGGATAAAAAGAGACGCTGGGGAAAACTTTTTTGAAAAAAAGTTTTCCCCAGACCCTTTTCAAAAAACTTTAAACGAAATAAGACGAGTAAAAACGCATATGCCTTTTATCATATTTTCAATATATTTTAAAAATATATTTGTTCAAAAGTTTTTGGGGGATGCCCGAGCGGCGGGGCGTTTTTTCAAAAACGCCCCAAGAGCGCACTTAGCGCTTTGTCAGATTTTGATACTCTGTCGGCGACATTCCGGTGCAGCGGCGGAAGGTCTTTGCAAATAGGCTCATGTGGGAAAAGCCGCATGCTGTGGCGGCATCTGTGACGGACATGGTTTCAAGCAGCGGACGTGCCTTTGCAATGCGGATGCGATTGACATAGTCGCTGTAGCACATCTGAAATACGCGGCGGAACATCCGGCAGAAATACGATTCGCTGTAGTTCATGGCGGCAGCGGCGGACGATGTAGAGAGATTTTCCGCATAGTGCGTCTCGGTGTAGTCGATGACACGGCGTGCAAAGTGTTGCTCTGCCAAATCATTCTTTTTGCTGCGCGTCGCGCTGCTGTCTTTTTGGCGAAGAAATCCTTCGCGCTTTAAAATTCCGACCATGGTGCACAGCGCACCGAAAAACAGAAATTCTTCACAGTGCTCCGGTGCATCCAGCGCACAGAGCATCGTTTCAAAGGCGTGGTGTATCAGCGCATGGGACGTGTCTTTGCTTGTGATGTGAGCGGGAAAACGACAGAAGCCATCTGTCAGTGCATGGGCAAGGTCTGCACCGCTGTCTCCCGGGACGCACGCAAGCAGATTGACGTCAAAACAGATACACTGCGTCGTATATGTTTTGCTGCCGGCACGAAGCGCCGTTTCATGCGGCTCGTAAGGGGAGAAAAACAGGATGTCCCCCGCTGCAGCGGACCGATACTGCCCGGTGTTTGCGGACAGATACTTCCATTCCCCTGCGGCAATGTATAGGATTTCTGCTTCCGGATGATAATGCATCGGTGTGGAAATGTAAAAATCCGGCAGATCGGAACAGCATGGCAGGTAAGGGATGACATTTTCCGTCAGCTCTTCTCTGTGCGATGCGGCCGGGATGTTGCGGTATCGGGAAATATAATCGTGGTCAAGAAACATCGGTATCACTCCTTTTTTGGGGATCACGTCTGTACAAGGTCAAAATTGTATCAGAAATCCGGTGAAATCATGATAGCGTTCTATTTTATATTATAGTATAATGAATACAGAAAATCAAGATGCTTTTGGTTACTTTTTTTAAATCATAGAAGAGAATGGAGCAAGCAGAAATGGAAAACACAATCGGAAAATGGCGGATTCTCACCCCGCATCAGATGACAGAGACGGTGCGCTGCGCATCCTACGACCTTTTTGGGATTGTAGATGCGTACCTGCCATATCCGCTGGCAATCTCGGATGAGAACGAATTTGACGTTGCACAGCACGATGAAAACCTGATCATACTCGGCACACAGGCAAACGGTACCTTGTGCAAGTCCCTTGCAGCAAGCGGATTTTTTACTCCGGAGACGCACAGAGAGGGATACAGCATCCGTATTGCCCCATCTCCATACAAAGAAGGGCGGCAGGTCATTGTTCTGTGCGGTGCGGACGATGCCGGTCTTTTGTATGCGGTGCATGCCTTTGACATGCGGTATCTGCGGGATATGTGCCGGTATCGCGGGTACCATTATAATCACCGTTTTGCCGCTTTTACAGAACAGATGCCCGCGTGGGAGTACCGTTCCTACCCGAAAATTCATCGCCGCGGAATCTGGACATGGGGACATGCGATTTACGATTATCGTGGGTATTTCCGTAATATGAGTGCGCTTGGCATGAATCATCTGGTTGTCTGGAACGATGTGGTGCCGCTCAATGCAAAGGAAGTTTTAGCGGAAGCGCACAAGCGCGGAATTCAGATTTTCTGGGGTTTTTCCTGTTCTTGGGGAGAGACGGTGCATCCGGGCGATCCGCACGATTTGGAAAAATGGACAGCGCGCGTTTTGGATACCTATACCCGTGAATACGCGCCGCTTGGCGGAGACGGCGTCTATTTTCAGGCGTTTACCGAAACCTCGGAAAAGCAGATGGAAGGCAGACCCATTTCCGAACTCGTGACAGACTGGGCAAATGCCATCTGCGATGCGCTGCACACCGTGGAACCGTCGCTCAATATTGAATTCGGCATTCATGCAACGTCCATTGGCGACATGTACCAAACGCTTTCCGGTATTGATCCTGAGGTTGCCGTGATGTGGGAAGACTGTGGTACCTTTCCCTATGCATATGATCCTGCAAACAGCGCAGGCAGCGGCGACGCCATTGCATATACGGAAAAGCTGTTGTCTCTGCACGGTCAGGACACGCGTTTTGCCGCTGTACTAAAGGGCTTTACGGTGTTGAATTGGTCCTGTTTTTCCCACTATCACGGTCCGATTGTGTTAGGAGAAGCGCCGCAGTCTTTCCTTTGTGAACGCACAAAGGAAAAACAGTTTACATGGCAATATGCACGTCCGTATTGGATGGAACAGGCAGAGACGCTCAAAGATTATTTCCGTGTCGTGGCGGAATCCAGCATCCGTGAAACAACCGTAACGGCTTTGATTGAGGACGGCATGTTTGAATGCACCATAGATCCGTGTGCGGTGCTGTTTGCAGCCCTGCTCTGGGATTGGGATCAGGAAACCGAGCAGCTCCGGCGCATGGCAGAGCATGCGGGGACACTTTAGGATTCATGGGGAAAACGTTTCCCCCAAAAAAGAGTTTCCCCAAACCCAAATCAAAAAACTTTCAAATGGTAAATACGAGACAAAAATAAGTATTTTTTCAATGCATGGATATTCGTCAACTATAAAACGAAGTTTTACCGTTGCTTATAACCGCGACATGATGTCCCCGCCTCTTATAGTCGGCGGGTTCCATCCCAGTCTTTCCGTAGGGGATAAAAATCCCCTACGGAAATTCTAAGGGGCAAATGCCCCAGGTCGCTTGTTGAATGACGGGGCGTTGCCCCTTATTGAAAAATTGATATAGAAAAGAGGAGTACAGATGAAATCACGGTACAATCGAAACGTTCTTTTGCTGACTGCACTGCTATGTGTACTCGCCATGGCTTCCTGCGGCGAAAACCCAAAGGACAGCACAGGCGGTTCTGCGCAGGGGACACAGGCAAACAGGGAAACGACGGAACCGGCAGGAGAAGAAACAGAGATATCCTATTGGGATACTGTGGAACAAAAGGATTTTGGCGGAAAGAATTTTACCATCATCGGTGTGCATAATGCGATTCGGCAGAATTTCCCGGATGCGGAACTCGTAGGCGACACGGTCAATGACGCCCTTCTTGAGAGGGACAACTATTTATCGGAAAAGTTTCATGTGACGATTGTCTATGAAAATGAAGAAAACGCCGAAAAGGTGTGTACCACCGTCCGGAACTCCGTGCTTGCCGATGAAAGCAATTATCATGTGGTCAATGTGCGCATGAAAGAGGGACTGAATAAACTCATGGGTCAGAAAGTGCTGTATGATCTGACAGAACTGCCGTATCTCAATCTGAACAGTGCATGGTGGTCAACCAATCTCTATGAAAATACGCTGTTAAATGGACACATCTATATCATGATGAGCGATTTGTCACCGCAGAAATATTCTGCCCCGTATGTCATGGCATTTAACCAGAGGTTGGCGGAAGAATACGATCTGCCGGATATGTATGATCTGGTCATGGACGGCAAGTGGACGCTGGATCAGTTTGAAGCGATGACAAAGGGCCTGGAGCAGGACTTGAACGGCGACGGCAAGATGGATGCAGAACATGATTTTTACAGCTATGCGCATGTAAACTCCTCTATTACCGGAAACGCGCATTTTGTCGGCGCCGGCGGTATCCTGTCCCAAACGGAAGGCGGCAGTGTCGCTGTCAATTTGAGTACCCAGAAGACCGCCGATTTGGTTGAGCGGCTGCAAACGATTTTAACTGCTGTAAAGTATACGGATATGGCGGAGAACAATACGATGTTTGTCGAGGACCGCGCACTGTTCTACGGCAATTCGATGACCGATGTCTTAGAATATTTCCGCGATATGAAGTCCGATTACGGTATCATTCCCGTGCCGAAGCTGGACGAGGAGCAGGAATCGTATTATGCCTATATCAATCCGTGGGTGGATTGCGGAATTTCTGTGCCGCTGACCTGCGATGATTTGGAAATGACAGGCTTTATGATGGAGATGATGAGCCGCCGCTCCTATGAGACGGTTCGTCCTGCGCTGTACGATAATCTGATCATGCAGAAAATCACGCGCAGTGAAAAGAACATCCCGATTATGGATATGCTGTTTGACAGCACAGTGTTTGACTTGAACAGTCTTTACGAGTTTGGTCAATCCGCAAAGTTTCTTGGAGAATGCATTGTCAACAATCGGGAATTTGCATCCGGCCTTGCGAAAATCGAAAAGGCAGTGCAAAAGGATATCACTCAATTCATGGAGAATATCGAGTCGTAAGAAATAAGAAACAGAAAGATTTCGTATGAAGATATTACCGTTTTCAGAAAGATAGACCGTTGTGCAGTTCTGAAAATCATGATATAATATGGAGGAGAAAAAAAAAGCAAAGGAGATCGCATGATGAAAAGAAGAAACACAGCGCTTTTTTTGGCAATTTTAAGTTTGGCAATGGTTTCCTGCAAAAGCGGTGATCCGGACAAAGAAACGACACAGGTATCCGTGTCGGATTCCGCAGCGGTGACACAGCAAGAGGAAGAAGTGGATTTCTCGCAAATGAGTTTTCTGGAACGCATTCGGTACAGCAACGCACAGAT
Organism: Clostridia bacterium; assembly: GCA_017942005.1. Classification (GTDB taxonomy): domain Bacteria; phylum Bacillota; class Clostridia; order Oscillospirales; family CAG-272; genus RGIG3925. The sequence goes on along the minus strand of JAGAVJ010000049.1, from coordinate 113,854 downwards.
TTCGGATGATCTGCCAAAGGAAACATACGGCGGAGAGACGTTTACGGTTTGGCTGAAAAGTCCGAATCCGAGTACCTATATGGCGACAGAAGAAAACGGCGAGGTGTTAAACGACGCTTCTTATTCGCAGAAGCGGACGATTGAGGAACGGTTTGATCTGAATATTGAATATTTCTGTTATGCGGATGGCTGGGACACGGGCATGAAGATGTTCACTTCCAATTTGATGGCGGGAGATTATTTCGCGGATATTGTGGAAAACTGGAACTGTACGACTGCAAATTCTATCGCACAGGGATTTTTCCAGGATCTCAGCGGGTATTCCAGCATCAATACCGATAAGCCGTGGTATTTTCAGGATGACGTCCAAAGCAGCAGCTATAAGGGACATATTTATACGCTTACCGGTTTTATGAATACGAGAAACGCCGTCGGCCGTATGACATGCACCCTGTTCAATAAAGACATGGTACGGGATTACCAGCTGGAAGATATGTATCAGGTTGTGCGTGACGGCAGATGGACAGCGGATTATGTTATGGCGATTGCAAAGGATTTCTATTACGATGTAAACGGCAACGACAAGCGCGATATGGACGATCATTACGGTTTGATCAGCGATCCGGTCAACTGCTGGTATAACGCGATGTCAGAATTGGACGTACCGTTGCTTGAAGTGCATACGGACGGCAGCTATTCCATTGCACTGTATGAAAATGCCGAAAAAGCACAGACGATTTTGGATATGATGAAAGAACTCAACGACTGCGACGGCAATATGTACGGTCTGGATCGGAAGATGATTGTCAACGATTATTTTGGCGTTGGAAACGCGCTGTTCTATTTTGCCGATCTCAACGATATGAACCGCATCAAGGACGTGGACTTTGACTACGGTGTGCTGCCGCGGTTCAAGCTGAATGAAGCGCAGAAAACCTATAATACGACCGCGTTGTACGATCCATGGGCAATTCCCACAAGTGTAAAATCCGGCGAACGCGCGGCGATTATTATGACGGCGTTTGCTGCCGAGGGCTATAAACAGGTGCTTCCGGTGTTTTACGAAACCACAATCAAAACCAAGAATGTTCTTGACGAAGAAAGCGGCGAAATGATTGATCTGATGATGAAAAACGTTCGCGGCGAGCCGATGTTTTATTTCCATGATTACAATAAGTTTGCGTATCATAACATCGTAGCGAAATATGTGGCAACGAACAAAGGGTTTGCTTCCTTTGCAGAATCTCAAAAAAAGGTCATCAACGGCGCTGTGGAGACGATTCTGGAGGGATACGAAGCATTGGAAACCGAATGACATATCTTCCGATCTAATCTTCCATAAGATATAAAAGGGGGCTGGCGCATGGAAATGCGACAGCCCTGTTTTTTGTCTTTGATTGCTTGTGTTATTCCAGTGCTTGGAAATCGGAAATCATTTTATCCCATTTTTTCTGAAGGTTTTTGGACTGGGTTTCGTAATAAGAAGCGAATTCGCCGGGTGTACGTTTGCCGTCTCCAAGCATATTCCAGAAGAAGGAACCGGAGCCGAGCAGCTTATCTGCGATCATAATAAACGAGGTATCAATGGTGTTGTAAATGACGTCGATCATCTCAGAGTCGCGTGCGGTATCGGAATACTTGGACTTCAGGGCGACCTCATACCATGCGGGAAGCACGGTGCGATAAGCTTCAATTGACAGGCTTTCCAAAACGGCGGCACAGGGATCAAGACGCTCCTCAGGCGTTGTGACAGGAATGACCGCGCTTTCCCCGTTGACCGTACCGGCAGCGGAACGGTATTCCATTCCTTCATCCAGAATAGGCATCGGGAGAACACCGTAGGGGTCTTCCATGTTGCGCACAATGGGGTCTACATATTCGGTTAGCTGACCAAGGAAGAACAGCGCACAGCCGGATGCAAAATGTTCCACACCGTTGATGTTTTCATCCTTATAGCTGATGTTGTCCTCATTCAAAATGCGGTACAGCTTTTCCACCCAGCGGACAGAATTGTCATTGTAGATATCGAGTTGGGGCAGGTTGTTGCTGTCACGCTTAAGATAGGTCAGTCCGGTAGACATGGAGACATAGTTGACCGTCTGCTGACCGCGGTTGAACAGACCGTACTGGTCCGCATCATCGGCGACGCCGTTGCCGTTGATGTCCTGATAGGCGTCTACGCAATATTCGATCATCTTGTCATAGGTCCACTTGTGTTCGTCAACCAGCGTGTACAGTTCATTGTAGTCTTCAAATAAATTGTTATAAATTTTTTTGTTGAATATCGTGGCGGAAGCAAATTCCAGTGTGGTGATAGAAAATGCGCCGGTCAGAAGATATCGTTTATCGGTGGAGATGGCGCTGCCGTCCATAAAGGCTTTGTACCACCAGGGTTGTTCCAGGTCAATATAAGGCAGAGCGGACAATTCGCGGAAGTTGCCGTCCAGCATCAAGCGGAAGCACTGAGAGCTTTCCATAAAGATGAGATCATAGGGGCAGTCCGCCGCTTTGATCATTTTGGAAACTTCATTTGGGTAAGTCTCCCAGCTGTCAGAGCCTGCCGTAAAGGAGAGGGAGACGCCAAGCCGTTCTTCTACTGCAAGGTTTCTTGCATGGACCGCATCGTCAACGACGTCACCGCTGTTTTCACCGCCGGAAGCATCGCGTCTCACTGCGGGTTCAAACCCGAAGTTGTAAAGTTTAATCGTATCGCCGCCATAGTCCAATTCCGGAAGGTTGTCCTTGATTGCGTCTGTGACAGCGGTATCTGTGGATTTTGACTGCGATGTGAGGGATGTATCTGCTTGATTGGAATCATTGGAGGAGTCACCACAGGAAACGAAGGCGGCGCCGACGGTCAGCAATGCGAGCAGCAAACTGGTAATACGGATGTTGTTCTGTTTCATATCGTTTACACCTCTTTCTCTATTCTTGTTTGACAGAACAGTATTTCTACCACTCATTATTATATATGATTTCTGCGAAAAATGCAAGAGAAAATATGCAAATTTTGAAAATAAATTCTATTATATGAAAATATTCCCAAGCAGCAGTCTTTCGTGCGTGAATGTGATTTTACAGAAAAGCGGAAAACAGACAGAAAATTCGTATGATTTTATTATTTTTTAGGAATTGTGTCGAGCAGAAATTCCTGTGTCATGTGCAGAAATTGGGTATGGCTGACACATAGCTGCGGCGCTTCCCCGCGCAGAAACCGTTCGATGTCGCAGAGGATTTCTTCTGTCATGGATGCGCCGGACGGCATTCCGGCAAGATGCGGTTGAAGTGTGACATTTTTGGTCAGCTGGAGCAATTCCGCCTTCTGCGGGACACTCTCTGTTTCGTATACGTCCAAAACAGCACGAATTCTGCCGCTTTGTGCTTCTGCAATCAAAGCGTCCAAATCGACAATTGCGCCGCGTGCGGTGTTGACAAGCAAGGCGTCATCCGGCATCAGGGCAAGCGCTGCCGCGTTGATCATATGATATGTTTCTGGTGTTTGCGATGCATGTATTGTGACCACATCGCAGGACATGGCATCGGAAAAGGAAGCGCTTTCGGCAAAGTCCCACGCGTCCAGTGCACCCTCTAAAAGATACGGATCGCAGACCTTGACCCGCACGGAAAATGGACGCAGCATGGAAAGCAGGTTCCGTCCGACACTGCCAAGTCCGATCATGCCGACCGCAGCGCCGATTAATGAATGCACCGCAGGACATACACCGTCTCCGCCGACGCCGCGCCAACCGCCGCAGCGCATGTTGCGGTCATAGGCATTGACAGAGCGCAGTCCTGAGAGGATATAGCATAATGCGCCTTCGGCAACATACCGTGCCATAACGGAATTTGCGGACAGTACCGGAATACCGCGCTGAAAAAATTCTTCACAGACAATATGGGCAACGGTTCCGGCACAGTGTGCAAGCAGCTTTAAACGCGGTGCGTGGGACAACAGCTCCGCATCGTATTTGCCGGAACCCCAATGTGTAAGAACGATATCCGTTTCTGGGAGCAGTGCACACAGTTCCTCTCTTGTATATTGGCGGGTGTGTGGATTGATGGTCAAATTGCCAAGCGCGGCAAGCCGCGTCAAAAGTGGAACTGGGAAATATTGATCCCGCATGGCACCGGCGGGAACTGTTAGAAGCAGATTTAACATATTACCATTGGCTTTTACAAAAATAAAAGCTTCCTTTCTTGTGAAAAAGTCTTGCAAAACAGAACGTTGTATGTTATACTTTTTATGCCGAAAAAACAGAAACGGCGTTTTAAATTTATTATAGCATAGAAGGATAAGGTTGTCAACACGGTGGAAGTTGGAATGTCAAGGAAAACAGTGTTTATTTTTTTGCCAAAGATATGCAATCTCCCATTCTGTCAGAAAAAGTTTTAAAGGGAGTTTGAGGGAAACTTTTTCAAAAGTTTCCCTCAATTGTATCTACTTACAGAAATACTGTTGCTATACGCAACAATCAAATCAGGAGAAAGGAACATAAATGGAACAAAATACAGAGCTGAAACGCTGTTTTTGGGTCAATATGAAGAACCCTTTATATATCCGGTATCACGATGAGGAATGGGGAAAGCCGTGCCATGACGAGCGGCGGCTGTATGAGGCGTTTCTTTTGGACATGTTTCAGGCGGGGCTGTCCTGGGAATGTATCCTGAACAAGCGGGAAGCCTTTCGGGCGGCGTATGACGGTTTTGCGATTGACCGGGTGGCTTCCTACGATGCGGAAAAGGTAGAATCCCTGATGCAGAATGCCGGTATTGTGCGCAATCGCCGGAAAATTGAGGCGAGCATCAAAAACAGCATTCTGATACAAGCCATTCAAAGAGAATGGGGCAGCTTTGACCGGTATCTCTGGCATTTTACAGACGGAGAGGTCTTATACGAAAGCTGCGCTGTGTATACAAGCAGTCCGTTGTCTGACCAGATATCCGAAGATTTGCGGCGGCGTGGGATGTCGTTTGTTGGTACAACGATGGTGTATTCCTATTTGCAGGGCATTGGCATTATCAATGCCCACACCGATGAATGTTTCTGCTGCCATAGAACAAACGGTACGGCTTTGTCATATCCGAATCCCGATGACGCGCGAATTTAAAACGGATATCAGAAAATAGTCTTGCATTATTCATAAATCTATGCTATACTATATAATACATATGGAAACTTTAAAGCTGATTTCTTCGGATATGTACATTCATAGAATGTCGCATTTTGGGAGGAACAGTGATCTAATATACAAAAGGAGAGAATAACAATGGCAGTTCTGATTACAGGCGGCGCAGGCTTTATCGGCACACATACCTGCGTGGAGCTTTTGAATGCCGGTGAGGAGATTGTGGTATTTGATAATTTTGTCAACTCCAAAATGGCAGCAGTCGAAAACGTAAAGAAAATCACAGGCAAGGATTTCCCGTTTTATGAAGCCGATATGCTGGATCGTGATGCAATGGAGAAGATTTTCTCCGAGAACAAAATCGACGAAGTCATTCACTTTGCAGGACTCAAGGCGGTCGGTGAAAGCGTGGAAAAGCCGATGGAGTACTATTACAACAACATCGCAGGTACGCTGATTTTGACCCAGACCATGCGGAAATACGGATGCAAGAAGATTGTCTTCTCCTCCTCCGCAACGGTTTACGGTTCTCCGAAGTCCCTGCCGATTCAGGAAGACTTCCCGTTGTCCACAACCAACCCGTATGGCTCAACAAAGCTGATGATTGAGCAGATTCTGCGTGATATCTATGTCTCCGACAAGGAATGGTCGATTGCGCTGCTGCGCTACTTCAACCCGACCGGCGCACATGAAAGCGGTCTGATCGGCGAAGATCCCAACGGCATTCCCAACAATCTGATGCCCAGACTGATCAAGGTTGCAACCGGCAAGATGCCCGCCATGACTGTCTACGGAAATGACTATCCGACAAAGGACGGCACCGGCGTGCGCGACTATATCCATGTCGTTGACCTGGCGCAGGGACATCTCGCAGCCATCAACTGGGTCCGCAGCCACAAGGAATGCGATGCGTTTAATTTGGGTACCGGTACAGGCTATTCTGTTCTGGACTTGATCCATGCACTGGAGAAGGCATCCGGCAAAAAATTGGAAATCACCTATACGCCCAGACGCGCAGGGGATATCGCTGCCTGCTATGCAGACCCGACCAAGGCAAAGGAAGTGCTTGGCTGGGAAGCAAAGCTGGGTGTTGATCAGATGTGCCGGGACGCATGGAACTTCGCTGTGAAACACGAATAATTTTGATAGATGTACAATGAGAGGGGATGACCGGAATCCGGTTGTCCCTTTGTGTTGAAAGGAATCCTATGCAAGTTTCGCAAAAACAACAAAAATATCTTCTGTTTTGTCTGGAAACACTGCTGCCATTTTGTCTTTTGGGGGCAAAATTCTGGGCGCTGAATTCGGGTATGCTGCATCTGGGCAGCTTTGTTCTGCCGATGACGGCGTTTTCCCTTGTGCTGCTTTGCGCCTTCTGTTTGTTTGTACGCATTGTCCTGCGGCGCGATTCGGTTCCGCCTTTTATGGTATTGTACGGTGTGATATCTGTTTTGATGCTTGTGGACGCTGTGTACTGCGGCTATACGGGTAAGCTGCCGTCTGTTGTGATGCTGCAATATACATGGCAGCTTGGAGACGTCAAAGAAGCCATTTTTGAAAACGTCACATGGACACGCCTTTTGTATGCCATTGATGTCCCTTTGTGGATGGTCTATTTTATTTTCTTCCGGAAAAAACTGCATAATGGTATTTCTGATATTGACCGTACGGAAAATCCGGATGCAGAAAAAAAAGCGGCATATATACAAAAAAGTTCTGCCACGTGCTTTTTTGGCGCCGCTTTTACCGTTTCTGCCGTTTTATGTATTGGATATTGTGTCTGTACCCCTTTTATCCCGTCATATTTTAAAAGCGAACTGATGACGTATCATGTGTTGGATGCATGCAGCGCGATTGTTCCAAAGCAGGAGGCTATACCAACGCTGGCACAGCTGACAGAAGGGGAAGGGGAAACAGAGAATCCTGCATATTATGAAGGAATTGCAAAGGGGCGCAATGTGATCACCGTGCAGGTGGAAGCTTTGCAGAATTTTGTCATTGGTGCATATTACAACGGACAGGAAATTACGCCGAACCTCAATGCGATGATTGCAGGGGATACCCTTTATTTTGACCATTATTATTATCAGATCGGCGGCGGCAATACCGCAGACGCGGAATTTGCAGTCAACAATTCTCTGTATGCGCCGGACACGGAGGCGGCATATGCAAAATACCCCGATAATGATTACTATTCCATGGCAACGCCTTTAAAGGAAAACGGTTATGCCTATGCAGCCGCGTTTCACGGCTATCTCCGGAACTTCTGGTACCGCGATATCGCCTATCCCGGACAGGGGTATGACGAATATCTTTCCGGCAGCGACTACTATCTGGAACCGGATGAAGTGGCGGGAATGGGTGTCTCGGACGGAGAATTCTTTGTGCGTGCGGTAGACTATATGGAAAAACAAAAAGAGATTTATGGGGATGACCCGTTCTATGCATTTTTGATTACCCTGTCCTCGCACTATGCGTTTGAGCTTGATGAACGGTTTTACACGCTGACATTGGCGCCGGAGGATGAGGGTACCCTGTACGGAAACTATTTGCAGTCGATTCATTATGTCGATACCGCATTTGGAATGTTCATTGACGCCTTGAAGGAGGCGGGACTTTATGACAATTCCATCATCACCATATACGGCGACCACTTCGGTCTGCCTGTGTACAAATGGGAATGCAAGGCATTTTTAACGCAGTTTTTGGGACATGAATATACGTATGCCGATCACTTCAACGTGCCGCTGATCATGCATATTCCGGGCAGCGGCGTGACGGAAACCATTTCAAAAACCGGCGGTCATATCGACGTTATGCCGACGCTGCTCTCGCTTTTGGGACTCGAAAACACAAAGGGAATCATGTTCGGACAAAATCTTCTTGGAGATTCCGACGGGATTGTATACGAGCAGACACACCTTGCGCGCGGGTCGTTTATCTCAGACGAGGTACTCTTTCAGTATCCTTTTACCGGCATTGCGCCAAACGCCAAAGCCAATGCCATGGACACCTGGGAGGAGATAGACGCGTCGCAGTATACGGAGATATCCGAAAAGGCACAAAAGGAGATTGCGTTGTGCATGTATCTCTTAGAACATAATCTGGTACTCCGTGACCGCTATCAGGCGGCAGCAGAGGAATAACGAGGGAGTTGCGTTTGGGGAAAACTTTTTTACAAAAAAGCTTTTCCCCAAGCTCCTTTCAAAAAAATTCAAACGGGGTAAACAAACAAAAATTCGTGTATTTCTTTGTTCGTTAAAAAGTTTTTGCGGTGGAGTTTGGGGCTGTTGCAAGTTGAAAACTTGCAGCAGCCCGGGATCACGAAGTGATCCGAATTCGCCTTTTCGCTTCCAAAAAGCGAAAAGGCGAATTTTATAGGATGGAGCATGTAAATGCGACAGCCCGATTGTGCTTACACTAAATTAGACCGTTTTCACGGCAGCTTCGGCGCTTGAAACGGTCTTGTTTTTATCATTTGGATGTTTCATCTGGAAAAATCAGCGAATAGGCGCCGCTTCGCAAAATGTCTGTCAGGTCTTTCGGTGTCCGAATCGGGGTTTCTGTTCGGATACCGCCCCTTGCAAGAGCTGTGGGATGGTGAAAGTCTGATCCGGAGGTGATGGGTTTGCCGTAATGCGCGGCAAACTGTTGTGCCATTTGGTTGCGGTATGCATCGGTTCCGCCGTTTTGCCCCTCAATGCCGAACAGCGGCGTGGGGTCTATAACGGTCATACCGTCTCGAAACGGATGTGCCCAGACGACACATGCTTCTTTTGGAAGAAGCGGCAGCAGTTCATGCAGTCCGCCCTGCAGAAAGCACAAAAGCGGGGTGTTGTAAAAGAACGTTTCGTCAATGCCGTATATAAGATAGTCGTTGATGGAATCCCCAAACCGTACCTCAGCTCCGGGCAGAACGGTGAAGCCGATTTTATCACCTTCTTCTTTTGCGGCACGGTATCCGCGCAGCCAACGGTCGATGATCTGCGAGTGAGCGGCACCGTCAAGCTCCGCATGAAACCAGTTGAAGAAAAGCGGAAAATAATGATCGGTGATGACAATGCCGTCGTAGCCGGCATCCTTGTACATGCGGACGATTTCTGCTGCGGGAACATGTGCAGCGAGATCATTTTCTGCGGTATGAACATGCAGCTCATATTGATACATAAACATGCCTTTCTTTCATGTGAGTTCGATGAGGAGGTGCTTTTTGAAAAAAGCACCTCCTCAAACTCCACCGCAAAAACTTTTCATGAACAAAAAAACACAATTTTTGTCCGTTTACCCAGTTTAAAGTTTTTTGAATGGGGTTTGGGGAAAATCTTTTTTTAAAAAAGTTTTCCCCATGAAATTCATCGAACTCACGTTTCTTTATCGACGCAAAATTGTTCAGCGTTTCATTCTTGCAAGCATCCGGATACCGCAGCGCAGCGCGTCAAGGAAGCTATCGGCTTCCTTTTCTGTATTGTCGGAGGACAGGCTGATGCGGATGGTAGTATCTGCGTCGGAATCAGACAGCCCGAAACACAGAAGCGCATTGGAAATGCGTCCGCTTTGGGCAGCACATGCGGAGCCGCTTGATACGGCAATGCCTTTGCCTGACAGATAATTGAGCATGGTTTCGCTTTTGATTTTCGGAAGCCGGATGCTGAGAATGTGCGGGGCGCGTTCATCGGACAGCGGACGGTTGATTGTTACAGAGGAAAGCACGTCATCTCTCCCCGCATGCGTGATGGCATCCTCCAGATAGGTGCGCAGGGCGGTCATATGTGCGATATCGGCAGAAAGAGAGGCTTGTCCTTCCACCACTGCTGCGCCGAAGCCTGCGATTCCCGGCAGATTTTCCGTACCGGAGCGGAACCCGAATTCCTGTCCGCCGCCGAAAATGACCGGAGAAAGCGCTTTGCGCTTGATGAGATGCGGCGCAATATACAGCGCGCCGACGCCCTTTGGACCGTGTATCTTGTGGGCGGATACGGTGACGAGGTCTGCACCGAGTGTCTGCGGCGAAAAGGGGCGCTTCAAAAAGCCCTGCACTGCATCGGTATGTATGATGCATTCTGGATTGATCTGTTTTGCATAATCGGAGATGGCGCGGATATCGTTGACCGCGCCCGTTTCGTTGTTGACGAGCATGACGGAGACAAGAAAGGTATCCGGCGTCATCTCACGCCGAAACTGTTCCATATCGAAGATGCCGTTTTTGGTAGAAATATAGGCTGTGCGAAATCCTTCTGTCTCAAGCGCTGCAAACGGACGCAGCACCGCAGGGTGTTCCGCGTTGGAGGTAATAAGCTTTTTGCCTGCAAGCGCCTTTTTGGCATGTGCCGCACCGAGGATGGCAAGGTTGTCCGCCTCCGTACCCGATGCGGTAAAAATCAGGTTTTCCTGTGATCGTTCCGCAGCCCGCACACCGAGTGCAGAAAAGAGTTGATCCCGTGCCGTTTTTAATACGGTATGTGCAGAGAGACCCATTGCATGGCGGGAGGAAGGGTTGCCCCATTCTGTGGTAAGTACCTGGGTCATAGCGTCAATGCATGCTGTAGAAGGCTTTGTAGTAGCGCTGTTGTCAAAGTAAATCATCATATCTGTCGTGATCTGTCGCAGTAAGGGCAGCGTTTATCGGAAGGAGAAATAGGCGATGATGTCGTTGACATCCTCTAAATGATCTTCATAGACGTCGGCTGTCGATGTATAAGTCAGGATATACAGTGTGGCGTTGCGGATGAACAGTACCTGCATCCACTGGTACTTCACGTCGCCGACTGTTGCGGTATAGCGGTACTTATAGCCGTCTGTCGCATTGTCTTCATAGGCAGAACCGACGGTGACATTGACGGGTTCTGTATCCAGCATTGTAAAATCTGCAAAGGAGGCGGTAAACTGTTCTGTAAACATATCCCAATATGCTTCTATGGAAGAAATTTCACCACGGATTTCATTTGCACAGACAGAGACGTTGGAACGGACGCGGTCCTCCACATAGACGCTTGTCATGCCGACGGTCGTTTCCACAAGCCAGCTTGTCGGGACAACGAGATCGTAGTCGGCAGCTTCGCTTGCAACGGCTTTCATGTCGGCGGGAATGCTGACGCCGGTATCTGTTTGATTGCTGCTGCATCCGACAGCGGAGGAAAGAATACCGCAGAGGAGAACAAGGATGAGCAGACAGGACACTGCTTTGGAATAACAGGGATAGGCGTATGTGCAAGGTTCTGCATGGGGTGCGGCGGTTCTGATACGTGTTGTTTTCATGCTTACAAATCTCTTTCTCATTTTAAAATATAAGGAATTCTTAAAGTAAGGGTTCTCGCTTTGTGGATGGCTTCTGTCAAAAGAAACGGACAGATAGACCGTAAAGGGAGGGAGGGGTACTGCATACAACACACCATGCTTCCCTTATGCCGCATGGGCGGCTGTACGGTTCTTGCCATATGAAATCACAGATAACCTCTTATAAAGATATATTGTAACGTTTTTTTGTGCACTTTTTATGCGCTTTTCATGGCGGAATTGTAAATTTTATGTCTATGCCTATACATGGCATGCGGCAATTCGTGCCGCGTGCCGCGGTTACAGAACGAAAATTTCGGCTGCCGCTTCTTCATCGGAGAGCCGTTTTTTCAGTGCACGGTATGGTTCCGTCTGCAAATCCGGATCGTCTGCCATGATGCGGTCGGCGGCGGAAACGGCATCTCCGACCAGCGCCATATCATCACACAAAGACGCAATTTCAAAGCGCAGACCGCCGGACTGCCGCACATCTTTTGAGGATGTACGCATATCCCTTTGGGATGTGCCCATATCCCCTTGGGATGTGCCGTCCATATACGCTGCAAAAAAATCACCGGGACCGCGCAGTGCAAGGTCCTGCTCTGCAATTTCGTAGCCGTTCCCGGAATGGCATAGAATCGACAGCCGTTTCTGTGCGGTTTCATTTTTTGCGTTGGAGACAAGAATACACCATGACTTATCCCGTCCGCGGCCGACGCGACCGCGCAGCTGATGCAATTGGGATAGACCGAACAGCTCTGCATTTTCCACCACCATCAGGGTAGCGTTTGGCACGTTGACGCCGACTTCAATAACGGTCGTGGATACAAGAATCTGAACCGTTCCCCCTGCAAAGCAGTGCATGATATCGTCTTTTTCCTGCGGCTTCATTTTCCCATGCAGAAATCCGACGTTTAAATCGGGAAAGATGTTGTTCTGCAATTCCTGGGCATAGGCGACGGCTGCCTTTAATGTCGGCTTTTTGGTAGAATCGGAAGGGGTGGAAGGGTTGGAAAGCCGTTCTTCGTCAAAGTCTTCCTCCGTTTCATCAATGGCGGGACATACGATGTAGACCTGATGACCTTCTTCTGCCTGCCGTCTGATAAAGCCGTTTAAGCGGGCACGCAAGGATTCATCGACTGCAAAGGTGGAAACCTTTTGTCTTCCCGGCGGCATTTCATCAAGGACAGACATTTGTCCCCGTTCCGTTCCCGTTCCTTTTCCGCCGTTGTTTCCGCTGCGGTTATTACCGTTATCGCCATACAGCATCAGCGCCATGGTGCGCGGAATGGGGGTTGCGGACATGATAAGGGTATGAAGCTTTTCTGCTTTATTTGCAAGCTGTGCGCGCTGACCGACACCGAACCGGTGCTGCTCGTCGATGACAATCAGACCGCACTTGGAAAAGGAAACGTCATTTTCCAAAAGTGCATGTGTGCCGATGACAAGCCGCAGCTCTCCCAACGCCAGTTGATCTTTGATTTTCTTTTTTTCTTTTGGCTTTGTGGAACCGACAAGCAGTGCGCAGGAATAACCGAGTGCGGAGAACATCGGCAGCAGGTCCTCATAATGCTGTGTGGCAAGAATTTCTGTCGGCGCCATCAGCGCTGCCTGATATCCGCCGGACAGCGCGATATACAGCGCTGCGGCGGCACAAACGGTTTTGCCGGAGCCGACGTCTCCGGAGAGCAGGCGGTTCATTGGCGGCCGACCCGGTTCTGTCATATCGCAGATAAAATCTTCAATGGCGCGCATTTGTGCGCCGGTCAGACGGTAGGGAAGCTGTGCATAAAAGGGATTCATATCGGGGATGGGAAGGGGAAGACCGGACTGCTTGGTTTGCTTATGCTGTCTTTGCCGGATATGCAGGAAAAAGAGCAGAAGTTCTTCAAACACAAGACGTTTGCGCGCGGCATCAAGGGATGCTTCGTCTGGCGGCATATGAATGTTTTGCAGGGCATAGCGTGATGTACACAGGTCATAGGTGTCCCGGATGTCGTCCGGCAAAAGCTCTGTATCTATGCAGTCCTCTTCTTGGGATAACAGCACAGGCAGCGCACGCTGTACCGCGTCCGACAAAAGCTTTTGCGTCAGTGTGGCGGTGGTTTTGTAGATGGGGAGAATCGGGGGGAGCATGCTGCCGTCACCGGGATCGTTTATTGGCAGCGGTTCATGCTTTGGACTCGCCATTTGCAGAGTGTTTGCAGCGCTGCGTTCGCAGTATCCGTAAAAACGGAACGTACTGCCGACCTGAAAGGTGCTTTTTAAGTATGCCTGGTTGAAGTACGTAATTCCAACAGAACCGGTATCGTCAAATGCTCGGAATTTGGTCAGAACCATGCCGCGCCGAATGGTCGCTGTCTGCGGCTGTGTGGCGACCGTCAAAATTAAGGAAACAATTTCACCGTTTTTGGCTTCTGCGACTGTGGTAGTACGCCCGCGCATTTCATAGCTGCGCGGATAATGATGACACAAGTCGGAAAGCGTTTCAATGCCCAGTTTTTGAAACAGTTCCCGGCGGGCTTCCGAGATACCCGGCAGTACATCTACAGGGGAAGACGGTGTCACTTTGGTACCTTTTTTTGCCGGCATGACGGCAATCCCACCTTTCATCGAAATTATGTTCTCTTTTATTATACCATACTTTGTATATAAATGCAAGAAGAAAATTGAAAATTCCCCCTTTTGCCTCCATACGGAAAGACAAAAGGGGGATGTATTAGGATATGATGAACTTGTTTTTCAGGGCGCTGCGTTTAGTGTTTTTTGGAAACGACGATGGCTGCGGCAGCAGCTGCAAGAAGAGCAGCTGCGATTCCTGCATCAGCTGTGGTCGGTGCAGAGACGGGGGCGCTTTCTTCTGCCGGAACTTCTTCTGCCGGTACTTCCGGCTGCGGTGCTACGTATACGTCGGCAGACAGCGTCATTTCACCGTAATTTGTGGTATTCATCCATGCGCTTGCCAGCTCTTCATCCGGGAAAACCTGATATTCACGTCCGGCTTCGTCATCGGCGTCATCGTTGATGGCGAAGGTGAAGCCGATTTTTGCATCAGCCGCAGGCTTGAATTCATCACCCCACGGGATTCTGAATTCTACAGAATATCCGGCCTTGTTGGAAACGTCAAAAACAGCGACTGCATTTTCCTTGTTGTTGTTGAAGTGATAACCGCCGCCTGCCCAGTAGTCACCTGTGACCTGCAGATTGTCGTCTACATACAGATAGCCGGCAGTATACTGTGCCGCATTGACATTTGCAATTTCATTGCCTTCTTCATTCAGAAGATCGATGTAAACTTCGACAGAGTCGGACTGGAACACGGCGTCACCCTGTGTGGTAGAGATCACAGGATCCGTAATCTCTGCGTAAACATAGATATTCTCCGCATCCCATACGGCGTATGCGGTACCAGTTGCAAAACCGTCCTCTGTTCCGGCAATTTCTACATTTGCAGTGATTGGTGTTGCTGCAAGATAGCAGTCATCCATTTTACCGTCCAGTACAGCGGTACCGGAAGCTGCGGTATAGCTTTGTCTTGCGGATACGGCAACCGTCATGGAAGCAGCTGCAAGCAATGCCAGCGCTGCGGTCATTATTTTTTTCATTTTATGATTTGCCATTTCACGAAACGTGAAAGGCTCTCCTTTTTCGGCAATTTGATTGAGATATCGCTCTCAAAAAGCGGAAGCGGCTGTTTATGGCGTTCGTCGACATCCGCCAAAAAAATTCCGCTTTGGACACGGAGTCTTTGATTGACAGCGATGCTTTCTCTTGCTTTCATTATACAGGAATTGTGGTTAGAAGTCAAGAAAATCCATTCAAGAAAATTAAAATTCAACAAGTTATACAAGCATATCAAAAAAAGGTGTAGATAATTAAAATAAAAAAACGGAATTAAATTCTGATTTTTTAGGAAAATGATAAAAATAAGGAATAAATGATTCAGTACGTCTTGTTTGATATCTGTCATATTTCCACGATTTAATACGGTGTCTCCCGCTCTCCGCGCAGAAAGGACAATACGGTCTCCCTGTCCTGTTCTTCTTCTATCATCGCCGGCTGCCATAGCTCTCCATAACAGTAACAGGGAATCGCTTCTCCCTTTACCGCATTGATTTTATGATCGACAAGATCCAGCGTCAGTGCGTACACCATGGTTCTGTTTTCGCAGGTGTGACTGCCGCCGAACAGAAAGTTTCCAAGCGAATATACGATATCCACACCTTGGTAGCTTTCTATTGGCTGAAGCACGTGCGGATGGTTGCCAAGTACCAGATCGGCGCCGGCCTCTACCATGGCATGGGAGGCATTCACACGCCAGCCATCCGGCGTATGGACGCGCTCTGTGCCGCCATGATAATATACAATCTGAAAATCGGAGGTTTTTTGCGCTTCTGTCAGCCAGTCTAAAATCGGCGTAAGATAGTATTCCGAATACATGGATGTGCACAGGAGTGCAACAGTCACACCGGATTTTTCCAAGGTAACGGATGTCCCATCAAGAACGCACATTGCGCCTGCTGCTTCAATGGCTGCTTTGGTGTCGTCCCGCCCGCTGACACCGTAGTCCATGGCGTGATTGTTGGCAAGCGAAACAATTTCCACACTGCCCGCAGAATAAATCTGTGCGTTTTCTGCCTTTGAATAATACCAGAAGGCGGGGTCTTCCTTTTTCGCGATTTTTTCCGGATTCTCTGCATCGGTAAAGACGTTTTCGCCGTTTGCCACAGTCCAGTCGTCGGAGGAAAACAGCGGAAACATTTTTTCAAAATAATACGCCTTTGGCGTGTCATAGGCAAACAGATTAAACGACCAGAAGCCGTCGTCGCCGTTTTCCGCTGCCAGCATGACGTCTCCGACGAAATGCATTTTTATGGTATCACGCTCCGGAGGTGCATCAGAGGGCAGGATACCGGACACCGGAAATGCCGCCGATTCCGGTAAAAGCATCGGAACTGCGATGGCTGCGGATTGTTCTTCCTTTGAAAGATGTGTGGAGAAAAAGGCGGTGTTTTCGTCGGCAGAACAGGCGAAAAGGCTTGCTTGCGAGAGGATGCAGACGACCAATACAGGGAAGATGCGGAACAGGTTTTTGGGTTTCATTGTGCGGAAAACTCCTTTCCCTGATAAGTGCCGCGCGCAGCAAGCGTTTTATCGATTTGTGCCAGTACAGCGTGTTTGTTTTTTGCCCAGAGCGGCGCAATCAGGTCCTTTGACGCGCCGTCCCCGGTCAGTCGGCAGATCACGGTAGTGGGCGGAAGCAGCTCCAGCTGCCGGCAAACAATATCGACATATTCCGAAAGCGTCAGAAGCGATATCGCGTTTCCTGCATGTTGTTTTTCCATGTATTGCGCTTCCAGGGGCGTTCCGCGCAGAACATGCAGCATGTGAATTTTCAAAAAGTCCGGCTGCAATGCAGAGAGCAAACGTGCGGTTTCAAGCATATCCTCTGCATTCTCACCCGGCAACCCGTTGATGATATGTACACAGACGGCGATGCCTGCTTCCTTCAAACGGCGATATCCTGAAAGGAACGCGGCGGTATCGTGTCCGCGTCGAATGCGCTGTAGGGTTTTGTCGTGTGCAGATTGCAATCCCAGTTCCACCGTGACATCCACCCGATGATTCAACTCTGCAAGGTATGAAACTACATCCGGGGGAAGACAGTCGGGTCGTGTAGCAATTGAAAGCGCCGGAATGTATACGGGATTGCCGTGGGCATCGGTATAGTGCAGCGCTTCTTCATAAAGCGCTTTTAGGGTGTCAAGCGGCGCATAGGTATTGGTAAACGCCTGAAAATAGGGAATTGCCGGAAGACGTTTTTCTCTTTCTGCATTAGTGTTCCATTTTCTGCATAGGCGGTCATAGGTTTCTGCAAACTGCACGCGCGGCGGAAGAAGGGGGGAGGAACAGAAATCTCCGGAACCGCGTGCGGAACAGTAGATGCAGCCTGTACCGTTGCTTTCTCCATTTCTGTGATGCGTTTTCTCGCGGTTGGGACAGGAAAAACCGGCGTCAATGGGAATGCGGGCACACTTTGTGCCGTATTTGTGCTTTAAGTAGTAGTCGTAGGTATGATAACGCTTGTTGGTGTCGGAGTATGGAAACGGGGATGTCTGCATAGCGGTCAAACCTCCTTTGTTGTTGAAAAAATCCTATTTACAAGTGAAACTGTTATTTCATTCCATCAAAAAAAGTTTTTGGGGGTTTTAGGGGGATTTTTTCAAAAATCCCCCTAAGCGTATCCCAAAAGCAAACCCCTTTTGGCATATCGGCAAATGCCGAAGATGCGGCAAAAGGAGTTGACCTTTGATTCAAATGGCAAGGAGATGTTTAGGCGTGCGGATTGTTTTTGGGAAGCAGACCGCCGCAGATGTAACAGCGTTCGTTGGTTTCCGGATTGGGAACGGCGCAGGCGGGACACTTGATTTGCCGTACCGGTTTTTCAACCTTTTTCGGCGCCGCTGCACGGATATCCTGTGCCGGATGCGCAACACTTGTGGGGGTCGGCTTTGCGCGCATTTCCCGACTGTCGCCGGTCATTTTGGAAGAGGACAGGAGTGCGTCTTCCTCTGCAAGCTGTTTTGCACGGAGTGCACGCAGTCTGGCGGCTTTTTCTTCATAGGTTTCGGCTGCTGTTTTGGGCTTGCTGTCCTTTGACGGCGGAACCGGGGAAGTCACCGTATGTAAATCTGTCTTTGCAAAGACTGTGGTTTTTTCATTTGCATCCGGTGCAGCAGAAGATACAGGACGTTTGGCTGCGGCATTTGAATGCTGTCCTGTTGAGGCTGCTCCCGTGCGCGGTTGTGCCGCAGTGACTGTCGGAGAAGCGGCTGTTTTGGCGCTTACCGCTGCGTTGCTTTGCGCCTTTTTCTCTTTCAGCGCTTTGATGTAGGCAATTTCTGCCGGAGTAAAGGACTGCGGCTGACCTGCTTTGACGGCTGTCAGCTTGCGCTTTAATTCTGCAAGGAATACGGGGTCTGCCTCAGGGAGCGGAATGTGTGCAGCAGTACCAGGTGCGTTTGCTGCTGTCTGACGCGGTGCAGCCGGTACAGAACCGGTGGACTTGTTCGTGTTTGTCCCCTCTTTTGCGGACATTGCGGCAAAAAAGTCCTCATCACTGGGTTCTTTATGGGCGTTTTCTGCTTCCTGTCCCATCAGATTTTCTGTGGTATCTTCAATTTCCGGCATGGAACCGACAAAGCGATACCCGCATACGGGACAGGTTTTATCGTCTGTCCGACAGGATTCTTTACAGCGCGGACAGATTTTCTTTTTGGGAATCAGTGCAATGATTAAAACGACGAGCAGAACCAGAAGCAATGCGGCGCCAATCCATAAAAACAGGCAGATGCCATACGGTGCGGGACAGATGCCGCAGATTGGGCAGACATACTTTATATCTTCAGCATTTGCACTGGTATCGGAATACAGCGGCAGTGTATTTTCCGACTCAGGTGTGGGTACGACCGTTTCCGGTTTTTTGTCAAAGGCGAGAGCGGCGGACCATTCGGACTGCAGCGGTGCGTCTGCGGACACCTGTGCAGTATAACGCATCCGGACACGGATATAGGCGTAATCGTTTAAGCTTTCGTCTGTAACAGAGAATGACCAGTCTCCGTCAAGCAGAATGCCGCCATTATAGAACATTGCAGCGTCTACAGGTTCCCAGTCGTTGCCGTTGACGGAAATTTCCAGAGCTGCGCCGACGCTTTGATCGGTGACGCCTTCCGTATTCTGGTTGGCAGCGAGCCAGACGGCTGCTTCCCGTATGCTGTCGTTGGCGGTGACATGGAACTTCAATGTGGTTTTTCCGCTTTCACTGCTTTCAAACACGGCGTCGGAAAGAACCGGAGCATCCATGGATGTGGGCGCGGAAACAAGAGAGTTTGATGCGCCGCAGGAGTTGGGATCGGTAAAAACAGAGGAATGATAGGTGACCGTTCCGTCGGCATCCGTCAGTGCGAGAATGAAGCGGACGCGGGTTGTCAGCGTGACTTTTTCGGGATCCATGGTTTGGTATAAAATGATTTCCGGTGCACCGTCCTGGGGATCTACCGGTGTTTGGGAGAGATCAAAGGTTCCCTCTGGAAAACAGGAGCGGAACGATTCACTGTCAAACGAAAAACCGGCAGAGCAGACAATGGAGTCGGAAGCGGGATCAATTGCATAGAGATTGGCGGTACTCCAAAGTGCATTCCCATCCGCTTCTGCTTCTGCGTTATAAGTAGAAGGAGTGTCAAGCGTCGTAAAGTCGTACTGGACATAGACGCTGGCGTCTGTGATTGTTTTTTCTTTTGTGGAAATCGAAGAAAGGAAGCTGTCCTTTTCGGTTTTCAATGCGGAGAGAATGGTACGGATACTTTCCGGCAGATAAAAATAGGTAGAAATCGAGCCGGAATGAAAGGTGTCCTTTTCCTCGGGTGTGCTTTCCTCTGTTGGCGCTGTGCCGGGAATCAGGTTGACAATCAGCTTTTGAGGGCGTTCCAGCATAAAGGAGGGCGCATCCGGGGTACAGGTGAGGGTTTCATCCAACGCATAGGTACCGTCCACCGCAGCGTCACCGCCTGTAACACGGAACGATATGGTACATGCAGGATCAAGGGTATAAATCACTTCTCCCCCGACCGTAACCGGACGTAAAAAGTCGGGAAGTGTCATAAAATCGGGGTCTTCCACGGAGATGTCTGCCGGTTTGTGAAAGCCGAAGGTAAATGCAGGATGCGGTGTATCCGTGCCAGCTGTCTGTTCTACCGGTGTGACAAGAATCCAGTCCGCATGATCACCGGAGGTAGCTGCAATGACACTGTCCGGCGTGTCACTTTTATAAATCTGATAGGTAAGCGTCAGGGGCAGTGCATCGGGGTTCTTTACATACAAATGAAAGCCTGCGGTACAGCATTCTGTGGTGTCGGCACGGACGACAGAAGCTTCTGCATAGAAGACCGGACTTTGATCGGTATTGTCTTTGGTGTCGTCTGCAAATACGGTCAGTGGTGTCAGGCACACAAAAAGCATGATCAACAAAAGTACGATAGAAGACAGACGAAGCAGATTGGTTTTCGGTTGGAGCATGATATTCATATTCATCCTTTCAAGGCAGAATTCAATGTCGTTCTACGTCATGCCGTTCCACGTCATGCCGTTCTACGGCGAAGAAGAAGGGCGAGGTTGGGGAGTTGATGATGCGAAGCCGGGAAACAGAAAAACTGCGATGGTCGAGCGCTGCAAGCATGCTGTCCAGCATTTCGCCTTCCCGTGTTCCTTCTTCATGACCGGGATACACAGCGATCAGGATGATGCCGTCTTTCGCACACAGGGAAATGGCAGTTTCTACTGCAATTTTGGTAGATGCGCACAGCGTGGTTTTGGTGCGGTCCCCGCCGGGCAGATATCCCAGATTAAAGACGCCGGCACAGATTGGTTCTTTGATGTAATTGGCGGCATTGGCGTGAGAATCGCAGATCAGCGTACAGCGGTCGATGAGACCGGCTTCTGTCAGACGTGCGCGGGTGTGTTCCAGCGCCTGTGTTTGAATATCAAAGGCATATACATGACCGCCCTCGCCGACTGCATCGGCAAGCCATGCGGTGTCGTGACCGTTGCCCATTGTGAAATCCGCAACAGTGCCGCCCGGTTTGATATGATTTTGTAAAAACAGCTTGTGCATCGCAAGCAGATCAATATTGGGCATGATGATGACCGTACCCTCACACACCTTGGGGGCAGAATCAGCACAGCCGCCAACGCGATACGAAGGTTTCCCTTTCCTTCATTTTCTGATGGTTCGAGATATAAAATAATACATATATTATTATACCTGATATTGTGTATATTTGCAAGGGTTTTCGATAAAATTTCACATTTTCAGGAGGACGGAGGACGATGAGGGGAACTTTTGAAAAAGTTCCCCTCATGCTCCCCACAAAACTTTTTTATCGGGGTGAATTTGTATATTTCTCTTTGCCAACAAATTCTTGGTTTGAATTTAAATTTGCGAGCAAAAGTTTTTGCGTGCAAATAAATTTGCATGCAAATATTTTTGCGTGCAGATGCTTGACACAGCCAATGGAAAATGCTATAATTATAGCTACAGGAAATCTGTTCCGCAAAATCTCCGGTCGGCACGAAAAACAATATGTGTATGTAAAATATATGCATGCAGGACAGAAAAACGTGCCATCCTATGATATGTCATTATTATGACCGGTCATAATAATGACGTGTCATTGTAATGACGGGGAAAGAAGAGGAGCAGATGGGCGCAAATACAAGTGAAAATCAGACGCATGGAGTTTTGGAGTCGTCGTGAAACCGGAGGGTGGGAGTCCCCTCTTGGTTCACTGCGGCTTTTTTTCATGGGAAATTGCTGTCTTTCTCTGAATACAAAGAAAGGAAATTTTTCCATATAACAGCCAATGCTGCAATATGGAAACAACGGAAAAAATGAAGTATGACGTATGTATCATCGGCGCCGGGATTACCGGTGCGATGACGGCAAGAAAGCTTGCAAAATACAATGTGTCTGTCATTGTACTGGAAGCGGCAGACGATGTCGCAATGGGGGCGACAAAGGCGAATTCTGCCATTGTGCACGCCGGATTTGACGCGGAATGCGGAACGATTAAAGCACGTCTGAATGTGCGCGGCTGTGCGATGATGCCAGAGGAAGCGAAGGAACTGGACGTCCCGTACAAAATGTGCGGAAGTCTGGTGTGCGCGTATTCTGATGCGGAAATCAAGCATCTGGAAACGCTTTATGCACGCGGCGTTGAAAACGGCGTACCGGATTTGAAAATCATCGGTCAGAAGGAACTGCGTGAAATGGAGCCGCACATCTCAGAGGAGGCGGTTGCAGCGCTGTGGGCGCCGACGGCAGGCATTGTCTGTCCGTATGAGCTGTGCATTGCAGCCTGTGAAAATGCAAGCATCAACGGTGTGGTTTTCAAAACCAACTTCCGCGTTTGTGATATCAGAAAAGAAGACGGTATCTTTGCGGTTTCCAACGGAACGGAAACGGTGTATGCGTCCTATCTTGTCAACGCAGCAGGCGTCCATTCCGATGAAATTGCCATTCTTGCAGGAGAAGCAAATTTTCCTATGCATATCATACCGCGCCGCGGGGAGTATATGCTGCTTGACCGCTCGGAAGGGAATACTGCTTCTCATGTGCTGTTCTCCTGCCCGAGTGCAAATGGCAAGGGGATTCTTGTCTCCCCGACCGTGGACGGAAATCTGATTCTCGGTCCGACGGCAAAAGCGATTGACGACCGGGACGATACAGCGACGACATCGTCCGGATTGGAGGAGGTACAGCGCGGTGCGAAGCATCTTGTACCGGGGGTCAACACACGTGCGGTGATTACCCAGTTCTCCGGTGTAAGACCGACGCCTGTGGGAGCGGACGGTGACATTACAAAGAGCGATTTTTGCATCTTTATTTCAAAAGCAGTATCGGGACTTCTGCACCTTGCAGGCATAGAATCCCCCGGTCTTGCCTCCTCTCCGGCGACAGGAGAATATGCGGTCGCGCTGCTTGCGGAAATGGGGCTTGTTTTGACCGAAAAAGAAACCTATCAAAAAGGCCGTCCCGAAAAAATCCGCTTCCGGGAGCTGGACGATGCTGAACGTGCCGCTGTCATTGCGAAGAATCCGCTGTACGGCAAGATTATCTGCCGCTGCGAAACAGTGACGGAGGGCGAAATTGTCGATGCCATTCACAGACCGCTCGGCGCACGTGACCTTGACATGGTCAAACGCAGAACACGTGCCGGTATGGGGCGCTGCGGCGCCGGCTTCTGCTCTCCGCGCACGGTGGAAATTCTGGCGCGGGAGCTGGGCGTGCCCATGACAGAAATCACCAAATGCGGCGGAAATTCTGTGATTCTGAACGGAGGGGAAAAGTAACATGGAGGATAAGAAGATTATCATCATCGGCGGCGGCCCGGCAGGGCTTGCAGCGGCGATTGAAGCAAACAATCAGGGAATTGCACCGAAGGATATTCTGATTTTAGAGCGTGACCGGGAGCTTGGCGGAATTCTGAACCAGTGCATCCATGCGGGCTTTGGACTGCACATGTTCGGGGAAGAGCTGACCGGTCCCGAATATGCGGGCAGATTTATCGATATCGTGCGTGAACGCGGTATCGGATACCTTTGCGACGCGATGGTGCTGTCCCTCTCTCCGGACCATGAAGTTGCGTTTGTTTCTCCAACCGAGGGTTTTTGCCGTATTCGGGCAAATGCAGTTGTACTTGCTATGGGATGCAGAGAACGTACCCGCGGCGCACTCAACATTGCGGGAACAAGACCTGCCGGCATCTATTCTGCCGGAACCGCACAGCGGTATGTCAACATTGACGGTTATCTGCCGGGCAAGCGCGTTGTCATCCTCGGCTCCGGTGATATCGGACTGATTATGGCGCGCAGACTGACGCTGGAAGGCGCAAAGGTGCTGCGGGTCTGTGAGCTGATGCCGTACTCGGGGGGGCTTCCGCGAAACATCGCACAGTGTCTGGACGACTTTGATATTCCTCTGTATCTTTCTCATACTGTGACAGCGATTCACGGCAAAGAGCGCCTGGAAGCAGTGACAGTGGCAAAGGTCGGGGACGACCGCCGTCCGATTCCGGGTACGGAGGAATATATCCCATGTGACACGCTGTTGTTGTCCGTTGGACTTCTGCCGGAAAACGAGCTGTCACGGGAAGCGGGCATTGTCCTTGACCGCATTACCGGCGGCGCACAGGTCGACGAAACCATGCAGACCTCGATCCCCGGTGTATTCGCATGCGGAAATGTGCTGCATGTGCATGATCTTGTGGATTTTGTCACAAAGGAAGCTTACCGCGCAGGCGCATCTGCGGCGGCATATGTGTCATGCGCCTGTGCATCGAACGAAGGACATGAACCTGACACCGCTGCACGGTATCTGCCGACGGAAGGGAAAAATGGCGTGCGGTATGTGATGCCGCAGAAGCTGAACGCAAACGGAGACTTGAATGCAGATACCGCGCTGTTTTTCCGTGTGGACAATATTTACCGTGACCGCAGCGTGATCCTCTCAGTGGACGGCAAGCCGTGTGCCAAAGTAAAGAAGCGTTTTCTGGAACCCGGACAGATGGAGCACATAAATTTAAATGAAGACGCCATTGCCGCCATTCGAGAGGGCAGTACGGTTACCGTGGCACTTGACTGAAAGGAACACAAGGAGGGACTATACGATGAATACAACAGTAAAAAAGACTTGTATTGTCTGCCCGATGGGGTGTCATCTGGAAGCGGAGGTTTCCGATAACGGAGAAATTCTCAGCGTTTCGGGCAATACCTGCAAACGGGGAGACGCATATATCCGCACAGAGCTTACCGACCCGCGCCGTACCCTGACTTCGACAGTCAGGCTGTGCGGTGCAGGGGCAGAACGGTATCTTCCGGTCAAAACAACCGGCGGTATTTCCAAGGCGCGTCTGATGGAAGCAATGAAAGCGCTTGGAGAGATTACGGTGACTGCTCCCGTCACGCGCGGAGATGTGATTGTTAAAAACTTTTTGGGAGAGGGCGCAGACCTTGTCGCCGGCAAAACTGTCGATGCAGGCTGATACTCTGAATTCTGCAAACTCATATAATAGAAAGGGGATAACTTTTTAGAGGAAAAGTTACAATCAAAATTATGAAAATTTCTGCAAATCGCACAAAACGCCGCACTGTCCTGCTTTTCGCACTTTCTCTTTTGACACTGACAGCAGTGTTTTCCTGCGCAGAGTCTAAAAAGGAGACGGATACCAAAGCGGATACAGAGACGGTCAATACCGCTGACACACAGGGAGAGGAGGCGCCTTCGGACAGCCTGGAAGCCCGCAAAAAAGTGTCGGACGGCGTCCCGGATCTCGATTTTGAAGGCGCAGACTACCGCATCTACTACCAGAAACGCTATACCACAGACGCCATTCCGCTCACCGACTCAGAAACGGGCGATGTACTGAACGATGCGGTGTACCGCCGCAACAAGACGATTGAAGAACGCTTCAATGTCAATATCGTCGGCATGGAAGGCGAAGAGGAGCAGATGGTCACCAACATGATCAATACCGTTGCGGCGGGGGACGACGCATGGGAACTGTTTATGGGACACTCAATGTCCTCCGGAAGAGCGGCGCTTGACGGCTATTTTTACAACTGGTATGATATCCCCTATATGGATTTTTCAAAGCCGTGGTTTCCCCGGGCAACCATTGAGGGACTTACCATCAACGACCGCATGTACATGACGGTTTCCGACATGTGTCTTTCTTTTGTGTTTAATACATACTGCATGTTCTTTAATAAGCAGCTTGCAGCGGATCATGACATTGACGATGTATACGCAATGGTAAACGACGGTGCCTGGACACTGGACAAGCTTTCAAGCATCACAAAAGGGATGTATCAGGACCTCAATGGCAGCGGTACCAAGGATACCGGAGATCTTTACGGTTTCGGAAGTGCTTCCTGGGGGCTGCCGTCCTGGATTTATGCCTGTGATGTGGATACGGTGGAGTTTCACGACGACGGCACAGTGACAAGCGTATTCAATTCGGAGCGGGCAAGCCATATGGTCGAGCAGCTGCGCACGCTGTATTACCAGAACGAGGGCAGCTATTCCGCAGCAAAGGACGTAACGGATTCCGACCCCATGCAGGCGTTTAAGGATGGGCAGGTACTGTTTATCACGGAGGTTGTCGGAGCCTCTGAAAAGGAATTCCGCGATGTGACATTTGACTACGGTATCATTCCGTATCCAAAATACGACGAGGCACAGACTGCCTATTACAATGTACCAGGCGGCAGCATTTCCTGTATGGCAGTACCGGCTTCTACCGGTAATCTGGAGCTTGCGGGCGCTGTAACGGCGGCACTGTGCCGGGAAAGCTGGGTCAACGTGATGCCGGTATATTACGATATTGTATTGAAGGTCAAGGGCGCACGCGATGAAGTCTCCATTGAAATGCTGGATATGATTATGAATGGACGAAATGTCGACGCCCGGTTCCTCTACGACGGATGGAATGGCTATACCTATACCATTACGGAGATCATTTCCGGCAAAAAGGAACTTTCCTCTTATATCGCTTCTAAGGAGAAGAGCGTCATAAAACACTATGAAAAGGTGTTAGAGCTGTTCTACAAAGAGGACTGATACTTTACATAACGGCAGACGCTGCGCAATGCGGCTTTTCGTATGCAGCGATTTTAATGTTTTCTTCGATGTATTCGATGAAAAATGGTACTGCTTGATTTTGTCAATGGAAAATACTGTCATAAAATAAAAAAATTTCTATTTTTTAGGGAACAAAATCACGTTTTCTGCGTCTAATATAGTATCAGCCTTAGTTCCCTGTGGAATTGCGGTGTAAGATACAAAGCGCCATCTGAAAATTTATTTTCAGATTTCCATAAAAAACAGAAAATTAGCCGATTGTAAAAATCATAATTTTATATTACTCATAGGGCAATATATCAATAAATGCGTCGCTTTGGCGGGTCTCCCGCCAAAAAAGACACCTTTAAAGCGACCAAAGGGAGCCATCGGACTGCGTCAGTCCGATGAAACCAATTGGAAAACGGAGTTTTACAATTGCCTATAAAAAACAGAAAATGACAAGGAGGATATCCTATGAAAAACCGCAGCTTAAAAAATGCAGCATCCTCACTCCGCCGCTTGCTTTTGTGCGGACTTTTGTGTGCTGCCGTGACCTTTTCATCCGTTGTGCTTGCTTCGTGCAGCCTGAAAAAGGACAGCGGGGATGGCAAAGACGGCGACAAGAAGCAGTCTGAACAGGTAACGAATCCGGAAACGGATGCAAAATCAAACGAGACAGAACCAACACAAACGACAGAACCTCCCCAGACAGCAGCGCCGGAAACGGATGCGCCAAAGGGAACAGATGAGGATACAACGGCACCGGGAGATGACCATGTTCCGGAACAGCCCGCGAATCCCACAGAAGACAACAAGCCCCAGGACAATCCCGGGACGGACGGTACCCCGACGGAGCTGACTCCGGTAGGGGGTGAAAACACCGATGGAACATCGGGCTCCGATGGCACATCGGGTTCCGATTCGACATCGGGTTCCGATGCAGAGAATCCCGACATTGCAACCGATCCATCTGCATCCGGTGCGCTTGCAGAACTTGCAGGCGCCAAGGACAGCGGCCGTTTTGAATCGAAGCAGTCCAAGACCTTAAAGCTTTTGGTGGATTGGGAATATGAAATTCTGGACGACGGTATGGCAGAGGTGACCGTGAAGGTCGGTGTGTCGCACTACCGCATCTCTGCAAGAGAAAAGGTCGATTGGGGCGCCATTCAGGTAGACGGCAATGCCGTGTTATTTACGACGCCGGCATTTGAACGCAGAGAGGACACCTATGCTTATACGCCGTTCTATACCGCGGTTTATAGAACCGATAAAAATACGATGGAAATTGAAGCATCGTGGAAGGTACTCGGTGTGTATTCCGGTCAGGAGATTGACACGCTGACAACCGAGGGAACCATCACGTTTGGTGCTGTGGACGAATAATGTCTTTTTGGGAGAAAGGGCTGCTGCAAGGTGAAAACTTGCAGCAGCCCCTCTTTTTTTTATAACGCTTGATCCTGCATGAAAGCGGTTGACGAACCAGTGTCGTTTTTTTCTGCACGGTAACGGTGAAAGAAAATCCGCGTTTTTTCTCCTTTTTTTGTGAAAGTATCCGAAATCCAAAGAATTTTCAAAAATCCCTTGCAAGGCGGCT
Organism: Clostridia bacterium; assembly: GCA_017942005.1. Taxonomy (GTDB): domain Bacteria; phylum Bacillota; class Clostridia; order Oscillospirales; family CAG-272; genus RGIG3925. The sequence continues at coordinate 85,683 of JAGAVJ010000049.1, read as the reverse complement.
GAATTTATACTATAATGTTTATATGTGTTTCTTTTTTTGGACGCGAAAGCAGGTATCGATATTTGGGTATTTAGCAGAAAGGAGATCACTTTTAATATTCAAAGGTGATTGAAAGTCTGAAAATAAAATTTTCAGACTGTGTTTTGTGGCTTACGCCACAACTCCACATTAGAAAGGAAAACTTCGCTTTCGCGAAGTTATGGTCATAAGTATGACACACAGAATCGGATTTGACAACGAGAAGTATATTGCAATGCAGTCGGCACATATCAAGGAGCGTATCGGGCAGTTCGGACAAAAGCTGTATCTGGAGCTTGGCGGAAAGCTGTTTGACGATTATCATGCAAGCCGTGTACTGCCGGGATTTGCACCGGACAGCAAAATCAAGATGCTGACCAGCTTGAAGGATCAGGCGGAAATTGTCATCGGCATCAATGCTGTGGACATTGAGAAAAACAAAGTCAACAGCAACTTGGGCATTACCTACGAGGCGGACGTCCTGCGCCTGATCGACGCTTTTCGCGGCGTCGGTCTGCTGGTCGGCTCTGTGGTGATCACCCGTTATGGCGGACAGTATGCAGCAAATGTCTTCCGCAAAAAGCTTGAGCAGAGGGGCATCCGTGTATTTCTGCATTATACCATTGCGGACTATCCGCACAATATCCCGCACATCGTGTCGGAGGAAGGATTCGGACGCAACGATTATATTGAGACAACGCGTCCGCTTGTCATTGTAACAGCGCCTGGTCCCGGTACCGGCAAAATGGCAATCTGTCTTTCACAGCTGTACCATGAGCATGTACGCGGCATCACGGCGGGATATGCAAAGTTTGAAACCTTCCCTGTCTGGAATCTGCCCTTAAAGCATCCGGTCAATCTGGCATATGAAGCTGCGACCGCAGATTTAAACGATATCAATATGATCGATCCGTTCCATCTGGAAGCCTACAATAAGACTGCGGTCAATTACAACCGTGACGTGGAAGCGTTTCCGATTCTCAATGCAATCTTTGAAAATATCCTTGGACAGAGTCTCTATAAATCCCCGACCGATATGGGTGTCAATATGGTCGGCTTCTGCATTTCTGATGACGCGGTATGCAGACAGGCGTCTTATGATGAAATTCTTTGCCGGTATTATAAGGCACAGTGTGATCACCTGATCGGCAGAGTCGACGAAAACACGGTGCACAAAATTGAAAACATCATGCGGGGCGCCGGTATCAATACCTCCGACCGTAAGGTCGTCGGCGCAGCGCTTGCAAAGCAAAAGGAAACTGAGCAGCCGGCGGCAGCACTGGAGCTTGCAGACGGTACCATTGTAACCGGCAAGTCCTCTGAGCTGCTTGGCGCAGCGTCTGCCATGCTGCTCAATGCGTTGAAGTATCTCTCTGGAATTCCGGACGATACACTGCTCATCTCCCCGGCCGTATTGGAGCCGATTGCACACCTGAAGACAAAATGCTTTGGCAACAAAAATCCGCGGCTGCACATGGATGAGACGCTGATTGCACTTGCCATTTGTGCTGCAACGGATGAAACCGCAGCACGGGCGTATGCGGCGCTTGGAAACTTGAGAGGGGCGGAAATGCATTCCACAGTAGTACTGTCTGCTGTAGATGACAATACCACCAAAAAGCTTGGTATCCGTCTGACCTGTGAACCTGTGTACCAGGGAAAACAAATTTCATAAAAAGTATTGACGAAATTCCTTTTTCATAGTATAATGATGATATACTAAAATGAGAAAGGGAATCCAAGCTATGAACAAAAAACAACTGCGCAATACCTGTTTACAATTGGCACTTCTTTTGACGGCATCTGCAATTGTGTCCTGCGGTTCGTCAGATAAGAAAAATGATGCAGTTACAACTACTCCAGTGGATACCAATGTGACACAGACACAGGAAGTCGAGGCGCAGCGTCCGAACCATAAGGTTCCGACGGACAGCTTGGATTTTGGCGGGGAAGAACTGCTGCAGCTTTACATGGAGTGGCAGGGATATCAGTTTTATTTCTTTGCAGAAGAAGAAAACGGCGATGTCATGAACGACGCCATCTATCGCCGCAACCGTAAAGTGGAAGAGGACTTAAACATCAAGATCAAAAAAGAGAGCTGCGGTACCAATTACATGCAGCAGAACGATTCTTTGAGACCGACCATTTTGGCAAACGAAGATGTTTACGATTTTATCTTTGGTCACTGCATTGGTTATAATGATACATGGTCGTCTGAAGGATATCTGTATAATCTGGACGAGCTGCCCTATGTTGATATGAATGCAGAATGGTGGAACAAAGCGCAGATGGACGTGCTGCGTTTGGGAGAAAATACGTATTTTGCGGTCAACGATATGATGATTCCGTGTCCATATGTCATTTTCTTCTCCAAGGATATGGTAACGCGTCTGGATATGGAAGACCCATATCAGCTGGTATATGACGGCAGATGGACACTGGATAAACTGACAGAGATGGCACGTGCGGCAGTGAATGACGTCAACGGTGACGGAAAAATGACAGAAGACGACAGCTGGGGCATCACCGCAAATGAAATTTCCAAATACATCAGCTTTATGACCGGAAGCGGACAGTATATCACCGACCGTGATGCAGACGGAAAAATAAGACTTGCGCTGAATACGGAAAAAACACAGCATTTGATGGAAATCTTTTCCGATATGGCAAAGAACAACGTTATTTATATGCCGCCGTCTATGGACCGCTCAGATATGCTCACATTGAATTCCGACAGACTGATGTTCCAGATGGATGCGATTTCCGATGCAGAATATCTGCGTGACTTTACGGTGGATTTCGGATTTTTGCCGTTCCCGAAATATGACGAGAAGCAGGAAGATTATATTTCGCTTGACTGGGGCGGTTTGCTTTCCGTGCCCTGTACCATCACCAATCCGGAGATGATCGGCGCGGCAATGGAACTGCTTGCATGGGGCAGTGCGGAGGAAGTCATTCCGACCTATTACGATACCATTCTGACAGGAAAGCTTGCACGCGATGAAAATTCTGTTAAAATGATGGATCTTCTGTTTGATACCATCACCTATGAAATCGGCGGAAGCTACTTTGGCTTTGCAAATGGATTCGGCGATTTGTTCTATTCTCTGCCGCGTCTTGCCATTGAAAAGAAATCTGCGGATTTTTCCTCGTTCTATCAGTCCAAGCTGAAGATGTCACAGCGAACCATTGATAAGTTCTATGAAAAGCTGGAAGCAACAGAATCTGTAAATTAAAGGATAAAAGTACCGTATTCGGTACACACTAAAAATAGGAATTTTTTCAACGCACAAAATTGATATATTGTTAAAGGAGATATAAAATTATGAAAGTTACAAAAGAAAGCATCATCGGCGACGTTCTTGATTTTGATATGGGAACCGCGGAATTTTTCCTTGAAATCGGTATGCACTGCTTAGGCTGCCCTTCTGCAAGAGGAGAGAGCATTGAGGATGCATGTGAAGTGCACGGTACCGATGCGGATGAACTGGTAGAAAAGATCAACGCTTATCTGGAAGGCAAAGCAGAGTAATAAACAGTCTTAGTGTATCAAATGTAAGGTCGTGAGGACGGCGCGTAAAGCACCGCTCTTTTTCCTGTGGTTAACGGAGACGTATAGGATCAAGATGCAGATAAAATCAAACGGAGGGGAAAAGAGGGGAGACCGTGGAGCAGAATCAAACGAAATGCGAAAAATATCGTGAAAAAAAGCTGGATGTACGGCTTGCATGTGCGGCGCAGATGGTGCGGGCGGGGGCGGTCTTGGCAGATATCGGAACAGATCATGCCTATCTGCCGATTGCGCTTTTGCAAAGCGGTGCCATTTCCCATGCCGTGGCGGCAGATATAGCGGAAAAGCCGCTGGAGACAGCACGGGCGCATTTGAAGCAGTATGAAAGCAGTCATCCCGCGTGGCTGGATCACATCACGCTTGTACGCACAGACGGTCTTGACGGACTACATCAGTATACGCCGTGGATTACCGATATTACCATCTGCGGTATGGGCGGAGAGCTGATTGCACGGATTTTGGAAAATGCAATGCCGTTTTGCACCGCTGTTTCCTGTTCCGCTCCTTTCCCCTGCCGCCGCTTTATCTTACAGCCAATGACCATGCAGCCGTATCTGCGTTTGTGGCTGTATTCCCACGGCTTTATCATTGAAACGGAACGACTGTGCCAAACGGCAAACGGCAAGCTGTATTCTGTACTTTGCTGCCGTCATTCCGGAGAATCCCCGCGGGTTCCCACGCATTCCACAGAAGATGCAGCTGCTTTTCAGGGAGAAGCGATTCTCGGCGCACAGCTGATTGCGGACCCGGAAAATCGTCCTCTTTTGTATCCTTATTTAAAGCGGAAGACCGTGTCGCTTGCACGCATTGTGGACGGCAGAAGAACGGCGGGCACACCATGTGAAGCAGAAGCGTATGCATATACACTGGCGCAGAAGCTGCTTGCGGAAATGAAGATTGAACCCTCTGTTTAAACGAATCCATTGAAACCTGTGGAGGTGAACGGCACTATGATACCTACAAGAGCAGAAGCTGAATGCTTGTTAAGAGAAGCAGAGCGGTGCAATCCGGGACCTTGGGGAAATCACAGCCGGACCGCGGCACATTGTGCCGAAAAAATAGCGGAACTGTGTGAGGGGTTAGATGCGGAAACGGCGTATATATTGGGACTGCTTCATGATATTGGAAGAAGGTTTGGCACAAGGCACTTAGGGCATGTGTCAGACGGTTATACCTATATGATGTCATTGGGATATGATGAAGCTGCAAAAATTTGCCTTACACACTCCTTTCACACGCAAACGACGAAAACGTATATTGGAAAGTTTGACACTTCCGATGAAGAACTGGAAATGATCAATACGATACTGGAGAACACGGTTATGGACGATTATGACCGGTTGATTCAATTATGCGATGCTTTGGCGGGGAGTGAAGGCGTGCTGGATATTGAAGAACGCATGGGTGATGTAAAAAGAAGATACGGCTATTATCCAGCGGAAAAACGGGAGTTCAATATCAGGCTGAAAGAATATTTTGAAAAGAAAACCGGAAAAAATATTTATGTTGTTGTAGAAAAGGAAACGTACAGACCATAGTAAAAGTTATGATCATAAAGGGGACGCTTTTGCTTATGCGAAAGCTATGGTTAATATATGAATATTGAGAACTATAAGGCGTTGATTTCCGCAGAAACAATGATGGGACCGAACAGTGCAAGAATTTTGGCAGAGCTGCTGCATAAATACCCATTACAGCTTGCTTCTGATGAGAGTATCCTCGACTTAGGATGTGGGACTGGACTGACAAGTTTGATCCTTGCAAAAGAGACTGGGGCGCGCGTTTTTGCAGATGATTTATGGATCAGTGCAGAAGAAAACCGGAAACGGTTTGATATGTGGGGTGTTGGAGAGCAGATTGTGCCGGTTTGTGGAGATGCGAACAATCTTCCTTTTGAAAAGAAGCAGTTTCGTGCACTGATCAGTGTTGATTCCTATCATTATTTTGCGGGAAATAAAGGATTTTTTCAGGAAAAAATTTTGCCGTTTATCAAAGATGACGGTATGGCTTTGATTGGCGTTCCCGGTCTGAAGGAGGAATATACAGACCGTGCCGAAGAACTTCTTTCCGATTGGCTGGGCGCGGATGCTTCTATGTTCAAAAGCCCCAAACGCTGGAAAGAAATCATCGGCAGCGACAATTGTTCCGAATCAGGTGATCGTATAGAATTGGTGGACACATGGGAAATGGAGTGCTTTCAAAAAGCATGGGGCGATTGGCTTTCCACCGATCATCCATATGCGCTTGGCGACGGAACGTATTTTGAAACGGTCATCCAGCCGTATACCTGCTTTGTCGGTATGTATATCAAGCTGAAAAAGGCATTGTAATGTGCTTTCTACTGGAACGTTCCACCGGAAAGTTCCGTTTGGAATCCGATAAAACCAAATACTAAACGGCGTTCTGCATTTGACGATTGTAAAATATAGAAAGGAGATCACTTTTACCAACGGAAAAGTGATGACGATATCGATGACAACGGTTAACGATTTATATACATTTTTGGACGGAAAATGTCCGCGCAGCCTGTCCTGTTCCTGGGACAACGACGGTATGATGCTGGTGCCGGACAAACATGCGCCGGTTACAAAGGTACTTTGCGCACTGGATATCACACAGCGCACCATTGCAGAGGCGGAAGAGGAGGGATGCGACTGCATCGTGTCGCATCATCCGCTGATCTTCCACAAGCTTGCGGCACTGCATGCGGATGATGGAACAGCGCGTCTTGTGATGCGTCTGATGGAAAAGAAGATTGCCGTTTTGTCCTTTCATACCCGTCTTGATGCAGCGGTGGGCGGGGTGAACGATACCCTTTGCAGAAAGCTCGGTCTTGCACCCGCCGGTACCTTTGGAGAAAACGGCGAAGCGCTGGGACGACTGGCGGAATACGGAACGGCGCTGCCGCTGGCAAGCTTCTGCGCACAGATCAAGGCGTCACTCGGTTCTCCTGTGCTGCATGCTGTCTCTGCAAAAAAGCCGGTGCAAAAAGTGGCAATTCTCGGCGGAAGCGGCAGTGATGATTGGAGCGCAGCGCTTGCTTTCGGTGCAGACACTTTTCTGACCGGAACTATGAGCTACAACGCATTTTTAGAGGCGAAGGAAGCAGGGCTGAACGTGGTTGCGGCAGGACATTACTATACGGAATATCCGGTTACGGAGACGCTTGCAATGTGGATCACGCAGCAATTCCCGGATGTGGTGGCAGGGGTTTCTGAGTGTCCGTGCGAGGTACTTTCGATATAATACGCTCGTGTCGTTTGTCGAATGGCGGAGCGATGATATTTGAGAGACATATACAATTACCTACACATACAGAAGCAGAAGGAGGATTTGTATGGCATTTGACGCAGGCATGGTCGCAGCAGTTGCAGCAGAGCTGCGCTCAAAACTGATTGGCGGCCGTGTCGATAAAATATCACAGCCGGAAAAGGATGAAATCACACTGGCGGTTCGTGTGGCGGACGGCACCTATATGCGGGTGTGCATTTCTGCCGGAAACAATAATCCGCATATCAATTTTACTTCACAGCAAAAGGAAAACCCAATGACAGCGCCGATGTTTTGTATGCTGCTGCGCAAGCATCTTTCCGGTGCGCGTGTGACAGCGGTCCGGCAATTGGGTTTTGAGCGCGTGATTGCACTGCACTTTGAGTGCCGCGATGAAATGGGCTTTTTGTGCGAGCGGCGCATTTATGCGGAAATCATGGGCAAGTATTCCAATATCATCTTCTGCGACGGACAGGACAAGATTCTGAACGCCGTGAAACCGGTGGATTTTTCCACCAGCCAGAAACGGCAGGTGCTGCCGGGGATGACGTATGCGCTTCCCCCGGCACAGGAAAAGCGCGACCCTTTGACCGAAACGGAAGACGGTTTTTTGGCACTCTGCAAAGAGGCGTTCCCGGGGCAGACGGCAGATCGGTTTCTTGTCAACAGCTATCTTGGCATTGCACCGGTCACTGCCCGTGAAATGGTGTTCCGCGTTGCCGGAAAAACCGATGTGCCAATGCAAATGATGCCGCCTCAATTATTATGGAAGACATTTTCCGCTGTGTTTGAAGATATCCGCGCAGAACGTTTTACGCCGGTGCTTCTGTCCGATGAAAATGGCAAACCTGTGGAATATACATTTTTTGAAACGATGCAGTACGGCAGCAGCATCCGGGCGGAAACGGTGGAGAGCTTTGGCGTGTTGATCGACCGTTTCTTTGCGGAACGCGATCATGTGGACCGTGTCAAGCAGCGTGCAGCGGATATCTTCAAGCTGCTGACCAATGCAGAAGCACGTCTGCAAAAAAAGATTCATCAGCAGGAAAAGGAGCTTGCCGACTGTGCAGAAAAAGAGAAGTTCAAGAAATGGGGCGACCTTGTCACCTCCAATATCTGGCAGCTGCAGCGCGGTATGACCGAGGCATTCCTTGTGGATTATGAAACGGAAGCGATGGATACGGTGCGTGTGGTGCTCGACAACCGCCTGACACCGTCCCAGAACGCGCAGAAGTTTTATAAACGCTATAACAAAGCGAAAAATGCGGAAATTGCACTGACGGAACAGATTCAGCTTGCAAAGGAAGAAATCGGCTACCTCGACACCGTATTTGATGCTCTGACACATGCGGAAACCGAGGCAGACTTGGATGAAATCCGGGATGAACTGTACCACAGCGGCTACGCTTCCCGTATGAAAAACTTTGCACAGCAAAAAAATAAAGCGGTCAAGCCGCTGGAATTTTGCACAACGAACGGATACCGTGTATTGTGCGGCAAGAACAATCACCAGAACGAATACATCACGCACAAGCTGGCGCAAAAGAATGATATGTGGTTTCATATCAAAAATCAACCCGGATCCCATGTTGTGATGTTCTGCGGGGAGGATTGGGAAGCGGTGCCGGAACGGGATTATACCGATGCGGCAACCATTGCAGCGTATTATTCCAAATCCGGAGAGGCAAAGCATGTCGAGGTTGACTATACGCAGGTGCGCAATTTGAAAAAGCCGCCGCAGGCAAAACCGGGTATGGTCATCTATCATAAAAACTGGTCGGCATATGTAACACCCGACGAAAAAACGGTAGACGCGATGCGCGTCACGCAGAAAAAACGGATATGAGAACACTGAGGAGACGCTTTTTGAAAAAAAGCGTCTCCTCAGACTCCTCTTGCAAAAACTTTTTAATGGTTGGCGTAAAACGTTTTTTTAAACACGAGTTCGATGGATTTATGGGGAAAACTTTTCCACATACCCCTTTTAAAAAACATTCATTAGATAAAACAACGAAAAGTTTATACATTTTTGTTATATTTGCGCAATACATTGTCAGGTTATTCGTTTGAAAGTTTTTTGGGGATGCCCAAGCGGCGGGGGTGTTGCAAGTTTTCAACTTGCAACACCCCGGGATCACGAAGTGATCCAAATTCGCCTTTTCGCTTGGAAAAGCGAAAAGGCGAATTTTATAGGATGGCGCATGTTAATGCGACAGCCCGAAAGAGCGCGTTCTTATCGAACTCACGTTTTTTTAAAGTAATTGTGTTATGCGAATACAACTTGTACAAGCACCATGTAGACAACTGTACCGACGGAAATGGACAGCAGCATCTGTTTTTTCCATAAATGCAGAAGGATTACGATGAGCGCGGCAATCAGCTCCGGAAGTCCGTAAGGGGCGGACAGAATCGGCGTCGACTTAAAGCAGTATACCACAAGCATACCAAAGACCGCAGCTGGAAGAACACGTCCGAGGTACTTGACAAACGGCGGTGTTTTACGTCCATCGCCGGAACGAAACAGAAGAAACGGAGTAAAGCGTGTGATCATTGTGGCAAGCACAACGATGGCAATGGTGAGCAGCTGCTCTGTCAGTGTCATCATTCGGCATCTCCCCCTTTTTCATTTGCGCTGTTTTTCGCTGTTTCTGTGTTTGCGGTATTGCCGGATGGATGGTCGGGCGTGAGCGCCTGTACAGGTGCATGACGCTGATAATACGCATCCAACGGCTTTTGTCCGACGGCAAGGCAGACAAGAATGCAGAGCATTGCCGGGAGCATGAAGCGGTCGGCGCCGAACAGAAGAAGCGACAGGAGTGAAGCGGCAATGCCGATGACAGCTGATGGGATGTTTTCCTTTTTTTGCAGCTGTTCCAGCAAAATGACGACGAACATTGCGGTCATGACGAAATCCAGTCCTTTTGTAGGAAATGGGAAAAAGGAGCCGGCAAGCGCACCGATGGTACAGCCGGAAAACCAGTACAGCCGGTCAAGCCATGTGACGCTTTCGTAAAACGACGTGCGGTCAACGCCATGCGGCACTGTGACAGAGCAGTTGATGGAAAAGGTCTCGTCGGACAGACCGTAGATTAAAAAGAATTTCTTTCGTCCGTGGATATCGCGGTATTTTTCCAGCATGGAGATGCCGTAGAACAGGTGGCGGGCGTTCAGCATGAAAATAATCAGAAAGGTTTGCAGCGGATGGAGGGGTGCAAGCAGCAGACTTGCAGTGACAAATTCTGCGGAGCCTGCGTAGATCACACAGGAACACAGCATCGGAAACCAGACGGGCAGACCGCTTGTGCGCATGAGAATGCCAAGCGTCATACCAAGAAATAAAAATCCTGCCATAATCGGCAGTGTATGCGGAAATGCCTTTTGCAGCGCTTGCTTCCTTTGGTTCTGCTGTGTTGAAAATTTGGTTTTGGAAGGGTTCATTTTGTATGTTCTTTCTGTTTGAATGAAGTCTTTTATATTGGTATCGGACAAATGAATATTTCTGTAAAATTATAGCATAAAATTTCAGAAAATACAAGTCGTTTTGAAACAACAGCAGGATTTCTTTGGAATGCGTGTCCTAAAAACAGCTTTGATAGGCGTTTCAGGGAAACCTTTTCAAAAGTTTTCCTCATTGGTTCTTTATGTTGTGCAATTTCCCACATTGACAAAATAAAGAATTCATGATATAATGAGAAAAATTTTCATGACTTTGAAAAAGCAGGACCGAAAAATAGAAAACAGATGATAGAACCGCTGTAACAGTTCCCGGCTCCGCGGGTCTGCCAGACAACGTCAGAACAGAAAGGAAACAAAAAATCCAATGGAATCGATTTTTGCCCGCACACAGATGCTGTTTGGCGCGCAGGGGATGGAATGTCTTGCATGTGCACATGTCGCGGTGTTTGGCTTGGGCGGCGTTGGCGGTCAGGCGGCAGAGACGTTGGTACGCGCAGGCGTCGGGCAGCTGACCATTTGTGACAACGATACAGTATCGAATACCAATCGTAACCGTCAGCTGTTTGCAACTGCATATACAACCGGTATGGTGAAAACCGAAGCGGCGGCAGAACGCCTTCTTGCGGTCAATCCGGACTTGAAGCTGCACAGAAGGACCTGTTTTTTTGACCGTGATACCGCATCTGCCTTTGATTTTTCCGCATATGATTATGTTCTTGACTGTATTGATACGGTGACGTCAAAGCTCCTTTTGATTGATTGCTGCGCAGAAGCGGGAACGCCGCTGCTTGCATGTCTTGGCACAGGCAACAAAACCGACCCCACGCGGCTGCAGGTCAGCGACATTTCCAAAACATCGGTGTGTCCGCTTGCCCGTGTCATGCGTCTGGAATGCAAAAAGCGCGGCTACTGTCATTACCGCGTGGTATGGTCAGATGAAATGCCGCAGCAGCCGGACGTCACACAGACGGAGGAGCTTTTGGCAAAAGGACGCCGTTCCATTCCTGCAAGTACGCCGTTTGTTCCTCCGGCAGCCGGAATTCTCATGGCGCGTACCTGTGTAATGGACTTGCTTTCGGGTGGCTGCAAAAGTCTCAAGTCAGGCGTCATTCCAAAGAAATACAAACCTTTATAAAAGAAAGGATAACTATTGTCTATACAAAAGTTGTGGTGATTATTATGAAAGAAGTACATTTGATCTGTAATGCCCACCTCGACCCGATCTGGCAGTGGGAATGGGAAGAGGGCGCGGCAGCCGCACTTTCCACCTTCCGTTCCGCGGTTGATCTGGCAAAGGATTTTGACTACATTTTCTGTCACAATGAAGTGACGCTGTATAAATACATTGAGGAATATGCACCGGGACTGTTTTCCGAAATCAAAAAGCTGATTCGAGAAGGCAGATGGCATATCATGGGCGGATGGTACTTGCAGCCGGACTGCAATATGCCGCAGGGTGAAAGCTTTGTTCGCCAGATTCAATTCGGACATCGGTATTTCATGGAAAAGTTTGGTGTCAATCCGACAACGGCAATCAATTTTGATGCGTTCGGTCATTCTTGGGGGCTGCCGCAGATTATGGCAAAGTGCGGTCAGGACAGCTGTATTTTAACCCGTGCAGGCGACGACCCGATTCCCGCACGTACCTTTGTCTGGGAAGGCGTGGACGGCAGCCGCATCAAGGTGTATGCGTCTCCGTTTGGATACAATACCCCGCTTGGCGGTGCGGCGCAGGCGATTCGTGACCGTGCGAATGCACAGGAGGGCGATACCGTCTGTGTGCTGTGGGGTGTCGGAAACCACGGCGGCGGACCGTCAAGAAAGGACTTAGCGGCGATTGAAGCGATGCAGAAAGAGCTTGGGGACGACATGACGATTCTGCACTCCACGCCGGAGCAGTTCTTTGCAAAGATCAATCCGGAAGTTGTGCACCGCGGTGCGCTGCGCATTGCCATGCCCGGCTGCTACACCTCTATGACGCTTGTCAAGCAGAAGCACGCAGAACTTGAAAATACCCTTTACATGACAGAAAAGCTGTGTTCTGTCGCTGCAATGAGAGGATTGATTGCATATCCGAAAGAAGAACTGGACGATGCGACAGAGGATCTTTTGAATGCGGAATTTCATGATGTTTTGCCCGGCAGTGCGATTCGTGCCGGAGAAGACAACGGTTTGCGGTTATTGCAGCACGGTCTTTTGACCTTGAACCGTCTGCGGGCACGTGCATTTTTTGCAATGTCCTCTTCTATGCCGCGGGCAGCGGAAGGGGAATTCCCGATCATGGTATTCAACCCGCAGCCGTATGAATGGGACACGGAAATTGTTTGTGAAATGATGCTCTCTGACCAGAACTGGTCGGATGAAATATGCTCCAGAATGCGTGTTTACAACGCGGCGGGAGAGGAAATTAAGGCACAGGTGATCAAGGAAGAAAGCAACCTGAACCTTGACTGGAGAAAACGGTTTGTATTCCGTGCGCCGCTTGCGCCGCTGGATGTGACGAGATTCTCGGTGTATGTCGATTATGTTCCCGCTCAGCCAAAGACGCCGCTTTTATGCGGAGACGATATCTGCTTTGACTGTGAAGTGCCTGACAGCGGAAACAGAATTACAAAACATGTGGAAATCGATGGTAAGACGGGTCTTCTGCGTTCCTTTGCACTGAACGGTGTGGAGCTGATTTCCGGAACGCCTTACCTTGGCGTTGTCGGCGCCGGTCTTCCCGTCATGTACGACGATACGCCGGACCCGTGGGGAATGCAGGCATTTCAGCTTTCCGGCATGGGGGATCATCCGACGCCGTTTACCCTGTATACGCCGGACAGCACAGGTGTCATTTCTGAGGGACCGTTTGTTGGCATGTCGCCGATTCAGATTGCAGAGGACGGATGCGTCTATACCAAGGTTGAATGCTATTTCCAGCATAAAAACACCAAGGTGCGTATGGAGTACACGCTGTATAAGACAAACCCCTCCATTGATATCCGGGCAGACGTCTTTATGCAGGATGCAGATCATATGGTCAAATTGGCGTTCCCGCTGACAGCAGCGGGTGAGGTTCTTGGTCAAACTGCGTTTGGTACCGAGGAGCTGTATAAAAACGGCAGAGAAAATGTCGCGCAGCGGTTTGTGGGTGTAAGAACCTGTGGGGGCAGCGATGATGTGACGGTTCTTTTCAACCGCGGTACCTACGGTTCCTCGTACAAGGACGGCGTTCTTTCCATGTCGCTTGTGCGCGGAGTATCGTATTGTGCGCATCCGATTGGCGACCGCGAAATCATTCCGCACGACAAATTTGTCAAGAAGATGGACCTCGGCGAGCGGAATTTCTTCTTCCGTTTCACAACTGCAAAGGAAGAGACGCTGGAGCGTCTTGCTGCGGAATACAATGTGCCGCCGTATGCATGCAATGTGTTTCCATGGGACACGGGTCTTTTGGGGGAAGAGAACTCCTCGGCGCAAACTGCGGCAGCGGAGAACGCGCACATTGTACCAACGCTTTCCGACCGGAACATTGTGCTGATTACCATGAAGCAGCAGACATGGAACAATACGGACACGGAAGACGCCTATCTGCTGCGGCTTATGAACAACGACCGGCATTCTCATACATGCACCTGCACCATGGGAGACAGTGAAATCACGCTTTCCTTTGGCGCCTATGAAGCAAAAACCGTAAAATACAGTCATGGCACACTGACAGAAGAATCCGCATTCCTGATTTAATTGTAACGGTACGGTATAAACGGCAATCTCGTATTAATGAAAGCTGCTGCAAGCACCCTTCGGGGCAGGCTTGCAGCAGCTTTGATATTTTTAACGTAAGTATCATATGAGGAGATGCTTTTTGAAAAAAGCACCTCCTCAAACTCCTCCGCAAAAACTTTTAAATGAAAAAACGAAGCTAAAAGTTTGCGTGTTTTCGTTGCGTTTGCACAACATTTTGGCGATTTATTTGTTTGAAAGTTTTTGGGGGATGCCCCAGCGGCGGGGATTTTTTTCAAAAAATCCCGGGGAGCGATTTATTGAACTTACATGATTTAATGGATCACCGTTGTTTCAGTGCGTTTCCGTTTGGTTCTGCTTGTTTACATACTGTTCGGCGTAATCCTTGATTGCTTTGAAGGATGCATCACTGATGTAGTGCTCCATTTTGCATGCATCCTCTACTGCGATGTCCGGGTCAACACCGAGAGACGTCAAAAATGCGGTAATGACACAGTGCTTTTCATAGATATTTTCCGCAACTCTGCGTCCTGCATCCGTCAATGTCAATTCCCCGTTTTTCTCCATCTGAACATAACCGCCTTCTTTCAGCAGTCCAATGGCGCGGCTGACGCTTGGTTTGGTAAAATTCATATATTCGCTGACGTCCACAGAATGCACGACGCCTTTTTTTGACAGAATATAAATGGTTTCCAGGTACATTTCACCGGATTCCAAAAGCTGCATTTTGATCACCGTTGCTTTCGCACATTCCGCAAATGTGAGACAGAGGCGAAAGCTTCCTTTCTTTTTGGATTTTTGTGAGGAGTTTAATGTCTCGGTCCGCAGGCAGATGAGTCAAACGCGGTAAAGCCCATTGCAAAGGCGGGAGATTCGGGGGACAGCGTATAGTCGTCTTCTGCCGGATTGACAAAGCAGGGGTCGGCAACTAAGGAATGCAGCTCCATGCCTGCGGCTTGTGCGTCTTCCATGGTCTTTAGGTCTTCCTGATCGGAATAGACAAACGTACCGTCTGCATTCCATGCAAGGTTGTTTGCAGAGACGATTGCACCGTCCCAAAGCGGTGTACCGGAATTGTATTTGGCAAGCATCGGTGTGCCCCGAGAATACAGAATATTGTTTGTAAACATGATGGAGAGATGCGCTTCATCGCGGGTCAGGCGCAGAAGTGCTTCACCGGAGTCTGCAAAAATATTGTTCCGCACGACATTGGAGGTACCGTAATGCTGATGATAGCTATTGGAAGAGGTACGGTAGCAGAGGTTGTTTTCCAGTGTGATACCGGCGGAGCCTTCATCCGTATACAGCGCCCATCCGCCGTATTCTTTGCATTTGATATCGTGGATGCGGTTGTTTGCAACAATCGTTCCCGGCTGAGAACCGAGCAGATAGACGCCGCCCATGTCGGACAGGAAGCCTTTGCCAAGATCATAGATGTGGTTGCCGATGATGCGGTTGTCGCGGCAGAGCGTCTTCGCATATCCCCACGTCCAGCCGACCGAGATGCCTGTGTAGTACAAATCTCCGATGTCATTGTGCAGGATATCGATTTCGGATGCATGCATGATGAGGATACCGCAGCCTGCAAAATAACGTCTGCCGACATGGGTAATACGGCAGTCGGACACGGTACAGCCATAGGTATGCGTCTCCGTGGGGGAACCATATGCGCCGCCGCAGATGCGAATGCCGCCGGCACCGCCGTCATAAACGGTACAGCCTTCTATTTTTACAGAACGGCAGCCTTCCTTGATATTGAAGCCGTGTACGCCGAAATTGCGGAGTGTACAGTTTTCAAAGGTGACATTGCGTGCATAGGAAATCTCGATTGCGCCGTGTGCACCTGCGACAGCCTGTGGGTCGGAGGCGAATCTTTCGTCACTGATAACGCCGGCAGCGGAATTGCCGCTTGATCCATAATCTCCGCGTGTGCAGGCAAACGTCAGGTTGCGGAACCGGACGCCGGTCACATGGTCGCCATCGGCTGTTCCGCCGGACAGCACCACAAGCTTTTCGGAAACCGGCGCCCATACGTCAATGGATTCCGGTGTTTGCGCAGCATCGCGGGGGATATAATAGAGCATGCCGTTTGCGCGGTCAAGATACCACTCGTTTTCGTTATGGAACTGCTCTGCGACATTTTCAAGAATATATTCCTGTCCGGGGCGAATGTTGAAGCGTGTGTGATAGGTCATTGTGACACGGCCTGTTTCCGTATCCAGTGCATCGACGGGGGTATGTTCATCAATCCAGTAGTGGTTAAACGATACAATGGTGTCCGCAAAAGCGTACAGAGATTGGAACTGTGCAAGATCAGCCTCCTCTGCCTGAAACCACTTGGACGATGCAAACAGCACGGTAGACGGATTTTCGGTCTCCTTCATGTGAAAATATCCCACAGACGGCAGACGTGTTTTATCTGCGCGCAGACCGTCGACATAGAGGTCGGTAAACTGCCATGTGCCGTCCTGTACTTCTTTTATGTATGCACCGAAACACGGTATCCCCTGAAAGGTCGTTTTGGAAAATCCCGTAATTTTTTTTCCGCCGGAGATGAGAACCGGTCCGTCGCCGTATGGTTCTACGGTCACGTTTGACATGGTTGGGCGGAAGAAAAGCGGCTGTGAAAGGCTGTAGCTTCCAGCCATGAGCTTTAGTGTGATTGGCTGGAGCATGCCGCCGCCGCGCATTTGTTCAAGCAATTCCAGTGCCCCTTGGATAGAGGAGAGAGGGGCGTCTTTGGTTTTTCCGTTCCCCCCTCCGTTTGGAGAAATATACAAGGTGTTGCAGTCTCGGTAAGATAACATCAATATGTGCCTCCTTTGGCTTTTCGGATTCTATATGGAAGGATTGATAAGCGGTACAATCCGCCACCGGAACGCCTCAATGAAAGGGCTGGCGCATGTTTTCAACTTGCAACAGCCCCTTATGAAAAAGTCTTCCGAATTGTATTATGTTTCTATTATAACACATATTATCGTTCCAGGCAAGTCAATTTCAAAAAAAGAAAAAAATAAAACCGTGAAAAGACATGTTCTGCTGTGTGCGGACATACAATGAGAGTGAACTTTTAATAAAACGCCGAAAGGAAGGGATTGTTTTTATGAAAGCCATCCGGACCCGAACCACTGCCGCATTCCTTCTGCTCTGCATGCTGTGCGCAGGGAGCGGGGCAATGCACATATCCGCAAAAAAAACATCGGACACAGAACCACAAAAAGCACATACAGAAGCCGGTGAAGCCAAGACCGAAACGCAGGCGCCGCTGCTTTCTCCCGCTATCCGCATTTTGGCAGCACGCACAACCATGAAGAAAAACAGCGTCATCGGAAGCGCCGATGGCAGCGCCGGTGGCGGCGCCGCAGGTGATGCCGAATCAGGGGACCGCACGAATACAGACAACGCCAAGGGCGCTGTGACGTTTTCCAGAGCGGATTTTGCCAATGTACTTGGCTACACGCCGTCTTCCATTGTCATTGAATCGCTGCCGGACAAAGCTGTCGGCACATTGAAGATTGGAACCATGGAAATCACGGAACACAATACGCTGTCTGCTTCTGCTATGGAACATCTGCGGTTTGTACCGAACAGCAGCATTGTAAAGTCCGACGTTGCCATATCTTCTGCCGAACCGATTACCGCGTCCTTTACCTTTACCGCGTCCGGCAAGGCGTATTCCACCGATACGGCGCTGACCTGCATGCTGTATCTTCTGCCAAATGATAACAGTGCGCCAAGTGCGAAGGATCTCTCCGTGACGACCTATACAGAGGTGCCTCTGTACGGTTCGCTGTGCGCTGCCGACCCGGAAGCAGATGAAATGCGGTACGCTGTCGTTCGTGCGCCGAAAAAAGGAAAAGTGACCGTTGAGGAGAGCACAGGTGCGTTTGTCTACACCCCGGATACGGGGAAACGCGGTTCGGATGTGTTTACATACCGCGTCTATGACGAATGGGGGAACGAAGGAGCGCTTTGCCGTGTTTCTGTGAATATCCGCCGTGCAGGAGAAGAATTATGCTATGCAGACCTTACAGGGCATTGGAGCGAGGCGCCGGCGATGCTTTTGACAGAACGCGGT
This sequence comes from Clostridia bacterium, assembly GCA_017942005.1. Taxonomy (GTDB): domain Bacteria; phylum Bacillota; class Clostridia; order Oscillospirales; family CAG-272; genus RGIG3925. Next base: position 67,564 of record JAGAVJ010000049.1, on the reverse strand, counting down.
ATTATGACGGGAAGTACGGTCGGGGAAATGAACCTGTTTTCTCCGGAAGGCGTGATGACACGCGGTGAATTTCTCGTCTGCGCTATGCGCGCCGCCGGATATGAAAAGCCTGCCGCAGCATCGGTCGCCATGTTTGAGGATGCAGAAAGCATTCCGGACTATATGAAAAATTATGTGGGAACGGCATACAATGAGAAGATTATCTCCGGAACGACCGTCGATGGCAGTACGACTGTCAATGACAGTCCGGGCATTGTGTTCAACGCCGCAGAGCCGATTACACGGGCAGAAGCAGCCGTGATTGTACAGAGACTGTTTGGCATCGAAGGAACAGATGATACGGTCGCCGTTTATGCGGAGCAGCTCACCGCAGGAAGTGAGGGGGAAAGTGTCCCCGCATGGAGTGTTCATGCGGTATCCGCACTGCAGGCAGCGGGAATTCTGTCCCAAGGCAATCCCACGGAAACATTGGACCGTGCACAGACCGCAGTTCTTTTGGCGTCTGCGATCAATCAGTCATAAAAATATGGGGAAAACTTTTTTGAAAAAAAGATTTTCCCCAAACTCCTTTCAAAAAACTTTTATCGTTTAGGTTTTGGGGACTGTTGCAAGTTTTCAACTTGCGACAGTCCGTACTATGTATAAAAAATGCGCTTTCAAAACGAAATACCGCTTTGGAAGCGCATTTATTATAATTTTATGATGTACTGTTTTTTTATTCGCCCAGCTTCAGGTCATTTTCCTTGATCCAGCCAAGACGACGGAAGAGCAGACCGATAAGCCATGTCAAAACGGCAGGAAGAACAAAACAGATGAGGATAAGACCAATCCAGTCAAAGGCAGTGATGCCGGCCTTTGTATTGGCGGCAATATCATTTGCCCAGCCGGTATATATGCCGATTTGTCCGACGAATCCGCAGGTTCCCATACCGGAGGAAATGGGGGCGCCGTTCATTTCAAGATGGAACACACAGGTGGCGAGCGGTCCTGTCACAGCAGAGGCGATGATGGGCGGCAGCCAGATTTTGGGATTTTTGATGATGTTGCTCATTTGCAGCATGGAGGTTCCGATTCCCTGAGATACAAGACCGCCGATTCCATTTTCGCGGAAGCTCATGACTGCAAAGCCGATCATCTGTGCACAGCATCCTGCGACCGCAGCGCCGCCGGCAAGACCGGTCAGACCCAGCACAGAGCAGATGGCGGCGGAAGAGATTGGGAGTGTCAGCGCAATACCGACCAGAACCGACACGAGAATGCCCATAAAGAACGGCTGTAATTCTGTGGTTTCCATAATCAGAGTGCCAAAAGCACTTGCTGCTTTTCCAATAAAGGGAGCAATGGCGGCAGAAAGTACAACGCCAACGAAAATCGTGAGAAACGGTGTGACAATTAAGTCAATCTTTGTCTCCTTGGAAACGGCTTTTCCGCATTCCGCGGCAATGATGGCAATCAGCAGCACTGCCAGAGGTCCGCCTGCACCGCCGTATCCGTTTGCCGCAGCGCCGACTGCAAGCAGAGAAAATAACACGAGCGGCGGCGCATTCAGTGCGTAGCCGATGGCGCATGCCATGGCAGGGCCGGACATACTGGTGGCAAACCCGCCGATATCGTTTAAAAACGGAATGTGAAGCTGTGTGCCGAGGGTATTGATGATCGTACCGATGAGCAAAGAACAGAATAATCCCTGCGCCATAGCGGACATGGCGTCTAGACCGTACCGTTTGGCAGAGAATACGATATCCTTGCGTTTTAAAAATGCTTTGATTTGATTCATGAAAATGACCGCAGCTGTCCTTTGTTCCCAAAACAAGCTGGTATAGTTTGCCGATGGGCATACTGGTGCAGTTTGCCGAATGGCAAACTGGTTTTGCCTTGCTTGGGGTCGGAGAGCTTCCTTTCTTACAAAAGCGATGGTTGGATGCATGCAGGATGCTTGTTTTTTTGCAATAGGTGTCATGACACCTATCTATATAAGTATACAGCAAAGTGTCAAAAATGTCAATCGGCGGAAATCACAAAAATTGCGCAAATACGGATTTTATTTTTTATAGCATAGCTTTTATCCGAAATGGTTTTGGAGGGAATGCTTTCGCTGTGGGGCATTCTTATACATAATCCGCAATACAGGACCATGCTGCGAGGAGCTGTGCCTCACCGCATCCCGCATTGGCGGGACTGGTGGAGGGGAGCGCAAAATATGGCGGTGTCCGGTTCTGCAAATCCTGTTTTGGCAGAATGTATTTTTGAAACAGTGTATACGCGGTTTTTCCATTACAGAAGATTGCCCTGATCTCTGCGGTACGGAGAATCTGTGTGATGTCGTTTGGAACGACATCACGGATAGCAGCATCGGCAGAGCCTTGAATCGTACAGGACGCGCAGGCGTCCCATAGTGCGATGTGATTGTTGAGAAGAAATTCCTTCTTTTCGCCGATTTTTTGTGGCGTTTCCGTATGCAGAACGGCAGCGACGGTTTTCCAAAAGCGGTTGCGCGCATGACCGTAGTAAAACTGGGTTTCACGGGATTTAACGGACGGGAATGAGCCTAAAATCAAAATACGGCTGGAGGCATCGTATATGGGTGGAAACGGATGTACTTGTGTCTGTAGATTTTGTGTCATAACAATTACCATAGCTTTCGCGTCAGCGAAAGGTATCTTTTATATAAAGTGGATAAAGAGAAATGAGATAAGAGGACTGCCGCATTTCCATGTTTTATCCGTACTTGACAATTTTGTTTATCTATGATACAATTATCATAATCTGAAACGATAGGAAACCGTCTGAAAATCAGAATCATTACCGTAAATTTGAAGTTTTATCGTCTGCGGGCGGATACAAGCTTCAACGGAATACATACAGTTCTCACAGGAAAGGAGATCCACTTTTGCCCGTTCAGCGAAAGCTGAACGTTGCAGCAAATGCTGAGCATTTCAACAATCACGGAACGGGTAAAAGTTGTGGTCATAAAAGTATCATGATACACCGCAATATTGGCATTCTTGCGCATGTGGATGCGGGGAAAACGACGCTGACGGAACAAATTCTGTATCATACAGGGGTTCTGCGTGCGGCGGGAAGCGTAGATGCAGGCACGACAGCGACAGACAGTATGGAGATTGAACGGCAGCGCGGCATTTCTGTCCGCTGCGCGACAGCAACCGCTGTCTATGGACAAACGGTGCTGAATTTCATCGATACGCCGGGGCATGTGGACTTTGCGGGAGAGGTGGAACGCTCCATTGCCGCGCTGGATTTTGCTGTGGTGTTGGTTTCCGCTGTAGAAGGGGTACGCACACATACAGAGCATATCCTGCATGCGCTTGCCCGTGCGGGATTGCCGTATCTCATTTTCATCAATAAAATCGACCGTGCCGGAGCGGATATTCCAGGCGTGCTTGCAGAAATTGCTGCCGTAACAGCTGCGACCCCACCTGCGGCTGCGACTGTGGATACGGCGCATCCTGATGATATCTCTGCGCGCATTCCGCTCTTATTGTCCCACATGGAGGGCGTGGAGACCGACGCACCGACGGTGGAAACGCTGTCCGGTGACGCGTTTGCCGCCGCTGTGACGGAGGGACTGTGCGAAATCAATGCAGCGGCAGAAGAAGCGTTTTTAAACGATACGGCGCTTTCGCTTTCCGCAGCGGAGGATATTTTTACAAAGGAAATCGCCGCGTGCCGCGTCACCCCGGTGCTGTGCGGAAGCGCAAAATGCGGCGTGGGTGTGGAGGAGCTGCTTGCCTTTCTCACCCGTTATATGCCGACCGCAGAAGAAAAAAAGAACAAAGACACGGCAGAACAGGATTTGCCAAGCGGCATTATTTTCAAAATCGAGCACGATAAAACAGTCGGCAAAATCGCGCATGTGCGGATGTTTGGGGGAAAGATTGTCAATCGGGACGAGGTGGAGCTGATTACGCCCAAAAAACAGACCGATACGATTGCACTGCAAAAGCAGAAATCCGAGGAGATACGCACAGAGGGTGCATTGGCAGCAAAAGCAGCCACGGCAGCATCTGCTGCACCAGAATCAGATGCTGTGGATGTCGAGGAACCACCGAATCCGCGCGGCAAGGTCATACAGATCCGCCGTTTCACCGGCGGAAAATATACGGATGCGGGCGCTGTCAGCGCTGGGGAGATCGCAGCGCTTTGCGGATTGTCGGATGCCCGTGCGGGACAGTTTGTCGGCAGTATTCCGGCGTGTCTTGCCACCTCCGATGCATACCGTTTGGCACAGCCGTATCTGCGGGTACGGGTGACGCCTGCCGATTCCAGTTCTGAGGCTGTACCGCAGTTGGCAGAAGCGCTGGAGCAGCTGTCGGATGAAGAGCCGTACATCGACGCAAAGTGGGAGAACGGGCAGAGGGACATTGTCATCAATACAACGGGAACGATTCAGGTGGAGGTACTCGACAGCCTGTTGCAGAACCGGTACGGTCTTAAAGCGCATTTTTCACCGCCAACGGTCATCTATAAGGAAACACCCGCCAGAGAGGGGATTGCCTATGCCGACTACACCATGCCGAAGCCCTGCTGGGCCGTGGTGAAGTTCCGCTTTGAGCCGATGCCGCGCGGATACGGTGTCTCCTATCACGGCAGATTGCCGTCCAATCAGTGTTTTTACCGCTATCAGAGCCATATCCGGCAGTCGTTTCGCGATTGTTTGAAGCAAGGATTATACGGTTGGGAGGTCACAGACTTCCGCTGTACGCTGATCGACGGTGCGCACCACACCATTCATACACACCCTCTGGATTTCTTTGTCTGTACGCCGATGGCGTTTATGAACGGTCTTGCCTCCATGGGTGTAACGCTGCTGGAGCCGCTGCTTTCGCTGCGGGTGACACTGCCGATGGAGCTTGCGGGCAGAGTGATCAATGAAGTGACGCGCATGGGCGGAGACTACGAATCTCCTTTGGTGCGCGGCGATACGGCGACGGTGAACGCCATTGTCGGCGCTGCTGCTGCAATGGATTTTCCGGTCAAACTTGCGTCTATGTCCGGCGGACGCGCGGTGCTTAGTACAACCTTTGCTGGATACAGGGAATGCCGCGACGGGATCATCCATGAAAATCCGCGTATCGGAGTCAATCCTCTGGACCGTTCCAAATGGATTTTATGGGCGCGCGGGGCATACCAGTTATCGCAGTCATAAGCATTTTATAGAACGAATCCATTTTTAATAAGGAGGACACGCTTTATGCAGAAAATCACCTATGAGGATTTTTTACAACGCTTAACCGAATACGGCACGGCGGTACACTGTGAAAAGTATGCAAACAACTACAAGCTGCATGCGGATATCATGCGGGAAAATGAAAGTTTACAGCTGCACTATGACCGCGGCTGCGTTATTATGGCAGAGGATTACGAATATCAGGGAAAGCGATGGATATGGCGCAATGTACATCAGATAGAACCGGAAGCAGACATTGATGCAGTCACAAATGCGCAGCTTGCAGACGCGAGAGAATATGGAAACCGCTTTGACGATGTGTCGTTGAATGTGGGTGAATTTCTGGTTTCCAAGGGAGACTTGCTGCCGGAAAAGAATCAGTACCTTGGATGGCGCAATTATACACGAATGGGAGAGCCGGTTTTGCCGGATGCGCGGGTACGCATTCTGACAGAAACGGACGCACAGCTGGTCGAGCAGGCATGCGCACCGTCTCTTGCGCCGGATGGGGACACCTGGTTCGGCAGAACTGAAGCAGGGAGCTTTTCGGGGTATAATTTTGCCTATGCGGAAAAATGTCATATCAAGCTTTACGGCATCTTTGACGGGGATATACTTGCCGGCATGACTACCTGTTCCTATGAAGAAGATCTGCGTCTTGCATGGCTGCGGGATTTGTTTGTCACGCCTGCCTATCGCAGAAAGGGATTCGGACGCGCGCTGGTTTCCACCGCACTGTCGGAGTATCCGGATGTCAAATGGCATTATCAGGCAGCAAGAGACAATGTCCCGTCAGTCTCACTTGCAAAGTCCATGGGCTTTACCCTGGAAGGTGCAGGACTGTTTATTACATAAAAATAATAAAGAATACGATGAGGAGGGACCTTTTTGAAAAAAAGTCCCTCCTCAAAAACTTTTATATAGACAATCCCAATAAAAGTTTTTTGAAAAGGGCTTGGGGAAAAGCTTTTTTTAAAAAAGTTTTCCCCATAATCGTACCTTAAAACAATCCGACAATTTTGCCGTCGTCGGTTACATCAATCGATTCTGCTGCGGGAACACGCGGAAGCCCCGGCATGGTCATGATGTCGCCGGTGAGTACGACGATAAAGCCTGCGCCTGCGGACACACGAACGTTTTTGATGGTTACGGTAAAGTGTTCGGGAGCGCCGAGCTTTGTGGGATCGTCGGAGAAGGAATACTGTGTCTTTGCCATGCAGATGGGGAGACCTCCGTAGCCGAGCTTGGTCAGGGTGTCAATCTGCTTCTGCGCTGCGGGAAGAATAGAGATTCCGTCACCGCCATAAATGCGCTTGACCACCGTTTCAATTTTTTCCGGAATGGTGCACGCGGTATCATAGCTGTATGCGAAATGGTTTTCTGCTTCACAAAGCCGTACAACCTCTTCTGCCAGTGCAACGCCGCCCTTGCCGCCTTCTGCCCAAACGGTGGAAAGCACGGTGTTCACGCCGAGTGTCCGGCACTCTTCCATGACACAGGTAATTTCCGCATCGGTATCGGTGGGGAAGCGGTTCAGCGCGACAACACACGGCAGACCGTAGACATTTTTCATGTTGGATACGTGACGCAGAAGATTGGGAAGACCTTTCTTCAGTGCATCCAGGTCTTCTGTACCGAGCGATTTCTTATCAAGACCGCCGTGCATCTTCAGTGCACGCACGGTTGCGACAACAACCACTGCGCTGGGGATCAGACCAGCCATGCGGCACTTGATATCGAGGAATTTTTCTGCACCGAGATCAGCACCGAAGCCCGCTTCCGTGATTGCATAATCGCCGAGCGCCATTGCCATTTTTGTGGCGATGACGGAGTTGCAGCCGTGTGCGATGTTGGCAAACGGACCGCCGTGTACGATGGCAGGTGTGCCTTCCAGCGTCTGCACAAGGTTGGGGTGCAGAGCATCCTTTAAGAGCGCCGCCATTGCGCCGACCGCTTTGATATCGCCGGCAGTGACCGGCTTGTCGTCATAGGTGTATGCAACGACCATGCGGGAAAGGCGTTCCTTTAAGTCTGCAATGGAGGTGGCAAGGCAGAAGACCGCCATAATTTCGGACGCGACGGTGATGTCATAGCCGTCTTCACGCGGGGTGCCGTTGACCTTGCCGCCGAGACCGTCCACAATATTGCGCAGCTGACGGTCGTTCATATCGACACAGCGGCGCCATGTAATCTTTCTCGGATCGATGCCAAGCGCATTGCCCTGCTGGATGTGGTTGTCAAGCATGGCGGCAAGCAGATTGTTGGCTGCACCGATGGCGTGGAAGTCTCCTGTAAAGTGCAGATTGATGTCCTCCATCGGAACGACCTGTGCCCATCCGCCGCCGGCTGCACCGCCTTTGACGCCGAAGACCGGACCGAGCGACGGTTCACGGAGCGCAACGACAGTCTTTTTGCCAATCTGCCGCAGACCGTCCGCAAGACCGATGGTGGTTGTGGTTTTGCCTTCCCCTGCGGGTGTTGGCGTAATTGCAGTGACAAGAACGAGCTTGCCGGGCTTCTTTCCGGTGTTTTCTCCGGAGTGCAGAAGGGAAAAGGGCAGCTTTGCCTTGTATTTGCCATACAATTCAAGATCGTCTGCCGGAATACCGGCGTTAGCGGCGATTTCAGTGATTTGACGCATTTCTACAGACTGTGCAATTTCAATATCTGTCATCATAAATCAAAACCTTCTTTCAACTTTATTACAGAATAAAAAATAAAAAAGGTGAAAAATTTTAACTGTGCATAGTATAAAATCAAAACCCGAAAAAGTTTAAGGGGGTCATAGGGGGATTTTTTCAAAAATCCCCCTAACGTACCCCTTTTTATTATCGGAAGTATTTTGCAGCGGCGCGGAACATGCCGAGATCGTAGCTGCCTTCCACGTTTTTGTAAAGACCTGCGCCGATTCTTTCTGCGTGTCCCATCTTGCCGAAGACACGTCCGTCGGGAGACGTGATGCCCTCTATGGCAAATGCGGAGTTGTTCGGATTGAAGTGGACATCGGCGGTAGGATTGCCACAAAGGTCAACATACTGCGTTGCAATCTGTCCGTTTTGGGCGAGCGCTGCAATGACGTCGTCGGATGCGAGGAAACGACCCTCACCGTGGGAGATCGGAACGGAAACGATGTCGCCGACTTCACGTTCGGAGAGCCACGGAGACTTGTTTGATGCAATGCGTGTGCGGACGATACGGGATTGGTGGCGTCCAATGGTGTTGAAGGTCAAAGTCGGGCAGGTATCGTCCGTATCAATGATCTTGCCGAAGGGAACAAGCCCCAGCTTAATCAGTGCCTGGAAGCCGTTGCAGATGCCTGCCATCAAGCCGCCGCGCACGTCCAAAAGTTCTGTGACTGCATCCTTGACCGCTGCTGCACGGAAGAATGCCGTAATGAACTTACCGGAGCCGTCCGGTTCGTCGCCGCCGGAGAAGCCGCCCGGTACAAAGATGATCTGGGATTCTCTGACCTTCTTTGCAAAGACAGAGACGCTTTCTGCAATGGATGCGCCGGACAGGTTGTTGATGACAAAAATTTCCGGCGTGATACCGGCGTCGGCAAATGCCTTTGCGGAATCGTATTCGCAGTTAGTGCCGGGGAAGACCGGAATCAGTACACGCGGCGCCGCGGTGCCGACTTTCGGTGCAGGACGGTTTTCTGCCTTGCAGGAGAAGGAGAAGGCAGGAATGTCCTTTTCTTCCTGGTCATGGTGAATGTTGCAGGGGTAGACGCTCTCCAGCTTGCCTTCGTATATGGTGAGCAGGTCGGAGAGGGAAAGAGCTTCCGTACCGCAGACAATGGAGGCGGTATCGTTGGTCATACCAAGCAGAACTGCGCCGCAGTCATTGCAGGTACATTTGACCGTATCGTTCAGTTCTACGAGGAATGCACCGTAGTTGTAGCCAAAGATTGTATCAAGGGAAACCGATGCGTCATAGGTAAAGCCAATGCCATTGCCGAATGCCATTTTCATGACCGCTTCCGCAATGCCGCCGTAGGTCGGCGTATAAACGGCGACGGCTTTTCCTGTGCGTATCAGATCGGTGATGCGGTCATACAGTGCCAAAAGGGATTCTGCGGTCGGCAGACCGTCTTCTCCTGTTTTTGGTGTCAGCAGCATGACCTTATGGCCTGCACCCTTGAATTCAGGCGTCATGACATCGCTTGTCACACCGGTTGTAACAGCAAAGGATACCAGCGTCGGCGGAACGTCGAGATGCTCAAAGGAACCGGACATGGAATCCTTGCCGCCGATGGCAGCATAGCCAAGCGCCTTCTGTGCACGGAACGCACCGAGCAGCGCTGCAAGCGGCTTGCCCCAACGGCGCGGGTCGTGACCGGGCTTTTCAAAATATTCCTGGAATGTCAGATAAACATCGTTTTTATCCGCACCGGCTGCAATCAGCTTGGAAACCGATTCCACTACCGCGAGATACGATGCGTGGTAAGGACTGTGTACGGCAATGTCAGGGTTGTAACCCCATGCCATGAACGAGCAGGCGTCGGTGTGCTTCTTTTCAACGGAGATCAGATTGACCATTGCCTGGTTCGGTGTCAGCTGATATTTACCGCCGAACGGCATCATAACGGTACCTGCGCCGATGGTGGAGTCAAAACGCTCAGATAAGCCGCGCTTGGAGCAGACGTTCAGATTGGCTGCGAGCGTTTTCATATTGTCGGCAAAGCTGCCGGTGATTTTTTTATTGTAAGCGGTGGGAGCGGCAGGGGCTACCGTGATATGCTTTTCCGCACCGTTGGAGTTAAGGAATGTACGGGACAGATCGACAATGGTCTTTCCATTCCAGGTCATGGTCAGACGGGGCGCTTCCGTTACTTCTGCGACGACAGTTGCTTCCAGGTTTTCGGATTCTGCGATTGCGCAGAACGCATCGACGTCTTCTTTTGCAACGACGACTGCCATACGTTCCTGGGACTCGGAGATAGCAAGCTCTGTGCCGTCCAGACCGTCATACTTCTTCGGTACGGCGTTCAAATTGATGGCAAGACCGTCTGCAAGCTCACCGATGGCGACCGATACGCCGCCGGCGCCAAAGTCGTTGCAGCGCTTGATCATGCGGGTTGCCAAAGCATTGCGGAAGAGACGCTGCAATTTGCGCTCCTCAGGCGCATTGCCCTTCTGTACCTCTGCGCCGCAGGAGGAAAGGGACTCCTCTGTGTGGGATTTGGACGAACCGGTTGCACCGCCGCAGCCGTCGCGTCCGGTTCTGCCGCCCAAAAGAATCACAATATCGCCGGGCAGAAGGCATTCACGGCGGACATTTTCCGCAGGTGTGGCTGCAATGACCGCGCCGATTTCCATGCGCTTTGCTGCATAACCGGGATGATACAATTCATCGACCTGACCGGTAGCAAGACCAATCTGGTTGCCGTAGGAAGAATAGCCGGCGGCAGCGGTCGTCACAATTTTTCTCTGCGGCAGCTTGCCGTGCAGCGTTTCGGAGACGGGAACGGTCGGATCGGCAGCGCCGGTAACACGCATTGCCGCATAGACATAGGAACGTCCAGAAAGCGGGTCGCGGATCGCACCGCCGATACAGGTTGCAGCGCCGCCGAACGGTTCGATTTCGGTTGGATGGTTGTGCGTCTCATTCTTGAACAAAAGCAGCCAGTCTTCTGTTTGCCCTTCCACGTCAATCTGCATTTTGACAGTGCAGGCGTTGATTTCTTCGGATTCATCAAGCTTGTCCAGTTTTCCTGTTTTGCGCAGATATTTTGCGGCAAGTGTGCCGATATCCATTAAATTGATCGGCTTGGTTCTGCCAAGCGCTTCTCTGGTTGCAAGATAATCCCGGTAGGTTTCCTCCAGCATCGGGTCTTCAAAGGAGACGCTGTCGATGGTGGTCAAGAATGTCGTATGGCGGCAGTGATCGGACCAGTAGGTGTCAATCATGCGGATTTCCGTGATGGTGGGATCGCGTTTTTCCTCGTTTTTGAAATAATCACGGCAGAAGCGCAGATCGTCGTTGTCCATTGCCAGCCCTTTTTCCCTGACAAATGCGGCAAGCGCTTCTTCATCAAGTGCACAGAAGCCATGCAGGGTTTCGACTGTGGTAGGAATTTCATAGTCGGTTTTCAAGGTTGCGGGTTTGTCCATGGCAGCCTCACGGCTTTCCACGGGGTTGATGACATACTGCTTGACATGAGCAAGATCGTCCTCGGACAGCACACCCTCTAACATATAAATTTTCGCAGAACGCACAGAGGGGCGTTCACCCTGGGAGAGAATCTGGATGCACTGTGCGGCAGAATCGGCTCTCTGGTCAAACTGACCGGGCAGATATTCCACAGCGAATACAGTGGTACCCGGGACGGTCGGCAGCGTGTCATATACGATATCCAGCTGCGGCTCTGAGAAGACGACCTGTTTTGCATAGGCAAACAGCGCTTCATCGATGTTTTCCACATCGTACCGATTGAACATCCGCACACCGGTCAGATTCTGCATCCCAAGCAGGGTACGCAGATCGGAAAGCAGCGAACGTGCTTCCCCGGCAAGTGCAGGCTTCTTTTCTACAAATACGCGATAAACCATATCTGATTTTAAATTCCTTTCAGAATGTGAAATGTGTGAGGGGTGTCAATATATCTTGTTTGCTGCTGCAACATTTGCTGCGGCAAGGGCACGCTGGCCGATGTCACGGCGCATATATTTGTTTTCAAACTGTACACCGTCGGCAACGGCATAGGCGGCAGCAATCGCATCGGACAGGGTATCACGGACAGCCACAGCGCCAAGCACACGCCCGCCGCCGGTAACAAGCATGCCGTCCTTGATTTTGGCGCCTGCGACATAAATCGCCTCATCTTCTGCGGTCTTCGGCAGTGTCAGGGGGTAACCCGTTTCATACTTACCGGGATAACCGTCGGATGCACAGACGACACAGCAGGCAGCGCCGTCCGAGAAGGTCACATCGGTATCGGACAGGGTACCGTCGTGTACCGCCTTCATAATGGTAAACAGGTCAGATTTTAAGAGCGGCAGGACAACCTGTGTTTCCGGGTCGCCAAAGCGGCAGTTATATTCAATAACGCGGGGACCGTCCTTTGTGAGCATCAGACCGAAATACAGGCAGCCGCGGAAGGTTCGCCCTTCTGCGTTCATTGCGGCGATGGTCGGCAGGAAAATGGTTTCCATGCAGAGCTCGGCAATTTCCTTTGTATAATAGGGGTTCGGCGCGACGGTGCCCATGCCGCCTGTATTCAGACCTTCGTCATGATCATGCGCACGCTTGTGATCCATGGAGGAAATCATCGGGCGTACCACATTGCCATCGGTAAATGCAAGGACGGAAACCTCAGGACCGGTCAGAAATTCTTCCATAACGACGGTACAGCCGCTTGCGCCAAAGATTTTGTCCTCCATCATGGAGTGCAGCGCCGCACGGACGTCTTCTCTGGTTTCGCAGATCAAAACCCCTTTGCCCAGCGCCAGACCGTCTGCCTTGACGACAATCGGAATCGGACAGTGCTCTGCATAGGCAAGTGCGGCACCTATGTCGTCAAATACCTCATAGGAGGCGGTCGGGATGTGGTATTTCTTCATTAAATTTTTGGAGAAGACTTTGGAGCCTTCGATGATTGCCGCGTTTGCACGCGGACCGAAGCAGGGAACACCGATTGCCTCCAATGCGTCGACACAGCCGAGTACCAGCGGGTCATCCGGTGCGACGACGGCAAAGTCAATCTTGTTCTCTTTTGCGAATGCGGTGATACCGTCAATGTCCTTTGCGCCGATGTTCACACAAACGGCATCTGCTGCAATGCCGCCGTTTCCGGGCAGTGCGAAAATTTCCGTGATATCCGGATTCTTTTTCAAGGACTTGATGATGGCGTGCTCTCTTCCGCCGCCGCCGACTACCATAAGTTTCATGTGCGTACCTTCCTTTTTCTGTATCAATGGTGGAACAGACGCATTCCGGTAAACGCCATGGTCATGCCGTACTTGTTGCAGGCGTCGATGACCACATCGTCACGGATGGATCCGCCCGGTTCTGCGATATAGGAAACACCGGAGCGGCGTGCGCGGATGATATTATCGTCAAACGGGAAGAATGCGTCGGAGCCGAGGGCAACACCGGAGATGGCGTCAAGATAGGCACGCTTTTCTTCCTTTGTAAAGGGTTCGGGACGGGTGGTGAAGTATTTCTGCCATGCGCCGTCACAAAGGACGTCGTCCCAGTCCTCAGAGATGTACACGTCGATGACATTGTCACGGTCGGGACGGCCGAGGGTCGGAAGGAAGGGCAGATTCAGAACCTTATCGGACTGACGCAGATGCCAGTTGTCCGCTTTGCCGCCTGCCAGTCTTGTGCAGTGGATACGGGACTGCTGTCCGGCGCCGACGCCGATGGCCTGTCCGTCGACGGCATAGCAGACGGAGTTGGACTGTGTATATTTCAATGTGATCAGCGCAATGATCAGGTCACGCTTTGCGCTGTCGGGGAAGTTTTTGTTTTCGGTTACGATATTGGAAAGGAGTTCTTCATTGATTGCAAAGTTGTTGTGTCCCTGACGGAAGGTGATGCCGTAAACCTGCTTTTCCTCAATTTCCGCACAGACATAATTCGGATCAATCTGTACGATATTGTAGTTCCCCTTCTTTTTCGTTTTCAGAATTTCGAGCGCTTCGGAGGTGTAGCCGGGAGCAATGATACCGTCGGAAACCTCACGCTTGATTAAGGTCGCAGTTGTGACGTCACAAATATCGGAAAGTGCAATCCAGTCGCCGAAGGAAGACATTCTGTCAGTGCCGCGGGCACGGGCATATGCGCAGGCGAGGGGGGAATCATCCAATCCCGGGATATCATCGACAAAGCATGCCTTTTTCAGTTTTTCGGGCAGAGGATTGCCGACAGCAGCAGAGGTGGGACTGACGTGTTTGAAGGAGGTTGCAGCCGGCATGCCGAGCGCTTCCTTTAATTCCTTGACTAACTGCCATGAATTGAGTGCATCAAGGAAGTTGATGTAGCCGGGGCGGCCGCAGAGAATCTCAATAGGGAGCTCTGTTCCGTCTGCCATATAGATTTTTGCAGGCTTTTGGTTGGGGTTACAGCCATATTTCAGTTCAAATTCTTTCATGTGATAGGTTCCTTCCTTTCCTTTTTATGAAGCTGCGGGATACTTAACAATATTTGTTGATCATGCGGTTTTCGACGGCACCGCTTGCAAGGTCGGTGTATCGGACATAGAGGGAAATTTTATTGTTTTCATCAAGATTATCCCAAATTTCCTTTGTAAAGCAGTCGATGCAGTCCGGAATCCGTACACGTTCCGGTTCTCCCTGGAAGGTGGGAATCGGATTGCCGTCGCAGACATAGGTATGGATGAAGTGACCCAGTCCAGCCTTTGCGGGGTAGGCAAAGGTGTAGCGTGCACAATCGGAGCCTTCTGCATCAATGGATTTGAGAATGCTCATTTCATAAGTGAAGTCATTGTCCGCAAAGTGCAGAACGCCGGAAATACGGGGGGTCAGGTTGGGCGCGTCCGGTTCAAAGCAGCGCGAAGAAAGCGATTCAGAGAAGGATTTTCCGGATGCAAGACCATCATAGATGGTATCGGTCTGGTCACCGTTGGTCACAATTAAGTGGTTTCCCAGCTTGCGCACAGGGGAATAGATGATCAGTGACGGATCCTCTACTTTCGAGGCGTCAAACGGATGGGTCTTTACCTCATCGCCGCATTCCACAAAAATACGGTTGCGGCTGTTTTCGGAGCGACCCATGATAAAGTAGGCGAAAACGCCCTTTGTTCCGTCTGCGGTTTTGCCGATGACGATGCCGCGTCCAACGTAGGAATTGCCGGCAATGCGATCTTTCATTTCTGGGATAGCGTAGATGTTCATATAGGAAAATCCTTTCTTGTGATGAATTTGAAATAATCAATGTTTTTCTGCAGTGAGAGGGACACAAAGCGATGTTTGCGGGTGCATTACAGGGTGCATGTAACCGGAGTCAGAGAATCCAGAAGCGTTATCCCCTCATGACGGACAAGCGTTGCGTCGACAACCGCATACGGCTGCGAATG
Organism: Clostridia bacterium; assembly: GCA_017942005.1. GTDB lineage: Bacteria > Bacillota > Clostridia > Oscillospirales > CAG-272 > RGIG3925. The sequence goes on along the minus strand of JAGAVJ010000049.1, from coordinate 52,331 downwards.
CTTTAAAATTAGAATCTGCGCATCGGTATCGCAGCCGCCCATGCAGACAAGACCGTTTTCGCAGGATGTGTCTTGCGCTGGTGTGTCAGATAGATCCCGTTTGATATAAATTTGATAAGCGCCGATGGAAAGAACCCAGTCCGGAATGTTCTCATCAAAGGTATAGGGAACCGCTTCACAAAGCTGCAATAGCGACAGAAACCGCACATGTCCGCGTGCATCGGTAGAACGGTGAAAGGCGAGGGTGGTAACATCTGTTTTTGCATCTGTTTCGGCTGTGACGTCACAAAAGGTCAGCATCCTATGGCAGCTTTGGTTTGCGGTATGCAGAAGATAGCTGACCCATCCTGCCTCACGGCATACAGCGTCATCAAAGAGCAAAGCGATGGAATCGAGCAGTAAAATGTGCCGTTTGTGAAAGAGGAAATCACGGCTGGTGCATGAAATATTCATGGAAACATGATAAAAATGTTCCGTCTCGGTTTGCGATAACGCTTCTATGACAGGAATGGCTTCCGTCATTTGCGGAAGTGTGGATGGACTATCATCGTTATTGCAGGGAGCAATGCCGTCATGCATGCTGTGTGTTTCAAAACGCAGTACATTATAAGAGGCGGGGCATGGACGGGGATGCTCTGTATCGGATACAGGAATTGCATGGAAAAGCGCCTGTTTTCCGTCATGAAACAGCAAAAAATGTCCGGCATCTGCATAGGAAAGCGCTTTTGTACCGCACGTGATGGCAAGAAGTGTGTCGTCTGTGTGGGTGAGCGAAGCGGATTTATAAATCCACCATCCGAGCGGCATACTGCAAAAGACGTGTGTCATCGGCTTTTGGGCAGGAATTTCATAAATGGCATTCCATGCAAGCAGCCGCATCAGCTTATCCTGTTCCAGATTTTCTGCCGTCTTCAGATCATCATGCAGCCCTTCATGCTGTATGCCGTACCGCAAAAGGAACAGCGGCGCGTGCAGCGCAGCGTCGGACGATACCACATTGGGCGATACCAATGCATCCATTGGTGCTGCCGCATCCGTTGGTACGGTGGGAGACCCTGACGTACATATTTGCAGAAGGTGTGCGTTTTTATTCTGTTTGGTACGGAAGGCAGCGGAAGAAAAGAGATCGGCGGCGCGGGACAGCCATGCCTGATCTTCAAAGGGTGCATGACCGAATTGGTGCTTATACACAACCGCAAAACGCAGATATGCATAGACGGCACAGTCGATGTCTGCGATATTCTGATCCCGGCAGAAAAAGCCCGGCTTGTCGTTTCCTGCAAGCGGACACATGGGGTGCAGAAACCATTCGTGAAGACTGTCCACCGTATTGGTAAGCAGCGCCGGAAGGTCTATCGGCACAGCTTGCTCATTTTTATGCGCGGTGTTTGGCAGATGTGTGTACAGCAGAACAATCGATGCGGCACATGCAGACGCCACAGAGAACCACCGTCCGCCGCCGACCGTATTCAGGGTATAAAGCCGCGTTTTTTTGCAGATCCAATCCTCATAAAGCGGGAGAATCCCGTTTTCCAGTACCATTTCCAGATACTGACTGCGCATTTGTATGTCCGGTACGTCGTAAAACAGCGATAACCCGAACGCAAGGGCAACACAGTGTTCTGCAAGCGGGAGTGCAAACTTTGCGGGTATGGGGGCAGACGGATGGGAGGAGGCAGGGGAAGCCTTTGCATCAATCAAAGCAGCGTTGTACAGTCGACGAAGCTGTACGGCATGATTTTTGATTTGATTTTGTGCTTCGATACAATATGCAGGGTCTTCTGTAGAAAAAAATCCAAACGCTAAAAGTACCAGGGAATACACAGGCTCTGTGCAGCCGCCGTATTTTGCAGTGCGTGCCTCCTCCAGTGTTTCCGCATACAGTGCGTCTTTGATGGGTGAAGTGCTATGCTTCAGCTCCTCCGCTTCTTCTGCGGAAAAGACGGGATGTGTACACACGGCATATGTCTTTGCGGTGTACGTGTTTGAAGTGTGCATCCATTATAACCATGAACTTCGCCTGTACTGCATCGACAGTACGTTATGTGCGCGAAGTTTCCCTTTCTGTATCGATGAGTATGTGACGATTTTACATCGTGAAACCGGGGGCAGTCGCCGCAGCATCATAAATTTGGCAGTCTTAGAAGGTATCGTTTGGAGGCTTTGTGCAATACATCTCTCAAATTGTCTGCGATAGGTGTGTCTGCATTGGTATGTGCCATACCATTGGTATGAGCAATCATTACCCGTACACAGCAGATTTCATTTGGTTGGGGTTTCGTTACCCTTTCGTGATGGATAGAAAGAGTCGGGTTTATCGGAACAGTCTGTCTCCTTTGGATCAAGCGAATATATCTATTGTTTGTTTGGAGTTGTTTTTCCTCTGTTATATAAAATTTCAAGGGAAACCTGCTCTGCTGCACGTGGGAGTAAAACCCATTCTGCCTGACGCATGACGCGCTGCTGGAGCGATTCCGGTGTATCGTTTTTGTGGATGGCGACGGATTTCTGTAAAATAATTTCACCGCCGTCAGTCACTTCATTGACAAAATGGACGGTTGCGCCTGTGACCTTCACGCCGTATTTCAGCGCTTCTTCATGTACGCGCAGACCGTAATAGCCCTTGCCGCAGAAGGAAGGAATCAGGGACGGGTGGACATTGATGATGCGGCGCGGCCATTTTTGTACAAAATCTTCGCTGAGAATGGACAAAAAGCCAGCTAATACGATCAGTTCAATGTGGTACTCACGCAGGGCTGTGTAAATGCCTTCTTCAAATTCTGCCTGTGTGGCGCATTCTTTGCGCGGAACGACGACGGTGGGAATGTCGTTGTCATTGGCACGGGTCAGGGCATATGCGTCCCGTTTGGAGGAGAGCACAAGGGAAATTTTGCCGGTGCGGAGGATGCCGTCTTTCTGCGCGTCAATAAGCGCCTGTAAATTGGTGCCGCCGCCCGATACAAAGACTGCAATACGGACGGGTTCTGTTACTTTTCTGCGTTTCACGGTCATGCTCCTTCCTTTTTATGCAAGTATGATCTTATCTTCGGCGTTTTCGATGATCTCACCGATCAAATAGGCATCGTCGCCGTTTGCGCGGAGAATGGAGAGGGCAGTGTCTGCATCTTCCTTTGCGACAACGACGCTCATGCCGACGCCCATATTGTAGGTGTTGAACATATCGCGTTCCGGGATATTGCCCTTTTCTGCGATGAGGTCAAAAATCGGCAGTACGCGGACAGATGCCCGGTCGATTTTTGCGCAAAGACCGTCCGGAATGGAACGCGGAATATTTTCATAAAATCCGCCGCCGGTGATATGGGAAATGCCCTTGACGCTGACCTTTTCCAGCAGTGCAAGAATGGATTTTACATAAATGCGTGTCGGGGTGAGCAGTGTTTCACCGATGGATTTGCCGCCCAGCGCATCACAGGGGGAGGTGATATCTGCATGTTCGACATCAAATACCTTGCGGACCAGGGAAAAGCCGTTGGAGTGCACACCGGTCGAGGGGAGTGCAATGACGACGTCGCCTGCTGCCATTTTGGTATTGTCAATGATCTTTTTCTTATCGACGATGCCGACTGCAAAGCCTGCAAGGTCATAATCGTCTTCTGCCATCATGCCGGGATGCTCTGCCGTTTCACCGCCGATGAGTGCAGCGCCGGACTGTACGCAGCCTTCTGCTACGCCGCCGACAATGCTTGCGATCTTTTCCGGAATGTTTTTCCCGCATGCGATGTAATCGAGGAAGAAAAGCGGACGTGCGCCGCAGCAAATGATGTCGTTGACACACATGGCGACACAGTCAATACCGATGGTGTCGTGGCGGTCGAGGAGCATTGCGATTTTCAGCTTTGTGCCGACGCCGTCCGTACCGGAAACAAGAACCGGTTCTTCACAGCCTGTGAGATTTAAACCGAAGCAGCCGCCGAAGCCGCCTACATCGTCAAGACAGCCTTCATTTCTGGTACGTGCGATGTGAGATTTCATCAGTTCAACGGCACGGTAGCCGGCGGTGATATCCACACCTGCTGCTGCATAGGATTCGGATTTGGAAGTATTGTGCATGTTGTTGTCTGCCGCACGAAAGCGCATTCCGCACGGCTTTTCCTTTCCTGTTTAATGGTTTAAAAATAAAATATCAGTCTTTGCCTGTCCAGCAATACGTGCAGACATCGGCAGGGTCAAGACCGATTGCCTCAAGAACACCCTCAATGGATTGGTATTCCAGAGACGTCAGCTTGAACTTCTTTGCGATGGCATCACGCAGCGCACGTCCGCGTTCGGTTTTGGCATCGGCGTATTCGTCGATATGCTTTTGTCCTTCACTGCCTTCCAGCTCCTCAATGGTGCGGCGTGCAATCAGCTCCATTTCCGATGTGCTGCGGGAGAAATTAAGGAATTTGCAGCCGAACATGATGGGCGGGCAGGCGGAGCGGATATGCACTTCCTTTGCACCGTTGTCATAAAGGAAGTCTACGGTTTCTCTGATCTGAGTACCGCGGACGATGGAGTCATCGACGAACAGAAGCTTTTTGCCCTCAATCAGCGTGTGGACAGGGATTTGCTTCATTTTTGCGATTTTATTGCGCATGGACTGGTTTGCCGGCATGAAGCTGCGCGGCCATGTGGGCGTATATTTGACAAACGGACGCGCATAGGGGATATGGCTTTCGTTTGCATAGCCAATGGCATGCGGGACGCCGGAGTCCGGGACGCCTGCCACATAGTCAATATCCTGTGCAATCCCGGCTTCTCTGTCTGCTTTTGCCATGATTTCACCGTTTTTCATACGCATGGCTTCGACATTCACGCCTTCATAAACGGCGTTTGGATACCCATAATAGGTCCACAAAAATGCGCAGATACGCTTTTCCTTGTGCGGCGGTGCAAGCTGCTCCAGATGGTCACAGGTGATGCGGAGGATTTCTCCGGGACCAAGCTCCCGCTCAAAGACATATCCAAGCTTCAGCATCGCAAAGTCTTCAAAGGTTGCGCAGTATCCGTACATGGAAGAGGTTTCATCGGCAGTCTTTTTGCCGATGATCATCGGCAGTCTGCCCCATTTGTCACGGGCTGCGATCATGGAACCGTCCTCACAGAGAATCAGGATTGCCGCAGTACCGACAATCAGTTCCTGTGCGAAGCGAATTCCCTCCGCAAATGTACTTTTCTGATTGATCAGTGCGGCGACCAGCTCTGTTGAGTTGACCTTTCCGCCGGTCATGGTTGTAAAGTGACCGCTGGAGAAGTTCAAATACTGCTCAACCAATGCATCCGCGTTTTGTATCACACCAACAACGGTGATGGCGTATACGCCCAAATTGGAGCGGATGAGAATCGGCTGCGGATCGGTATCGCTGATACAGCCGATGCAGGAGCTGCCGCTCATTTTTGTAATATCATCTTCAAATTTGGTACGAAACGGCGAATTTTCAATCGAATGGATGAAACGCTGGAACCCGACTTCCGGGGAAACACATGCCATACCGCCGCGTCTTGTCCCAAGATGGGAATGGTAGTCCACACCGAAAAATACATCTGTTACAACGTCTTCATTACATGCTGCGCCGAAAAATCCACCCATAAAAACAAATTCCTTCCTTAACTATATCCGTAACTTTACGGCAGTATCCATTATTTTTTTCTTTGTTTATAACCACGACATGATGTACTCCGCCTCTATAGGCGGCGGGAAACGCTTACTTTTTGTTTTGGGCGATACCGCCTTTTCTTGAAATCGTTTAAAATTATGCTGCCATTTGGATTTTCTGTATTCGTTAAACGCGGTACTTTTCCTCTACCGCACGGTTTGCACTCAGTACCTTCTCTGCTGCCTGTGCTCTGGATGCGTCCAGCTTGTCGGCGAGTGTCTTGTCTTCAATGGACAGCATCTGCACCGCAAGAAGCGCAGCATTTGCTGCACCGTCGATTGCAACGGTGGCGACCGGAATACCGCTTGGCATCTGAACCGTAGAGAGCAGCGCATCCAGACCGTCCAGTGTAGAGGACTTGACCGGAATGCCGATGACCGGAAGGGTCGTGCCTGCTGCCATAGCGCCAGCCAGGTGTGCCGCTTTTCCGGCTGCCGCGATGATTACGCCAAACCCATTTTCTCTTGCACCGGTGACAAATTCTCTTGCTTCGGCAGGTGTTCTGTGCGCGGAATATACATGCACCTCAAACGGAACGCCGAATTCCCGGAAGATGGGAAATGCTTTTTCTACGACCGGCAGATCACTGTCACTGCCCATAATCACTGCAACTTTTTTCATTTCCATTTGTTTTGTACCTCTTTCTTTTATCCTATCATGAAAAAAAGGCAGTCCTATCCTTTGATGTGTTCGGACTGCCCAGACGGACGACGTTACTCATATGCTTCCCGCTTCATCGTGTTCATCTCACACACAAAGGATTCCCAATCCCAAAAAGGGACTTTGTGTTTCCGTCAGTTGAGGGAAGTTCGGAATACAGGACACCGTTCTTTTCTACAAGGTTTCATTATATGACGCGAATCTTTCCGCTGGAAAGTTCCAACGGAAACGTTATTTCCTTCAAATTTTATAACCCATGAAAAAAGAAATGTCTCATAATAATATTATACACGATAAATGGGGTATTTGTCAAGAGCAGAGATGGCGAAAAAACGGGAATTTTCCCGTGTTTTATTGGCAAATCGACATTTGTAAAAAAACGCACAGCCTCAAACTGATGCTGTGCGAAAAAACGGCATTTGCCTTTTATTCATTTAAATAAATCCAGACCCGGTTTTGAATGAGCGCCGCGGCATCGTCCAGTGTCTTTGCGCCGGCTTGATAGGCAGAAAGCTCTTCTGTGACAATCCCCCAGATGACCGTATCTGCACGTTCCCCTGAGACGCAGGTATCAAAGAAATCAAGAATCGCGGCGCGGTCTTCCTCGGTCATTTCATACGCTCTGTATGAGGACATAAGATAGCTGTCGTCCTTCTGTGCGGCGTGTTTCTCGGCGCTGAGGGTAAGTGCGCTCTCTGCTTTAATCCCTCCGATTACACTGCCTGAGGTACGGAATTCTTTGGGATAATACAAATACCGGTAATCGGAGAGGGATTTTTCAAGCGCAGCACGGGTAACAGGCAGCGCCTGATTTGTCAGGTATTCGGAGGATTGAACATCCAGAGAAAGCGCAAAGTCGATAAACGCCTTGCAGCCGCCGAGATTCAGAGAATCTGCAAACACCGCAAGCAGATTGGAGCCGCGTACATATGCGCCGGGAGCGCCGCCGTCTTCCGTAGGATATCCGCACAGGGTAAAGGGGGTATCTCCGAAGATCAGCTTGAGCGCGGCATAGGCTTCCACGGTATGAAACGGCACTTCAAGCAGACTTACGTCTCCGGTTTTGACGGCGTCCAGGATGCGCGTTCCGCCGTGCAGGACGTAGCGGTATCCGTAAATACCGCCATACCCGAGCGAACCGTAATCGGAAATAACATACTGCTTCTCCATCGCCTCCAGAAAGCGGATGCGTTTTTTAAACGCTTCTGTGTCAAAATCGGCGGTTTTTCCGTCATAGTCATAAAAATCCGCAAGCAGGTACTGCATGAAGTCATACGGATTCAATGAAGACGTGATTGCCCGAAGCTCTCCCGGATTTTTTGCAAGGTCGTCACCCCATGTGTACATCTGCTCCCAGGATAACGGCTGATCCAGCACAGACGACGCGGCGGCATACGTGGAAACCGTCATGGAAAGCGGGAGGAGATATTGACTGCCGTCGCTTTGCGTATATGCCGTTTTGGCACAGCCGAGCAGCTCATCGCCGAAATAAGGAGAGAGGTCAAGCAGCAGCCCTTTGTTCATATAGGCATTGCTGTCATAACTTCCGGAAAAAATGGCGATATCCGGCGTACCGTTTGCAAGAATATCGTCGTTAAACGCATCAAGGGTTGTTTTGGTCGCTGTAAATGGAATTTCTTTTAACGATACAAAATAGTCTTCACTTTGCGCATTGAACTGTGCAATGACCTCCCGCAGCCATGCATTGCTGTCCAAGCCGCCGAGATTGGCAAGCGTGACGACGCGGCGGTTTTGGATGTCGTCTTCTTCCTTGATGTCCAGAAAAACCAGATTGTCAGACGCGGAATTGACAGCGGAATACGGCGGACAATATAGAATGTGCTTGTCATCGATGATCCAGACCCTGCCGTGTCCGTCATACGGACCGTTGTTCCAGTTCAGGATTTCGGTCAGATTCCGGTCACCGTCACAGCGGTAGATGTAATTTTCATAAAGGCAGTACAGATTTCCGTCTTCTCCGTACTGGTATTTGCTGAAATAAATCATTTCCGGCGGTACAGGCATGGTCGTGATGCGTTCCAGCGTTCCGGCGTTCATATCCACGCGGCACATGCGCGGCAGTTCATTGCCTAAGACATAGACGCCGTCGGTCTCCATATGAATACCGGCATATTCAGAATCCAGTTCCACGGTATTCAAAATTTGCAGCTGTTCATCAAGATAATACAGCTTGTCATACGCGTTTACCAGAATGCGGAGGGTGCCGTCGTCACGTTCATCAATATGAATAGGATGACCGTACATCAAAGATTGATATTGTATATTATATTCATACGTTGATAATGCAGTTTGATATAAAATATTTTTATCAGCATCACATATGAGAATTTCTGTGGCTGTATTTGATTCCCCAACACTGCGGAAATATAAAAATGTACCATTGGAAAGAGGACGCTCCTGAAGCACAGATGACTTAAAGGGTATTTTGATTTCAGACAGCAGTGTTCCATCGGTGTTATATTTTAATACTGTTGTTCCTGTTTCACCGGAATAGGAATAATTACCGGTTGGTATACAAATATTGTCGCCGTCTATATATATAAATCTTTGAATATCATATTGTAAATAATAATGCGCAGGATTTTCAAGTTCAATGCGGGAATAAGAACGAACAGAGGACACAATGGTGCCCTCTGTGTTTTGATCTTTTAATTCCACAACATCACTTGTGTTTTTTCCTGTTTTTTTCATAGTGGTATGTTTTGCAGTTGTATCATCGCAGCTGAGAAACCAAAATACGGACAGGCACAGTGTCAGAATGAACGCAAGGATGTATTTCATAGGTTACCTCATATATATAAAATGATATTGTCTTTCTTACGGTTCTATTGTACCATAGTATTTCTGAAATGTCAATCATTTTTGCAAACAAAATCCACCATGTTTTCATGTAAATTGTATAATATCATATGAACAAATCCGGTTTTGAAAACACATTATAAAAAAGCACAGCCTCAAAGCTTGAGACTGTGCGATAATAGCAAATAAGAGCTGTTACTCATTCAGATAAATCCAAACCCGGTTTTGAATGAGCGACGCGGCTTCGTCCAGTGTCTTTGCGCCGGCTTGATAGGCGGAAAGCTCTTCTGTAACAATCCCCCAGATGATCGTATCTGCACGTTCCCCTGAGACGCAGGTGTCAAAGAAATCAAGAATCGCGGCGCGGTCTTCGTCGGTCATTTCATATAACACAAGGGTGTCATTGTTTTCCAGCTTCTGCGCGCCGTGGCGCAATGCGCTGATGTCGCTCCATATCTCAGGTTCTCCGGTGAAAAATGACGGCATAATGGTGATCGGTTCATCAGGATAATACAGATACCGATAATCATCCAGTGTTTTTTCGAGTGCGCTGCGGGTGACAGGCAGATAGTATTCTTTGATATAGTCAGAGGTTTGAATATCATCGGATAACAAAAAGTCCAAGAACGCTTTACAGCCGCCGAGACGCGCGGAATCCGCAACTACCGAAATCAGATCGCGGGAATTCACATAGGCGCCGGGTGCAGCGCCGTCTTCTGTCGGCCAGCCGCATAACGTATAGGGCGTGTCTTCAAAGACGCGCTTTAATGCGGAAAAGGCTTCCAATGTTTTGAATGGAACATTTAAAACGGCAATTTTACCGTTTTGCATCGCGTCCCGGATGCTGTCGTTTGTCAGAACATACCGATTTGACGTAACATCACTGTTTCGCATTACGCCATCGTCTGGAGAAATATAGGACTTTAAGCAGGCTTCCATAAAACGGATACGGGTCTTGAATGCATCGGAATCAAAGCTTGCTGTTTTTTCCCGGATGTCATAAAAATCACTGATCATGTAGGGCATGAAACAGTAATCTTCCATCTGGGAGGTGATAAACTGCAAATTGGAGGACCCGTTTTCAATTTCCTTGCCCAAGCGATACATCTGCTCCCATGAGAGCGGTTCGCTTTGCAGTGCGGTGGCGGCGGCATACGTATACAGATGCATGGAAAGCGGGAGAAGATATTGTTTGCCGTCGCCTTTGGTATAGGCGTTTTTCACACAGCCGAGCAGCGCATCGCCGAAATAGGGCGAAAGATTGAGAAAAATATCTTTTTCGATATAGGAAGTAATATGAAAGTTATAGTGAAAGCATACCAGATCCGGCGCATTACCGGACAGCAGACGGGCGTCCAGTACCTCGCCAAAGTCCTCATCGAGTGTTGGCATGATCAGGGAAACATAGTAATCTTCATTGACTGCATTGAATTTTGAGACAACGTCATAAAGCCAGGTGTTCTGTCCTCTGTATTCGGAAAGCAGCGTAATGACGCGCCGGTTTTGCACACGGTCATCCTCTTCTATGTTCAGAAGCGCAAGTGAGGACATGTCGGCGCTGGTGTCAGTGGGGGGCGGAAGATAAAACAGATGCGTATCATCCATTACCCATGTCGTTCCGCCACCGGTGGAATACATTCCGTTTTGCATCGATACAAGCTCCGTCAAAGACGAATCTTCATTGCAGCGGAACACCGACCGGTTATAAAAACAGTATAAATTGCCGTCCGCGCCGTATTGATACGTACAGTTCCGCATCATGTCATCGGGGACAGGCATTGTTTTGATGGCTTCCACGGTTCCGGTGTTCATATCCGCGCGGCACATGCGCCCAAGTGTATTGCCCAAGAGATAAACGCCGTCGGACATTTGATAAATGCCGGTATATTCATTGTCTATTGAAACCATGCTTAAAATTTGCAGCGCTTCATCAAGGTAGTAAAGCTTGTCATAAGCGTTGACAAAAATCCGAACCCCGCCGTTATTGTCACTGCTGTCGTCATACTCTGTGACGTGCAGTGAAAGGACGCCGTCCCCCAAAAAATTCCGGATATCCTGAGAATAGCTTGACAGCGGTGTCTGATGCAGGACGGTTTGTTTCGCATCGCACAAAAACAACTGGGTTTGAAATCCGGTCGCGTCTGCACAGAGGTACAAGAACGTATTGTTTGAGAGGGGACGCGAACAGATGACGTCGGCGCCCTCAAATTCCGGTATTGCAATTTCGTTTAACAGCGTACCATCCGCACCGTATTGTAATACCGTCGTTCCAACTTCTCCTGTTGCAGCAAAATTTCCGGTCGGAACATACAGGCAGCCCTCACTGACATAGATTTGATTCTGAATGCCGTCGCCAAGATAATACTGTCCTGGATTTTCCAGCGCTGTACGGGAATAAGAAAATACAGAGGACACGGTGCTGCCCTCTGTATCCTTGTCCTTTAATTCGATGACAGCTTCACTTGTATCCGTATTCTTTGATGTGGATTCTTTTTGTACATCGGTATTGGATTTGCAGCTGACTGTGAAAAATAAAAAGAGAAACAGGAAGGAACAGAGGAAAAATGGGAACTTTTTCATAGGACAGAACCTCCTTGACAGTATCAGACTGTTTTATCAATTTAAGTATAGCATGAATGCGGAAAATTGTCAATGTATTTGTGCTTCTTTATAAATAATTTCTGAAAAATAAAGGAGTACTTGCTATAATAAAATCAATGAGATGGAAAATCATTCTATTGAAAGCCTAAAATAACATATACAGCAGTGTTTTTTATATGTCAAATAAAAAACATATACGGTTTTGTAACGTCAATCTCATGTAGAAATGTATAAACCCCCCAACCCCGGTACAAACTAACAGCAACGAAAAACGAGGGGCGATTTTCCCTTATACTTCACAGGGAGGAACATCATGCGGCGGATTGGGTTTTATTTTACGGAAATACTGGCGGGAGGATTTGTATACTGTCTGATTGAGCTATTGTTCCGCGGGTATACACACGAAAGCATGTTTGTATTGGGCGGGGTATGCTTTCTGTCCATTGGAATGATTCGGCGGGGACTGCAAGGGGCGCCTGCGGCGGAAAAAATGCTGTTGTCCGGCATGATGATTACCGTGCTGGAATTTTTCTGCGGGCTGCTCGTTAATGTGTATCTTGGACTTGCGGTATGGGATTACTCCACGATGCCCTTAAACTTGATGGGGCAGGTGTGCATGACCTATTCAGCAATGTGGTGTCTGCTTGCCGTGCCGGCAATGGGTGTGGACATGCTGTTTTGCCATGCATGGAACTGGGGGAATATGGAGCAGAAAAAAATCTCGGAAACCTCTTTTCAAACAGTCGATTCTGTGGTATAATGAGTATATTCATAAAATCGGCTCGGTTTTTGTCATTGTCATAAGTTTGTTGTACCGCTCTGGCAATGCCGACCGTGCCGCAATGACAAGAAAAGGAAGCTTTTGTTCTTAACAGAAGCTATGGTGCATTGAAATGAAGGAGTATTATACCATTGACGTTGCGGGACTCAAGCGGGATTTGCCGCTGTGTCCGCTGAACGACGATTTATATATCGGCGCATTTGTGATTTTCGGGGATGTGGAGTTGACTGTCGCATCGGCAAAGGCGCTTTTGGAAAAAGCGCCGCCGTTCGATATTATGATTACAGCGGAGTCCAAAGGCATTCCGCTTGCGCATGAAATGGCACGGCAGTCCGGCGCTGCCGATTATCTGCTTGCACGGAAAGCACCGAAACTGTACATGAAAAACGTCATCAAAACGGAAGTCCAATCCATTACGACAGCAGGGGTACAGACGTTGTATCTTGACCAAAAGGATATGGACAAGATGCGCGGCAAACGGGTGCTGATTGTGGACGATGTCATTTTGACCGGAGAATCTTTGCATGCGCTGGAGGCTCTGGTGAAGGAAGCCGGCGGCGAGATTGCCGGGAAAATGGCGATTTTGGCGGAAGGTGACGCAGCAGAACGCGATGATATCCTGTATGTACAGAAGCTTCCGTTGTTTGACGCAAACGGAGAACCGATTTAAATACATATAATATCATAAAATAATGAACGGAGGCTGTTGCAAGTTTTCAACTTGCAACAGCCTCCCTTTGCATGATAGGTTATCTGTATTTTTTCAGAACTTCTGTATATGCGGGATTTTGAAGCAGCTCTGCACGTCTGCCTCCTTTTGCATGCAATCGGTATTGCAGGTTCCAGGACAGTATATCTTTTTGCACTTCATCTGGAAATCCGTCATAAGAATGGTACAGAGCATCGTTTTCTTTCATACGTTGGGTCAGTGTCTTTACTGCCGCAAGATGCTTCTCCATGACAGCAATGATTTCCTCATCAGTTCCGCCGCGGTAGGAGAGATCGTTTTCCATTCTCTCGAGAAATCCGTTTGCAAGCGTCAGGAAAAAGTCGTCGCCCGTTTCTGTATAGGCGTTTAACAGAAGGCTTCCGTATTGCAGTGTACGCGCAGTTTTTTCTTCCATGGAAGTCGCACGGTCAAAGAACACGGTGCGCCCGAGCTTATCAGCGGCGAGATAGGCAAGCTCATATGCATTCCGGTGCACATGAAACAGATATTCCGGCGTATCTTTTGCAAATAACTGCTCACTCTTCTGTCCGGTGGTACTGTACCAGCTTGTAAATTTGGTGCGGTAAATTTCCAGCGCTTCCTCGGTTCTGCCTTCCGCGTGCAGGATTTTGGCACGCATATTCCACGCGTTCAGGCGTATATTTTCATCCTGACAGCCTTCCAGAATTTTTTCGCAGATGGCAAGAAATTCCTCTTTGTGCGCAAGCAGAACATTGGGATCATTGTCCGCCATGTCGCCGCCAATGTTCCACATATAGTAATGCATAATCCAATAATCGTTAGGATAATCGTGATATGCCTTGACAATGAGATTGCGCGCTTTCTCATAATCACTTTTCCAGTAGTTCCGGTATAGGGTAATGACGTCTTCAATTTCAGCGTGTACTTTTTCCCTGTCGTATCCCATCAGCTCGTCAAGGGTCACGCCGAAATAATACGCAAGCGGCTGAAGCAGTGTGATATCGGGGAAGCTTTCGCCGCGTTCCCATTTGCTGACCGCCGCGCATGTCACATTCATTGCCGCAGACAACTGTTCCTGCGTCAGATTTTTCGCTGTGCGCAGACGCTTGATGTTTGTTCCGATTTTCAGTTCCATTTAGAATACCCGCCGCTTTCCCATGGAAAAAGCGTCCTTTCCGATTTTGTTGTAATTGAAAGTTGACGTCTTCTTTTCGATAATAGTATACCATATAATCTGGGAAATGAAAAGGGATTGCTCGGAAACCGGATATAAACCAGCGGTTGAAAAAATATCGCGGCAGAAGAAAAGAACCGAAACAAACGCGGAAGCGTTTTGCAGTTATACGTTATAGCAAATTGTAAAAGTCAAAATATATATTGCTCGCAGAGCAATATATACGATAAATGCGTCGCTTTGGTGGGTTTCCCGCCAAAAAAGACACCTTCAAGGCGACCAAAGGGAGCCATCGGGCTGCGTCAGCCCGATGAAACCAATTGTAAAACGGAGTTTTACAATTGCCTAGTTATACGTTATATAAGGAGACACTTTTTGAAAGCGTCTCCTTATATAATGTTATAATGGGTTTAAATGGTTTCATTTCCGCAGACGCAAAGGCAGATATCCTGTTTCAAACGGATCGGTCTCAGCACCTGATACCCCAGGACCTCGGGATAATGTCTTTGATAGCATTGACAGAGATCCTCGTTCCATTCATATTTTCCGCCGCCAAAGCTGCCGATGTCAAAATTCCAGGCAAGGTTTTCCACTCTGCCCATGACTTCGCCGTTGTCTTTCAGGTAGTCAAATGCCGGGTGGTAGAAAACAAGGTAATAGCTTCCCGGAAACGCCCTCATCTCAAAGTTGTCAGGGATTCTTCCGCTGTAATCGGCAGGCACACCGGTACCGTAAAAATATCTGCGTTCTCCGTTTATCTGATACCAGCCTGCCGTATGCCCTGTAATAATCGGGTCGCATACATTGCTGAGACTGTCAATGATACCGCAGATGCTGTCGCAGTCGTGATACTGCCAGAATTCCCCATAATTTCGCGCTTTGTCTTCCCAGACGCCAAGATAGTTGTGGGCGGGAATAAATTCGCATTTAACATGCGCCTCGGTCAGAAATGGTTTGTTCATAGAGATATCTCCTATCCTATTCCGGTAAAAATCAGGGCTGAGAACCACTTGCCGTATCGAAAGCGGTATGGGAACAGGTTCTTTGCGGTAAGCCGCAGGCGTACAGCCGAACGCCGCCTGAAATGCTCTCGTAAAAGCTTCCTGAGAAGAATAGCCGCACCGCACGGCAATGTCGATAATACGCTCATCTGTGTCCCGCAGCGCCAAAGCCGCAATCCTCAGACGTCTGCCGGCAACATAGCGTTTTACCGTCATTCCTGTGATTTGATGAAACATGGTCGAACAGTAATAAGGCGAATATCCGATATGCTCTGCCATCTGCATAAGCGATGGCGTTTCACAAATATGTTCCTCAATCCAGTCGATCATGTTCTGTATAGCTTCCTTCTGTTCGTACAAGTCGTTCGCCTCCCTCTGATATTCATTATATCATATATTAAATGAAAAGTCTTGATATAAGATGCGAAACAGAAAGGAACCGCCGTATTTCTGCTGGAAACCGGCGGTTTGCGTAAAATGCTGTATTAACGGAGGATACAATGCATGCCATATGTGGAGTGTTCCGGATGTGCAGGAAGGGTCAGGCAGTTTTCCTTGACAAGATCGTGTATTGACATCATGCGCATGGCGCACAGCTCCATGCTGATATAGTATTCCATATGCTCATGCAGGATTTTGTGGCTGAAGTGTTTGAAAATCGTTTCAATTTGATCGTATGCGTTTTGAACGTTTTGCAGCAGTGCGGTGTATCCCTCCCAGGATTGCAGCATCTGATGCAGCTGCAAAAGCGCATCCTCTGTGATGGTCAGAATGTCCGGTATGACGGTTCCTGCATCGTCTTCACCTGCACCTGCATCTACAGATGCATGGGCATATTTGCCTTGGATGCGCGACCAATGCGAGGTTTCACTTTGAGAAAAGGACGCCGTATTGCGGTGACCTCGGATACAGTCGCACAAAAACAGAATATCATCATAATGGGGTTCACTTCCGCATTGATCCCACATGCCGTAATCGTCATATTGATATGCCCAGAACATATTGTCTCCATTACCACCGCCGGTATGCCCCATGACAGTGTTTTCCGGCAGAGACGTCATTTCATATCCGATGATGCCCCATGTTTCTCCGTTGGCACGCGCAGGCTGTTCGGATACGTCTCCTCCGGTCACCTGATCGCTGCAAAAATCAAGGATATGCGGTACTAAAAACCATTTTATGGCGTCATCGCTCTGGTGCGGCTGTGCAATATGCAGACTGCGGATTTGGGGAAGGAATGCATTCATAAACTCCCATAACAGGCGGCTGCGCTCCGGGGAGCCGCTTCGCAGTGCATTGTAGATATCCAGCCGGCACTGTTTGTCTAAAATAAAGAAGTTTGTGATATATTTGTTTCCGATTTTTTCCAGCAATGTGGCGGAATACAAAAGAGATACCTCTTCTTCCATATAGGGAAGCGCAATTCCAAGTTCCATGGAAAGTTCTTCGATTGTCGAGGGATTATTGCTTGCCTGCAATAAAATGTTTTTGGGAATCTTTCGCGTGATGGCGCTCCACGGCAGACCGCTTGGCTGCGAGCCGCTTGCCGCAAATGTGATTTCTTCTGGATTATAGCTTCTGGTTCCGAATTCTTTTGTCATGTTCATACCTTCTTTCAGAATGGATCTTGCACGGTGAAGCCGCTGCTGCACCGTATTGATGGAAAGGGAGAGAGAATTCGCAATGGCTGAAATCGGCGTGTTTTCAATGTAGTATGCGACAACAAGGTCGCGGTACTCGCTTTTGATGAATGCAAGCTCCCGCCGCAAAAGGAACAAATCCTCGCTTTGGATCAGATTGTCTAAAAGTGCCGGAACATCGTCCTCAATTTGATACGCACCGATGTCAAAAGCAGATACGGACGCATGCTGCCGGTGTCGGTGGTCCGCCCAGACGCTGTAGCGGTTGCGCGCAATTTGCCATACCCACGCCGAAAAATGGTTGGGAATGGTCCCGCTGTTAAGCGCCGTTAAAATATGCAGTGCTATGTCCTGTGTCAAATCTTCTGCCTCGGTTTGACTTCCGGTCTTCTTGAGACAAAAGAAGAATACTTTTTCCATGTAATTTTTCGTAAATTCCATGATCAGGTCTGCACAGGCGGCATTCGTATTCTGCATAACAATCTCCTTTCTTTACCGGACCCGCAGGCATCAAAGCTCTTTCCCTTTCACTAATATAGTGCGGCATTTCTGCATTTGCTGACAAATTATTTTTGATTTTTTTAAAAGCATGTACATAAGCAGAAAAGGGATGCTGCATGTTGATGCAGGCATCCCTTTTGGAACCTTCAATATCATTCTGCTATGAGAAATATACCGTATATGGCACGTTTCTTATGCAGATTTTGCATACACCCTAAGTGTACGTGCAGAAGAATTAAAGCTCTGCGAAATACTTGATGGTGCGAACCATCTGGCTGGTGTAGGAGTTTTCGTTGTCGTACCAGGAAACGACCTGAACCTGATAGGTATCGTCGTCGATCTTGGAAACCATGGTCTGGGTAGCATCAAAGAGGGAACCGAAACGCATACCGATAACGTCGGAAGAAACGATCTGATCCTCGTTGTAGCCGAAGGATGCGGAAGCCTGTGCCTTCATTGCAGCGTTGATGCCTTCCTTGGTAACATCCTTACCCTTGACAACAGCAGTCAGGATGGTGGTGGAGCCAGTCGGAACCGGAACACGCTGAGCGGAACCGATCAGCTTGCCGTTGAGTTCCGGAATAACCAGACCGATTGCCTTTGCAGCGCCGGTGGAGTTCGGAACGATGTTGGCAGCACCTGCACGTGCACGGCGGAGGTCACCCTTTCTGTGCGGACCGTCAAGGATCATCTGGTCGCCGGTGTATGCATGAATGGTGCTCATGATACCGGACTGAATCGGTGCATAGTCGTTGAGTGCCTTTGCCATAGGAGCCAGGCAGTTGGTGGTGCAGGAAGCGGCAGAAATGATCTGATCGTCCTTGGTCAGGGTCTTTTCATTGACAGAGAAGACAATGGTCTTTAAGTCATTGCCGGCAGGAGCGGAGATAACAACCTTCTTTGCGCCTGCATTGATATGTGCCATGGACTTTTCCTTGGAGCAGTAGAAGCCGGTGCATTCGAGAACGACGTCAACATTGAGTTCACCCCACGGGCAGTTTGCAGCGTCCTTTTCTGCATAGATCTTCAGGGTCTTTCCGTCGACGGTGATGGTGTTTGCTTCGTCGTCAGCGGTAACAGTGTGTGTATTTTCACCGATTTTGCCGCAGTAGCCGCCCTGTGCGGTATCGTACTTGAGCAGGTGAGCAAGCATAGACGGCTTGGTCAAGTCGTTGATTGCAACAATTTCATAACCTTCCGCATTGAACATCTGGCGGAATGCGAGACGGCCGATACGACCGAAGCCGTTAATGGCAACTTTAACAGACATTTGATTGTCCTCCATGAAATATTATAAAATTTTGGGTTTGCGAAACCGTGTGATGTTTGACAGACTTTTGCTGCGGCGATTCCTTTTCCAAAAAGCTTGCAGCAAGAGCTATTCTTTGGTATGGGGAAGCTGTTTGTCATCAAGGATACAGAATTTCTTTGTGAAAAGCAATTCTGATCTTGAAAACAGCTTGTCTGCGGAATGTTTTCATGACCGCATTTCTATCCCTTATACGTCTTTTATTATATACCATTCTCTGCCAAATTACAAGAGCTTTGCGAAAAAATTCACAATTTTTTTTCAAGTATGCCGCAAGGATGCACAGAAAAGGTACAATCCGAAGATTGGTTTCCTTTATCTCTCAGCCGGAACAATAAAGTGTTCGTCATCTCCCCGACACAGCCGGACAACAGTATACCACCCGTTCTCCTCATGTTCGTCATAGGAGACATAGTAGTACGGCACGCCGGCGTCATCCGCGCCGAGCGCTGCAATACCGGTTGCGCCATAGGGATAATCTACTCCCGGAATTTTCGCTGTATCATCATATACATTACCGGGAGCCAGAGAAAGAAGATCACCCTTCTGCGTTCCGAGACCGCAAAGCACGGTATGGACTGGCGCTTTTCCGGCGTCGATCAGATACATGGGGTAATTTGGAAACTGCGGCTTTTTTCCTTGATAAACTGCCATCAGATAAACGTTCCGTGCGGGGTCATATTCGAGATTTTGTACGCCATAGGTGGTGTTTCCCGTATAGACAAAATAGCGTGCATATGCCATATCTTCTCCCAAGCGGTGCATGTTTTCCTGAGAGAGCGGTTTTGCATGTGCTTTGATATCCTCGGGATCAAAGCGCAGCAGCACTTGATGATCATTGTCACAGCGGTTTACATCGGAATAGATACCGTAGGCGACAAACAGCCACTGCTTCGGATTTTGTGCAGCATCACCCGGCATTGGTCCGATTGCCGTGCCATCGATGCCTGAGCAGCCGAATATGTGCATCTCTCCGTTTTCCGCCGTGCCGAGATAGTCGTCGGTGACGGGTTTTAAAAAGGCTGCGGTCATAATGCCGTCTCCCTCCGCGTCCATTTCTGCACGCACGATCTTATCGCCGTCAAATACTGCGATGTAAAAGCCGTTTTCTACAGTTCCGCTGACAGCGGCACGTTTCAGAATGCCTTTGCCGATGGCATCGTTTTTGTATTCAAGCGAGCCGTAAATCAATCCGTCTTCACCGTTGCGGACGATACATCCGAGATGACCGAGCAAGCCGACTGCGGAACCGAGAAAGTTACCAGAAAGGTCTGTTTTGACCAATGCTGTCGTAAAGGAGTAGTACACACAGCCCCGCTCTGTGTCCACAGCGATTCCCTGACAGTGACCGTAGGGGAAAGAAGGGGTACGGATGGATTGCGGAAGGCGTGCAAAATCAGGTGTTGGCTGCATAAGAAAATCCTCCAAAGTTGGCATTTAAAAATCGTTGATAGCAAATTAAGGAAGGAAACATTTTAATTTACAATCGTTATAAAAGAAATAAACCAGATAAAAAAGTTTTTGAAGATTCCAAAGGGACTTTTTTCAAAAAGTCCCTTTGGTAGGGTCCGGGACAAAGTCCCGCATACCCTGATCATCATATAGCGTTACAGGAGAATCCCGGCGGGCAACCTGTAGGGCAAAGTCCTGATTTTGCACAAAGCCCTGCTTTTGTAGAGCAGCCTGTACCGTCAGATAGGCAAGCTCCGGCGTGTTGTTTTCCGGGGACAGGTGTGCGAGCAGAATGTGTTTGGTTCCCTGCGCCACAAGCTCACAGAGAAATGATGCGGCACTGCCGTTTGAAAGATGACCGTGGTCGGAGAGAATCCGGCGCTTTAATTCATAGGGATAAGATCCCATCATCAGCATGTTTTCATCGTGATTGGACTCCAAAATCAGTGCCTTGACGCCGCGCAGGGCGTTCTTGATTTCCTCTGTGACACAGCCCATATCGGTTGCGATGGCGGCATATTCTGCCGGCAGGAATTCTGTTTCTTCACCGTTGGCTGTCTCAAAGGAAAAGCGATAGCCAACGCATGCGCAGCTGTCATGGGGAACCGGAAAGGACCGGATGCAGATTTGATCGGTATGTTCAGAACCTGCAATTTGATCCTTTACGGTGACGGAAAAGACACCGGTATGTATCGCAAAACAGTCGGAGGGAAAGCCTGCGCGGATGAGCTCCTTCGCTGTCGGTTCTGTGAGATGAACGGGAACCGGATATTTTTTTAAAAAGACGGGGAGTGCTTTTGTATGATCGGAATGCTCATGGGTGATAAAAACGGCGCGGATATCCTTTGGGGATTCTCCAATGGCGGCGAGTGCGCGTTCAATTGCGCGGCAGCTCATACCCGCGTCCACTAAAATGCGGATATCGCCGAAGCGAACCAGAGTACAGTTTCCCTTTGAGCCGGAAAACAGGGAAATGATGCGAAGGGGACATGGATGTTGTATCAAAACGCGTATGATCCTTTCAAAAAGGTGGATTGCAGCTTACGCTGCCTGTTGTTTATAGTAATAATATCCGATCAATACCGCGATGCCGACGACAGTGGCGATACCGCAGATGATATAATCGCGTGTTTTTGTCTGTGTGATCTCCATTGTGGGCGGAATCAGCTTCATTTTGACCAAAAGCGGAACAAGGCGGCGGTACAGCAGCAGCATGAGAAAGACCTCTGCCGGGAGCAGGGCGATATTTTTAATCGAACCTGAAATAAAATAGACGATATATGCTTTGCCGTATAAGATCTGTTTCCAGAAGCTGCCAAGCAGGACATTGATCAGGACGTTAACACTGAGTCTGGCAGTAAAAATCCGCGCAAGCGACAGCTTTGCACGGTAAAAGAACAGTGCAAACAGGAAAAAACTGCACATCGACGATAAAGCGTATCCGGGAAAATATCCGCTTGGGTCACCACCGGAAAACAGAAAACTCAATAAATCGACTAAAAAGCCTGCCGGAATTGCAAGCACCGGACCGCCAATCATGCTGATAAGACCGGAGATGATAAATGAGAAGGAAATGCGGAGAAATGATCCGCCGACCGGAATAAAGAAAACGTCCACAAGCGCGCATACAGCACATAAAAGTGCGGCTGTGGTGAGAATGCGTGTGGAGCACAGCGACGCGGCTGCATCCTTCCAGTACGCGGCGGAAAAGGGGGTAGAAAACAGGGTATCCTGTGTTTTGGGGGTAGGGGATGTGCGTTTTTTCATATTCAATTTTCACTCCTTAGCGGGATGCGGCTACTGTATCGCTGCGATTTTTTTACACTGCAAGTTCGATGAGGAGGTGCTTTTTGAAAAAAGCACCTCCTCAAACTCCTCCGCAAAAACTTTTAACGAAAGGGAATGGGAAAAATTTTTTCAAAAATTTTTTCCATGAAATTCATTGAACTCACGTTATTTAAAAAATAAGGAAAAAATCACTTTCGTTCCGGGAACAACTCCCCGTCTCCCGGACACTTGACGCACAGCGGCCTACTCTATTTTGTGAAGTGAAATCAGGGGGCAATCTGCATTGATCCTGCAGTTTTTGCCATCAATTTCACTTTACGGCTATTATTATATCATATGCAGTCAAAAAAAGAAATAGTTTTTATATAAAAAATATTGAAAATTCTGATATTCTACTTGATTTTCCGGCGCAAAAGGGGTATAATAAAAGAAAACACGCAATTTCATGCATGCAAGAAAAGAAAGGAACTGATACAGCAATGGCAGAAAACTGTACCCACGATTGTGCTACCTGCTCCTCCAACTGCGCAAGCAGAAGCACAGAATCCCTGCTTGCACCACAGAACGCAGGCTCCAACGTCAAAAAGGTCATCGGCATTGTGTCCGGCAAAGGCGGCGTTGGCAAATCTATGGTCACTTCACTTCTGACGGTACTCATGAACCGCAGAGAATATAAAACCGCAATTCTTGATGCGGATATCACAGGCCCGTCTATCCCGAAGGCGTTTGGCGTCAAAGGAGAAATTTACGGCTCCGATACCGGCATGATTCCGCTTGTTTCCAAAATGGGAACAAAAATCATGAGTGTCAATCTTCTTTTGGACGACGAGACCACACCAGTGGTTTGGCGCGGCTCTTTGATTTCCGGCACGGTCAAGCAGTTCTGGACCGATGTCAGCTGGGATGAGGTCGACTATATGTTTGTCGATATGCCTCCCGGAACCGGTGACGTTCCGCTGACCGTCTTCCAGTCCCTGCCGCTTTCCGGCGTCATCATTGTCACAAGCCCGCAGGAGCTGGTCTCCATGATTGTTGCAAAGGCTGTCCGTATGGCACAGATGATGCACATTCCGGTACTCGGTATTGTGGAAAATATGAGCTACGTTGTGTGCCCCGACTGCGGAAAAAAGATTTCCGTTTTCGGTGAATCCAAAATTGATGCAGTGGCACAGGAATACGGCATTCCGGTACTTGCGCGTATTCCAATCGACCCGAACCTTGCAAGCCAGTGCGACCATGGTCTGATTGAACTGTTCGAGGGAGACTATATGGATCATGCGGCAGATGTGGTGGAAGCAGCGCCGACGAAGGAATTTGAAATGCCGACACCTGCTGAGGAAGCAGCACCGCAGGCGTAATTTTTCCCTATGTAAAGATGGAGTCGTTCTTTTTTTGTTATGAGGAACTGTGCTCCATTTTCACAAATAGAAACGGTTTTCGCAAAAAAATACAGAAAACCTCTTTACAAGATGTGGAAAATGTGATATAATAATTCGGAGATTTGTAATGCCTCCAAAGAGATTTTAACGCTTGGCGGCACGTTTCTCATACCGTTCCCCCTACCCGGTATATGGATATATAGCCTCGTATACAATCAAGCAGAGGGCATTCACCCACCGTATGCTGCGTATAGGGATTCGGAAATCACAAATTTTATTTTGAAAGGTGAAACAACCCATGATTCAGAAGAATGTAAAGCAGGCTGTCATTGAAGCCAACAAGACCCATGAAACCGATACCGGTTCTCCCGAAGTACAGATTGCAATTCTCACTGCCCGTATCAATGAACTGAACGAGCACTTCAAGAAGAACCCGAAGGATCACCACTCCCGCCGCGGTATGCTGAAGATGGTCGGTCACAGAAGAAACCTTCTCAACTACTTACAGAAGAAGGACATCAACCGCTACCGTGCCATCATCGAAAAGCTGGGTCTGCGTAAGTAATTGAATATCTGCACGGAACCCGGTGTGGGGGATGTGTACGTGGTATCTCGGTCGGGTCATCAAAGGGGATTGCCCGACCGTTTTTCCACGAATCTCATAAAGTTTTAGTTTTAGAAGAAATGTTGACGCAATAAAACGAATCGGTATGACGTGTATAGCAGTTAACCATGGGACAAAGACAGATGGCGCTCATTTGCCTTGTGGTTAACTTCTAAACACGGATGTGCCGTATCATTTCCAATTTTATAAAGAAAGGATACTGATTGCACGCAGGGTACAGCATGTACAGATGTACCGCGTACAGCTTTCGCTGTACAGATGCTGCTGCGCGTGCAAACAGTATGGTTACAACCATGTTTGAAAATTACAAGGTTTTTGAAACCGAGCTTGCAGGCAGACCGCTGTGGGTAGAAACCGGTAAGGTCGCAGGACTTGCAAACGGTTCCTGTATGATTCACTACGGTGAAACCGTTATCTTGGCGTGTGCAACAGCCAGTGCACATCCGAGAGAGGGTATTGACTTTCTGCCGCTGTCCGTTGATTTTGAGGAACGTATGTATTCCGTCGGCCGCATTCCCGGCGGTTATCTGAGACGTGAGGGCAAACCTACGGAAAAGGCGATTTTAACCTCCCGTGTGATTGACCGCCCAATCCGCCCGCTGTTCCCAAAAGATCTGCGCAATGATGTCTGTATCTCTTTGACGGTCATGAGCGTAGACAACGACTGCAGTCCTGAAATCACCGCAATGATCGGCGCATCAATCGCGCTGTCCATTTCGGATATTCCGTGGAACGGTCCGATTGCCGGTGTTTTTGTCGGTATGGTGGACGGAAAGTTCATTATCAACCCGACCGCAGAGGAGCGCGAAAAATCCGTGCTTGAGCTGACGGTTGCCGGTTCCAAGAATAAAGTCGTCATGATCGAAGCTGGTGCAAAGGAAGTCTCCGACGACGACATGTTCAACGCAATCATGCTGGCGCATGAAGAAATCAAGAAGCTGTGCGCATTCATTGATGCGATTGTCGGTCAGATCGGCAAGGAAAAGTTTGCGTTTGCATCCGGCGAGCTGGATCACGACATGTTTGAAAAGGTCTTTGCGTTCTGTGAAAAGGACGTCATGGCTGCACTGGATACCGATGACAAGAACATCCGCGACGCGCGTCTTGCACCGATCCGCGATGCCATTTTGGCCAATTTCACAGAAGAATACCCGGATATCGAATCCGTTTATGAAGAACTGATTTACAAGATTCAGAAGAAGATCGTCCGCCGCTGGCTCCTTGTGGACAAGAAGCGTGTTGACGGCCGCCGTATGGATCAAATGCGTCCGCTTGCAGCAGAGGTTGGTCTGCTACCGCGTGTACACGGCACTGGTCTGTTCACACGCGGACAGACACAGGTACTCACATGTGCAACCCTCGGTTCGATGTCGGATGTACAGCTGCTCGACGGCATCGACGAAGAAGAATCCAAGCGCTATATGCACCACTATAACATGCCGGCATATTCCACCGGTGAAGCAAAGGCTTCCCGCGGACCCGGCCGCCGCGAAATCGGTCACGGTGCACTTGCAGAGCGCGCACTTGTTCCGGTCCTGCCGTCTCCCGAAGAATTCCCATATGCCATCCGTCTGGTTTCTGAGGTCGTTTCCTCCAACGGTTCCACTTCTCAGGCGTCGATCTGCGGCTCTACCTTGGCACTGATGGATGCCGGTGTGCCGATCAAGGCGCCGGTTGCCGGTATTTCCTGCGGTCTGATTACAGAGGAAGACGGTTCCTTCATGACGATGCTTGATATCCAGGGTCTTGAGGATTTCTACGGCGATATGGACTTTAAGGTTGCCGGTACGCACAAGGGCATCACTGCGATTCAGATGGACCTGAAAATCGACGGTCTGACCCCCGAAATCATTCGTGAAGCATTGGAAGTCACGCATCGCGGACGCGACTATATCATTGATGAAGTATTACTTAAGGCGATTGCTGAGCCGCGTACAGAGGTTTCCGAATATGCACCGAAGATGGAGACCATGAAGATCAAAGTGGATAAGATCCGTGAGGTCATCGGTACCGGCGGTAAGGTCATTCAGAAAATCGTGGCAGAATCCGGTGCAAAGGTGGACATTGAGGAAGACGGTACCATCTTTATCTCCGCCATTGACAAGAATGCAATTGCATCTGCACGTGCCATGATTGAAGAGATCGTCTTTGAGCCTGTCATCGGCGCCATTTACAAGGGTAAGGTCACACGGCTGATGACGTTCGGTGCATTCGTTGAAATTGCGCCGAAATGTGAAGGTCTTGTCCACATCTCCAAGCTGGATCACAGACGTGTGGAGAAGGTCGAGGATGTCGTCGAGGTCGGTGACGAGGTTCTGGTCAAGGTTGTGGAAATCGATGAAAAGGGTCGTTTGAATCTGTCCCGCAAGGATGCAATGGCACGCAACGATTGATACACAAAAACGTGCTTCTCCGGTATGCAGATAAGTCAGAGCGACAGATGTGACCGTTGATGCCGTCCGATTGCTGTTGAACGAAAATTCTATTATTCTATAAACAAGTGACTGCTGCACCCAAATGCAGCAGTCACTTGTTATTTATCGGGCAGATTAAACCTCGTGCATCCAAAGACCATGCTTGTCGCAGTAGGAGTAGACGGCAATCGGGTGCTCGTCTGCCAGCGCAAAGGATACGGTAAGTTCTTTGCCGTTTGAATGGTTCTTTGTCGAAAAGCACTTTCTCTGCCCGCCGCGGTCAGTCTGTAAATAGACCCATGCAATGGAATGATCCTCTGACATCGGGTGTGATTCATCGCCGACGGTGACATGAACGCGGTACTCGTCCATTGTAACGTGCGGCAGATGTGTTTTCGCCCCTTCGTCTTTGACGGTATGCGGTTTTAAAAGCTCCATTTCATCACCGCAGCAAATCAGGGGTGCGCCGCCGTCATGAATCATACCGACAATCGTGCCGCAGGAAGGGCAGGAATAAAAACGTGTTTCACACATGAGAAATTTCTCCTTTTTCTTTGGGATGCTGTTATCATGTGCAGTTCCTTTGAAAATATACCGGTTTATACTTGATTTTTTTGCGCTGATAGGGTATAATATTAGTATTCGATAAAAAAGCATGCAGAGAAACGGACGAATGAACTTCCGATATGAAAAAACGAATCAAACAGATTTATCTTGCAGCTGGAATTCTCATGGCAGTTATGACGCAGCTGACCGCATGCGCGTCATGGATTGTCGTGCACAAGCCGCCGTCAAAAACCACCGAGACCGCGCCGCAGGATGGAACAGATAAGGACAGCATGACGTCAGACAGTGCCGGCACATCAGACATATCAAACACGACAGAAAAAGCAGACAAGCCGGAGTCGGGTACGACAGAACCCATCGCCCCCAGTTCTTCTCTGGAAACAGCAAAGGCGGCTTTGGCAGAGCTGCGCGATATGGATATGGACGGCATGAACTATCTGATTGCTGCGGCAGACCATTCTGCGGCGTTCGGTGATCGCTTTGATGGAGATGCTGCCGGCTCCACAGTGCTGCCGGAGCTTCGTGTCAAACGGACCCAGCTGGTAGAAGAAAAATACAATGTGCGTATTCTAACGTTTTCCTATGAAGCGGAGGAGCTATACAAGGAAATACGAAATGCCTTCCTCTCCTCCACACAGTATTTTGCTGATTTTTATGCCATTCCGCAGTCGCAGGTCGGGCGATATCAGGCGGAAGGTATGATTTTCAACCTGCGCAGTCTGCCCTTTACCGATTTTTCCAAGCGGTATTACGATAAAGAGGCGATGAACGCCTTTTCCGCAGGTTACGGCATTTATGCGGCAGCAGGAGATTATACCTTTTCTCCGGAAAACTATCATGCGGTATACTTTAATAAAACGCTGCACGACAGGCTTTCGCTTACGTCGCCCTATCAGGATGTCGACAGCGGCACATGGACATGGGACACGTTTTTTGCCAATTCTGCGGCAGCGCGTGCGCTTTTGGACCGTGACGGAAATGCAACCTATTACGGAGACAACCTTTCCTCCTATACCTTGACCGAAGGGGAAAATCTTGTCATGGCCTCCTCCGGGACGCATATCGTGCAGTCGGGACTTGACCGCACGCCGGAGTTGAATGCAGATACCGATCTCATTGGGGCACTGGTTTCTGTGATGCGCAAAGCGTTCCAGAATTCGGAAACGGCGCCGGCGTCGTATCAATATACCGATACGCTGCCGGATGACAAGAGCATGTTTGCCTCCGGAAAGATGCTCTATTATTGCAGTTCTCTTTTGAATGTCCGTCATTTTGCGGATATGGAAACCGTTTGGGGACTGGTTCCGCTGCCAAAGGCGAATGCTGCGCAGAAAACCTATTCCGCCTATACAGGTGACGGCGCTGTGATCTGCGTACCGTCCACGGTGGGGGCACCGGAGCTGACCGGTACCATTATGCAGGCATTGTTTGCCGCATCCGGCGGCGCTTATCTCGATGCGTATTTGAACGAAGCGCTTTCTTATTATGTACGCGACGGTGAAACTGTGGATACGATGGAACAAATCTGCAAGACACCGTATACCGATTTTGCGATGTCATTTTCATCCGGTTATTCCTATTTGAACAATGCGGCAGGCCTCGGTGTGCATTCTGCTGTCACCCAGGGAGCAAGTTATGCATCCATGTATCAAAACTATAAGTCCTTAGCTGCGCTGGAACTTGGAAATGCGTTTGGTGTGAGCCAATAATTTGCTTGGATAAACACCACAAAGGAAAGGAGACAACCTTTATTTAACGTGAGTTCGACGAGAAGATGCTTTTTGAAACAAGCGGCTCTTCAAACGCCTCAGCAAAAACTTTTAACAAGCTAAATAATACACGAATTTTTGTTAATTTACCCAGCTTAAAGTTTTTTGAATGGGGTTTTGGAAAAATCTTTTTTGGGGGAAAGTTTTCCCCATGAAATTCATTGAACTCATGTATGGTTGAAATCATAAATATGCTGAGAATCCTACACTTTTCGGACGCGCATCTGGACGTACCGCATACGGCAGCCGATCTGGATGCGGCTGAGGTTCGGCGTGCGGAGCTGCGTGCTGCGTTTTCGTCGATGATGCTTTATATTCGTCAGAATGATGTGCGCTTGACGCTCATTGCAGGGGATTTATTGGATCATGCATTTCTGACGCATGAAACAACGGCGCTGCTTGAGCGGGAATTTGCTTCTGCGCCGCGGTGTCATTTTGTCATAGCCCCCGGCAACAGGGACTATTATGCCGCAGATTCTGTATATGCAGGACATTTTTCTGACAACGTTCATATCTTCCATACCCCAGCTCCGGCCTGTTTTCCGCTTGAGGACATCGGAGTACAGGTATGGGGCTTTGCGCATACTGCGCCGGATATGGGCGAGTATCAGCCGCTTGCAGCCCTGACGCTTGCGGAAAAGCAGCCGGGCGTTCTGCGGATTTTCTGCGGTCATGCCGCCCTTTTGCAGGACAGCACGGCAGGCGGCGAGGTGTCCTGCTTCTGCGGTGCAGAAAGCGGTACGCCGCCGGTTGTGACGAAAGAACAGCTGGCACGGCTCAGCTTTGACTATGCAGCGCTTGGTCATGCGCATGCATCGGACGGCGTTCGCCGTGTCAAGGGTGCGGGACGGTTTGGTACATGGACGTATTTTGGGTATTCCGGATGCCTTGTTGGGGGCGGATATGACGAATGCGGTCTTAAGGGCGCACTCTGCGGTACTTTTGACACCGACCAAAACGGAAATACGGCATTTTCCGTGCGCAGACTGCGGATTGCAAGACGGCACTACGAAACACTGGATGTCGATTTTACCGGAACCTCTGCCGTCGATACCGACAGCGCATTGGCTGTGGTGCAAAAAGCCATTGAAAAAGCGGCAGAAAACGGTGTGCGGCTCGATTCAGATGCGGCGGTGCGCGTGACGCTTTCGGGTGTTTTGCCAGCGGCAATTCAACTGACACAGGATGCATTGTCCGCACTTTTGCCGCAGGTGTCGGAGCTTGAGGTACAGGACCGTACCACAGTCGCTCACGATGCGGCGCTTGCGCAGGATATGACGCTTTTGGGAGCGTTTTACCGTGAAATTGTGTCGGCGCTGACCGATGAAGATGAGGATATGCGCAGTGTTGGCGGAGACGCACTCCGTGCCGGACTGGCGGCAATGAAGTCCAACATTTAAAAAGGAAACACGTCTGATCACTCAGATTTTCAAAATACTGTTTATACACCGTTTTCAGACCGTGTTTTGCGGCAGAAGCCGCAACTCCACGTTGAAAGGAAATAACATTTTGCTTGTTCAGCAAATGCTGAACAAACAAAAGTTATGGTCATAAGTCTGAAAATGATATTTTCAGACTGTGTTTTGCGGCAAATGCCGCAACTCCACGTTGAAAGGAAATAACATTTTGTTTGTTCAGCAAATGCTGAACAAACAAAAGTTATGGTCATAAGTCTGAAAATGATATTTTCAGACTGTGTTTTGCGGCAAATGCCGCAACTCCACAATGAAAGGAAATAACATTTTACTTATTCAGCATTTGCTGAATAAGTAAAAGTTATGGTCATTATTATGGTCATTAACCGCATTCATATCAACCGGTTCGGTGCGCTTTGTGAGCGTGATATTGCATTTGTGCCCGGACTGAATATTATAGAAGGCGAAAACGAGTCAGGCAAGACCACGATCGCGGCATTTTTAAGTTTTCTTTTTTACGGTACGGTAAAAGATGGTACACTTTCGGCAG
Source organism: Clostridia bacterium (assembly GCA_017942005.1). Lineage (GTDB taxonomy): Bacteria > Bacillota > Clostridia > Oscillospirales > CAG-272 > RGIG3925. Next base: position 21,537 of record JAGAVJ010000049.1, on the reverse strand, counting down.
AAGGGGACGGCAGCACTGCTGGCGGCGCCATTTCCGGATGGGCAGAGGTCACATGTACAGACATGTATACGCTTCCGCGCCGAAAGGATGCCGACGATACGGCAGCGAAGCCTTCCCGTCAGTTCCGGATTGAGCGTGTGCGCGATTATCGTCCTTTTTCACAAAATAGCGGCGACTACTGCGTTGTATATGCGATGCATGGCGGAACGGTCGACCGCAGTGCTGTGCTTTGCGTTGGAAAGGAACCGGGAGAAGCCTTTTTCGGTGTCTCTGCTTCTGTCTTTGCGGCAACCGTGCTTGTGACGCAGATTTCGGCTGCACAGCGTGCGGGGGGCAGCAGCGGAGATGAGGGAAACGGCAGCCTGACAAAGGGAGACGCTGTTCAGGCGGCAATGGAACGCATATTGTATACGGCTGATGAGGAACTGGACCCGAAGCTTGCCATCCGAATTTTGACAGAAAAGCGAAATGCGCTGTACGATCCGCAAACCGGGCGCGGCAGTATTGCCGAGTTGGAAAAGCGGCGCGATGCGCTGGCATCTGCACAAAAGGTGTCGGAAGAACAGTGGGAAGAGCAGGCGTATCAAGAAGAACAGGACGATGTGGCTGCAGATGATGTCCATGTTCCCACGGACGCCGCTCCTGCGCCGAGTAGTATCCAGCCGGATCCGGAGATCACAGCGCTGGAGAGCTCCATTGCAGAATATGAAGAGAATAAACGGCAGAAGGAAAAACGTACCGCCCAGCTGCGCATCGTATATGAGCAGTACACGGAGTATCAGTCCCTGTCGGATACAGACGCGCTGCCGGATCTGGTCGCCGGACAGGCAGCTGCGGAAAAACGCGCCGATGCTTTGACGAAAACGATGTTCCGCGGCAATTATGTACCGGATGAAGACTATGCGGCATCACTGCACCTATGTGCCTCTGATTGGAAGGCTGCACAGGCAGAGATGGAGGATGTGCAGGCGGAGAAGGAAAAACTGGCATTTTCTGTGCGGCGTGATAACCTGAAAGAAAATCAGCTGCGAAGGGTCGCCCTTGACGGCGGCGCGGATGAAGTGCTGGTGCGGCTGGATCGGCTGAGCGGACGGCGTTCGGCGGTTACCGTCTTTGGGATTCTGTTCCTTGTATTTACAGTGTTTGCGCTGGCAACGACGATTTTCCTTCTGGTGTTACATACCGATACGGTGAAAAACGGCATTTTGATCACAGCGCTGCTCGGTGCGCTGTCCGGATTCTTCTTCTTTACGCGCTCGCGTTTTGAAAAGGGCATTGGCGTCATGCTGACCCGGTATAACTGTTCTACAGAGGACGAACTGGAGAACTTCCTTGAGGAGTTCCGGTTGTCGGAAGGAAAGCTGCATACGCTGGACGAAAACAAGGATGCCCTCGCCGCGCGGAACTCCGAAGCTTCCCTGCGTGCAGGAGAAGCGGGAAGACAAGCTGCGCTGCTGCTTTCCAAATTGCAGCCGGCCGGCACACCGCGTTTGACTGTAGATCGCCTGACGCCTGATATCATTGAAACAGCGGCAGAACGCATTGACCGGACGCTTGCAGAAATACAGAAGCTGCATGCCAATGCCGATACCTACCGTGAAAAAATCAATGAAATTCTGGCATCCCATCATACAGACAGCATACCAGGATTGCTTGCGCGGAAAAAAGAGTTGGCACAGATTTTTGACAGTTCGGAAAATGGGGAGCAGCCGCTGGATATGGAGCCGCTTCTCAGAGAAATGGATTTCAATATCAAATCCTGCAAAGCCATTGATATCAAGCTTGAAAATCTGCGCGCACAGATTGCCGCACGCAGTGCAGCTGCTTCTGTCGGAGGCTTTGCGACAGGCGGCGCTGTGCCGCTTGGTACTGTGAAAGATGATGGCACACGATATCATGGCATGCCAAAAGGAAAAGCAGCATCCGCGGTGGACTGTGCACCCGATCCCGTACTGCTTCGTACATTGCTTGCAGAAATGGATGCATCTCTGCACAGGGAACGCGGACAGTACGCCGCCTATACCTTGGCAATACAAACGATTTCCCGTGCGTCGGAGCGTCTGCACAAGGAGATTGCACCGCGTCTAACCGCAAATGCCGGACGGATGATGCGGCTGTTGACGAAAGAACGTTTTGATACGGTATCTCTCGACAGTGATATGCGTCTTACGGCGGCAGTCCGTAGTACGGCGGAAATCCATAATACAGGAGTAGCTCATAATGCAGCCAAAGAACCCGGAAATACGGTCATGCCGATGGAACACCTGAGCGCCGGTACGCAGGAGCTTGCTTATTTAAGTTTGCGTATGGCACTGACGCAGATGCTGTATCAAAAGGAACTGCCGCCAATGATCTTTGACGAAGCGTTTGCAATGCTTGACGACAAGCGTCTTGCGCGCATGATTGCACTGCTTTATAAGCAGACCGGTACCGGTACCGATCAGGCGCTTGTGTTTACATGCCACAAACGGGAACGCCGTGCGGCAGAGGTTCTTGGCAGCTGCAACATTTTAAAACTGTGATTATTCTTGGGGAAAACTTTTTTGTAAAAAAGATTTTCCCCCTCCCCCTTACCCCCTTTTCAAAAAACTAAAAATATTAGATCAAAAGTTTTTGGGGGATGCCCAAGCGGCGGGGCGTTTTTTTCAAAAACGTCCCAAGAGCGGCGGGACGTCCTCATTAAATTTACGTTAAATAAGGAGAAACCGCTTTATGATCAGAATCAGCTGCTGTATTCCCGGCGGATCGTTTATGCCGCAGGGAGAAGGGGCGATACCGTTGTCTCCCCTCAAAACCCTGATGCAGGGAATGCATATGGTGCAAACGCTTGGATATGACTGTGCAGAAGCTACAGTCGGTATGATTATGGCGCTGTCCGAGGATGATGTGCTGACTTTGAAACAGGAATTTGATATGGGCAATGTCACTTCCTCTTTCTCTGCTGACCCTGCAAAGCGTTTCCGGCTGGAAGCATGCAACAGCTTTATTCCAAACCATCTGCCGATGATCACAGACGAGGCGGGGACAAAGGCACTGTATACATATGCAGAGCAGGCCATTGCACGAATGGCAGAGCTTGGTATACGTTACGTTGTATTTGGTTCTGGCAAAATGCGTACCATCCCCCAAGGAGTGGATCGTGCAGAAGCAGAAAAACAGCTTGATCGCTTTCTGGTCCACTGCAACGCTTGCTGCGAAACATACGGTATGACGCTGGTTGTCGAGCCGCTCAACAAGAAGGAAACCAACTGGTGCAATACAGTGGCAGAAGGCGCGGCTGTTGTGCGCAGACTCCAATTGCCGCATGTCCGTCTGCTTGCAGACGGATACCATATGGCACAGGAAGGGGAAGCCGTGTCGGTGCTGCGTGATAACAGCGATATTCTTTTGCACTGTCACATTGCGTCGACAGATCGCCATATCCCCGGTACTACTTCCTATGAGGGGGACTTTATAGACACGCTGTGCGCGATGCAGTATGATGGGATTGTCACGGTGGAATGCGGTTTCAAGGACTTTGAAAAGGAAGCCGCTGCCGCAGCAGAGTATCTGCGGAAAAGGATTGCAGCGAACGCATAAATGGACGTTATGACCGTAGTGTTGCTGCGGTAATGATAGGAGAAAGAGGACGAAAACAAAATCCTCTTTCTTTCGTTTTTTAAGAAATCGCACAGACCCGTGAATCGGTGAGGGGTCATAATGTTATGAAAAGAAACAAGAGGAATGATGCATTTGGAGAACATGGGGAAGCAGAAAATGATATTCCAGCCGGAAATTTTATATGAGGATGCGGATTTGGTCGCAGTAAAGAAACCCGCCGGATGGCTTTCTCAGCCTGGGCAGGGAGAAGCAGAAGGCATGCCGGATATGTATTCCTGGCTGTGTGAACGTGAAAAAGACAAAAGGGAAGCAGAAGCTTCCTGCCAAAACAGGGAAAATGGCAGAGAGAAGGAGAAAACAGCGCGATCTGCGGGCGGGCAGGACACACCGCCGTATATTGGCGTTGTTCATCGTCTGGATCGCGGTGTCGGCGGTGTGATTCTGTTTGCCAAAACAAAGCATGCGGCGGCAGTTCTCTCGGAAGCGGTGCAGAACCGTACCATGTGTAAGCAGTATTTATGTGTGGTTTCCGGAACTTTAGCAGAACCGATGGGAGAATACCGGGATTTTTTGTACCGTGATGCAAAGCAGAACAAGGTCTATGTGGTGGACAGAATGCGCAGCGGTGTAAAGGAAGCTGTGCTTTGGTATCATGTGCTTGAGACGGTACAGATTCATACTTTGGATGGAAACGGGTATGACACCTATTCGCTGCTTCTGATCACCCTTGGTACCGGACGCAGCCACCAGATTCGTGCACAGCTGTCTCATCACGGAACGCCGATTGTCGGAGATGGAAAATACGGCGGACATCGCGTCGCTGTGCAGAACGTGGAATCGGAAATCGGTATGCAGGCAGGAGAAATTGCCTTGTTTTCACACCGTATGGCGTTTTTGCATCCGATGCGTGTTCCCATAAAACAAAAAAAGAAGCATGCAGTTGGAGCAGACGGAAAAACAAAGAAGGTATCACAGGCACCATACAGACAGCAGATCGTGGTTTCGGCGCTTCCCGCACAAACAGTGCCGCAAAACAATGGAAATATGGAATTGAAAATTCTGCCATGGGGGTGGTTTTCGTTTGATTTTACATCAAATACAGAAATTTACAAGGAAAAAACGGTAGAATTAACAGAAGATTCACATTTCAGACCGTGAAGTATGATAAAATATTATATGTAAAGAATTGATTTCGTTCTATTTGTGCACAAGGCGTGTATCCGGTATGAAATCCAACCATATACAATCCTTCTTTGCAAAAAAGAGGTTACTGATAAAAGACAGAAGTCTGCGAAAGTGCTGCTTGTTTGGAGGGAATGATTGTACTTTGGTGATATGAAACAGCCCGAATGACAAAAAGTAACGGTGAAAAAGCATTGCGGCGAATGCTGCGATTCTACATAGAGATAGAAAGGAAACTTTCGCATGGTTCAAACTTGGAACGATGTGAAGTCACGGTACGGATTATGAAAATCAAAAACACCACATTACTTCTTCTGGCAGGGTTACTTACAGCGGGTTCCTTTGTCGCATGCGGCGGCAGCCCATCCGGCGACGATAAAAAAACGCCTGAGAACACATCCACAACGACCGCAGTCGACGCGGCAACAGAGGAACCGGATCCGTTTGCAGATTTTGATTATGGCGGAGCGGAAGTCCGTATTCTCGTTTCCGCAAATGACTATGACGGACACGGTTCTTCTCTTTTTACAATTAAGAATGAAGAGGAAGAAACCGGTGATGTTGTAAAGGACGCAGTATACAAGCGCAACAAAGATGTTGAAGAACTGCTCAATGTCAAGTTTACCTTTACAGAAAATGAAGACAATTATGAGGCAATCCCGAAAACGCTGCAGTCCGTTGTCCTTGGCGGTGATGACGCATATGAGCTGATCATCCACGATCTGTTCCCGCTGGCAACGCTGTCGATGAGCGCCTATTTCTTAAACGCATGTGACAACCAGTATTTCGATTTTTCACAGGATTATTGGTATGAAGACTATATGTCAGACCTTGCGTTCCAACAGGAGGATGTCCACTATCTGCTTGCCGGCGACTACTTCCTTGACATTCTGCGTACCGCTCATGCGCTGTTTTACAACAAGGATATGTTCAATACGATGTATGAATCCGCAGACGAACTGTATACCCATGTACAAAACGGTACCTGGACGCACGATGTGTTCCTTTCCTATATTACAGATGCATATCAGGACATCAACGGTGACGGTAAGGCTGATGAAAATGACCAATACGGCTTTGCAACGGTCGGATATTGGGGACCTTCCATTCCGTGGGTCATCGGTTCTGATCTGACATTCTTGACCTATGAAGCAGACGGTGCACCGAAGTTAGCTTTGGGCAATGAACGCTCTGTAAAGACGCTTGAAAATCTGAATAAGATTTTCCACAACACCGCATCTTACAGCTATGCAGACGTGGAGGCTTTGAACAATGCCTTTAAGAGCGGCAACGCGCTGTTTTCCGCGTATCAGCGTGTCCGTTCACTGGAAACCTTCCGTGATATGAAGAACGATATCGGTATTCTGCCATATCCGAAGCTGGATGAAGCACAGGAATACTATATCACGTCTTCTCATGATACTGCCAATGTCGGTGCGATTCCGATGACCTGCTCCAAGTTTGAAATGATGGGCGCCGTTTTAGAGGTGCTTTCCCGTGAGACGGCAAAGACCGTTATGCCGGCATATTATGAGACGGCACTGAAGGTGAAGTATTCCCGTGACGATGCTTCCGCACAGATGTTAGATATCATCCGCTACAATATTTCCTGCGTCTTCCCCGTAGCATATGGTAATTATTGTGCAAATCTGCCGCTTTACAATGCATTTACCATACCGCTGACCAATAAAAATACCAACTTTATGTCCAATTACGAGAAAAAAGAAAAGGGTGCGCAGAAGAAACTGGATGAGCTTTGGAATGCGTTTAAAGAACAGCAGCAGTAACAAACCGTGAAAGGAGGGGCTGTTGCAAATTGAAAATTTGCGGCAGAACGTGATCACGTTGTGATCACAACAAGATCACGAAGTGATCCAAATTCGTCGTTTTCACTGTGGATTTTGCTAAAAATACACAGTAAAATTTCGCTTGGAAAAGCGAAAAGGCGAATTTTAAAGGATGACGCATGTAAATGCGACAGCCCGAGAACCGTACTTATGAATAACCAATCTCCTGTCATAACACCAACGCAGACATCCTCCGCGCCGACAGCATCGGTGCTTGTACATCCCGAGGAGCTGTCACACGTCTGGATTGACCGTTGTGCTGCATATGGCATTCCGACAATTGGACTGCATCCAGTCGGCGGTCAGGCGGCGGCAGACACCATGGCATCGCTTCTTTGCATGATGGAAGACGATACGTTCTGCGCATTGCTTTCCTATGCAGAGGAACGCGGCATTGCGATAGAATATGAAATGCATGCGATGCGGTATTTTCTGCCTTCCTCAGAGTTTTCCCGTCATCCCGAATGGTTTCGTGAAAATGAAGCAGGAGAACGGGTCCCCGACTTAAACTGCTGTGTGAGCAGCACAGAAGCGCTGGACTATATTGCAGTCCGTGCTGCCGATGCGGCAAGACGCCTTGCAAAGCCGCTTTCACATCCCACCCACCGTTATTTTTTCTGGATGGACGATGCGCGCGGGGGATTTTGTCACTGTGAGAAGTGCCGCCGTCTTTCCCCCTCCGACCAGCAGCTGCTTGTGATGAACCGTATTTTAAAGGAGATCCGGCGCGACGACAAGAATGCCGCGCTTGCATATCTTGCGTATTGTGAATGTACAGAGCCTCCGAAGACGGTCAAACCGGACGATGGTATCTTTTTGGAATTTGCGCCGTTTGACCGTGATTTTCACACGCCTTTAACGGCAGCGGACTGTGAAAAAAACAGTGCCTCTACAGCGCCCCTTTCCGCTCTATTGTCTCTTTTTGGCACAGATGATGCAAAGGTACTGGAGTATTGGCTTGACAATTCCCTGTATTCCGGCTGGAAAAAGCCGCCGAAGGCATTTTGTGAGGACAAAGCGGTCGTTCATGCGGATTTTGCTTATTACAAGGCGCTTGGTTTTACCGACATATCCACGTTTGCATGCTATCTCGGCGCAGACTATGAAGCGCTCTACGGTGATGCGGATATCCGCGCCTTTGCAGAGGAAGTAAATGCACTGCTTTTAATGCCACAGCACACATCTGCCGTCAACTGAGAGGGAAACGCTATGAATCACAGCAAACAGAACATGCTATTTTCCCATTTATCACGGATATGGCTTCCGATGCTTGCGGCATTGTGCCTTTTGACGGTTTCTGCATGCAGCGGAGAGCAAAAAGCAGCGGCAAAAGATGCAGCAGCAATCGATGCCGGGGAGGTTTCGTTTACGCCAACGGTGTATTATGCACGGGATGGACGCATTCGTTTTTTGTATGACAACACCTCCGATATGCTTTCCGCGCTGGAAGGATATGATATGGCGGCGCTGTATGCCGGCAATGTCTACTCCATGGTTTTGACCTATGAGGAAGGAACCGTGTCCCGCAAGGATGCAGACAAGGCAATTCGTGAGGAATTTGACCTTGGAGAAGGCGTTATGACGCTTTCCAAAAAGACAAAATCTACGGAGGTTTCAGGATATCCGTTCCGTCGTGCGGAAATTACCGGCAGCGACGGTTCCAGCGGCGCGGTACTGTACGGTACCACTGCCACAGGCTACGCAAAAATTTACTATATTCTATCGCCCGATGCTGACGAAGAGGATCGCGCACATGTGGAGGAAATTCTTTCTACGGTGCGTCTTGCAGAATTTGAGGATGGCGGGATTGAGGATGAAGTAAAAATTTACGTCCAATGAGGGCGCAGGCGATATACAAGTATCAACAGGATCATAAGGCTGCCGGACCGACAGCCTTATTGTTGCGTTGTGGGACAATTTTACTTTTGGGGACGTCTTAGGGGGCTTTTTGAAAAAATCCCCCTAAAACCCCGAAAAACTTTTGAGATAGGATTTTTTTGGTAAATGATGTTCTTTGTCGAACAAAGAGACATCACGCATTTACTCTGTCCGCATTTCCGGCGATGTTTGTGACGGATGTCACGGCTTCGCGGAAGAAGCTGTTTTTTACGGCGTATCAGTGATGATGACAATGATGAAGATTAAAATAATCTGATGAGAAAGAGGTATCCATATGAGTATAGCACAAAAAAAGAATATTGTGGTACTGGGTTCTGCCAATGTGGACATTTCCGCGCAGACGCCGGTATTTCCGCGTGACGGCGAAACGGTGACTGGTGACACCGTACTGGTATCTACCGGCGGCAAAGGGACAAATCAGGCGGTATCTGCCGCACGTTCCGGCGCATGTGTGACGATGATTGCCCGGATCGGCAACGATTTTTTTGCTGATATTCCAAGAGCGCTGTATGAGAGAGAGCAGATTGACACACGGTTTGTCTCGCGCGACCCGGATCACAGTACAGGCTGTGCATTGATCGAGGTACACGCAGGCTCTGGGGAAAACCGGATCACCGTCATTCCGGGCGCCAATATGACGGTGACGGCGGAGCATGTCGCAGCAGCGGAAGCAGAAATTGCGGCGGCGGATATCCTTCTGACGCAAATGGAAACACATCCGGATTCGATTCAGAAATTTTTAGAGCTTGCGGCAGCGCACGGCAAAAAGGTGATTCTGAATCCGGCGCCGGCGCTCCCCATTCCGGACAGCTGGTATCCGATGATCGATACGATCACGCCGAATGAAACCGAAGCGGAGCACTATACAGGCATTACGGTGACCGACGATGAAAGCGCACTGAAAGCGGCGGGTGTTTTTGCGGCAAAGGGAGTACGCTGTGTCATTATCACCTGCGGTGCGAGGGGCGTGTTCTGTGCGGAATTTGCACGGGATGAGAGAGGTGCGGTGACACCCGTGTTCCATGCGCGAATTCTTACATACCGCGTGCAGGCACTTGATACAACCGGCGCCGGCGACGCCTTCAACGGTGCGCTGTGTACTGCGCTTGCGGAAGGTCGGACACTTGTGGATGCATGCCGGTTTGCGACTACAGCTGCAACGCTGTCTGTAACCAAGCGCGGCGCGGCGGAATCTATGGCGAAACGGGATGAAATTGACGCTCTGTACAATCGGTTCTATCATGCAGGAAAGGCCATCACGCCGATGGCGCGCAGACTGGCGCAGGAAAATGGTTTGTTCTGGCGCGCATTGGAAGGAACCGGAGAAAATGGAACGGTGACAGAGGCGGATGTGAAAAAGGCGATTCATCATCCCATGGTATGAATCTGTATGATATCTCAAATTTAAGGTTTTTTGAAAAGGGTATGGGGAAAAGCTTTTTTGCAAAAAAAGTTTTCCCTATAAAATCCATTGAACGCACGCATTTTTCATTGTCCAAAGAAAGGAACTCCTGTCTTACTTGTTTTGCAAAGCGGAATTCCCCAAGCGGTGCAGAACAAAAAAACAGGAATATCAAATAATATATGAAAGACCTGGAACAATCAGGGGCTGCACAGCGGCGGCAAAGAATTCTTGAACGCTTGACAGCCGCACCGCACGGAGAACCGATTTCCGCGTCCGTTCTGGCTCAGGAATTTTCTGTTTCAAGGCAGATTATTGTCGGCGATATTGCGCTTTTGCGTTCTGCCGGCAGCGAAATCGATGCGACGCCGCGTGGATATGTGCTCCGCAGACCGTCCGCAGACGTCGGCTGTGTGCACACCGTTGTGTGCTGTCACACGGCAGAGGAAATGGCGGACGAGCTGAACACCATCGTGGATTTTGGCTGTACGGTGTGTGACGTCGCGGTGGAGCATCCAATTTATGGGATACTGACGGGAGAGCTGCGGCTTTCCTCCCGGTATGACGTCGAAATTTTCAATCAGCGTGTCAAAGAAGCGGACGCGCTCCCGCTGTCAGTACTGACAGAAGGCGTGCATGTACATACGATCCGATCCCCGTCTGAGGAAATTTATGAGAAAGTATGCCATGCACTTGCAGAAAAAGGATATTTGAAGGTATAAAGAGAAAGGGTTCCTTTTTGCCGTTCTTATATCCGGAACAGAAAGAGAAGAAGGGGCTGCTGCAAATGGAAATCCTGCGGCAGCTCGACGATTAAAAAATGACGGATAAAATTTCTTTACAACATGGTGAGACGTCTGGGCAGCGTTGTGGCAAGACGTCATGTCCATACCCGATGTGCGGCGGATGTTCTATGACGCACTTGTCTTATGATGTACAGCTGCGTCAAAAGCATAAACATCTTGTCAAGCTGCTCGGCAGCTTTGGCGAAGTTCTGCCTGTATTGCATACGGATACACCGACGCATTACCGCAATAAGGTGACGCGTTCCTATACGATGATAAAAAATCAGAATGGAAAGCCGGTTCTGACCGGCGGTATTTATGCCGCGGAGAGCAGACGAATTGTTCCGGTGCGGCACTGTTTGATTGAGGATGAAAACGCACAGAAGATTCTCGATACCCTGGAATCCTTATGCCGGGAGATGAAGCTGCAGGCGTTTGATGTAAGAACTGGAAAAGGCGTTCTTCGTCATGCACAAGTGCGGGTGGCTTTGGGGAATTCTCAAAAAAACGGCTGCGGTGCTTATCTTTTGACCCTTGTAACGGGAACGCCGTTTTTTCCAGGCAGAGCGGAACTGATTTCACAGCTGCACAAACGTCATCCGGAGATTGAGAGCATCGTACAGAATGTCAACGGCTTTGATACCGGCATGATTCTTGGTGATCCGAAGCGTTCCGGGATTGGGGACCGCGTATTGTTTGGCAAAGGGTTCGTCTGCGATACCCTGTGCGGTTTGCATTTTCATATTTCACCGCATTCTTTTTATCAGGTAAACCATGCGGGAACGGAGTTATTGTACCAGACCGCGGTTTCCATGGCGAAGATTCTGCCCGGGGACACCGTACTTGACGCATACTGCGGTATTGGAACGATTGGTCTGACTGCGGCAAACATGACAAAGCAAAGACTTGCAAGTGCAGGTACTGCACGTGCAGATAATGCACGTATAGGAAATGAAATTTCGTTCCTTGGTGTGGAGATCAATCGGGACGCAGTTGCGGACGCGATTGCCAATGCCAAGGAGAACGGCATACGCAACATTCGGTTCTATCAGGGAGATGCCGGCAGCTTCATGCGTGAACACCGCATCTGTCCGGATGTACTGTTTATGGATCCGCCGCGCGCTGGCTCCGATCACGCCTTCCTTTCAGCAGTACTGCATGCCCGTGTACGGCAGGTTGTCTATATTTCCTGCAATCCGGAAACACTGGCACGGGATCTTGCCGTTCTCACAAAAGGATATCGTGTAGAATGTATTCAGCCTGTGGATATGTTTCCGATGACGGAGCATGTTGAGACGGTATGTTTATTGTCCAAACTTAATGCGAAGCAACATATCGAGATTAACTTGGATATGGACGAGTTGGATCTGACCGATGCGGAGAAGAAAGCTACCTACCAAGAAATCAAAGATTATGTGTTGGAGCACAGCGGCTTGAAAGTCAGCAGCTTGTATATCGCCCAGGTGAAGCAGAAGTGCGGTATCATCGAGCGTGAGAACTACAATAAGCCGAAGTCTGAGAACGCTAAACAGCCGCAATGCCCGCCGGAAAAAGAGAAAGCAATCCGAGAAGCATTGAAATATTATGGGATAATCTAACATCTTTGATTTTGGAGGTTTCTTATGGATAGATTGATTTCTTGTGAGTTCAACATGGACACAGCTTGCGTGGAACTGAAATTTGCCGATGGCAGCATGATTGCCATCGACACCATCGCCGTGGAGAATGAAGTTGCTGACAATATGTATCAGCGGTCAGAATTGGACTGGCTGATCTACAACAAGCCGCTGGAGTATGTGCAGCTTGTGCTGCTGGTAGGTGATTTGGAGGGATATCTCCGAGGTACACCGGAGCATCGATTGATGGATTAACGAAATAAGAGTAACCCAGCCCACCGGTCAATGATCGGTGGGCTCTGTCATCTATTATTTTTCACGCTTTTCAAGTATAGATCGCACTTTTTTGAAACACCACTTTTTCCCTGTGGCAAAAAAGATACCTGCAATAGTTGTCGCAATAAATGTGCCTGCTATCCCGTATGCGGAACGCCAAGAAACATCAGAAAATTGGGTTTTTGCAACCTCTATACCAACTACCAAAAAGAGATACGGGATACCAGCAAGTAAAAGTGTGGCAATCCATCCCCATAGAGAAACCTGCCTGTTAAAATCTTTCTCTTGACGTTTTTTCTCACTTTCCTCCATAGATGAAATACGAGCCTTTAATGCTTCGATTTCATCCGAAGACTTCTTTTCAAGTTTTTCCAGTTTCTCCTGAGTTTGTTTGTGAGCTACAACTTCGTCTCTGTACTTTTTTTGGGATTTTTCCTGTATATCATCATATACTTCCAAGTAAGTATTGGAATTAAAACGAGCGTAATCTCCCTTGGTAATATCCATCAAAGAATCAAGCACCACTTTATGGGTACGCAGGAACAAGAACTTCTTTTCGTCAATGGCATCTGCATTTCGTGCCTCATCCAATGACTGAATATACTTATCCAGCATAACCTTGTCAGGCTTTAAAAAAGCATAACAATCCGCAAGCAATTTCTTCTTTTGGTATTCCAACAGCTGCATCGGACTGTCTAGCCAAAGAATAGCACCAAACAAATCGGCAGAGATACAAGCAGGAATATGTCCCGCCTGAAGGCTTCTGTTGCTCTCGTATTTTTTGCTGACATTTGCAATAGCATTATTCGAGGTCAGCATTATATGTTTAGCACTTTGTAATCTGGTCGCAGTTTGCCCTTGACGTTCACGATAAATCATTATGATAGACTGTACGTCAATCCGAATACTGTCTTGCTTTTCCTGCGACAATTCATAGCCGTGATCGAGATACCGAGTTTTGACCATATCAAACAGGCAGGCCTCATCTTCTTGAAACTTATCCTGAAAAACATCATAACTGGTTCCTTTTACGGTTACGCCTAACTCGTTCAGCTTTGTTTCGATATTTTCGCAAAATTCCGAGATTTCAGTTTCGTCCATCTGCGAATCATGGAAGAAGCGAGCAGCATTGTTTGCCTTTCTCAAATCATACAAGGTATTTGTTGCCCACCCAGCCGCTCTTGTAATGATACTATCTACTTCTTGAAAATTATGATCCAACACATGGACACTGCACTTAGCTTTTATCATATCGGCAACGAGCTGTTTATACGATTCGGTTCTGGAGTTGTCATCCATTCCGAGCAAAGCAAAAACAATGGGAGAATCTAAGTAAACATGCAGATCAGTATAGTCTGTCGCCGTTTCACCCGCATGGAACAGTGCTTGCTTTGTAATATTGCTTGCCGAGAGAGCTGCAACAAAAGAATACAGTTCAGTCTGCAATTCACCCTGTTCTTTGATAAAACTATACCATCCATATTCAGATGGAGACATACCATCCGGTTCATCAACTTTTTCACCAGACAATATTTTCTCATCTGCATCATCCAAAATATCCAACACAAATGAGCTGGTGTCAAGCGAGGAGATATCAATATCCTTCACTCGGCAGTATTCTGAGAAGTTCGTGATTAAAAGATCCCAAAGAACATCAAAGTCTGTTTCGCTAAAACGATACTTGGCAATCTCGTTTACGACTACACTGTATTTGCCATGGTCTTCGATAAAGCTCCCGTTCTGCACGCCAACCCCCAAAATTTGCCTGATAAATGGTAACGGAAGTTCCATTGTATAGCGCTCCTTGAACTTAGTCGCTATAACGGTGTCTTCCACTACGGTCAAATGTTCCTCAGTAATAATATTCGCCATGAAGGAAAAATATGTATCAAGGATATTATTGCCCAAATATCCGGCTTTATATGCGGCATACAACTTCGTTATGTTTGACATATTGACCCCCTGTTTTGTCAATATTAAAAAAGCCATCAGACCAAAAACTATTTCTCTGTTTTACGCCGCCTGCACAACATCATGCAGTGCCCGGACTACCGCAATCATCGCAGGCAAATTGACGCCAAAAATCTCATTCAAATCGTAATTATTGAACGGTTCCGTGTTGACCATATCAGCAAGCTCGACATCGCCGTTTTCTCTGACATAGTTAATGATTATACGTACAAACTCCTGCTGCTGAGAGTTCAGCAGGTTTCCGCTGAGATATTCGCCGAATTTCTCGTTGACGGCTTCCTGACTTAATCCGATCAGACTGCGGACAAAAGCGGCCAGATTATCTATATCGGTGGTTTCCTCATAGTCTTTCTGAGTTCCCAAATCATGCCACAGGACTTTTTCAAGCTCCTGTAAATCGGCATTGTTAATGGGTTCAAGATTATGAATCTTTCTAACCACTTCGTTGTCGCTGTGCTCCATCAGATAATCAATGACCTTCTCACGATATGTGCGAATGTCAATCGCCGTATCATCCGGTGTAAAGTCGGAGTCATCAATATCGTCCGGAATATCAATATCAAACTTGCCTTTTTCATGCCCTTTGAGAAACTGCATGAGATCACGCAGCGAGCTTCTCATTCTTTCCAAATCCATAACGGTTGGATCAGTCCAGAAATCTTCGCCCATGATAGTTCTCAAATCCGCCGCTTTCGCTAAGACCTGCGGGACAGATGCTTTTTCGGTCAGCAGATATTGTGCAATCAGCCGGATGTTCTTCACATGGTCGCTGATACTGGTGATGGTATTGTTTTTAAGCAATGCTTTTTCAATGTAATACATACGCACGTCAAACGCTACTGCGAGGTATTCACCGTTCAATCCACTGTCGATCAGCGGTGCCAGATGAATAAAGACTTCCTTGACCATGACCGGCGAAAGTGACGTCCATGTATCGAGATTATAGTATTTATCTACATACTGCATCCCTTCCCGAACTTGAATCCGGCTGTCATGGGACTTAATCTTGATGACGGTGTTATGCAGCTCCGTTTTGATATGATCGTAGTAGGCATGATACCATGCGTCTTCCTGATATTCGATTCGCTGGAGCTCATACAGCATATCAAGTCTCACTTGGAACAGCCGCCGAGAGAGCGTAATCATTTCTTTGCCCTCTTTCCCGTCCGGGTGCTGATCAAAATACTCAAAATTGCCGCAATAGTCGAAGATCAGGAAATTGCTCTTGTTCTTGCCGGGACCGTAGATGTTTTCGCAGAGTCTGGTTCCGCGTCCGATCATCTGAACGAACTTGATTTTTGACCGAACCTTTTTGAAGAATACAAGGTTCAACACGGCAGGAATGTCAACGCCCGTATCAAGCATATCAACGGATACTGCTATACGGAATTCCGGGTCTTCATCGAACTTTACAACCAGATCTTCGCCATAATTGACAAAGTAATCCACAAGCTGGCAGGCGTTCGCCGGATAATCGGGATACATCTCATGGAAGCAGTCCACAATCATCTGGGCGTGTTTATGGTTGTATGCGAAAATGATACTCTTGCCCATGGTTTCGCCGTTATCGACGCGCAGCCCCCATTTCATCAGTTCCTCGATGACCTTTCGGCAGGTATCTTTGTTGTACAAGTACTTGAACAGCACATCGCCGGAAATCGAAAAATCGGGCGTTGGAGGGTCTTCTTCCACATATTCCTCAAGCTGTGATTTTTGTTTATCCGTAAGTGCGGAGTATTTGATGCCATTTTCCATAAGTTCAGAAGAACGACTTATTGCATGATACCCAACAAGGTACTTGTCCTTAATCGCTTCTTCGAGAGAATAATCGAAATTCGGTATGCCTGCTTCACAGCCAAAAATATTGTAGGTGTTGGCATCCACTTCATTTTTCGGCGTAGCCGTCAGTCCTACAAGGAAGCTGTCAAAATACTTGAAAATCGTTCCGTAACGGTTGAAAATGCTTCGATGAGCTTCGTCGATGATAATAAGGTCAAATCTTCCGGCAGAAAATCGCTTGTCCTCCGCGTCGATATAGTTAATCATGGTCTGATAAGTACAGAACATCAGACGGGCATTGTAATCCTTTTCCCCGGGAGCAGACAGCTCGCAGACACTCATATTCGGCATCAGCTTTGCGAAGTTGCGCTTTGCCTGATTGACCAGAGAGGTGCGATCTGCAAGGAAAAGGACATTTTTCACCCAGTTATTGCGAGTAAGCACATCGACCAGAGAGATAGCCACACGGGTTTTTCCGGTGCCGGTAGCCATGACAAGCAGGCCACGGCGATGTTTAGCGTTCAGCCATTCGCAGATATTGGTGATTGCTATTTTCTGATATGGGCGGTTGGTTATTTCATCGTTTATGGTCAGATCGGTAATATCACCGCGGGTTCGCCGCTGGAGCATCAATTCCAGATTCTCCATGGTATGAAATGCCATGACAGGGCGATCCGGGTAAATGCCGTCAATGATTTTTGTGCTGTAGCCGTTGGTGTAATACAGAACAGGCTTATAGCCATATACCTTCTTCATGCACTCGCCGTACAAATCAACCTGATGGCGTCCCTTTTCGGGGTCAACGGAGGTTTTTTTGACCTCGATGATGGCCAGCGGTTTTCCATCCTTGCCGTAGAGAACATAGTCGCAGTACCCGACACCGTGGGCATTGGGCATCCCCTGCACTTCAATCTCAATACCGGCTTTGGCAGGCTGGGCGAGATTTTCTACATCAAGAACATCCCAACCGGCCTCTTTCAGATACAGATCAATGTACAGCCTGCGGGTGGCAGCCTCGCTCATATATGGCGGCTTTCGATAGGCGGACTCCGTCCCATTCTCCTTGGAGGCAATTAAGCCGATCAAGTAAGCTATATTGTCATACGCAAGCTTGGCTTCCTTTTTGCGGACACTTCTGCCGTGCTTGGCATTCATGCCGAGAATACGGACATAGTGGAGGGAATTTATCGTGTCCGCATCGTTGATGTAACCGGTTACAACAGGGCTGTCGATCAGTTCCAACAAAGAGGCTTTGGGTGGTTTTTTAGCGCCGACTTTGCTGTAAATAAAGTCAACTACATCCTCCAAAAGCGCTCGGCAAAGAAGCGCACGGTCAAGATGCATTTCAGCCTCCTGTGCTTTTACAAGTTTAGAATCCATTTGTTCCAATGTCATAACGGGTTCCTCCGTATAGAAAACGAATGTAACCTGAAAAGATATTTTCTACTTTTCAGCGCTTTTTCTGCGAAGATGCATTTGCTTTGCTTTTACTGCCAATGTTTGAAATTGCATCTGCACAAATCTGAGTTAGCGGCTCGCCGATTGCAGCCTTATAGTTGAATCCAAGCAATTGCATTGTTTTCAGCGTGTCCACGCTGATCAGCTCCTTGATCTGCTCGTAGCTTTCAACCTGCTTTTTAACTTTTTCAATTTCTTCTTCGCCTTTAACCAAAGCACTTGCAAGCTGAAAGGCTTTGATGATCTCGAGAAGCCGGGCAACAGTATTATGTAGATGCACAATATCGTCATCGCTTATCACAATTCGATCCAGTTCGGACTTATAGGCCTGTGCGATTCTTACTGCTTCTTCTCGTTCAAGAAGAATTTCATTGATGATCTCATCGTAGGTTGTCCGAAGTTTTTCAATTTCCTTTATTTCTTTGGCAGCTCTCACTTTTTTAGACACTGCCGAAGCTGTCCCCTTTACTGCAAGTTCAGCAAGCGAAACGCCCATATCTACTAAAGGTTGCGTATACATAGCATCCATTTTTCTTTCTCCTTATCCGAAGTATTCCTGCATCAGACGATCAAACAAGGTCTGCGCTTCATCCAATGCTTTCTGCACGACAACTTTTGATTTGTCGGTCTGTTCGACAAAGGCAGCGAACTGCTGTTGCAGTTCCAGCGGTGGCAAGTATATAACTGTTGCGTTCATTTTTGATAACAACAAATTCGGTTGTGCCGATGCACTTTCCACCATGTACATGGACGGGTTTGCCATATAGCAGTATCGCAAAAATTCCGCACTGATCACATCGGTTTTTACCTTGAGTAAAGCCACGCTCTTTTGCAGTAGTGTCCGCTCGGTGAGGGGGCTGGAAGCAATCGCGGATTTACCTATGGTTGCTCCAGTGTTAACAATGACCATATCGCCCTGCTCAATGTTGCAGCGCCGATAATCTTTTGCGAAATCTGCGTATGTGATCTGCGGTGCAGTTTCATAATGGATTGCTCCGTCGTAGATTTCACGCGCACCTACATAGTAATAACCCGAATCTGCCTCCTGTTCACACCCGCCGTGTTTTCCGTCTGTGATCTTATGGCAAACCTCTTTCAGTGTTGCTGTCGGGAAGTGGCATGGATTATCCTTTACTGTGCCGAACAGTTCGATAAATCGAGCTTTGACGAGGTTATCCAGCTTTTGGAGTTGACGCTGACGAGTCTCAATAATATCAGAGATTGCATCAAGCACTTTAACAATTCTCTTTTGCTCTATAATACTAATAAGCGGCATAATCATTTTTTTAAGATGACTTGGTCCATAATTTAACTGTGCAGAACCGGTAATATGAAAAGCAACTTGGTTCTTATAATGTTGAGATTTCACATAATACATGAAGTATCTGATGTCGAGTTGGTCTTTGTCCAAAACTTTAAATCGAATGGTGCTCGTATTCATACACAACGGAAGCATTTCTTTTTTTATAAACCCCATTTTTTTGTCGAGATAATCGACCTTAATGCCTGAACTTGCAACAATAAAGTCTCCCTCATCACAAAGAAAATGCTTGTATTTACCATAAGCTTCTTCTTCAGAAATGAATCTATCAGAAGTTGATAAATCGACTTTTCCATCCACAAGATTTGCAACATTAAGTAGCTTTACTCCTTCTGTTGTATACTGTGTATTTCTAACACCCGGGCCTTCTTGAAAGAATAGAATGTCAGATATTTTCACCCATTGCTTAACCATCATTCATCCCCACAAATACGAATTTATAGTCCTAACAGTTTTTCAAGTTCATCCATCGTTTGACCGATTTGCATCTCCAATTCACGCAGATTGGTCATGATTTCAAGAGTGGATGGATACTCAACCGCTTTATACTCTGCCTTTTTGTACTTATTAATGGAAAGATCGTACCCATTATCCACGATCTCTTGCTTCGGCACGAAGAAGCTCTGTTCTGTACGCTCCCGGTCAGCCTCTGCCTCACGATTATGGAACCGGGCAATGATATCCGGGATATCATTCTCTTTGATTTCAGATCGCTTATCGTCCAAGCTGTATCCGTCGGCCTTCATATCATAGAACCAGACATTTTCTGTGCCGCCGGCATTTGTCTTGGTGAAAATCAGAATCGCTGTGGACACTCCCGCATAAGGCTTGAACACACCGGAAGGCATGGAGATCACAGCCTGCAGCTGCTGGTTCTCCACCAGCTCATGTCGGATCGCCTGATGTGCTTTGGAGGAACCAAAGAGCACGCCATCGGGGACGATGCAGGCGCAGCGACCACCAACCTTCAGCATCTTCGTGAACAGCGCAACAAAGAGCAGCTCGGTTTTTCTGGTCTTGCACAGTCCCAGAAGGTCTTTGCTGATTTCCTCCTGGAATACGCTGCCGGTAAAGGGCGGGTTTGCCATGATGAGAGAATACTTATCCCGCTCGGTGTTCTCACCGGATAGAGAATCCTGATAGGTGATGTGCGGATCTTCCACACCGTGGAGCATCATGTTCATTGCGCCGATTCGCAGCATGGACTGGTCGGTATCAAAGCCTGAGAACAGACCGGATTTGAAATAACGCATATTCTCGGTTTTCATCAGTTCCTTTTTCTGATGTTCACTGATATAGGCTGCACTGGACAGAAGAAAACCGGCAGAGCCCATGGCGGGATCAAGGATGGAATCTTTGAGAGTCGGCTGCATCAGCTCCACCATCATATTGATGATATGGCGCGGGGTGCGGAACTGGCCGTTCTCACCGGCAGCGGCGATTTTGCCAAGCAGGTATTCGTAAACATCCCCCATGACGTCCTTGTTGTTCATATCCATAGCATCGATACCGTCCACAACCTTTGCAAGCACTTTTGCCGTGGGAATCAGGAAAACGGTATCCTTCATGTAGCGGCTGAAAGCGGTGTCCTTGCCTTCGCCAATGGTCTTGATGAAGGGGAACACATAGGTTTGGATGTTCGTCAGCATTTCGCCGGGTTCAAAGTTATGGAACACATTCCAACGAAGATTTTTGTATTCCGTTTCTACGCGGGGATTCTCGCTGATCACACAAATGCCGTCCTGAAACACTTTGTTCTTCAGGGGAACGCCAAGCAGATTCGCGTTGGCCTCGGCCTTCAGCTGATTATCATCCAACAGCTTCATAAACATCAGGTAGGTGATCTGCTCCAGAACGGTAATGGGGCTTGTGATACCGCCTGTCCAAATCGTATCCCAAATGGAATCGATTTTATTTTTCATTTCTCCTGTAATCATATCAAAATCCTCCAAGGTTGTTTTCATATTCTCTGCCGCAGCAGATGCTGATAATTTGAAATTGCATCAAATCAATTTCAGATTGTCAGCGTCAAAAGGAAGATTTGCGCTCCCACGATCACAGCGCAGATGCTTCCTTTTGTATTTTCTTTGCATCGGTTGCAAACTGCATTTTTACAGTTTGGGTACCGTCGTGCTAAAAAAATTGCAGGTGTCCAGAGGGGTGCGGATCTCCGGTGGAGAAGCACTGACCGAGCCAGCAGGCAAGACGCATCCCTTTGGCTCTGGGTTTCCAATAGGGGCGAGAAGCATCCCTGTTGGCACACGATTTTGCTTGCAAAGTCTAGTGTGTTATACCTTTGTTTCCGGTTGACGCTGGAAAGGGGCTGGTTGCAACATCTGCGACATAGGCAGATTGAAGCGGACAGACGTTTTTCGACGGAAGTAGGGCAGGCGGATTTTGT
>JAGAVJ010000048.1 GCA_017942005.1 Clostridia bacterium | reverse complement strand
ATTATTACACAAACAATATATTCCTTCTTTAGTTAAGAAGACAAGCATTCGACAAAATATGTTTAATTGCCTTTTGAATGATTCACTTTTGATTAAGGTTCTTTCTACGTGCTCGGCTTTTAATTTATGAAACGAACGTGGACAATAAACTGAAATACTTGACATTTATTGATTCTTATGGTATAATAAAACCTGTTTTTGGGATAAAACCAATTGTAAAATGAAGTTTTATAATAGCCTATCAAAGCATCTGTAAAGGAGGGATACCTATGCTGTTCGGCAAATATCTGAATAAATATTATGTAAAGCATTTGTTGGCACTGTGCATCGGATTTATCGCGCTGTTCTGTGTAGATTTTGCACAGTTGAAGGTGCCGGAGTTTTACCGGATGGTAGTCAACGGTTTGATGGGAGAAGCGGTTGTTCTGTCAGACGGAACGCAAAAGCCGTTTACAATGGACCTGCTACTGGATGAAATCTGCCGTCCTCTGATATTCGTCATTCTGGTTTTGGTTGTTGGACGTTTTGTTTGGCGAATTTGTTTTTTTGGTTCGGCAACAAAAGTAGAAACAGAGCTGCGTGCAGAAATGTTCGATCATACCAAAGACCTTTCGACAGAATATTTCCAGGAAAATAAAGTCGGCTATCTGATGTCGTTGTTTACCAATGATCTGTCAACCGTACGGGAATGCTTTGGCGTAGGTATGATGGAATTTGCAGATGCACTCATGCTGGGGCTGCTGTCTCTTTCCAAAATGGCGCGTATGAATCTGCTGCTGACCGTTTTTTCCATGATTCCTATGGCGATCATGTTGTTCCTCGGCACCATTGTCAGCAAAGAAATGACCAGAAAATGGGATATTCGACAGGAAGCCTATTCGGATTTGTCCGATTTTGCACAGGAAAACTTTTCCGGTATCGCCGTCATTAAGGCGTTTGTCAAAGAAACCATTCAATTATGCTCCTTTGAACGCTTAAACCGTAAAAACGAAGATGCCAATGTTTCCTACACACGCACTTCAACGCTTGTAAACATCGGTGTCACTCTGTTTGTGGAATCCGTGATTTGCGTGATTCTCGGTTACGGTGGATATCTTGTATACAAGGGTGTTTTCAACCCTGGCATGCTGGTAGAATTCATCGGATATTTTTCATCAATTGTGTGGCCGGTTATGGCAATTTCGCAGTTGATTGAGATGCAGTCGCGCGGAAAAGCCTCCCTTAACCGCATCCGTGAATTGCTGGATGCCAAACCTGCGGTCGTTGACCGTGCGGATGTCGAAACGATTGATGCACTCCGCGGTGAAATTACGGTAAAACATCTGACCTTCCGATATCCGGGTGCTGAATACGATGCACTGTCCGACATTTCCCTGCATATTAACGCCGGTGAAAATGTTGCGATTATTGGCAAAACAGGTGCCGGAAAAACCACATTGGTGGACCTGTTTCTGCGTACCTATAATGTTCCGGATGGAACGATTTTCATGGACGGTCATGATATCAATCAAATTCCAATCCGTACAGTACGCCGTTTTTCTGCATATGTCCCGCAGGATAACTTCCTGTTCAGTGATACCATTGCAAACAACATCGCCTTTGCTGCGGAGCAGACTTCTATGGAGGCGGTAGAAAACGCGGCGAAGCTGTCTGATATTCATGAAAATATTACATCGTTTTCAAAGCAATATGAGACGACTCTCGGTGAGCGCGGCGTTACAGTTTCCGGTGGTCAAAAACAGCGGATTTCCATTGCACGCGCACTGATGAAGGATGCATCTATTTTAATTTTAGATGATTCCGTATCCGCTGTGGACACGGAAACCGAACGTATCATCATCCAAAATCTCAAACGCACACGGCATGGAAAGACAACGATTTTAATCGCACATCGTATTTCTACAGTCGAACAGATGGATAAGATTATTGTTTTGGATAACGGAAAACTGTGCGGTATCGGTACCCATGCACAACTGTGTGAAACCTGTCCGACCTACCGTAAAATGGTTGCATTACAGCAATTGGACGCACAAAAACAAGAGTTTGAGAGCGCTTCTGTCATGCAGGACACGATTGTTTCGCAAAACGATTCTGCCGCAGAAACGGAGGAACTTCTATGAGCAAATGGTACCCAGTTCTTGTCATCGGCAGCATCATCGGATTGTTCTCTATCGTCTTTCTCATCGCATATGCTGCATTGCGGCGCATGCCCCAAAAAGAAAGCGCACATGAGCGCACACATAACGACAGAGCGCTTTTGCGTCGGCTGCTGCCCTATGCCCTGCCTTATAAAAAACAGTATCTTCTGGTTGCAGTTACCATGCTGTTTTCCATCGCATATGATATTTTGTCACCGTGGATTGTCGGTGAAATTGAAAAGCTGATCACACACGATTTTCCAATGTCTGCACTGCTTTGCTATGTCATGGTTTATGCAGGGATTCTGCTTGTTTCACTCGTATGTACCTATGTACAGTCTATTGTACTGCAAAAAACCGGACAAAAAATCATTTCTGCACTGCGCCGGGATCTATTTTTACATATGGAAAATCTCTCACATGAGCAGCTGCACACCATTCCTGTCGGTAAACTCGTCACACGTGTCACCAACGATATGAACACCATCTCTATGATGTTCATCAATGTGCTGATCAATTTGTTAAAGAACTTTGTCGTGCTCTTCGGTGTCCTTGCCGCTATGCTGATTCTCAACAAAGTGCTGACATTGATGGTGCTATGCTTTGTTCCGTTTATTTTGCTCTTCACCTTTATTTTCAAAGCATTTGCAAGACGGGTACGCAGAAAAGTCACTGACGGTTATACCGATATCAACGCATTTTTATCAGAAAACATTTCCGGGATGAAAATCACACAGATTTTCAACTGCGAATCCAAGAAATTTGAAGAATTCAACGTCCGCAACAACAAGCTTGCACGTGCAAACCATGCAGAAATTTTTGTATTTGGTATTTTCCGCCCCATCGTCTATATGCTGTATATCTCCTCGGTCTTGTTCCTTTTGTATTTGAGCGGGCGCGGTTATATAAAAGAGACGCCATTGTTTGGAGAAATCATTACAGGCAGTACCGTTGTCTCCTTTTACATGTATATTTCCAAGTTTTTCAATCCAATTCAAAGCTTAGCTGATCAATTCAATACCATGCAGGCTGCATTTGCATCAGCAGAAAAGATTTTCACAATTTTTGATATGCAGCCAATCGTCGTTGACGCACCGGATGCGATTACACTGGAACATACGGACGGTCATATCGAATTCCGCCACGTCTGGTTTGCATATGTGCCAGGCGAATGGGTATTAAAGGATGTTTCATTCTGTGTGGAAGCAGGTCAGACCGTCGCATTTGTCGGTGCAACCGGTTCCGGGAAAACTACGATCTTATCATTAATCTGCCGAAATTATGACATTCAACAGGGAGAAATTCTCATTGACGGCATTGATATCCGGAAAATTAAAATTTCTTCTCTGCGCCGTCACTTCGGTCAGATGCCGCAGGATGTCTTCATTTTCTCTGGAACCATCCGCGATAACCTGACACTTGGTTTAACGGATCGCACAGATGAGGAAATCATGCAGGCTTGCCGTTATGTAAATGCAGATCACTTCATCAATCGATTTTCCAAAGGTCTGGATGAAGAAGTACGGGAACGCGGCAGCAATTTTTCTGCCGGACAGCGGCAGCTCCTTTCCTTTGCGCGCACCATTCTGCACCGGCCCGCAGTTATGATCTTAGATGAAGCAACTGCAAATATTGATACCGAAACAGAGCGTCTGATTCAGGATTCTCTGGAAAAGATGCGATCTATCGGTACCATGCTCATCGTTGCACACCGACTTTCTACCATTCGCTCCGCAGACCGGATTCTGGTACTTTCTCATGGGGAAATCATCGAACAGGGTTCTCACGAAGCATTGATTGAAAAGCATGGAAGCTATTATCACCTTTATATGCTGCAAAGCGAACATGAAAAGCTGAACAATATATAATTAACGTAAGTTCGATAGAATTCTCGGGGAAAACTTTTCCCAAAACCCTTTTTAAAAAGCTTTATATAGATTAAAAGTTTTTGCAGTGGAGTTTGAGGAGGTGCTTTTCTCAAAAAGCCCTCCTCATCGAACTTATGTTAAGTATTACGATTTCCGATAAAAATCAACGAGCTGCCGCATGAACTTGCAACAGCCCGCTTTTCTTGAAAAAAGAATCGTTAAGGTCTTAAACCAAGACCGCCTTCCAATGTAATGGTTTCACCGGTCATAAACTTGAAGTCCGGCGTTGCAAGCTGCACACAGACGCGACCGATTTCCGTTTCTGCGTCACCAAGATGTCCCATCGGCGGAATATGCACATTCTTTTCATACGCTTCAGGATATGCGTTTTTAAACTGTTCCAGCTGAGACGTCCAAGCGAGCGGGCAGACCACGTTGACATTGATGCCATCCTTGCCCCATTCTGTTGCTGCAACGCGGGAAAGTCCGCGGATACCCTCTTTGGCTGCTGCATATGCGCACTGACCAAAGTTGCCAAACAAGCCTGCGCCGGAAGCAAAATTGATAACAGATCCCTTCGTCTCCTTAAGGTACGGATAGCAAGCCTGCATATAGTAGAATACGGCATAAAGTCCGGAATACATCGCAAGGTTGAACTGCTCTGTGGTATGATCTGCCAATGTGACGCCGGAAGCAGATGCCTGCGCATTGTTGATCAGTACATCAATTCTGCCAAAGGTGTCAATTGTCTGTTTGATGACATTGTCAACCACCGCTTTGTTGTCTGCGTCTGCACAGATGTCCGCCTGAATACAAAGCACCTTAATGCCATATTTCTCTTCCAGTTCCTTCTTTGCATCTTCCAGCTTTTTCACATTGCGGCCTGTGATAACCAGGTTTGCGCCTTCCTTTGCATAGGCCGTTGCAATGCCATAACCGATAGAGCCACATTTCCCATCGCTCAATACAGCTCTGCCGGCACCTGTGATGATGATTGTTTTACCGTTGAAAAATCCCATAAAATTCAGCTCCTTTATTTTTTTGATTGCATTTATATTATAGCACAGTTTTTCCTTTTTGTCAGCAATTTAAGAATTTATATGAAAATTATTTATGTATTGTCAATATTTTGTTTGGCATGCGACATCGTTCTATTTTTTAAACCAAAAATCGCGGATTCATACTTTTAAATGAAATGGTTGTCTGAATGGAGCATCCGGCATCAGAAAAAGGTAGATGATCTCATCAATTTTCCGCATTGCCAAAATCTGTAGTTCTATGTATCATATAGGCAGAACGCATTGTTTCACGCCAAACAGAAGGAACCGAAAAGCATTACTTACAAACATTTTATACAACACATAAGAATCGGAGGAATATAAATGGGAACAGGAATTATCGTATGCGGCTTAAACGGTGCCGGAAAAAGCACGCTTGGGAAAGCGCTCGCAGAAAAACTACAGTATCATTTTATCGACAATGAGGATTTATTTTTTCCAAAGGATAATCCCACATACCTTTATGCGTCTCCTCGGACGAAGACAGAGGCAGAAGCACTGCTGCTCCAAGAAATAGCGAATCACGATCATTTCGTTTTCGCTTCTGTTATCGGAAACTATAGCGACGCTGTCATAAACTGCTTCCGGTATGCGATCCGGATTGAAGTTCCGAAAGAAATCCGCATGCAGCGTGTACAGAACCGTTCATATCAAAAATTCGGAAACCGTATGCTTCCCGGCGGTGACCTATACGAGCAGGAATCACGCTTTTTTGATATGGTTCATCAACGAAAAGAAGAAATGGTAGATCATTGGATTGCAAAATTACAATGCCCCATCCTTTGTGTGGATGGGACAAAGAAAATCGAGGAAAATGTGAAGTTGGTTGCAAAAAAACTTGACGCTGCAAATGTGTTTTAATTTTAACGTGAGTTCGATGGGGCTGTTGCAAGTTTTCAACTTGCAACAGCCCGGGATCACGAAGTGATCCGAATTCGGCGTTTTCACAGTGGATTTTGTCAAAAATACACTGTGAAATTTCGCTTGAAAAAGTGAAAAGACGAATTTTATAGGATGGAGCATGTTAATGCGACAGCCCGAAACTCCTCCGCAAAAACTTTTAAACAGAGAAACCAATAAAATATAGATAAAGTTTTTTAGTTATAAAGCATCTCCAAACACATACAGGTAATAATCCTCCAATGTCGGTGCCGCTGTTTGGGCATAACCGGTTGGTATTTCATCGGACAGGATACGTAAAAGCACAGAACCGCATTTCTCATCCCGTGCAATATTGGTAACGCGGAATTGCTCCTGCATCATCTGTACCTCTGATTCCATACAAGGAACCGTCCACACTTTGCCATCAATCTTTGCTGTTAGTATATGCGGCGGCGCATTGTCTACAATCCTCCCTTTTTTTAACAGGATGATATCCTTTGCGATAAATTCAATGTCCGATACCACATGCGTTGCAATCAACACGATTTTATTGAACGAAATTTTAGAAATAAAGTTCCGAATCACAATACGCTGCTTTGGATCCAGTCCGGCAGTCGGCTCGTCAAGAATGAGGATTTCCGGATCACCAAGTATCGCTTGTGCAAGCGTCAGACGCTGCTTCATACCGCCAGAAAGTGCGCCAATTTTCTGTTTCGGCACATCGTCCAATTCCACAGCAGCAAGAATTTTCGGAATGCTCCGTGCCGATTCTGCTTTTCCAATCCCCTTCAATGCCGCCATGTACCACATAAATCGCTCAACCGTAAAATTCTGGTACAACCCCGGATACTGCGGCATAAATCCAAGCTTTTCACGAAAGCGGACACCCATATCAAGAACATTTTCAGTTCGTCCCATGTCGTCGGTATAGGTAATTTCGCCGGAATCCACTTTTAAATTATCCGTTAAAATATTCATCAGCGTCGATTTTCCGGAACCGTTTGGTCCAAGCAGTGCATAAATGCCGGGTTCCAGTGTCGCAGTAAATTGAAAAAGTGCCGTTGCTGCACCATACGATTTTGAAATATTTTGTATTGTAAGTTTCATATCCATAACCATAGCTTTCACTTATGAAAGCTTCCTTTGTCAATCGTTTTCTCCTCGGATGGCATCCTGAATGGAGATTGTTCCGTCTTTCTCTGGTTTCAGATTCTTATATTCATAGGAAAACTGCAATTTATCCATATCATTGCATGCCGCAATGATATATCCGCCTGCAGCACCGATTGGCTCCACCTTTACATTCACATTGTCAAGGATATATGCCGTTTCGGCATCGGTAGAAAAATCGTGATAATACAGCGCTCCTGTTGTCGTGCGGATAAAATCATATGGCGACATTCCCTTTCCATCGTAGCTTTCCGCAGTACCCACATGTACAAAGTCCTCTTCTGCCATCATTTTGGTGTACCATACACCATCTGTATCCCATACAAGCATATCGATATCAGGGATGACACAATCAAACGTCTCCCCGTTCCACTTCCACAATGCGTCTCTGGAAAAAAGAAAGGCTGTGTTTATTTGATATGGAATAGTTTCTGCTGCTCCATATAAATATACCGTCCCGTGATGTATAATAATTCCATCAGTATAGACAGCCGGTATCTGGGCAGTTGTAACACTGCCGTTTTTGCGGTCGATAACAGTGAAAACACCGTCATCGGTAACATAATAATGGTCTGCATCCGCATATATTTCTGCAAAAGCAGACCACTCCCCATCAAGAAATGGTTCCGCTTCTCCACCTTTGCATGGGACACGCATCGGAATTCCATAAGAATCTCCATCTTCCCCCATGATTTTATACTTTGCTTCCACATAGTATAGATACGTTCCATCCGTGGAAACCCCTGTAACTGTACCGTTTGCTGTAGAAAATTCAACCAGCTTTTCGATACTTCCTTCAGAAAGATCAATTTTATATAACGCTGCCATTTGATAATGGCTGCCGTTCTCCTCGACTGTTTGTTGGTATCGGTGTCCCCGACCATCAAATAAATAGGCATTACTGCGTACATATAGATGTTTTCCGTCTGTTACTGTATGATAGACCGCAATGCTTTCCGGACAAATACCGTCATGGAGGCACAATGGATCAAAGCATAAACTGCCGCCCTCTGGAAACGCATTTGAAAATCTGCGCAGGGATAAGCCGTAATCCCGATAAACGGTATCGGCAATTTGACAATATGTGGGAGTATTCAGGTAACTGCACTCCTGCTCTGTGCAGGAAAGTAAAAACAAACTGAAAAACAGAACATAAAACAATTTTTTCATGGACTTTCCTTTCTGTAAGTTGCCGTCTGGGTACTGACTGTATCATATACAAGATATCCCGTCTCCTTCTGATAATTGTACCATATACCATTACCAGTGATATCTTCGGTATACATATCATAGTTTTTATTCTGATATCCGACAACAATATATTGTCCTACATGGTATATCTGCGTTCCATACAGACAGTACGCAGGCATCTCAAATGCAATGGTTTCTTTCCCGGTACGAATATCCATCCGGTATAAAATCCCACCGGAACGGTTGTATTTTTCTTTATTTTCATTTTGATCAAACCCAAGAAGCGGCGGATCATCCACATATCTTGTATAATACAGATCATTCCCGTTTGATACAATATATACTGACGGAAAGTCGTTCACAATCACACGGTCCTCCCTGGTTTTCATATCGTAAAGCCAGACCGTCATGCGACCCCAGTCATACTTTCCGTTCTCTGTTTTGGCAGCGGTTATATAAATCAGCTTATCGGTCGGAAGCAGATCTGTAAACGCAATCGAAATCCGTTTATCCGGCAAAATGGTTTCCATAACACTGCCATCTTTTCCTAATATATCAATCCCCCAAGAAACACCGGTTGTACGCAGTTCCTGTGTATATGCAAGTGTTTTTTCTCCATACCGAGCAAGTGGTGTACGATAATCATTATCAAGGACCTCAACCTTTCTGCTGTTCAGATTGACTCCCAGCTGATATACCGGCGTTTGATCCTGCTCTAACACCGTATACAAAAAATAGCTGTCCCCAAAGCCGTATGATAACCGCGTCAGCTCCTTCCTATCGTCAGGAATCATCTCCCGCAGTTCTGAAAAAGATATGATACGGCTGACTTTTCGATTGTCCATATCATAACAAATCAGGTCTCTTTCACTGAAATTGCCGTTCTCTGTCGATAAAAACCATATTGCACCATTGTAATAATACGGCTCTCTCTCCGGATAATACCCGGCAAACGGACAACCTGCCTTTTCTGTATGATCACATAGGGGGTCAGAACAGAGCGGCGTAGTTGTTCCGCTCTCCGGATGAAACAGCGCCGGTGTGGAAACACCGTTCACATATAAATCTGTCAATAAAAATTTTTCAAAAAAATCATCGTTTGACGGATACTGTTCTTCCCGGCTGCATCCGCAAAGAAGCAAAAACAGTGCAATGATAAAACAAAATAATGATTTCATAAGCAACCTTCCTAATTCTTCACATCATTTTACAAACATCCGCTTTGCCGGCATCATCATCGCTACAACTGCCATCACAGCAATGACCAGCCACAGCAAAAGCATGCTATAACCATTTCCAAACATCGCCGCCTTCGCCGACTGTAAAAACAACGGTGTCCCTGCAAAGAGATTGAGAAAGTTTACAGGCTCTGCTGCGGTAAATCCAAAGGATACACACAGTGCAGGCAAAAGCGTTACCATTACGGTCGTTCCAAGCACGGGAAGATATCGTGCCAATAGTTCAGACAGTGCACAGACCAGCATTGCCATTAACAGTGCACCAGCCATACGCATGACAAAAAACAATACAAAATATTGAATGACGGTAATACCGCCGGATACCTCTGCAAACATCTGCATGGAGAATAACGGTGCGTCCATAGCGGGCAGACGGTATCCGAATAGAATCGTCACAAGATCAATGACCCCGGTACTCAATGCCAAAACAACAGTAATCATACCGGCAGAAATCAGCTTTGCATGAAATGTTTTCTGCCGACCGTTTTTTGTAGATCGAAGCAGCTGTGCAAATCCGCCGGACGAGGATTTCGACGCATATTCTGCGGCAAACGATCCCGTCAGCAATAATAAGATTGACGCATATAAAAATAAATCCGCATCCGCCGCATACAGCCTTTGCCAGCCCGTATCGTAGAAAAACCAGCCTTTGATCCCTGTTTCCGCTTCTTTCTGCTGCAAATATGCTGCATGCTTTTCAATCATTGACAATAGTTCTGTGCGTGAATACGCATAATTGTAATCGGAAAGATATTCGCGGTATTCGTCAAACGTGACTTCTTCGTTGACATATGCCTTTTGCATTGTTGTTTGTCTGTCAAGTGTCTTATCAATCATCGTACGTTCCGTTTCCAGATATGCAAGCTTTTCATCCGTAACTTCCCCTTCCAATACTATCATATATTCTTTGTAAACAGCATCGGCATAAGAGTCGGAGGGGCGGTTTGTATTGATGGAATACCATGATTTCACACAGAGAATCAATAAAACAATCACCCACAACCGGGAGGAAATCAACGTTTTGAACACCTCTGTCCATACAAGAGAATGATGATAGGAACATATATAACGAGAAGGCCGTTTTTTATGCATCCGCTTTTTCAAAATCTCCATCAATGCGTACCGCAGCGCTGCCAGTTTCGTCATACAAAACGAACTGACAGCATCCAGACAGGAACTGTGATGCAAATGAATACCGGATGTTCCTTTTGTATACAAAAAGACCGTGGCAGCAATACAAACTGCAATTAACACTGGAAACAGAATTGCCATACTTGGAACAAAACCTGCCACTGCACCAAAAACGTTCATTGCACGGTACCGTACAAACAATGGATTTCCTGCGGCGGCTGTCACAAGATTCAAATTCTTACATATAGAATTTGAATCAAGGTAGTTCCATTTATAAAACAGGAAATTTAAACCGAATACACTGAGTCCGGCAAAATAAATCAGTACATATTGATAAAAAATCACGGACAGCATGATAATAATCATCGAAAAAAGTGTAAATGACAACAGCTTCACAAAAATAGCAATACCAAAATACTGTCCAATCGTAATCTGATACGGCGAAAGTGTAAAAGCAGGCAATGCCTGTATCACGTTATTGGAAGAAGAATATCCGATTCTAAGTCCATACACCGCAAAAGTAGAAAACGTGAACATCAAGACAAATACACCTGTCAGAAGCAGCATTGTGAGAATCTTTGCGGCGGCAGTCCTTGCACGACCATGTTTTGCAGTACGGATGATTGGCAGAAATCCGCTCTGTTTTTCACTTGTAAAAATCAAACTGCCAAGCAGAATCAACATCATAAAGATGAAAATGTTGACCGTATCATAGGAAAAATATTCGTCCCATCCGCGTGTATATTCGATATTGATATCAACGCTGTCCCGCATTTTCTCATACAATGCAATCACGCGCAGCTGATATTGATACGTAAACGAATCTTCTGTGACGCCCATTTCCTGAAATGCTTCTAAGTTTGTCTTTGCACGATGGATGACCTGTTCAAGCACTTCCGGATACGCACGCGCGGCATTAATGGTGCTGTATAGCTTCTGAAACAGCTGCCGATCAGAATATGCTTCATCAGTAGAATACCGATTCGGCATCGTTTCCATTTCAAACAAATCATCGCCCACCTGCATGGTTTCTCTGAACAGCCGCTCCTGTTCTGCGTAAAAGGCGTTGATTTCGTCATAATGCGCATCAAATTCAGAAGGATTTTCAAAATAAGCATCAAAGAATTCTGAAATCATCTGGGTTGGCTCACCCGCTGCAATGGTTTTCTCTGCGGTATACCATGCCATAGCAGAATTCAGCATCAAAAGGACAAAGAGAAAGCCCCACAAAAACTTTACGCGAAACAGTTTTTTCAATTCATATCCGACAAAACAACCGATTTTTTCTTTGGATTTACAGTAGGAAGAGACCGGTTCATCAAGCAAGTGGAACCACGTATCATCGATATATCCGATTCCTTCAAACAATTTTTCTCCGTTTTTCATAGTCCGATCCCTCCTTCATCCAAATGTTTTTTTAGATTTCTGCGCAGCTTCGTCAGTATTTTGGATATTTGATTTTCTTTCATTCCCAATACGGCTGCAATATCCTTGACCGGCTGTGAACAATAATATCGCCGCATAAAAATCACCGCTTCCCTCTTTGGCAATGTTTCCATAAACCGATCAATTGCCCGTCCGATTTCTTTTGGCTCCATATCATCAAGGATACTGGAGCTGCAATCGTCCAACTCAACCAAAATTGCAGAACGCTTTTGTGTATGCTTTGCTTTGACACAGTTCAGCGCAAAATTCCGACAGATACGCAGCACATATCCACGCAGCGATTCCGGATTCTGCGGTGGAATGGAGTTCCATACTGCCAAACAGGTGTCACTAAAGCATTCCTCTGCATCGCTGTCATCTCCTGTAATCTCCCTTGCTGCGGAGATGCACAGCCGTTTATGGGATGCTGTCAGTTCTGTAATCGCACGTTCATCCCGTGACCAAAACAGTGCGATAATCGTTTTGTCATCCATGTGCATCCTCCTTTCTTTTATTGGGGGTTCACTGATAAAGACAACATTCTTTCGGAAATATGCCAAGGTATTGAAACTTTTTATGACAAATCTGAAAACGGCCTGTCGCAATAAATAAATGTACCGCCAAGAGTAACCTTAATGGTTCGTTCTCGGCGGTGTATTTAAATAGGAATACAAAAAAAATATAAACAAATCCGAACAGTTCCATCGTAACGAAACAGTTCGGATTTGTTTGTTCTGGTGGAGACGGAGGGAATCGAACCCTCGTCCGAAAATCTCTTAATACAGCTTTCTCCGGGTGCAGACTGTCTACAAATCTTTCTGAATTCCCGAGCCGGCAGACAGGCGCAGAAATCAGGCAGCTGTTTTCTTCATGACCTCTTCAACAGCATACCGGAGGTGCACGTTCATTACTGTTTGACGCCCAAATCTAAGCCGTAATCCTCAAAGACAGGACGGGCGGAACAAAAGTCCGCAGCACTGCCTGAAATCAGGCAGCCAGAGCTAAATTATCGTTAGCGTTTAATTTTAAAGTAGGGATGATTTCAGAGTGTCCCCAAACTCTACCCGCTTACCGTATCTCAAAATCCCCGTCGAAACCTTTACGCCCCCATATGTTTCAAGAACTCAATCGTCCCAATTCTTTGATTTCTGTGTGCGTTCGATGTCGCGTTCCGCCTGCTTTTTTGCCATGTCATCGCGCTTGTCATACAGTTTCTTGCCTCGGCACACGCCAATTTCCACCTTGACACGGGATGAAACAAAATATAAAGACAACGGTACCAATGTCACACCCTTTTGTCCCACAAGACCGAACAGCCGCAGTATTTCCCGTTTGTGCATCAGAAGCTTTTTATCCCGCAGGGGGTCTCTGTTATAAATATTCCCCATTTCATATGGTGAAATATGAATCCCCTCTGCGAAAATTTCCCCATTTTCAATGGTGCAGTATGAATCCTTTAAATTCACTTTTCCCTGCCGCAGGCTTTTGACTTCTGTCCCAAACAGCTGGATTCCCGCTTCATAGGTTTCATCCACAAAATAATCATGGTATGCTTTTTTATTGTTCGCAATAATTTTTCTGCCGGTGTTATTCTTTTCAGCCATGAAACGGTCTC
Organism: Clostridia bacterium; assembly: GCA_017942005.1. Taxonomy (GTDB): domain Bacteria; phylum Bacillota; class Clostridia; order Oscillospirales; family CAG-272; genus RGIG3925. The sequence continues at coordinate 19,212 of JAGAVJ010000048.1, read as the reverse complement.
CTCTCTTTGTTGATTCCTATACTATTATACCACAGTTTTAGAAAAAAATCAAGAGGAGAACGCATCATCTTTTTCGGCAACTTTTATTATAATCTGTTTTCACCTGCCGTTTTATACCGATTTTCGTACCGTCACAACATTTTTTCATATGGTTGGAAGCTTTACACATACAAAGCGATAACGCTATGGCATCATGATGACCGAAACTTTTATTTTCAAGCTGCATTACCAACCAAAAAGATGCGGTTTCCGTGTCCGCGGTTTCTTTCCTTCCTGCTGGTCATAATACTTGCGTAAGGAGCCGAAATCGTCAAAGTGCATCACCTCCGACGGGATTTGCTCCTTGGGTCTGCAAACCAGAAATACAGAACTGTTTTCCGGAATCTCTGCATACACAATGGTGTAAATCATATTATCTACATAATTATGCTTTGTCTGTAATGCCCGTATTTTTCCTGTATGCGGATTCCATTCCTCCACATTGTGACAGCCATACAGGAGAACATGACCGGAATATGCCTTTACCGTGGTATTGGAAATATAGTATACCTCACACCCCTCATGATGCTTATGAATGTAATTAAATACCCCGCCGGAACGAATTCCGGACACCGCACCGTAGTTTTTAAAGGCAATCAAATTCAGTGCCAAAATGCCGCAGGATGCAATGCGCGGCATGTTTTCAAATACGATATCCACCGGTGTATCAAATTTCCACAGCGCCTGATTAATGCGGTCTGCTTCTACATATTCCGTACCGTCCAAATCCGTCATGGAAGAATTCAGATAAATCGCCATCCCCCCTGCGTCATTTCTGTGAATCTCATAATCAGAAGAGTAATCGATTTTATCTTCTTTCGCCCCAAACAAGTATGCAAGGATTTCTGCGGCTTCTTTTTTTAACGATTCATCGTCCTCCATAATCTGAAACGGCAAATGGGATGTTGCCAGTATTTTTCCACCGCAGTCATAAAAATCACGCACCAGACGCAGGACTTCAATGTTGGTAATGGTCATGGCCGGTAAAATTAAAATCCGATACTGTTCCGGATTCAATGCATTGTCCAGACGCAGGATTCCGCCCTCTTCTGTCCGCAAAATACAGGTGTTCTCCACAAATACATCCGGATGCAGAACCGTGACGTCACGACCGCAGTAATTCATAACGGAATTGATGTTGCTGATATAATCCGCAAAGGAAAGCACCGGCGGAAATTCATACCGCCGTTCCTTTTGTTCATAGAAAAACACCTTGGAATGCAGCGATTCGATCGGATACAGCATTGCGATATCACAGACATGAGAACCGCCTTGCAGCATTGCCTGACAATGTGCGAGAAATTCTGTATACTGGGGATAAATTTCTTTATATTCCGGATTGCGCGGCGAGATATCATAATTGAATTCATCGGAACCAGACCACTGCATCACATTGGGCATCAAAAAATTGACGCCGCGTACAAAGCAGTTCATTGCTTCCTTGTATAAAATCGTCTGATCAAAATGCAGATAATTTTTATAGACTTCGCAGGTAACAAGCTCCTTTTCATAATTGTACGCCGCAGAAGACGCCAGCTTCAATCCGTTGAAGCCATACATGTAGGCATGAATCATATCCAGTCCCGCTGCGCCTGCATACTGCTGGAACTGCATTGCATCTCCAATGAGATTGGAAATTGCCGCATTTTTAGATTCTGAAACATGTCCTGTGGAAAGCAGACCGAATTTTTTTGTAAAATCGGACACCGCACGGAAAAATCCGTCAGAAAACATTTTTGCACGGCACTTCATAAAGCAGGCTGTGTAGTATTCTGTTTTTGCGCCGATATCATAATAGAGTGCGGGATAAAACGGTGCAGGATCGAATCCGAATTCTTTTGTGAAAATCTCATTGAAATCCGGACTCCACATCCTGCGGTTCTGCGCCAGATACTGCAAATCGTCATAATACGTCATGCGTACCACGTCACCTAAGTACTGTGCAAACCGATCGGTAAACGCTTTGTAGCTGACCTCCACAAACTTCATGGACGCTTTATAATTCAAAAAATTAACAAACGGACTTTCCCTGTTTTCGCGGCAGATAAATTGTAAAATATTCCAGTTGCCATCCGGTGTATCCCAGACGACGGTATCCTCCATGACCTCTTCCCGCAGGTCAATAATTTCACCTGTATCAAGTTCATATGCGACAAGGGACATCATAATGCCATCTGTATCAAGCTTGCGGCGCGTGACGGTTCCTTCCTCACATTCATATTCACGCATGGTCAGAATCCATGAATGCGCCTGCGGGAACAATTCCAGTACCTTTCCGCCAAACCGTCCGGAGGGAAAATCTACATCGTCATAATATACCACCTGCATATCAAGCTTTTTCGCTTTTTCAAGCAATTTCCCGTATGCTGCATAATAGGCCTCGCTTCCGGGAGGAGGTGTCGTCGCAGTACCGACTCTGCGCATGTCTGCAACCGGAATCGGTGCAATACCTCCATAACCCGCCTTTTTCAAATCGGTCAATAAGGTATTCATGGTTTCCTCATCGGAAAAATCTCCGTCAATGCGTACAAACGGTACGGCTCTGTATTTTTGTGACGGAGAAAGAAAATCCTTATGCAGTTCCTGATAGCTGCGTGGTTTTATCATTTTTATGACCATTCCTTTCAAACAATGCGGATGTGAAACGTTTGCTTTCTGCCTAAATTTCTCATTCGATGATTTATAATATCGCTGCTGCTTCGGCATAGAAGGCAAAAAAGACCTATACTGCAATACAATCTGCATATATTATATCATATTAAAAAAAAATTGCAATCTTTTTTGGGAAAAAATCTTGACGAAATAGAAAATTCCACGTATAATATTATATATATGGAAAAGAAACTTCTTTGATTCGTAGGAAAGGACGATACTCATGTTCAGAAACCCTGATGCCATACAGGCATATTTCGATTCACTTGTAGAAAGTGAGCTGACACCGTGCATCTCTGCTGCTATCGCATATAAGGGAGAAACCGCTGCTGCATTTACCGCTTGCCGGAAAAATGATCCTATCTATAAAAATTTCACTGCCGATACACGCCTGAATATTGGCTCTGTCACAAAAATCATAACAGGTACTTTCATTGCGAAGCTGATGGAAACCGGACGCATTTCCGTCCATGACAATGTAAAAAAACATCTCCCGGAATACCCCTTTGAGGATAATACCGTTCTACAGCTGCTTTGCCACTCTACCGGTGCAGATTCCTTCTGCTGCAATACGCCGCGCCCCACTTATACAGATGCCAAGGAAACGTTTATTGCAGATATCCTCGCCTCCATTCAGCCGCAGCATGCCTACGCGCCAGGGACGGAAAGCCGCTATTTTTCCTATGGCTATTCGATTTTAATGGAAATCATCGAACGTATCTCCGGCAAAGATTTTGAGACCTTTGCCCGTGAAAATCTGTTTGACCCACTCGGTATGTCAAATTCCACATTTGATACGCATTTAATTTCCAAGGAAACTGCACTTATGCCATACAGCCGTGACACCGATACCTATGAATCCTCCTGGGACATGCGCCCAACCGGAGATTCTGGTCTGTTTACGACTGTATCCGATTTACTGAAATTTGCAGGCGCCATGCAGGATGCATACCACGGACGCCAAAGTCCGGTACTTACACCGTGGCAGGCACAGTATCTGTTCCGCGAATGTACCGAAGATAAATTCCACAGAACGGCTGCCATGTGGAGAAAAGGAACTGTTGACCATTACAACTTCTTCTCCGATTTCTGCTCTCCCGAGGCATGCGGTCATACCGGTTATTCCGGATGCATGCTGTGCATCGATCCCACCTATGAAATCTCCATTGTAATTTTAACCAATAGCTGTTATCTGCATTTGGATTGGAACAATTACAGAATCATTTCCAACAAATTGATGGGAGCGCTCACTCTTTAATATAAAAACTCATAGGGCTGGCGCATGCGCCAGCCTGTAAAATTCGCCTTTTCGCTTGAAAAAGCGAAAAGGCGAATTCGGATCACTTTGTGATCCCAGGCTGCTGCAAATTTTCAACTTGCAGCAGCCTCATTCTTTTACTCCCTATTTTGTCACATAGATGATACCGTTTTGTTTTTCCTGCAAATCAAACAAAACAAGACTTTTTATTTATAATCAAAGTCGGTCCTTGACAAACACTCTGCCGCATGATATAATAATTTTCCATTTATTGAAAAGGAGTTGATTGCACAGTGATTTTCGTGAAAGACTTATGCAAAACCTTCCGCGTAGCAAGACGTGACGGCGGTATGAAAAATACCTTGAAATCGTTTTTCCATCGCACATACACAGAAATTCCAGCACTGGATCATTTGAATTTTTCCATTGAAGACGGTGAAATGGTCGGCTATATCGGACCCAACGGCGCCGGTAAATCCAGCACTGTCAAGGTGCTTTCCGGAATTCTCGTACCTGACAGCGGAACATGTACCATTGATGGGAGAATCCCGTGGAAGGAACGCACCGCACATGTCAAAGAAATTGGCGTTGTGTTTGGACAGCGTTCTCAGCTTTGGTGGGATGTGCCGGTCATCGACACATTTTTACTTTTAAAGGATATCTTTTCCATTCCTGACGACGTATACAAACACAATGTGGACGAGCTGACAGACATGCTTGATCTTTCGCAGCTGCTGCGCACGCCGACACGACAACTTTCTCTGGGACAGCGCATGCGCTGTGAAATTGCCGCATCGCTTTTGCATGACCCGAAAATCCTGTTTTTAGACGAACCGACCATCGGACTTGACGCGGTTTCAAAAATTGCCGTGCGGGACTTTATCAAGCGCCGCAACAGAGAACGTGGCACAACGGTGATATTAACCACACACGACATGCAGGACATTGAAGCATTGACCGAGCGCATTCTGCTGATCGGGCATGGAAAAATCTTAAAGGACGGTTCCCTCTCCTCCTTAAAAGAAGAATTTGTGACAGAACGCCATATGACAGTGCTGTCCTCCAATTTCAAAGCAGATTCCCTTTCCCTTCCGCAAGGGATCACACTCATGGAAGCGCATTCTGACCGTGCGGTTTTCTCACTGGATACCACTGTCTTGTCTGTCTCCGATGCAATTTCTGCAATCTCATCTCAGACGGAAATCCGCGATTTATCTGTCGATACCCCATCCCTTGACACACTTATTTCAAAACTGTATTGCAGATATGAGGTACTATAACATGGCCTTCCTTCAAAAATACCTCACATTTTTCAAAATGCGCATTCGCTGTGGTTTACAGTACCGTACCGCCGCGCTTGCAGGAATTGCAACCCAGTTTTGTTGGGGATTCATGTACATTCTCCTCTATCATGCATTTCGCAATTCCGATCCTGCCGCATATCCTATGACCGCCGAGCAAACAGCAACCTATATCTGGTTACAGCAGGCGTTTTTGACGCTGTTCGCATCCTGGCAGCTGGAAAATGATTTGATTGCACAGATTAAGGATGGTACCGTTGCCTATGACCTCTGCCGTCCCGTATCCCTGTACCCGATGTGGTTCTGCAAATGTATGGCGTCCAGACTGTCCCGTGCAATGCTGCGCTTTTTGCCGATTCTGCTCATCTGCGGCTTTTTGCCCGCCGGCTATCGGATGTGTCTGCCAACATCTTTTCTTTGTTTGGGATTATTTTTGCTTTCCCTGACGCTTGCATTCCTGTTAACCATCGCCATATTGATGCCTGTCCATATTTCCGTGTTTTTTTTATTAAACGAATCCGGAATCCGTTCGGTGTTTGCCAATGTCATGGATTTCTGCTGCGGAGGCTTAATTCCGATTCCGCTGATGCCCGCCGCCTTACAGAAATTTTTATCCTTCACACCTTTTCTGTATATGCAAAACACGCCCTATCTGATTTATAACGGATATTTACCGATTTCCGACGCACTTCGTGCCATTTGCATCCAGCTGTGCTGGCTTGTATTTTTCATTCCCCTCGGCGTCTGGATGATGAAAAAAGCATTGCGCCGAACCGTCATTCAAGGAGGATAACCGATGAAAACGTATCATGTCTCAGCCTTCCGCATGTACCGCAGTTTTTTCTCCATGCATCTGCGTACAGCGATGGAATATAAATCCTCCTTTTTGATGACCATTTTTGGTATGACCCTGACTTCATTCGCTTCTTTTTTGGCGATTTGGATTCTGTTTGATCGGTTTCATACCGTGGACGGCTATACCCTCTCCGAGGTGCTTTTGTGTCACTCCACCATTATGATTGGCTTTTCCATATCGGAAATTCTTTTGCGTGGATTTGACGTTTTCTCTTCACAGGTACAATCCGGCTCCTTTGACAGATTGCTTCTGCGTCCACGCACGCTCTTTCTTTCTGTTCTTGTCAGCCGTATGGAATTTGCACGTGTTGGACGGCTTGTGCAAAGCATTGTCATTTTAATTTATGCGGTATGGAAAACCAATCTGACCTTCACAGCTGCACATACCGCCGCATTTGTACTAATGATACTCGGCAGTGCCGTTTTCTTTTCCGCATTGATGATTTTGGGCGCAGGCGTCTGCTTCTTTACCATTGAAGGTATTGAAGTCATGAACATTTTTACACACGGCGGAAAAGAGCTTGGAAGCTATCCGCTTGATATCTACAACAGCCGCGCCCTAATTCTTTTCTTTACATTTTTCGTACCGCTTTCCTGTGCACAGTATTACCCGTTCCTATATCTGACCGGACGGGAATCCTCTTTCTTTTATGCACTGACACCATGCTATACCATCGTCTTTTTCCTCTTCAGTTTGATTTTCTTCTACTTTGGAGTACGCCATTACCAATCTACCGGCTCATAAACGCATCCACACAAATTTGCTTTGTCGCCACATGATCACAAAATGCACGATCATGTTCGATAAAAACAATCGTTGGCTGGAATGTAAGCAAAAGTTCCTCAATTTGCATTCTCGACCAAAGATCAATATAGTTGAGCGGTTCATCCCAAACATATAAATGTGCTTCTTCACATAGGCTTCGAGCAATCAATACCTTCTTTTTCTGTCCGGCAGAATAGCTTTCCATCGGTTTTTCAAACTGTGCCCGTGAAAAATCCAACTTTCTTAAGATGGCACAGAACAATGGAATGTCAATCCCATACGAATGTGCATATGCATCCAAATCCCCGCTTAAATCGGCAGAATTCTGCATCACATAGGAAATTTTCAATCCTGTACCGCGTACAAAGGAACCGGTATATCGAATATCTTCTCCGACCAGAAGCTTCAATAATGTTGATTTCCCGGAACCATTGGCGCCAGTTACCGCAATCCGCTCACCCTGCATCACGGAAAGGTTCAGATGCCGTAAAATACAGGTTTCTCCATAAAAAAGTGAAACATCACGCAAATCGGCAAGCCGTGCTGTATGCCACGCAAGCGGATGCAGCTTGAGCGATTCCGCTTCCTCAATATTGTGAAGCAGTGATGATTTTTCATGGATGGCATTTTGTTGTCTGCGCTCTAAATTTTTCCGGCGCTGCTGCATTCTGCGGGACTGTTCTCCGATATAGGCACGACCTCCCATTGCGTCAAATTTACCTTTGTCCTTTTTCTTGCCGATTTTAATACTTTCCGATTTATCCGCCCATTCCTTTGACTGTCTGGCTGCCGCCTCCAGTCTCCGGATATCCTTTTTCAAGCGGTCATTTTCCGCAAGCTCAAAGGCATCCCTGCGCATCTTGTTTTCATACCAGACGGAAAAGCTTCCCTGCTGCACTTCAATATTGGCACGGTTGATAGACAGGGTATGATCGGTACATGCATCCAATAACATACGGTCATGAGAGACAAGCAAAAAGCCTTTTTTGCTTTGCAGGTAGTCTGCAAGCGCTGCGCGGCCAAGCGCATCCAGATGGTTCGTTGGTTCGTCAATTAAAAGGAATCGATTTTCACGCAGGAAAAGTGCAGCAAGCAATACCTTTGTCTGCTCTCCCGCCGACAATGTGGAAAATGGGCGGTATAACACCTCTGCATCAACCTGCAAGCGGCCGAGCTCCACGCACAGCTGCCAGTCCTCCAACGCAGAATCCAATTGCTGCAGGGCGTCGAGTGTCATAAGCGATGGATTTTGTATGGTGTATGGAAAATATGCACATCGCATCCCCCAAGAAATACTGCCTTCGTATGGATATTCTCCGAGCAGAAGCCGTAAAAACGTCGTTTTCCCTCGACCATTGCGTCCGCAAAAGCCAAGCTTCCAATCTGTATCCAGCACAAGCGATACATGTTCAAATACCGGGTCCCAACTGCCCGGATATGCAAAGGTTAAATCGTTTACTTGAATTTGTGCCATAATAAAAAGCACCGTCCTTTCAATCGTTCTGTTCAAGCGCGAATCACAGAAAAGATGGACGGTGTTTTTTTATTTGTGCAAGAAAAAAATAATGCGCACGAAAACGACTGTCATCTTTCCCGTTTTCGCGGCGGTACAAAACAATAAAATCAAAAAGTATGCTGTTTGCCTATTTTCAAACCTCACACCTTGTTTTGTATCTGGGTCTGCTTCTTTACGTATCAAGCAAAACCGTTTTTCGAAAACGAAACGTCAGTCGATATACATTGCGCACCTCGTATTTTCTCTAAGATGAAAATAGTATATCACAGTTTTGAGATTCTGTCAAGAGAAAATTTGATTAACATAAGTTCGATGAGGAGATGCTTTTTGAAAAAAGCACCTCCTCAAACTCCTCCACAAAAACTTTCAAACAGAAAAATCAACCAAATGTGGATAAAATAAGTAAAAAAACAATGCGAATTTTATTTATTTTATCCATATAAATTTTTTTAAAAAGGATTTGGGAAAAATCTTTTTTGGGGGAAAGTTTTCTCCGAGAATTCTATCGAACTCACGTATTTTTATACTATGCAAGATGCTCACTCAAGGTCCTGTAAGCTGTCAATAAACTTTTCAATTGCCTTTAAGGCGCTCTTTTCAATTTTTGCATAAGAAGATGCAAAATCTGCATTTTTCCTTGCTGCCATTCCAGTGATCGTAGAATGAATATTTCCCCAGTTGAAGATACCGCCAAGGTCATACGAACGCTGTGCCAAAATGATATCCAGCATTGCCGCAGATTCTTCGTCACGGATATATTTACCCTTCAGCGCTACATCATAATATGCAGGGGTCAGCGTATACTTGGAAACTTCTGCCATTGCTTCCATAATGGTACCGGTACGGTTTAAATCTCTCGACGTTGTCGGAATCGAATAAGCAGTACAGTTAGAACCGGAATATGTATTATAATACCGGGTCTGTGATGCATCCCATTTAGGCGCCGGTACAACACCGAAATTGACATCATATGCACGGTACTTTGTAATCAGCCACATTCCGCCATAGATAAACAATGCGTTTCCGTTACCAAAATGTTCATTGGTAAATGCACATCCGGAAAGCGTCCCTTCCTTGACAGTATCTGCAAGCAGGGTGCAGGAGCTGTCCTGTGTAAATGCAATCGCATCCTGCATGACCTCAATGGAACGCTCATTATAAGCGGTCAGAAGCGGGTGGTCATTTGCATCCTTGCTGGTAATATGCTCACCGCTGGAAGCCCACAATCCGTACACATTATAGCTTTCTGTCAAAAAGCCCCACTGATCGGTATTGTCAAGCTTAGCGTTGCCATCGACATCTTTTGTGACGGTCTTTGCCATACTCCACATCTCATCCATAGTCCAAGAACCGTTTTGCACCATTTCGTAAATGTTCGGCAGATCGTAGGAAGATGCGATATCCTTATTGAACATGACGCACCATGTGCCGTAGTTATCCATGATGGAAATATCGCCGGTACAGAAAAATCTCTTTCCGGAAATAGAAAGGTCTTTATTCATATCCTGATCCCACCATACTTCATTCAGTTTCAGCGGTTCCACGGTATTGAGGTCGGCAAGATAACCTTCCACTGCCATTGTCGCAAGGAAGGAAAGGCCGTCTGTGAAAATATCGAAATCGTCAGCATCCGACATGATTGCAGTTCTTGCAGTTACATATGGATCAAACACCTTCGTCTCAGAAAACTTAATATTCAGACGTTCTTCCAACATCCGGTTGCGCTGATATACGGCATCGTGAATGGTATCTCCATCCTCCGCTTCTGAATATACATCCAATGTTTCCCAGTTGGCATCCTTTTCATCGGATCTGTCCAACGTGCGGAATTCATACCCGTTGTAATTAATCCCGTCCAGCTTCGCAAGCGCTGCATCAAGGGCAGCCCTTTCCGGGTCCACAGTTTCTGCCGCAGTCGTTTCCATATCTTTGAGTGGGGTTGTATCGCCAACATTTTCCTTTGGTTCATCCGCACAGGACATCACTGTTGGAATAACAAGCAAGGTGCAAAGCCAAGCACAAAGATACCGCATCGATTTCTTCATAACCGTTCTCCTCAATCTAACCTCATATTTATGAAATATATCCACTTCAAATTTTCATTCTCCATCAGACAATTTCACTTTTCTTCTTAATTAATAATTATACCGATTTTTCAGAAAATGTCAATGATTTTTAAAAAATTTATGATGATTTTTTTAATTTTTATCTTATCTCTTCTGATTTTTAGATACCTATTGCCGTATCAATTTCTGGCAGTTACGAATGAGAATGCGTTTTGTGTCTGCGTGCTTGATACAGCAGACAAACACCGTAAACCGCCAAAGCAAGGATGCAGCCCACAGCCGGAGCAATGGAGAATAGTAAAAAAAATGCATATCCCAATGTTTCCCACCCGGAGGCAGTAAAAAGACCAACAGTAAATCCCAATACGGCTCCAACACATATCGCAGAAGGAAGTATCTTAACCAAACGCCATATCGTTCTGCGGCACAAAAACAGCTGAAGACAGAACAGCGGTACAGCGGAAAACATAAACACACAGAATGCACGCAGCGGATACAGCCAAAGCGGACAGGGCACAGGCAGAATGTCAAAATAACTCAGTACCGCAAACACATACAAAATCGCTGATAACACAAATAAAATGAGTAAAATCCAATCTGTACGTGCCCTCATCAACAGCATCCTTTCTGAAAAACGAATTTATTTCAATTCTATATAAGGTCCTCAAAAGCAAACCGCAATCCCAGTTCTTCTGCACGGCGGCAATAGCATTTGACACGGTCACCCGGATATTCCGCAACACGATGACCGTCAAATCCGATTGAAATCTCTACGCCGGAACGCCGCACCAGCGCCTGCTGTTCTTCATCCTCAAAGAAATGCAGCATATAGGGATGTTCTCTGTAGTGGTGAATGGAATCGTGACTGATGTTCAGCTCCCAGAAAATACCGTGCTCCTTCATTTTCATCAAATACGATAACGGGTCTTCTCCCAATGCTTTTATGAATGCAAACAGATCAGTATGTGCAATGCCAAGCTTACACCCGCAGCGTTCTGCAAATGCAAACAAATCTCCCCCTGCAATGGAACTGTCGGGGTTATCCAGATTTTCCATCAGACAGTAATCAAAATAGGAAATATCGGCTTCCGGCGGCAATGCATGGCGGCCGTGTCCTGTCCAGGTACAAACCTCAATTCCGCGCAATATCGTTATTTGATCTTTGTATGCTTCACGGATCAGGTTTATGTGATCATAATAGCGCCGCAATGTGCGGATACAGTCCGGCTGGACCTCGATATTCTCCGGCAAATTGAAAAAAGACAGTGATTGATACAGAATTCCATAGCTGTGATCAGTGAAACCGAACAAATGCAGTCCACCGGCAATGGCGGCTTTCACGACTTCTTCCGGTGCGTCTCCGCCGCAGAACGAATAATAGGTATGTGCATGTAAATCTTGCAGCATGATATTCTCACTTTGTAAAAAATTCAGATTATTTTGTAGCGCCGATGATATTATTGACCCAGACACGCTTTTTGACAAGGATAAATCCTATCACACATTTGATTAAGTCAAGCGACTGCACGGCTGCATACAGCGGTACAATCGGAAGGGCGGTCATATGGGAAAGCAAATACGCCGCCGGGAATGAAATACAGCAGATAAATACACTGTCAAAAAGAAATGTGACAATCGTTTTTCCGCCGGTACGCAGCGTAAAATAGGAAGCATGAAGAAATGCGCCGAACGGCATATACACTGCAAGAATGCGGATGATTTGTGCGGCAAGGGTTCTCACATCATCTGTGGTATTATAGATTTGCGGGAACAGTGGTGCGATAACAAACATCACAGCGCCGATAACAAAGCAGCAGCCGCAGGAAAACGCAATCAGTTTTCTGTCACGATCCACTGCTTCTTCCATTTTACCAGCGCCAAGCAGCTGACCAATGATAATGGAAACAGACGAACCGAGCGCCAGATGTACCACATTAAACAAATTTGAAATGGTGGAAGAAATATTGACGGCGGCAACCACATGCTGTCCGCGGAAGGAGTAGCACTGTGCCAGCGCCGCAACGCCGATGGCCCAGAACAGCTCGTTGACCATCAGCGGCATTCCCTTGAGAATGATCGAACGCACCAGCTTAAAAGGTACTTTTGACGTCTGAAACAGAGACACTGCAAACAGATTTTTCGCTTTATGAAGATGTGTCCATGCAATGACAATGACCGCCTCTACATAACGTGATATCACCGTTGCAATGGCTGCACCGGCAGCGCCAAGTGCAGGTGCACCGAACTTGCCGAAAATCAGAATCCAGTTGAACAGCAGATTTACAAGCACTGCGATAATTCCGGCAACCATCGGTACAAAGGTCTCCCCGGTTTCACGAAGCGTTCCTGCATAGCACTGTACCAAAACAAACGGCAAAAGGCCAATCAGCATGATGTATAAATACTGTGTCCCGCAGGTAAGAGACTGCATTGCATCTGCGGCAGAGCCTTCCCCCAGCAAATACAGATTCACAAGCGGTTTTCCAAAGACTGCAAAAATTCCGACACCGCATGCCAAAAGCACAAGACCGGAATATAATTTAAAACGCATCGTATCCGCAACGCCTTTATGGTCACCGCTGCCGTAAAACTGCGCCGTAAAAATACCGGATGCAGAAACACAGCCGAAAATGCACAAATTAAATACAAATATCAGTTGATTTGCAATGGCAACACCCGTCATTTCCGTCGTACCGACACGACCGACCATGATATTGTCGAGCAGGGAAACAAAGTTGGTAATACCGTTTTGTATCATAATCGGAAGTGCGACGGCAAGCACATGCTTATAAAAGGTCCGATCACCGATGAGATTTTTGAATACGGAAGGTTTTGACATACAGGAGTTCCTTTCTTTGCGTGTGAGATTCATATAGTTATGACTATAACTTTTACAAAGTAAAAGTTATTTCCTATCTAATGTGGAGTTGTGGCATAAGCCACAAAACACGGTCTGAAAATTTATTTTCAGACTTTCCACCTGAAAAATTTGTGTTTTCATTGTGGAAGAAAAACTTGCTTTTATGTAGACAACATTGATAAAGCTTTGGCACCACCATGGATTGGATAGCCGTGGTACAAACCACAAAAGCGTCGTTTGATTAAGATTGTGCAAGCTCCAGTCGTATTATATTAGTATACCATAGTTTTCAAAAAAAATCAATGTTTTCCAAATAACTTTCACGTTCCAATCTGACCATATAAAATAATAACAAACTGAACATTTACATAATGTCAAAAATCTGGTATAATAAAACCAACATCAAATAAGAAATCAGGTATAACCAAAATGAATACGACTCTTCAAACAAACAAAACCAAAAAGCTCTGCTTCACTGCTGTATGCGCAGCACTTGCCTGTGCGGGAACCTTCGTGGCAGTTCCGCTTCCCATCGGTTATTTTAATCTGGGTGATATTTTTGTGCTGTGTTCGGCATGGTGTCTCGGTCCCGTTTGGGGTGCCGCGGCAGCAGGCGTCGGAACTGCCCTTGCTGACATTTTGATGGGTTACGTCACATATGCGCCGGCAACCCTGATCATCAAGGCATTGGTCGCAGTCGCTGCCTATACAGTCTTTGCGCATCTTGCACCAAAAAATGCTGCACTTGGCAAAGAGCTTCCGTTTCGTATCCTTGCAGCGGTTGCAGGTGAAATCATCATGGTCGGCGGGTATTTCCTCTTTGAAGCTTTGATCATGGGATTCGGCACAGGCGCTTTGGCAAGTGTACCGGGTAACTGCTTACAAGCTGTCTGCGGTGTCATCGGCGCTGTTCTTCTTTCCACAGCATTGACTGCAAACAAAGCAGCAAAACAGTTTATTGGAATGCATTAACTTCATAAAGCAACGAACACGGCTGCCGCAAAATAATTTGCGGCAGCCGTGTTCCTCTCCCTTTTCTAAGATATTCATTAGTAGAAAACATCCCAATAAACATGAATTTGCAAACTTACTATAGTAAATATCCTATTGCTATAAAAATATAGCTATATAGAAAATTTTTATCTAATCTCAAATACATAATTCCGCCTAAGATTGAAAAAATAGCACACGAAATTCCGTTCCAAACCTCAAAACCAACACCTCTTGACACAAAATGAAATATCCCCCAAGTAGCCGCTAATACAATACCGCCAAATGGAAAATCACTTTCTCTATTTCTTCGTACATCAAATGCCTTTTGCCCATATATGATAATCAATAAGACAATTCCGACTTCCACTATATAATACAAATATTGTAAAATGAATTGAAAAACACTTTTGCCTTGAAGCTCCCCAATAATCTTTAAGGTATGCCAATCTATAAATGTCATTATCTTGCAGAAAATCAGGCAGCTTGCAGCCACAACCCAATTCTTCGTTGAAATATTTGTTTTTTCTTTCTTTTGAGGAAAGTCATAATGTTTCCGACTATAAAGTATGATAAAACAAAGATACAATGTCCATATAATAACCATAATCAAATGATGTACGCTTCGTTCATTGGCGGTATAATCCCATATATTCATCCGCATAATCAACATCTCAATGACAAATAGGGCAAAGTATTCTAATAAAAATGCAGCAAATAAAAGCAAACTTAAGCCTAAATATTTTCTCCATTTCACATGGTTATCCAGTATCAGTACCTCCTGCCTATATGAGATTTTAATCTTGCAATGATACCATTTTCTGTCCGCCATTCTGTTTATTCATTTTTTTAATGAAAAACTTAGAATAGTAATAATTATCAGTTTGCTATGAAATCTTATATTCTTTATCAATGATATCTGTATATTGGATTTATTCTGCTTGTGTATTTGTCCAGAGATCCTGAATCCGCTTTGCACGTGCATATGCCTGTGCAAGGTATTCTTCAAAGCTCCAATTGGCATATCCATCATGTGTGTGGCGATCCGGCTTGTTGAGACTTGTCAGCTCAAACGTCAGCGACCCCTCATACCCTGCCTTTTTCAGGCGACGGATAATTCCCTTCCAATCTGCAATACCGTCAAACGGCAAAAGATGTGCATCGTCCAGCCATGTGATATTGTTTTCATCGGTAATGCCTACATTGTCGTTGAAATGTGTGGCAATCACTCTGCCACTATATTTCCCAATCATATCTTTAGAACGGTTATAGCACATCTCGTGACCGGTATCAATACAGAATCCAACCGCCGGATTGCCGCGAAACGCGCACATCAGTCGTTCCAAATATTCCTCACCCTCTGTATTTTCCAATGCCAGCTTGACGCCGACCTGTTCTGCACGGCGTGCGACCCATGAAAATCGCTCCACACCGATATCACCTGGTGTGTGTTTATCAAATCCAATAAACGCATGCGCAACCATCAACGGAATTTGATGTCTTGCACAGTCCTCAAGACATGCACACAGCTCGTCCGCAACCTCATCTCCCATTTCACCAGCTTCCCACATCTGATCCACATGACCAAACGGCGCATGCAGCGACTGGTACAGCATGCCTTGATCCCGAATGATGGACGCCCAATGACCAATGGGTGCATCCTTTGACCATCCTGTAAAGATACCGTCAAATCCCGCTTTCCGAATCAAGGGAATTTGCTCCTCTGTTGAAATGGGATATCCCATTCCCGTTGCCAGACATAATTTCGGTGTGGTTCCATGTGTTGTCATCATGATCTATCTATCTTTATCTGCGCAGAAACTGCGGTGCAGAGAAATCGGCGTGCCGACACATCGGCGTGCAGATAAAGTGTTCCTTTCTTTATGGAATTTTAGTAAAAACAACGATACTTACTGCGTATATTATATCACATCGTTTGCAGAATTTCCATACTTTTGAAAAAATTATTGACAAAATCCTAAAAATCATATATAATGAAAGCACCACATTCGATAAACGGGCTGTCGCAGAAAATGCAGAAGCCCTGATGGATTGCGGCTTACGCCGCAGCTCCATAGGAAGAAAGGAAAGAAACCATATGAACTTATCAAGGAAATTTATCAGCGCAAACACCGAAATGTGTGATTTGACGCATTTTGTCCCGGCACCGTATCTGCGCAAAACACTGCTGCTTTCACAAACACCTAAGAAAGCGGAACTCTCTGTATGTGGACTCGGTTTTTACCGTTTTTGGCTGGATGGATGTGAGAAGACCCGCGGCCACATGTCACCCTATATTTCTGCATCCGATGAGATCATGGACTATGATGTCTACGATATTACCGATGCATTAAAAGCTGGAAAACATGTACTCGGATTCCAGCTTGGTAACGGTATGCAGAACGCATTCGGCGGATATGTCTGGGACTTTGAACGAGCTTCCTGGCGGTCTGCGCCCAAACTTGCCGTCTGTCTGGAAATGACCTATCCGGACGGCACCGTAGAAACCGTAGAAGCCGATGAATCCTTTGTCTGGGCACCGTCTCCGATCATCTACGACGATATCCGTCAGGGTGAACTATATGACGCAAACCGCGAGATTGACGGCTGGAATACGCTGGACTTCGACGACAGCGCATGGGCACACGCGGTCCGTGTTCCGTGTCCGCATGGCAAAAGCGTTGTGTGTGCTGCAAACCCGATTGTGGAAACCCGCCGTCTCACGCCAGTCTCCATTACGCCGAATACACGCCTGACCTATGCGCATTCCACACAAGTCGATGAAGGTTATCTGTATGACTTCGGCGAAAACTGTGCAGGTGTTCCGCTCTTAACAATCAAAGGTGAAAAAGGCCAGAAGGTTTCCATGATCTTCGGTGAATTTATTCTGGAAGACGGACGTTTTACCGTTGACAACATCCGCTTTGTCCGTCCGGAATATTTTGACATGCCTTTATACATCCAGCGGGATGAATATACCTGCAAGGGCGAAGGTGTGGAAACATGGTCTCCCGTCTTCACCTATCACGGCTTCCGCTACTGCCTGGTCACAGGAATTACAGAGGAACAGGCGCAGACAGATTTGTTATCTTACCGCGTGATGAACACGGCTCTTGAGGAGCGTGGCGGCTTTTCTTCTTCAGATGAAACGCTCAACGCCTTACAGCATATGGTACGCATCTCCACACTTGCCAATTTCTATCATTTCCCGACGGACTGCCCGCACAGAGAAAAGAACGGCTGGACCGCCGACGCGGCACTTTCCACAGAGCATGCGCTTTTGAATCTTTCACCGGAAAACAACTACTACGAATGGATGCGCCATATCCGTGCAGCAATGCAGGATAACGGTTCCATCCCTGGAATCGTTCCAACCGGCGGCTGGGGGCTTCACTGGGGCAATGGACCCGCATGGGACAATATCCTTGTCACACTTCCCTATTTTGTATACCGATACAGAGGAGACAAAAAAATCGTAGAGGAAAGTCTTTCCGCCCTCATGCGTTATGTCAATTATCTGACGACCCGTGCAGATGACCGGCATCTGATTGCCATTGGACTTGGTGACTGGTGCGCACCGTTCGGTCCGCGCTCTCCTCTGATCTTTACAGACTCTGTCATTTCGATGAGCATCTGTGAAAAAGCTGCATTTTTACATGAAGAATGCGGCTATCCGGCACAGGCAAGCTTCTGCCGCGATGTAGCCAATCACTTCCGTCAGGCAATCCGGAAGTATTTGATTGACTGGTCAACAATGACCGCCATCGGCAATGCAAAAGATTCAGCTGCGATATACGATAAAAAAGCGCTTGATGAAACTGTCCCCACAACAGGCTGTGAGACCTCACAGGCAATGGCGATTTACTACAACATCTTCACAGAAGAAGAAAAACCAACGGCATACAAGGTTCTGCTTGAAAAAATTCATGAACAAGACGATCATCTGGACACCGGTGTCCTCGGCGCACGTGTTATTTTCCATGTGCTGAGCGCCTTCGGTGATTCTGATCTTGCGTACAAAATGATTGTAAATAAAACCTTCCCGTCTTACGGTGCATTTATCCCGCACGGCGACACCGCACTTCCGGAAAACTTCTCTGTCACAGACAACCAGATTGATTCCCGCAATCACCATTTCTTCGGCGACATCAGCGGATGGTTCATTAAGTGCATCGGCGGTATTCAATACAATACCGAAGCCAATGACTTAACCCATGCCGATATTATGCCGCACTTCATTTCCGATCTGACCCATGCAGAAGCTTTCCATGTAACACCTCACGGAAAAATTTCCGTCAAGTGGGAACGTAACCAAAATGACAAGGATGAAGTGCTGCTCACGGTAGAATATCCTCAAACACTGCACGGTAAAATCGTCTTTGATCAAGGTTATGTCTGCACTGCTTGCGGCAAAACAGAAACAGAAGCAAAATCCGGTACCTATCGTTTGAAGAAAGCCGCAAATTAAAGAACCGTAAGTTCGATGAGGAAGTGCTTTTTGAAAAAAGCACCTCCTCAAACTCCACCGCAAAAACTTTTAATGAACAAAATCTCATGCAAAATGAACAAAAAAATACACAAATTTTTGTTCGTTTACCCAGTTTGAAGTTTTTTGAATGGGGTTTTGGGAAAATCTTTTTTCAAAAAATTTTTCCCCATGATATTCATCGAACTCACGTTAAAGAACTGATTTTCGCAACGTATTCATCGGCATTTGAAAATAAATATCCCCCGGCACAGCCGGGGGTATTTCATATACCGGGCATAGCCCTCAAACTACCAGCCCCACCTAAAGGCGTTGGTACGACTACCATCTGCATGGGGTAGTTTACTTGCGACCCGTGAACGGGTTAGCTTCTTCGAGCGTTAATTGATCGTTCATCATGTCTTCCTTGAGTTGATTGTCGAT
>JAGAVJ010000047.1 GCA_017942005.1 Clostridia bacterium | reverse complement strand
TGTAATTATGGAAACAGTCAGTAAACTGACAGAGGTTGTACCGCAGTCTGAGGATTATATGGGAGAAGACGGTCTGCTTTACTGCGGAAAATGCCGTACACCAAAGCAGCAGTATTTTCCTGAATGGGTCAGAATTCCCGGCATGGATCGGCATCCTGTGGACTGCGATTGTGAAAAGGTACAGCGTCTGAAGCGTGAAGCGGAAGAACTGCGCAGAAAGCACCGCGCTGCGGTGGAGGAACGCAAACGGCACTGCTTCTCCAACGGACGCATGACAGCGTGGAATTTTGAGAATGACAATGGCAATACGCCGCAGATGGACTATGCACGACGGTATGTTCAGTACTGGGACAAGGTACAGGCGGACAACATCGGCTATTATCTGTGGGGCGACCCCGACTGCGGAAAAGCTATCTTGCAGCCTGCATCGCAAACGGTCTGATCGAAAAAGAAGTCTCTGTCCGTATGACCAACTTTACCGCGATTCTGAACGATCTCAGTGAGCGTTTTGAGGGACGTAACGAGTACATTGATTATCTGTGCCGTTACCCTCTGCTCATCATTGATGACCTCGGAACGGAACGCGGAACGGAATACGCGCTGGAGCACGTTTACAACGTCATTGACAGCCGTTACCGCAGCGGCAAGCCGTTGATCCTCACCGCCAACATCAGTCCGGATGTACTGAACAATCCGCCGGATATGGCACACGCACGCATCTACAGCCGCATCCTAGAAATGTGTGTGCCGATTCACGTCACTGGCGTGCAGAATCGCAAAGCAGCCGCACAGCGTAAGATGGATACACTGAAATCGATGATGAACGAAATGGTATCCAACGATTAAAAATCATTCCGCTCCTTTGGCTGATTGAATAAGGAACGGAAAAATGTGGAAAATATGATTAAAATATAAAAATGCAAAGGAGTTCATACGAATATGCAAATGAACGTAGATGAAGAAAAGAAACTGGTTATGATTTGGCTTTCCAATGCCGAAAAGAACGATCCCGTTATCCGCGAAAACCTGAAGCCGCTTTATGCCGAGTACAAAAAGAAAAAGTACTGGGTCGCCGTATTTGAATCGGGGGAAAAGGAGCTGTATCAGGGTACGCTTGATCTGCTTGCCTACAATAAGCGCCGCTGTGCCGAGCTTGAGGTACAGAAAGAGAAAAAGCAGCGTTCTTCGCAGGTGATGGAACGGTAATTAATGGGTAATTCCCACCAATAACCCATCAATAGAAAGTCGTGTGTATATGACATAAAATCATGTACACACGACTTACAGCATACCACAGACGTGACATTTATGCAATAGTTTCCATTTGATTTATGACACTTTTTCCAACAATTCATATTTTTCGTATAACCATGGCATAAATGACATCGTTGTATCCTACCAATTACATGATTACCATAAACCTTGACAAATCCATAAAAATGTGATACAATGTTATCTGTATAAAGAAACAATGATTATATTGTTATTGATACTTACAGGAGAAAATTGTGAACGAAATTTTTGACATTGCGGGTTATACCCGTATTTCCGTCGATGATGAGCTGGATCGGGATAATGTATCC
>JAGAVJ010000046.1 GCA_017942005.1 Clostridia bacterium | reverse complement strand
TTATCAAAATAGTATGCGCCCTTAGCTCAGCGGATAGAGTGCCCGGCTACGAACCGGTAGGTCAGAGGTTCGAATCCTCCAGGGCGCGCCATAGATAATTGATAGGGGAATCTTCTGCGTGAATCGGAGGATTCTCCTGTTTTTTTACTTTTATAACTGCGACTTGATGTCCCCCGCCTCTTAGGCGGCGGGTTCCATCTCAGTCTTTCCGTAGGGGATAAAATCCCCTACGGAAATTCTAAGGGGCGAATACCCCAAGTCGCTTGTTGAATGACGGGGCGTTGCCCCTTATTTAATACAGAATTTGTTAGAAAATGATAATACAAATTGCGGTCTGTATGATATACTGATATCAGCTGAAACAGGAGGGACAACCCGATGAATCCACCAAACTATTATACACAGCAGCTTGCACAGTATTATCTCAGAACAGTCGCTCCTGTTCCAAATGACATCGTCATACCAAAGGAATATCGCGCAGGTCTGACAAACACGGAATTTCTCTGTGCCTTGGAGCAATATAGAGAAATTCGCTGCATGATCCTTTCTGATGTGGCTGCAAATCCAGGTGCATTTGATCTTGTGTGTCTGGAAATAGAACCTGCCCACAGCGCTGTTTCAAAAAATGAAGCAAAATCCATAAAATCGTTTATGAGAATAAGACAAGTATTGACTGTCATTGCAAAAAAATCTATAGAAGGAAGCCTGTATCGCAAAGAAGATTTTCGGGGAATTGTACGTTTTGCAGAAATTCTGGATCGGCTGGAAGATTACGGATTTATAAAAGAAGAATTGGATTCCACTTTTTTCAGAATCACGTACCCCGATCATCCAAACGTTTTACGGGTAATGCATGCATTAGCGGAAGCAGGAGAAGATTTAATAGCAGGCGATCCCCGTATTTTTCTTTCAAACGGAAAAATTTCATACGAACCGGAAGACGTTGTTCGCCTGATTCCCCAAGAACATATAAAGGAACTTGTTTTTACGATCATTCGTTTATTCCGAGAACGAGGATATTGTTTCAATACAAAATATGAATACAATCCTGCAAAAATTTGGATCTTCAAAAATAAATTAGAGAAACCAAGCGTGATTATGAACCTGGAACGGGACAGCCACCTGGATATTCATCTTCGTTTGTCCCATATTTCAGAATATCAAACGATGCTGCAAACCCTTTCTCCCGGCATTCTTCATCAAACGCTTTCCGGAAGGGATTGCGTTCACTGCGGATACTGCCGCAAAATTGGTCCTGCATTCACTTACAACGGTGTAAACTATGTGAAATGCTCTGTCATCTGTGCCGGATTTCATTATTCTTCTCTTCAGATTGCGCCGCAGGATACCGCCTCTCTGATCGCACTGATCACCGAAGAATTGGATGCATGCGATAAGGAAAGGAGTGTTGCAGATGAATCGTGAGATTCTTTTAAAAGAGATAGAAACGGAGCAGCAATTATCCGATGTCCTTCAATTATGTTACTCCATATTGGGAAATAATGATTCGGAGTTGTATGGGTATGAAGCCTGGCATGAACGCTTTTTAAACGGCATGCAGCCACTTGTATATGCGGTCAAGGACGGATTCATCGTTTCCGCAGTTTTAGGACGCCGGGAAAATGCAGAAAATATTACAATTGGATTTGTTGCCTGTCAGGAACAGTACAGAAGACAGGGGATTACAAGTGCGCTGATGCGGTTCTTTGAAGACTGTGCCAAAAAGCAAGGGTATCGGTATGCCACATTGGGGTCAAAAGAAGATCGTTTTTATGAGAAGTGCGGATATCATAAAATCTTTGAAATCAACGGACAAAGCATCTATCAAAAGGAATTATAAAATTTTTTGCGTATATGCAAGGCGCATATGCGCCAGAAGGGCTGCCGCAAGTTTTCAACTTGCAGCAGCCCGTTTTTTCTTATAAAAATGCAGGAAAACGAAAAAAATTGCGAAAAAACAGGAAAAATCATGAATTTTTATCAGTTTTGCTTGACAAGAATGCCATTTTGGATTATAATATATTTAGTATACTGGATATTTTGGCGTTCGTTTTCAGAGGGGGATTTCAACCAATCGGAAAACGGAATTTTTGGGAAAGGAAGACTTCGCTCACGCGAAGCCACGGTCATAAATATGGCATATTTGGTTTTGAATAACGGTATGGTTTTTGAGGGGACGCGCTTTGGTGCGGCAGTCGATCAAATCGGTGAACTCGTTTTTCACACCGGAATGGTGGGATATCTTGAAACATTGACAGATCCTGCATTTGCAGGACAAATTCTTGTAGGTACATTTCCGCTCAGCGGCAATTACGGTGTGATTGAAGAGGATTTTGACGGCATTCCCGCATTGCACGGCTTTGTGGTGCGCAGCCTTTGTGATACCCCTTCTAATTTCCGTTCGCAGTATCCGCTGGAAACGTTCCTTTGTGATCACGGCATTCCTGCAATCTGCGATGTGGATACCAGAGAGCTGGTGCGTGTACTTCGGGAAGAGGGAACCATGAATGCTATGATTTGTGATGAAATTCCGGCGTCGATGGATGCCATTCATCAATATGAAGTAAAGCACGTGGTAGAAAAAGTGTCTGCAAAGGAAACAAAGGTATATCCATCCGTCGGTGAAACAAAGTACCGTGTGACATTGATTGATTACGGTTCCCAGAAAAGCTTTATTTCCGCATTCTGTGCGCATGGCTGTGAAGTGACCGTTGTCCCGCATACGGCAAAAGCAGAAAACATCCTTGCAGATCGTCCGGATGCTGTGGTGCTTTCCGGAGGTCCCGGCGATCCGACCGAGCTGACTGACGAAATTGCAGAACTGAAAAAAATCATCGGAGTAGTTCCGGTGTTCGGTGTCGGACTTGGTCATCAATTGGCAGCGCTGGCGCTTGGCGGAAAAATTGAAAAGCTTCCATACGGTCATCGCGGCGGCAATCAGCCCGTTCGTGAAATCGGCGGAACCCGTACCTATATCACAAGCCAGAACCACGGGTATGCGGTACTGGCAGAAAGTCTTTCCCATGTCGGTATTGAGCGGTTTGCCAATGCGAATGATGGCACCAATGAAGGTATGGAATATCCGGCGGAAAAGTGCTTTACCTTACAGTTTACACCGGATACGCTTGGCGGTGCACATTCTACCGCATTTCTTTATGATCGCTTTTTTGAAATGCTTGCAAGATAAAATGTACGGATAAATGGAAAGGAAATCAAATCATTATGCCAAAGGATAAAAATATTCACAAGGTTCTTGTTATCGGCTCCGGTCCCATTGTCATCGGTCAGGCAGCGGAATTCGACTATGCAGGTGCACAGGCTTGCCGTGTGCTGCGTGCAGAGGGGATTCATGTTGTTTTGGTCAACTCTAACCCTGCAACCATTATGACAGATAAACATCTTGCAGACGCCATTTATCTGGAACCCCTGAATGCACAGACCATCCGCCGCATCATCGAAAAGGAACGTCCCGACGGACTGCTTGCCGGTCTTGGCGGACAAACCGGTTTGACCATTGCCATGCAGCTTTCCCGCGATGGTACATTAAAGGAGTTCGGCGTTCGTCTGCTCGGTACACAGGTGGATGCCATTGACAAAGCGGAGGACCGCGAGTTGTTCCGTGATACGATGAAAGAAATCGGACAGCCGTGTGTTCCGTCTGAAATTGCACATACCGTGGAAACCGCATTGAAAATTGCCGATGAAATCGGATATCCGGTCATCGTGCGTCCTGCCTTTACCCTTGGCGGTACCGGCGGTGGTATTGCGGATACGGCAGAAGAACTTCGTGTCATTGCACGTACAGGGCTTGACATGTCTCCGATTACCCAGATTCTGGTCGAAAAGTGCATTTCCGGCTGGAAGGAAATTGAATTTGAAACCATGCGTGACGCAGCTGGCAACGTGATTGCAGTTTGTTCGATGGAAAACGTGGATCCGGTCGGTATTCATACCGGTGACTCCATCGTGGTAGCGCCGGCACTGACCTTGTCTGCCAAAGAATACGGCATGCTGCGAGCAGCGTCTCTGGATATTGTGACCTCTATCGGCATTGTCGGCGGCTGCAACTGTCAGTTTGCGCTGAATCCAAACAGCTTTGAATATGCAGTCATCGAGGTCAACCCGCGTGTATCCCGGTCTTCCGCGCTCGCATCCAAGGCATCCGGATACCCGATTGCAAAAATCACAACTAAGCTTGCGCTTGGTTATACCCTTGATGAGATCACAAACGATATCACAGGCAAAACCTGTGCATGCTTTGAGCCGTCCATTGACTATGTGGTCTGCAAGTTCCCCAAATGGCCGTTTGAAAAGTTCGCCGGTTCGTCCCGCAAGCTTGGCACACAAATGAAGGCCACCGGTGAGGTCATGTCGATTGCACCGACCTTTGAAATGGCGCTGATGAAAGCAGTACGCGGTGCGGAAATTTCACTTGATACGCTGAATGCTGCACCGCTTGACGAAAAACCGGTCAGAGAACGTCTGGCAGAACAGAATGACCGCAGAATCTTTACCGTATTTGAAGCGCTGAAGGCGGGAATTTCTGTCGATGAAATCTTTGATATTACAAAAATCGACCGTTGGTTCCTTTCCCGGATGCTGAATCTGGCAAACTTTGAAAAGAAGCTGGATGCAGAAGGGCTGACGCTTGAAAATTACAGAACTGCAAAGAAATACGGATATCCGGATTCCGCATTGAAGCGGATATGCCATGTGGATGTGCTGCCGGAAAAGACTGCGTTCAGCTATAAAATGGTCGATACCTGTGCCGCAGAATTCCATGCGGAAACACCGTATTTCTATTCCACTACCGATGCGCACTGTGAGTCCCGCCGTTTCCACCGTTCCGGCAAGCCCGTGGTCATGGTGCTTGGTTCCGGTCCTATTCGCATCGGACAGGGAATTGAATTCGACTACTCCTCCGTACACTGCGTATGGACTTTGCAGGAAATGGGATATGACGTTGTCATCGTCAACAATAACCCGGAGACCGTTTCCACAGACTACGATACCGCAGACCGTTTGTACTTTGAGCCGCTGTCCCCGGAGGATGTCATGAACATCATCGAGGTGGAAAAGCCGATTGGCGTTGTTGTGGCGTTTGGCGGTCAGACTGCCATCAAGCTCACGCAGTTCCTTGACCGGCAGGGCGTCCGCATTCTCGGAACATCTGCCGACGGCATTGACCTGGCAGAAGACCGTGCACGGTTTGATGCGCTGCTTGAAACGTTCGGCATCCGCCGTCCAAAGGGCATGGGTGTCAAGACGGTAGAGGAAGCGCTGCATGCGGCAAATACGCTCGGTTATCCTGTTCTGCTGCGTCCGTCCTATGTCATCGGCGGTCAGAATATGACCATTTCCAAAAACGATGACATGACACGCGCCTACATGCAGACGATTCTTTCCGGCGGTATTGAAAATCCTGTGCTGGTCGATAAGTATATGCCCGGTCCGGAGCTGGAAGTCGACGTCATTTCCGACGGCGAAAATGTGCTGATTCCAGGTATCATGGAGCATATCGAACGTGCCGGCGTACATTCCGGTGACTCCATTGCGGTTTATCCGCCGTACAACTTAAATGATAAGCAGATGCAGACCATCTGTGACTGTTCTGAAAAACTGGCGCTGGCACTTGGTACAAAGGGTCTGGTCAACATTCAGTACCTCATCTATGAAGGAGAACTGTATGTCATCGAGGTTAACCCGCGTGCTTCCAGAACCATTCCGTATATTTCCAAGGTGACCAATGTACCCATGGTCGATCTTGCATCTAAAGTCATGCTTGGCGCTAAGCTGACTGATCTTGGCTTCGGCACCGGACTTTACCGTACACCGCCGTATTACACGGTCAAGGTTCCGGTATTCTCCTTTGAAAAGCTCAACGATGCAAACTCCATTCTCGGTCCGGAAATGAAGTCCACAGGTGAAGTCCTTGGCATCGGTAAGACAATGGCAGAGGCGTTGTTCAAAGGCTTGACTGCGGCAAACCTTGCGGTCCCGTTCAACAGAAATAAGCGCTGCGGCGTGCTTTTGTCTGTGGCTGAAGACGATTATCTCGACGCGCTGTCGCTTGCGAAGCGTTTCTATGATCTCGGTATTACCGTTTATGCGACAAAGGGAACGGCAGAAGCGATTTCCATGCTCGGTATCCATGTAGTTCCTGTGGCAAACGGAGCGGAAAGCCGTGAAATTTTCGATCTTATGGAAACAGGCGCACTCAATTATATCATTTATACCGGTGCGGTCATTGATGCATCGGTGGGCAATTATACAAAGCTTCACCTGCGTGCGATGCAGCTGGGAATTCCGTGTCTGACGTCACTTGATACTGCAAATGCACTTGCGGAAATTTTAGAGTCCCGTTTCACCTGTGCGAATACGGAACTTGTCGATATCAATGCCATGCGGCTGTGGAGACAGAAGATTCCGTTTGTAAAAATGCAGTCCTGCGGCAACGACTATATCTTTATCGAGAATTTCGACGGTAAGATCACCTGCCCGGAATCACTGTGCGTCAGCCTTTGCACACCGCATTACGGCATCGGCGGCGACGGAATTGTTTTAATCGAACGTTCCAATACAGCAGATGCAAAGATGCGTACCTTCAACCGCGATGGTACGGAAGGACGCATGGGCGGCAACAATATTCGCTGTGTCGCAAAGTACCTTTACGATATGGGGTATATCCGCAGTGAATATCTGACCATTGAAACCATATCCGGTGTCCATCGCCTACAGCTTTATCTGCGTGACGGCAAGGTTTCCTACGTGTCTGTCGATATGGGGAAAGCGGATTTGTGCGCAAAGCACATTCCGGTCGATACTGAGCTTGAAACGGTAATCAACACACCGGTTGTCATCGGCGGCAGGGAATATAAGATTACCTGCGTTTCGCTTGGCAATCCGCACTGTGTGGTATTTGAAGATGCGCTGGATGCACTGGATTTAGCGACAATCGGTCCGAAGTTTGAAAACGCAGACCTGTTTCCGGATCGTGTCAATGTAGAATTTGTCCGCGTCATCAACAAGACCACCATGCGCGTGCGTGTCTGGGAACGCGGCAACGGTGAAACACTCGCGTGCGGAACCGGCGCCTGTGCAGCAGTTGTTGCAGCATGTGAGAGGGGACTGTGTGAGCGCGGTACCGATATTGAGGTCAAGCTTCCCGGCGGTACCTTGACAGTCAATTATACAGAAGACCGCATCGTATTGGGCGGCAATACCGCATGGGTATATGAAGGCAGCTTTGCATATTAAGTTTTCATGATAACTGCTACAGCAGAGGTATTTCGAGGTACCTCTGCTGTCTTTGGGTTTTTCTATATCCATAAAAATAGTATAGGTACATTGGTAAACTTTGAAACTTGTGCTGAATTTTCCGGAAATTTTGGAAAACCCCTTGACTTTAGCATAGTAAAGTGGTAAAATAGTAGCATGCAAAAGATAATGGAAAGATCAAAAAACAGTGCTGTTGATGTTTGTACGATTTACGCAGCAATTTCACAAAGAAAGGAATATTTTATCCGTTCAGAATCACGGAATGGATAAAGCCACGGTCATATATGAATATTAACGATTCTGTCCTGAAGAACGAAGAAAAAGCGATTTTCGGGATGCGCAGCCTGTATCGGAAATACGGGTATTCGCAGTACAAAATGAGCAAATTTGAAGAATACGACCTGTATGTTCGCAACAAGGATTTTCTGGTTTCCGACAATATCATCTCCTTTACCGATACCAACGGTCGACTGATGGCATTGAAGCCGGACGTCACGCTTTCGATTATCAAAAACGGAAGCGATGCCGCTGGTGTGGTGCAGAAGGTTTTTTACGATGAAAATGTGTACCGCGTTTCTAAGGGGTCGCATGCGTTCAAGGAGATTATGCAGGTTGGTCTGGAATGCATCGGCGCGATTGATAACTACTGCATTTATGAAGTTTTAATGCTGGCGGCGGAAAGTCTGCGCTCCATTTCTGCGGAATGTGTGCTGGATGTATCTCATCTCGGCATTGTATCTGCCGTCATCGACGGTATGAACGTGGAAGAACCGGTGCGCAATGCACTGTTAAAGTGCATCGGGGAAAAGAATGCACATGAAATTGCAAAGCTGTGTACAGAAAACAGCGTTTCAGAGGACGCAAAAAACAGACTGCTTTCCCTGGTTTCTACCTACGGCGATGCAAAGACCGTTCTGCCGGAGTTGAAGGCGCTTTGCACAGACGATGCTTCTGCCGCTTGTCTGGATCAATTGATGGAAGTGGTAACGGCACTGGAAGCTTCCGGCTGCGGTGATGTGTTGCGCATTGACTTTTCCGTGACCAGCGATATGAATTATTACAATGGCATTGTGTTCCGCGGCTTTGTGCGCGGGATTCCGACCGGCATTCTTTCCGGCGGTCAATACGATAAGCTGATGCAGAAAATGGGACGGAAGTCCGGCGCCATCGGCTTTGCGGTGTATCTTGATATGCTGGAAGACCTGTCGGAGGAGGGAACACCGTATGATGCGGATACCGTCATTCTCTATACAGAAAACGATGATATGGGTGCGCTGCGCAGTACGGTCCGCATGCTGACCGATGCGGGACAGCGTGTTTGCGC
The DNA here is from genome assembly GCA_017942005.1 of Clostridia bacterium. Taxonomy (GTDB): domain Bacteria; phylum Bacillota; class Clostridia; order Oscillospirales; family CAG-272; genus RGIG3925. The sequence continues at coordinate 19,834 of JAGAVJ010000046.1, read as the reverse complement.
ACAAAAGGCAGTACCGGAAAAAATGCGTTATAAACAGCTTCTGCGGCTGAATGGAAAAGGAGTGGAGATTCTTGAAACCAATGCTTAATGTTGCACTGCCAAAAGGAAGAATCGGTGAAAAGGTATATTCGATGTTTGAAGCGGCAGGGCTGGAATGTCCGTCCATCCGTGAAAATAACCGCAAGCTGATTTTTGAAAACCCGGAAGTCGGTGTCAGATACTTCTGGGTCAAACCCTCTGACGTCGCAATCTATGTAGAACGCGGCGCTGCGGATATCGGTGTTGCCGGAAAGGATATTCTTTTGGAATATGAGCCGGATATTTATGAGCTTTATGATTTAAATATCGGAAAGTGCCGTATGGCAGTTGCCGCAAAGGAAGATTTCCGCGACAATCCGCAGAAAACGCTCAAGGTTGCAACCAAATTTACCAATATCGCACAGAATTATTATACCTCACTTGGACGCGACATTGACATCATTCATTTGAACGGTTCCATTGAACTCGCGCCGATTCTCGGTTTGTCCGATGTCATTGTCGATATCGTGGAAACCGGAACGACGCTCAGAGAAAATCATCTGACGGTTGTGGAAAGTATCGTTCCCATTTCTGCAAGACTGATTGCCAATAAAGCTTCCTTTAAATTCAAGAACGAAGCCATTGCTTCCATTGTAAAGAAACTTTCCGAAATCAAGGAGGGAATGTCTGAAAATTAATTTTCAGACAGTGTTTTGTGACTTACGTCACAATTCCACATAGAAAGGAAAACTTTGCTTACGCAAAGTTTGGTATTATCCATGATAAAGATTTTAAAATACGGAGAAGTCGAAAACAAAGATATTTTTGCACGCGGCAACGAAAGTGTTGACGTCAGCGGAACAGTCTCTGAGATCATTGCCAATGTCAGAGCAAACGGCGACAGGGCGTTGTTTGCCTATGCGGAAAAATTTGATAAAGTTAAGCTGTCGTCTCTTTTGGTAACAAAAGAAGAAATTGCAGAAGCGCGTGCAGCAGTAGAACCGCGCTTTTTGGAAATATTGGAGAAAGCAGCAGCCAATATCCGCAAATTCCATGAAAGACAGGTTAGAAACAGCTTCATCATCAACGATGAACCGGGAATTGTGATTGGTCAGAAGGTCATCCCGGTAGACCGTGCCGGACTGTATGTGCCGGGCGGTACAGCAGCGTATCCGTCTACGGTGTTAATGGATGTAATTCCTGCAAAAATTGCAGGCGTCAAAGAGGTCATTATGGTGACGCCGCCGGCAAAGAACGGCAGTGTCAATCCGGTAATCTTAGCAGCGGCTTCCATTGCAGGGGTCGATACCATTGTGAAAGTCGGCGGTGCACAGGCGATTGCGGCGTTGGCATATGGAACGGAAACGGTACCGCGTGTGGACAAAATTGTAGGACCCGGCAATGCGTTTGTCGCAGAAGCAAAGCGTCAGGTATACGGTCAGGTTTCCATTGATATGATTGCCGGACCGTCTGAAATTTTAGTTGTTTCCGATGGAAAATCCAATCCCTGCCATATTGCAGCCGATCTTCTGTCACAGGCAGAGCATGACAAAATGGCAAGTGCGGTGCTGGTGACCGATTCTATGGAGCTTGCGCATGCGGTGCAAGAGGAGTTGGAGCGCCAGATTCCGCTTCTGGAACGCGCAGAGATTGCACGCGCATCGATTGATCACAACGGGAAAATTATTGTCGCAGAGGATTTGCGTGTCGTGATTGATATTGCAAATGAAATTGCACCGGAGCATCTGGAGCTGTGTGTCGATCAGCCGTTTGATTATCTCGATTCCATTCGTCATGCAGGTTCCATTTTCATGGGCAGAAATTGTCCGGAGGCGCTCGGAGACTATTTTGCAGGTCCGAATCACACGCTGCCGACAAGCGGTACAGCGCGGTTTTCCAGTCCGCTTTCCGTTGATGATTTTGTAAAGAAGTCACAGTATACCTATTACACCTATGATGCGCTGGAACGTGTCGCGGAAGATGTTGCTTACTTTGCAAAACAGGAAGGTCTGACTGCACACGCAAAGAGCGCTGTGATCCGTCTGGAAAAGGACATATCCGAAAAGAAATCATAATTTCCAAGAAAAGAAAAGACAGCCCGTATAACCGTGTGCAGGCGTGCCGCAATTCCACAAAGAAAGGAAGCTTTCGCTTACGCGAAAGCCATGGTCATATTTATGAGCCGATTTTTTTCATCTGATTACAGTTCGCTGGTTCCGTATACACCGGGAGAACAGCCGCAGATTCAGAACCTGATTAAACTAAATACCAATGAATCTCCGTTTCCGCCGTCTCCAAAGGCACAGGCGTATGCAAAGGCAGCAGCGGAGAATGTACAGCTTTATTCAGACCCGACAGCGAGACCGCTGCATGCGGCAATTGCAAAAACCATTGGCGTTTCTCCGGATGAAGTGCTTGCCACCAACGGTTCCGACGAAATTCTGAACTTTGCATTTATGGCGTTCTGCGACAAGATGCATCCTGCGGCATTTGCTGACCTGACCTACGGTTTTTATCCTGTGTTTGCACAGTTAAACGATATTCCCTATACGGAAATTCCGCTTGCAGAGGATTTTACCATTCGGAAATCCGACTATCTTGGTATCGGTAAAACCATTTTTATTGCCAATCCGAATGCGCCGACAGGAATTCTTCTGCCGAAAAAGGATGTGGAGGAAATCATTGCCTCCAATCCGGACAATGTTGTGGTCGTGGACGAGGCGTATGTCGATTTCGGCGGAGAAAGCTGCGTCGATTTGATTCACAAATACGAGAATCTGCTTGTCACACAGACCTATTCAAAATCCCGCTCCATGGCTGGTGCACGGCTTGGGTTTGGCGTTGGCTGTGCCGCTCTTATCACTGACCTGAATACGATCAAGTATTCTACCAATCCGTATAATATCAACGCGATGACCATGGCTGCCGGTATTGGAGCCATGGAGGATGAAGCCTATACGCGCGAAAACTGTGAGACGATTATCAAAAACCGTACATGGACGATGAAAGAGATGCAAAAGCTTGGCTTCTATGTCACGGATTCCAAAACCAACTTCCTGTTTGCAAAGCACAACCGCATTTCCGGGTTGGATATCTACACAAAGCTTCGGGCAAAGAACATTTTGGTTCGGCATTTATCACCGGAACGGATTCGGGATTTCAATCGTATTACGATTGGTTCTATGGAGCAGATGCAGGCGCTTATTTGCGCACTTGGCGAGATTGTGCGTGAAGCAGAAGCTTGATCCTACTGTTTTGTTTCGTGAGCTTTTGTGTCTTACGTCTGATATTCCAACGGAATACAGGCGGCTCCATGGAAATCGCCTACAGTTCTATGAAAGAAAGGAAATGGGGCTGTTCAAATAAAACATTGCGGCAGCTCTATCATCAATATATATGAGAACGACGGAAATTAACCGAAAAACAGCAGAGACCGATATTCACCTTACGTTAAATCTTGACGGTACAGGAAAGTCGGAAATCGCTACAGGATGCGGATTTTTAGATCATATGCTGACCTTGTTTGCAAGGCATGGCAGATTTGATTTGACGGTGCAGTGCAATGGCGACACCTATGTGGACGACCACCATACGGTCGAGGATATCGGCATTGTGCTGGGAAATGCGTTTACGGTGTGTCTTGATGACAAACGCGGCATCAGACGGTACGGCTCCATGCTTTTGCCGATGGATGAAACGCTGATTGCCTGTGCTGTGGATTTGTCCGGACGCGCATACCTTGGATATGCGCTGACCATTCCGACAGAAAAGGTCGGTACCTTTGACTGCCAGCTGGTGGAAGAATTTTTTGCGGCATTTGTCCGTACCTGTCCCTGTGCATTTCATCTGCGGCAGTTTGCAGGCAGCAATTCCCACCATATTATTGAAGGTGCATTCAAAGCGGCCGGAAGGGTATTGAAGGAAGCGGCTGCAATTGAGGAAGCGTATCGGGACGAGGTTCCATCCACGAAAGGGGTACTCTAATGGTTGCAATGATTGATTACGGCGTCGGAAATCTGTTTTCTTTAAAAAGCTCACTTATCTCCATTGGCGCAGAGGTTGTGGTGACAAGCGATCGGGATACCATTCGCACAGCAGATCATATTCTTCTGCCGGGTGTCGGCGCCTTTGAAGATGCAGCAAAAAAGCTGCACGATATGGGACTTGACACGATCATCAAAGAAGAGGCTGGAAATGGAAAACCGCTTTTGGGAATTTGCCTTGGTATGCAGTTATTGTTTGACAAAAGCCTGGAATACGGCGTACATGAAGGACTGGGGCTGATACATGGAGAGGTTCGCCCGATTGCGGAAAAAATTCCAGAGGGTTTAAAAATTCCGCAGATTGGCTGGAATGCGCTTCGCTTCCGCAAAAAAAGTCCGCTGTTCCGTTACATCAAGGATGGAGATTATGTATATTTCGTTCATTCTTATGCGGCAATGGACTGTGATGATGCGGTCATTGCAGACACGGAATACGGTGCCTATTTGACGGCAGCTGTCGCTGCGGGCAACGTGTTTGGCTGTCAGTTCCATCCGGAAAAAAGCGGTGCGGTGGGACTGAACATTCTTCGTGCATTTGTCGAATATGGGGGAGAGGGAGCAAGATGATTATTTATCCTGCAATTGATTTGTTTGATCATAAAGCAGTACGGCTTTACAAAGGCGATTATGCGCAGATGACTGTTTATTCCGACAATCCTGTCGAAATTGCATACGACTTTGCATCACAGGGCGCGACACACCTGCATCTTGTCGATTTGGAAGGTGCGAAATCCGGTGATACACCGAACCTTTCCACAGTGCGGCAGATTGTGTCGGAAACGCACCTTTTTACAGAGGTCGGCGGCGGTGTGCGGTCGATGGCGGTGATCGACGCCTATCTCAATGCAGGGCTTTCCCGTGTTATTTTGGGAACGGCAGCTGTAACAGATGAGGCGTTTCTCAGGGAAGCCGTGAAAACATTCGGCGATAAAATTGCAGTCGGGGCAGATTTCAAGGACGGATACGCTGCCATTCGTGGCTGGACGGAAACGTCCGCTTTACAGGTAGATACGTTTGTATCAAGGATGCAGGACATCGGTGTGAAAACGATGATCTGTACCGACATTTCCCGCGACGGCGCCATGCAGGGAACGAACCGATCTCTGTATCAGCACTTATCGGAAACCTATGCAATGGATTTTATTGCATCCGGCGGTGTTTCTGCATTGGAAGATGTGCGCGCACTTTCTGCAATGCGGCTGCACGGCGCGATTATCGGAAAGGCATATTATACAAAGGCAATCAACATAAGGGAAGCAATTGAGGTTTCAAAATGATTACGAAGAGAATTATTCCGTGCTTGGATGTGAAAAACGGCAGAGTGGTCAAAGGCATCAATTTTGAAGGACTTTCCGATGTGTCATCACCGGTGGCGCTTGCCAAATATTATTCGGATTGCGGTGCGGATGAGCTTGTATTTTACGACATTACGGCGTCGGCAGAAGGGCGTCAGCTGTTTACCGATATTCTGTGTGAGGTTGCAAAAACAATTTTTATTCCGTTGACGGTCGGCGGAGGCATCAATACCGTTGCGGATTTTGACCGTGTCCTGAAATGCGGTGCAGATAAGGTTTCCGTCAATTCCGGCGCCATTCGGAATCCCGATTTGGTATATGAAGCGGCAAAACGGTATGGAAATCAATGCGTCGTGATTTCAGCCGATGTCAAGCGTGTGGACGGCGTGTTCCGTGTGTTTGCCAAAGGCGGACGGGAAAACACCGGTATGGAAGCCATCTCGTGGATTCGCCGCTGTGTAGAAAACGGTGCCGGTGAGGTTGTACTCAACTCCATTGATACCGACGGTGTGAAGCACGGGTTTGATCTGGAAATGCTGGATGCTGTCTGCAATGCAGTGGATGTTCCTGTTATTGCATCCGGCGGCGCTGGCTGTATGGAGGATTTTGTAACGCTGTTTCAGACGCTGCCAAAGGTGGATGCGGGACTTGCTGCGTCGATTTTCCACTTTGGAGAGGTTGCAATTCCGGACTTGAAGCGTTTGCTTTCATCTGCGGGGATACCTATGCGGTTGTAAATACATTCATGGGGAAAACTTTTTTGAAAAAAAGATTTTCCCCAAACCCCTTTCAAAAAACTTTATACTGGGTAAAATACACAGATGTTTCTCTGTATTTGCACAATATTTTACCAATAAAAAATTGGTTTAAAAGTTTTTGGGGGATGCCCAAGCGGCGGGGCGTTTTTTCAAAAACGTCCCAAGAGCGTAAATGAGCGTAAACGATTATAAACAATAGAGGAACGTTATATGGTTACAATAGATGAATTAAAATTTGATGAAAAGGGATTGATTCCCGCCATTATTGTGGATGCAATCAGCGGGAAGGTATTGACGCTGGCATATATGAACCGGGAAAGTCTCGGAATTACGATGGAACGTGAGCTGACCTGCCTGTGGAGCCGTTCCAGACAGGAGCTGTGGCTGAAGGGGGAGACCAGCGGCAACTATCAGCATATCGTTTCCATCACAGCGGATTGCGACTGTGACGCATTGGTGGTGAAAGTGGAAAAGGACGGTCCCGCATGTCATATGGGAACAGATTCCTGCTTTACCAATGTCCTGTATGAGAGCGAAGAACGCAAGGACTTTACCTATGAAGGTCTGATGAAGCTGATTGAAGGCAGAAAAACCGACAAAAAGGAAGGTTCTTATACCACATATCTGTTTGAAAAGGGAATTGATAAAATCTTAAAGAAGGTCGGCGAAGAATCGACTGAAGTGATTATTGCGGCAAAGGCAGACGACAAAAAAGAAACCGTTTATGAAATTGCCGACCTTGCATACCATGTCATGGTATTGATGACACAGATGGGGATTTCTCTTGAAGATATTCACCGTGAGCTTGCTTCCCGTCATGTGATTGACCATAAGGTAAAGCAGGAGAAGATGACGCAGGGATGATTACCTCCGATTTTCATATGCACACCACCTACTGTGACGGAAAAAATACTGCCGAAGAAATGATTCAGTCTGCAATCCAAAAGGGGTTGACTGCGGTCGGACTGTCAGGACACGGGTATACCTCCTTTGATGACAGCTACTGTATGTCAAAGGAACAGAGTGTGCAGTATGCAAAGGAAGTCACAGCGCTGAAGGAGAAGTATCGCGGACAGATTCGTGTGCTGCTTGGTGTGGAACAGGATTATTTTGGCGGAAAGCCGATCATAGATACCGATTATGTCATCGGCTCGGTGCATTACCTGCATCTTGGGGATGGGCGCTATGTGCCGATTGACGAACATCCGGATGAACTGATCCAAGCGGTCAAAGAAGGCTTTAGCGGTGATTTTTATGCAGCTGCCCAAGCGTATTTTCAATGCGTCGGAGATGTGGTGCGTGCGACAGGTGCGGATATCATCGGTCACTTTGATTTGATTACGAAATTCTGTGAGCGCGGTGTGGATATTGATTTTGGGAATGCGAGATGGCGGCATGCCTATACCGATGCCATTGATCGTCTGATCCCGTATGGAAAGCCGTTTGAAATCAACACCGGTGCAATCTCCAGAGGATACCGCAAAACGCCGTATCCGGCAATGCCGATGATGCGTTATATTGCAAGTCAGGGCGGTATGTTTATTTTTTCAAGCGACAGCCACACAAAGGACAATATTGCCTATCAGTTTGACATATGGGAACCAATCTGCCGCGCATTCAACACAAGAATTGTATCAAGTCCTCGATAAAAAGTTTTGTGGGAGACCCGGGGGGAACTTTTTCAAAAGTTTCCCTCAGTCTGCTTTTATCGAAAAACACAAAAAAGAGAATATCCATGCAAATTACCAGAAATTTCTGAAAATCTATTGACAAGTAAGTGCGGATTATGATATAATACATAATAACAAAAGAAATAGCTGCCATAAAAGCAAATGCTTTTTTGTAAGCGCGTTCCCTCATACAGTTTGGGTGGTATTATGGATAGAATCATATTAGAATCGTTCAAAGCAGACACTTTGTGAGGGGGTCTGTTTTTCTTTTGTATCGAATCGCTTTTTGGAAAAGCAAAGAAGAAAGGAAGCTTTCGCTTGTCGAAAGCATATGGTCATAGATACGGTATGAATACCAATTCATCTATGCTGCAGCTGACAGAGATTGCGGCGCGCATCAAGGAATTGCGTGAAATCATGGGATGGTCTACTGCCGAAATGGCAGAAAAAACCGAAATTTCCGAAGAACAGTACCTCTCATTTGAAAATGCGGAATTTGATATTCCGTTTACCTTTATACATAAGTGCTCTCTTGCATTCGGCGTTGAAATGGTGGATTTATTGGAAGGCCGCAGCGCAAACCTTTCCAGCTATACTGTCACGCGAAAGGGTGCAGGACAGGAAACCGCAAAGGAAGACGGCATCGACATTCAGCATTTGGCGCCGAAGTTCCGTGATGCCATTGCACAGCCGTATTATGTCCGGTACGAGTATTCTGCCGTACAGCAGAATAAGCCGATTCACCTGACGACGCATTCCGGTCAGGAATTTGACCTGATTCTGGAAGGAAAATTAAAGGTTCAGGTCGGGGAACATATTGAAATACTGGAAAAAGGGGACTCCATTTATTACAACTCCTCCACGCCGCACGGTATGATTGCGGTGGATGGACAGGACTGCGTGTTCTGTGCAGTTGTCCTTCCGGGGGAAAAGACGCAGGAGTCGACGGTGCGCAGCACCATTTCCGCAGCAAAACATTCAGAAAAGCTGATGTGCGAGGAATTTGTTGATCTGACAGAAGACGAAAACGGATGCCTGAAGCACATCGCGTTCAAAAATACGGAACGCTTCAATTTTGGCTTTGATATTGTGGATAAAATTGCAGACGCATATCCGGATAAGCTCGCGATGATTCATGTGGATCATCACGATGTGGAGCGTCGGTTTACCTTCAAAGATATCAAGCGGGCTTCGAACCAGTGCGCAAACTATTTTGCATCCCTTGGCATCAAGCGCGGAGACCGTGTGATGCTGGTGTTAAAGCGGCATTATGAGTTCTGGTTTGCTATGGTAGCTTTGCATAAGCTTGGCGCTGTTGCCATTCCCGCGACCAATCAGTTGAAGGAGCATGACTTTGAATACCGGTTCCAGGCGGCAGGCGTTTCCGCGATTCTCTGTACCGGTGACGGTGATACGGCGGAAATCGCACAGCGTGCCGCACAAAACTGTCCTTCTGTCAAGAATTTGATCTTGGTCAGTCACGACAGACAACTGGAAGGCTGGCGGAATTTTGATACGGAATATGCACGTTTTTCCGGTAAATTTCCGCGGCCAGAGGATTGCTCTGCGGGAGCGGATACCGCATTGATGTTCTTTACCTCCGGCACAACCGGCAATCCCAAAATGGCGGCACACAGTCATACCTATGCTTTGGGTCATTTTGTTACTGCAAAATATTGGCACTGCTGTGAGCGGGACGGGCTGCATCTGACCATTTCCGATACCGGATGGGGAAAATCTCTGTGGGGAAAGCTCTACGGACAGTGGGAATGCGAAGGCGCGGTATTTGTGTATGATTTTGACCGTTTTGACGCTGCAAAGATTATGCCGATGTTCCAGAAATATGGCATCACCACGTTCTGTGCACCGCCTACGATGCTGCGTATGCTGATCAAGGAGGATTTGTCAAAGTATGATCTGTCTTCTATCAAGCATATGACAACGGCAGGAGAGGCGCTGAACCCGGAGGTGTTCCACCAGTTCAAGGCGGCAACAGGTCTTGAGATTATGGAAGGATTTGGACAGACAGAGACAACCTTGATCATTGGCAATCTGCTTGGAACGACACCGCGTGTCGGCTCCATGGGCCTTGCATCTCCGCAGTTTGATGTGGATATTGTTGACCCTGACGGTAATTCCGTTCCGGCAGGTGAAATCGGGGAAATTGTTATACATACGGATAAGAATGTACCGTGCGGTCTGTTCCGCGGTTATTATCGGAACGAAGCGCTGACAAAAGAAGCATGGCATGATGGCATGTATCATACCGGGGATACCGCATGGCGTGATGAGGACGGATACTTCTGGTATGTCTCCAGAATTGACGATGTCATCAAGTCTTCCGGATACCGCATCGGCCCGTTTGAAATTGAATCTGTTATTATGGAGTTACCATATGTTTTGGAATGCGGTGTTTCCGCAGTACCGGATGAGGTACGCGGACAGGTTGTCAAGGCAAGCATCGTTTTGACAAAGGGAACAGAGGGGACAGAAGCATTGAAGAAGGAAATTCAGGAGTATGTCAAGTCCCATACCGCACCGTATAAATATCCTCGTGTCATTGTTTTCTGTGATGAGCTGCCGAAGACCATTTCCGGAAAAATCCAACGGAATAAGCTGTAATTCGCAGTTTGGATTTTTTATAAATACAATTTATTGAAAAGCTATTGACAAAAGTCACGCGGATATGATATAATATTTATAAGTAGAAAAAGCGTTGATAGGGAGGATACAGGAAACCCTTCCGTTACAGAGAATGTGGGAATGAATTGGTTGTTGTATCATTCGCAATCGGTTTTTTGCTGGAACCCGCCGCGGAACCCCTCGTATTTGTACCCCTGGAGCTGATGGGAAGAACGAACCTTGTTTTAGTAGAACCCATCCGTCATTGCTGCGTAAATGCATAGCATGTAAGTCTGCATGCGGCTTGTAAAAGTCTGAATGAGAGGCAGTGTTTTTCCATTGGAGAAAATTCCATCGGAAATCCTGCAATTTGAGTGGTACCGCGGGATATATATGCCGAAAAGCTGTAGGGACGGGCTGCCGTCTGACATATTTTGACGCATCATAGCTCGTCTCAAAGAATGGATATCTTTGGGGCGGGCTTCTTTGTTTTTTGCATGTTTATCCCTCCCAACATACATAAATTCATCTTTTTTCTATAAAGGAGAAGTATCATGAAATACGAAATTTCCATCACAAAAACAACCGAACCAAAAGCAAAGCCTGCGGATGAATCCAAGCTCGGGTTTGGAAAGGTATTTACAGATCACATGTTTCTTATGGAGTACAATACGGAAAAAGGCTGGCATGATGCCCGTATTGTTCCGTTTGATTATCTACCCATTCATCCCGCATCGACGGTTCTCCACTACGGCGCGGAAATTTTTGAAGGCATGAAGGCATACCGCACACAAAACGGTGATATTTCTCTGTTCCGTCCGATGGAAAATATCCGTCGTCTGAACAATTCCGCAGACCGTCTCTGCCTGCCGAAAATCGATGAGGAAGGCTGCCTTGATATCTTAAAGACCATTGTTGCGCTGGAAAAGGACTGGGTGCCGCATGAAGAGGGAACCTCTCTCTATATCCGTCCGTTTATGTTCGGCAATGATCCGCATCTGGGCGTGCATGCTGTGCACAACGCAACATTTGTTGTCATCTGTTCTCCGGTCGGTGCTTATTATCCGGAAGGACTTGCACCTACGAAAATTGCAATTGAGTCGGAAGACGTCCGCGCAGTACGCGGCGGTACCGGTTATGCAAAATGCGGCGGCAACTATGCAGCTTCTCTGCGTGCAGGACAAAAGGCTGAGGACCGCGGATATACGCAGGTTCTTTGGCTGGATGGTGTGGAAAGAAAGTATATTGAAGAAGTCGGCTCCATGAACGTCATGTTCAAAATCAACGGTACCATCGTTACCCCTGCACTGACAGGCTCTGTGCTTCCCGGTATCACCAGAAAGTCCTGTGTGGAAATGCTGCGTTCTTGGGGATATCCCGTTGAAGAGCGTCTGCTTTCCGTTGATGAACTGATTGCAGCAGCAGCGGACGGTACCTTGGAAGAAGCATGGGGAACCGGTACGGCAGCTGTTGTTTCTCCGATTGGTCATCTTTCCTATGATAACAAAGAATATACCGTTTCCGATGACAAAATCGGCTCTCTGACCCAAAAGCTGTACGATGCACTGACCGGCATTCAGTGGGGTAAGGTGGAAGATACCTACCATTGGTGCGAGTTTGTGTGCAAGGGCTAATCCATTTCACATCAAAGAAACACTTCCTATCGAGAAGCGGATATTTCCTTTTCATTCCATGGAAATTTACATTCCCTGTGAATTTGCGGTGCAGATTGCAGGTGCAGACTGCATAACGCGGTTTGAATATTGTTTCAGACTTCCGACAGAAGTGTACAGGAAAAATCCGCTCTTGCAGCGGATTTTTCAACAAGAGAAGAGGTTTATGATTCATACAGCAAAACGCGTTTCTCTTTTCTGCGGACACTACGGTTCCGGTAAAACCAATATCGCGGTGAATTACGCGCTTGCATTAAAAGCATCCGGGAAAGATGTACGGATTGCCGACCTTGATATTGTCAATCCGTATTTCCGCACAAAGGATTCAATGGATGTACTGACGCAGGCGGGTATTCCGCTGATTTCCCCCGCATATGCGAATTCCAATGTGGACTTGCCGGCGCTGCCGCAGGAATTGTACGGACTTGTGCAGCAGAGACAGAGCTATGCCGTCTTGGATATCGGCGGCGATGACCGCGGCGCCTATGCGCTTGGCAGATTTGTGCCGTATATTCTGGAAGAACAAAATTATGAGATGTTCTGTGTTGTCAACTTTTACCGTCCTCTGACGCAGACCGCAGAGGATACCGCTGCCATTATGCGGGAAATTGAAGCTGCCGCACACCTTCCGTTTACTGCGATTATCAACAATTCCAATCTCGGAGAAGAAACAAGCGCATACGATATTCTTTCCACATGTGATGAATGCAAAAAGCTTGCCTCTATGGTCAATCTGCCGATTGCATGTACCTCTGTGCAAGAGGATTTGCTGCCGTCATTGAAACGGGAAGCGGAACACAGACAGATGAAAGAGATCAACTTTTTCCCAATGACATTACAGAAAAAATATTTCGATATCGAACCGTTTGATCGATGATTCTATGTAATGTATCACAATACGTGAGTTATCATATTATGCAGCGTTGTTACGCGTGCGTTGCAACGCGTGCAGAAAGGAGTATGATTTATGGCAAAGGTCACATTTTTAACCGATTTATGCAAAGGCTGCGGACTTTGTGTCGATGCCTGTCCCAAACAGATTCTGATCATCGCAAAAGAGAAGATCAATGCGAAGGGACATTCACCGGCAGAAATGACCGATCCGTCGAAATGCATTGGCTGTGCATTCTGTGCAACGATGTGTCCGGACTGTGTCATCACAGTAGAAAAATAAGTGCGCAAGTATGTGTTGCAGTGTGATATGCAATACATAGACGACCATTCCACAAGAAAGTGACTTATGTCACAGACTTAGAAAGGAGATAACATTTTTATCCGTTCAACAATCGTTGAACTTTTCAGCAATCGCTGAACATTTCGGCATTCGCTGAACATTTCGGCATTCGCTGAACATTTCAGCATTCGCTGAAACGGGTAAAAGTTATAGTCATAAAAATGGCAGAAAAAGTTCTTATGAAAGGCAATGAAGCGATTGCGGAAGCTGCGATCCGGGCAGGCTGCCGGCATTATTTCGGCTACCCGATCACACCGCAGACGGAAATTGCCGCATATATGGCGAAACGCATGCCGAAAATTGGCGGAACGTTTCTTCAGGCAGAGAGTGAAATTGCAGCGATTAATATGGTATATGGTGTTGCTGCCGCCGGAATGCGTGTCATGACGTCTTCCTCCTCTCCCGGTGTTTCCCTGAAGCAGGAGGGAATCTCCTATATTGCCGGATGTGATCTCCCGGCGCTGATCATTAATGTACAGCGCGGCGGTCCCGGACTCGGCGGCATTCAGCCGTCGCAGTCGGATTATTTTCAAGCAACAAAAGGCGGCGGACACGGGGACTATCATTTGATTGTGCTGGCGCCTGCATCTGTACAGGAAATGGCGGATTTAACCATACAGGCGTTTACACTGGCAGACAAGTACCGCTGTCCGGCTATGCTGCTTGCAGATGGTACGATGGGACAGATGATGGAACCGGTCATCCTTCCTGAGCCGCAGACCTCCGCTGTCGAAAAACCGTGGGCAGTTACCGGCACACAGAACAAACGGCCGCATAACATCATCAATTCTCTCTGTCTGCGTCCGGAACAGCTGGAAAAAGCGAACTTTGAGCGGTACGAAAAGTATAAGCAAATCGAAGCAAACGAAGTCCTATATGAATCCTTTATGATGGAAGACGCGGAGTATTGTGTGGTCGCGTTTGGTATTGCTGCACGTGTTTCAAAGAATGCGGTCATTTCTGCAAGAAAGAACGGGATCAAAGTGGGTATGATTCGGCCGATCACCTTGTGGCCGTTCCCAACGGACGCGATTGCAGCTGCGGCAAAGCAGGTAAAAGGCTTTGTATGTGCAGAGCTTTCCATGGGACAGATGATCGAAGATGTCCGTCTTGCATCTGCATGCACAAAACCGGTGCTTCTATGCAATCGGGTCGGCGGTATGATTATCACACCTGAGGAAGTGCTCGAAAAAATCAATACGCTTGCCGCACTTTGATCACAGTAGTTGAAGCAAAGGATATGATTTGCGTGGAATCATATCGGCTTTGCAAAAAACACAATCGCAATTCCACAAAGAAAGGAAAATACTTTGCATGTACAGTATAACTGTACCAAATTCGTACTGCATGACTGTACGGATACAATGACCTGTATATGCAAAGCTTATGGTATCAATATGATCGTGTTTGAAAAACCGAAAGCATTGACAGATGTGCCAATGCATTACTGTCCGGGCTGTGCGCATGGAATTATTCATCGGCTGGTTGCAGAAACCATTGATGCACTTGGTATCGTGGGGAATACCGTTGGTGTTGTTCCGGTCGGATGCGCTGTCATGGCGTATGATTATTTCGCCTGTGATATGGTGGAAGCAGCGCACGGACGTGCTCCGGCAGTTGCAACCGGCTTAAAGCGTGCAATGCCTGACCGTGTCATCTTTACCTATCAAGGGGACGGAGACTTGGCGTCCATCGGTATGGCGGAAACAGTGCATTCCGCGACGAGAAATGAAAATATCACCGTGGTCTTTGTCAACAATGCCATCTACGGTATGACAGGCGGGCAGATGGCGCCGACATCTCTTCCGGGACAGGTTACACAGACCTCCCCGTATGGCCGTGACATCAAGACCGCAGGGTTCCCTATCCGTGTCAGCGAAATGCTTGCAACACTGGATGGTCCTGCCTATATCGAGCGTGTGGCTGTCAACAATGTGAAAAATGTCAGAAATGCAAAGAAAGCAATTCAGAAGGCATTCCAAAATCAGTTGGAAGGGAAAGGATTTTCCTTTATTGAAGTCATTTCCACATGTCCTACCAACTGGGGAATGACGCCTTCACAGGCGATGAAATGGGTGGAAACGGATATGATTCCATATTATCCGCTCGGCGTTTACAAAGATAAATATGCCGATGTCACCGGTGACATCGGGAATACCGGGGAGGTGCAGTAAACGATGACGACACAGATTCTGATTTCCGGCTTTGGCGGACAAGGCGTTCTGTTTGCCGGAAAGTTTATTGCCTACAAAGGATTGCTTGAAGAGAAAGAAGTCTCCTGGCTTCCTTCCTACGGTCCTGAAATGCGCGGAGGAACAGCAAGCTGCTCCATTATCATCAGTGATGAAGCCGTGGGCTCTCCCATTATTGCCAATCCGGATGTGTTGATTGCGATGAATTTACCGTCCTTGGATAAATATGAGCCTGCCTGTGTTCCGGGTGCAAAGCTGTTTCTCGATGAAACACTGATCACACGTAAGGTCACACGCACGGATGTAGAGGCATTTTATATTCCGGCAACGCAGTTGGCACGGGATGCGGGTATTCCGACGCTTGGCAATATGATTTTGGCTGGCAATATGATCAGAGAAACCGGTATCGTTGCCATGGAGGGCGTTGAGGAGGTCTTGAAAAAGGTGATCTCTGCAAAGCACGCGGATTTATTGCAGGCCAACCTCCATGCACTGCAAATCGGATATCAATACACAAAAGAAATGCTTTGATCAATATCCCCCCATTTTTTACAAAACAGAAAGAAAAGGTTACCGGGAATGATTTATCGTTCCCGTACATAAAAAATTAAAGTGAGGAAAACGAATATGACAGTGAATCCCAATCTCCCCCGCGCGGAATATCCGCGCCCGCAGATGGTTCGTGACAGCTATATTTGTTTAAACGGCAAATGGATGTTTGAGCTCGACCATGGCTGCTCCGGACGTGCACGCGGTCTTCAAAATGCACCGACGCTTTCCGGTGAAATCAATGTGCCGTTCTGTCCGGAGTCCAAGCTTTCCGGCGTGGAATACAAGGATTTTATGGCTTGCGTCTGGTACAAACGTACCGTGGAAATCCAGAAGAGCGAAAAACGCATCATCCTTCACATTGATGCCTGTGATTATGCCTGCGAGGTGTATGTCAACGGAAACTCCTGCGGTATCCATTATGGCGGCTCTGTTCCAGTCGTCCATGATATCACAGACAAGGTAGTGGATGGCAAGAACATCATTACGGTTTGTGCGGAAGACAATCAGCGTTCCGGCTGTCAGCCGGTCGGTAAGCAGAGCAACGGCTATTATTCCGCCGGCTGCTCCTATACCAGAACCACCGGCATTTGGCAGACCGTCTGGATGGAAGAAGTTCCGAATGCCTATATTTCAAACATCAAGCTGACGCAGAATGCAGCGCTGGGCGAGGTATCTTACGAGATCCTCTGCGAAAATGCGGACGGTATGAAGCTTGGCTGCACCTGCTCCTTTGAAGGCAAACCGATGGGACAGGTAGAAGCCGTTGTCATCGGTCGTGTGGCACGCTTTGTTCTTCGGGTTGATGAAAGGCATCTTTGGAATGTTGGCGAAGGCAACCTGTACGATGTGACGCTGACCCTTGGTGACGATACCGTTTCTACCTACTTTGGTCTGCGTGACATTGTGTACAACGGTCGTGCATTGGTGCTCAACGGCAAGGTTGTATATCAGCGTCTGGTTCTCGATCAGGGCTTCTACCCGGATGGGGTCTGGACAGCGCCTACCGATGAAGAACTGATCAATGATATCAAGCGTTCTCTGGCGATGGGCTTTAACGGCGCACGTCTGCATCAGAAGGTCTTTGAGCCGCGCTTCCTTTACCACTGTGACCGACTCGGTTATATCGTATGGGGTGAACATGGCAACTGGGGTCTGGACATTTCCAAGCCGACTGCATGGGCAGGCTTCCTTCCCGAATGGCTGGAAATTTTACAGCGTGACTATAACCATCCGGCAATTATCGGCTGGTGTCCGCTGAATGAAACACAGCGTGATCAGGACAAGCGTTTTGTTTCTATGCTGTATGATATGACAAAAGCGTATGATCCTTCCCGCATGTTTATCGACTGTTCCGGTTGGGAACATGTGAAAACAGAGGTTGTTGACGAACACAACTATGACCAGAACCCGGATTCTCTGCGTGAAAACTATGAACCGCTGAAGGAAGGAAAGCCGCCGCTGCGTGAAAATGCATATGTGCATGTTCACGGTACTGCGTCTGTATCGTTTGTTTCCGAGTACGGTGGTATTGCATGGAGCCTTGGAGAAGGCGCGTGGGGTTATGGCAACGCGCCGAAGACGGAGGAAGAATTCTTATCGAGAATCAAAGGTTTAACCGATGCACTTCTTGACAACGAATGTCTTTCTGCATACTGCTACACGCAGCTGACGGACGTTGAGCAGGAACAGAACGGTCTTTATACTTATGACAGAAAACCGAAGTTCCCGCCGGAGGTCATTCATGCAATTCTCTCGCGGAAAGCTGCAATTGAAGAATAATTAAAATAACGTGAGTTTTTGGGGAAAACTTTTTTGATAAAAAGATTTTCCCCAAACCCCTTTCAAAAAACTTCAATCTGGGAAAGCTATATTTTTTAGGGGCTGCTGCAAGTTTTTACCTTGCAGCAGCCCCTTGCTTCTTGTATTTAGAAACGGTTACTGTTTTTTTGTTTCGCTTTGGCTGCCGCCTGTTCTGCACGGTTGCGGCGTACCTCCTCTGTCATATAGACATTTTCGTATTCTTGTTCATCGTTCTGATCACGGTTTTGTGCGCCGCGCATTGCAAAGTACACGATGCAGCAAATAATATATGTGAGCGAGAAGGCGATTAAAAAAATAAAGAGATTGGAGGCGGAGGAAAAACCGGACGAAATCCCGTAGAAAAAGACAGTGGAAAGTATCAAAGTGATTGTGAGGTGCAGAATCATTCGAAGCGCTGTGTTCATCCGCTGCAAGGTTAATATCCGGTTCGCAATGCAGATACACACAGAAAAGCACAGGCATGAAAAGCTGAGCAAAAAGGATGGTCCTAAAAGCAGCTGCGCTTCTGTGACGTTGTATGGATTATAGATCATATCGATGTACAGTCCGTGCAGGGCGATTGTAAAAAATTGTAAGCATGTATACCAGATACATACTTTTGTAAGGTAACGGGAAAATTTGCGTCTGTTGTTTTGTGGACGACGGTATAAGAGCATGGAATACACGATGGATGCGATCAGCGCTGCGCCAAAAAAGCAAAGGTGACCGATGATGGTGGTCCCACCGAGAATCATCTTAGAGAAGGTCTGCTCTGTTTCCGGAAAAACCACAAGAAGATAACATAAAAAATGCAGAAGATTGAAGATTGTGAACAGGGTACAGCTGCGCCGTATCACTGCCATCCAAAAATTCCGTTTCAGCGCCTTTTTTTCCTTTTCGGTACGCTCCTTGTCCGCCTTTTGTTCCCGCAATTCTGCACGGAGGGATTTTGCACGGGTGAGTGCTTCTTTGGCAGAATATGCGGTATCTGGGTTATGCTCCTGTTTATTTTGGGACATGTCAGCTTCTCCTCATCAGGTTTGTTGGTTTTCACCCAAAGAAAAAGGTTTGATACGTTCCTGTGCCTGAAGCAAATAAGCGCGTTCCGCTTCCTCACGGATATCGGAAATTGCCTGAGCCGGGGATTGCGCTTTGAAGACTGCAGAACCGGCAACGATAACATTTGCGCCGCGGGATGCCGGAATGGCGACATTGGCAGAGGAGATACCGCCGTCTACCTCAAGTGCAATCGAATATCCGCCGTCGCGGATCATTTGCGCCGCGGCTTCGACATTTGCCATGGTTTCGGACATAAATTTCTGTCCGCCAAAGCCCGGTTCTACCGTCATAATTAAAATCATATCGAGGTAAGGCAGAAGCGGTTCCAAAACAAACGCAGGCGTTGCCGGCTTGATGGAAATCGCTGCTTTTTTGCCGGCGGAACGAATGGCGCGGAGGACTTCTTCCTGATTTTCGCAGCTTTCATAATGAATGGTGATGCCGTCCGCACCTGCGGAAATAAAGTCGTCAATATAGCGGATTGGTTCTGTGATCATGAGATGTACATCAAAAAACATCTTGGAATGCGGACGCAGTGCAGAAATAATACCGGCCCCAAAAGAAATGTTCGGGACAAATATGCCGTCCATGACATCGAGATGCAGATATTCTGCGCCGCCTTCTTCGACTCTGGCGACGTCGCGCTGTAAATTGGCAAAGTCGGCAGCTAAAAGAGACGGTGCAATTTTCACGGAATGGTTCATGATGAGGATATGCTCCTTTTGATATAGTAAAATAATGTGAGTTCGATGGATATATTCAGTAAATATTTTATACCCGCGACATGATGTCCCCCGCCTCTTATAGGCGGCGGGTTCCATCTCAGTCTTTCCGTAGGGGATAAAAATCCCCTACGGAAATTCTAAGGGGCAAATGCCCCAGGTCGCTTGTTGAATGACGGGGCGTTGCCCCTTATTG
>JAGAVJ010000045.1 GCA_017942005.1 Clostridia bacterium | reverse complement strand
TTCTCTTTGGTATGACGGTTTTTTAACGAAGCTTGAAACCGATATCATACGATCCCACGGTATCATGCGATCCCACGGTATCATGCGATCCCACGGTATCATGCGATCCCACGGTATCATGCGATCCCACGGTATCATGCGATCCCACGGTACATCTGACATTCCGGTTTATCTTTCCCTTGGGGACAAAGAAGCGCTGTCGCGCAGCAAAAGGCTTGCCGCTGTCGGGGCTTGTACAGAGAAAGCGGCGCAGTTTTTATCCTTGGGTGGATTTCATGTACGGTATGATGTTGTGCCGGGAAACCATTTTGCAGATGTACCAAAGCGTACCGCGGATGGAATCTTATGGGTATGCAATGCTTTGTTACATGGACCTGTATGGTAAAATATCACCCAAGTTATTTATATCAGAAGTTTATAAATACAGTATATAATTGAATTGAAAGGAAGAGAAAACGATAAAAATGAAGAAACCTTATGTGATCGGAATTGGCGGCGGTACCTGTTCCGGAAAATCAACCCTTGCAAATCAACTTGCAGAAGCAATGTATGATTTCCATCCTGTGATGATTCATATGGATGCATACTACATCCGTCCCCTGACCTATACGGTTGCGCCGATTACAGGCAAGACGTATTGTGAAATGAACCATCCGGATGCGCTGAATCTTGCAAAACTAAAAGAAGACTTTCTGGCTGCCGTACAAAACCCGGAACAGAAGCTGGTTGTCATTGAAGGGTTATTTGCACTGTATCTGCCGGAAATTCTGGAACATCTTGACTTGAAGATTTTTGTTGATCTGAAAAGCGATGAACGGCTGGTACGTAGAATTAAGCGGCATATGGCAAATGGAGATACCTTTGAAGAGGTGACCGACCGTTATCTTGATACGGTGCGGTACCGTCATGATGAGCTGGTTGAACCGACACGCTGGCGTGCCGACATGGTATTCAATGGGACACTTGCAGGAAAAGAGCTGGATATTCTGACAACCTATCTGCGTAGCCAACTTTCATAGGGGCAAGACTTCTCCTGCTTTTTTGAAACTTTTTATTAGAAGTTACATGAATGTCCGAATCTAAATAAAAGAGTCGTTTCTTTTAAAAAGATGGCGAATGATATTAAAAACATTTTATAAAATTAGTATATAATTGAATTGGAGGTAATTCTATGCGTTATGTCTGCGTTGATCCGGCGGAATTTTTATATCCGGATATCACGGATTATCAGAGTGGAACACAGGAAATTCATATTCTTGCTGTCCGAAACAGCTATGCCTGTGCACAGGTGTTGGTTTTCCATGCGGCAGCAGGTGAAACTCTGTCTGTCAAGACAGATGGATGGAATCCGGAACTGTATGAAATGGTTTCTGTGCATGTAGAGCGAAACCACGGTTTGGATGCAAACAATGCCGCACCTCATATGCCGGAGCGCATCGCACCGTATGATATTTATGACTGCTTAAAGCCATGTGACGGCAATATCAAAGTCGGGGAAAACGGTGTGTGTGCGGTTTATCTGTCAGAGCACATTACAAAAGATGCTCCGGTTGGAATTCGTCATGCGTCCATTACCATCGGAACCGTCACAATTCCCGTTACGGTTGAAACGAGTGCAGTGACAGTTCCCGATGAAAGCCTGACAATGATTGTCGGATACAACCGTGCAAAGGTTTGCGAATATCACCATGTGGAAGCATCGTCCGCAGCGTTTGACGAGCTGGATACAAAATATCTGTCGATACTGCGCCGGATGCGTCAAAACATGCTGTATTGTCCTGGACCGACAGCAAAGGCGCTTGGCGGCAACCAATGGGAGATTTCATTTGATGAAATGGAATCGTTCATTTCAAAAGCGATGTCGCTTGGATATCGAAAATTTAATTTCGGACTTGGGTTCCGCAGAAGCTGGAGCGCATCTGCAATTATTGTCAACGAAATGGAGTCCATGAGCTTTGAATGCTATTGCTATCTGGCACAAATGCTCCCCGCCTTGGTCCGGTTCTTAAAAGACCGCGGATGGCTGGATGCATTGATCCTCGGAATCGCCGATGAGCCAAATGACGCCAATGCAATGGAATACCGTGCTTTGTGCGGTCTGGTACGCAAGCTTGCACCGGAGTTGAGGCTTCTTGATGCGATGTCCTTTGGACCGGTACATGGTGCGATTGATATCTGGATTCCCTTGAATGCAGAATACCAAAAGCACAGAACTGAAATTGAAACATTCCGTACCTATGGTGACGAAATTTGGTATTACGATTGCTGCGGCCCGCGCGGAAACGGTACCATTAACCGTTTTATGGATTATCCGCTGCTGGCAACGCGGTATCATTTCTGGGCAAGCTATCGGTATCATCTGACCGGATATCTGCATTGGGCGGCGAACTTTTATCAGCCCGGTCAGGATCCTTTTAAGCAGAGTTGTCCGGAGCATCATAATGCGGACTCTGTTTGTTATTTGCCGGCAGGGGACACCCATATTATGTATCCAGGAGATGGCGAACCGTGGATGTCGGTACGTCTGGAGGCACAGCGTGCAAGCGCAGAAGAGTATGAGATGCTGTGTAAGCTTGCAGAAAAGAATCCAGAAACGGCAGATGCCATTTGCCGTTCCGTTTGCCGTGAATTTGATGATGTGGATTATTATCCGAAGCATTTCCGCGCAGCAAGAACCGCACTCATCCGCACATTGGAACAATACTAAACACCGTTTAATTACAAACAGAAATTTCTGACTGTATTTCAAAACGTTATTTAGAATAAAACCATAAGCACAAAAGGGGCTGTTGCAAATTTTCAATTTGCAACAGCCCCTTATTGAAAAAAGTTTTTCCTAAACCCCATTCAAAAAACTTTAAACGGAACCCAATAAAATGCATTCATGTCCGTTGAAAAGTTTTTGAGGGATGCCCGAGCGGCGGGGAATTTTTTCAAAAATTCCCCAAGAGCGACCTCATCGAATTCTCGTTAAAATGCAATAGAAGGAATTTCTTTTGCTGTTTGTGTGGTCGGCTGCATGGTGCCGTCTGCGACAGCATAAAGCTCGCTGTTGGTGCGTTTGATTCCATCGATGAATTCCTGATACGGATGAGAACAAACATCAAGCGCGCCGATTTGGTAATTTTCACCGTCAAAACGGCCAAGATATGGCTGATCATATAGAATGAAATAATGTGCGCCAAGACACAAGGGATGCGCAGCAGCTTTGTGCATATAATAACGGAATGCAATTCCGCGTTCTTCCTGTGTTTCCACACCGCGCAAGCCGGTCGCATCCATACCGCGGTCAAGTGCGCCAAAGTGGAACTCGCCAATGATAACCGGTTTTCCAGTCAGGCGAGAGAAGTTCTCAATAGCGTCTGTGGGATCCATCGAATAGCAGTTAAAGGAGAACACATCTGTATATTCGCACCCCGCAGCGAGGTCAGGAGAGGAAAGCCACGCATACCGGATACCGAGATTCAGGTGATTGCTGTCGGCTGCACGTGCAGCTTCTGCCGGAATCCGGATATAACGCCGGATCATTTCGCGTGAGCAGACGGAAAGATCCTGCATGGCGGCGTCGCTATGGAAATCCGCTGCTTCAAATGGCGTATACATTGCGTCAAAATCTGCAAAAGAAGCATTCCATGCTTGATTCAATGCAGTGATATCGGTATATTTTTCCTTCATACAGTGAACGATATATTCTTTACAGTAGGTCTTTTCTTTTTTCGCCATGGCAATCGCTGCGAGGTTGATATGATTGACAAATGCCCATGCCGGTTCGTTTGACATGAAATATCCAAGCAGATAGGGGTCATCTCGGGTTTTATCAAAGCAGTGTGCCCAGTTTTCAGCAGCTTCCTTATATTCCGGTGAAAAGACATCAGGGAAATCGCGGAAAATAGCGGTTTTGGTCTGCGGATAACCGCTGCCGATGATGACGTACGGCATTTTTTCCAGTTCAACAAAATGCAAATCGCTCCAGCATGCAACCGTATTGCATCCCCAACTGATCAGCCGTCTGTAGATCATATCCGCCCAGATACGGAAATACTCCACACCAAATGCACGATACAAATTATATGAGAAAAAATTGAAGTTTTCGAGCTTTTTCCCCGCCCATTGTCCCTCGGACCAGCCGATGCTGTTTTTTGGCGGCAGTTCTTCACAGAGGTTCTGAATTCCTGTCAGATTACAATTGTCGCCGACACAAACACAGTCAAAGCCGGTTGAAAAGAACGCATATCCTTCCGGGTCACAAAGCCACCATCTTTTTTCATCATGGAACAGCGAGAAGTAACCGGTTCCTTCTTTCAGCTTCTTTTTGGTATAACCGCCCCAGATGCTGCGATTTGGAAGCGGATGTATGGTTTTGTCTGCGGCTTCCTCCTTGAGTGCTGCAATCATGGCATCGGCATCCGCGGTTTTCCCTTGCCAGGTGCTGACCTTTTTCTGTCCGAGTGCGTCGACCATAATTTCATCGGACAACGGATAATCCGGCTCACTGTCCAGAATCCGCAGGTTTTCGATTTTCAGGGTCAGGTCCTTTGGCGTGCGGTCGACTGTGATAGCGAAACGCACCAACCTGTCAAGATGTACGGGATGGCCGCATACCACCGTTTTTAACTTACCCGGTGTACGCGGAAGAAACAGCTTTTCCCCGGACAATACGGTGAAGGGAATTGCAATGCGGGTTTTCAGATGCGGCAGTACGCCAAACTTAATTGTCATGTCGGGCGAAGTGCTTCCGTTTTCTGTGAAATCAAAGCAGACGCCGGCAGAATGATCTCCGCAAACGGTAACATCGATGGAAAGATACTGTTCCGGCTTGATGGCAGCACCACAGAACGTGCCTTGTGCAAACTCCAGGGAATAGGAGGCGCCGCCGCTTTGAAACCGGTAGCAGTCATCGCCGAGCGGCGATGCATTCCATGCGGTAAAGCTTTGTAGGGATAGGTTGGTCATAAATAGTTCCTTTCCTGCTGCTGTACAGCAAAATGTTGTTTTTAACTAAAAATATAACTAAAAGTAAGATGACCCCCGCCTCTATAGGCGGCGGGAGCCACTTACTTTTTCCGGTGGTGGTACAATCCACCACCGGAACGCCCCAATGACGGGGCGTTGCCCCTTATTGAAAATGGAAGTCGGTTTTGGCAAAATCAAAAGCAAAGTGCTGATGTAATAGCGTTATTCATCTTGCAAGATGGGGTATCGTCTGTGGTTTGATTTACACTTATTATACAATATAAATGGAAGAAAGTCAACACTTTTCCTATTTTTGTAATATAACTCCGCATGTTCAGCTTTGCTGAACGGTGCGAAGGTTTTCCTTTCTAATGTGGAATTGTGACGCGCCCGCAGGCGGTTAAGCCACAAAATCACGGTAAGAGAAACCATTAAAATGGTTTCTCTTGTAAATCTTATTTTCAGACTTCAGGGATAGGAATAATGGTATAGATTCTCAGATGGAAATTGGAACACGTTCCCATAACGTATGTATATCCTACCCGAATTTATTTTATAATAATAAGGGAATACTTGATCATTGCTGGTATGGAAGAGATTTAGCACACTGCGATGCTGCATGTGTAACATATACATGTAACACCGCTTCATCAATCTGAGAGAATGCTTTCGTTCACGTACAATTTACAAATAGTTAAAAGAAAATCCTTGAATTGCGATGATAAAATGAGTATAATAGTATACAAAGATTAGCAGTCGACATCAAAGAGTGCTAATCTGGGCACAAATCGAAAACAAAAGGAGGTCAGAAGCAAAATGGAGCATCACGCAGAACTGAGTGAGCGAAAAAAGAAAATCCTGAAAGCAATTATCGATGTTCATATTCGGCTGGGAGAACCGGTCGGCTCCAAATTTCTGACCCAAAATGAGCAGATTGCACTGTCGAGTGCCACCATCCGAAACGAGATGGCAGAGCTTGAGGAAATGGGGTATCTGGAACAGCCGCATACCTCCGCAGGAAGAGTTCCGTCACGTGCAGGCTATCGTTTGTACGTCGATTCTCTCATGAATCGATATCCCATCACCAGTCAAGAGACGGAAGAACTAAACGAGTTGATCCGCGAAAAAAACGAGGCGCTTGATAAGCTTTTGGAGCAAGCCGGAAAGATGGTTTCCGTTTTGACCAATTATACATCACTTGTTATGAAAGCAAGCACCACGTATGGTACGGTGAAACGGTTCGATGCCGTATGGCTTGACAAGAACAGCTTCATTCTTGTCATGATGCTGGACAACGAGGTTGTACATTCAAAGACCGTGCATTTGAAAAGCGAGATTGATGAGGCTGTCTTGAAAACGTTGACGACAGCGCTCAACAATCACATTGCCGGAATTGCGATGGAACAGATTAATCTGCCGCGCATGATGGAATTGGAACAGGAGATGGGGGAATATGCACACCTGATTACACCGGTCGTGAAAACGGTATATGAAGCCATCGGTACACAAAAAGCGGGTGCTATTCAATTTGAAGGTGTCAATAAAATCCTGCAGTATCCGGAATTTTCCGATGTAGACCGCATTCGTGAAATGTTCGATGTTCTTGAAAAGAAGGAAGAAATCATGAATGTGATGACGCATGCGAAAAATGACGGAGTCAATGTCATCATTGGCGGCGAGACTACCGTGCGTCAGATGGAAAATTCCACATTGATTTTTAAGAACCTGACAGAAAACGGTCATATCATCGGTGCCATTGGTGTGATTGGTCCGTGTCGAATGGATTATGCAAAGGTTGTGACCTTGATTGACTGCATGACAGATCGGATTTCCTTTGCGCTCAACGGTGATAATAAGAGTGTACTTCCATCACCGCAGAGCAGGACAGAAGCTTCTGCCGACACAAAAATACCCCCGGATACAAAGCATTAGGTCACAACTCCGCAATGAAAAGTTATAGTCATAATAATAAGAGCAAATGGTAATACACCATTATGGTGATATATCGCTGCGGCAAGCAAAAATACAAAGTGAAGCATTCTGTACACAGCATATGAAAACTGTCAATGAGGGATGGAACAAACGCCGCGAAAAGGAAAGGAAACTTTATGATGAAGGACGAGAAGAAGACAACAGCAGCGGAAGGCGCAGCGGCGGAAGAAGCAACGGAAGCCAAGCAGAATTCCGCCGAGACAGGGAATACTGCACAGGAAGATGCAGCAGACTCCGCAGCCAAAGAGCTTGAGGAAGCCAAGGCACAGCTTGCAGCTGAAAAGGATAAATATCTGCGTATGGCAGCCGAGTATGACAATTTCCGCCGCCGTGCTGCAAAGGAACGCGAAGCCGCGTATACCGACGCCTATGCGGATGCTTTAATGCAGATTATTCCGGTTATTGACAATTTGGAGCGTGCCGCTTCCTTTGGAAATGAAGGTGATGTCAAGCAGCTTGCGGACGGTGTCAATATGATTCTGTCACAGTTTGGCGGTGTTCTGGAAAAGATGGGGATTGAAGCATTCGGCGTCAAGGGAGATGCCTTTGATCCGAATATCCACAATGCCATTATGCATGACGAAGATCCGGAGCAAGAAGAAAATGTCATCACGGAAGTCTTCCAGCGCGGTTACAGAAAAGGCGATAAAATTATTCGCTGTGCAATGGTAAAAGTTGCAAACTGATGTATTCTGTTTTCGCAGACAAATAAAATGATCAGCAATATAAAATTTAAATATATAGCTTAAACTTATAAAAGGAGATTATTATCATGGGAAAGATTATTGGTATAGATTTAGGTACAACAAACTCTTGTGTCGCTGTATTTGAAGGCGGCGAACCTGTTGTCATTACAAACCCGGAAGGCTCCAGAACAACACCTTCTGTTGTGGCATTTACAAAAACCGGTGAGCGTATTGTCGGTCAGGCTGCAAAGCGTCAGGCAATCACAAATCCGGACAAGACAGTCATGTCAATTAAGCGCCACATGGGTACCGACTATAAAGTCGATATTGACGGCAAAAAGTATACGCCTCAGGAAATTTCTGCTATGATTCTGCAAAAGATGAAGGCAGATGCAGAAGCATATCTGGGAACCACCGTTTCCGAAGCTGTCATCACTGTGCCTGCATATTTCTCCGACGCACAGCGTCAGGCGACCAAGGATGCCGGTAAAATTGCCGGTTTGGACGTCAAGCGTATTGTAAACGAACCGACCGCAGCAGCCCTTGCGTATGGCGTAGATAAAGAAGAAATTGCACAGAAGGTCATGATTTTTGACCTTGGCGGCGGTACGTTCGATGTTTCCATTCTCGATATTTCCGATGGCGTCTTTGAAGTGCTTGCAACCAATGGTAATACACGTCTGGGCGGCGATGACTTTGACCAGAAGATTATGGACTGGATTGCAACCGAATTCATGAAAGAAAACGGCGGTATTGATCTGCGCAAGGATAAGATGGCGCTGCAGAGATTGAAGGAAGCTGCTGAAAAGGCAAAGATTGAGCTGTCCGGTATGACAAGTGCAGAAATCAACCTGCCCTTTATCACCGCAGATGCAACCGGTCCGAAACACTTCAATGCAACACTCACCCGTGCAAAGTTTAATGAGCTGACCGCAGACCTCGTCACCGCATGCGGCGCTCCGGTCAGACAGGCAATGTCCGATGCAGGTCTGAAGCCCGCAGATATCAATAAAGTGCTTCTTGTCGGCGGTTCTACCAGAATTCCCGCAGTGCAGGAGGAAGTGCAGAAGATTATGGGTAAAGAACCCTTCAAGGGTATCAACCCCGATGAATGTGTCGCAATTGGCGCAGCAATTCAGGGCGGCGTCCTCGGCGGCGATGTAAAAGACCTGCTTCTTCTGGATGTCACGCCTCTGTCTCTCGGTATTGAGACGCTCGGCGGTGTCTGCACCAAGATTATTGATCGTAATACTACCATCCCGACCAAGAAGAGCCAGGTGTTCTCCACCGCAGCAGACGGTCAGACTTCTGTGGAAATTCATATTCTGCAGGGTGAACGTGAAATGGCTGCTGGCAATACCACGCTCGGTCGGTTCTCCCTTGACGGTATCCCTTCTGCTCCCAGAGGTGTACCGCAGATTGAGGTTACGTTTGATATCGACGCAAACGGTATTGTAAACGTATCTGCAACCGATAAGGGTACAGGCAAGGAACAGCATATCACAATTACTTCTTCCTCCAATATGTCCAAGGAAGATATCGACAAGGCTGTCCGTGAAGCGGAAAAGTATGCGGAAGAAGATAAGAAGGCAAAGGATGCTGTCGATACAAAGAACCAGGCTGAAAACCTGATTTTCCAAAGCGAAAAGACGATTTCTGAACTTGGCGACAAGGTCGATGCAAACGAAAAGGCTGATATCCAGGCTGAAATTGACCGTCTGAAGGAAACTGTCAAGAATGGCAGTACTGATGATATCAAGGCAGGCACAGAAGCACTTCAGAAGAAGTTCTATTCCATCAGTGAAAAGCTGTATCAGCAGGCACAGGGTGCAGGAGATGCACAGGGGGCGGCAGGTACACAAAATGAAGACGGCACATACAATGCTGACTTCACAGACAAGACCTGATTTACGTCTGATTTGACAGTGTATTTTCATGCACAGAAAATTCATATTGGCATATCATAAAAAGGCGTATGAATCATAACGCGGCAAACCCGATGAGCCGCAGAATCGGCGGAGGGCGTGTACCGAAAACGCACCCTCTGCTTTTTCTTGATAAGATGCAAGTATTATAAAAATTAACAATTTACGGTAGAACAATATCGTCTTTTCTGATATAATATAATACATGTGATATAATAAAATAGATGATTTTGAAAATGGAATTTTCAAATCTTGTTTTGTAATTTACAAAACAGATTTCAACAGAACGAGAACTTTCCATAAATGAAAGGAAATAGCATTTACTTTTCGTAAAAGCTATGGTCATAAATATGGCAGAAACAAAACGTGATTATTATGAGGTGCTGGGGCTGCAAAAGTCCGCCAGTGCCGATGAAATCAAACGTGCATACAGGCAGCTGGCGAAAAAATATCATCCTGATATGAATCCCGGCGACAAGGATGCAGAACAAAAATTCAAAGAAGTCAATGAAGCGTATGCCATTCTTTCCGATGCTGATAAGAAAGCAAAGTATGATCAGTATGGATTTGCCGGTGTTGACCCGAATATGGGGGGCGGCGCAGGCGGCTTTGGCGGCATGGGAATGGATTTTGACATTTCCGATATTTTCGGCAGCTTCTTTGGCGGCGGCATGGGCGGGGGCTCTTCTCAGAGACGGAACGGACCGATGCGCGGGGAGGATATCCATCTGCGTGTGACCGTTTCCTTTGAAGAAGCTGCATTTGGATGCAAAAAGGACGTCACGTTCTCCCGTGTGGAAAAGTGCGCGGATTGCGGCGGAACCGGTGCGGAAAAGGGAACTTCACCCGAGCGGTGTTCCAACTGTAATGGTACCGGTCAGATTCGTGTGCAGCAGAGAACCGCGCTTGGTGTTTTTCAGTCCAGCCGTGTCTGCGATGTCTGCGGCGGAACCGGTAAAATTATCAAGAACCCCTGTGCTTCATGCAGAGGTACCGGTGTGCACAAAGCGCAGAAAAAGATTGAGGTCACAATTCCGGCAGGGTGTGATGACGGCATGATGCTTGCACTGCGTGAACAGGGCAGTGAAGGCAGAAACGGCGGTCCGGCAGGAGACGTGATCATAACAGTCAATGTGCGTCCGCATCATATCTTTGAGCGTGACGGCTATGATATCATGTGTGAAATTCCGATTACGTTCCCGGAGGCAACCTTAGGCGCTGAGATTACCGTTCCGACATTGGAAGGGGATGTCAAATATACCATTCCGGAAGGAACACAAACTGGCACTACGTTTACCATTCGCGGAAAAGGGATTCAGATGATCAATTCCAAGAACAAAGGTGATCTGCATTTCACTGTGGTTATCGAGGTTCCAAAGAGCTTGACGGAAAAGCAGAAGAATCTGCTTCGTGAATTTTCCAATTCCTGCGGAAAGAATAATTATACAAAGAAAGAAAGCTTTTTCAATAAAATTTTTGGAAACCGCAATTAAAACAAAACATGTCAAGGGGGCATATATAGCAATATATATGTCTCCTTTGGAATGTATAGAAACAGGCGATTGTAAAAGTCATAATTTTGTATTGCCCGTAGTGCAATATATTAATAAATGCGTCGCTATGACATAAGACGCCAAGCGTCTTATGTCGTACAGGTATTCCTGTCTCTAAAGACACCTTCAAAGCGACCAAAGGGAGCCATCGGACTGCGTCAGTCCGATGAGATCAATTGTAAAACGGAGTTTTACAATTGGATTAATATATAGAAAGTTTGAAAATCAATATAAATTGAGGTGAAGGGAATGGAATGGACCCAGTTGAAAGTGAACGGACGGCTGGAGGATATGGAAACCATCTGTGCCGTTATGATGATGCTTGACAGTCAGATTATGATAGAGGATTACTCCGATATTGATATGGACACCGTATATGCCGATTTGATTGATGAAAGCATATTAAACTGCGATAAGTCGAAAATTGCGGTATCTATATATGTTCCGGAGGACAAGAGCATCGCGGAATATGCATCGTTTTTGCGCGACCGCTTCCGGGCACTTGCGATATCATGTGATATTGAATTTGTCGGCGTTGATGAGGAAGCATGGTCTACCGCGTGGAGAAAATATTACCATCCAACAAAAATCGGACAGCGGTTGGTTGTAGTGCCGCTTTGGGAAGCAGATTCCTATCAAGCACAGGACGGTGAAATTGTATTGTATATGGATCCCGGCATGGCGTTTGGTACAGGTACGCATGAAACGACACGGCTGTGTGCAACACTCCTTGAAAAGTACGTGAAGCCCGGAGACCGTATGCTGGATGTTGGAACCGGCTCCGGAATTCTTGCCATTTGCGGCTCCCTTCTCGGAATCTCTGAAGGAGAGGCATATGATATTGATCCGGTAGCGGTTCGTGTGGCTGCGGAGAATATGGCAGAAAATCATGTGACAAATGTGATGTGCGGCGTGTCTGATCTTTTACGTGATGTTCCAAAAGGTGAGGACAAGCGGTTTCATATTTGCACCGCGAACATTGTTGCGGATATTATCATCCGCATGGCGCCGGAAATCGGCGCGTATCTGATGCCCCATGCGGTATATATTACATCCGGTATCATTAATGAACGTGCAGATGAGGTGCGGCGTGCGATGGTGGAACAGGGGTATACGGTACTTGAAGAGGTCCGGGATAACGGCTGGACGGCGTTTGCATTTACGCCTGCCGCTTGAATTTTCGGATTGGCGATATCCACAAAAAAGGCGCTTTGAATTTGTGAAACGTGCCTAAACACTGTGAAATGATCGGAAAACTACCGTAATTTGCCTGAAAATGTTAATAAACTTAAAATTTTAGGGAGAATATCCAAAATACCCTTTGACAATTTGGCAAATTTGTAGTATACTATTTGTGGAACGTACAGAAATGAAAGTTGCATGGAAACACTCTTAGGCATTTTGTCAAGAGTCTCCTGCGTGTGTATTTCGCAGTATTTCCGGGAGGATTTTTAAAAATGGCACGTTTTTTTCTGTCTCGTGCATCCATGCGTTTGGAGGAAGGCTTGATCCCAATTGTGGGAGATGATGCACATCATATCGCATATTCACTCCGAATGGCGGTAGGTGATCCTATCACGGTATGCGATATGCAGAAAACCGAGTACCTGTGCACGATTCTTTCCGTAAAACCGGATGAGGTGCTGCTCTCTGTGAATGATACACGAGAAAACGATACAGAGCTTCCCATAAAGATACATCTGTACCAGTCGCTGCCCAAAGGGGACAAAATGGAATACATCATCCAAAAAGCGGTAGAGCTTGGTGCAGCATCTGTCACACCGGTTACAAGTGCCCGCTGTATTGTAAAGCTTGATGAAAAGTCTGCGGAAAAGAAAATTGCAAGATGGCAGAAAATTGCAGAGGAAGCCGCAAAACAATGCGGACGGGGATACATTCCAGAGGTTCGGGCGCCGATTTCATTTCCTTGTGCGATTGAAGCCGGACAAAAAACAGATTTGCCGCTGTTCTGTTATGAAGGGGATGACACCGTATCTCTTAAAACGGTGCTTGGTCATACGATGGACCGTCTATTGTCTCTGGATCATTTGCCGGAGGCGGCGGTGTATATCGGTCCGGAAGGCGGATACGACAGAGCGGAGGTTGACAAAGCAGCAAGTGCTGGTATGACTGCCATTAATCTTGGAAAACGTATCCTGCGCTGTGAGACTGCATCTGGTTTTGTTCTGGCGGCGATGACGTATGCGTTTGAATTATAATTTTAGCAAGAGGTGTCTCACGTTTCTTATAACCGCGACATGATGTCCCCCGCCTCTTATAGGCGGCAGGTTCCATCTCAGACTTTCCGTAGGGGATAAAAATCCCCTACGGAAAGTCTAAGGGGCAAATGCCCTAGGTCGCTTGTTGAATGACGGGGCGTTGCCCCTTATTGAAAAACGAATGGGGATGCTGTGATCAACAGCGGTAGGCTGCGCTGCTCTTACCGCGCCTTGGCAACATGACAGCCTTTTCTTAGCAGAGAATGATTTCAAGTCTCATACCGCGTACAGAGACGGAGGAGACGGAAAGGATATGTTTTGATAATGAGTGAAAAACAAAAGAAGTCAGTCATGACACAGGAGGAGAATGATCGGATGATAAACCGGCTGATGCTGGCATTTATTATCGCCACCTGTGCTGTAACATTGATCATGAGTTTGAAAAATTCATTCAATACCATCCGGATGTATGAAGTTGTTGCACCGACGATGACCATCGCATGTCTTGTTCTGTTTGCGCTGTCTATTGTGTTTTTTATCAGCCGCAAACGTAAAGGGATTGATGATAGTACCAAGGTGATAACCAAATACAACGTACTTGGCTGCGGTATTACAGCGCTTCTTTGCGGTGCGGTATATGCTGTCAATCCTGGTATTGCATCGGTATATTCCGTCATTCTTGTGATTGGTATCTGTGCACTGTATTTCATTCGCTATATTTATCCGTTTGCTTTTTTGGCGCTTGCATGCTTCTGCCTGTGTGAAGGCTTATTGGTGCATGCGGGATTTGGACTTTCAACGGTTCGTGCGTTCAGCTCTGTGCTTGCAGTGTTATTCCGTATCGGAACGATCGTACTGCCAATTCTATTTATGGTTTGTGTCATGTTGGCAAAATCCAAAAAGAAGGATTTATTTGCTGACATCAAACCAGCGGCATTACTTATTTGTGCAGCGGTTGCATTAATCGGTGCAGTGGTCCTGATGCTTGGCAGCATCGGAGTTTTTTACGTATCGTATGTTTATGTTCTGTATGCAGTTGCAGCCGTTTTTCTTATCATCGGCGTGATTCAGACAGTCAAAAGCATTTGATTTAATTGGGATATATAAATTTATTTATATATAGAAATTCAAGGAATTATACAGTGGAGAACCACTGTGATGTGTGAAAGGTTTAGGAGGACGCACCTTATGTCAACTAGATTGTTCCAGGGAATTATTCACCAGATGCGAGAGGCTGTGGAACGTGTCATTGGGGTCATCGACGAAAATGGCGTAATTATTTCTTGCAGCGAACTTGTTAAGATCGGTGAAACACGTCAGGGAATCCGTGATGAGATGGCTTATACAACAGAATCTGTTGTTTCCGGTGGCTATACTTATCGTCCAATCGGTGGAGCAACCAAAAACGAATATATTATTTTTGTCGAAGGAGAAGACAAAAAGGCAGAAGAGCTTGCGATGGTTCTTGCTGTTGCACTCAGCAATATCAAGAATCTGTATGATGAAAAATACGATAAGAGCTCCTTTATCAAGAATATTATATTGGACAATATTCTTCCGAGTGATATTTATATCAAGTCCAAGGAGCTTCATTTCTCTACAGAAGTCATGCGCATTGCCATTTTGATTAAGTTCCACGGCAAAACGGATATTATTCCGTTTGATGTTATCCAAAATATGTATCCGGATAAGAACAAGGATTTTGTCATCAATGTCAGCGAGCACGATGTTGTCTTAATCAAAGAAGTCAAGCCGAATTATGAAATCCGTGAAGTGGAAAAGATGGCAAAGCAGATTGCAGATACCATCAATTCCGAATTCTATACAAAGGTATCCATCGGTATCGGTACTGCGGTTTCCACCATCAAGGATCTGGCACGCTCTTATAAAGAAGCACAGACTTCGATTGAAGTCGGTAAGGTTTTTGATACGGAGAAGAATATCATTTCGTATGAAAATCTTGGAATTGGACGTCTGATTTATCAGCTTCCGACCACACTGTGTGAAATGTTCATGAATGAAGTATTCAAAAAGGGAAGTCTGGAAGCGCTTGACCGTGAAACGCTGATGACCATTCAATGTTTCTTTGAGAACAATCTGAATGTTTCTGAAACCTCCCGCAAGCTGTTTGTACATCGGAATACGCTTGTTTACCGTCTGGAAAAAATCCGCAAGCTGACCGGTCTTGATCTGCGTGAATTTGAACATGCAATCACCTTCAAGGTTGCATTAATGGTACAGAAATATCTTTCCTCGAAACCTGTAAAATATTAAAAAACGAAATCTGTGCGCATCCGCAAAACAGACATTATAAATACGCTCTTTGATGCGTCAACCCTAAAAATTCCAATCAGACTTTATCGTTTCAGAAAGAGTCTGTTGGTGATGATCGATACTATGGGTTGACGCATTTCGAGTATTTTTAACAGTATTTGTCGAAAACAGAAAATAACGCAAGCATATTCAAAAAATATATAACGAAAAGCAAGATGTCTTTCCTCATTCCACCTTTATTGGCGGCGGGAGCCGCTTATTTATGTTGAATGACGGGGTGATGCTGCCCCTTATGGAAATGCAGCCATATAGTTGTGTCCTATCTAATACAATAGGCTTTGGCAAAGATTATTTATGACAAGAACATCGGCGAATGTCAAAACAAAGGACAGGTCATAGAATTGAGTAATCAAAATGATAGAATTTAATGATGTAACAAAAATATTTCCGAATGGAACTGTTGCACTGGAAAATATAAATCTAAAAATTGAAGACGGTGAATTTGTGTTTATCGTTGGTGCATCCGGTGCAGGAAAATCCACGCTGATGCGGCTTTTGCTGAGAGAAGAGCAGGTCACAAGCGGGGTGCTTCGGGTAGGAGACTATAATCTGAACAAAATTCCCAATTATAAAATCCCATATTACAGACGCCAGCTGGGCATGGTATTCCAGGATTTTCGTCTGTTTGATAAAAAAACAGTGTATGAAAATGTCGCTTTTGCAATGCGTGTCATCGGCGAACCAACCTCTGTCATCAAACGCCGTGTGCCGACCATTTTATCAATTGTCGGTCTGGTTGATAAATATAAAAATTTCCCATCGGAATTGTCAGGAGGGGAACAGCAGCGTGTCGCATTGGCGCGTGCACTTGCAAACAATCCGAGAATTATCATTGCGGACGAGCCGACTGCCAACATTGATCCGAAAATGAAAATGGAAATTATGAATCTTCTTGTGAAAATCAATTCCAAAGGCAAGACGGTGATTGTCGTTACACATGAAAAAAATATTGTCGATTATTTCCAAAAACGTGTCATAACGATTCGAGATGGCCATATTGTCGAAGACAGAATCGGAGGTATGTTTGAAGAAGATGAGACGGTATAACATATTCTATTTTTTCCAGCAGGCATTTAAGGGATTATGGAGAAACGGGCTTATGTCCTTGGCGGCAATTACCGTTTTGCTGTCCTGTCTTGTTTTGATGGGTAGTTTTTCCCTTTTGGTATATAATGTCAATGTTAACATTGAAGAAGTTGCTCAGCTGAATGAAATTGTTGTCATAGCAGAGCTGGATGCCACCGATGAACAAATTGCAGCATTGTCAGAGGAGATTGCTGCACTTGATAATATCAAAGAAGTAAAATATATTTCTGAAGAAGAGGGTCTGGAATCCGAGCGTTTCCGTTACGGTGAATATTCGTATCTGGTGGACGATATTTTTGAAAATCAGGAAAATATTCTTCCGGATGTTTTTAAAATTACATACGAAGACAATTCCCGTGTTGCAAACCTTGTGTATCAGCTTGGTCAATTGGATCACGTCAGCAAGGTCAACAACCGTACCGATATTGCAAATGATATCGAGAATATCAAAAGCGGTGTTTCCTTTATTTTTGTGTGGTTTTTGGCGATTCTGTTTGTTATCAGTATCTTTATCATTATCAACACCATTAAGCTGGGTGTAGAATCCAGAAACCGCGAAATTTCTGCCATGCGATATATCGGCGCGACAAACTTTTTTATGATGACGCCGTTTATCATTGAAGGTATTATCATCGGTCTTATTTCCGCTGGTCTTGCATATTTGCTTCAAACGATTCTTTACAATGCAATTTTCAATGCAATGTCGAATGATTATAAAATGATCTCTGTGACGCCGCTTTCAGAGGTGCAAACCTATTTGATTCTCGGTTTTATTGTCATTGGTGTCATTGCAGGTATACTTGGTTCTGCTATTTCGCTGCGGAAATATATGAAAGTATAATTTTGCAAAAGTTAATTTATCATCATGAATAAAAAATTTTTAAAAAAATTAGGAAAACGGGCGGTTCTCTTATGTTTATGTGCAGTACTGCTCGGTTATGCTGTACCCAAGTGGTTGCTTGTGATACCGCTGCAAGCAGTTTCCATGTCGGAATCTGATGCGCAGACTCTGAAAAAAATGGAAGAAGAACTTGCAATTTTAAAAGAGAAACGTTCCATGGCGCGGGATCAATATCAAGAAGCGATGGATGCTTATGATCATGCGGAATATGATTATATGAAAGCGTATGACGCAAAGATTGCACTGGATGCAGATATTTCAGCCTTGGAAACGGAAATCAATGCAACCCAGGAGTTGTTGAATGTCTATAATACGCAGTTGACCTATTACAGTACAGCCATTGAGGAGAAACAAGCGGAAATTGACAAGCGGTACGGAATCTTTTTAGAACGTGTTCGTGCCAATTATGAGGACAGTTTCACCTCCTATCTGGAAATTGTATTATCTTCTGACAGTTTCTCCGATCTTTTATACCGTGTAGATATTGTTGCAAGCCTGCTGGATTATGATCAGCGCGTACTTGCAGCGCTGGATACCGCAAAAAAAGATTTGACGGAAATGCAGACAGAGTACCAGTCATTGCAGTTCCGGGCGCAGGAAACGTTAACTTCTCTAACGGAACAAATGCCGCTTTTGGAAGATAAGCGTTCGGAAAGTGCCGCTTTGCTTGCGGAGCTTGATCAAAAAATGGCAGAAGCGTATAAATCCAAAGAAACTGCACAAGAAATCAAGCAGCAAATTGAAAGCTCGTACAATCGAAAAGCAGCGGAACTGGAAAAAGCGGAAGCTGAGATTGAAGAAAAAATCCGCAAAGCACAGGAAGAAGCTGCAAGAAAAGCAAGAGAAGAAGCAGAACGCAAAAAAAAGGAAGAGGAAGAACGCAGAAGGAAAGAAGAAGAGGAGCGGAAAAATCAAAATCAGACACAGACACCGCCTGCTTCAACCGTTACTACACCGGGTGATTCATCGACGACAGGAACCTTGTCGGCATCTGATGTGGTAACCGGTACCTATATCTGGCCAACAGAGTCTTCATATAAAAAAGTGTCTTCTTCGTTTGGATGGAGAGTTGGTCTCTATGGACAAACAGAGTTCCATAACGGGATTGATATTCCATATGCATATAATTCCGCCATTTATGCCTCTGATGGCGGTACGGTGATCATTGCAGAAGAACACTACAGTTATGGACGGTATATTGTTATTGATCATGGCAACGGAATTTCCACTCTCTATGCACATAACACCTCCTTGCTCGTCAAGGTAGGGGATGTGGTAAAGCAAGGGCAGCAGATTGCTATGGCAGGAAGCACAGGAGATTCCAATGGCAACCATTGCCACTTCAGTGTTCGGATTGACGGTTCTCCGACAGATCCGCTGAAGTATGTCTCAAATAAATAATATAGAATTTCATACATCGAAGATATAACGAAAAGTAAGATGTTCCTTCCATCGCCCCTATCGGCGGTGGGAGACAATTACGAATGTTGAAAGACGGGGCGATATCGCCCCTAATTGAAGCCAAGGAAGATTCGGAAGATGAAATTGAATAAAAAAAGAAGTGTGCGGCCCCATGTCAAAGCGGGGATACTCTTTCTGATCGTTGGCCTTCTGGCATCTTATGCCATTCCAAAATGGTCGCTTATCATTCCTGTGACAGCATACGATGCCGCTGCTGATCGGCAAGCGGTGAAGATTATGGAAGAGGAGCTTGCAGCGCTCAGAGGTTCTTCTGCTATTGCGCAGCAGGATTATGAAAATGCCCTGTCAGCATATCGGAAGACAGAAGCGGATATTGCCGCTGCACAAGCTTTAAAAATATCACTGGACAAAGAGATTACCGCACTGGAATCAGAAATTGATAAAACCAATGAACTGCTTAATGTCTACAATACACAGCTTACGATTTATGAAGCGGCTGTTGTGGAAAAGGAACAGGAAATTGATGAACGGTATGATGTGTTTATTCAACGACTGCGCATCAATTACGAGGACAGTTTTACCTCTTATCTGGAAATCATGCTCTCATCGGACAGTTTTTCGGATTTACTGTATCGTGTGGATATCATTGCGAGTCTGCTGGAATATGATAAACGTGTGCTGCGCGCATTGGATCAGTCAAGACAGGATTTAACCGCATTAAAAAACGATTATCAATCGCTGCAGTACAGTGCACAGCAAACCTTGCAGAAGTTATCGGCAGATATGCCGGTACTGGAAGAAAAACGGAAGCAAAACGAAGAGTTGATTGCACAGCTGGAAGCTGATTTTCTGAAGCTTCGAGATGATAAGGATGCATCGGAAGCGCAGAAAAAGAAACTGGAAGATCAAATTGCTGCAAAACAAAAACAGGTTGCAGCTGCAGAAGCTGAAATTGAAAAGAAAATAAAGGAAGAGGAAGAAAGACAGCGAATTGCCAATTATGTCGGCGGTACGCTTGGGTGGCCGGTGGATATTCAATACGGGACCATTACGTCCGGATTTTCCAACCGTATCAATCCGATCTACGGATACCGTGAATATCACAATGGGATAGACATTCCGGTTCCATACGGATCTGCAATCTATGCTGCCAATGCAGGAACCGTGCTTGTGGCAGAATACCATTACAGCTACGGATATTATGTCGTCATTGATCATGGCGGCGGTATTTCCACGTTATATGGGCATAATTCCAAGCTGCTTGTTTCCGCAGGGGATACTGTGACAAAGGGACAGCAAATTGCAAAAGCCGGTTCTACAGGAGACTCCACCGGTAATCACTGTCACTTTACCGTGCGTGAAAATGGCGCTGCGGTGAATCCGCTTAATTATGTCAATCAACCTTGATTTTTCTGCCAGGATCATATTTCGGTAAGGGGAGTCGATTTTTCTGTCGACAATGGGTTGTAGATGGAATATCGGTCGTCTATCAAGAGAAAAGAAAGGAATGGTGATGGAATGATGTCAAAAAAAATTTCAATACCGGCAGCAATTGTTCTTATTTTACTTGCAGCGCTGCTGACATTCCAGATCACGTATGTTTCATTGCAGCAGAAATACCAGGAGGTTTTGCAGAAGGCCTCTCTTGGCACCAGTACCTATGATAAGCTGAATTATGTCGATGCATTGTACCGCAATAATTATGTCGGTGAAATCGATGAAACACAATTATCGGATTATTTGATACGCGGTTATATTGTCGGTGTCGGTGATAAATACGCTTCCTATATGACAGCCGATGAATTCACGGAATATATGCAGGAATCCACCGGCGAGATGGTCGGTATTGGTGTACATATTATTTATAACGGAGACTTTGGCGCGCTGGAGGTCATATCTGTCATGCGTGATTCTCCTGCTTTGGAGGCAGGGGTAGAACCTGGCGATTTGATTTACATGGTCGGTGACGAATCGGTTGCAGAGCTTGGTTATTACCCTGCTGTTGCAAAGATGCAGGGGGCTAAGGGAACGGTTGCGAAGTTTTCGGTACGACGCGGTGTCAATTATACAGAAACGTTAGATTTTTCTATCATTCGCGATACCGTAGTCGATACGACCGTGGAATATCATATGTATAACACGGAAATCGGTGTCATTCGTATCACGCAGTTTGCGGAAAATACCGGTGAAAGTGTACGTGTTGCACTTGCCGATTTACAGTCCAAAGGTGCAAAAAAGTTGATTTTTGATGTCCGTTATAACCCTGGCGGTGCGCTGACTGGAATCGTCGATACTCTGGACGACCTTCTGCCGGAAGGACCGATCATTCGTATTGTCGATAAACAGGGCAATGAGGATTCGATTGATTCTGATGCGGATTATCTGAACATACCGATGGCAGTCCTTGTCAACGGCAGTACGGCAAGTGCCGCAGAGCTGTTTACATCGGCCTTACAGGATTACCACCTGGCAACGATTATTGGTACACAAACCTATGGAAAGGGAACGATGCAAACCGTGGTCCCGTTGCCGGATGGTTCTGGAATTTCTATTTCGTACCGTATGTATAATCCGCCATTTTCTGAAAACTATGAAGGCATCGGCATTACTCCGGATGTCGTTCTGCCATTGGACGAATCCTTGCAGCAGAAGAATTTCTACAAAATCACAGATGATGAGGACAATCAGCTGCAAATGGCTGTAAAAATTCTGAACGGAGAAATTACGGCAGAAGAAGCAAATTCATAAATTATTTACGAGTTGTTTTTGAAAAAACAATTCGCAGCATTACAAAAAATACGAAAAATTACGTATCAGATTGGAGTACAAATCATGTCAGAAGAAAAAACCATAACAGTAACTGAAGAAGGTTTAAAAAAGTTACAGGATGAGCTTGCGTATTTAATCAATGTTAAGCGTCCGGAAGTAACGAAAAATATCGGAATTGCAAGAGGTTTTGGTGACCTTTCCGAGAACAGTGAGTACGATGAAGCAAAGAACGAACAAGCAAAGGTAGAAGCACAAATCGCAGAACTGGAAAACACCTTAAAACATGTTCATGTTGTTGCGCAGATCAATACGGATGCAATCAGTATTGGAACAAAAGTGAAAGTTCACGATATGGACTTTGACGAAGATATCGAATATACTCTGGTTGGTTCCAATGAAGCGAATGCACTTGAAAATAAGATTTCCGACCAATCTCCGATCGGACGTGCCATTATCGGCGCGAAGGTTGGTGACATGCTGAGTATTGCAATTCCGTCGGGGCAGATGCGTATTCAGATTCTGGAAATCAACAAATAAAAGCTTGCTTTTTCCAACGGCGGAATCCACCACCGGATCATTGCGTGACGGGGCGGTACTGTCCCATATTGAAGAGAAAGGGTTACGGATTATGCAAAATCAAAACGAAGAACAGCTTTCCAAGCCAAGTTCCGCGCTTGAAAATTTCTGGTATCACTATAAGTGGCATACCCTGATTATCGGATTTTTTGTAGTGTTTTTTATCATTGCAATCGCACAGATGACAGGCAAACCTTCTTATGATGCGCATATTTTGTATACCGGCCCGGCGTATCTTGATGGAGAAACCATTTCAGACATTCTTTCTGTCATGGAAGAAGCATCGCATGCAGCTGCGCCTGTGAATGACAATCCGGCAGATTATACGAAAGATCAGAAGCTTAATCTGGACTTTAATAA
This sequence comes from Clostridia bacterium, assembly GCA_017942005.1. Taxonomy (GTDB): domain Bacteria; phylum Bacillota; class Clostridia; order Oscillospirales; family CAG-272; genus RGIG3925. Next base: position 57,315 of record JAGAVJ010000045.1, on the reverse strand, counting down.
AATCATTTACGTGTCAGAAGCTCTTGCAAAGCAATATCAGGAAGACGGCGTGTATTTCAATGCATTGACCAATCAGTCGTCACGCGGACAGTTTGATAATTTCATTATGGTCGGCGAATATGTCATATTGCTCATAGATCAATCCTTATATCAGGAAACGGTTGATACAGGTGCATTTTGCAGTCTGGAAGATGTACTCGGGTATGTGCCTGAAAATGCATATGATACCTGCGGATTTTTCATCGGGGATTTACCGATAGGAAATGCAAACGGTTTTCGTCAGCTGCCGCGTGATACAATCATCTGCTGCCGTGCCAAAAGTTATGTAAATAACTTTAATAAAAAAGTGCAAAATGAAGATCAATATGCCGCACAGCTTGCATTATTCCGCCAGCTTGTAGCATACCAGCCGGAATAAAATAACGTGAGTTTGATAGAATTCTCGGGGAAAACTTTTTTGGGGAAAAAGTTTTCCCCAAACCCTTTTCAAAAAACTTTATATGTATAAATCAAATCAAAACTGTACGTTTTTTGCTTGATTTATACATATTTTATTGGTTTCTCTGTTTAAAAGTTTTTGCGGTGGAGTTTGAGGAGATGCTTTTTTAAAAAAAGCATCTCCTCATCGAACTCACGTTTTTATTACAAAAAATGGGGCTGTTGCAAGTTAAAAACTTGCAACAGCCCTTTTGGTTATCTTGGGAGATTATCCTTTTGTTTCACTGACATATATCGATACGCGATTCTGCACAAGATTAACGGTTTCTTCAAGAGATTTCACACCTGCAAAATAGGCGGAAACATCTTCTTCAATCAGAGACAAAATTTTTTGATCCATATTGAATACGAGTGTGGTGTTGTTGATAAGATCAAGGATTGCCTGCCGGTCTTCTTCTTCAAAATGGCCGGGAACTGCACCGTTATCAAGCGCGTCCTGTTCCCAATTCGGATTGATTTCATCACCTTCCTCATACGTAGTTGCACCCCAACCGTGTTCCCTGAATTCATAATATGTAAGTTTTTCTTTTTCAAAGGCTTCTTCCAGTGCTGCAATCGAAGACGATATCCCTTCTTCATGGTAATATCGATTCTGTGAGGTACTGCCAAAGGTACGCTTGATAAATTCCCATGCGCCGTCTGCAACCGGACTGTCTTTTGTAATACCATACATACTGGATGGAACTAAAACTGTACCGCTTTTTGCAGTTTCATCGGCAGTTGGAAATCCGATTAAGGTCATGTCCTTTAAAAAGGTGGAATACTTTAACTGAAGATAATCACTGATACCGTTGATGGAACCTTGTAATAAAGCGACCTTATTTTCTTGTATTGCAGTTTTTTCACTGTCAATCGTGCTTGAATCGAGAATCGGCGCTTCTTTGCAGAATTGCAGAAGTGATGCAAAACGGCCGTCATCAAAGGAACAGGTGGCTGTTTCTTCATCAATAAATGACTGTATGGTATAAGAAAACATGGCTTGGAACAGTTCTTTCGTGATTTCACTTTGAGAAGCAGAGCCGAGATATTCAGCCATTAGATACTGATCATCTTTAAGGGACTCGGTAAATTCAAGGATATCAGAAAATGACCAGACAGATTTTTTCCCAAGTACGGATTCTTTTCCGCACAATGTGAAGAAGGAGACACTTTGTGCAAGCAGCGGAAGCGTGCCGTTATGCTCCATCGGACCGAGAACACAGGGAATAAAAGCGTCACGGTTCATGACCTCACCGTCTTTATCCATATAAGAATACAGATCAAGGAATAAGCCCTTGTCAATCAATTCGGCGGAATCGAATCCATCGTACATATCGGAATCGAAAATAATGATATCCGGAACATTTCCTGCAACGATATCGTTGGTCAAAAGCTCGTTTATGGAGCTATCCGTATTTCGGTTTTGATTATAATCCTTTAAGACAACACGGTAGTCGTCCGATTCCCGGTTGAATGCAACGACCTTACGCGGAAGAGAACTGTAGCCGCGTTCTATATATGCTACTTCGATCAAATATTTCGGCTTCACATCTTCCGGCGCAACGGGCGTCATCAAACATAACTGCGGTGTACCGGATACAGGATCTTCATCAATAAATGCTGCAAGCTCTGAATTGAGCAAAGCGAGATCTTGAACATCATCAATGACCAGGTCGGAATTGAGCCAATTGCATAAAAGAGTGGGTTCCGGTTCTGTATAGTTTACACCGTACAGACCGGTATCATTTTTGATCATGAGATCGTATCCGTCTGTAATGAAAACCTGTGCGTTGTTTATATCAAGTGATTCCGGAATTTGCAGTGCATCGCCGAATGCTTTCTTATTTTTATCAATGCTGCGGAAAACACGCTGGCCTGCATCATAATCATAAATACTGACATATACGGTACCGTCTGCTGCGGTGAATGTGGAATCAATATAATTTTCTGACTTTACATCAAATAACTTTGAACCGTCTTCTGCCGATAATGCAAGAATTGTCTGTGAATCTATGATAACATAAAGAATGCCATCTGTTGTTAAAAATGCATCGGATACATAAAGACCATATGGTCTGTCGGACTCTGGAACCAAGGAATTTAAACTTTCGTTGTACAGTTCATTGCCGTCTGCATCAAATCTATACAGCGTGTATAGACTTTGTTGATTTTGTTCATCGTATTTTTCAAAAACACGGAGAAGGTCCCCGTTGGCTGTTTGAAAGCTGTAACTTTCATAACCGTATTTTTCCGTGTCTAATTTTTTTGCTTGTGTATAGGTAATTTCATCCGTCGTAAAATTATAATGGACGGTGACGGGTTCCCGTTCCCATGTTTCTTCATTAATAATGCGGTCTGCAGAAAAGGAAATGGTATCGTCCTGATAAAGATAATTTCCAAGCCTGTATACAGAAAGATTATCCGGTAAGCTGATGTATTCCGTTTTCCAAACGTGGTCAACTGCGGCTGGTTCTGCAACTTTTTTGTTTTCTTTTTCTGTTACTTGATCGCATGATGTGATTGAAATTGCTGGAACGGTCAGCAGCAACGACAGAAGGAATGAAGTCATTCGGGTTTTTGCTGTGTTTTGTTTCATTGAAAATTCCTTTCCGGTATGTAGGTAATATGCTGCATTTCATATACCTGAAACTATTTATTTCTTTACTATATTATACCGTTTTTATATGAACTGCATAATTTAAAAATATATAAAATTTGTAAATACATTTTTTATTTTCCTTAAAGAATAACACAGAATCATAAAAAATAAGCTGTACCGTTACGGTACAGCTCATCTTTTATTTGTATCAGGAATTTTTTATATAAAATTTATGATGGAGATATATGAACAGGGAAGGACAAAAGCTGTTATATCAATTACCGTGCAACTTCATATGCAAGATTATACAATGCTTCCAGCTGTTCACGGCGCATTTGGCAGAATGCTTCCATTTCTGTTCTCATATCAGGGGAAAGTGCGGCAATTTGTTCCTCTGTAAGCTTCTTTTTATACATACGGTCGATATTCTGGGCATAATTGATATCGTATGTGACGATATCGTTGCCGCGCTTACATACAACAACATTGCTTTGGCCTGCCAGGAGGCATTCTACGGCTTTGGCACCCATTTGGGTGGCGATAAAGCGATCTTCCAATGTTGGAGAACCACCGCGCTGAATGTGTCCAAGACGTGTGAAGCGCGCTTCAATACCGGTTTTTTCTTCAATGCGTTTGGTCAGCTGTTCTGCAAAATCACCGTTTCCTTCTGCCACGAGAACCAGCATACTGCGTTTGCCGTTATTGCGTTCTTTTATCAAACGCTGTATACAGGAATCCTCATCAAACGGAATTTCATTGATGCAGACCGCGGAAGCGCCGGACGCAATTCCGGAACGGAGCGCAATATGTCCGGCAGTACGTCCCATGACTTCTACGACATTGCAGCGGGCATGAGATTCACAGGTATCACGAAGCGCATCGCACATGGTGATAACCGTATTCATTGCAGTATCGAAGCCCACAGAATAGTCAGAGGCAGTAATATCGTTATCGATAGAGCCGGGAACACCAATGGTGGGAAGACCACGATTGGAAAGATCTGTTGCGCCGCGGAAGGTACCGTCGCCGCCGATGGCGACAACACCGTCGATATCGTGTTTTTTGCAGTTGGCAATGGCTTTCTGCATACCTTCTTCATAGCGGAATTCATCGCAGCGTGCAGAATACAGAATGGTACCGCCATGGCTGATGATATTGGATACATCACCAGAAGAGAGCAATTCCATATGATCATTAATCATACCGCTGTAACCGTCGTAAATACCGACTACTTCTACATTGCGATCCAATGCAGCGCGTACAATCGCACGGATCGCAGCATTCATACCAGGTGCATCGCCGCCAGACGTTAATACACCGATCCTTTTGAAATTTTCCATGTACTTTTCCTCTTTTATATAAAATTTACGAAAGTTCTCTTTTGATTCTTCGCATTTGAAAAATTTTACCTTTTATATTATACCGCATTTACTTGAAAAAATCAATAGGTTTGTGAAAGATTTCTCAAATTTGGGAAATATTTAACAAATCGTTAAAAGATAAAATAGGCCATTTCATCCATGTGTTTATAGGATCAGCCAAAGACCTCTTTTTTATATAGTATAATTGATACTATGCCGTAGATTTTGATGGGAATTTGGTATAAATATATAAATTAACAGGAAAATAGTTAAAAGAGAATGGAGAATCTATAAATGGAATTTATTTTTCGGCGTATTCCTGCTGTGCGGTGTATTGATTGGTGAGTACCGTACCGACGCGCAGCATGATGAAATATCCAAACGCACTCATCAGCGGTGTTGTAATCAGCGGCTGTACAAAGGTAATCAAATCCCAGATATCTTCAGGCGCACCGACTTTACGGTATTCCCCAATCATATTCTGGATGTCAGGAACAAAGTTGAACACAAATAACAAAAGTGTGATCCATAAATAGAGGCGGCGCAAAGCATTTTTTCTGCGTTCTTCGCGGGGTTCCTCAACAATCTGTACCTGCATTTGCAATCTGCTGTGGTGCATAAACGCAAATCGCAGCATTGCACACAGGAAGATAATGCATAGGGTAGTGAACAATGAAAGAAAATAATTTAAAGTCCAGTATGTAACATAGTATACAAAGTTGCTTTTTATGACATTTACACCATACAGATAGATCGTTTCAAAAATGCCGCTTCCATAACCAATTGTGATTGATACAATCGACAAAAGCAGTGGACACAGCGATTTTCTCACACTGTAGCGCATGACACTGTATCCTAAAACTGCAAATCCGCCGAATTGGTACACGAGCGTTAAGATGATTTTTAAATAATATGTGACCCATTGCAGCACTGTAATTGCAGTGGAGGGATAATATACGGAAATGTAGGTGTCAAGCCAGACGTTTACAGCACGCAGTCCAATCTCCGTGAGAATCGGCATGATCACCATCATGATGACGGACCAGATATAGATGTGATTTCGCATGCCGCGTTCTACAGCGCTGGATTTTCTGGATTTTTCTGCACGGATTGCTTCTTTTGCGGCGATTTCTTTACGTTTATCATCGGTTTTTATGATTTTGTTCATAGGTATCAGAAGATCCTTTTCTTTTCTAATTCTAATACAAACAGTATATCACACGGTTGTTATATGTGTGTGAAGGCAGCATGAAAAAACATTTTCACGCGGATTTTTCGGCTTTCGTTGTTTTTATGATAAACGATGTGCATCCATATAGTTTTGCAGAATGATTTGTGCGGAAAGGGTGTCGATGACAGTTTTGCGCTTTTGTGATTTGATATTGGTTTCATTCAAAATCCGATGTGCGGCAGCAGTGGTCAGACGCTCATCGAATTTTACAATCGGGATATCGGTCATGGTTTCCATAAGTTCCACAAATGCCTGTATTTTATCGGCACGCGGACCGATGGTGCCGTTCATATTGATCGGATTGCCGATGACAATGGTGCTGACATCGTATTCTTTTGCTGCTGCTAATACCTGTTCCGCTATTTTTGGCGGATGTCCCGATTTGATGTAGCCGATACCGTTTGCAAGCATGCCAAGCGGATCGGAAACCGCAAGACCTGTACGGGCGTCACCAAGATCAACGCCAAGAAGCCGTTTTTGTTTTTCTGCCATATCGATATCATCCTTTGTAAAAAATTTCTTCCTTTATATTATACACGATTTTGATGTATTTGTAAAGGGAATAAGGAAAAATAGGCTGCTGTATCTGTATGCAGCAGCCTATATCATGGATTGTAGTTAATGTTTTTTCTGTTGTTTTTTGATGTAGCTTGCGACAATCGGTTTTTCTAACGCCCGTTTGAAACGAAAAAATGCGGTTTTCTTATCTTTGATCGGCGGAAGAAGCAACGCTGTCACACCGCAAAATCGTGCCAAAAGTACATCTGTAAAAACCTGATCCCCAAGATGTGCGCATTCTGTCTTTTTACAGCCGTTTTTCTTGAGAAATCGATGCAATGCATGAGGAAGCGGTTTATGCGCATCTGCCTCTGCATAAAAAGCAAGGTCCTCATTGAACAAATGGACACGTTCCGGTGTGTTGTTTGATAAAAATGCTACCGTAATGCCAGCCTCATTCAGAGAGCGCAGCCAATGGAGTACGGCTTCTGTCGGCTTTGGGTCATCGTATGTAACAAGGGTATTGTCGATATCACAGGTCAGATACCGAATGCCGCGGGCTGTCAGATACGCTGCATCATACTGCGCAAAGGATTTCTTATAATCGTCCGGGTAAAACAGATTCTTCATTTCTGTCAGATATTGACACGCATCTGGAGGTGACAAAGACGCTTATATTCATCGATATCCACTAAGGACAGAAGATGATCAAGTTCACCATCACCCATGACAGTAGTACGTCCTTCTGCATATTCCTTGTCAACCAGTTCCTTCATTTTCGCAATAACAGGGGACTTTTTATCGACCATATCATCACCTTTTAAATGGAAATAACCATTCATCCAGTGTGCAATGCCGGCAAGTCCGGAATGAGAATCTACGGCGACTGTTGCAGGACGGCCAAGAATTTTTTCCGTATTAAAGATGTTGTAAATTTCTTCGTCTTTCAGCAGACCGTCTGCATGAATGCCGGCTCTGGTCACGTTGAAATTTCGTCCGACAAACGGAGTTCTGACCGGGATTTCATATCCGATTTCCCGCTCAAAATATTCTGCAATTTCCGTAATGGCGGATAAATCCATACCGTCATCGGTACCGCGCAGAGAACAATATTCGATGACCATTGCCTCCAGAGGACAGTTGCCGGTCCTTTCACCGATGCCGAGCATGGAGCAGTTGACACTGGAACAGCCGTACAGCCATGCAGTTGCTGCATTTGTAACGACCTTATAAAAGTCATTGTGACCGTGCCACTCAAGCAGTCCGGACGGAACGCTTGCATAATGCATCAGACCATAAATGATACCCTGTACAGACCGCGGAAGCGCAACGCCGGGATATGTTACGCCGTAACCCATGGTATCGCAGGCACGGATTTTTACCGGAATGCCGGTCTCATTGCCAAGCTGTGTGAGTGCATCCGCAAGCGGAACGACAAATCCATAAAAATCTGCACGTGTGATATCTTCAAAATGGCAGCGCGGAGCAATGCCGTATTCCATGACCTTGCGTGCAATATCAAGGTATTTTTCCATTGCCTGCGCACGGGTCAGCCCCATTTTTTTATAAATATGATAATCGGAGCAGGAGAACAGGATTCCGGTTTCACGAATGCCAAGGTCTTTTACCAACTGAAAATCTTTTTCATTTGCGCGAATCCACGTTGTGATTTCAGGAAAAGGCAATCCCAGCTCCATACAAGCCTTCAGTGCCTGTCTGTCCTTTTCGGTGTAGACAAAGAACTCACTTTGGCGAATAATACCTTTCGGTCCGCCAAGCTTGGCAAGCAGCTTATAAAGATGTACGATCTGATCCACTGTAAATGGGGACGTCGACTGCTGACCGTCACGGAAGGTGGTATCCGTGATCCAGATTTCCGACGGCATATGCATGGGGACATTCCGATGATTGAAGGCAACTTTGGGAATGCTGTCATAATCGAAAAGATGCCGATATAAGTTCGGTGTCGCCCGGTCTTGTAAGCTGTAGCGGTATGCGTGCTGTTCAAGGAGATTGGTTGTTGTATCGAATTCAAGGGTTGGATTGCTCTTGTTTACTTTCATTATTATGCCCGTAACTCCGCGCAAGCGGAGCTTTCCTTTCCTTGTGGGGTTGCGACCGCCCGCAGGCGGACATCGTTGCTTTTCAAGCAACGAAAGTTATAAAACACGGTCTTAAAAATTTATTTTCAGACGTATGAATGAGACGTTGTGTGAGCGAAGTCTCATTCAAAAATCATGCTTTTAAAATTGTGTTTATAATATGATACAACAAAAAATGAATTTTTGCAATAGAAATCCTGCAAAATTCTTAGTTTGTTTACAAATAAAGCGCAAAATATGAAATTTTGCGCTTTGTGTTGTTCAATTTGAAAATTATAATTGGTGAATATATGTATCCAGTTCCGCCGGTGTATCTGCAAGATTGACAACACCCATCTGTTCATGAAATGCACGCGAGCGATAACCCCATGTAACACTGATTTGAATCATATCTGCATTCCGTGCGGTATTGACATCGACCTCAGAATCTCCGACAAACGCCACTTCCTGCGGCTTCACTCCAAGCTCCGCGGCAATGGCAAGCGCTGCGTCCGGCTGTGGTTTTGGAGGAAAACGGTCAGAAACACCCCAGGCACGTGCAAAGATACCAACCGGACCAAAATTGGTATCATCATCCGGATCGTTCGGAATGGCTTTGATGCGTGACAGCTTTTTTGCAAGTCCGACAACGTGATTATGCGCTTTGTTGGACATCATACAGATCGGATATCCTTCTGAAACCCATTTATGAAGCAAGTCTTCTACTCCCGGATAATATTCTGTATCCAGATAGCACTTGCCATAAAAAGAATTATAACGTTTATGACACTCTGTTATTTGATCCTCGGAAAGACCGCTTGGCAGACATCCTTCTATCCATGCGCGCGCATGCAGATTGACCCATTGATAAAGTTCTTCTACTGTATGCTCCGGATAATGGTAGAATCGCAGCATTTCGTTCATCGCTTTGTGAAGCTGCGGCATCGTATAGCCGACGGTACCGTCCAGGTCGAGGATGATGGCTTTAATCATAGTTTTTATTCGTTCTCCTTTGTTTCTGTATCGTCAAGCATATTGTCGCCGTTTTGAGAATAGTCCAAAATAGTTTCATAAAATGTTTGTTTCCATGCCTGTGCAGCTGATAATGGTTCGTCGCAAAGCCAGAGGGTATCTGATGAAAACCCAAATTTTACGGTCTGTCTGTTGTTTCCTTTTACCGTGCTTTTACCGCGCGGAATCTGCCATTTTGGCTGAAACCGTTCCTCTGGCGGCAGAAGGACTGCGTTCTTTTTATAGGTGCAGAAGAAGAACGGATGCATGATTTCACTGCCGTCTTCATCGGATAGGGGAAGCAGCTCCGGGACAGCAGTGACATTGGCATGGGAATACCATCCGACTGTGACCAATGCGCCATTTTCCGCTTTTGCGCAGAATACCACGGTTGCATCGGAAATCACGCCGTCGTTTTCTGTACAACGTGCGCAGATTTTTTGCGGAAGTGTTTTTTTCGAGGTCAAAGCGCCAAACAGAAGCTCGTGGGTTTCGTGATCTTCTCCGACAATATCCACAGGGAGAAAATTCATACATTCCGGAACATCCGCATTTTCTGTACCGTCATAAAATTCATAATATGGAATCTGGCAAAAATATAGATTAGAATACTGCATAACGATTGTTTATCCGTTACCCCTCTCGAACAAGACGGATTTTGACAGAAGGGCAAAGAAATACTTGCGCTTTTCTGAGAAAATCACGTTGTTTCCGTCTGTTTGCAGGGCATCGTCATTGGTATGAAGGATGCGTTCTACGGGAATCTGTACGGTATTCTGTTCAGACAGCTCACGCAGACCGATATAATAGTCATGTTCACGGCCAAGGATATAGAATCCGGTCAGCGAGAAGCCATTCGGGCATTCACCCATAGGAATGACTTCCACAAAATCATCACGGTATTGGCGATATACCACTGCAAGCGCATGCAGCTTTCGCAAATCTTCTTCCGGCAGGTGCTGCATTTCACACCAGATCAACGGATTTGCCGCCATGACCGACGCATAAACAAAATCGATATCGTAGCCGGCAGGCGCTAAAACATCCGGGGAACCGTCTTCATTGTAATAGCGGTCGATGTTACGCTTCAGATTCAAGACTTCAAACAACATTTTTTGCGCTGGAATATAATGTGACAGCTGCCAGAGATTGCACAGGGTATTATGCGGATAGTAGTTACCCCAGTCGGAATACCGATTTTCTACAAACAAAGTTCCCAGCTCTTTTTCATAAAAATAGCCAAGACGGCTTTCATTTGTAATATCCATCTGGAAAGAAATTCTGCCTTGGCTTTCAATCAACAGATGGAGACACATACGCAAAAAGTTCTTTTCTGCAGTTTTGGAATGAATGCGCATACCATCCAGCTTGAAATGACGGATACCGTAAGTATGATAAAATCCAAGCAGTGTTTGGGCATCCTGCTGCCAATTGGCATATTCGTTTTCACAGTCGGGTGAGAACCACAAGCCGAGTGCAACGTTGTTTTCGTATGCGAATTTACAGATTTCACCGAATCCAGATGGGAATTTTTCGGGGTCAGGAACCCAGAAATTCGGATTGTCTGCATAAAATCCGCCGTTCCAACGTCCTTTATTCGTCAATGCAGAATTGGCAGTGCGTCCTGTTTGCCAGCCGTCGTCAATCTGTACAATATCTACGCCGATTTGTACTGCGCGCAGAATTTCGTGCTTTATAAAGGTTTCGGAAATACACGTATCCTGGGAACGGTCTCCCCATGTGTTGGACATGACAAACGGCGTAAATCCACTGTCGGTTTCTGTTCCGCCGCAGTCGGATGCATACACCATGCGTGCAAGATGCTCATTTTCTGCTTCTCCCGCTCTGCCAAGCGCGATAACGACCGGATAACCCGCGGTAAATCCGTCTGGGGTGATATTGTCGTAATCAATACCGGAACCGGTTACAGAAAAAAGGGAAGTGCTTGCGCGGAAATCCGGCGCATACCGATTGACATGAGAATCGCCGCAAGGCGCTTCCTTCTGAATCATACAGGTTTCAGCGGCACAGGGATCCGTTAAAAAGAAGAGACTGCCTTCAAAGGCTTCTTCTGTGGTATATAAGCGGATATCTTCATGCCGCACGAGAGAATTGACACGGTCTGTGCGGTCATAAAAACGGACGCGCCGCAGTTCTATATGACGTCCGGTGTGTGTGACACGGTCTGTGATGTCGGGTTCTTTTGCTATGGCTTCCGTCGGATCGCTTGATAAATGGTCGAATTCAAGCGGAGAGATATTGTCTGCCTGCGGCAATGCGCGGACAAACAGCTGTGTACGGATGGCGGGTACATTGTCAAAGACGGAGATGACCCAACGTACAATATAATTGGAAGTAAATGTGATGATATTGTCATCATATGTCGTTTCTACGTTTGTCCAATCAAAATCAGGCAGGGACAGAATGGGGGTATCTTTGTTTGATGTCCAGGTATAGCCGGATGAAAGTCGTGTTATCATGGATTGCACCGGTTTTCCAAAGTGAAACGTGATAACACGGCGAATCCAATGATTTTCAAACACCAGTGTGTCGCGTTCGTTTTGCAGCTGTATCATACTGCACCTCCATAATTAGAATTCAAGGAATCAGATAATAAAGAACACAATGCCGAGTGCGGCAAGCAGAAGTCCGGCAATATCGCGCTTTTCGATTTTTTCGTGAAAGAAGAGCCAGCCGAAGATTGCACCGAAAAGAATAACGACCGCACTTAAAATGGGGAACTGAATGGATGCATCCATCGTTTGGGCACAGTTTAAAGAGAAAATATTGGCGACACCGTTGCTGACTGCATACAGCGCGCAGGAGGCAAGCAGAATGAAAAAGATTTTTCCGGTCATCGGCGGATTTTTCACGATACCGACAAACGCATTTTTCACGCCGTGCGCATCTCCTTTTTTACGATTTACAAGACCGATTAACACCATGATCACAAGTGCCGCAGCTGCGGTTTCAATTTTACACAGAATTAAAAATGCATCGGAGGATACGGCATCCTCAGCTTTTTGGCTTGCGGTGGTTGCAATGGAGACAAGACCGTTGGAAAGAAACAGCATGAGACAATAAATATGAAACAGCATACTGTTTCCGCTTTTTTCCGAAGGTTCTGTATTTTTACCCGGGAACAGCTTATCCCAGAGAATTCCGGAAACCATGGATAATAACAAAATGACGACACCAATTCCTTTGGTCAATGTAAACGGTTCTTTGTATGCAATAATGCCCCAGACAAACGGAAGAACCAAGCCGCCAAGCAGCATATAGGTGGTGATGACAGAGAGTTTTCCGTTTTTCATTGCAAGAATTGTCATACCGGAGCAAATCAATGTTGCTGCGGTATAAATCAGCGAACACAGTAAGGCAGATTGCGAAATACTGACAGCAAAACCGCCCATCGGCAGAAGATAGATGAGCATAAAAAGTGCGGTTGCAAGTGCATTCCAGACACCGGCAGCAAACGAGCCATCCGATCTGGAGGTAAACAGCTTATTGAAAATAAATTGAATGGAAAAGAAGAAGCATGCGCCAGCAAGATATAAGTATTCCATGTTGATAAACCCCTTTGAATTTCATGTATAATATTGATATAAGTAGATGGAGTCATATACCGGACGCCATTTCGTATCACCGCCGGCTGTTACGCAGACATAGATATCTCCGGTTTCATTTTTGACAGCATATGTAGCGAGACACTGCTGTGCCTGTACCGTATAACCGGTTTTACCGCCGACAACGGTACATGTCAAGGATTCATTGCCTTCCATACGGCTGAATACGGTACTTGTAAGCAGAATTCCTTCCGGATGCTGCTTTGTCGGTGTAGTTGTATGCTGATATGTAGAAAATATTTTGTATAAATCTTCATTTTGCATGACAAAATTCATTAAAATTGCGATATCAGATAAGGTGCTGTAATGGTTTTCGTTGTGCTCTCCGGTACAGTTGACAAAATGTGTACCCGTCATGCCAAGAGAGGCGGCACGTTCGTTCATTTTCTGCACAAATGCGTCTTCCGTTTCACATGCGGCAATTGCCAATGCTACGGATGCTTCTGCACCGGACGGAAGAGCAGAGCCATAAAGGAGATCCCATATAACGACATCCTCGTTTCCTGAAAAACCGGCAAGGGATAATTCTGCCAGATATAATGGGTCTATAATTTCATTTGTCATACGAAAGGTGGCATTGAGGTCCGGAATGTTTTCATATGCAACGAGTACCGTCATCAGCTTTGTCATGGAAGCGGGATAAATTGTTTCTCCGCCATTCTTTTCTGCCTCGATTTTACCGGTTTTACTGTTCACAAGCATTGCATATTTGCAGGAAATCTCGTCATCGGTCAACTGCACGGTTTGTTCATCCCGCATGGGGGTAATGGGTATGGCATTGACCTGATGTGCGGCTGTATATGGTATAGCGACTGTCTGAGATGCTGTGGGAGGAGTGGCGGTAACAGGTGCAGTATCTGGTTCAGTAACAACCGAAGGTACCGTATCTGTTTCATTGACAGTGTTTCGACTGCGCACATAATGCCGGACAGATAAAACCGCGGCAAAAATGAGGAGCGCAATCAACAGAAGACAAATCAATACCAATAAAAACATCCGACGGCGATAGCGTTTCCGTCTTATATACAAAATTTTTCGTCTTCTCTGCATTTCCGCCTGAGACAGTGTAAGCGGTTGGTTCACCGATGCATCAAAACGATCTGCATTCAAACGGGCAGCGGGAATTTTTTGACCGTTTTTTGTTCCGGAACGTGTTGGAACACCGTTTGCATTGGGTTTGCTCTGCGTCGTATCAAATGGGTCTTGTCGTTGTATACGGCGTGGGTCTTGCTGCATATTTATGACCATAACTTCGCGCAAGCGAAGTTTTCCTTTCCTTGTGGAGTTGTGACGCGCCCGCAGGCGGTTGAGTCACAAAACACGGTTTGAAAGATTTATCTTTCAAACTTGACTCCTTTCTGCGATTGTAAAAAGTTTCTACAATATAATATAATAACATAGATTTGTGAAAATGTCAATGAATTCCACAGACAGACATATAAAAAAATGAAAATTCATGTATTTCTAATGCAAAAAACTGCCGTCCCAAATACGAAAACGATTTCGCAAAAAAGGAACGGCAGTACGGCAGTGTGTTTGTTTTTTAATAAGAGGCAGTCGTTATACTAAGACGATCTTTGTGTTGGGGTCTTGTCCGTCTGTCAGACCGGCAGCGGTATTTCCACCATCTCGATAAGAAACCTGTACATTTTTTAATTTTATTATTAACGGTTCTTCCTCAGATGCGGTTACATTGGAAGGGAATCCCTGATTTTGAAAAGTTACGTTTTCAAGGATCAGTTCTGTCAGGTGCGTACCGCATTGCAGCGGCTTTTGATCTGCATGATACCATAAGAAATGATCCAGATTTTCCACCGTACAGTTCCGGAACACGATATCACGGGAAGGGATGTCCGGATAATTCATGCTTGCAAAATAGTCAAGCAGCGCGATCATATTATGCCGTCCTGCCTCTTGGGGAAGAACTTCGTATCGGTTTTTCACAATGGTGACACGGTGCGGATAAATACCGGGGCCCCACATCTTACAATTTTCTACCACAATATGCACACCGCCCATACGGAACAAATTGCAGGAAGTATTTAATTCACAACGGTTCACACGCAGATTGCGGATATTGATTCCGGCAATACAGTCGTCTCCAGTATGAAAGATACAATCTTCGATTAAGGTTTCATTGCAGCAATGCAGATGAATACCGTCAGAGCCGCCAAGGCATGTGACATTGGTCATAATGACATGCTCGCATTTGTCAAGCTGATGCATGAAGTTCCCGGAATGTCCGATGGTATATCCATGCAGGGTTACCTTTTTACAGTTGGTGAGAAAAATTCCGTGAGGACCGCGGTAGTGTTCTTCTCCGTTTGGATCGTAACAGTTTCTTCCGTCGATCATAGCATCCGCTTCCCCAATAATCGCGATATTTTCTTCTCCATAAGCAGAAATCATCGCACGGCGGTATTCCTTCCAGGGTGTGCCGTAATACTGTGTGATCATTTCCATATCGGTGCGAAGCTCCACCTGCGGCGGAACCTCATACACTTCGTAATCATCACATTCTTCACTGCCGAGAAGGCGGGCTCCGGATGCAAAATATAATGTCATATTTGACCACATCCGCAGACTGGCAGCCTGGTACGTCCCGCGCGGGAAGACAACCTTGCCGCCTTCCTTTTTACAAAGATCAAATACCGCTTGTATTTCCTTTGTCTGCAAGTAATTGGCATCTGCTTTGACACCATAATCGGTTAAAATATAGGTTTTCATGAAAATACGATCGCTCCTTTCATGCTGGGGATACATCATCTATATAGATATCATGACGGCATATATGGCTGTATACAGTATTTCTGGCGGATTACGGTCATTTTGCAACATGACATCTTGAATCAATACAATTTTGTCTATATAGTATTATACAATATTTGCAGAAAAATTTCAAGTAGAAAATGAAAAAGAGAATCATTCTTTTTTCAAAGAACGATTCTCTCAATTTTTTTTACATTGTTTTGTGGCTGCAGCCCGATTGCTTACTGTGCAGCGGTAACCTTGGTGATGTGCGGGTTGACACCTTCATACCAGTACAGGAAACCTTCCATATCGATCTTATCACCAATCTTCAGGTTCTTAACAGCGGAATACACTTCTGTGGAGCTGTCGCAGAGGTAAGATTCTACAGTAAAGGTGTAGGTCTGACCATTGTAGGAAACGTTGAAATACAGGTCGTTGCCTTCTTCACCGGAACCGTCCCAGTTATAAAGGAACGCAGCTTCATTTCCATTTGCATCAGTGCTTGCAGCAACAGTCATACCCTTGAACGATACAAATTCGTTCTGATGCTTGATCAGGTCGTCCGTTCCAAGCAGAGCGGTTGCGTCAAATGCAGTCGCGACAAAATTGCCGTCTTCAATCTCGAAAGTTGCATCCATAATTTCAATTTCGCCAGCCCATTCGCCTTTGTAGCCGGTGACCTTGATCTTTGTGCCGGTTGTCAGCTTTGCATAATCCTCTTGGGAACATGCCATGTTGTAGAGGAAGTAAGCGCCGTCTTTGTCCTGTGCGTAAACAGTGGCTTTGTCTTCCCACCAGGACTGCTTTGCCTGCACATATGCTTCAATGACAACCTGCGTGTCGTTTGCGGCTGCCATGTATTCTGCATATGTCATAACACCTTCCGACTTGGTATTGACATCATCCTTCTTTTCAGAATTGCATCCGACAAATGCGAACACAAGGATACATGCCATGAGTAATGCAATGATCTTTTTCATGATGATTTCTCCTTTTGTATTCACCGACCGCGCACGAAAAACAAATTGCTCTGTGTGATGCGGACAGTGTCTATGTACACATAACTGTCACCTAAATTTACAGTATGCTTATACTATATTATACTCATATTTTAAAAAAAGTCAATACATCCTCGTTAATTTTTTGATTTTTTTTCTGCGTTGTAAATAGATATGACCCAAAAAGATGGAAAAGAAATAAAAAGATATGGATAATGGCAATTGTAAGCCACGGAACGGAGCCGTAAGCGAAGTATAGGGGCTTACAATTGCGGCGACTTAAACCGCCAGCTTCTCCTTGAGTAGCTGGTTCGGGCTTTTATTGCCAAGTGTACGCATAATCTTGTTATTACTCCATTTGAGGTGCTCTTTGAGCTTCTGATTCAATTCTTCAACTGATTTGAACTTTTCCCAATCATAGAAATAGCGTTGATCATTACGGTGACTGCGTTCTACTTTGCCGTTATGCCATGGAGTTCTCGGTGGGATTAGGATATGCTCTATTCCAAATTTCTCAAGATATGTATCCATTGGGCTTCTTTCCGTATCGCTGATGAATTTGTATGTGAATTCAGTGCCATTATCTGTTTGTATTGTCTTTATTGGGAATGGAAAAACTTTAATCAGCATTTTCAGAAACTTAACTGTGTTCTCAGGCGTATGTTCTTCAAACCCATATACAAAACGGATACGAGTACACTCATCAATTGCTGTCCACTGGTACAAATGCTTGCCATCACGCCTTAATGCGCCTCTTAAGCAGGCATATGGTACTTCTTTTACATCTATTTGTACCTTTTCGCCTGGGTATGTCAGCTCAGGATATCGGCTTTTATTGGTGCGTGGCTGCTTTTTATCCTTCATCCCAGATCCAAGTCCCATTCGTTTTGCTGCGTATATCATTCCGCTGAAGCTGCGCGTATACCCTGCCTTGACTGCTGCGTCATATACTCCATCCCATCCATAACGCTGATATTGCTCCTTATACGCTTTCATTATGTTTTTTTCTTCCTCCTTCGTGTGCCTCTTGGGATGACTTTTCGGACGGTGTGACCTTTCCACTAATGATCTCCAATCTCCGTCATAACGTTTACACCATCGTTTGACACTTGACAAGCTCACTCCGTATATTCTGCTTGCAAAACTTTTGCCTTTTCTCTTTGATAGTTTAACTACCGCTTGACGTCTTCGTGCTTCTTGTGTTATAATATTCATGGGAAGATTCTCCTTTGATATGCTTTGATGGTTTGTGGTGATTCTATTATACCATATCTTTGGAGTTTTTTCCTCTTTTTTTATTGGCTCATATCATTTTATCACATACATCCTCGTTAATTTTTTGATTTTTTTAGTTTTTGAACGGCAAGATAGGCAAAAATCAACAACCAGGTGATGCCAAGAGAGACAAGCAGTATGACAGCAGTGGGAGGAAGCGGACCCAAATCGGTCTTGCCCGTATCCGTCACAGAAGCGTTTTGATTGTCGAGACGGTATAGGGAAACGGTGTCATCAAACAGCTTTTCCATATAGTCATCGTCGACGGTTTCCTTACGCCGAACCGATTTTGTAACGGATTCAATGAGCTGTCCAGCGGCGTCACGCAGGGAAGTCGAACCGTTGAACACCGGTGTGACAAAGGTACTGTCGGTATGCTCTAAAAGAAGCTTGGAGGCTTCAATTTTAATGGCATAGTGCAGGGAATTGTCTATACCTGCCTGACTTAAGTAGTTTTGGTAGGCTTCTGTATTCTGTGCTTTTGTGGTCACCGGAACATATCCTTCTGTCTGTGCATACCCAATCTGAACATCGTCTGTCAAAAGATATTGCATAAACAGCCACGATGCCATGACCTCCTGCGGATCCTCTTTATTGAAGATACACATGGACGGTCCCTGGGAGATCATACGCGGATTATCCGGATCAAATTGAGGGATTGGCATGACAACGGTCTCAAATCTCACCAGATTTTCCTCAGAAATATCGGAAAGCGGTGCATCTGTACCCATCCAGGTTGCACCTGCGGTAGAGTCGACGGCAAAAATGCATTGACCGGCATTTAAGAAGTTTGCAGGATAGCTGGAAATTTTAAATGTGGAAAATGCGCCTTTTTGGGTATATTCCGCAATTTGATACAGTAGAGATTTTGTCATGTCATTGAAAAGCAGAATTTGTCCGTCTTCGGTAGAATAGCCAGCATTTTGCTGTTTCAGCATCTGTATCATCATATTATCGGTGGACTTATAAATAAACGGGATCATGACCTTTTGACCATTGACCAAATAGGTACCGTCATCATCCTGCTTTGCAGCTGCGGCGGATACTTCCCAGACAAAATCCCACGTCAGTGTTTGGGGAAGGGTATAACCAAGCTTTTCTACATAGGTTTTATTAATATAGCATGCTTCTGTAGAGCGCATATACGGCAGTGCATACTGGACGCCGCCGATGACGCCTTCCGACAGAAACTGCGGAACGATTTCCTCTGCGGACGGGCTGTCAAACAGGACGTTTGTCCCACCAAGACCGTAGTTTTCATCATGCATGAGTGTATCCAATGGGACGATGACGTTGTTTCCGGTCAAATATGTCGCAATATGATCTGGATACGTGATGCAGATGTTAGGCGTTGTATGGGTGGCAATGTTGGTGATGACGTCGTTGTAGATTCTGCCATAATCCGTATATAGCCGCATATTGACCTTGATATTCGGATACAGCGCTTCAAAATCGGCAATGGCTTGCTCATACACGTTGGTCTGCGCTTTATTGGTATCGTTTTTTGCCCAGAACGTAATTTCATAATTGCGTGTGGTATCAAAGACCTTCGGCATTTCAAATGCATCCATTCCCCTGGATCCATGACAGCTCATTACAGAAAGAGAAAAGAAACATATCAGGAGACAGAGTGGAAGTATACAATATCGTTTCATCCTTTGGTACCTCCTCTTGCCACACCTGCCATAATTTTTTTACGGAAAATCAGAAACAGCACAACAAGCGGTATGGAAATGACGGTGACAGCTGCCATCATGGCAGGGATATTTTCGCGGCCAAATCCGTTTTCGCGGATTTCCTGAATTCCATTGGAGACAAGATAGTATGCAGGATCGTCTGTGATCAGACGCGGCCACACATAGGAATTCCAGCATTCAATGATTTTTAAAATCGTAACGGTAACAACGGTCGGTTTGCAAATGGGCATCATGACTTTCCATAAATATTTAAAATCGGAAGTGCCGTCCACCTTTGCCGCATAATATAATTCATCTGGAATCTGCGCGAAGTTTTCCTTCAATAAATAAATATAAAAGACAGACGCGACCGACGGAAGAATTAAACCGGCAAAGGTATTTCTTAAATTGAGGTTGGTAATGGTCGAATAATTTGTGATGATGACAAGTTCATTCGGGATCATCATAAATGAAAGAAACAAGGTAAATACCATATTTTTAAAACGGAATTGCAGTCTTGCAAATGCAAATGCCGCAGGGATGATCACAAGCAGCATCAGGGCAGTTGTTGCTAACGTAAAAATCAGGGTGTTGAGAAAATACTGCGCCAAGTTGACGGTAGTAAACGCATCTATGTAATTTTGCAGTGTCGGAGATGCGGTGAAAAATTTGGGGATGTATTCCGTGTTGTAGGAACCATAGCTTTTTACAGAGGTTAAAACCATCCAATAAAAGGGGAACAGCACCATCAGTGCCCATAAACCCAATCCAATATATACAATCACTTTTGTGATCGTATTTTTCAGATTGGTTCTTTTTTCAATATGTGTATAGTTTGATTGATTATCCATGAGAAAGACCATAGCTTCGCATAAGCGAAGTCTCCTTTGCAACGAATCATTTTTATGACCATCGGGCTGTCGCATTAACATGCTCCATCCTATAAAATTCGTCTTTTCGCTTTTTCAAGCGAAATTTCACAGTGTATTTTTGACAAAATCCACTGTGAAAACGCCGAATTCGGATCACTTCGTGATCCCGGGCTGTTGCAAATTTTCAATTTGCAACAGCCCCTTCCTTTCTTTATTGGAAAGGATACGCTTCTTTAAAAGAATCCATGTCAATAATGAACATGTTTACGACTGACAAGAAGATTGATGCAGGTAATTGTCATTACAATCGCGAATAAAAGAATCGCTGCGGAGGAAGCGTAGGACGGATATCCGCCGGAGTCTCCGTACAGCATATCATAGACATAGCCGACAATGGTATTCATTTCGGCGGCATTCAAATTGGTACCAAACAGCGCCACCGCGTCCGAATACGCTTTAAAAGCACCGATGAATCCGGTGATGACAAGATAAAACAGCATGGGTGAAATCATTGGCAGCGTAATCTTGCGGAAAATCCGGAATTTGGAGGTACCGTCTACACGCGCTGCATTGTAGTAATCCTGATTCACAGACGCAAGTGCACTTGTCAGAATCAAAATTTTGAACGGCATAACAACCCAGATGGTATAAAAGCAAAGAACAAACATTTTTGCCCAGTACGGACCATCGATAAAGTCAATGGGACCGGCGCCGAACAATTGCAGTACCAGATTGGCAAGACCGTCGGTATAGGCTGTCTTTTTAAACAGCACCATAAAGACAAGACCGACAGCAAGCGTATTGGTAACATACGGCAAAAAGTACACGGTCTGGAACAGGCTGCGCAGCTTTTGAATGGAGGAAAGTCCAACCGATATCAAAAGCGCGAGACCTGTGGAAAGTGGGACAGTAATGATTACAAGAATAAAGGTGTTTTTTACTGCCTGTAAAAAATAGGGATCATGCAGCACATAAGAATAATTAAAACCGCCGACGCCAAAATAGGTCTGAGAAGCGGAATTATAGCCTTCTTCAAATGAATAAATGAATACATCGATCAAAGGATACACCAAAAAGGCGCCAAGGAACAGAATTGCTGGCAGAAGGTACAGCCAGGCTTTTGTGTTATGTTTCTCCATAAATATGACCAAAACCTTTACATCGTAAAAGTTTTTCCTTTCTAACCGAGATTGTGACGAAGTCAAAAAAACATGGTCTGAAAATTCTCATTTCAGGTTTCTGTCCGGTCACCTCACACAAAATTGCATGGGATACGTACTTCTGTTTCTCTATCAAACAGGAACACTTTCCCGGGTTTTAATGCATAACGAACGGTTTCTGCCAGTGTATTCACATCGGTTTCCGCGCTGATAATGGTACGGATGGTCGGCGCTGTACAGGATGGATGTGTGGATATGATGCTGATATCCCGTCCCATGACTTCCATATGTTTTTGCGCACAGATCAGTGCACCCTCCGATGTTGGGATAAAACCTTCCGGACGTATGCCGATGAATACCTCACGGTCGTCAACACCTTTCGTTTGCATCACAGCGGCATCGCCGATATAAAGCTTGCCGCCGGAAACGTTGCCATGGAATACATTAATCGGCGGTGTTCCAAGAAATTTTGCGACAAAAAGGTTTGCAGGATTGTTGTAAACCTCCTGCGGTTCTCCGATTTGCTGAATGACGCCTGCCTTCATCACGACGATCTGGTCGGAAATACTCATCGCTTCGTCCTGGTCATGGGTTACAAACACAGTGGTAATGCCGGTTTCCCGCTGAATACGGCGAATTTCTTCACGGGTTTGCAGGCGGAGCCGTGCGTCCAGGTTGGAAAGCGGTTCGTCCAGAAGCAATACGCGCGGTACTTTCACAAGCGCACGTGCAATGGCAACGCGCTGCTGCTGACCGCCGGAAAGCTCGCTTGGCTTACGGTCAAGCAGGGAATCAATCTGCACAAGAGCAGCAATTTCCTTTGCTTTTGCTGTCATCTCCGCTTTGGTCATCTTCTCCTTGCCGCGCAGATTTTCCAGAGGGAAGATAATATTTTCAAGTACGGTCAAATGCGGGTAAAGCGCATAGTTCTGAAATACCATGCCGACACCGCGGTTTTCCGGCGGAAGCTCGGTGACATCATCTTCTCCAAAGAAAATTTTTCCGGAAGTTGGTTTTTGCAGACCACAGATTAAACTGAGTGTGGTGCTTTTTCCACATCCGGATGGCCCAAGCAGACCGATCAGCTTTCCATCAGGGATTTCATATGTAAAATTGTCGACGGCAGTCACTGGGGCGGCGCCTTTTTTTCCTCTTGGCGGAAATGTTTTTGTCAGATTCTGTAAGATTACTTTCATGATGACGACTTCTGTAGATTCAGCATGGAGATGCTGTATCACACGTCCTTTCTTGTGGATTTGAGGGGGAAAGATATGATGCGTCGTTTTTATAAAAAAATCGCTTTCTTTACGGTAAATACCAAAAAATACAACGACACGTATTTTTGAATTTATATTTTTTTGCTGGGAAATATTACTTTATACATAAAAATTATACCACAACTGATGCAAAATAGCAATAGAAAAATTACCGAAAACACAACGGTTTCCGGTAATTTTTCGGCTATTGCTTTTTGTCTTGTTTTCGTTATAAAGACAATTCAATGATTTTATGCATCGATAAAACCGGGACGGGAATGGTAACGGTATCTCCGTTCTGCACATATTCCATATCGGTGTTATCTGGCTGTGATTTGACCGCCTTTGGATGGACACCGCGTACCGAGACCTTCAGCTGATGCAGATCAACGATATCTTCAATGACTTCAATGCCATTGCCGCGCACACAGGTATGTGCAAACAGCAGATGGACATACATCTTTTGACCGTCCAAAGATTTTGTCAATGTTACGACGCCGCGGTCCGGAAGTCCCTCAACGATGATTGTTTTTTCATTGTGAAGCAAATATTCCATAGCGTTTAGGAACAATTCCTTCAAACACAGGCTGCCTTTGGTTGCATAATCTTCAAAGATGTTCCAACCGATATATGCTGTTTGACTTGTATACACTGCGGCAGGAGAACGGGAATCCGGTTGATCCGGCGTATGCTGATGAGAAGAGAAGTGTTCCGGTGTGCGGTTGAAATACGGTTCTGCACGGTATGCAAAAACACTTGCTCCTGGATTCACAGAAATCTTTTGTGCCTCTGAATACATGACATAGGAGGTACTGTCATTGACCATTTTCGTTGTTTCTGCCGGCACCATATAGGAAGGACGGTATTCGTTTTTGCCGCAGTAGGTCACACCGAGATCAATGGCAAATGCATCCTCTGTTTGATCGAGACCGGATGTGCCGGTCGCAAGGATCTTCCCACCATGTTCCAGATATGCTTGCAGCCGTGCCGTCAGACTGTTATCCAATCGGATCGAATCCGGTAAAATGAGAAGCTTGTACGCATCAAATGCTGTTTCCAAATCAATCAGGTCAAAAAGATATTTTCCTTCCAGAAGCATTCTGCATGCGCCGATGTCCGGTTTGGAATTGCGGTCATTTGTTTTTGCGACTGCTTCACAGGACAGTACTGCAATATCAGAAACTGCTTTTGTTCCGCGGCAGAATTTCTCTTTTGCTTCCACTTCCTGATAGGCAGCACCGATTAAATCATATGTGGAAAGGTTCATTTCACCAGACGGATGCATCTGATCTCCAATGGAACATTTCGCACCGAATGCCAATGACAAAGCCGTTTCATAACGCAGCGCGTTGGGATGCTTAAAGCCGCCGAATTCGCCCCATGTCGTATGGAATTTACCTGTCATGCCAAGGTATTCCATACCGAGATTGCGTACATATGCCGCGCTCATTGGGAAGTGGTCATATCCCCAACCGCCGGTCGGCAGAGATTCCAGTTCCAAGTGTGTATTATAGTCTGCAATATCACGGCGTCCGCGTGTGATGTTGCCGGCATTGTGGAAAATATACGTCTCCGAATCATATTTGCGCACGGTGCGTTCAATCCGACGGCAGTATTCTGCGTATACGTCTTCGCCCTGTTTTGCAACATCAGCAGGATTGTGCGGATCCAGTCCTTTTTCCCGCATTGATTTCAAACAATTCTGGCAATAGCAGGTACGGACTGCGGAGATATCAAGGAAGATTCCAATCGGATGATATCGCTCCATTACCTCGGCAACCTCTGCTTCCAGTTGATCCATATATGGAGTATTATAGCAGAAAAGCTTATAATAAGCACCGTTTAAGAAATCGGCTCCGGCATTAGGCGTTGGTTTGTTCAGCCATTCGGGGTGGATGTTGGCTTCCTTTTCGTCAAATCCGGCGGAAATATAGACCGGAGCATTTACATGAAGTTCGCGGCAGACATCCAGCTGTTCTCCAAGTAAATCAAACTTTAATCCGGGATGCATCTGATTGACTTTCGTTGGATGATAAGAATATCCGTGGTGGCATTTGGAAAACAATGTGATGGAATCAACATGACCGCGCTTGAGCGCTTCCGCAAACTGTTCTTTTGAGAACCGTTCTCCGACAGAGGGAATTGCAGGGGACGTGTGGAAGTCTAAATGAACCTGACGATATCGTAGATCTTTTACTTTCATGAAGCTATGTCCTTTCATTGAAGATTGTAACTTGTAACGTACAAAAATAAACACATTCATCATACACAATAAATATAAACATCGTATTATATTTGTGTTACAATATTATGAATCCATGCAATACTGCTGCACATTTCTTTTTATAAAATACAGTTAAAAAGAAAAGGTGGCAATAAAATACGTATTTTTTATTACAATCAAACTTTTCCTTGCAATTGGAGTACATTTCTGATATAATAATAGTATAGTTTTTTGGATGATGGGGAGGGGAATCGAAGTGATACAAGTCGAATTGTATTTAGAGCAGCTTATTTTAAAATTAAAACAGGTATTTGGTACACGATTGGCATTTGTGGGACTCCAGGGGAGTTATCTGCGCGGTGAAGCAGGAGAGAACAGTGATATTGATGTTATGGTATTGATTCATGCACTGAAGCCAGACGATTTGATTTCGTACCGTACCATTCTGATATCACTCGGTGATACAGAAAAGTCCTGCGGTTTTCTATGCGGTACAGAAGATTTTTCTGTGTGGAATCCACTGGAAATCTGTCATGTTTTGCATAGCACTAAGGCATATTATGGGACACTGGAAGAATTTGTCCCGCCATACACATTGGAAGACCATAAAAAGTATGTCTTGCTGTCTGTCGGAAATTTATATCATGCATTGTGTCATCGGTTTGTCCATGCAAATGAAGAAAAGAATATACGTAAACTGCATACGCATGAAAAGGAACTGTTTTTTATTTTACAGGGTCTTTATTATTGGAAAACCGGAATATTTCCACAAAATCATGCGATGCTTACGCAGATGATGACCGAGGAAGACCGGAATGTATACCATATTGTTGCAGAAGAGGCGAAACAGGAAGACTACGATTTTAATGCTGCGTTTTCGACATTGTTTTCTTTTTGCCAGCAAACGATGAAAGCACTGAAATCTTAAGAAAAAATACAGTATCTGAGAAGCGAGGAACTGATACTAATTATATAAAATAATTATTATTAATAAAAAGAATGTATAGTATCTCGATAAAGTTTTTTGAAAGGGGTTTGGGGAAAATCTTTTTTCAAAAAAGTTTTCCCCATAAAAAACCACCAAATTTATATTATTTCATAAAATTGATTCTAAAAATCAGTGTAGGAGTTATTCAGCATGACAATTCAGGATTTACCGCAGGCGTTTTGTGTCCGTATGAAACATATCCTTGGAGAAGACTATGCCGCATTTCTTTCATCTTATGATCATGATACTGCCGCGCAGCGCGGACTTCGTGTCAATCCCTTTAAATACCAACGGGAAGCGCTTCTTGCCAATGTTGATTTTCCGCTTCGTCCAACGGTGTTTGAAGAAAACGGATTCTATCTGGACTGTAAAGAAACTGGCTGCGGCAATTACCCACTGCATCATGCAGGAGCGTTCTATTTACAGGAGCCTGCTGCAATGCTGCCGGTCGCGGCGGCAGAAGCATATCTTCATAAAGGAGACTTTGTGTTAGACGTTTGTGCTGCACCTGGAGGAAAAAGCACACAGCTTGCGTCTAAAATCGGAACAGAAGGGCTGCTCGTTGCAAACGAATTTGTACCGTCAAGAGCAAAAATCCTGCTTTCCAACATAGAACGCTTAGGAATTCCGAATGCTGTTGTGACCAATACAGATAGTGCACATTTGCGGAACTGGTATGCAGGCTGTTTTGATGCTGTCCTTGTGGATGCCCCGTGTTCTGGGGAAGGAATGTTTCGTAAGAATCCCCAGGCCATTGCGGAATGGTCGGAGGAAAATATTGCCATGTGTGCGAAACGTTCTTTTGAGATTCTTTGTGATGCACAGGAATGTCTTCGTCCCGGCGGTGTTTTGATATATGCAACATGCACATTTGCACCGGAAGAAAATGAGGAATTGATTGCACGATTTGTCAAGGCTTTTCCAGAATATACGATAGAAGCGTTTCCCAAAAGCATACAGGACATTACCGCACGCGGTATTGCTGCTGCCGATTGTGAACAGGATACAACCCGTACTGCACGGTGCTATCCGCATGTGACCGGCGGCGAAGGGCAATTTGTCTGTATCATGACCAAACAAAAGGATTGTGCGGCTGCACGAAAGCCAATTCTAATGACCCGACCGTGGGAAACGCTGACAGGTGACGAAAATCGCGCAGTACAGGCACTGCTCGACGACCTTTTCGGTCATTCAACTGCACTGTTTTCTGTGAAAAAACGTGGAGGACAGCTTTATGCGGTTCCTCCGCAGCTCGCTGTTTCAGGAGAATGCTTTTGCTGTGGTGTGAAGTTTGGGGAATGCAGAGGCAGTCGGATCGTACCGCATCACCAGCTGTTTTCTGCATACGGTATGTATATGCGGCGGAAATGGAATTTTTCCGCAGAGGATCCGCGGATGATTCATTATTTACATGGCGATGTTATTTCTGTTGCGAATTCTGACGGAATTGGTGAGCCCGGTGACGGTTTTGGATGCGTTATGGTAGATGGATGTGCACTTGGCGGAGCAAAATGTGTTGGAACGGTATTGAAAAACCATTATCCGAAAGGTTTGCGCGTACAAGGAGTATAACAACGATTTGATGTCTCCCGCCGCTTTTTTAATGTCGGCGGGGGACATCTTGCTAACGCCTGTGCTAACGCACAGGTCGTTTGCCGCACTAACAAGGCGAAACTATTGTAAATGCTATATATAAATAGATTTTTGTTTTATCCGAGCGCTACGTCAAGCACCATCATGATTAAAAAACCCGCCATGATACTGATGGTTCCAACAAAGGAAGCGCCATTTCCGCCGTTTCCTGCATTTGCTGCCGGAACAAGCTCTTCAGCAACTACATAAAGCATTGCGCCTGCTGCAAACGACAGCAGCCACGGCATCACGCCGGAGATACTGCCCAGCATGGCAACGGTCAGCATGCCGAAAATGGGTTCTACAACACCGGAAAGACATCCGCGAAGAAAAGCTTTGGAGGCGGACATCCCGTCTTGCCGCAGCGGAAGCGAAACTGCTGCGCCTTCTGGAAAATTTTGTATTCCAATGCCAAGGGAAAGCGCGATAGCAGCATAAAATGCATTGGAATCGACTGTAATCCCGCATACCGTCATGAAATTTGTACTGTCAGCTGCGGCAATTGATTGTGCTGCAAGTGCAAACGATAAGCCGACAGCCATACCTTCCGGAATATTATGCAGTGTCATAGCTAACTGTAAAAGAAATGTACGGTGTCGCTGTGACGCTGTACCGGATGATTTTCCGGTTTCTGCACCGATCATTGCAGCCGCTTGATTTTTATTTGCGGTCAAGCGCATCACGGCAATATCTGATAGTAGCAGGAACAAAACGCCCATTGAAAGTCCGACCGCTGCCGGAAGCCATCCGGGAATGCCGAGCTTTTGCGCTGCATCAATTGCGGGATTTAATAAGCTCCATACCGAGGCAGCCAACATGACACCGGCTGCAAACCCTAAAAATATTTGTTCAAATACCGGCTTCATTTCGCGCCGGAAAAAGAATACCGCAGCGGAACCGCATATCGTCATAAGAAACGGAAACATGCATCCAAGTGCAGTAATGATCAATGTATTCATGAAATGGTTTTCCTTTCGCTTTTATATGCATGCAGATGATTTTCATACTTAAAACGGCAGAATGCTTTATATCATAAAATGATTACGCTATGATGTGCCGCTATACATGGTATATGCAATTGGTATATTTTAGGTTCCTCTTCTATTATTTTATTAAATTAGAATTTATTTAATAGATAAAGACACTTCTCTATTCATTTATATGACCATCGAACGGTCTGAAAATTTATTTTCAGACTTCTGAACCTGTCATATTCATTTTTTTCACAAAAACACTTTACTTTTTCTTTTCGTTATGATATAATGAATTGAAATTTTTTAGGATGTTCTTTTGTAAAATAAAAACGACTGCACGATCATTTTTTCGGTATGTATTCGTGTTTTTCAGATGAAGATATCTTGGACAACCATTTTTGACATAATCTGCATTTCCTTTGCATAAATTAACCGCAGAAGCGCGAAACTAAATAGTGCTTTAAAATTCACGGGAGAGGATTTTGACAGATGATTGTACAGAAAAAATGGCATAGCCTGCGCAGAATATCAGAATCCAGATGGTTTTGTTTTGCAAAAAGCATCATGCAGATATACGGTTCATGCAGTCTATCCCGCAGTGCGGCAGGGCTTTCCTATTATTTGATTCTTGCATTATTTCCATTTATTATTTGTTTTTCTATTGTCGTAACACAATTTCAATTAAATGAAAATGATATTCTGCATTTAATTGAATCATGGATTGCAGACGATTTAGAAGCATTAGAAGCCTTTACATGGCAAAATCCAGATGAAACTTCATCAACTGTGATTTTTATTGCAGCATTAACACTTTTAATTTCCACCTCAGCGGGCGCTTTTCGATGCCTTGCTCATACCGCAGATGAAATTCAACAGACTGTAACAAAAAATCCACTGGTAACGCACCGCTTTAACGGCATCTTTGGCACCATATTCAGTTATTTATTTGCAATGCTGTTGTTTTTGGCGGTTTATGCGTCCATTTTTATTGTCCTGTTGTGGGAAGAAATTACGGCGTTCTTGACGCGGTTTATTGCGATTTCAGCAGCGGCTGAATTCTTTGGCAAACTGCGATTTTTATTATTGTTTTTGATCTTTTTCTTCTTTTGTTATGTATTGCAGTATCTGATGCAGCCAAGTGATTTTTCGCGGCGTGCACTTTTGCCGGGAACCTTGCTGTGTTCTGTCGGTATGGGATTTGTTACGCTGTATTTCTCCATTTTTATCCGCGGCAGTGCAAAATATTCCCTGATATACGGTTCGCTCGCTTCTCTGATTTTGCTGCTGATGTGGATTTTTATTTGTGGAAATCTTGTGCTGCTTGGCGTTGCTATCAATACGATATTGCATTATAAATTTATAAAACCTAATTATAAATAGGATATCAGAAAGGAACGATAAAATGAAACTCTATACCTGTACACCGAATCGTGATAATCCGCTGCGTGTATATGGCTTGAATCCGTATTATGACGGTGAAGGCTTTTCAAAATGCCATAAAGAAATTCTCGAAAAAATTCCACGCGTTGAAGGGCTTGGTTCCCGCAGCTGCGGCGGACGGATTTGTTTTCGTACCAATTCAAAATCGATTACGCTGCGCATGACCTTGAAGTATGTCTGTTATGACATTGGCATGTCTACATTTGCGTGCTCTTCTGCCGATGTGTACATAGGTCCGCGCCCCACGGCATATTTTGCAGGTCTTCTGACACCTTCCGGGGAAATGCGGGAAAAAGAAAATGTCACGGCAGAGCGCACGTTTTATAAGTCCGCAGAAATGGAAGATATTACGGTTATGCTGCCGCGCAACGAAACGCTTACTGCATTTTCTGTCGAAATAGAAGATGAAGCAGAACTGTGTGCACCGACGCCGTATCGTAATGAACGTCCGGTTGTATTTTATGGTTCTTCTATTACAGAGGGCGGCTGTCCGACACGAATCGGCTGTAATTATGTTTCCCTGCTTTCCAACCGTCTGAATATTGATGTTTTAAATTACGGTTTTTCCGGCAATGCACGCGGAGAATTGCAATTTGCTGATTATATTATTGAACAGAATCCAAGTCTGTTTGTGTATGATTACGATCATAATGCACCGACACCGCAGTGGCTGGCAGATACCCATGCACCGTTCTATCACCGAATTCGCAAGGCACTGCCAAACCTTCCCATTATTATGATGACACGTCCGGATTTTGTGTGTGATGAGGATGCAGAACAGCGCCGTGCCATTATCCGTGAGACGTATGAGGATGCAGTGTCGATGGGAGATAAACTGGTTCGTTTTATCAACGGCAGAAACTTTTTCCCAGATCAGAGACGGTCGGAATGCTCTGTGGATACAATACATCCAAATGATACCGGTTTCGCCATGATGGCAGACGCAGTTGCGCCATATATTATGGAATTTCTTTTTTAATACATAGGTGAATTTATAAATAGCTCTGCACAAGAAGAACTTCCTGTGCAGAGCTTTTATATTCTAAATATAGTTTAGGAAAAAGCTGCTTCCGGTTCCTGTTACAAAAATATCGGTGTAATGAAAATACTCGAGTAGAAATTTTTTGTCATAATGGATCGCCATATTACAGCTTCCCTGCCTTATTTCTATGCTGCATTTAACAATATATCTATGAGGCGTAAAGATCAGAATTTGAAAATGTGCAATATTAAAATCATCTTAATAAATGAATTTGTTATAGTAACTCTTGTGTTTTTTATAGGAATATGATATAATAAAAACAATCATACTATAGTAAGAAAGGAAAAGGAAATCTTCGCATTGTTCAACAAAGTTGAACATTTCAACAAAGTTGAACGTTTCATCTATGCTGAACGTGTGAAGTCATGGTCAAAAATATGAAAACCATTCCAGCATCTGTTACTGCGCATATCGAAAAAACTGCGGAAAAATTAAAAAAATATCCGAAATTGGAAAAGCTTTACCGCAACTGTTATCCAAACACGCTTGAAACGACGGCGGAACTGTTACCGGATGGTTCCACCTTTCTTTACACCGGAGATATTCCGGCAATGTGGCTGCGTGATTCTACTGCACAAGTGACACAGTATCTTCCTTTGACAAAGGAAGATCCAGAAATTCGTGCACTTCTGCGTGGATTGATTGTTCGTCAGTTGTTTTATATCCGATGTGACCCATATGCCAATTCTTTCAATTTAGAGCCGGTGGGTCATCATTATACCAATGACAGACCGGTTGCGAATGATTGGGTCTGGGAACGTAAATATGAAATTGATTCTCTGTGTTATCCAATTCGACTTGCATACCTGTATTGGAAGTCCTGCGGTGATGATTCCATCTTTGATGAAAAATTTGTTGCCAGCATAGAGACGGTTGTCGATTTGTGGATTTTAGAGCAGCATCATATGGAAAACTCTTCTTATCGCTTCACACGTACCGGCTGTCCGTGGATCGATACCCTTCACAATGAAGGACGCGGAAATCCTGTCAATTATACCGGTATGACATGGTCCGGTTTCCGTCCGAGCGATGACAGCTGTACTTTTGGCTACCCCATCGCTTCCAACATGTTTGCGGTGGTTTCTCTGCGGCAGCTTGAAGAAATTTTTCATGCATACCCGAATGCTGGCGGAGATGAGGTTCGTATTGCAAAGCTCCTTGAAAAAATCAAAACGCTTTGTGAAGAGATTTATCATGGCATTGAAATTTACGGTATCGTGATCCATCCGAAATATGGGAAGATGTATGCTTGCGAGACAGACGGTTTTGGCAACTGTGTTCTTGCGGATGACGCCAATGTACCCAGCTTGCTTTCTGCACCGTATCTCGGTTTCTGTGCACCGGATGATCCCGTTTATCTGAATACGCGCCGCTTTATATTAAGTGAGGATAATCCCTTCTATTACAGCGGAAAAGCGGCATGCGGTGTTGGCAGTCCGCATACACCAAAAGGATATATCTGGCATATTGCGCTTTCTATGCAGGGATTGACTGCGTTGGATGAAGAAGAAATTCGCACTTTGGTTGATACGCTTGTTTCGACCGATGCTGATACCGGTTATATGCACGAAGGCTTTGACGCAAATGATCCTTCCGTCTTTACACGTGCCTGGTTTGCATGATCCAATTCCCTCTTTGCAGAATTCATCGAATCGGTGTTGGCAAAAGGAATTCTTTAACGGTTCTGCGGAATACACATTCCCAATCCAACTATAGAAAAAGGATGACAAACATGTCATCCTTTTCCCATTTTTTCTATTTTACGTGAGTTCGATATGATTAATATTCGGAAGCACCACAGTAAATGAAGTACATCCGTTTTGCGATTGTACAGAAACATTTCCCTTGTGTAAATCGACAATCTTTTTCACAACGGCAAGACCGACACCGTTTCCCTGTGACTTGTGGGATTCATCTGCCTGATAAAATTTATTGAAAATCTTATCAATTTTATCTGCCGGAATCTCATCTCCGGAATTGGAGACAATAACAGACAGCTGATTTTCATCCTGCATGATTTCAATGCGTACCAAACCGAATTCCGGAGTAAATTTAATTGCATTATCGAGCAGATTAATCCAAACTTGCTTTAACAGTTCTTCATTGGCTGTGATGTTGAATTCTCCGAAGTCCATGTCAAGCTCCAGATTTTTTACTGACCATTTGTTTTCTAAAATTAAAAAACAGGATCGAATCTGTTCTGAAAGATTGTATTCAGTTATATCGGTTAAAATGGATTGATTTTCAATTCTTGTCAAATTCAATACATTGGTCGCCATATAAGAAAGCCGCATGGATTCCTCTTCAATGATACGCAGGTATTCATCCTGTTGCTCGGGGGTCAGATTTCCATGCCGCAAAAGCTTTGCAAATCCTGCAATAGAGACAATCGGTGTTTTGAATTCGTGTGAAAAGTTATTGATAAAATCGCTTCGCAGCATCTCGGTATTGCCAAGCTCTTCTGCCATTTTATTAAAGTTGACTACAATCGCTTTGAAATACGGATGATTGGAAATGGGTTTTCCATATTTCAGGCGTGTGGTGAAATCACCGGATGCCAGCCGTTTCAGATCATTTACAATATGGTTGACCGGTTTTAACGGTATTTTCACTGTGAAAAATGTGAGCAAGGCACTAATGATGATGCTGAACAATGCCATCAATAGAACAACTCTGAGCGGATCCAGTGTTTCCAGCTGCGCAATCCACCCGACTTTGATAAACAGCCACAGCATCACACCGGCCAGACAGATTGTCACAACCAAAATACCGAATATAATTGCGGAAAAAAGCATGACAAGGGAAAAATACTGATACCATTCTTCCCAATTTCGTTTTTTTCGTACTCGTACATGCTTCAAATATGTTTCACCGCCTTATATCCAAGCCCACGGACGGATTCAATCGAAAATTCTGCCCATCCTTCAAACCGTTTTCTCAGCCGTCCAATATGTACGGTGACGGTTTCCCATCCGGTATCGCTGTCTGCACCCCATATTTCGTCCATAAGCTGAATTCGCGTAAATATTTTTCCCGGATAGGAAAGCAGCTTGAACAATAGCATAAATTCTTTTTGCGGCAGCTCCTGTGTCAGTCCGTGGCCTGTCACAGTCAGTGTATCATAATTCAGTACGATACTGCCAATTTCAATTTTACGCTCATTGACAATTCTTGCACGGCGTAAAAGCGCTTTGATGCGTAACAGCATTTCTTCTTCGTCTATCGGTTTGGTCATATAATCATCCGTACCGACAAGAAACCCTTTCTTTTTATCTTCCGGAAGCTGTTTTGCTGAAACCATCAAAATCGGAAGATTGTTTTCTGTTTCACGCAATACCCGTGTAAACTCATATCCGTCCATATTTGGCATCATAACATCAAGAACCACAAGATCAACATGCATACTGTCCATCATTTCCAAAGCCTTTTCTCCGTCTTCCGCTGTTGATACGGTATAATTTTCGTTTTCCAAGATTGCTTTGAAAAGCTGTCGTGAGTGTTTATCGTCATCCACTACAAGGATATGAAACATAACGGGTCACCTCATTTCCGTTCTAAACGGCGAAAATCTAATTCTCAAACTTATCATAACACAATAATATAAACTGAAACGAAACAAAAAGCAGCGCCATTTGATCGTTTTGTGTTTCATAAGATAATAATACATGGGGAAATATCAGGTATGGTACTGATACTGCCCCATGCGTTTTATATATCTCTTTCAGAATGGATATAATTATGTGTTTTGCGTTGTATGGGAATCCACGGCTTCTGATTGCGGCGGAACGGTTTCCACTGCATCCAAATCTTCTGTTTCTGCTTCTTTTGCAAGTGCTTCAGACAATTGACGAAACCGTCCGGAAATACCAGTGGCACCGATTGCACAATTAATATTGCCGCTTTCGGATGAAAGACTTTGTGTATAAGGCGTCGGACTGTTTGAATAAATGTAAGGCCGATCTGTTTGTTCTGTGCCGTTGTATGTCACAGTACCGTTTGCATCCAATACAAATTTCAAGCCGTAATCGTTGGCCGCCTTATATCCGCAGTCGATGTCGCCTTCCTCTACGAGAACCTCCAAAGCAAAGGGAATTCCATGGATGTACAAATCCGCAGCGCCTTTTCCAACGACGATATTTCCCTGCCGGAATGCGACATCATTTAATGTAATGATGCCTTTGTTCGTCGACAGATTGATAATGGATTTTGTAGAAATCGAATTCATGACAATGTCGCCTGCACTTAATGTGACATTATAATCTGTAGAGAAAGACAGATTTTCCAGCGTTACCGTGCCTCTTTTACATGTGATATCAAAGGAATTTACAGAAGCATCATCGGTCAAATACAGATATAATTCTTTCTGTGTATTTTTCCCTGACCGGTAGGTCAGATAGTGCCGCAAGCCGTTGAAATTAAAGTTTCCTTCTGCAATGCGCATCAGGGAAAAAATGCTGGTTTCATTATCAATGAGAAGCATTTTGTTCTGTACGGAATAATCGTAGGTACCGACTTGAAAGTTGCGCAGTTCCAGATAAGCATTCCCGGTTTCGGAGTGCAGAATATGGATATTGACGTGATCCAGGTTCATTTTCACCTTGTTGATTGCGGTATCGTCCAATATCTCAGAACGTATGACATCTCCGTTGACGACAGAGATATCGGTAGAAAACAGCGCGATGTTCTGTTCTTTGGCGATATTGCCGCCAATGGTACACAACACAAGACCAGTAATAATAATGAACACAGAAACGATCAAAAAAATGATAGACCCGGGTTTCATCTGCGATAGCACTCTCCTTTCACATAATAATACAGATCCTGTACATAGCCTTTTGCAAAGCCTGCAAAGTGGAACAGCTTCCGAAGCAGAAACGGCAGAAACCGCACAGCAAGATTGTAAATCAAAATACCGACAAGCATGGTGATACCGACGGCTGCAATGCCAAGACCAAGCTCAAACATTCCGATTGGCAGTACGAGGAACAATTGGGAAATGCCGTAAATAATTCCCACAAGCGAAACGATGGAACCAATGGCAACCTCTGCAACAAGAGATACAACAAGTCCAATGATCAGGGCGGTAATTCCGACGGTCAGTAAAATCAAAAGGGCTGTGAGTGCAAGAAGCAGAATGATAACAAACGGCAGCGATACTGCAAACAGGATACGGAACCGCCGAACCCCTTCTTCAGAGCCTTCTCCCCAATAGGTAATTTCGGGGAGCCGCAGAAACGCCGGCAGCTGCTTCTTTGGCTTTGTGCTGGCTTTTGACGGGCTGCGCTCTCTGCGTACCATATGGGGACTTGAGGAATCGGAATGGTATGCATTGGTTTCTGTCTGCGATCCATTCATGTCTCCGTTTCGCGGTGCTGTGGGATTGTGCTGCACTGCTTGCTGCTCAATGGAGGCAGTGTGGATGATTTTTGTATGATTTAAATCTGCTTCCATAGAAGCCGAATACCGGTTTTCCTGTGATGCGGTTTTATGAGGCGGTGTGTTTTGCGGTCTGGGAATTGGCGGATCGTTGAGCGGCGGAATGGTGTGTACCTCAGACATCAAGGGCACTGAATCTGTTTTTTCCGTTTGCTTTACCGAATCTGGCTTGATCCGTTTTTGGAAAACATCCGGAATCGGTTCATCCTCTCTGAGACTTTGTGCTGACGAAGCATCGGAAAACCATGTACGGAGCGGGTCATCTTCTTCCAGTGTAGGATTCTGCACCTGCATATCCGTTTTTTGTACTGGGGTATAGGTTTTTACGTCTTCTTCCTCTGAGAACACTGCGGTATTCTCGGAAGGCGGTTCCGTTTCCGTCGGCTGCGCCGCAGATGCCGCTGTATTCCCACTGGAGTCCGGCTTTGCAGAAGTTTCGTTTGAAATGTCCAACCCTTCTACAAATGCACGATACTCTGCGTCTTTCATCAGCACAGAATTCCGTTTATCAATGGCACGTGCAACCATGCGGGAGGGACCGCCGCGGCGCATGATATCCGCTTCCATTTCGTCATCGGTTTTATCTTTGTACTGTTCTTTGTATTTTGTAATATGTAAATCTATTTCATCCGGCGTGAACCCTGCTTCTTGAAACCGGGTACGCATGAATTGGAATAATAAGTCCTTATCCATTTGAAATTAGCCTCCTTTGGCTATTTTTTGTTGTGATATCTTGCAATTGGGTAAGAATTGTGGTATACTTTATATCATATGCGGCAGAATATGCTGTTCTTTGCCTGTGTGCAAAAACTTCAGGTCTCCAACGGTCTGAAAAAACGTTATCCGCATGGGCGGAAGTTCCGGTTTTGCTGGAGTCGTTATATAATTTCCATGTTATTTGAAAGGAATTGTTATCATCATGAGAATGAGAAAAAAGAAACACGGTGAGGAGCGCCGTCAGGCGCTTGCGTATTTATTAATCGATGCCGCAGACATAAAACCAGGAACTGTACGCCATTTTTTTCAGAATGCAGATAAGCCGTTAATGTTGGAAATTGGCTGCGGCAAGGGAGATTTTGTAATAGGAATGGCAAAAAAACATCCGGAATGGAATTTTCTTGCAATAGAACGTGTGCCGGATGTCATCCTCTGCGCGATGGAAAAATGCAGCGCGGCGTTTGCGGATGATGCAGACTGTAATATCCGGTTCTGCGTTGCCAATGCAAATACGTTGACAGAGTATTTCGCACCGGGTGAAATCGACGGTATTTATCTGAACTTTTCCGATCCATGGCCAAAATCCGGTCATGAAAAACGACGTCTTACGTACGGTTCAATTTTGGCACAATACCGCACGGTCATGGATGCGGGCCGCAGTGTCACGTTTAAGACCGATAACAGCGGATTGTTTGCATATTCTCTATTGTCATTTGAAGCAAACGGATGGCGGTGTGAAAATATCACCAATGATTTACACCATAGTGTATGGAATCAGGAGAATATCATCACCGAATACGAACGGAATTTTTCTGAAAAAGGATTTCCTATCCACCGTGTTGTCGCATATGCACCATCTCATAATCCGGAGATACTGCCGAAAATTGAAAAACCGGAAACAACAGAAGATGACACTTCCAAATAAAAATACATATCGTTTTGATGTAATGCCTCCGCTTTTTGGCGGAGGATTTTTTCTTTTTGGGAAAGCTTGCATTCCTTTTGATTTTCTGTCTGCTCACAGAATGGAGGAAAAAATCACCCTTCCTCTGTGCTGCTTAACTCCATGGGATCATGCATACAATCCGTTTTTCCGCATAAATGAGAAGAAAGACAACGGTACTGCGGCGGCTGTGTGCTGTCGTCGGAAGCTTGTCTGCATAAAATCACACTTTGTTCCAGATTGTCACAGTAACGGGACGCGATGATGGGTGTTTGGTTCTGCATGTTCATACCAGCGCTTTTGTATGCACAGGATATGCTGAACGTACAAAAGCATCCTTTCTTATGATATTGCGATTCCTCATAGAAAAGAAGCTGTTTTGTAATTCTGCTCATCCGCAGAAAAAATACAAAAAACTCGATTTCGTGATTAGAATACCGATAGTATGTACATACAGAAAAGAATTATTCGTTTTTATCTGGGTCGTCGTAGGTATTGAAATGGGTTTCTTTATATCCGTCAATTCCAGATTTTTGTAATGCGCCGAAAATACGGTGCTTCAATCCTTTGTTTTGTTTGTCAAGCTGGTGTAAAAACTGCTTCATCGTTTCGCGCTCGGTTTTTCCGTTTGCAGGACACTGACTTTCCAGAATTGGCAGTGCCGCATGTCTGGCAAAATAGCGGATATCCTTTTCCGGCGCATAAATCATTGGACGGATAAGTGTTACATCGGTACGCGAAAGATACGTTACAGGCTGAAACGCACCGAGACGTCCTTCATAAAATAAATTCAGCATGAAGGTTTCCACGACATCGTCGAAGTGATGTCCCAGCGCAATTTTTTTAAAGCCATGTGAAACAGCAGCAGAATTCAAGGTGCCGCGGCGCAGCTTTGCACACAGGGAACATGGATTTTTTTCTTTCCGTACATCAAACACAATATGTGTGATATCAGACACTTCAATGTAAAGCGGTACGCCGAGTGTGTCGCATAAATGCTGAATCCCTGAAAAGTCCGTGTTCTCCCATCCCATATCGACCATAATTGCTGCAACATGAAAGTGCTTTGGATGAAATTTTGCTAAATTTGCAAGTGTCACAAGCAAGGAAAGGCTGTCCTTTCCGCCGGAAACACCGACTGCAATCCATTCATCCTCAGCAATCATGTCATAGTCATCGATGGCACGGCGCGTATAACTGAGCATTCTGCGTAATCCATTATCCATATTCTAAGATGTATTCCTTTTCACATTCCATATCGTATGATGATCATTTATATGACCATGGGGTGGTTGCAAGTTGAAAACATGCAACAGCCCGGGATCACGGAGTGATCCGAATTCGCCTTTTCGCTTGAAAAAGCGAAAAGACGAATTTTACAGACTGTCGCATGCGACAGTCGTATGGAGCCATGTAAATGCGACAGCCCGATCTCCTCTCATTGTGGAGTTGTGACGCGCCCGTAGGCGGTTAAGTCACAAAATCACGGTAAGAGAAACCATTTTAATGGTTTCTCTTGAAAATCTTATTTTCAGACTTAATACCATTATATCATAAACAAAAAAATTATGCAAGGGGAAAAATTCATCCTTTACAGAAATAATACAATATGGACAAATGTTTCTTTTTCTGCGCTGTTTAAAAGGTAGAAACCGGTCGTTTTATGGGATGAGCAGTATGCGGCCCACATAAAACAGAGAGGGCTGTCATATATATACAACAACCCTCTTAACAATAAAATGTACTTAAATCAAACCGAAATATTGCAGGATTCCGCGATAAATACCTTCTGCGAATAGATCTGGCTGCTCACTCATCAAAGCGGCTTCCTCAGGATTGGAAATAAAGCCAAGCTCCACAAGTGTTGCCGGCATTGCAGTATTGCGCAGCACATATAATCCAGGACGAACAAAGACGCCGCGGGTACGCAGTCCGGTCAGATAGCGCAGCCAAAGAAGAATATCTTCTGCCATTGGGTACGCAG
This sequence comes from Clostridia bacterium, assembly GCA_017942005.1. Classification (GTDB taxonomy): domain Bacteria; phylum Bacillota; class Clostridia; order Oscillospirales; family CAG-272; genus RGIG3925. The sequence continues at coordinate 17,063 of JAGAVJ010000045.1, read as the reverse complement.
CAGATGTACGGCTGTAGACGAATGCCTCGCTTCCGTTGGCACTTGGTTCCAGCGCTGCATTGGTGTGGATGGAAATAAAGTAATCGGCGCCCCATGCATTGGCGTCCGCCACACGTGCGGCAAGGCTGGTGGTATTGCTGGTTCCCAGCTGTGTTTCCGGCGTAGGACGAGACAGACGTGCTTCAAAATTCGGATTCGCGGTCAGCTTCTGATAAAGGGACTGCCCGACTGCATATGTGATATCCTGCTCGCGCACACCGTTTCCTTCTGATCCGCCGTTTGGATTTTCAGGATTGTGTCCCTGGTCGATATAAATTTTAATTGCCATTGTTTACGCTCCTGTTTTCTTGATTTTGGTGTTCCATTACTATCATATGCAAAATACGGAAATTGGTTCTGCTGTAAATAACGTGAGTTCGATGAATTTCATGGGGAAAACTTTTTTGAAAAAAAGTTTTCCCCAAACCCCATTCAAAAAACTTTAAACTGGGTAAACTGACAACGATTGTGTTTTTTGTATCTGAAAAATTTTTGCGGCGGAGTTTGAGGAGGTGCTTTTTTCAAAAAGCATCTCCTCATCGAACTCACATGAAATGATGTAAAGTCGATTTCAAAAAATTATTTTTTTTGACTTTTCATCCTGCCATTGACATCTGAGAAAAAGTGTGCTACAATCAATACATAAAAATTTCTGCTTTCGGCGAAAAGCCGATTTTCCACAATGACAATGAAAGGAACGCTCTTTTTTAAAACAAAAGAGATGGTTTTCTATATGACAGCTGCTGAATTTTACAAAACGTTTTCTTCTGATTGTACCGCTGGCAGTGCAAACCAGTTGATTGCAAATCACGCTGTTCCCGTATCAAAAACCGGACGCTGTTATTATACGTTATCGCATGGTGGGACACAGTTTGCACTGCTGTTTTCCAATACTGCCGATTCTACATACGGAGATGGCAGTCTCGGTCATGCCAACAAGGTTGGCGGTACATGGGAAATTCAGAAAATGCGTATAGGACGGTGTTCTGCTTCTATGGAAGAACCAGCGGAATGGCATACCTGTACATTTGACGGCTTGTCAACGAAGCACGTTTCAGGGAATACCGTTTTTTGCTGTGATCCGGTAGCATTGACCGCAAATGCAGACGATGTTTTGTGTTATGAAGTCACAATATGCGGGACATGTTTTCCATATCATGAAGAGATTAATATCCCGATTTGTTCATTGCAGGATGGAACATGGGTACCCGATAAACAGATTCCCGTCCCATTGATGATCGGTTCTAATCGGAGGATTGAACAGCGGATTGCATTCATCGGCGACTCCATCACACAAGGCTGCGGTACCGAGATGGACAGTTATACCCATTGGGTGGCTGTGATTGCCAAAAGTCTGCCTAAAGCCTACAGCGTGTGGAATCTCGGTATCGGATATGCACGGGCATACGATGCCGCAACAGATGCGGGATGGCTTGCGCGTGCAAAAACCTGTGACGATGTCAACGTCTGCTTTGGAGTCAATGATCTTCTGCGCGGTCGTACTGCAAAAGAATTGACCTCAGATTTACAGATGATCGTGTGTGCGCTTTCTGATGCCGGGTGCCGTGTCATTCTTTTTACGGTTCCGCCGTTTGATATGACAGGTCAAGCCATGGAGAATTGGTATGTGGTCAATGCTGCCATACGGAATGGTGAAATCACGGGTGCAGACCATGTCTTCGATTTTGCACGTGTTCTTGGACAAGAACCGCCGATGGAACACTGCTCTGTTTGGGGTGGTCACCCGAACGCTGCGGGATGCCGTGCTGCTGCGGACGCGTATCTTGACTGGGCTGCATCGGTACATCTTTTTCATACATAAAAAAATTTGAACATAAAACATACGGTCAACAAATAAACCAGAAGGAGAATTACGATGAAACAGGAATTTTTAAAGGGTATTATGCCTGCTTTGATGACAGGATTTACCGATGACGGCAGTGGAATTGATACCGTCCGTGTCCGTCGTTTGGTATGTCATCTGATGAAGCAGGGTGTACACGGTTTGTATGTAGGAGGCTCATCCGGTGAAATGCTGCTATGTTCTGTTGAAGAACGAAAACAGCTTTTAGAAGCAGTTCTTGCGGAAACACAAAAGAAAATCACTGTCATTACACATGTCGGCTGCGCCGGAATGCGTGACACCCTAACGCTTGCAAGACATGCAGAGGCTGCCGGTGCCAATGCCTTATCTTCTGTAACACCCCTGTATTTTGCATATTCCTTTGCGGAAGTGAAGTATTTTTATGAAGCGCTTGCTGCGGAAACAACCCTCCCCGTTATCATTTATAATATTCCGGCGCGTACTGGAATGACATTGAATGCAGCACAGCTGCATGAATTGCTTTCCATTCCCAACATTGGCGGTATGAAATTTACAGCATCCGATTTCTTCCAGCTGGAGCGGCTGCGTGCAGATCATCCGGATCAGATTTTTTATAACGGTTCCGATGAAATGCTGCTGTCCGGTCTTGCCGCGGGAGCAGATGGCGGTATCGGCACAACCTATAACTTCCAGGCGGACAGAATGCTTGCAATTTATGATTTTTATCATAAGGGTGAAATGCAGAAAGCTCTTGCACTGCAAAGCCAGGCAAACAAAATCATTGAAGCGGCGCTGTCGATTGGCGTCATGCCTGCATGCAAGGCGCTGCTTGAAATCGGCGGTCTTCCCTACGGAACCTGTCGTCCGCCGTTTTTGCCGCTGACAGCTGCGCAGTATACGGAATTGAAAAAAAGAGCAGTTGATAATCTCGGTATAGACTATATGCGGGATTAAACGCCCCGGATATGGAATATTTTTCTCCGTTTCTTCACAAAGAGTTATCTGTTCCCGTTGCGGATACGCAGTTTACCTGTATACTTGACACCGGTTTTTTCTATCCGGACCGCATTCCATATGAGCCGCATATGCATATGGAATATGAGGTACATCTTGCAATTAATGAACCGCTGCAAATAGAACTGTCAGATTCGGACTGTATTGTGACATTACCTTGCGGATATGCATATATCATACCGCCGTTTTGTTATCACAACATTGTACAAAATGAAATGCAGTCACAACTTCTCAAACAGACCTTTCGGTTAAAGATATCAAAGATACCACAGGATATCGGCATAAAGACCGCAGAACCGTATGCATCCTGCTGTAAGCTCTTCCAGCGGTCGGCACAATGCAAAGATCATACCGGTTTGCTGTATTATCCCGAAGCGGCAGGGCTGCTTGAACATATCCGCTGTGAGCTGTCTCTGGAACATACAGGCAGTCAGGATATGGCAGAATCCTATATGCGTATTTTTCTTGTGGGATTGATACGTGTGCTGGAAGGCAGTGAGGAAACGATATGGAAGGAAGATTTGCAAAATAATAATCTTTTAAATACATATCCTCTTTCCAAAACGGACAGCCGAAGCGCAAGAGAAACCAAAATCTTATTGTTTATGGACAATTCCTATATGGAACCGATTACAGAAGCACAGCTTGCCTCACATCTGAATCTCAGCACACGGCAGACCAGCCGTCTGTTTACCGAATATTTTGGAATGACATTCAAGGAAAAACTGACAGAGGTTCGTTTGAATCATGCCTGCAAGCTGCTGTCTCGCACCAATTTGTCAACAGAAGAAATTGCATATCGCGTTGGATACAATGCGCCGTCGGCGTTTTTTGTTGCATTCCGCCGTTATTTTCATATGACGCCGATTTCATGGCGAAAATCGAAATAATTGCAGTTACATATAAAACGAAGCGCTGCGTAGCAATATCAACCTTTATCCTCCATATATAAAAATTGTTATTAATACCTGCTGTGAAAAACTAAAAAATTTTAAAGGCATCCGGGAACATGTGGATGCCTTGTAAGGAGAACAATTCATGCTGCTGAATCCAACGACAAAAGAACACGGAATTGTCAACCGTGTACAGGGAAATTTATTTGGCTATCAGGGATGGCCTTCTGTTGCACGGGACGAAAATGGCGTATTGTACGCGGTTGCATCGTCCTTCCGCACAGAGCATGTCTGCCCATTCGGCAAAAATGCGATGTATGTCAGTAAAAACAACGGAAAGACATGGTCACCCCCGATTATTGTAAACGATACGTATCTTGACGACCGTGATGCAGGAATTCTATATATGGGCAATGGCAGAATGCTGATCACCTGGTTTTCCCACCCGGCAGAGACTTATATGAAGGAGTATTTTGTCGGTATTAAAAATTCTGCACAGCCGATTGAAGCCGCACCAACCATTGGTATGCTGTCGATGTACCCCTACCTGAAGCCGCAGTATGCGCACGGCGGCTCCTTTATCCGTATTTCGGAGGATTACGGTTATACATGGAGCGACCCGATTCAGCTTCCGATTTCCGCACCGCACGGTCCCAACCTTTGTGCAGACGGTACATTGATTTATTTAGGCAAAGAACACTATTCCGCTGCATTGGCGCAGCCGGAGGAAGCAAAAACCATTGCGGCGTATGCATCAAAGGACGGCGGATATACGTGGGAACGGCGCGGTTCCTGTAAAAAACCGGACGATGCCATTTGGGATAATTTCCATGAACCGCATGTCATAGAGCTTCCGGACGGAACATTGCTCGGCGCTATCCGCGCAGAGGGACAGAACATTACGCCTTCCTTTACCATTTACACGACCGTATCAAAGGATCAAGGGAAAACATGGAGTGAATGGCGGAATCTCGGTGTTTGCGGTTCTCCTCCCCATTTACTGCGTCATTCCAGCGGTGCGATCATCTGCTCCTTTGGCAGACGGACGCCTCCATTTGGTGAGCGTGCGATTGTTTCTTATGACAATGGAGAAACATGGACCGAGGAGTATAACATTGATGACCGTGCCAAAGATGGTGATCTTGGATATCCTGCGTCTGTCGAACTGGATGACGGCAGCATTATGACGGTATATTATCAAAAAGTGTATCATGCAGAGGAAGACCGTTATGATGGCAAACCTTCTATTCTGTATACCAGATGGCGTTTGAATGACCGTTGATTTCATAATATAGGGGGCTGCTGCAAATTGGAAATTTGCAGCAGCCCCCTTTTTGCATCCTTTATGCTTGTGAATTTTACGTAACGATTTTATCAAAACAGATGCTTTTTTTGAAATTATATGGTATACTATAGCAGAAAGCAATGATAACAGCACATAAAATGAAGTATCAATCAAATAATCATAGGATGAATGTAACTGATGAAAAAATTGACTCTGGGAATTCTTGCACATGTTGATGCCGGAAAAACGACACTTTCGGAAGGTTTGCTCTATCTTTGCGGCTGTATCCGGACGCTTGGACGGGTAGACCACCGCGATACCTTTCTTGATACGGGAGAAATGGAGCGTTCCCGCGGTATCACCATCTTTTCAAAGCAGGCTGTTCTTGAAATACCGGGTATGACAATGTATCTGCTTGACACACCGGGTCATACAGATTTTTCATCTGAAATGGAACGGACCCTTTCTGTACTGGACTATGCCATTCTTGTGGTCAGTGCTGTAGACGGCGTACAGGTGCATACGGAAACACTGTGGCGGCTGCTGCGTCAGAATGGCATTCCCACATTTCTCTTTATCAATAAAACCGATTTACCCGGATTTGACCGACAAAGCCGAATGGAAGAATTGCATGCAAAGCTTTCTCCGTTTTGTGTTGATTTTACATTGGCAGAGGAAGACAGAGGTGTTTTTGACGAACAGGCTGCAATGAATTCGGAGTTTTTGATGGAGGAATATTTAAACGAGGGGAAACTGTCCAACCGTTCTCTGACACAATCCATTTCCAGACGTGAGGTGTTTCCGTGCTATTTCGGTTCTGCACTAAAACTGGAGGGGGTTGCATCGCTGTTAAAGGCGCTTGATCTCTATACACTGGAGCCGGCGTATAAAGCAGCCTTTGCCGCACGGGTGATTAAAATCGGGCGGGATCCGCATGGAAACAGATTAACGTATTTGAAAATCACAGGCGGCAGCTTGAAAGTAAAGACGGTATTATCCAATCGAAAAAGCGACGATGTCCCAGACACAGAGGACAATACACAGGACATTTGGAAAGAGAAGATTGACCAGATACGCATTTATTCCGGGGAAAAGTATAAGGTGGTTGAATCGGTTTCAAGTGGTGACGTCTGCTGTGTAACAGGGCTGTCTCATGCATTTCCCGGAAACGGACTTGGCGCAGAAGAGGATGCGCCTGCTCCGGTATTGCAGCCGGTACTGACATATCGTATCGGTCTTCCGACGGGAACACCCGTCAGAGAAACCTTTGCAAAACTGTTCCAATTGGAAGAAGAAGACCCCATGCTTCATCTGACATTACACCAGACGACCGGAGAAATTCATATTTCTCTGATGGGTGAAATCCAGATGGACGTGCTGCATCATATGATTTTATCCCGCTTCGGAATTGATGTCACATTTGATCAAGGAAGCATTGTGTATAAAGAAACCATTTCCGCGCCTGTTGCGTGCGCCGGACATTTTGAACCGCTGCGGCATTACGCAGAGGTGCATTTGTTATTGGAACCGGGAGAACCCGGGGGCGGTATCGTTTTTGATTCGATTGTTCCGGAGAATCTATTGGCGCGGAACTGGCAGCGATTGATTCTCTCTCAGCTGGAAGAAGCATTGCCGATTGGTGTACTGGTCGGAGCAGCTTTGACCGATATGCGGATCATTTTATGCGGCGGCAGAGCGCACATCAAGCATACGGAAGGCGGCGATTTTCTGGAGGCTGCGGTACGTGCCCTTCGTCAGGGATTGATGAAAGCACGGCGGGACAAGCTTTGTGTGCTGCTGGAGCCGTGGTATGAATTCCGCATGGTGCTTCCACAGGACTGTGCCGGCCGTGCAATTTCCGATTTACAGCTGATGGCGGCAACCCTGAAACCGGTGGAAATGGAGGAAGCAACCGGTATGGCGGTACTCTGCGGCTGTGCTCCTGCCGCGAAAATGCATGCATTCCCGCCGGAAAACAAACCCTATCCGTTAGAGGTACAGACCTACACGTGCGGACGCGGTCACATCTCGCTGACGTTTCACGGATATGCGCCGTGTCCGGAGCAGGAAGCTGTCGTAGCAGCAACCGGTTATGCACCGGAACATGACGTCTATTTCCCTTCTGATTCTGTTTTCTGCCATCAAGGGAGCAGCATCCATATTCCGTGGGACAAGTCTGATGACTGTATGCATGTGGAAAGTGTTCTTACACGCAAAAAGGCAGCAGAACTCACAAAAGCAGAACCTGCCAATAGAAAAATAAAAGATCGTTCGTCTTCCCCTTCTTTCAGTACCAGACGCGGTACCTCCTATACACGTCCATACACATATGCGGATATGGTAGAAGAAGACCGCGAACTGAAAACCATATTTGAACGCACCTATGGTCCAATTTCACCGCGTTCTATTTTTGTTCCGCCGCCTCCGGTCACAGAACTGTCACCGACGCGGGAAACCTATATGAAGCTGCTTGACCCCGAGGAAGAATACCTTTTGGTCGACGGATATAATATTATTTTTGCATGGGATGAATTGAAGCGCATGGCACGGGATTCTCTTGACCTTGCACGGCAGACGCTCATCCATATTCTCTCCAATTATCAAGGGTATAAAAAATGCAACCTGATTTGTGTGTTTGATGCATACCGTGTCCGGGACGGCCGCGGTTCGGTTGAACGGCATGCCGGTATGTATGTCATTTATACCCGTTCTCATGAAACCGCGGATACCTATATTGAAAAAGTCACCTATGATATCGGCAAAGAACATCGTGTTCGTGTAGCGACTTCTGATGCGCTGGAACAGGTCATTGTCATGGGGCATGGCGCCCAGCGTATGTCTGCATTGGGATTATATGAGGAAGTATGCAGTACAGCAGAAGAAGTCAGAGAAACCATTGCGCAGATCAACGCAAAAAATCGATAATATACAGCGGTGTATCAATCGGCGTGATTGCAGCTTATTTGCGAACAGGCAAACCGAGAAATTCGTTCTTTTTAAAAAACGTTCATAATACAATGGATTTTTTCACATAATTATAACGCAGTGATCAATAGGTTAAATCTGATTTTATATAACAATCAAAAGATTTTCAAAAAAAATGACATTCTTATCACCCAGCTTTCAAATAGGTACGGTATAATATAGATGTCAAAAGGAAGAGAACAAAAAGGAATTGTTCCTTCTTTACAATGATTGATTTGATACAGTATCCGTATTCTTTATAGAACCGGACGAATGATAGAAGTATCACAGGAGGAAACATGTTATGAACGAATTCAACAGCCAATCAAACGAAAACGAACAAAACACGGTGCAGGATAACCACAGTACTGCAAACGACAACGTGTTTGCACAGGACAATCATAACCAGAATGCCGCATTCGAGCAATCCGCAGCATTTCATAGAGAAACACCATATGATACAGCCAGCCAGAATGGAGGTCAAGGCACATCGTCGGATACAGCAAATTTTGTAAATGCCAATGTTACCTCCACTTCCGACGGTACGTATCAGCCAAATAGTACGCAGACTTCTTCACAGGCATCCTCACAGCCGCAGCAGGCACAACAAACATATACCCAGCAGAATACACAGCCGCAAAATACGATGCATGCGGGCTTTAATCCTTATACGGGGCAGCCATACGGTCAGCCGGCACAGAACAATTCACCGAAAAAAGAAAAGAAGGAAAAGAAGTCCGGCGTCATACTGCGCCGGTTCGCAGGTACGGTTGCATTTGCATTGATTTTTGGTGTTGTTTCCGGTGGTGTCATATATGCAATGAATCGTGGAACCAGCAGTCAAAAGGACGAAAATACAACAAAACCCTATGTCGATACGTCAGAAAATGATGCAAATACCCAGAAAAAAGGTTCCTTAAATGAATCTCATACCGGAACTTTACAGTCTGCTTCTGCAATTATGGCAGAGGCGCTGAAAAAGGCTTCTTTGACTACCAATGAGGAATTAACGATTCCGCAAATCAATATCATCATGGAACCTGCAATGGTCTCTATCAACTGTAAATCGGAGACCAAATATAATACGATTTTCGGAACGCAGGTTTATCCGGTTTCTTCTGCCGGTTCCGGTATTATTGTCGGTGAAAATGATACAGAGCTTTTGATTGTTACAAACAATCATGTCATTGACAATGCAGATGAAATTACCATTACGTTTGCGGATAATTCACAGTCTACCGCATATGTCAAAGGGACAGATTCCGTCAACGACCTGGCAATTGTTGTTGTCAAGCTATCAGATATTCCAAGTGAAACCATGAGCGCCATTGCTTATGCAGAGCTTGGAGATTCAGATGATCTGGTTGTCGGCGAAAGCGTGGTAGCCATCGGAAATGCGCTGGGTTACGGACAGTCTGTTACCTCCGGTATTGTTTCTGCACTTAACCGTGCAGTCACAGATTCCAATAACAATACCACATATCTGATTCAAACCGATGCGGCGATTAACCCCGGTAACTCCGGCGGCGCACTGGTGAACAGAAAAGGTCAGGTCGTCGGCATCAACTCTGCAAAATACTCGAATGAAGCAATTGAAGGTATGTGTTTTGCCATTCCGGTCAATACCGCCCTTCCCATTCTGGAAGAGTTGATGACACGTACCACACGTATCGCTGTCGATGATCCAAGTAAGATGGGATATCTTGGTATTGTGCCTCAGGATGTCACCTCCCAAATGGCAACCATGTTTAATATGCCGGTCGGCGTTTATGTTTCATCTGTATCCGATGGAATGGCAGCAGAAAAAGCAGGTATCATTTCCGGTGATGTTATCACAAAATTTGATCATGAAACCGTTACGTCAAAGGAAGATTTGCAAAAGCTTCTTCAGTATTATGAGGCTGGCGAAAAAATCGAGATTGTGGTACAGCGCAATGTAGACGGCAAATATGTCGAAAAAAACCTTACCGTAACACTTGATGCAAGACCGGCTGATACCGCGACAAAAGATGACAATACGCAAAATCGCAATGATAAAGCGAACAATGACGATGAAAGCATCCCTAGCTGGAGTGATATCTTTGGATTTTCCAGATAATGAATCATAACCCAGGAATAAAAAGGGGCTGCTGCAAGTTTTCAACTTGCAGCAGCCTCATATTTTGTTATTCAACCGCTTTTAAAGATTCTGTCATATTGATTTTGTTGATTTGCTTTTTCATGAACTGATTGACAATGACTGCAAACAGCATGGTAAGAACAAAACCGATGCAGTAGCTGATGGGATTGATGCAATTCAAAAAAGTAATCATATCGATTTTTACCATGTACATGACCGTCGAATGAAACAGCTTTCCCAGCGGCAGACCAAGAATACTGGCAGCCACAGATAAAATCAGATTCTCCTTTAATACATAACTTTCCGTTTCCTTTGGATAAAACCCGAGTACCTGTACAGTTGCAATTTCACGGCTGCGTTCTGCAATATTAATGTTTGTTAAATTATAAATTACAATAAATGCAAGCGCGCCGGAAAAGAATACCACAAGCCAGATGATATAATTTAAACATTGCAGTGCATCATTGATATTTGCTTCCATTGTGCTTAATTGATTGACACTTGTAATCATACGAAGATCAATGAGTTCTTTTGCTGTGTCATCGATATCACTGTCTGCTGAGACAGTGATCAATGCGGAGGTTGCTATCCACGTATCGAATAAGTCTGTATAGGTGTTCTCCGAGATGACAATATAATCATAAATGTGGTTATCAAAGATGGCAGATATCTGTACCCTTCCCTTTTTGTGATCTGCATTCCGGATTTCCACCGTGTCGCCTACGGACAGTGAAAGCTTTTCCGCAATTTTCGGGCTGATGATTACCTCACCGTCTTTGGGAAGTGCTACTGGGGACTCTCCATTGTGAAAATCCCAAAAGGAATTGACGTCATCATCGCTGTGAAAGCTGAGCAGATTGACGGAATTCATCGTCGTTTTCGCTGTCAGATCGACATGTCCTGCGGAAACAAGGAGATATTGATCAATAGAGTCCACTTGGGACAGAATATTTTGTACTGCGTCCACTTCATCGGCGTCAAAGCTTGCTTCTATATCATATTTTTGAATTTGATGGTATTGCAGAACGCCAACGTTGATCATGGAATCACGAATTCCAAACGCGGTAACGACAAGCCCGGCACAACAGCCAATTCCAATCAGCATCATAAACAGACGCTGTTTGTAACGGAACATATTTCGTACTGTAATTTTTTGCAGAAAGCTGAGTTTTTGCCAAATGGGTTTTATTTGTTCCAGAATCACACGTTTTCCGGTTTTTCCGGCACGGGGACGAATCAATGCTGCGGGGACGCTTTTCAGTTCACTTCGGCAGGAAATGATCGTACTTCCAAGAATGCTGATCAAGGAAATAATCAGTGTGATCAAGGCAAGCTTTGTACTGAATACATAAGACAGCGGCGCAAAATTATAAATAGAATTATACGCAAACCAGAAAATCTGCGGCAGTGCCCATGTACAGAGAAAGAATCCGACAGCCCAGCCGATAAGCGTTGCGCTTCCTGCATATAAGCAATATTTCCCCATAATGGCATGGTCACTGAAACCCATTGCCTTTAAAACACCAATTTGTGTACGCTCTTCATCAACCATACGGGACATCGTTGTCACACATACGAGAATTGCAATTGCAATAAAGAAAATCGGAAAAATATTTGCAACACTTGTAAGAATGTTTGTATCGTTTTCAAAGCTTACATACCCAGCATTTTCATTTCTGGTCAATACATAGGTCACAGGCTTCTCCACTTCGATTCCCATGGCGATGGCGGCTTCTTCTGTCAATCCCATGGAAGCAAGAATATCATCATAACGCTTGTCAGCAAGTTCTTCGCATAACGCTGTGACATCTGGTTTTTTGGTTTCGATATATGCATCATAATCATCACTGTATATTTTTGCGGTTTCCTTGAGTGTCAGATTGACTTCCGTAAAGATATCGTCGGTAAAGGCTTCTTTGGGTACATATAGAAAGGTATAAACAGAACCGTTTCCGATATTTGTGGTGCCGCGGTCAAGCCCCAGATGCATCGGTGTGTGAATCAATCCAACAATCGTATATTCATGAATACACAGACGCTCTGTCACGGTGCTGTCATTTTCGTCTGCCAGGGTGATAACTGTGCCGATATCATTTTCTGAAAATCGGTTGGCGTCAGCAAGGCATTCATTTTCGGCAGCAGGAAGTCTTCCGGCTGTGAGTGATGGGAGATTGATTTTTTCTCCAAGTGCATAAAGCTGAAAGGGATGCACAGTGTCGTTGTGTTTGATTAAAGCATCAATCGTATTTACGCCTTCTGCATCTTTGATTCCGTCCAGTTTAGAAAATGCAGCTACATCTTCTTCCGTGAATCCAAGTGTAGAAAAGAGACGAAAATCATAAAAGTTCTGTTCTGTGAGATATTGATCGCCAGTTTTGATCATGGCCTCGGTTGTAACCTTTAATCCTGCAAAAAAACCGGCGCTGACAGCTACAATCAAAAGCAGAGCCATGAAACGACCGAAAAATGTACGTATCGTTCTCCGAGTCATTTTTAAAATCGCTGTCATTTTAGATCACCACTCAATCTCTTCAATTGGAACAATATGCGAATTGATTTCATTGGATATAATTTTACCGCTTTTGATATGAATGATACGGTCAGCCATTGGCGCAATGGCTTGATTATGCGTAATGATAATGACTGTAGTACCGCGTTCCTTGCTCAGGTCATACAAAAGCTTTAAAACGGCTTTTCCGGTCATATAATCCAGTGCACCGGTCGGTTCATCACACAAAAGCAGCCGCGGATTTTTTGCAAGTGCGCGTGCAATTGCGACACGCTGCTGTTCTCCGCCGGAAAGCTGTGCCGGAAAATTATCTTCTCTGGCGGCAAGTCCTACCATAGACAATGCTTCCTTTGCCGAAATGGGATCTTTGCATAGCTGTGCAGCAATTTCTACATTTTCAAGCGCTGTCAGGTTTGGAATCAGGTTATAAAATTGAAATACAAAACCAACATCATGACGGCGAAAATCAATGAGTGTGTTTTTGTTAAACTTGGAAACTTCTTTTTCGTCAAAATATATTTGACCGTCGGTCACAGTATCCATACCGCCAAGCATATTCAGCAGTGTTGTCTTTCCGGCGCCTGATGAACCAAGCAGCATGCAGAACTCACCTTTGTCAACATAAAAACTCACATCGGAGAGGGCGTTGATCTGTGCGTTGCCGCTGCCATAACTTTTTGTTACATGATCGAATTCAATGTAATGTTTTGACATCCTTACACTCCTTTTTCTGTTATCTGTGATTAAAAACAAACTTTATGATGATTTATAATACGATTTACCCATTTTACAACCATACAGGCATCTATATTCATTATATCAAATTCCAGCTTTTCTTGTCAATCGTTTCTTTATATTTTAACATTCACTTATTAAAAATTTACTTTGTGTTTTTGATTACGAAAGATTTTCCGATTTTAACGTGAGTTCGATGAGGAGATGCTTTTTGAAAAAAGCATCTCCTCAAACTCTACCGCAAAAACTTTTAAACAGAGAAACCAATTTACATGATTTTAATATCCCACTTACAGCAATAAATTATCAGACTGAAGAAAAGCTCCTTTTCGGAACATTGTCTTCAGTCTGATTGTTACACTCATATTAAGGTTTCACAAATATATCACGAAAATATCTTTCTACAATTGTATTTTCAGAAAAAAATTCATCTAATTTATTGGATAATTGTTTTCTTGCTTTTCTATATTCATCAAAATTGTCATTGTTTGTACCTAAGTACAACACCCTTGCAATGAGATTATCCGGCTCCAATTCTGTTGCTTTTCTTAACATCTCGTGACCAATCGTTTCTGCATCTTCATATGAAATGAATTTCATATCAAAAAAATGATAAGGCTGCAATGAAATAAAATAGCCTATCATCCATAAAAAAGTAGGATCATGACCAAAGTTTTCAAGTCCAAAATTGGTAATTTTATATAGACGACGCTGCATTTCATCATATTCGATCTTAGTAGTGTATGCCGGACTTCTCAATTCAGATATAACATACCAATATTCAGTTACTAATCTGCAATATTTTGGAATGTTATATTGATTTTGGTGCCATAAATTATATAAGTAATTTATAATAAATTTCCAGTCTTGCTTTTTTTCATAAAGAATGATTTCGTTCCGCTGTAAAAAAATCATATTTTACCTCATTTTAACGAAAATATCTACTACTGTTTTGAAATTACAGGTGATAGCCTCTGTTTTGGTTATAAACAAACCATAATTTATAGTGTTAAATTATGGTTTGAGCAATCAATATAATAACATATTGGTATAACCGAAGGAATATATCGATATTGGTCTATAAATCGTTTTCTTGAATTCTTTGATCCTTCAATTTGAGATATTATTTTTCTACATTCAATTTTTTTATATGAAATATCTGTAATTATATCCCGTTTTATCTTTATCAGAGTTTTTATGATATCAAAATTATAATAATATTCTGCACATTCAATTGCCATTGACAATTCTGAAAAGGATAAGTCATATTTATATAGAAATGGAATTCTCTTATATGCAGCATCATATTCATGCAGCAAAAATAATAAGATAAACTGATCATCATAATCCATGATATCTATATAAGGATATATGAATTCTTTGGCCTCACCAAAATGGTCAGTGCATAATAACCCATGAATTAATAATGTAATCATTTTTGATAGATTTTCTTTTGTTGCCTTTTGTATTGCCTTATTTAATGTACTTACTGTTTTTTGATATAATTGCATGAAAAAACATGGTACGGCATAATTATATAATATTTCGCTTGTTATTTCTCTTTCTGATATTTTTTTATAATATTCGCACGATTTATTGTAATCTTTTATATTGTAATGATACATAGCAAGTGCTGCATGATTTAAAGGATGAGAAAAAATCATACTTGCATGAAAAAGATAATGATATCCTAAAAATGGTGCAGAACGGGTTTGATGATTTTGGGTTTCAAGTCCTTCTTCCATATAAAAGCATCCTAAGTTATGTAATGTTTCACCACAAATATTGTTTTTTGCATTGTATTTAAATTTTTCCTGCGCTTGATAATAATTTTGCTGCTCTAAAAAATCGAATGCTTCCTTATTTATTATTTGCCAGTTCATCACTTAAATTTCCTTCATACCACAAACGTGGATCATATTCAAAAAAGATAGCAATTTTATTTTAGTGAACCATTGATCGTTTAAAAAAGCTGCTGTATATTTTCGCCTTTTTGAAACGAGCAATATAAATCATTTATATGATATAGTGTATATTCATTATTTAATTGAAGTTTCGTAAAACTAAAAACAATCGGAAAATATTGCATTTGTTTTTTTAAGAGATTTATTTGATAAATTTCACCCAGGTAATACATTGTTAATTCGTATATACCAGCCGCAAATAAAAAGTATTGATTTGTTTCAAAGCTTTGAATGAGTTCACCCATTTCTTCTAATAATTGTTTTAAGTTATTACAGGTAAAAGTCAAATTATAAATACTAATTATAATTACACAGTATTCCCCTTGTGTATAAGAGGTACAATATATCTCTCGATTTTCAAAAAAGGAATAAGGATGATTGACAATATGATTTATACCGTCACATATTGACAACGTACTATATACTTGTTTCATTAACTCATTGACATTGAGGTTATGTCGTTGAAAAAACAATGATAATTCAAAGCATTCTCCCATGAATATCTCCTTTGTTAATAAGTCAGAGGGATTCGATTTGGCGATATTATAATCAATTGTTATTTATTTCTTGGATCATAAATATTCCAGAATTACTGTCTGTTTCATATAAAATATGATCTTCTTCAATGCAATAATTCATAATTGCATCCATATTTTTCCGAATTAGGATTTTACCTTTTAGATTGATTTGCAAAATACTGGCTTCTGTTATAATAACAATATTGTTTTTATGGTATTTCGCAAACCTAATTGGTAATTCTGTTTGAAAATGAAATACTTCACTTTTTGATACAATATCAAAATTTATTATATGATTATTATATAATAATGTTATAGTATCTAATGTGCTGCCACATATCAATGCAGGCGCTTCGTATCCTGAATAGCAAATTCCGATACCAAACCATTTGGTATCACAACTCGTTTTTAATTTTAAAATAACGTAACTATTATCATCTTCCGGCATTGGTGCATCGTATTTATCATAACAACTTTTGCAAAGAATTTCTTCCATTTCGTTGTGGGAATCAACCTCATACCATTCCAATATAAAATTGCCATATAATTGTCTCAGGGCACTCACTTTTACCTCCAATTTAAATTGAATGTCATAAATTAACCACTGATTAAACGGTCATAAGCCTTTTTCGCTATTCTTTGGATATCTTTCTTAGATGTAAATGCATTTGGATCGTTTACAATATCTTTCGTGTATGGCGAAAATCTAGCCACCGCATTTGCGAGCGCGTTAAATTCCGTATATTCCTGTTTCGATAACTCTTCTTTCGGAATATTAGGATAAAAAATATCGTAAAAAGTGTAACAAAACGTATTTGTATCATAATGTCCAGCGATGTATTCAGTCAAAACATAGTAAAGCTGCTCTCATTTATTCATTAAAATATTCCTCTTTTAGGATAAAGGCAGCAATTACATTACAATCATGAATAGGATAGCAAAACAAATCATTACCAAAACCTTGTAAAAATACATGATATATTATTTCTGCCAATTTCTCTTTGGATATGTGTTTCATATGAGATATCTTTTGATAAATTAATTTTATTTCAATATCATATTCATCCGGGGGACAATGCATTGATAGTAAATGAATAGGATCCCAGGTATCAATTATTTCTTTGACATGTTGATATGTCACCTTATTTTCCATTGTAATATTGAATTTTCTTTTTTTATTTTTAATAATTCATAACCG
>JAGAVJ010000001.1 GCA_017942005.1 Clostridia bacterium | reverse complement strand
TTTTGTTCGTCTGCTTGAATATACGGAGAAAATGTCTATAGACCGAAAAATCACGCACAAATGCAGGAAAACAAAAAAGCCGCCCTGCAATTTTGCAAAAATGCAAGACACAGGACGGCGATTGTTCACAGTTATGATATTGATTTTATTCCACTTGTGGTATATAATATAAAGAAGTACATGAATGGAGGAGAATAGAAGTCAATCGAGCGCTCGGCGTTACCTTTGACGATCTTGTGCAGGAAGGCTGTCTGGGACTGATGGGATGTGTGGAGAAATTCAATCCCGATGGCGGCAACAAATTTCTGACATACGCAGCTCCGGCAATCCGCAATTCGATGATTGACTACATCCGAAGTCAGAGTACATCCTTTGAAGCAAAGCACATGGGCGAGATCGTCAGTCTGGACGAGGTGACGAAATTTGAAAATCGGGATCGTCATGCCTTTGTCCCCGATTCCAACATGACCAATCCCGCACAGATTTATATTGCCAAGGAAACGCACGAAGAACTTCACGCCGCCCTTGATGCAATCAGCAACCGAGAGCGTGAATACCTGTTGTACCGTTTTGGATTTGAGGACGATATGGAACATCCTCTGACGGAGACAGCGGAGCATTTCTTCCTGTCGGAGAGCAGAGCGAAATCCACGGAAAAGCTGGCGTTGGATAACGTGTGGCTGGAGCTGCCGTGGTGGTTTCACTGACGAGGGTGACGGACGCTGCTGCGGGTTTTATATACCTTTTGCTCCCCCGTTGGCACTGCCAACATACACCCGAACAGCCGGATTTTGCTAATTGCAAATTCCTTGTCTTTTGTAGCTTATAGCTCACAAAATCCGCCTGTTCTGCTGCCGCCGAAAAGCGCCTGTCTGGCGTGGGACAGCCCCTTTCCAGTGCATTTCTGCGAAATGCGGCGGTCGCAAAAGGTATAACACACTAGACTTTGCAAGCAAAATCGTGTGCCAACATGGATGCTTCTCGCCCCTATTGGAAACCCAGAGCCAAGGGATTGCATCCCTCTGGACACCTGCATATTTCCCTCGAAAATGGTACCCAAACTGTAAAAATGCAGTTTGACACCATTCCTCGGAAAATATAAAACAGATTTATTTCTTCATCTGCGAATTGAATGAAAAAATAAATCCGTTTATTCCGGCATAGCCGACAAAAAGAAAAACGATTAAAGAACGGTGGTGATGACCATGAAATACAGAATTGCAATCTGTGATGATGAGCAGAATCAAATTGAATACATAACCTCGATTGTAGCATCGTGGAGTGCTCACGAAGGACACGGTTGCGAGATACGCACGTTTGCATCTGCCGAAGCTTTTCTGTTTGAATACGAGGAAGATAGAGCATATGATATTCTTCTGCTCGACGTTGAAATGAAAAACATGAACGGCATTGAGCTTGCCAAGCGTATCCGAAAAGACAACAACCGTGCCGAAATCATTTTTATTACTTCTCATTTTGAATTCGTTGGTGAAGGCTATGAAGTGGATGCACTCCACTATCTGATCAAGCCGATTTCTGCGGAGAAGCTCACACAAGTACTGACCAAAGCTGCTGAAAAAATCTCAGTTGAACCTCCGTCGGTGGTAATCTCCTGCGATGGCGAGACCGTCAAGCTGTATGAAGCAGACATTCTCTATGTGGAATCCTTTCTGCATTACATTGTCATTCATACGAAAGATAAAGAGTACAAGATAAAGGAAAATATGTCTGTGTTTGAAAACAGGGTAAGTGATTACTTTTACCGTATTCATCGTTCTTACTTAGTTTCGCTAAAATATATAACACGAATTTCCCGTACGTCCGTTAGTATCGGCAACACCGAACTTCCTCTTTCAAGGGGAAAGTATGACGATATCAACCGAGCATTTATCGAACATAACTGAGGTAGCCTATGAGAAAGAAAACATATTTGAATCTGGTTGAATATCAAACGGAGCAATCAGAAAAACACTTAAACGAGGTGCGAAGTATCCACAAAGAAATGAGAGGTTATAAGCACGATTTTCACCATCATCTTCAAGCATTGAAAGGTCAGCTTGAAGCCGGAGAAGTTGAGCGTGCGCTTGCATACATAGAGCAGCTTGATAATCAACTGATGAATGTGGATACCTTGCTCAAAACAGGCAATGTATCTCTCGATGCCATTTTTTCTGCCAAGATTTCTCAGGCCAAAGCGGAAAATATTGCTGTAACTGTGAAAGCCAACGTGCCGGATGCACTGACGATTTCAGACTTGGAATTGAGTATCATCATCGGAAATCTGCTTGACAATGCTATAGAAGCCTGCCGTACAGTAACGGGAGAACGATTTATCCGAATCTATATTTCCATGAAAGGAACTATGCTTTATTTTTCCATGCTCAATGCTGCCGGAGCAAAGAAGAAAAAGACAGGCTCTTTGTTTGCAACCCACAAGGACGGTGTTCACGGTTTCGGTCTGCGCCGTGCTGAAGCAATCCTTGAAGAACACGGCGGCTGGGTAAAATACAACAGCGAGGACGGCGCTTTTACTTCGGAATTTTTGGTGCCAGCCATAGAGTAATTTACAATTCGTGCACTGCCAGATACAGTTGGTGCACGAATTTTCATTTCAGCGTTAGTCTGTGTTACAACAACTGCAGAAAGGAGTGACGGATATGAAAAACAAAAAAGAGACAAAAAAGCCGTACAAATCACTGCCATCGAACATAATCTGGTCGTTTTCGCATCAGCTTCGTTATGCACCGTCATCATTTATTCTGCTGGCGCTGTGTGTTCCGCTGAACATTGCAATGACATACGCCGGAATCTATCTGCCGTCACTGGTAGTATCAGAAGTAACAAATGGCAGTACACTTGAACACGCTGTGACAGTAGTCGGGGGACTGCTTCTTGTGATGCTTCTTGGTGGTATACTTACCGATACGTTTTCACGACTGGCTGATTCACGGATAGGTATATACAGGCATAAGGTTACGCTCGAAGTATGGAAAAAAGCTCTCGGGTGCCCGTATCAGCTATTTGAATCAAAGAAAATGCGTGACCTGCAGAACCGCGCCAGCCGCGCAACGGAAAATTGGAACGGTGTACAGCCTCTGACCAATCTTCCCGAGAAAACACTGCGTCTCACCGAGGCTGTCATCAGCTATTTTCTCTTCGGAACCGTTCTGACCTTCGTGTCTCCGTGGCTTGTACCGATCCTTACGGCTGCACCGGTGGTAAACTGGTTCTGCGCGATGCTGTACCGAAAATGGGAATACAGTCACCGTGAGGAACAGAGTGACTACGACGGTAAACTGTGGTATATCCAGCAGAAGCCTTCGGATTTCGGTTATGCCAAGGATATCCGAATCTACGGTATGGCTGACTGGATCCGCGATATGTATAAGAAACTTACTGCGGAGAAGCTGAAATGGGAGAATAAATCAATCCTGCGTACGTTTCTGTCGGGACTTGCCGATTTGTTCATCATTCTGATCCGCGACGGTGCCGCTTACGCTTTGCTTATCGCAATGGCAATCCGCGGAGAGATCACTGTTGACAGATTCGTATTTTGCTTTGCGGCGATCTCTTCCTTCGCATCCTTCATCGGAAGCATCGTATCGAACTACAATGCCATGCAGTCAGTGAGCCTGAATATCAGCGACCTCCGCGAATATCTTGACACCGCAGAATCCGACGGTACAGGCGAAGCAAACGCCGATGATATGCTTGCATCCTCTCCCGAGATCACCTTCGATCATGTTTCCTTCCGTTATGACGGAGCTGAAACCGATACCATCCGTGATGTCTCCTTCACCATCCGCTCCGGCGAGAAAATCGCTCTTGTGGGACTGAACGGTGCCGGAAAAACCACACTGGTGAAGCTGCTGTGCGGACTGTACGAGCCAACATCGGGAGAAATCCGGGTAAACGGTATCCCTGTGAAAAAATTCCTGTACAGGGATTACTTCCGTCTGTTTGCACCCGTATTCCAGGATGTAAAAACTTCGATTTTCTCTCTTGCGGAAACGGTATCCGCCAAATCCGAATCGGAAACTGATTATGCGCGGGCGGAAGAATGTATGCGCCGTGCCGGACTGGGAGAAAAAATCGACAGTCTGCCGAAAGGAATTTACACAAAACTCGACAAGCAAGTGAACCGTGACGGAATCGAGCTGTCCGGCGGCGAACTTCAGAAGCTGATGCTTGCGAGAGCCATGTACAAGGACGCGCCCGTTCTGGTGCTTGACGAACCGACAGCTGCTCTTGACCCGATTGCGGAAAGCCGTATCTATGAAGAATACCTGAAAATGGCAGAGCATAAGACATCGCTGTTTATTTCACACAGACTTGCATCCACACGGTTCTGTTCGAGGATTTTCTACCTTGAAAACGGTATGATTGCCGAGGAAGGAACACATTCGGAGCTGGTTCACGCAGGAGGAAAGTACGCAGAGCTGTTTGAAATACAAAGTTGCTGGTACCGTGACGATTTTGACGGAATCGGCAATGCAGCAATCGAAGGAGGTACGGACGAATGAAATTGAAAGAACATATCCGGATTTATTGCCGCGGACTCAGGCAGTTTTATACTTACGCGCCGAGATATTTCATAAGCCACTCCATCGGTGACTTTCTTGCAGCCGTGACACCGTATGTCCCCGTGTATTTTTCCGCAAAGCTGATCGACGCGCTCGCGGCAGGTGAATCCATCGGTACGCTTGCATGGTATGCAGGACTGACTGTGGGACTGACCTTTTTACTGCATCTTATTTCACGATATCTATCTGCAGTGGATTCCAAAACATCAAATGATATTTACCGTCAGGAGCAATGGGCATATTCAGAAAAGGCTATGTCAATGGCGTATGAATCCATTGAGGACAGAGATACTGCTCTGCTGAAAGCACGCATTGCAAAGGAATCTCAGTTCGGGTACAATATGTGGTTTCTGCGTTCCTGCTTCTCGCAGTTCATAGTCTCCTTCACGAAAATTACCGCATCGCTGATACTGTCGGTGTCGTTCTTTACCATTGATTCGATTCCGATTTCCATGAAGCTCACTCTTGCAGCCGTCCTTGCGCTGACCATAGTGAGCAATATCCTCACCACAGCGAAAGAGTCAAAGCTGTATAATGATTTCTATTCCTCTGATGCAACGGTGGGAATCAACATACTTATCGAAAAGTTCAATGATTACGTGATGCACTACAGTTCGGGGAAGGATATCCGTCTCTACGGTATGGGAGATGGACTTGCGGAACGTATCGCCGATTTCGACGGAAAATGGTATTATGAGGAAATCAAGGTTTCAAACCGCGCGGCACTTGTCAGTATTCCGATGAAAATCATTGAGAGCCTACTGCAATTGACTCTGTACACCGTACTGATTTATGGCGCATTGAAAGGCGAGGTATCCGTCGGCTCCATTGCGAAGTATGTGTCATGCGTGACCATGCTTCTCGGTGCCGTTACAACACTGATTACAAGCGTACAGAAAACACTGCTCAACAACACTTTCCTCGAACGGTATTTTTCATATTTCGACATTCCGAATAATATGTATCAAGGTTCCTTGACGGTGGAAAAGCGTGATGATCGTGAATACTATGTTGAGTTCAGAAACGTCAGCTTCAAGTATCCTAACTCCGATGCTTACGCACTGAAAAACGTGAATCTGAAATTCAAGGTAGGCGAAAAACTGGCAGTTGTGGGTGAAAACGGTTCGGGAAAGACCACTTTCATTAAACTCAT
>JAGAVJ010000044.1 GCA_017942005.1 Clostridia bacterium | reverse complement strand
GTATATGGAGCATTGGTTTTCTCAGTTCCGGTACGGCGATCCCAATGATCGGGAATTTCAAAAGCGACTGATCGACACCTTTGTCAACGCGATATTTGTGTATGACGATAAGCTGGTGCTGACCTATAACTATCAGCATGGCACACAGACGATTACACTAAAGGAAGTCGAGGACTTTCTGGGTTCGGATTTGGTTGGTCTGTCTCCACCAGAAAAAGCATAAAACGGAAGTGTTAAACTCTCGTGTTGTGCTTTTTTTATTTTATATGATATACTTAAAACAAGATTGCAAAATGGAGGTGTGTTATGAGCAATGTTATGAAAATGGTTGATGAACATACTTGCACAGGATGTGGTAGATGTATTATCGTCTGCCCTCATGGCAATCTCTCTATAAAACAAGGTGATTTCGGTTTCCCCGTTCCTAATATTGAAAATAGCGAACTTTGTGCAGGATGCAGCAGATGTATAAAAGCCTGCCCTTTTTCAGACGAATTTGAAGAAGATGAATAGTTTGAAAGATAAATCTTTCAAACCGTGTTTTGTGACTCAACCGCATGCGGGCGCGTCACAACTCCACAAGGAAAGGAAAACTTCGCTTACGCGAAGTTATGGTCATAAAAATGGAGACGGCTTGAATTACGAGCGTTCAATTCTCACCATTGAAAAGCCGAAAAAATCGTTTTCAGGTTTCTCTCACAAAAGCGACATGATATCCTCCCTCATTCCGCCTCTATGGGCGGCGGAAGCAGAAATAAAACGATCGCATTCCACAAAAAAATTGTGTAAAATATCCTTTGACTTTTTTCCGTTTTTTTGGTATAATAAAAATAGATGTGTAGCTTACAGCGTAATTCCAATCTGTGAGCTGCGCACTTTTTTTATTTTTGGAGGAACTCTATGCGTGAAAAAGAAGAAAAAATGGCAGTCGTCCCGGTCAAGCGACTGATGCTTTCCATGGGAATTCCAATGATCGTTTCCATGGTGTTACAGGCAGTGTATAATATTGTTGACAGTGTATTTGTCGCCAATATGCCGACAAACGGAGAAGCGGCTTTGAATGCGCTGACTTTAGCGTTTCCGTTTCAAATCCTGATGGTGGCAGTGGGAATCGGAACCGGTGTCGGTGCAAATGTTTTAATTGCCAAAAGCCTTGGACAAAAGAACAATGTGCTTACCAACCAAACCGCTGGAAACGCAATTTTTCTTGGCGTGATCATATATGCGTTTTTTCTTGTATTCGGTTTGTTCGGCGTCGATACCTATATCCATTTTCAGACTGACAATGCAATGATTGCAGCAATGGGATCGGAATACCTTAGCATATGCTGCATCTTTTCATTTGGTTTGTCCATGTTTGCTATCTTTGAAAAAATGCTTCAGGCAGCGGGACACTCGCTTTGCTCCACCGTTGCACAGATTCTCGGCGCATGTACCAACATCATTCTTGATCCGATTTTCATATACGGATGGCTCGGTTGCCCAAAAATGGGCGTGAAGGGGGCAGCATATGCAACGGTCATCGGACAGATCGTATCCTTTGCAGCAGCATTGATCTTTCATCTGATATTCAACACGTCAATTAAAATCAAGCCCAAGCACTGCAAGCCGTCGCTTTCCGTCATTGGTAAAATCTACGCTATCGGACTTCCTGCAATTTTATCGCAGGCGCTGATTTCGGTCATGACGTACGGAATGAATCTAATTCTCAAAGGCATCGGTGAAAACATGGTGACCGCATATGGACTGTATTATAAAATTCAGCAGTTTCTGTTGTTTGCAGCGTTTGGTATGCGTGATGCAATCACACCAATCACCGCCTTCAGTTACGGCATGAAAAATCCTCTGCGGATCAAAGACTGTGTCAAATATGGGCATCTTTATACCGTTGTTATCATGCTGGCAGGATGTTTGATACTGGAACTGTTTGCCGTACCGTTTTCCGCGTTGTTCGGACTGTCCGGAGACACACAGTCCCTTTGTATCAGCGCAATTCGCATAATTTCAATCGGACTTTTGTTTGCCGGGATTAACATTGCCTTTCAAGGACTCTTTCAGGCGCTTGGCAGTGGGCTTGATTCGCTCCTGGTCTCCGTTTGCCGACAGCTGCTGTTTGTCTTTCCGCCTGCACTGCTGTTTGCACACATCGCAGAAAGCAATTGTCAAATGCGTTGGCTGTTATGGTGTGCTTTTCCTCTTGCAGAAGTATTGACATCCATAACGGCGTTTCTCCTCTTTCAAAGGATATCCAAAAAGAAAGCGTTAAAAATTTTCGGCTGACAGAAAATGCAGTATCTGCAAACCAAACTATATCTGTCAAAACAGATACAGAGTTGAAACGAGAACAAACAATTTTAATACGATAAGAGATGCACCCCGAAAGATAGATACTTTTGAAGGTGCATATTTTTTCAGATATATGATAATACCTTATATATCAAATTAAATTTTATATACGCAGAAAATACACGAAAATATATGTATTTATTTATATATAATTTCCAATCAATCGATGCAAATGATCTGCAAAAAATAAAACAATGTCGAAATTTAGTATTTACAGCAAAACACGAAAAAAGCATGGTATAATATATACAACCGAAAGAGATTCGGTAAACCCTACAGCCGGAGGACTCGGCAAGATCAAATTACCAATGGAGGAAAATCACATGGAAACCAAAAGAAAAAACAGGACAAGGGAAACAGAAGACGAAATCGTCAAACTGTTTTTATTGCACATGGATGCATATTCGTGGAGCAAGGGGCATCGACGGCTGAAAGCGGCATTACTGTACATTTTGGAGCTTGAAAATCCAGAAGATCATCAAGTAAAAGAACTGTACTGCGAGGTAGCAGTCCGCACAAAATGCAGCTGTCTGGCAGCGGAGCATTCCCTTCGATACGAAATTCAAAAGCTATGGAATACACATCCGGAAGAATGCAGCAGATTATTCTACAGAAGCGCGACACGATGCAGCTGTCCGTCTGTATCCGGTTTTCTGATACTGTTTTATACCGCGAACAAACGGAATTCAATTCAGAATTGGATTGAATCTGCAGAAACGCGGTCTCTATCTATATATACCTTCCAACGTGTAAAGCACTTCATTCAAAAACACATAAAAACCCGGCGGCATCTGTCTATAAAAACGGATACCGCCGGATTTATTTTTTTAGACTATATCATTTTACAATGTATGAGGATTGAAGAAAACGTTGACTTTTTACCGCCATATATTCCGCTGTTCAGCGGTTGTTTTCTGCCCACTTTTTAAGATTGTTCAACCTGGAACCTTGATCTCCGTGTTCCGGGTCGGCAAATAATGCTGACAGAATTTCACAGGGCATTTTTGCACATTCTCCGCAATGCTCAAACTTGTTTGCAATACAGCATTTTGCTTTATCGCATTCACCCCAAAACATTTTTCCTTGATTTGCCTTACAGCCTTTGCAATTTACCTGTTCTCTCCACGCGCATTCCTCGCAATTGGTACCGCAGTATGCCATCATTTCCCGTTTCATCTGTCTGTCCCCTTTACTTAAAATCTGGATTTTTCATAATTGTACGGAACACTCGTTCCAACTACAACGTCTTCAATTTTTTCAACAATCAGCCAATCGTCCATATTGCCCTGATGCTGAAATTCCAAGGGAGTGATTGCTTCCACATCTGAAAAAGCAACAAGACACAGACATTTTTTGTGCCAGCGTGCTTTCTGCTTATCGGATAACTGGAGCTCTGATTGATGATCCTCCAAAACCCTTGTAATTTCCTCATCATCCAGTTTTACATAATTTTCCACATGACGGACAACGGCCTTCGCCGAAATTTTTGAGGAACCCTTTTCCATAAAATAAAGCAGCTCATTTTCAAAAACACGGCTGTGCGGAATTTTTCTTCCGGCAGCACCGCGCACAATCATGGTCTTTTTGCCCTGTAATATTTTATCCAAAATTTTTTCGCCGGCTTTTCCTGTATTGTCACAATAAACGACGTGTACCATAAAAGCGCCTTCCTTTTTCTTTATGAATATGTTTTAAACAGAGAGATTTCATGGGGGAACACTTTTCTCCCATGAATCCATCGAACCCATATTTATTATAACAGAAAGCGGCTGTACTGTATTGTATAAATGCGACATCAGGATAAAGAAAAATGCAGAGCCTCCCTTGGCGTCATCGCATGCTTTCGCTTAAAATCATTCAGTAAATGCGCTTGGTCGGAATAACCATATTTCAGAACTGCATCAAACACGTCAAATTGCCTATGCAAGTAGATATCTTGCCATAACAGCTGATATCGAATGAGCGATTGTATGGTCTTCGGAGATACCCCCATGGTTTCCCTGAACATTCTTTCCAGGGATCTTTGAGATATGCCTGTGTAAGAGGAAATGTCTGCGATTTTGACATTTCCGTGATTCGTAATCATAAAAAATAATCCGTTCATCACATGAGGATTCTGCTTGTTCCAATTAAACCTGCGCAGAAGGATTTTTTCTGCCGCTGCAATTCGCTCCTCAAGCGTATGACAATCCCATAAAATTGATTCAAATTCTGTTTTGAATCCGTAGAACAAATTGTCGATATTCAAATCTTCTTCGTTGTGGTTTAGTGAACCATCTGCAAATAAAACGGCAGACCAGGCATAAAAGCGTATACCAAAAATCGACACCATATCGCTGTTGTGAATCACATGCGAAGGATACGGACGCTCGTCTATGACGCAAAACCTTCCGGTATTCGTATTCTTTGTATCATTGACACGAAAAATCATATCCATGCAGGTGTCGGGAATCACGGGTCTGCCCGGTATTTCACAATTTTTTATTTGCCCGGACGTCCCCCAAAAGCATCGAATGTACGGTCTCAAGGCAATGCACGGTATGATTTCCGAATATGCATCGTTCCTTACACCAGGCAGCGCCGTGATTGGAGTATAGATCGAATTTAGTTCAAACATCCGGTTCTCCTTTCAGAACCACATAAAACAACGTAAGTCCGATAGAATTCTCGGGAAAAACTTTTCCCCCCAAAAAAGATTTTCCCCAAAACCTTTTCAAAAAACTTTATATGGAGAAATCAAACCCAAACTGTGCGTTTTTTTTGCTTGATTTCTCCATATTTTATTGGTTTCTCTGTTTAAAAGTTTTTGCGGTGGAGTTTGAGGAGGTGCTTTTTTCAAAAAGCATCTCCTCATCGAACTCACGTTAAAACAATAGATAACCATGTTTTGTGCAAATGACGGTTTGAATTGAGAGAACGCGGAACACCGCGCCGCAAACCACCGCAGACAGCTCCAAGCGCATGGTTTAGATCAATTTTACAGTTTTCTTGCCAGCTGCAAATCAAGCGTATCGTATATGGTAATCATCCCGCCATGTCTTTGAATGGCTTGTTCGATCTCCGAAAAAAATTCCCGTCGGATCGTTTCTGTCATGGCAATATGGTCGGAATAGGTGCCAAGCAGCATGACATATTCCGCTGCGGTAAAAGTGCGCGTCCGATAAAACAGCATATACCGGATATCATCAAAGCCGTATTTTGCTGCGATTTCTGCCCGTGCAGCTGCGTCTGCTTCGCTGTATTCCACCAAAGGTGTCTGTTTTTTGCCCCAGAACGGATAGTAATAGATTCCGTACAGCCGCTCAATTTCACAGCACAGCTCCGGTCTTCCTTTGTCCTGAAAAGGATGGTTTGCAAACCGCGCAAATGCACCGCCGCTCCTCAGCATGGAAAACACCTTTGGATAGCCGATTTCCTCCGGTATCCAATGAAACGCAGAAGCAGAAAACACAAGGTCATAGCTTTGAGTATCCACAATAACATCTTCAAATTTGCCCGTGATCACAGAAAATTTCGGGTATTCCCGAAACTTTTCCCGGCACCGTGCAGAAAAATTTTCTCCATATTCCACCGCCGTCAGCGTACACCCGGTCTGCAAGATTGGCAGCGTAGCCTGTCCGCCGCCGATGCCTACCTCCACGACACGGCTTTGCGCTGTGATGGGAATGTAGTCGAAAATCGCTCGATACAGCGCATCGACATATCCGGGACGAAATTTTTCATATGAAGCGGCAACTGTATCAAAGGTGCCCTCCAATTTATTGATGATTGGCATAAAAAAACTCCTTTCAATATTCCTCAGATCCTCACCCTTCCAGATAAAACGGCAATTCTGCGGAAATCAGAGACAGAATTGAATGGATATCTGCGTCGGTCAGGTCATGCAAATCGTCCAGCACAAAGGGACACCACCAAAAGGTCGGATTACAGAACACATAGTGCACCCCATTGTAATGCATCACAATTTGCGTCGTGCAGCCTGCGCAGTGGGTGCACTGTTTGTTTTCCAGTATTTTCTGCTTTATGGTATCTGTACAGGCGTTGAAAACGGATTCATACTGCCGGATATGCGATAGCCGAAGCTTACAGGACAGCGTCTGCGGCGCCCCTCCGCTGAACCGCAAATCCATTAATTCTTTTGAAATTCGTTTCGCTTTATAGCGCAGCGCATTGTGCAGGATGTGGTTTTCTTCTCCGATCTGATAGAAAATTCCAGCATGTGACAGAAGCGTGTGCATTTCTGTCAAAAGCGTATGCAGAGAGGTATCCTCCAGATGATTTTTATAAAATTCCAGCGGATATCGCACCCGGTCCTCTTCTCTTGCGGCAAGAATTCCCCAGTTTGTGATATTCCAAATCGTTTGCTCGGTTGGTTTTGCATGAAACACACGGAAAATATCCGGATTGGCTGGATACTGTACTCCAAAATTTTCCCCGTCCTCCGGCTTCATTTTTGCATCCAGTCCCGTTAAGATAAACCCAAAGGCTTCAAACAATTCCAGAATATGTGGAAATTTTCGGGGAAGCTTGGATTTTAAAGCGCTCATTCTGCAATTCAGCTGTGTTCCGTTCAGACCGCTGTTGTCAAACATATTCTGGATGGTGTTGGTCAATTTGTAAAACGGCGTATTGGTTTTGTTCCAATTTGCCTTGTCGTTGTTTTCAGCGGGGATACAGGTCATACCGTAATAGTCCGGGTCCTGTGCGATACAGTCCAATAGATACTGAATAAACTGTATAAAGGTGTTTGCAGCTTCCAGATAGGCTTCACATGACAATCCGCAGCAGTTTTCCGGTGCAAGTTCCATGTTTTCAGGGATATACAAAAGATTCTTTTTGTAATCGTATAGTTTCTGATGAATCAGAAACGGGTAGGATTCATTCGTTTTCATATCGTAGGAAGGTACAACCCCTCTCCATAAAAATATTGATAAATTGCGCGTTTTTCCCTAAGTACAATTTATTATCTATATTATAGTATAAATTGTGAAAAAAGTCAAGCTATATTTTTTGTTTAACACAAAAAACAGTATTTCTTTTATGCAGGAACGTATTTGAGGGAAACTTTTGAAAAAGTTTCCCTCAAACTCCCTTTAAAACTTTTTATTATTGGGGAAAAATCGAGTTTGGTTTGTGTATTTGTCATCTTTCTGTTATTCTATTTTACCACACAAGTCGTGTCAGCACAATAACCGCAAAGTTGTATTTTGATTTCGATAGAGACATTCCATGATCTAAATTTTCAGACTTTCACGCCTGTTTCTAAATCCTCCAGTGCTTTCCCTGTGATGCCGGCAATAAAATCTATGCAAAAGACATTGTAGGGTTATATAGTGTCATCATCTTGCGAGATTACATATCCCCTTCATCAATGAGCCCCATTGCCAACTGTTCTTGTAACATTTGACGTACATACTTTATGTCAGTATTTCTATATTCCCAAACTTTTTCTCTGCAAACATAATGCTTGTTAGGTTTATTGTCATCAATGATTTTGCCGTCTGCAAGTCTTACACTATATCCGTCTATTACACATCCAGGTTTTATAAGTTTTTGAAGTATATACGGAAATTTTTCTTCGGTAGAGATAAGTTGAACTCGTACCTCCCACGTATTCTCAATCGAATCTCCAACGAAACGTGCGCATTTACACAGTTTACATTCCTTTACGGTTCCATGATCCAAAATAGCTTTGTCCACATCGTCAAGAGAAAGTCCAAAGTAATACTGGTTTTCAATTTTCAGAGGTTGATATACAAGGGTATAACCGAAAAGCTCGTCCATCGTGATATGAAACAGTTGTGCAATCTGCGGCAGCATCGTGATATCAGGATAACTTTCTGAGGTTTCCCACTTACTGACGGCAGCTTTTGTTACACCCAAAATATTCGCAAGTTCTTCTTGTGTAAAATCACGTTCTTTCCTTTTTGTTTTTATCATTTCACCAATTTTTATTTCTGCCATAAATATAACGCTAACTTTTACGCATGCAGCAAGTGCTGAACAGGTAAAACGTTATTTCCCTTCCATAAAAAATACGCCCCTGGAACGGAATCTATTATAGCATGAATGACAAGAAATATCAAGAGAGCGTTACTATTTTTCGTCAACTGATCATTAACAAGTCCTGCACGGCGGGAGATGCAGTTGTTGATGCACTTGAAAAATTCACAATTTTGGCGTATAATGTGAATTGACAAATTGATGTTTTGAGGAACGATAGAAATATGAGTAAACTAAATAAAAATTATTTGAGTCTCACCTTTCTGATCATGTTGATTGGTTGGGGAACATGTGTATTATGCAGTTTTATGGGACTTTCGCTAAACGATCACAAATGGCTATATGTGCCCTATCTGTTGGGAGGATTGTCCCCTACAATCGCATCCTATTTCGCATTAAAGCGCAATAACAAAGTCGCAAATATGAAAGAATGGCTAAAAACGGTATTTGATTTCAGACATTCTGTTGTTTCCTACCTTATGGTCGTGATTATGGCAATTCTATTTATTTTACCGCAATGTATTATTTGCGGATATAAAAACGGAGCGCCAATCTATGCCATTCTTGTTATGATTCCCGTGATGCTTTTTGGAGGCGGGTTAGAGGAAGCGGGCTGGCGCTGTATTCTTCAGCCAGAATTGGAGAAAACATATTCATTTACGATATCAACGCTCATTGTCAGCGTGATTTGGTGGTTATGGCATTTGCCTTTGTTTTACATACAGGGAGTCGGGCAATACGGACACAATTATTTTGCATTTGGAATCAACGTATTGGGCATTAGCTTTGCTTTGGCAAGCATCCGAAAAACGACGAGCAGTGTATGGCTTTGCGTATTATTTCATTGTATTGTAAATTCTTTATTGGGGATATATGTCATCAATAATCATATTTGGGGAAATATCGCCGCAGCCGCAATTTTGATTTTATGTTCTTACATTTTCGTCATAATAAATGACAGGAAAAAACGATTTCATTGAATCAATTTCCAGTTATAATGGATTCTCACAGGATCGTGAAAGAGATTGAAAATGCTTGTCTGCTTGCTCGGCAAAGATTTTCGGAGTGGATACTTGGCTTGCAAGTCCAATCGTTTCCCAAGTCGCCGCCCAAATCAAATATGGTTTAAGCGGCAGCCGGTCTTTTACTTTCAAATGGCATCCGTCCCGAACAAGCAAGCCATCCAAAGCGATTCTTTTTGCATCAAAATATAATCTTGCCCCGGTAAGATATTCTGTATTCGTGTCCATGACAATCTTTCCTTGTTGTTTTGCGTTCACAACAATTTCCCCTGTGACACCGCTGCCGAACATAATGTAGTCACGAAAATCCATTGGATCACCAAGCTGTATCCCAATCGGTTGCTCTTCTGTAATCACGTTTTCCGTTTTGAGTATATTCCAACTCTTTAACATTCCGTCACGCTGAATTTGCTCCCAACTGTTCATCGGTGTACTATGAACGAAAACAGAGGGTTCGTTCTCACGAAGAAATGGTTCATGATACCTATGACCTTCATAATGCTTTTTCACAGATTCCAGATCAGCCTCAGGTATGACTAAAATGGCGTTTTTTTCATTTGCCTCAGAAAAACCGATAAAATCACCAACTGCCATTTCCCAGTTTTTGCATTGACTGCGGCTCACCTTTATCGTATAAGCACAACCGCCCCGGCTCCCGCTCATTTGCTGATAATCAGGACTGTCCGTAAGCATTAGAATGATCCATGAACCGTCATATGCTTGTCCTGTAATAGGATTGATACAATTTTCAGACAGTTTGTTAAGTCGGTAAATCATCTTGCACCTCTTTTTTGAATAGTATCATTGTGTTTTGTTTTCCCTTGTTTTTGTTCTCATAAGGTATTATAACAAGGGGTAACGGATGGGAAATCGTATAAAAGTTAAAAACGGAGAAATCTCTCAAAATCTCCGTTTTTTTGTTGAGCGTTATTTTCGTTTTTCGATCATCATGCGATAACGAGAACCGTTCTCTCTTGTAAATCCGCATTTTTCTGCAACCATTTCCGACGCATGCATGACTGCGAAGCTATAGCGCGGGAATTTGCCGTTTTTCAAACAATCCGCTGCAAAATACGACACAAGCTGTTTTGCATACCCGTGACCGCGCTCCGCTGCATCAATCTGTACCCAACCGATGTCAGCCGTGTTCCCATAGCCCTGTTCCGCACGCAGATAGCCGATCCACCGCACATGCTCCGGGGATTCTTCTATACCGAGCAGATAATTTTCAGAAAACTGATATTGTTGCAGCGCCCACAAACCGATGTGATCCTCTGAATATTCCTCTGTTTCTCCGTTTTTCGCAAGCTGCGCACGGATCATTTCGATATTATTCGTGTCCAGCCGCACAATGCAGGTGTTCGCCGCGCACGGAAACAAGCGCAAATCCGCCGTACCGCGCAGGTAATAACACGGTGATGCAGTGTCTTCCGACGGTGTCAGCGTATAGGAATTTCCAAGCGCTGCAAGAACCTTCTCGGAATCGGTGATCAGCATGCAGCTCCGTTTGACGTCGGAAAGCTGCGGATCAATTACAGACGGCGCAGTTTCTCTATATGCAAGCGCCTCTTCAATCAAACTGTACGCATCCGTGTAAGCGAACAGTCTATCTTCACCATCATCGTACCGTTTCAGACAGACAAAATCTATGCATGGTTCCGACTCACGGCAAAAGAATGCAATATCACGCAGCGCAGAGTCTGTGCCGCAAAACAGGATATCATGACAGAAATGATAATATCGCTGTACATCGGTAACATTAAAAAAGAAAAGCATTTTCATGCGGTCAATCAGCATAGCAGGCTCCCCCTTGGTAGAATTGCTGTATGTTATTTTACGGATATGTTTCTCTTGGTTCATTTTATCATTTACACGTTCTTGTCCATTTTTCTTATACTGATTTCCGCTGAAGTATTTTTCACAATATCCTCTTACCTTACCAAAAATTCACCGGATCAGGTAAGAGTGAAAAATGGACAGATAAAAATAAAAATCCCATGCTGACGCGCGGGATTCTTGGCTGGGGTAGCGGGACTCGAACCTGCGAATACAAGAGTCAAAGTCTTGTGCCTTCACCGACTTGGCGATACCCCAAAATAAATTCTTGTATTATTATATCATATATTTCCAATAATTGCAATAGAAAATGCAAAATTTATAAATGAATTTTTTTGCGCAAAGAACCGTGTGTCTCCTTCCCTATCACGCACCGCCTTTAAAGGGAATCCGCTGATGATAATATCCGTAAATCGTTTGCCAAAGATATAAATTTCAGAAATTTTTCATTTTTCGTTTGAAAATTCATAATTATATGGTATAATATACTATAAATCAAATTTATCTATTTTAAAGGAGACAACACACATGGTACAAATTGAAATGGCAGACGGCGGTATCATCAAAATTGAACTTGATCCAACCGCAGCGCCGATCACATGTGAAAACTTTACAAAACTCGTATCCGAAGGCTTTTATGACGGACTGATCTTCCACCGCGTCATCTCCGGCTTTATGATTCAGGGCGGCGACCCGACAGGAACCGGTATGGGCGGTTCTGACAATACCATCAAGGGTGAATTTGCCGTCAACGGTGTCAAAAATCCGCTTTCCCACAAGCGCGGCGTCATCTCCATGGCACGTTCTCAACGGTACGATTCCGCATCATCTCAGTTCTTCATCTGCCATGCGGACGCGGATTTTCTGGACGGACAGTATGCGGCGTTCGGTCATGTCACAGAGGGTATGGACGTGGTAGACCGCATTGCATCCGTTGCGACCGACCGCAGTGACCGTCCGAAAACGGAAATGAAAATGGCAAAAGTCACCTTAATCTGACGTTTATCGCCATGAAATCGTATGTCCGTTTTTGCCGCACACCAAAAATCAAAGTTCCTTGTGCGCGCTACCGTCTGATTCAGCCAAAAATCGGATATCTTTACCGTGCAGAAGGTCGTATTCTTGCCTATCCGTTTGCACTTTCCGATGTATTGTGCCGCGACGGCGCCATGCTGCGCGTTCCTCCGGTATCGTTTATCGATATCTATTACACGAAAATGCTTCCGCAGATTCGCAACGACGTGGAACAGGAGGCTGCCGCCGTATATTTTGATCCCTATGCTGGGCAGTTTGTTGTGGTTGGGTCAAAGCAGCTGTATATGGACGCAAAAGCATTGATCGGCACCGCCGGAACGCCGATTTTTCTTGAAAAGGAAACTGCGTTTTCCTTTGATCCGATGACCTACGGCACCTATTTTAACCCGGATGAAGCGGATGATCTGACATATGACGACTATTTTGTGCCGGACGTCATGGGAGTCACCATTGCAGACTGCATGATCGACCCCGCATGGGATGCAGATTGCAGTCTTCCTGCCAAACGTGTACGTATCTGCGCCACCGACTTTTTCGTCCGCTATAGTGACCGTCTGCTCTCCAGCGCGTCTGCAAGCGGACCGGATCCCTTAACGACACTGCTTGCCGCCTTAATCGCACATGGACACTATGCGCTGCTTGCGCAGCTGTTTGTGTTTATTCCGCAGCTGACCGCACGTTTCCGCCCCACATTGCAGGAAGAGTCGAAGTTTACAAGCATCCATCTGCCAAACGTTCAGACGGCAAATGCAGCGGAATACCGTGCACCTCGCCTTTTCAACCTGTTCCAGTATGCATTATTGTGCGGAAATCCCAATATCATTGAGACGCTCTTTCGGTTTTATGAACGACCGCTGGAGCTGTCGGAGTTTCTGCGTCATCCGATGTATTATCATGTCGGATTTTACCATGTGCAGAATAAAAACGATGCGGCTCTGTCCGCATTGCTTTCCAAAAAGTATTATCCGGACGCGGTGAACGTGCAGGAAAACCGCACACCGCTGCTCTCCTATGCGTGCCGCTTGGGTGTCCCCGGAATCGCCGCAATGCTGATTTCTGCCGGCTGTGATATCACAAAACGTGATGCTGGCGGCAATACTCCATTCGACTATGCCGTTGCTGCAAACGACTGTACCGCTCTTGCACTGTTGTTTTCTGCACTGCGCACGGCCTCCCCAGATCGCGTATCGGAGGAAGCTGCCGCACTTGCCGCAAATCTTCCACTTTCAGACGACAATCAGGCACTGCTCGGTGTACTGAAACGATATCTTTGAAACAAAAAAACACAACCCGAAACCGATGAAATGTCGGATACGGGTTGTGTTTCTGTTTTTTGGAAAAATGAAACGGATGCCTTCTGTCTTATCTCCGGTGTTTTCTCAAAGATAAAAAAGGTCAATAGCGAATGAAGCACTTCTGAGATAAAACGATTTTATTTCGTGTAAATCGTTATTAGGATATCATCATAATTACCATAAAATGGAGCAGCGGTAAAATCATCACCATATTTTTCTTGAAACTCCTCCATCAGCCTGGAGATGATTTCATCGTGTATATGTCTTGGAACATCTGTCTGGTCGGAAAATCCGCGTCCGCAGAATCGGGGAAGAAATCCATCACGCAGCAAAATTTCATAGGTTCCATCGCGTCGTATCAGTTTCTCCGCCTTTTTACTGAAAAGTTTATCGCATACGGAAGTACGATCAAAACACCAACTGTATTTTTTCGGCTTAATATCATATACATCAAGCTGTTTCCAATATTCGGTGTAGAGAGCATATACGATTTCATCATAGCGTAAATAATATGCATTCCGTTTGCAGCACATGAAACTGTTAAACAGCTGTCTCCGCATGCAAGATCAAGAAACACACCGTCACTGGTAAAATCTGATACCACAGCCGCAAGAAGAGCGTCTTCTTCAATGATATATTTTCTGTTTCCCGAATAAGCCTCGCCGATGTCCTCATAGCCGATATATTGATCTCCGTCACCGCACTTTACAATATCCGGCATATCAGACAGCTGCCATATGCCATCTCATCTCTCAACCTGATATCCGCAGGAACATACCGGAAATTTCAGTTCCTTGTTGCAGCAAGAGCTTACAAAATAATATAACTACTTTTGGAAAAAGCCCTTGAACATTCGAAAAACCTTGGCATTGTGCAGTACCGTCCATTTGTATCCTCTCAGTTGACCTTACCGTTCAATGTTGTTCTTGCCAACAAATGTCATACTTTATGGTAAAAACAAAAAATGACAAGCTTCGTTATAGTCAAAACATATCATTTTGTGAGAGTCACATGAAAAAGATATTTCCAACGTTTCGGCGGTAAGATTTGAACTCTTGTAATACAGGAGGTTTTAACTCTCAATACCTGCTTCATTTTTCATTAAATAAATATGCTCTTCCTGTAACAGTTTCTTTATTTCTAAAATATCTTCTGCTTTGACATCAGGAATTTCAAGTGCACTAGCCCCACAGTGAAATTTTAAAGTGCCGTCAGGCAATTCTCCAATGTAAATATGCGACCTTGCATCCCCGGCACACCAATTACAATTATTATTTATACACCGAGCTTCATTAAAATTATCTTTGATGACTGCTTTGTTTACAATATCCTTAAATCTCTTAGAGTAATTTTGACAAGCTGAAAATCGTAACATAAATATCGGTCTTGGTTGTTTGCCTTTTGTCATACCAATTTTCGCAATCTGTTTACGGTGCATATCGTGTTTAAAGGAAATTCTCAAACCTTCTTTTTTAGGATTGTAGCCAAGCTCTGAAAGGTGATCTATAAGCTCACGGTATATCGTTTGCTTTTCGCCCTCAAGCTGTAATAAGTATAACTCTATCAATTCCTGTTGTTTTTGTGTTTTAATAATATCCCACCCAATCTACATAATGTAATGTCGGCTAACCACTATAATAGAGCGCCCATCCAATACCGAACCGATCAACCACAAGACCTAACAGAGTTGCCCATGGGTACGGACCTTCAACAGAATGGCTTTGAGCATCTTTGCTTATTTCATTATATGCCTGATAAAAGTCATCCTTTTTGTCAAAACGAATCTCACAGCATAAAGCATTATCAAAACCAGTTCCTGTTGCCTTACCCGGACCAATTAATATTTCGAGCCCGTATATATCCATCATAATATGGATATCGTCGCCATTTGGCGGTATACTTTCTGAAAGCTTCTTCGCGTTGAAAGCTCTATGATACATTTCAAACGCTTCGATTCGTTCTTTGTTCGTAGGACCTATTTGAAAACTCATCGTAAATTGCGGGAATTTTGACATGATAATTTACTCCTAATAAATTATAGCTTTTAAATTACATATTGAACCATGATCCATTTACATTAATTCTACAAGAATTATATCATAAGTAATTTTTATATTCAATAAATTTATGCAGTAAATTCATTAATTCCTTTATCTCATTATCGGGAACGTCAATCTGGGAGAAAGAAAACGAAAAAAAACGACACTCTTCTTATCGAAGCTTGTCGTTTCTTGATGGTGGGGGATGGTGGATTCGGACCACCGAAGTCGATAGACAGCAGATTTACAGTCTGTCCCCTTTGGCCACTCGGGAAATCCCCCATATGGAGCTGGTGAACGGAGTCGAACCATCAACCTGCTGATTACAAATCAGCTGCTCTGCCATTGAGCCACACCAGCATTGTCTATGATGTCTGGAAGACTCGCTCTCCCTGCGACGATATATATTATATCACATCAAACACTTTTTGTCAATAGTTTTTTTCAAAAAATTTGATTTCCACAGAAATATTTTCCAATTAATTTGCCCCTACAGGTATGTAGTGCAGTTATGTAGTGCAGTTATGCAGTATTTTTCTTTGAAAAAACTATTGACAAAATGACAATGCTATGGTATAATAATACTGTTATATGAATTTCGCAATTATGCGAGGATGGCGGAATTGGTAGACGCGCACGTTTGAGGTGCGTGTGATTTCATCATGTGGGTTCAAGTCCCATTCCTCGCACCAGCGGGTATGGCGGAATTGGTAGACGCGCTAGATTCAGGTTCTAGTGAGGAT
>JAGAVJ010000043.1 GCA_017942005.1 Clostridia bacterium | reverse complement strand
GTTTGAGGTGCGTGTGATTTCATCATGTGGGTTCAAGTCCCATTCCTCGCACCAGCGGGTATGGCGGAATTGGTAGACGCGCTAGATTCAGGTTCTAGTGAGGATTCCTTCATGAAGGTTCAAGTCCTTTTACCCGCACCAAAAAACAAAGAGCCGTTCAAAAGACGGCTCTTTGTTTTTTAGCGAAAACCGTTCTTCACAACTCAAGCAGCAGTTGAGTGATAATCGCATGCCGTTATTGCATGGTCCCCAAAAATGTGATACAATAAATGTATAAAAAAGAAGCGAGGTACGATCTATGCACATCGGAAATAACATTAAATTTTTACGGATGAAAAATCAGTTTACGCAGGAGCAAATTGCAGAACGTCTTGGGGTATCCTATCAAGCGGTGTCAAAGTGGGAAACCAATGCAAACACACCCGATATTGCCCTTTTACCTGAAATTGCAGCATTGTTTCATATCTCCATTGACGCGCTGTTCTCGGATGATATCGAATCCTGCATCACATCCTGCGATGAAAATATGAAGGAGATTAAAGACGACGGTGTAATACGCATTGTGCAGATGCGTGGAACACAAATATTGAAAGTCACCCCTGTGCTGTCTCCGGATCAGCCGCCGATTTCCATTGCCTTTCCGCTAAACTGCAATGACAGAACGCAATATTTCAAGGTTGAAGTATTCGGACATGTCATTTCTGACAGCGCGATCAATGGGGATGTCTGCTGTCATCAGTCGATTGAATGCGCTTCCATCAACGGAGACGTCTGCGCACAGGGAGATGTCAAAGCATACGAAATCACGTCATACGGAAAAATTATCTGCAATCAAATCAAGGATTGCTGCCATCTGCAATGTCCGGATATCACCTGTACCCAAAACGGAAAATCTGAAACATAAATGAAACTACATAACCACAAAAAGAAGGGAAATCACAATTTGTCTGTTCAACGAATGTTGAACGTTTCAATGAAAGTTGAACATGTAAAATTGACGGTAAAAAAATGGAACGTATCTACAATAAATTAGTACGGGATCGTATTCCGCAAATCATAGAAGAAACCGGAGAAACACCGGTGACAAAAATCCTGTCCGACACAGAATTCAAAGCCGCACTGGAGCAAAAATGCTATGAAGAATATCAGGAAATGCTGCATGCATCCGGTCGGGACAGACTTTTTGAGCTTGCCGACATGCTCGAAATCATCAAGCAGTTGGCACAGCTGGAAAATACCACGTTGGAACAGCTCT
This sequence comes from Clostridia bacterium, assembly GCA_017942005.1. GTDB lineage: Bacteria > Bacillota > Clostridia > Oscillospirales > CAG-272 > RGIG3925. The sequence goes on along the minus strand of JAGAVJ010000043.1, from coordinate 14,739 downwards.
GTATACTCGCAGAACAGAAAAACGCCGAACGCGGTTCTTTTGATCAAAAAATATTTTTAGAAAAGGTGCTGGAAATTCAGTCCAAATAATCACGGTGTGTTCTCCCTCTCCGATATGGTAACCATCGGGCTGCCGCATTAACATGGACACGGCTGTCGCATGCTCCAAACGGCTGTCGCATGCTCCAAACGGCTGTCGCATGCTCCAAACGGCTGTCGCATGCTCCAGCCTGAAAAAAAATTCGCCTTTTCGCGTTTTCCCTGATTGTCAGATCAATTTTTTTGCATCCAAATGAACCTTTTCCCCTCTTTTTCCGTCTTATATAGCGGAAAGAACGATTGCACGGTACCGTTGTTCTTTTACCGTCATCAAAAAGGAGGAAGCAGCTTGAACGAAATTCAAAGAAGGAGCGGCGCATCCTGCACGCTCATACCGCCATGCCTGCGGCAGAATGGAGACTGCAATGGATTTGTTTGAAGCATTGCTGCATGCAGAGCGCGGCGCTGTGGAGCGTTTTGTGCGGTTTCGTCTTCCAAGCGTGGATGCAGACGATGTATTGCAGGAAATTTATTTCACTGCCTATCAAAATTTTCCGGCATTAAAAAATAAATCCGTCTTCAAAGCCTGGATTCTTCAGATTGCCCGGAACAAATGCCGCGATTATTACAGACAGCGCGCTGCCCTGCAAGAAATTCCAATCGATATGCAGTCCATGCAGATACGCTCGTCCGACAGCCGACACGGTGTCTTGGAACAGCTTCCGGTCAGAGACACGCTTCAACTGCTCTGCGAAAAGGACCGGCAAATTCTCTACCTGTTCTATTGGTGTGATATGCCGCAGGCGGAAATTGCAGCACATCTGCACATTCCGGTTGGAACGGTAAAAAGCCGGCTTTATACCGCCAAACAAAACTTCAAAAGCCGCTATCCCTTTGACAACACACAAACATGGAGAGAAGCATATGCAGCGGAGCATGCACAGACGGCATCCAATGTTGTAAAACAACACAATGCTGCAAAACAACACAAGGGAGGACTACCTATGAAAAAACTGCCTGAATTCATTCCGGACTATCAAATTGAAGCAAGTACAAATGCCCCATTCTCCGTAAAATGGGAAGAGTTGATGGGATGGTTTTTGATTCCGAAGCTCGGCGAATCCTTATCCTGGGGGATGTACGATATCCCATCCCGCAAATGCAGTCATGTCTACGACATGCAGGTGACTGGAAAAGCGATGGTACATGGCATTGAAGGCGTGGAGCTGACTGCAAGAGAAGCGTCTTATTCCAATAAATCCGATGTAATCAACCGTACCTTTGTTGCGTAGCTGACCGATACACACTGCCGATATCTGGCAGCGCTGCGAACGGACGGCGATATACGCAACTACATTACCTTTCTCGACGGCGACGCCTTTCTGCCGAACTGGGGCTTTGGAGAGAACAACTGCGGCAACGAAACCAACCTGTCCCCCAAAGGCGATATCAAACGCATCGGCACAACGGTCACAAGTGCCGACAAAGCATTTCTGCTCGACATCGTCGGACGCTATACTGTAACCATCGGTCAAAAGCAATACGACACCGTTTGTGTGATGGACATTGAAACCTATAACTGCGGCGTTGTGTCTGAACAGTTTTTAGACCATAACGGCAGAACCATTCTCTGGCGCCGCTTCAACCGCAACGACTGGGCATTTGACCGCTATCAGAAGCTGTGGACAGAACAGCTGCCGGACAATGATCGACTGAATGTCAACGGCATCACCTATGTCCACTGGTATGACTGCATTACCGATTATATCCTCTGATCTCTGACGCCCAAACTGTAGTGTAAACAAAATTGGAGCTTCGCCCCAAACCCCATTTAGGGTGCTTTTTGAAAAAAGCACCCTAAAAACCCGCAAAAACTTTTGAGATGGGGATTCTGAAGGGTTTCAGCTCTTCAGTGGGATGTGGGGTAAAACCCCACAGCGTACCTTATCGTCAATGAAAGGGGTTGCTGCATCTCAGTGCAGCAACCCCTTTGTTTTTTATGTTCAACAGAATCAATAATCCATTTTTTCCTGCAAATATGCAAGCAGGGACTCCACAGGGATTCTGACCTGCTCCATGGTATCGCGGTCACGGACGGTGACACAGTTGTCGGCAGCAACGCCCTTTGCTTCATCACCGACAGTATCAAAGTCGACGGTGATACAGTACGGCGTACCGATTTCATCCTCACGGCGGTAACGCTTACCAATGGAACCTGCATCGTCATAATCCACATTGAAGTATTTGGACAGCATCGTGTAGATTTCCATTGCTTTGTCGCCAAGCTTCTTGGAAAGCGGGAGAACCGCTGCCTTGACCGGCGCGAGTGCCGGATGGAAGCGCATAACCACACGGGTATCCTTTTCGTCAATGACTTCTTCGTCATAAGCTTCGACGAGGAATGCCAGCGTCACACGGTCTGCGCCGAGAGACGGCTCAATGACATACGGAATGTACTTTTCATTGGTATCGGGATCAAAATAGTCCAGAGACTGACCGGAATGGTTCTGGTGCTGGGTCAGGTCGTAGTCCGTTCTGTCGGCGATGCCCCAAAGCTCGCCCCAACCAAACGGGAACAGATATTCAAAGTCCGTGGTGGCCTTGGAGTAGAAGCACAGTTCCTCTGCATCATGGTCACGCAGACGGAGGTTTTCACGGCTCATATTCAGATTGTATAAGAAGTTTGCACAGTAGTCTTTCCAGTATGCAAACCATTCAAGGTCTGTACCGGGCTTGCAGAAGAATTCCAGCTCCATCTGTTCAAATTCACGGATACGGAAGATAAAGTTGCCGGGCGTAATCTCATTGCGGAAGGATTTACCGATCTGACCGACACCGAACGGCAGCTTCTTTCTTGTGGTTCTTGCCACATTCTTGAAGTTGACAAAGATACCCTGTGCGGTTTCCGGACGCAGATACAGCGTGTTGGTTGCATCCTCTGTGACGCCCTGGAAGGTCTTGAACATCAGATTGAACTTGCGGATATCGGTAAAATCTGAGGAGCCGCAGGACGGGCAGGTGATATGATGCTCCTTGATGTACTCCTGCATTTCTGCATCCGTCATGCCGGCAGGATTGTCGGTGAGATTGTTTTGCGCGACATAGTCTTCAATCAGCTTGTCTGCACGGTGACGGGTCTTGCATACCTTGCAGTCCATCAGCGGATCAGAAAATCCGCTTAAATGTCCGGATGCGACCCACGTTTCGGGGTTCATCAGAATTGCGGAATCCAAGCCCACGTTATAGGGGCATTCCTGCACAAATTTTTTCCACCAGGCACGCTTGACATTGTTTTTCAGTTCGACACCGAGAGGACCGTAGTCCCAGGCATTGGCAAGACCGCCGTAAATTTCGGAGCCTGGATATACAAAGCCGCGGTTTTTGCAAAGCGCGACAACCTTTTCCATTGTCTTTTCGCTGTTGTTCATTGTATTGTACACACCTTTCCTGTGATATGAATCTATCTAAGTGACCATACTCTTTCTATAAGTAAAAGTTATTTCTTGTTGTAAAATATCTGCTTTCCATCTGTAGGCAACACGCTCACAGGTAAGAAAATCATCAAAGCAGTTGAGAGGAACGCCCCCGTCTTTTATAATATTTGATATATAATTATATCAAATATTCCATTTGATGTCAAGTGCTTTTTTGAAAATTTATGGATATTCAAAGTTTAAAAGTATTTATATACTGAAAAATGAAGCGAATATAAAACAGACGGTATTGTCTTTACATCTTTCTTTTGCGTGATAGATATTTTACAAAATAATTTGCTATCTATATTTTTAACCAATCCACAAAATCTATTAAAGCTGCGATTAAAAAAAGTTTAAATTTATTTCAAAAAAGTATTGATAAATATGAATTTTCATGTTATACTGAAGTTGATCAGACAGTATATTGTGCCAACTTTCCAAAACAAGCATCATGATTTAAAATCTGCGAAATGAGGTGATCGGAAATGGTGATTGGTAAAAAACGCGGATTTATTCTTTTAGGAGCGAGTGGCATATTTATAATATCAGCAATTTTAACATCTTTATATATTACACCTAAGATTTTTGTGCCGCAATATACAATCACTAGTAATAGCAGCTATACGAATGTAAGTGTGAGTGAACTATATCATTCTGCGAACGCTGTCGTGAAATGTACTCCCATTGAAATATTACCGGCGAAAATGACATCGTTCGGTGATGAAAATGGAACAATGTCCATTATTACAACAGATATTGTCATGCAAATGACTGCCGCAAATCACACGATAAATTCTGATACATTTATTCTTCGCGTAAAAGGCGGAGAAATCAAGTCAGAAAACATTAGAATGATCACTCTGGACAGTCCTCTTAATGATATTAAAATTGGAAATGAATATTTGATTTTCCTGTCAGATGAAATCGTTGAAAAAAATTCCGGTCACAAAAACGCAGAAAACCTATCTTCCTATGATATGGACGAAACGGTTTCCTCATATCATATTGCGTTAGGAGCTGTTCACGGTGTTTTTATTCAACCCCCATCACCACGCAATATGAGTGAAGAGTATTCAGAAACCTGGGTATCTTTAGCAGGTGATTCTATGATAGACACATCCACAACAGTAGATATTGGTCATTCTACAGTTCGCTTACTGGAACAAATCCAAAATTAACGTATAAAGTCTGCCGCAGATATCCGTAAGTACACTGATCTGCAATTTACAAACGTAAAAGTTATTGCTGAAAAACATGAAAAATTTGTAAAAATATCTTGACAAAACTTTGTTTTTGTGATATCCTTTTAGCAAGATAAAATGCAGTGATCGGAAAAAAGTACGCTTTGAATGTACCTTTCAGAGAAGTGCCGGACGGTGCAAGGCATAAAGGACACAAAGCAGAAATACATTCCGGGAGCAGCGCTCCGAAGCGCGTCTGTCTGTGGTGACAGAACAGGCAGAACGATAGGCGGCGACGGGTTGTACACGTGACGTACAATGGGTATTATGCACATGTGTTTTAAGCGCATCCCAAAAATAAAAAACAGTGTGTGCCGTACTCTCTAAGGCTCTGCCGTGTGAGCGGCAGGCAAAACCGAGGTGGTACCGCGGATATGGTTTTTCCGCCCTCGATGTACAGAGGAAAAAGTCGATTGACTTTGATTCTGTCATCGGGGCGTTTTTGTTTTTCTGCTGACCGTTTACAAAATGGGTTTGAGAGAAGCAATGCGCTCCGGGTCAACAATAAAACCAAATCTTTTCACAATACAAAGAGAGGAAACTCAAATGGTAATCAAAATCATTCTCCTGCTCGCATTCTTTACGCTAATGGTTGTTGTCGGCGTTCTCTGCCGCCGCTCGGCAACCGATATCAACGGCTTTGTCCTTGGCGGACGTGCGGTCGGTCCCTGGCTGACAGCGTTTGCATACGGTACGTCCTACTTCTCCGCTGTCATTTTTGTCGGTTATGCAGGACAGTTCGGTTGGAAGTTCGGTATGGCTTCCACATGGATTGGACTTGGCAACGCCTTTATCGGTTCTCTGCTCGCATGGGTCATTCTCGGCAGACGCACGCGCCTGATGACACAGCACCTGAGAACAGCCACCATGCCGGAATTCTTTGAAAAGCGATTCCAGTCAAAGCCGTTGAAAATTACTGCTGCCATTATCGTTTTTATCTTCCTGATCCCCTATACCGCATCCCTTTACAACGGTCTTTCCCGTTTGTTCTCCATGGCGTTTTCCATTGATTACAGCGTCTGTATTATCGCAATGGCTGCCCTGACCGCCGTGTATGTCATCATCGGCGGCTATATGGCAACCGCGGTCAACGACTTTATTCAGGGCATTATCATGCTCGTCGGCATCGTCGCTGTCATTGCTGCCGTGTTAAACCAGCACGGCGGTCTGATGGGTTCGGTCGCAGGACTTGCCGCCGTCACAGATCCCGCATTGGAATACGGCTCCGTTCCCGGCATTTTCACCTCCTTCTTCGGTCCTGATCCCTTCAACCTGTTCGCGGTCGTGATCCTGACCTCCCTCGGTACCTGGGGTCTGCCGCAGATGGTGCAGAAGTTCTACGCCATCAAGAGTGAAAAGGCCATCGGTAAGGGTACCATCATTTCTACCCTGTTCGCCATCATCGTCGCAGGCGGCTGCTACTTCTTAGGCGGTTTTGGCAGACTGTTTGACGTTGATATCGCAGCTGGAGGTTACGATGCCATCATCCCAGCCATGCTTGAAAAGCTCCCCGACCTGTTAATCGCCGTTGTTGTCATCCTCGTGCTTTCCGCCTCCATGTCTACACTTTCCTCCCTCGTTCTGACCTCCTCTTCCGTTTTCACTATCGACTTGATCAAGCCGCTTTCCAAAAAGGAAATCAACGAAAAGCGCCAGCTGGTTATCATGCGTGTCTTAATCGCGGTCTTCGTTATCATTTCCGCTGCCATTGCGCTGATTCAGTACAAGTTCAAAATTTCCTCCATTGCACAGCTGATGGGTATTTCGTGGGGCGCTCTCGCAGGTGCGTTCTTAGCCCCCTTCCTCTACGGTCTCTATTGGAAGCGTACAACCAAGATTGCCTGCGGCGTTTCGTTTGGCTTCGGCGTCATCGTCATGATACTCAACATGGTTGCCAATTCCATCTTCCCGGCATTTATAAAGTCCCCTGTCAACTGCGGCGCATTCGTCATGCTTGCAAGCCTTGTGATTGTACCCGTCGTCAGCCTTTTGACACCAAAGCCGGAACAGAAATCAGTAGATGAAATGTTCTCCTGCTATGACATCGAAACACACGCTTCCGCAAAGGAATATCTTGGCAAATAACATTTGCCGCATGCTTATCCATTGCGATCAATTCTGCTCCATAACGCAAAGCAGCACCGATATATACTATACCGGTGCTGCTATTTTTATCCATACAATTCTTTTGCTTTCAGCAGTATCTCTATAGAAGGTCCCGGAATGCGCCCAAGACCGTCCGGACCGACATTGACCAGATAATTGATGCCCAGTGTATGCAGCTGCCGGCGGTTCTCTGCAAGGGTTTGCGGAGAAATCCAGTTCTGATCCCGGTAGGAAAAGCCCCAGGAACGGTTTAAGGTGCAGGCAGATTCATACAAACCGTATTTTGACGGTTTAAATCCGCCGATATCCTGATAATCCACGGCATCCGCGTCAATTTTGGACATCCGCTCCCACGTTTCCTTATCCCGTGGTATTTCGTTGTCGCCAAGCGAAACATAATCGTAAGCACCGTTTCCGAGCCGGGAATTGACGAGACAGTTCGGCTGTAAGCGTTTGACCGTCTCATAGATTCTGCGCGACTGCTCTGCATTGATGGTCATCGGCACATCAAACCACGCAAGGAAGATATCGCCGTAATTTGACATGAGCTCTTCAATCTGCGGCAAAATCTTTTTTTCAAAGCAAATGGAATACTCCTTGTCTTCGACCGATGGAAAATCCCAGCTGTTGTCCCAAGACTTCCCTGAACAGGGAATATGACGCGACAGATATCCGCCGCCGTGATATTCATGCCAGTCAAGGTCCTGCGAATAATAAAATCCAATTTTCAGTCCGTATTTTTTGCAGGCAGCCGCCAGCTCTCCCACAATATCACGACCAAAAGGCGTTGCATCCACTACATTGTAGGAATCCACCTTGGAGTGGAACAATGCAAATCCGTCGTGGTGCTTCGTCGTCACCACAAGATATTGCATGCCTGCGTCCCGCGCCAGTTTTACAATTTCCTCCGCATCAAAATAAATCGGATCAAACGCGGCGGCAAGCGCTTCGTATTCCTTGATCGGAATGCCGAAATAGGAACCAATCCATTCGGCATAGTCACTGCTTTTTTGTCCGCGATATTCTCCGGCAAGCATGGAATATAGTCCGAAATGCATCATCATTCCATACCCGGCATTTTTAAAATAGGCAATATTGGGGTTCATTTTACATTCACTCCTTTTATTTTAACGTGAGTTCGATGAGGAGATGCTTTTTGAAAAAAGCACCTCCTCAAACTCCTTCGCAAAAACTTACAAACTAAGGAGACCGTATAGTATGGTTCAAATTGAACAAATCATTCATGCAAATTTTGTTCCATATTCCCGTATAAAGTTTTTTGAAAGGGGTTCGGGGAAAACTTTTTTGGGGGAAAAGTTTTCTCTGAGAATTCTATCAAACTCACGTTATTTTATGATACAAAAAAATCATTGCTTTCATTATAGCAGAAAGCAAACAAAAAGTCAATTATGACGGAAAAAGGCAAGCGACAGAAACACGCAATATCCTCTGCAATTTTTGTGAAAAAACACGAAATTCTTTTGTTTTTAGGAAAAACCCTTGCAAGAAAGATAAAAGTATATTATAATATATAGAATAGAATGTGCAATTGCACGGAAATCAAATCTATCATTTTTATAATAGGGATCACAAAGTAATCCAAATTCAGCGTTTTCAATGTGGATTTTGCCAAAAGTGCGCAGTAAAATTTTGCCCCCCAAAAAGCAAAACGGCGAATTTTAGACGCTGTCGCATGCGGCAGTCCGTTATAAATCCCCCATTCCCCCTGAAAGGAATCCAAAATGAATATAGATCAACTCTTAAAATCCGTCTCAAAACCAGGGCGGTATACAGGCGGCGAGACCGGACAAACCATCAAAGAGAAGCAGAACATCAAATGCCGCTTCGCTTTTTGTTTTCCGGATACCTATGAAATCGGCATGTCGAATCTCGGCATTCGGCTGCTCTACGGCGCATTGAACCGCGAGCCTGACGTATGGTGTGAACGCTGCTTTGCACCGTGGACCGATATGGAAGAAGCCATGCGCAAATATCATATCCCGCTCTGGGCGCTGGAAAGCGGAGACCCCCTGACCGCATTTGATATCGTCGCCTTTTCGATGGGATATGAGCTTTCCTATTCCAACGTGCTGTATATGCTGGAGCTTGCAGGCATTCCGCTGACCACAGCGGAACGTGGAGAACATGATCCGATCATTTTAGGCGGCGGTTGCTGTACCTACAATCCGGAGCCGCTTGCAGATTTTTTTGATCTCTTTTCTATCGGAGAAGGAGAAGAAGCGCTGCCAGAACTTTCCCGGCTGTACATCCAAATGAAGGAAGACGGCAGCTATACCAAAGAAGCCTTTCTGCATGCGGCAGCAAAGCGCGGCGGCTTTTATGTCCCTTCGTTTTATACGGTACAATATCATGAAGACGGAACCATTGCTTCCGTCACAAAGAAATACGATGACATTCCGGACCGCATCACAAAGCGCATTATCAAGGATTTTGACCATTCCTATTTTCCGGAAAACACCTTTATGCCGTTCATTGACACGGTGCAGGACCGCATTATGCTGGAGGTCTATCGCGGCTGTCCGCGCGGCTGCCGCTTCTGTCAGGCAGGCATGGTCTACCGTCCCATCCGTGAAAAATCGCCGGATGTCCTCGCACGGCAGGCACGGTGTCTCTATGAAAACACGGGATACGAGGAAATTTCGCTCTCGTCCCTCTCCATCAGTGACTATACACGTTTGCCGCAGCTGACAGAGTCTCTGCTTTCATGGACAAACGATGCACGTGTCAATCTGGCGCTTCCATCCCTGCGTGCTGACACCTTCACAAAGGAGCTGATGGAACGCATTTCGTCTGTGCGTACCAGCACACTGACCTTTGCGCCGGAAGCCGGTTCGCAGCGTCTGCGTGATGTCATCAACAAAAACGTCACAGAGGAAGAAATTCTCCGTGCATGCAATGTGGCATTTGCGGCAGGAAAAAATCAGGTCAAACTGTATTTTATGATCGGGCATCCGACCGAAACAAACGAAGACCTCGCAGGAATTTATGACCTGTCCGAGCATGTCATTCATGCCTTTTATGTCAACAAGCGCGCCGATAAACAAATGGGAAAACCAAACGTCGGCGGTGTGCAGGTCACCTTATCCGTTGCAGCATTCGTACCGAAACCCTTTACCGCATTCCAGTGGGAAAAACAGGATGCACTTGAAGTCACACAGGAAAAACAGCAGTATCTGCGCAGCATCATCACAGACCGCAAGGTGCGGTACAATTACCACGACGCGAAGGTCGGACGTATTGAAGCGGTATTTGCACGCGGCAACAGAAAGCTGTGTGCGGCGCTTATAGAAGCCCGGAAGCGCGGTGTTCGGTTTGACGCATGGGAAGAATTCTTCTCCTATGAAACATGGCTTGATATTTTTGCCGCCGTCGGCGTCGATCCCGATTTCTACACAACACGGGGATTTGCAGAAGACGAAATCCTGCCGTGGGACATCATCGACTGCGGCGTCACAAAAGAATTTTTGCTGCGGGAACGCGCAAAGGCGTATGAAACAAAAACCACGAAAAACTGCATGGAAGCATGCTCTGCATGCGGTGCTGACAAATTGGGAGGGGATGAGACATGGTGCAATCGCTCGCTTTGCAAATACAAGCAGAAAAACTGAGATGTACCCCGCCAAAGGTACGTACAAAAGCCGATCCGGATGCCTATATGGATGCAATCAATCCGCAAAGCGGCACGCTGACCGTGCGTCTCGGTTTTTATAAAGTCGGAAAGATGCAGTTCATCTCGCATCTCGATTTACAGCGTTTTATGAAACGCGCCTTTATTCGCTCGAAGCTTCCCATCTGGTTTTCAGAAGGGTTCAATCCACACCCGAAAATGGTGTTTTCGACGCCGCTTTCCATCGGCGTACAGTCCCTGTGCGAATATGCGGACATCAAAATGACCGCACCGCTTACCGGACGGCAGATCATGGATGCGCTCAATCCCTGCATGCCGGAGGAATTGCAGCTGTTCTGCGCCGCCGCTCCCGTACATAAAATGACCGACGTCGGATACGCCTCCTATGAAGCGTTTCTTCACCATCCAAATGCAACTGCCGACACCGCACGTCAAATGGACGCGATGTATTCCGCACCGCTTGTGATGACCAAGCATACAAAATCTGGTGACAAGGACGTCGATATTTCTCCATTGATCAAAACAGCCCATACCGTATTTGACGAAGCAACGGGAGAGCTGCATCTGCGTGCCATCCTCTCCGCCGACAATGCCAATTTTCTGAATCCGGAATATTTAATCCGTGCCGCAGAACGTAACCTTGGACTTGTCTTTGACGATCCGGCATCGGCATGGTACCAAATTATCCGGACAGACCTTTTGCTTTGTGATGGTATCACACCGTTTCAATAAAACACATCAGCCAAAATTAACATAAGATCGATGAGGAGGTGCTTTTTGAAAAAAGCGCCTCCTCAAACTCCTCCGCAAAAACTTTTAACGAACAAAATATTATGCAACACCTCCAAACGCGCTTCAACCGTTTGGAGGTGTATTTGTATTTTCCGGTATTCTGTATCATTTTATTTTTGGAATGCAGTACGTTTGGACTCAACGATACCTTGAATTTGAAACAAGGAATTGATTGTTGACAAAGACACCTTTCCATGATACAATGACATCATCAAAATGCATTACAGATGAAAGGAAGCTTTCGTTTGCCGAAAGCCATGGTTACGATTATGAAACTGAAAATCGGTGAAAAAATCCGTGCGCTGCGGGAGCAGCAAAACATGACACAAGAACAGCTTGCCGCTGCCATGAGCATCACATCACAGGCAATCAGTCGCTGGGAAAGAGGTGAAGGATATCCCGACATCGAACTGCTGCCGTCTATCGCCAACTTTTTCCACACGTCTGTGGATTTCCTTCTCGGCTTCGACTATGAACGGGAAGAACGGCTGAACCGGATTCTCTCCGATGCCGCAAACAGCGACACTTCAAATGCGATTTCATTGTTAAAGAACGCCGCAGAAGAATTTCCGTCGGAGCCGCGCATTTTGCTGTTGTTAATGCGGAAAATGGCAGAATATCAAAGTCAAACGGACGCGATCAAACTGACAGGCGACGGTGAGACGCTTGAATACGACTGTACGGCAAACCAAAACACTGCGCTGATTACCGATTCGATTCACCTTTTGAAGCGGCTTCTGCACCTTGACTTGTCACCAGATGACCGTGCAGAAGTCCTCCTGCGGCTGATCACGCTTTGCGCTGCCATCGGCGACACCGAGAGTGCCGTAAACTATGCGATGCAGGAAAGTCCCAGCGGCGGCAGCCGTGAATTTCTAATGACCTTCGCGTATCCGTTGTCGTCCAAAAATAACCGTATCGTTACAGCAAATGCAGCACTGGGTTTTCTGCGAATGTGCAAGCTTACCGTCATGCAGTCCCTGCGTACACAGGAGCATACCTATGCACTTTCGGTACTGAATGCCGCAATTGCATTCTACCATTCCATCTTTCCAGAGGGGATCTGCGGACCGGAAAACTGTGATCTGATGCACCTATATATGAGGTGTGCCAACCTCTATGAAAAGAGCGGGCAGCCTGCAAAAGCCGAAGAATGTGTGCGGGAAGCATATCAAAACGCGCAAATCTACAAAGACCTAAAACAGACAGGTGCATTTTCCTATCCAAAGGGGATTGCAGAAGACATTGTGATACCGCGGCTTCCGGAAGCGATCAATGTGACGTTTGAAGAGCTGTTTGCAAAACTTCCAATAGAACTACAAACAAGATGTCGCGTTTACCTGGAACGGTAGTAAACCATTCAATTTCCATGATTGCCGCAATATGCGACTGCATCCACCTGGAACTGTAAGCCGCTCTCGCCGCCCACATGCGCAAATTCCGTCTGAATGGACTTCCGTGCGGGGTATTTCCCGTGAAACCGTTCTTTTATGACCTTTTCCATGATCGGGATATTCCAGATATCACGGAAAAGACAGTCCATCTGTACCACATGTTCCAGCGACAATCCAAACAACGCAAGCCTTTTTTCCATTTCATCGAACGCGCCGTGAATCTGTTCCTCAATAGTTCCCCCGACATTTCCTACACAGTAATTCAAAAAACAGAAATCACCTGCTTTGATGATTCCCGTATGTGCCCATTCTTCATTGACATCCAGCCGTATGATTTCGCTCATTTTTTTTGACTATAACTTCGCGCAAGCGAAGTTTTCCTTTCCTTGTGGAGTTGTGACGTAAGTCACAAAACACGGTTTGAAAGATTTATCTTTCAAACTTTTGACCATAGGGGCTGCTGCAAATTGAAAACATGCAACCGCCCGTTTTCCTCTCATCTCATTTGCGTCGCTGCGGCAATAGCAGCGCAGGTTCTCCTATTTTTTTCTTGTGGAACTTCTTGTCAGTACAGATCATCGATATGTACACTTATTTTGGGGACAGCAGGACTACTGTCTCGACTTGTGTATCGTTGTCCAAACTCAAACTCATATCCTCCTCAATAATCGGGAGCTTGAATTTGATGGACTTCAGCCACTGTCCGTTTGGTTGACGTTCCGGATAAATCTGAATCTCGGAAATCAGCGACTTCATCAACTGCCGCTTTTCCTGCTCATTCATAACGGCATACAACTTATCGAAGTAAATCAACACCTTATAAATATTATCTCCAGTGAGCTTTTCAGCTTCGATTGCCATTTTCTTCGCTCTGGCTGCAACGAGCAGATTCTCCGTGTCCTCAATCTTATCATACATCTTGTAAAGCCGATCATCAAGGTCTGCTTTGCGTTTGTAGTAGTGTTTATCGTCTGGATCAAGAGAATCTATTTCTTCCATCAGCTTTGATTTCACAGAATAGCTCTGCCGGAGCTGTTTTTCGTAATTGGCGATCTCCTGTTCAATGGCGGCAGTGTCCACCTTCATGTTGATTTTTTCCTGCATCATGGCAGCAAACTTGGGATTGCTGACCAGCTTGACAATGACCTCTGCCACAGTACTGTCCAACAGTTCCTCGTGAATCTGCTTTCGATAATCGCACTTGTGCCCACGGGTCATAGTGCGGTGCTTGCAGCCGTAATAGAAGAAATCCTTGTACTTTGTTCCGTCCAACTTGTGCTTGATGCTCTTGTTGCCATACATCCCGGCTCCGCAGATCGGGCATTTGACGATACCTGACAGAAGATGCACCTTGGTGTCCTTACCATGATTCACGTGTTCATACTTTTCAGCCTGAGCCAGCAGCTTCACCTGTGCTTCGTGCCAGAGTTCTTCCGACACGATCCCTTCATGCTGACCATCCACCAGCAGATAGTCATCCTGCTCCACAAGCCGGTAATCATTCCTGGTGCCTTGCACCTTTTCCGTTTTGCGTCTGCCATAGGCGATCTTGCCACAGTAAACAGGATTTTTCAATATCCTGCGGATAAGAGCCGCATCAAACAGGGGATTCTTGCCATTCTGCCGTTGGATTTTTCCAATGCCGTGATTGGCAAGGTATCGGGCAAGCCCATTTGCGCCCATGTCGGTATGCACATACTTGTCAAAGATGATACGGATTGCTTCGGCTTCTTCCTCATTAACGAACAACTTGCCTTTTTCAAGCGTATATCCGTAGGGAGCAAAACCGCCGTTCCATTTACCCTCACGGGCTTTCTGGATTCTGCCCTCCATCGTCTGAACACGGATGTTCTCACGCTCGATCTCGGCAACCGCAGACAGAACGGAGATCATCAGCTTTCCTGCGTCTTTGGAAGAATCAATTCCATCCTCAACGCAGATCAGATTAACACCGAAATCCTGCATAACTTGCAGCGTGGACAGAACATCCGCCGCATTTCTGCCGAAACGGGAGAGCTTGAACACCAGCACATAGGAAACACC
>JAGAVJ010000042.1 GCA_017942005.1 Clostridia bacterium | reverse complement strand
TATTATTACACAAACAATATATTCCTTCTTTAGTTAAGAAGACAAGCATTCGACAAAATATGTTTAATTGCCTTTTGAATGATTCACTTTTGATTAAGGTTCTTTCTACGTGCTCGGCTTTTAATTTATGAAACGAACGTGAGAAAACGCATGAAAATACTTGACAAACCCGCCGGAATATGATAAAATAATAGTACCTCTATAAGAGGGTCTTTTTGTGTTGCCTTTTTGGCAAACGGAGTACCCTTTTTGGAATCGCGTCTCCTGTCTGTTCCCGAAAACGGTACCGGGACAGGCAGCACTGCAAAAAGCGCGGTTGGCGGGATATCGGTGCTTTGACACGGCGCTTTTGCGCTGTGGTGCGGCAGGAAATCCGTTTGAGGGAGGTACACGGCAGAAATCAAGAGAGATTCCTTTGCTTTCTGCTATCAAACACAAGGCGCGCGGCGGATCGTGTCGGAAAAAAGCCGCAGCGACAATTTATCAGGAGGTGCCTATCAATGAGAGTGAAAATCACGTTGGATTGCAGTGACTGCAAACAGAGAAACTACGACACAACAAAGAACAAGAAGAATGACCCTGACAGACTCGAGCTCAAGAAGTATTGCAGATTCTGCCGCAAGCACACACTGCACAAAGAAACCAAGTAAAAGGCGAACAGGAGGAAGGACGTAATGGCAGAAAACGAAAAAAAGGTTGCCGAAACCGCCCAGGCGTCTGTAGCCGAAGCCGATAAAAAATCGGAAGCTCCCGCTCCGAAGGCCCCGAAGCCAAAGAAGGAAAAGGTAAAATTCACGGAACGCGCAAAGAAATTCTGGCGCGATTACAAAAGCGAATTCAAGAAGATTGTATGGCCGTCAAAGGAAGAAACGACAAAGAGTACCGTCGTTGTCATTATCACCATTGCCGTATTTGCAATTTCCATCGGAATTCTTGACTTCCTTTTCTCAAAGGGGCTTACACTGCTCAGCCACCTTTAATCCCGGTTGGCATGCACAGTGTCACCGTACTTTGGAAGGAGCAAGCAAATGAACGAAGCATCGACGGAAGCAAGATGGTATGTCGTGCATACCTATTCCGGCTATGAAAACAAAGTAAAGACAAGCTTGGAAAAAGCCATTGAAAACCGGAACATGACCTCATATTTCTTCGACATTCAGATCCCGATAGAGACGGTTGTGGAAGTAGATGGGGACAAGCAGAAGGAAATCGAGGATAAGGTGTTTCCGAGCTATGTCATGATCAAAATGATCATGAGCGACGAGTCCTGGCATGTTGTGCGCAACATTCGCGGCGTCACAGGATTTGTCGGTCCTGGTTCCAAGCCAATTCCGCTGTCCGACGCAGAGGTTGCGGCAATGGGCATTGATCTTGAAGCATCTGCACAGCCTGAAAGCACTGCGGTCAAGCTGGCGTTTGCAGTTGGCGATACGGTCAAGATTGAGGGTGGTCTGCTGGAAGGCAGTACCGCTGTGGTTGAGGAAATTTCCGCGGATATGACCAAGGTGCGCGTCGTCGCATCCATGTTCGGCAGAAATACTTCCATCGAACTTGACACAAAGGACGTCAAAAAAATCTGAAAGATCGCTTTTACTAAAGTGTAAAGGTTGTGCTCATACAGCATGATTTTTCCCGCGGCGCGTTTTTTGCGCTGCACTGTGGGAGGAATTCCAAAATCACATTGAAATAGGGAATTCCGACTTTTTTCTACCACATTTGGAGGTGTAATATTATGGCAAAGAAGATTACAGCATACGTCAAATTACAGTTACCCGCCGGCAAGGCTACCCCCCAGCCTCCGGTTGGTCCGGCACTCGGTCAGCACGGTGTCAATATCTCCGCGTTTACCAAGGAATTCAACGAAAGAACCAAGAATGACATCGGTCTGATCATTCCTGTTGTCATCACCATTTACGCAGACCGTTCCTTCTCCTTCATCACCAAGACTCCTCCGGCAGCTGTCCTGATTAAGAAGGCTGCAGGCATTGAGTCCGGTTCCGGCGCACCCAACAAGACCAAGGTTGCTTCCATCACGAAGGAACAGGTCAGAAAGATCGCTGAAACCAAGCTGCCTGACCTGAATGCATCCAGCGTGGAAACCGCTATGAGCATGGTTGCAGGTACTGCACGCAGCATGGGCGTTACCGTTGAAGAATAAGGCAGAGGAGGATATTGCGTTATGACTAAAGGAAAGAAGTATATCGACGCTGCAAAGCTCGTCGACAAGACCAAGCTTTACGATTCTGACGAAGCAATTGCTCTGCTCTGCCAGACCGCAAAGGCAAAATTTGATGAAACTGTAGAAATCCACATCCGTCTCGGTGTTGACTCCCGTCACGCAGACCAGCAGGTCCGCGGTGCAGTCGTTCTTCCGAACGGTACCGGTAAGACTGTCCGTACCCTCGTTTTCGCAAAGGGCGACCGTGCAGACGCTGCACGTGCGGCTGGCGCTGATTATGTCGGCGATGTCGATTACGTGGAAAAGATTACAAAGGAAAACTGGTTCGAGTTTGATGTTGTCATTGCTACCCCTGATATGATGGGTGTCATTGGCCGTCTCGGTAAGGTGCTCGGTCCGAAGGGTCTCATGCCGAACCCCAAGGCTGGTACTGTCACCATGGACGTTGCAAAGGCTGTTAACGAAGCAAAAGCCGGTAAGATTGAATACCGTCTTGACAAGACCAACATCATCCACTGCCCGATTGGCAAGGCTTCCTTTGGCGCAGAAAAGCTCACCGAGAACTTCAATACGCTCGTTGGTGCAGTTCTGAAGGCAAGACCTGCTGCTGCAAAGGGTCAGTATATCAAGTCCTGCGTCATCGCTACCACGATGGGCCCTGGCATCAAGGTCAACTACGCAAAGCTGGGTTGATTTCAATATTGAAATAAAAAGAAAGACACGGTACATCCTATTTTGCCGTGTCTTATTTTTATGTGGTTTTTGGGGGAGTGAGTTCGATGAGGAGATGCTTTTTGAAAAAAGCACCTCCTCAAACTCCTCCGCAAAAACTTTCAAACAGAAGAAACCATAAAGTATTATACAAATCAAACAAATAATCTATGCAAGTTTTGTCTTGCTTTTTCTGTACAAAGTTTTTTGAAAGGAGGGATGGGGAAAATCTTTTTTGGGGGAAAAGTTTTCCCCATAAAATTCATCAAACGCACGTTATTCAGTTTTGTTTTCTGACAACCTTATATTCGTCGTAAGGTTGATAATACGGACAGGTTTTATAATTGCCTGTGAGATACCGTGCGTATTCATCCTCATCGAGATTCAGGGTGCAGATAACCTCACCTGCATCGTCATCATATTCATAATGGACGCAGATGTCACATACGGCGCGGATTTTTTCTTTTTTCATTGGGATCATCCGATATCGTGTTTGTTTGTTACAATGCCTGCAAAAAGCCGATCATACGGTCAGCCAAAAGGATGTGTCCTGCGTCGTTGGGATGCAGACCGTCCGGCATGTAAAGGGTCTGGATGGTGGGGACAGCCGGCTGCATGCCTGAGACTTTCCAAAGATCCAGCACGGGAATGGAGTAGTAGTCTGCAACCTCGCGCAGAATTTCCACATAGCGGGACAAGGACAGACCGTTACCGGAGCTGGGAGCATTTTCGTTCAGGCGGTGCAGTGGGGTACAGATGACATTGACGGCGTGCGGATAGGTTTCAATCAATGCACGGCAGAGGTAATGGCAGGCGCCCCAGTAGGTTTCCGGCGTTCTGTCATCCGGTGTACCAATGGGAGCGTCACCATGACCATAGTCGTTTGTGCCGCCGAAGACCACGTTGATGTCTGCTTCCGGATCCATATCCTTACAGCGTCCGCAGAAATATAAATCGTGACGTTCACATGCGGAGGGTTTATGTACCTGGTCTGCAATGCGTGTACCGCCAATGCCATAATTATTGGCGCGCTTCAGACCGCAGCGATACTCGATTAAGTGCGAAAACCGTGCCAACTCCCCTGTGGTACCGCAGCCTTCTGTAATGCTGTCGCCGAGAAAATTAATGATCTTATTTTTCAGTTCCATGAATGATGTCCTCATTTCCGTATCATTCGGTAGTCTTGATTTTTCTGTGCGGCTTCCCGTGCCGCTTTAACGCCTGCATGGAAAATCTTTTCTGCACGGCAGTCAAGCTCCGTTTTTTTTCAAGCTTTATCATATCACAAGATTGAAAAAAAGTAAATAGCAAATGAGAAATTTTCAAAAAATTCTTTTAAAAACGGAAAACAACGGTGTCAGGGAGCGTGGGGCGTTGGAATGGAGTCGCCGATGTTTGCGGGAGATAAGATTGGTGAATTTATTACTGATTGGTATTTTTTTCGCTGTCTTGTTATGAAAACAGGCGATACGGAATGAATGCCGCACTGGCTGTTTCGGTTTTATCTGTTTATCGGGACAAACTCGAGCTTCAACCTCATTTCCATTCCGGCAGCAAGTCTTTGTAAGGTTTTAAGTGAAGGATTGGCATTACCGTTTTCAAGTCTGCTGATATCAGCCTGCGGTATACCTGTAATATCAGCCAGTTGCTTTTGTGTCATAGCTTTTTCACCTCGAGTATCAAGCATAGCCTTGATAATTTGATATTCGGGTTCAAGTGCATCCCATTCTTTTTTGAATTCGGGATTTTTAAGTTGCTCATTTAACGTAGTTCTAAAATTTTTTCCCATTACAAATTCTCCTTTCTGCGTTCGTAATCTGTTCGATATTTTTTAGCCAGTGCAATTTCACTTTCTGGTGTCTTTTGTGTTTTCTTAACAAAGCCGTTTGTGAGTATTATTTTTTTGCCAACAACAAAAAAGTATAAAACCCTCGTTATATGATTCCCCTGAATTGCACGAATTTCAAAAATTCCGTCCGAAAGCGACTTTGAATACGGTTCACGTAAATCATTTCCTTTCAGTTCGAGTAATTCAAGAAGACGAAATAATTTTGTCTGCATTTTTATATCTTGCGAAAGAATAAATTCCTCAGCAGGATATGTACCGTCGCTTTTTTCATAAAACTCAACCTCAAACAGTTTAACCAACTCCTTTCATTTATATGACCATGACTTTCGCGTTAGCGAAAGTTTCCTTTCTTCGTGGAGTTGTGACGAAGTCACAAAACACAGTCTGATAATTTATTTTCAGACTTCCTCACTTATATTATATGTGATAAAACACATATTGTCAATGGGTTTTCATTTTTTTTATTTTGAAAAAGTGTAAATTTTTTTAGACTCAAATGCCACAGATTCAGATTAACAACCGGCAAAATTTCTTTATGATTCTAGGGGCTGTTGCAAATTGAAAATGTGCGGCAGAACGTGATCACTTTGTGATCACAACAAGATCACGAATTGATCCGAATTCGGCGTTTTCACTATGTATTTTGTCAAAAATACATAGTGAAATTTTGCTTGATAAAGTAAAAAGACGAATTTTATAGGATGGAGCATGTTAATGCGACAGCCCGGTGTTTTGTGACTTTCGTTGCTTCAAAAGCAACGATGTCCGCCCTGTGGGAGGTCACAACTCCACCATGAGGCGAAAAAGGGGTACGCATGCAAATACTCTATTGACACTGCGGCAGAGCAGATCACAACGGTTATGGCAAAACCGTTTTGGTGTGGGAATATCGTACAACGCAATGGTTAGCAAGTGCTAACAACTTTGTGCAATTCCATGAAAAGAAAAAAATTGAAAAGGATGCATTGACAAATGTGGATTGCCGGTGTATAATAGTATACAGGTTAGCGAGAACTAACCAATAATAATGGACGATAGTTAGTGTATGCTAATTATATAAGGGGAGGGGAACAGAATGCCGCTTGCATTTGCAAAAGCCGGAGAAACACATGTCATCAGAAAAATCGGCGGGAAACAGGAAGTGAGAGCACATCTGGAAAATCTCGGATTTGTGATCGGAGGAACTGTCACCGTTGTCAATACCATCGGGGGAAACGTGATTGTAAACGTCAAGGAATCCCGGGTTGCGGTCAGTATGGAAATGGCGCAGAAAATTCTGATTTGATGTTCTGCCTTGAAAATAAACCTAAAAAAACCTATAGAAGGAGGTATTAAGTTTGAAAGATAAATCTTTCAAACCGTGTTTTGTGACTTACGTCACAACTCCACAAGGAAAGGAAAACTTCGCTTGCGCGAAGTTATGGTCATAAAAATGAACACATTGAAACAGGCAAAAATCGGAGATACGGTCAAAATTGTGAAGCTTCATGGAGAAGGCGCTGTCAAACGCCGTTTTATGGACATGGGCTTGATAAAGGGAGTGGAGGTTCAGGTCCGGAAAACGGCGCCTTTGGGAGACCCCATTGAGGTCACGGTGCGCGGCTATGAGCTGTCACTGCGGAAAGCCGACGCAGAAATGATTGAAGTCGAAAGTCTGAAAAATTAATTTTTCAGACCGTGTTTTGTGATTTCATCACAACTCCACAATGAGAGGAGATAACTTTCACTTTCGTGAAAGTTATGGTCATATAAACAAAATCAGACTTTGGGATCGTGAGATCCTTTCTATTGAATCAAAAAGTTAGCAAAAGCTAATTCGGAGAAGGAGATATGACATATGGATTTGCGCATCGCGCTTGCAGGTAACCCCAACAGCGGTAAAACCACACTTTTTAATGCATTGACAGGCTCGAATCAGTTCGTCGGAAACTGGCCCGGCGTTACAGTGGAGAAAAAGGAAGGAAAACTGAAAAAACACGAGGGCGTGATCATTACAGACCTGCCCGGCATTTATTCCCTGTCCCCGTATACGATGGAAGAGGTCGTAGCGCGGAATTATCTGATCGGTGAGCGTCCCGACGCGATTCTGAACATCATCGACGGTACAAATCTGGAACGGAATCTGTATCTTACGACACAGCTCACAGAGCTTGGAATTCCGGTCGTTGCCGCAGTCAACATGATGGATGTGGTGCGGAAAAACGGCGATAAAATCAACACACAGGAGCTGTCCACAGCTCTTGGATGCAAGGTTGTAGAAATTTCCGCACTGAAGGAAACCGGCATTATGGAAGCTGCCGAAGCTGCCATCGATGCGGCGAAAAACGGAAAAACCGTACCGGCACATACCTTCTGTGGTGCGGTAGAGCATGCGCTTGCCCATATTGAGGAGGCTGCGGTGCACAGTTTTCCGGAGGAACAGCAAAGATGGTATGCCATCAAGCTGTTTGAACGTGACGACAAGGTCTTGGAACAGGTACAGCTGGATGCATCGGTATTGGCACATATTGAAGCGGATATCAAGGCGGTCGAGGAAGAAATGGACGATGATGCGGAATCCATCATGACCAACGAACGGTACATTTACATCGGCAGCATCATGAAGCGCTGCTATCAGAAAAAGTCTGCCGGAAAACTTTCCACCTCAGATAAAATCGACCGCATTGTAACCAACCGATGGCTGGGATTGCCCATTTTTGCGGTGATTATGTTTTTTGTGTACTATATTGCAATGGTAACGGTTGGTTCTGCGGCGACAGATTGGGCAAACGACGGCTTGTTCGGCGACGGCTGGCATCTGCTTGGAATCGGTTCTGCCGCTTACAGTGAAGACGCTGAGGAATATGGTGACGCTTCCCTGATTGTAGATGGGTATGATGCTTATGTAGAAGAAAACGGGATGGCTCCGACGGAAGATTTTCCGTATTCTGTCACAGATGAAGAAACATTGGAGGTCACTGTTGAGACCGCTTCGCTTGCCGATTATGACGCAGCTGTAAAGACCATGGAAACCTATGGTGATGAACCCGATCCTGCTGATTATGGCGTATGGGTACCCGGTATTCCTGCGCTTATCGGAGACGGATTGGAAGCAGCAGGCGTTGCCGACTGGCTTGCAGGATTGATTAATGATGGTATTGTAGCAGGTGTCGGCGCTGTGCTCGGCTTTGTCCCGCAGATGCTTGTCCTGTTTTTGATGCTTGCTTTTCTGGAAGCGTGCGGCTACATGGCGCGAATTGCCTTTGTGCTTGACCGTGTGTTCCGTAAATTTGGTCTCTCCGGAAAATCCTTTATTCCAATGCTGGTCGGTACCGGATGCGGCATTCCCGGTATTATGGCGTCGAGAACCATTGAAAATGAACGCGACCGCCGCATGACCATTATGACGACCACATTTATCCCCTGCGGCGCAAAAGTACCGTTTATCTCTATGATTGCCGGCGCGATTTTCGGCGGCTCGGCATGGGTTGCTACATCGGCATATTTCATTGGTATGGCGGCAATCATTCTGTCCGGTATCATGCTGAAAAAGACAAAAATGTTCTCAGGTGATCCGGCGCCCTTTGTCATGGAGCTTCCCGCATATCATATGCCGACTCCAAAGAATGTCCTTCGTTCCATGTGGGAACGCGGCTGGTCGTTTATCAAGAAAGCCGGCACGATCATTCTCCTTTCCACCGTTGTCATTTGGTTCACTACCTACTTTGGATTTACTTCCGACGGTTTCCGCATGCTCACAGAGGAAGAAATGGATCAATCTCTTCTGGCGGCTGTCGGCGGAGCGATTGCATGGCTTTTTGCACCGCTTGGATGGGGCAGCTGGCAGGCAGCTGTGGCGTCTATTACCGGTCTTGTAGCAAAGGAAAACATTGTCGGTACGATGGGAATTTTGTATCCCGCAGGATGGCCTGAAATTGCACAGAATTTCACAGCAGTCGCAGGATATTCCTTCCTTGTATTCAATCTGCTGTGCGCACCCTGTTTTGCTGCCATCGGCGCAATCCGCCGTGAAATGAACAGTGCAAAATGGACATGGTTTGCCATTGGCTATCAGTGCCTGTTTGCCTATGCATCTGCACTGATGATCTATCAGTTCGGTTCTGCCTTTACGGGAAACCTGCATATTGTCGGTTTCATTGCCGCCATTGCAGTGCTTGCTTTGATCATCTACATGCTGTTCAGACCGTATAAGGAAGCATCCAAGCTGACAAAAACAGTAAATATCACAAAATCACGCCAAAAGGCTTGACAAGCGTATTCATATTGTGTTATACTAAAAGAGACGAAACTTCAATGCGTGAGGTTCGTCTCTTTCTGAATCTCACGGAATTCTGTCGCGAAAGGAAACCCTTTGCGTGGATGATCCACGCAAAGGCATACAAAATAACAATGACCACCATGACAAAATCAGTCTCCAAAGTTAAGCGCGTCTCTGTACGAGTCTCCGTACACGCCGTGCTTGCATGGTCATTGTCTTTTGGGAATGTGGGAAGTCAGTCAATCTCAATGTAAAACCAAAGTCAAATGAAACGGTGCAGGCAGCAGCCCCAACTTGCTGTATGCGCCGTTTTTTTATTTTATATTTTTTATAGAGAGGAAATCTAATCATGAGCGCTTTTCAGGCAATCACCGTAACAACCCTTGAAACAGAACGTCTTTTGCTTCGTCCGTGGCAAATGGACGATGTGGACGATTTTTATGCGTATGCGTCCGTCGACGGCGTCGGACAGATGGCAGGATGGCTTCCGCACAAATCAAAAGAAGAATCGCGCGAGCGGCTTCTGCATTGGATGGAAGAAGCAAATGAATTTGCGTTGATGCACAAGGAAGACCGCCGCGTCATCGGTTCTCTGGGAATACATCCGTCGTGGCTGTCCGAGAGGGAACAGCCGGAATACAGCGGAAAGCATATCATTGACATCGGATACACGCTGTCCAAAGCGTACTGGGGGCAGGGACTGATGCCGGAAGCGGTACAGCGGGTACTTGCCTATCTGTTTGCAGAATGCAATGTAGATATTGTGACCGTCAGCCATTATGATTTCAACCTCCAGTCGCGCCGCGTCATTGAAAAGTGCGGATTTTCGCTTTTGGAATGTGTTCCGCATACCGCGAAAAAGACCGGAATTTCCTGTCAGCTGCTGCGGTATATATTGTATCGGGAAGCGTGGAAAAAACAACAGCTGCAAAAACTTGAGATGCGCAGAATCCGAGGAGAGGAAACCGACGCGGCGCTGGCGCTTGCATGGGAAGTGTTTTCCCAGTTTGAAGCGCCTGTATACGGGGCTAAGGGAACGGAAACGTTTCGCCGGGACATCATTGATAACGCAGAATTCCGTGCGAGTGTCAAGAGCGGCGCCTGTCCTGTCTGGGCGGCGTTTGACGGGGAGATGCCAGTCTGCGTCATTGGCATGCGGCAGTCACGCACGCACATCAATCTGGTATTTACCAAACAGGAATACCAGAGACGGGGACTGGCATCGGCGCTTTTGACGCAGGTGTTGTCGGAGCTGAAAGCGGAAAATCCGACGCTGCGCACTGTCACACTCAATTCCTCTCCCTACGGTTTCCCGTTTTATCTTGCATTTGGTTTCGTGCCGACGGATACAGAACAGTGTGTCGATGGAATCCGTTACACGCCGATGCGGTGGACATATGCGGAAAACCGCTGATTTGGATGCGGTATTTTTGAGAAAATACGGATAACATCTTGCTATTTTCCCTGAAATATAGTATAATATAATATATATCTATCAATTTTCTACTTTGAAAAAATAAAGGAGACATACCGTCTTATGAATCAGTTAAAACAGGCGGCGGCAAAAGCAATTTTGACCAAAATCGGCATGCTGGCCGATGCGAACGGAACGGCGAATGCAAATGCGCTGTCCACGGACGATATCGCAGGCATGTTTGAGTATCCGCCGGACCCGAAAATGGGTGATCTTGCGTTTCCGTGCTTCAAGCTGGCAAAAACACTGCGGCAGGCGCCGCCGAAAATCGCGGCGGCATTGGCAGACGGTCTTTCGGTGGATGGAATTTCGGACATCCAGGTGGTCGGAGGCTATCTGAATCTGTTCGTCGACCAGAGCGGCATGGCAAAGAACACCCTTGACGCCATTCTTGCACAGAAGGAGGCGTATGGCGGCAGCGAGGAGGGCAAAGGCAAGACGGTTGTTCTGGATTACTCCTCTCCCAACGTTGCAAAGCCGTTTCATATCGGACACCTTGGCACAACGGTCATCGGTCACAGCTTAAAGAAGCTTCACGCATTCTGCGGCTATACCTGTGTCGGCATCAACCATCTTGGCGACTGGGGAACACAGTTCGGAAAAATGATCGTTGCCTATAAGAAATGGGGCGACAGAGAAACCGTGGAGCGCGGCGAATGTGACGCATTGGTCGAGCTCTATGTCAAGTTCCATGAAGAAGCCGAAAAGGATCCCTCCCTCAACGACGAAGCGCGCGCTGTTTTTACAGAAATGGAACACGGCAATCCGGAATACATGGAACTGTGGAAATGGATCAAAGAAATTTCCCTGCGTGAATATGAAAAAACCTATAGACAGCTGGGTATTACCTTTGATTCCTATGCGGGAGAAAGCTTCTATACCGACAAAATGCCGGCAGTGGTCGAGGAATTAAAAGAGAAGAACCTTTTAAAGATTGATGACGGTGCATCGATCATTGATCTTTCGGATTACAATATGCCCCCCTGTTTGATTTTGAAGCGTGACGGCTCTACGCTGTACCCTGCAAGAGACATTTCAGCTGCGTTGTACAGAAAAAATACCTATCATTTTGACAAGTGCATCTACGTTACCAGCGCTGGGCAGAGTCTGCATTTTGCACAGTGGTTTAAGGTGCTGGAGCTGATGGGCTACGACTGGGCAAAGGATCAGTTGGTGCATGTTCCCTACGGTACGGTTTCCATCGACGGCGGCAAGCTGTCCACCCGTTCCGGCAATGTTGTTTTGCTGCGGGACTTGTTTAATCAGGCGATTGAAAAGGTTTCCGCGATTATGGACGAAAAGAATCCCAATCTTCCGGATAAGGAAAAGATTGCAGAATCCGTCGGTGTCGGTGCGATTATCTTCTACTACCTTTCCTCCGGCAGAATCCGCGATATCAACTTTGTTATGGAAGACGCGCTTTCCTTTGAAGGCAACACGGGACCGTATGCACAGTACACCTATGCACGTGCAAGCTCCATTGTTTCCAAGGCGGAAGCCGCCGGCATTGTTGGCATCGATGCGCCGATTGATCTGTCCGGTGTTGCTGTATCTGAGGAAGAAAATGCGCTGATCAAGACCCTTGCGTTGTTCCCGGACAAGGTAAAGCAGGCATTGCACGAATACGAGCCGTCGGTCATTACGCGCTACATTTTGGATGTATGTGCAGATTTCAATCGTTTTTACCACGATGTACAGATTCTCTCCTGTGAGGATGCGTGCACCCGTCTGTTCCGTGTCAATTTGACACTTGCGGTGAAATATGTACTCGGCAATGCGTTTGAACTAATCTGTATACAGAAAAACGAAAAAATTTAAATAAATATTATAGTAAGAAAGAGATAAAGGAGTATACAACAAAATGTCAGGACATTCCAAATGGAACAATATCAAGCATAAAAAAGAAAAAACCGATGCGCAGCGTGCAAAGGTCTTTACCAAGGTCGGAAAAGAGATGGCGGTTGCCGTTAAGGAAGGCGGACCGGATCCCGTATCCAACACCAAGCTTGCAGCACTGATTGCAAAGGCAAAGTCTCTGAACGTACCGAACGATAATATTGACCGCATCATCAAGAAGGCTTCTTCCGCAGATGCTGCCGATTATGAAGAGATCACCTATGAAGGCTACGGTCCGGCAGGTGTTGCTGTCATTGTACAGGCAACCACGGATTCCCGCAACAGAACCGCCGGCAATGTCCGCCACTATTTCGACAAATTCGGCGGCAATCTGGGTACACTCGGCTGTGTCTCCTTCCTGTTTGAAGACAAAGGCGTCATTGTAATCGAAAAGGAAGATGTCGATGAAGATCAGCTGATGGAAGACGCGCTGGAAGCCGGTGCGACCGACTTTATTGCAGAGGACGAGGTTTTTGAAATCTACACCGAGGTCGATGATGTTGCGGCAGTTGCAAAGGCGCTTTCTGACAAGGGATACTCCTATGTATCCGCAGAAGAGGACAAGATTCCGCAGTCCTATGTCACATTGACGGACGAGGATGCCATTACCAACATGAACAAGTTAATTGACGCCATGGAAGACGACGACGATATCACTGCATTTTTCCACAATTGGAACTGAGAGGGATGCCAGATAAAGAAACCTACGGTTTCTTTATCACCGTCCTGGGAGAACCGAGTGCAAAACTGAGAGGGATGACAGATAAAGAAGCCTATGGCTTCTTTATCACCGACCAAGGAAAAACAAGATCATATCTATGAGAGGTTTGCCGGTTGTCCTTGGATAATCAGGTGCTTAACTGAAGTGAGAATTACACAAAAAAATATTCCCCCGAAAAAAGCTTTTTGAAAGGGGTGCGGGGAAAAGCTTTTTCATCGAAAAAGTTTTCCCTGCATAAAACTACATTTATATTTATCTTCGCAATGATGCGAACAGTGCATCAATATTGCGCCACACCAAACATGTGTGAGAAAGGATTAATTTTATTATGAAACACGAGCTTGCCAAAACTTATGCTCCGAATGAGCTGGAAGACCGTCTGTACAAGGAATGGTGCGAAAAGGGCTATTTTGCGCCGAACACAGACAGTGACGCACCTGCGTATACCATTGTCATGCCGCCGCCAAACATCACGGGACAACTGCACATGGGTCATGCGCTTGACAACACCTTGCAGGACATTCTGGTACGCCACAAGCGGATGCAGGGATACTGCACTCTCTGGGTTCCCGGAACCGATCATGCGTCGATTGCAACAGAGGTAAAAATTGTTGAGGCGATGCGCAAAGAAGGCGTCACAAAGGAAGACATCGGCCGCGACGCATTTTTGGAGCGTGCATGGCAATGGAAGGCACAGTACGGCGGACGGATTGTTTCGCAGCTGAAGCGATTCGGTTCTTCCTGCGACTGGTCCAAAGAACGCTTTACGATGGACGAAGGCTGCTCCAAGGCAGTCAAGGAAGTCTTTGTACGTCTGTATGACAAGGGACTCATTTACCGCGGCAACCGTATGATCAACTGGTGTCCCTGCTGCGGAACCTCTATTTCCGACGCGGAAGTGGAATATGAAGAGCAGAACGGCAATTTCTGGCATCTGCTTTATCCGGTCAAGGAAACCGGCGAAATGCTGGAGCTTGCAACCACACGTCCGGAAACAATGCTCGGCGATACCGCGGTTGCTATCAATGCGGATGACCCGCGCTATGCGCATCTGCACGGCTGCCATGTCATTCTGCCGCTGATCGGCAAGGAAATTCCGATTGTATGCGATGAGCACGCCGACATGACCAAGGGAACCGGCGTTGTAAAGATCACCCCGGCACATGACCCCAACGACTTTGAAGTCGGTCAGCGTCACAATCTTCCGGTTGTGCGTGTGTTCACCTATGACGGTCATATGACAGGCGCGGAAGACAAAGCTGCCTGTGACGAACTGTTTGCCACCGGACGTGCTTCGGTCGGGGAGCCCGAGGTGCTTGACTGTGGAAAGTATGCCGGCATGACGACAGCAGAAGCGAGAAAGGCAATTGTCGCTGATCTGGATGCACTTGGTCTGCTCAAGCAGATAGAACCGCTGAACCACGAAGTCGGCACCTGTTACCGCTGCCATACCACCATTGAGCCGATGGTGTCAAAGCAATGGTTTGTAAAGATGGAATCGCTTGCAAAGCCTGCCATTGAGGCGGTGCGGACGCACGACATTCAGTTTGTTCCGGAACGGTTTGAGAAGAACTACTTCCACTGGATGGAAAATATCCGTGACTGGTGTATTTCCCGTCAGCTGTGGTGGGGACACAGAATTCCGGCATTCTACTGCGAGGACTGCGGTGAAATGCTGGTCACAAAGGAAGATCATGCATACTGTCCGAAGTGCGGAAAAGAAATGCAGCAGGATCCCGACACGCTGGATACCTGGTTTTCCTCTGCGCTCTGGCCGTTTTCCACACTTGGCTGGCCGGAAAATACAGATGCGCTGAAGCGCTTCTACCCGACCTCAACGCTTGTGACCGGATATGACATTATCACGTTCTGGGTATCGAGAATGATTTTCTCCGGTCTTGCGTGGATGGATGAAAAGCCGTTCTCTACGGTTCTCATTCACGGTCTTGTGCGTGACGCCAAAGGACGCAAAATGTCAAAATCACTTGGCAATGGTATTGATCCACTGGAGATTATCGACAAGTACGGCGCAGATGCCATGCGTTTTGCACTGGCGACCGGAAACGCCCCCGGAAACGATATGCGCTTCTCTGACGAAAAGATTGAAGCAGCGCGGAACTTTACCAATAAGATTTGGAATGCAGCGAGATTCGTGCTTATGAATCTGGATATCGATGAATGCGTGCTTCCGGCAGAAGAAAAGCTGCATATGGAAGACAAGTGGATTCTGTCACTTTACAATAAAGTGGTACGCGACGTCGGTGCAAATCTTGAAAAGTATGAAATCGGCATTGCACTTTCCAACCTTTATGACTTTATCTGGGATGTCTTCTGCGACTGGTATATTGAGCTTGTCAAGCCGAGACTCAATGCATCCGGCACGGAGGACAACCGTACCGCACAGAATGTCATCACCTATGTACTGGAAGGCACGATGCGTCTTCTTCATCCGTTTATGCCGTTCATTACAGAAGAAATTTGGCAGAAGCTGCCGCATGCAGAGGGCGCACATCCGGAAACGGTCATGCTGTCCAAATATCCGGTATACAAAGAGGAGCTGGACTTCTCTGCCGATGAAATCCATATGGAGCGCCTGATCACTGCGATCAAGGCCATCCGCAACCGCCGCGCTGAGATGAATGTTCCGCCGTCCAAAAAGGCAAAGCTGTATATTGTGACGGCGGAAAAAGAAACCTTTGCAGACGATACCGCCGTCTTCTTTCAGAAGCTGGCATCCGCATCCGAGGTGGCAGTGGTGGATTCCTACGCAGAGGATTCCGCTGTACAGATCATCACGGACTGCGCAACACTGTATATTCCGCTTGGCGACCTTGTGGACTTTGAAAAGGAACGCACGCGTCTGAACAAGGAACGCGAAAACATTGAGCGCGAGATTGCGCGTGTGGAAGGCAAACTGGCAAATGCATCGTTTGTCGCAAAAGCGCCGCAGGCTGTCGTCGATGGTGAAAAGGCAAAGCTGGCAAAATACAAAGATACGCTTGCAGGAATTCTTTCCGCACTGGAAAATCTGAAATAAGATTAACGTAAGTTCGATGAGGAGATGCTTTTTGAAAAAAGCACCTCCTCAAACTCCACCGCAAAAACTTTTAAACAGGGAAAACATTAAAATATGGATAAATCAAGCAAAAAAACGCACAGTTTTGGTTTGATTTATCCATATAAAGTTTTTTGAAAAGGGTTTGAGGAAAACTTTTTTGAGGGAAAAGTTTTCCCCAAGAATTCTATCGAACTTACGTTATAAAACGATGGCTTGGCGGTTATTTTTGTTTTTTTGAAAAAGGGGCTGCTGTAAATTGAAAACCTGCAGCAGCCCCTTACCGTGATTTTGTGACTTTCGTTGCTGGAAAGCAACGATGTCCGCCCTGCGGTATAACCGTGTGCGGGCGCGTCACAACTCTACAATGAAAGGAGATGTGGCTGTTGCATGGAAATGCGACAGCCCGATAGTTATAACGATGAACATAAAGAAGATTTTTATTGCTGCCGCCGCGGTGCTGCTGGCGTTTGCCGCACCGATGACAGGTGTACTGTCCGTTCCGCTTAGTGTGACAGTGCATGCGGCGGAGTATGAAGAAGGCGATGTGTTTGCGGCAGAGCTGGACAAAAACGGAGCCTTGACGAATAGTTTTGATACAGTGAACCCCGATACATATTCCTATTTTATGAGCTACCTGTGTACGGTAAAAAGTGACAAAACGCTGAAAATCGATTTTTTGTTTGATTGTCAGGCGGATGGCTGCTTTCCTGCCGCATTTATCGGTAAGACTGTCTCTATCCCCGGCGAGATCAACGGTTATCCTGTAACCGAAATCGGAAATTGTATCGATCTTGGCTGTACGAAGCTGATCATTCCCGACAGTGTTACGGAAATCGGCGACATGTCATTTGCGTTTAATCCGTTTCTCGAAGAAGTCGTATTCGGCGAAAATTCCCAGCTGAAACGAATCGGGAACTATGCATTTACGGAATGCCGTTCCTTAAAGTCGGTCACGATACCCGCAAACGTTGAAATCATCGCTTTCGGAGCCTTTATCAACGGTGATACAGGATCGGTAACAGGGACATATGCCAATGCGGACCTTGAGACAAAGGAATACGACTTTTCAGATCAGTTTTCCCTGACAACTGTTACCTTTGATGAGGGATCAAAGCTGAAGGAACTGGAAGAAGGCGCGTTTCAGTATCAGAAAGCCCTTACCGCCATCACGCTTCACGACAGCTTGGAGAAGATCGGATACGGTGTGTTTATGGGGTGTGCTGCGTTGACGGAGATCACGATTCCGTCAAATGTCAATGAGATCGGCTTTGCGGCTTTTAATCCATTGCCAGGGGACTGGGAGACCAATCTGACCCGAATTGAAGTCGCTGCCGATAATGAGAATTACAAGTCTGTTGATGGCATTCTTTTCAGCAAGGACGGAAAAACGGTTGTCGCGTATCCGTCCGCAAGGGATGCCGGCAGTTATGAGATACCTGCGGATGTATGTAAAGTAGCAGAAGGCGCATTTGAATGCAATCGTAATCTCGCTTCCGTAATCATACCCGAAGGTGTGACTGACATTCCCGAAAATACATTTGCGTACTGCACCGCTCTGACGGAGGCAGTGCTGCCGGATACCTTAAAAACAATCGGAAAATGGGCATTTGAGGCTTGTGCGCTTACATCAATTGATATCCCCGAGCATGTTGATGCGATTGATGCACAGGCGTTTGAGAAGACACCGCTGAAAAATATAAATGGTGCTGAAGGTTCGTATGCGGAAACCTTTGCAAAGGAGCACGGCTATACGTTCAACGGAATTGATATAGAAAGTTCCGTAGGCAAATCGGACGTTTCTGAACCTTCCGAAGACCCCATCGAAAGCAATCCCAACACGGGAGATGCAGGTGCTGCTCCAATCGCCAGCATTGCACTGCTTGCAGGCATGGCTTTGGTCATCGTTTACAAAAAGCAAAGATAACGTCTTAACTTAAAAAATACGTGTATGAGGTGTACGGAACGCCTTGGTCACTGTGGAGCTGCGGCTCTGCGGTGACTTTTTTTATACAACGATAGGTTGTATTTTTCCCAATGCAGTGTCTATTGCGGAATGAAACCTTTGCAGCGCTTGATACCGCCCTTGCACATGCACGACAATTCGACAGCCTGTGGAAAAGAGCGCGCGATACACAGGCAGAATCGCTTTTCTATACAGCGCCGCTTTTGGACACTGTACCGATGGACTTTTCCGGATACACGGCATGGGACGGAAACATGGCGTCAACACTGCCCGAGACATGGCCGTTCTGGTGCTTTCCGAATTACCGTCCTGTGCTGGATGAGATGGTGAAAGACCCACGCTGGTCACAGTGGGTACAGAAAACGCGGGAAGAAGTGTAAAAATCCAAAACAGAATGTACATTCGATGAATTCATGGGGAAAACTTTTTTGAAAAAAAGATTTTCCCCAAACCCTTTTCAAAAAACTTTAAACTGGATAAACAACATGCATAGATATCTTTTACCATACTTTTTTGAAATTATATTGATTTAAAAGTTTTTGGGGGAAGCCTTAGCGGCGGGGCTGTTGCAAGTTGAAAACTTGCAGCAGCCCGGGATCACGAAGTGATCCGAATTCGGCGTTTTCACAGTGGATTTTGATAAAAATCCATTGTGAAATTTCGCTTGGAAAAGCGAAAAGACGAATTTTAAAGGCTGACGCATGTAAATGCGACAGCCCGAAGAGCGGCTCCAATCGAACGCACGTAAAGTTCCAGTTTTTCTTCATTACATATGGATTTTCTTTAATATCGCCTGCATTGCCGGAACGAGAATCTCCTCTCCATTTATACAGCAGACGGTATCCTCATCATTCGGATTAACGAAAATCCGGGCGCGGGAACCGTCGGCGGCTTCCCATGCGGTGACGTGTATCTTTGGCAAATGATAACCAAAGGGCATTTCCTCACAGACAACGTCGCCGGCAGGCAGCATTTTGCCGCAGCAGAGGTACGGCTTTGCCTGTTCACGGTAGAACGCTGTCATGTTGTGGGCGAACTGTAATGTTTTTTCCATATCCGGCGCATGATCAAAATCACGGGTACCCCAGTGCGTCATCAGCTTGCCGTCGGGGGTCAGTACCAGCGTCATGCAGTCACCGATGGAGAAGGAATATCCCATGCGGTAGCGCAGGGTGTCGATTTCTGTCGGAAGCGGACAGCAGCACTGATTGCCCATGAAGTTGCGGACGTATTCGTGATACAGGTACGCATACAGCGGCACGGGTCTGCCTATATGGTAGCAAAGCTCAAAACGGTTGTCGCTGAACTGCAGGTTTCCGATAAATGGTTCTGCGGCGGCAGATTCACAGCCGAGCAGCGTTTTTCCGGCGGCATCGTTCCAGTTTCCAAGCATTTGCTGCATGTGTTCTGTCATCCAGGGACCCGGTGCAGGTGCGTGACCGTGTGTGCGGCTGTAGCAGAAATACTGTCCGCCGCCGTGGTTTTGGTCGAGAATCTGTGCATAATCAATTTCACTTGTCAGAAGCGGAAGATACGCATCGCGCAGCAGCGATTCTCCAAGCGCGGACGCAGGGCAGATATCGTAGCCCTTGCGCTGTGCGGTACAGATTTTGCTGATGGCAACCACACCGTCCGGACCTGCGCACATAGCGTCGACAAGGTGATTTTGCTCATAGGTTTCCTGACAGCTGTAGTTATCGATCAAATTGGACTCGATGGTATAGCCGAAACCGGAGCAATACACCCCGAGCAGATGTCCGCGCGCATGGAGCGCATGCAGGTATTCGTCAAAATTGTCGGGGTCTCCATACGGCGGCATAACATACGGCGGCGCCCACGGTGCGCTTCCTTCCCAGTGCATCAGCAAAACGAGCAGACGCGCATCGGTGACAGCGGCGATTTTGTCCACCAGCGGAAGTCCGTTTGTGTACGGGAACAGTGCGTTTGGCGTCATGATATCGGTATCGTGGATACCGCGCACGGGATAGGAGACGACAAGAGGGTTTTCCGTGTACCAGTCAGGCAGAGCATCGTTTTCCGTGATTTTTTTGACACGCGGCGGCAAATGTAGCTCCAGCCATGTACGGTATTCTTCCGTAGCAGCTTCCCAACCGCCATTCAAAGCGCTTATAACAAGAGGGAATTGCATCGTGTAGTTTTCCCCAAATCCGACACCGCAGAAGATGCGGAAGTCGATTGCAACGCCTGCCTTGTCCGTACAAGTACAAGCAGAATCCGCAGCGGTACCGCCGCATTCCGCTGTGACAGGAGAGGGGGAAGGGAAAGGGAAAAAGTCGATGCTCTTTACTCCGCGCACAGGATCGTGCGCCGCAATGGAAAGGCAGCGGCGTTTGCCCTTCTGCGCAAGATAAGAATATGCGATCATCTGCGCACACAGCATGTTCGGGAAGACAGGATACGCGCCAATTGAGGGGTACTGCGCCTGTTGATACGGAAACCACGAGTGCTGCCGCATGGTCATGCTGTCGACCAGCACGCCTTCGTTATACGGGTACAGAATTTCCGCATCATAGTGGGCATTCCCGTTGGCGCCCTGCTTTTCTTCCTCGCGCAGCGCCGGAAGCACTGCCGGGAACAACGCGACCCACTCAATGAGGTGTTCTGTGCGGTTTTCAACGGAAACGGACATGTTTAGACAATTGTTGTCGTTCAGAGAATCGTTGACAGCGGTACCTGTTTGTGAGGCTGCAAGATGCAGAGTGCATGTGATTCCCGCTGCGATGCCGGGAAAATCGCCGAAGGTGACAGAAAGGTCTGCACCGCAGCCATCATTGGAAGCGTCTTTTTGATACGTTCCCTGTTCTGCGGAAAAATCTGCGTATTCTCCCGCAGTGGTTCTGACACGGAAGCGAAAGAGCGGGGACGGCTGCACAATCAGCGCGTCGCCGTCTATATGCAGTGCGGAGAGCTGCCCGCATTCAAGGTCGAGTGTGAGCACAGCGCTGCCAAACGGGATTGTTTTCATGATATAAACCATTTCTTTCGCGCGGGCGAAAGTGTTCCTTTCTTTTTGGGATGAGGGCGTTTGTTTTTAGTATTATAACAGACGGAACGGGGATTGTCAAGACTAAAAGACAGAAATAGAAGAAGAAAAATTTCCTTGACAGATATTGTATTATGTAGTATAATATAGATAATATAGCAGAAGGAGGGAATTATATGGCAAAAAAATCAGAGGGACCGTGCTGTGTTTTAACATTGCCGCTGCTGACAGAACCATGGCAGGAGCATATTCTTGAAAAGCGATTTAAAATTGTAGAGCATATGTATAATTCTCTCGTTTCCTATGAATTAAAGAAACTACACCGCTTGGAACAGACGCCGGAATATAGAGAGTGTATTCTTAAAATCAAAAATACTCCAAAAGAAGCAAAAAAAGAACGTGATGCTTTATATAAACAACGAAAACAATTTTTGAAAGATGGAAAATTCAATGTTAATAAATTCAGAAAAGATGTAATAATAATGCAAAAGCATTTTGTGGAACATATTGGAACACATGTTGCTCAGCGTATGGCTAAGGATGTATGGAACGCATTTGAAAAATTTTTATTTGACAACGGTAAGCAGGTACATTTCAAACGACGTGGAACATTACATAGTGTCGCAACACAAAATGCTTCCATGTTATATAAAGCAAAAGATAATTCTTTTATATGGAACGGCGGCGATTGCGAGAATTCAATAAGTTTAAAAATTAAAGTGTCATCGCCTAAAACAGATTATGAAAAAGAAATGTTGACAAAACCGTGTAAATATCTTCGCGTCATTCGAAAATGGGTTAAAACAAGATATAAATATTATCTTCAGTTTACATTGGCAGGGACATCTGTCGTCAAGAAAAAACATCCTATAGGACACGGACGTGTCGGCATCGATCTTGGTACGCAAAGTATTGCGATTGCCTCTGATCGCGGCGTCCATTTGTATGAGCTTTGCGACCGGGTGAATCCATATCATAAAAAAATCAAGTATTTACAACAAAAAATGGATGCCAGCAGAAGGAAAACAAATCCGGATAATTTTAATGAAGATGGTACCATCAAGCGTGTACGCGGCAAAAAACTGACATGGCAGTATTCCAATCATTATAAACGGCTTGCGGGAAAGAAACGACATTTGGAACGAAAAAATGCTGATATCCGACGGCAGCAGCATTATGAGCTTGTCAATGAAATATTGAATATGGGTGATGAAATCTATATTGAAGAGATGAATTACAAGGCGTTGCAGAAGCGGGCAAAGGAAACTACCGTAAATAAAAAAGGACGATATAACCGCAAGAAGCGGTTTGGAAAGTCCCTTGCAAATAAAGCGCCCGCAACATTTTGTTTACTTCTTGAAAGTAAACTGAAAAACCGTAATTTAACGCTGCACAAAGTAGATACCTGGGAATATAAAGCAAGCCAATATGATCATTTAAGTCAAAAATATCAAAAGAAAAAGTTAAGTCAAAGAACAACAACGCTTGAAAGCGGTGATATCTTACAAAGAGATTTATATTCTGCATTTTTGCTGATGAATGCAGATGCGACATTAAAAAAGGCAGATCAGCAGCTATGTGAGCAAAATTATGAAAGATTTAAATTGCTGCATGACATGGAAATTGACCGTCTGCGGCAGGAAAACAAAACGCATTTATCCAGTTTTGGTGTTGCATAAAAACTGCGCTGACCATAATCAAACATAAATATGTTGTAGATATGCGCAGATGCGCAGAATATCCGTTAGGATATTATTTGGGACAAGGCTTGTCCCAGCTGTTTTCACAACACTCCGTCACGGAACAAAGTGCGATAATATATGGACCAGCAGGTCTGTCCTTCGCACTTTGTTAATATGGCAGAGTGCACAGTAAATGATGCGAGGAAATGGTTTCAGTGTTGTTTTTGACGATATTTAATATCAACGGAAACAAAGAAGGATCAAAGTACTCAAATCTTTGCATACATATAGTGTTGTATTTGGCAATTTCGCAGTTGCAATTCATACGTGTATGCGAATAGCCAGCATCTGTTTTCTGCATTTTCGTCCTGTTTCAAAGTTGCAATTCATACGTGTATGCGAATAGCCAGAGGGACGACCGTTGATAATACCCTTGATGTAGCGTTGCAATTCATACGTGTATGCGAATAGCCAGAAAGATTCATAGGTATACCGCTGTACATGCTTATGTTGCAATTCATACGTGTGTGCAAATATCTATAATTTAACAATAAACCATTTTTATAGTACAATGCATACATACAGTTATCATTAAAAAAATAAGGTACTGATACTTCCGTGATTGGAATATGATCAGTACCTTTTCTTTTTTACAAAAACAACAACTCCCGCATCGCTGCAATGGAATGCACCCGATACTGCGCGACAGTTTCCCCAAGGTTGTGGAATTCGTCAAACAGAATGCCGTCCGTACACGCGCGAATGCCGGAAAGGACATCCACCTCGCGGTCGCCGATCATCGCACAGTCGTCTGCGGGAATCTGATAGGCTTCCAATAGATACAAAATCGACTTCGGATCGGGCTTGTACGCAAAATGCTCTTTTGTGTCCGCGGTGACAATTCCTGTGAACAGGTCGAGAATGCCTGCCCCTTCCATATAGGTCAGCGCAAGATTACCTCGATGCGTAAAGAGAAAATGGCGAACGCCGGCGGCATGGGTGTCGCAAAGCAGTTCCTTCATGCCGGGGTACAGCTCCGCCTTTGGTGCAAACTGGATATCATGTTCGTATGCATTGAAGCGTTCACGAATTTCCTCTGTCGGCTGTACATACTGGTGTGCCGCGCCGAAGTTGATTTTCAGATGCGCCAGCAGTGCGTCTGCATCCACCGTGCGCCCGAAATCCGCAAGTGCCCGGATATATGCCGCCAGAATATGCGGATAGCTGTCAAAGAGGGTGCCGTCAAAGTCCCAGATCAGATTGTGATATAACATGTGCCGTTTCGTTTCTCCTTCGTTATGCAAAAAATAGCCGATTATAAAAGTCATAATTATATATTGCTTGTAAGGCAATATATAAATAAATGCGTCGTTATGACATAAGACGCCAAGCGTCTTATGTCGTGCGGGTACTCCCGCCAAAAAAGACACCTTTAAAGCGACCAAAGGGAGCCATCGGACTGCGTCAGTCCGATGTAACCAATTGTAAAACGGAGTTTTACAATTGGCTATATGCAAAAAATTCTGCTTCCAGCATGGCGCACAGCGCGTGATACACCGGCAGGTGGTACTCCTGAATTTTGAACGTTTCCGTCTCCGGCGCCAAGAAGACGGCGTCTGCAAGCGCGGACAGGGCGGACGTTTTTGCACCGGTCATTGCGATGACCTTCATGCCGACTGCACGTGCGGTTTCGGCGGCATAAACGCAGTTTTTGGAGTTGCCGGACGTGGAAATGGCAAGCAGAACATCGCCCGGACGTCCGTAGCCGAGAACCTGCTGTGCAAAGGTCATCGTCGGTTCAGTATCGTTTAAAAATGCGGTGGAAAGTGCGGAATGACCGCACAGGGAGATGGCGGGAAGCGCCCCCTCCAGATGGGAAGCAAGCGCTGCGCCGTCCTCTCCGTATGCCAAAAGCGCGTCGGAAACCTTCTGCGGAATTTTGCGGCGGATGAGAAAGCACTTCATCAGCTCACCGACAATATGCTCCGCGTCCGCACAGGAGCCGCCGTTTCCGCAGACAAGCAGCTTGCCGCCGTTCCGATAGGTATTTGCCAAATGGCTGTACAGCGCTGCAATATTGCCGCGCTGGGGGATCAGTGCAGGATAGCGTTCAAAAAGCAGGTCAAAATGCGGGCGTGCAGCATCATTCATTTCTATTGTCATAAGAAATACAAAAGCTTCCTTTCTTTTAATAATCGCCGACAGCAACGGAAAGCGCCGCGTAATCTCCGATGCGTTCTCCAAGTCCTGCCGGAACAATTTTGCAGGCACGCAGCGCAAAAGACAGGGATTCTTTTGCAAGAACGCGCTCCATTGCCGGACGCAGAAGGTGTTTGGCACGCATAAACACGCCGCCAAGAACAATCAGGGACGGGTTTAACAAATCCACAAGAATGGACAGCGTCTGCCCCAGATGTTCTCCGCACTGTTCATAGATGGAAACGGACAGCGAATCTCCGCGTTCTGCAAGATCACCGATCAGCTTTGCCGTAATGGCATCGGGATTGTGCTCTGCCGCCTCCCAAAGAAGCGGCGTTTCCCCGCGTGCAAGCGCGTCCCCGACGGCAAAGCGTCCCAGCTGTGCAATGCCGCCGCCGGAACAAAAGCCCTCCGCAGAACCGCGTTTGCCGTAACCGATGGGAAGCGGGTTTGCCGCGTCCTGCGTTTCCGGCACAAGCCGCAGATGCCCGACTTCTCCTGCCATGTCGGATGCGCCGCTGTACAGACGCCCGCCGAGAATCAAACCCGCGCCAAGACCGGTGCCAAAGGTACAGAAGATCATGTGGTCGACGCTTTTTTGTGTTTGGGGATCATACCCCGCGCCAAATTTCCATTCGGCGACCGCGCAGGCATTGGCGTCGTTCTGCAAATAGGTGCGCACGCCGCATCGCTTTTCAAAATAGGATACAATCTCGATGTGATCCCACCCCGGCAGATTGGGTGGGGAAAGAATGACGCCTGCCGCCGCGTCCAGCGGTCCGCCGCAGCTGATGCCGATGCCCGCAATGTCAAAAAAGGTTTTTCCATGCGCCGCAAGCAGGGACTTGGCACACTGAAACAGTGCGTCCAATACATCATACGGATTGTGATACTCTCCTGTTGCAAATTTGCTTTTGTCAATCAGCGAAACACTTCCGCCTTCCGCAGTGCCGATGCAAACGGCACATTTCGTTCCGCCGATGTCAAGTCCGATATATTCCAAGACTTAAAAGCCCTCCAATTCCAGCATACCGACGGCGGAAAGCGCTGCCTTGTAGGATGCGTAATCGATGTTGATCAAATTGGTGTGATAGTGATTTCTGCCGCGCTTGACAGTGGTACCGTCTGAATATTCCCACTCGAT
The DNA here is from genome assembly GCA_017942005.1 of Clostridia bacterium. GTDB lineage: Bacteria > Bacillota > Clostridia > Oscillospirales > CAG-272 > RGIG3925. The sequence goes on along the minus strand of JAGAVJ010000042.1, from coordinate 22,236 downwards.
GAGATAGAATTTCTTTTCGTCGGCTTCTATTTGGATGGAGAGCAGACGGCTGCTCTTTTCTTTGGGAAGTACTCCCGTTGCTTTGGCGACGATGGTACCGTCTGTGATATTTTTGACGCGGTAGGAGACGGTGACATCCTGTGTGGTATCGTTGATGCCGTACAGGGTGAGCGACGTCTTGTTTTCCGGTTCGTCAAACGCAAGGCAGACGGGAGCCTGCGAACGTTTGATGAAGTGGTATGCAAGCTTCTTTGTATAGTTGTAGTCGACAATGGCGTCAGAAATCTGCGGCCAGCCGTCGATCAAATTCCACCAGATAATGCCGTTTCTCCGTCCGCGCGTGATACGGAAACGCTCGATAAAATACTTCTTTGCTTCTGCCTGAGAAATCTGGCTCATTAGTGCAAAGTCCCGCAGATTGTCCGGCATGCTGCCGAACAGCGTTTTGACCTGTCGTGCCATCAGACCGATACGGTAGGAATATGGGTCGGACATATCGGCACGCATGCAGGCGGCATGTACCAGCCATTCCTTGTCAGGTTCGCCGAATTCCGTTTTGCATGCGGGATTGAAGATCGGCCACAGGTGATCGCGGGAAATGAACGTCGCAAGAGATTTTGGTGAAGGGCATCCGTGATAGCCGGTTTCGGAAGCGAAATGGCAGACGGTATTCTGATAATAGTTCCCCTTGAAATAGTCGCGCGGACCCCACAGATGATCTTCTGATATCGGCGCGTCCGTCTTGTATGCCTGCTCATCAATATACGGTGAGGAAGGCAGATACGGGCGCGTAAAGTCATGGATGCGCAATAATTCCGGAATCAGCCTGCGCGTGATGACGTTTTGGTTGGGGTCACGTTTGGTGCCTGCCCAGCTGAATGCCATGTCGCATTCGTTGTCGCCTGCCCAAAGGACGATGGACGGGTGATTGCGGTTCTGCTTGATGATGAATTCAATTTCCGGCGCAAGCATGTCAAGGAAGGTCTGATCCTGCGGGTATGCGCCGCAGCCCATGCCGAAGTCATGCCAGACGAGAATGCCTTCCTCGTCGCAGCGGTCAAAGAATTTCGGATTTTCATAGACGTTTCCGCCCCACAGCCGGATGATGTTGCAGCCAAGGTCTACCGCCATGTCGATGGCAGGATCAATGCGGTTGATGTCGTTTGCATGGAACGCGTCCAGAGGTACCCAGTTTGTACCCATTGCAAAGATACGCTTTCCATTGATGACAAAACAGAAGTCGCCGTTTCCGTCTGCATCGGTGGTGGAGGTACGCGCAAGCGATACACTCCGAATACCGGTACGTAGCGTATAGGTATCGACAACCTCTCCTGCATACAGAAGCTCTACTGTGACAGCATACAGGTTTGGCTCGCCTGCATTTTTCGGCCACCAGAGCCGGGGCTTGTCCACATACACCCGCATTTGCTGTGAGGTATGCAGAATTTCACGCTCTGCCGAGAAGGTGGAGTCGCCGCACACACCCGTCACACGGATGCTATAGCCGCGCAGAAAATCGCGGTCAACGGTAAGGGAATAGTAAAGGGCTAACTCTGCGCTGCTTTCACTGACGGAAAGCGGATATAAAAAGATATCGTCGATGCGGTCCGGCTTCTTTTCAATCAGATATACGGGCTTCCAGATGCCGGCGGAGACGATGCGCGGTGTGATGTCCCAGCCGTACATGCTTGCAGCCTTGCGGATATATAACGATTCATAATTGTAAAGCAGTGCATTGGCAGAGACCGGCACTTCATAGTCTCTTGCAGCGATCACGGCCGGGATGATATGTACGACAAGGTCATTTTCCTCTTTCAGAAGTCCCGAAACCGGGATTTCATAGGTGAGAAACATATTGGAAACTTTTTGTAACAGCTTGCCGTTTAAATAAATTTCTGCGACGGTATCGATGCCTTCAAAGCGCAGGTAGATATTTTCGTCCTGTGTGCCGTGATAAGAAAAGGATCGGCAATACCAGAGGTGCAGATTTTCCAGCTTCTGCAGCTCAAGCGTATTCATTCCGAAATACGGATCGCCAATCAGCTTTGCGCGTTCCAAGTCCCTTTCAAAGTTGCCGGGAACCGTAGCATCCACGCATGAATAGATCAGACGTGCGGCGTCTTCCCTTGTGGTGATTGTTTCCTGCATTTTTTTGACGCTGCGGTTTTCTGCATAGTACAGCTTCCATGTGCCGGACAAATCCTGTTTGTGTTTCAGCATAGCTTTGGTATTCCTTTCCGAACTCAAAAAATATGGATGGTACTATTATACCGGAAAATGATTTCAAAATCAATAGAAAGCGAAAAAAAGTTTTATTTTCTTTCCTATGTTAATGTGAGTACGATGAGGAGATGCTTTTTGAAAAAAGCACCTCCTCAAACTCCACCGCAAAAACTTTTAAACAGAGAAACCAATAAAATATGGATAAATCAAGCAATAAACGTACAGTTTTGGTTTGATTTATCCATATAAAGTTTTTTGAAACCGGATAAAATGCAAAGAAAAGATAAAGGCGAAACCTGCATATCATGCTGGCTTCGCCTTTATCTTACCAAAAGAAAGGAGGAAAAAAATGAAAAAGGTTATTGTTATATCCAAAATGATATTTTATGCAAGCATGCCGTTTCCAAAAACAGTGTCTCTACTCACCATTTTGGAGGATCATGATTGCCGGATAAGCGATGGGGGGTTATGGGTTATTCACCGTCAGGGGTATGATGGTTGCCCTGGATACTGTTGAACTGCTTCAGACGGCGGTTCATCTCGGAGACTGAATGTCGGTAACGGATATCGGAAATAATACCGCCGATGATCACGGCGACGATACACAGTCCAACGGATAACAGCATCAGGAAAATCAGACTCTGTCCTGCGCCGAGCATGACTTTGCCAAGCACAGAAATGATAATGGCATTGACAATGGCGGAAATAAAGCGGTTGCGCCACAGGATATTGCGCTTTAGATGGTTGCCGGAAAGCGGGAACACATCGACAAAAAGCACTTCAAAGACAAGTCCCACCAGTGTACCGGATGCGATGATGTACCAAAGAATTTTTGTGTTAATCGTGTCAGCGCCAAGTGCTGTATATTCCAGCAGTATCACAAACAGTCCGATGGTTACGGAAACACAGACATTGATGAAGAGCCGGTACAGGAAATTGTTTTCATTCATGTGGATGAGATGGGCACCTCCCGGGTAGTTTGTAGGAATTCGATTCACCCAAGTCACCGCGTTTTTATCGCAGTGCGGACAGGCTTACATACCAAGTGTGGTCTTCAGCGCTTGAATGTACAGGCGCGTTATCACCACTTTGTCTCCGTTTTTCATGACGGCGACCATGCGGCCGTTGAACAGCGGTTCCAGATAAGAGACCTTGCGCAGGTTGATAATCGAATACCTGCTGACGCGCTGAAAGCCTGTGTTTTTGAATTTTTCTTCGATTTCATACATTTTCAGAGGCGTTTCATACACAGCGTCCTCTGTGATCAGAAGTACCTTGTTTTCCTGTGTATCGAAATAGCAGATATCTTCCGGCTTTAAGATGAAGGTTTTATTGTCCTTTTTTCCGATGATGGTATTGGCAAATAAACGGATGGTGGAGAGCAGGCGCTCTGTTTCTTCATCCAGCTCACGGCATCGGATGATGACCTCTGTTTCTTCTACATCGGAGACGGTTTCCAGTTTGACTTTCAATATGCGGTATACCGTCCTCTCTGTGCTGCATTTGTCTTTTGCACTTATATGATACACCTTTTCCGAAAAAAAATCAAGAGTTTTTCTGCAAGATGCGTTTTTTTCCATGTGAAATGCGCAGAGAACGCGTTGAAATGCATGCGCTCTTCTGCGGACGATGTAATGGGGATTTATAGTTATCTCCCGCTGTGCTGCTATCGCTGCGAACGGTATCAGCCTGTCTGTATCATCCGCGTGAAAAAAGGAGCGGGATGTGTAACGTTTTTCACATGGTTTTCCACATCTGTGGAAAACTTATGCCTGTGGAGAAATTATACTTGCGGGACAAGGGGTGAGACGTGATACAAAGAGGAAATACATATTTTTTTTCCACAACTGAGAGAGGGGCCAGATAAAAAATCCCGTGGGGATTTTTTATCACCGACAGAGGTAAAACTTATCTTAAACTAAGAGGTGGGCGTATCGACCAGAGGTGAAACTTGTCTTAAACTGAGAGATGGGCGTACCTGACCAGAGGTATAGCATGGTAAAAATTGACAGGATACCGAATAAACACCCCAATATAAAAGTTTTTGGGGGTTTTAGGGCACTTTTTTCAAAAAGCGCCCTAAGCGTCTCCCCCTTTACTTTGCAAAGAGAAGCGATTCTGTTTGTGCACAGACGGTGATGTTTTCAGGGAGTGTGCTTTCCTTTGCACGAGGGTAGATATACAGTGCGCCGTTTGTGATGGCACTGCCTGTTTTTTGAGCGAACAGTGCATCTTCGGCGGCGCGGCGCAGCAGTGCTTCATGTTCCATTGGTGTTGATCCGGCAGCTGGAAAGTTCGATGAAATTGACGCATCGCCGTACAAAGCCGTGTTTTTACAGACTGCACCAAGCGTATCATCCACGGTAAACAGCGGAGAGGAGACACGGTTCAACAGTACCTCCGCACATGCGGTCAGCGTCCAGAGGTCCATGGTACCGCCGGCAGATTGCCGATACTGCTGTGCAAATGTGGACAGTGCCGAAACAAGCATTGTGACATGCAGATCATAGAAGGCGTTTTCCGTTTCGCTTTCACCTGCTGCTATGTTCCATGTGCCGTCGTTCAGACCAAGCGCACAGCAGGTGGCAAAGTCAGGCGTTCCTGTTCCGCTGAGACCGTGTGTACGCTGAAATAATATGAGCGCACAGCGCAGTGCATAGCTGTGAGGGTCTGTACCATTTTGATTCTGTGCGGAATCTTCATATGATGCGGGATCATATCCGGCATCTGCAAGTGCGGACCAGACGGCGTCCGTATCTGCGGTATATGCAAAGTTCTCTGCACCGGCGGTACCTTTTGCGAGATTATTTCCTGTATCCTGTCTGAGTGCCAGATATTGTACAGCCGCAAAAATGGCGGCAGTACAAACGCCGTCCGCGCGCAGTCCCGTATTCTCTTGAAATGCCTTGACTGCGGATGCAGTGGAGAGGGTATAAATACCGTTTGCTTCTCCTATATCATACCCGAGGATATGCAGGCTGTTTTGCAGTGTGAGAATATCGTTTCCGCGATCGCCCTGCGCAAAGAAAACCGGTACGTCTGTGGATAATTCGATATCGCAGCTGTTATCGTGCAGGAAATCGGCATCCTGTACAAGTTCTGCTTGGGTACAGAAAACGGCATTCTGAATATCTGCACGATGGGACCCCATAACATGGGACCCCATTTTATGGGATCCCATGTCATGAGATTCCGTAAAACGGAAATCCGATGTGTACAGGAGGTTTTGTGCGGCGATGATCATTTGTATCAGAAAAACGATCACGAATGTTGTCAGAATGCATTTGTACGGTGGGATTTTATGCGATTGCGTTCTGATCGGAGTGTTTCCCGGCTGTTTTTCCCTGAAATTTTTTTGTGTGCGGTACAGTTTGCGCATATTCGACAACCTCTTTGTGGTATAATAATCGCAGAACACATGATGGTATCATGTGTTAGCATCAAAACTGCTTATAGCAGCTTTGATGCTCTGTGCTGCCGCCCAGCTGCGATATTGACGGCATCGCAAAAATGTCCTTGCAAGCAAACATTTTTGCTTCATAGTATAATAATCGCAGAACGCATGATGGCATCATGAATGCAGTGTAGTTTCACATACAGCATCCGGTTTTCTTTTTTTATCCGTTTTTTCAGATGCTTCTGCTTTGATACGGTATTTCTGCATCCGCAGCTGATCGGCGCGTTTTAAATCGGCAAACTGCTTTGCATACTGTTGTTTATATTGCTGTTTATACTGCTGTGCATAGCGGCGGCGGTATTTTGCCGCCATACACATCTTAGAAAGCGCACAGACGGCATAAATGCCCCCGGCGGCTGCCAGTCCGATGACAATGCAGCGCAGAAGCGGCGTCTCGCATTCCCCACGCAGATGCATGGCGGCGGTGGCATCGCTGTCTTTTGCTTTTTTGCGGCAGCAGGATGCGGAAATATCATATGCGCGGCGGATCACAAGGGGATTTTTTTCTTTTTTTGCCGTTTCATATGCACTGGATACACTGTGCAGTGCATGTGTGATGGGTTCGACTGTGGGAAATTCCAGTTTTATCTCCTTCATATTCCGATACAACGTCCTTTCAAGTACAACGTCTTTTTAAGCGCATGCAGATTTTGATGCATGCGGCAGTGATTTTGTTTTGATAGGTGCATTATTCCCGTATAAAATGCCAGCTATACGTACAATGACAGGGGGATAATGGTAAAGCCTGAAAAAAATACAATTTGGGGCTGCTGCATGCGGCAGCCCGCCCTTCTTTTGCGGTTTGCGCTGCAATTCCACATGAAAATAACGATCTTATACCGATGATGGGGAATAAACATACCCATGTTTTTTATTCATCAGGCAGGATGCAATTCCCCAATCGCAAGTTATGCGGAACAGGAACTTGAACTGCTCTGTTTCAGAAAGGAAAATAAACACAATGATTACATCTGCTACCATATATGACATTTACCGCACATGTCTTTCTGCCATGTGCAAAGCATCGAAGCCACGTCAAAGTGCGGACCCCTTTCCGCACTTTGAATCCCTGCGGGAAATTTCGTTTGGGAAAAGCCACATCGGACGGGATATTCCGGCGCTGCAGCTTGGAGAAGGCGGCGGACACAGAATCCTGTATGTTGGCGGCGTCACAGGCGGTATGTATTCCGCGGCGCTTTTAATACGGTTTGCGCGGGATTATGCGGAGGCGGTGCAGAGCGGCGGGCAAATTGCCGGCATTGATATTTCCTATTTATATCATACGCGTACCATTACGGTTGTTCCGCTTCTGAATCCGGACGGTGCGATGCTGCGAGTACATGGTACCGATGCGCACAATCCGCTTTTGGAACGGCTGCTTGCATATACCGGTACGCCGAACGACGGCGGCAGGCACACCCAGCCGGAAAATCCGTTTTCCGGCTGGGTTACAAACGGACGCGGTGTGGATTTGCGGTGCAACTGCGATGCAGATTTTGATTTGTGCATTCAAAATGCCTCTGGCATCGGCCGTGCGGGATATCCCGGTATGCATCCGGAAAGCGAGCCGGAATGTGCGGCGGTTTGCCGGTATCTTCGCGCCTGTGCAACAACGGACCTGACGCTGTTTTTAGGGGATGAGGACGCGGACAGTGCGTTTGGCTGCATCACATATCCGGGCGGAGAACACAGAACGATGAGCATTGCACAGATTCTTGCACGGGATATTGATGCAAAAAGTTGTATCACCGGTATTTCAGAAGCACCGGGAAGCTTTGCACGGTGGTACAAAACACTTTGTGCAGGACCGATGCTGACCGTGCAGGGACCCGGCGGCGTTACGCTTCCGCTGCTTGAGGAAGAAGCAGATCGGGATGGTGATGCCCACTTAAAGCTTGCACAGGCGCTTTTGTTTTCTGCTGCCGGGATTGAGGACCCAAATACAATTCTATGTATGCAGGATATCGCAGGCGCTGTGCCTTCCTTTGGCACCGCAGCAGATACCGCACAAGAAGAAATTGCATCGGAGGCGCCATCGAGTGAAAAAGAAAAGCAGCCCGGCATGACGCTTGCCAAAGCAGAATTTGCGCTGCGATACGGAAAAATACGGAAAGCCCTGTTTCACGGTACGGTTTTGTAATATGGGCGCAATGCCGCATTGCGGATAAAATACGTGAATTTTTCGGAAAATTTTATTAAACCTCTTGCATCCTTTATAAAAATCTGGTATACTGTAAATAAACAGACAAAATTGTCTCAATCTGTTCCGAATCATTGAATGACTTCAATTTCCATGTAAGAAAGGATACCTATACTATGAAAATCGGTGCAATGTTAAACTCCTTCCGCAGACCTTCCTTTGCGGAAAATCTGGAAGCCGCTGCATCCCTTGGCATTGACGGCGTACAGTTCTATGTTTCCGACGATCTGCCGGACGATGTCGTTGCAGATTATCTTTCCCGCATCAAGGATAAGGGCATGGTTTTCTCCGCACTCTGCGGTGATATCGGCGGTTATGACGACCCCGATGCCAACCGCGAAAAGGTTGACCGCTTCAAGAGAATCCTCGACCTGTCCAAGAAGCTCGAATGTTCGATTGTCACCACGCACATCGGTCATATCCCGGAAGCCGGTGAGGACGATGCAAAGTACAAAACCATGTTTGATGCATGCAAGTCCATTGCAGACTATGCAGCTTCCATCGACGCGACCTTTGCCATTGAAACCGGTCCTGAAAAGGCGCGCTTCTTGCGGAAGTTCCTTGATGAAATTGATTCCAAGGGTATCGGCGTCAACCTCGACCCTGCAAACCTTGTGATGTGTTCTGAAGACGATCCCGCAGCAGCAGCCGGTATTTTCGGAAAGTACATTGTACATACGCACGCAAAAGACGGTATTTGCACCGGACGTCATTCTTATCTGGAGGTTCCGCTTGGTCAGGGCGGCGTCCATTATGACACCTATCTCCCGGCGCTCCATTATGCAGGCTTTGACGGATTTTTGACCATTGAACGCGAATGCGGCGATACACCGGAAAAGGATATCGGTCTTGCTGTCGATTTCTTAAAAGCAATGACAGCACGTTACGGTTTGAACGGCTGATTTCTACAGGAAACGATATCAAGAGGGGCTGTTGCATGCGACAGCCCGTATTGTTTTTTTTACACAAAAAAGAAGGATTTCGTATATGAACCCACTTGCTGACCGCCTCCGTCCAACCTCCTTTGACGATATGGTTGGACAAACCCATCTTCTCGGTCCAAACGGCGCACTGCGCAGAATTGTCAGTACAGGCTTTTTGCCGAACATGATTTTTTTCGGTCCTCCGGGGACGGGAAAAACAACGGCTGCAAATATCATTGCACAGACCTCGGAAAAAACACTGTGCAGACTCAATGCAACAACTGCGTCGCTTTCCGATATCAGAGAAGTGACAGAGCAGACGCGCGGCATGTTCGGCACAGGCGGTGTGCTTTTGTATCTCGATGAGATACAGTATTTCAACAAAAAACAACAGCAGTCGCTGTTGGAATTCATTGAGGACGGCCGTATAACCTTAATTGCATCGACCACGGAAAATCCGTATTTTTATGTTTATAACGCGCTGCTTTCCAGAAGTTCTGTGTTTGAATTCCGCGCGGTTTCGCCAAAGGAAATTGCGGCGGCGCTTGCCCGCGGTCTTGCCCTGTTAAACGGGGAGCACAAAACAGCCGTTGCGGCAGACGAGGGGGTGCTGCTTGCCGTAGCACAGGCGGGAGCAGGCGATGTGCGGCGGGCGCTTGGTATCCTTGAAAACGCCTATTATGCGGCAAACGAAACGGAGGGCATCACGATGCCGCTGTTGTCCGTATTGATTCCGCAATCGATGGCGGCGTTTGACCGGGACGGTGACTCTCATTATGATACGCTGTCCGCACTGCAGAAGTCCATCCGCGGTTCTGACCCGGATGCGGCGGTGTTCTATCTTGCGAAGCTGCTGGAAGGCGGCGACCTCATTTCCGCGTGCAGGCGGCTGCTTGTCATTGCAAGTGAGGATATCGGCGCGGCATATCCGATGGCGGCCGCAATCACACAGGCGTGTGTGACCTCTGCAAGAGAGCTTGGTCTGCCGGAAGCACGGATTCCGCTGGTCAATGCGGCGGTGATGCTTGCAACCGCGCCGAAATCCAATGCGGCGCTTACCGCATATGAACGTGCCGCCTCTGATATTCATGCAGGAAAAGGGCAGAAGATTCCAGATCACCTGCGCGACTGTCACTACAGCGGCGCTGAGAATCTCGGACATGGGCAGGATTACAAATACCCGCATTTATTCCCGAATCATTATGTCAGGCAGCAGTATCTGCCGGACGACTTGGTCCATGCGGTTTATTATGAATACGGAGACAATAAAACCGAGCAGGCGGCGCGTGCGTATGCAGAAAAAATCGGTGCGCTGAAAAAGCCGTGAGCATTCCCGTGCATGTTGAAAAAATAAAAAAAGATCGGCATGATTGACCGATCCTTTTTTATAGGAGCGTTGATTGCAGGATACAGCTGTGCTTGTTTGAAATGGAGAGACACCGGTATTATCGAATTACCGCTACAGTGTTTGCCTTCATGGTCAGCTGGAAGCTTCCATTGTCGGAATATATCGTTTCCACAGCGGTCATATCATGTACATCATCAAGCAGATAAAGTGTGTGTTCTTCTGTTTTTGCATGGTCCAGTGTGACGGTAAAGGTCTTTGGGAGAGCATCGTCCTTGTCACTGTAATACGAAATCATGGTAATCTCGTCTCCGCTGTCAGACTTTGCCGCGGCAGCATACAGATTGGGAATATCGCAGGCAACCTTACAGGAGGTTCCCATTTTCAGCATTTCTCCCCAGGTTTGGATGGTGTGATAGCCTTTCAGTGTTTTATAGGTGTACATGGAAAACAGACCGTTCATGCCGCATGGACGGGCGTCATAATACATCAGCATGTCGACAGGTTCTCCCTGACAGGATGCCATGACTGCGGCGATAAATGCAGCTCCCTTCAGACCGACCATGGTTTCGATGCTCCGGATCCAGTCGTCACCGCCCCATCCGCATACATAGTTCCATTCATTTAAAATACTTTCCGTATCAGAAAAACCGTATTCGTCCAAAAGCGCACGGTGAAGCTGTACGTTGCGGCAGAGCGCTTCTACCGTATTTGCATAGCAGTGCCAGGAGTAAAAATCAAACGGAAGATGCTCATCACGGATGCGTGCAAAAAACGGACGAAGCCACCCTTCATTGTAGCCTGTTACCGCCGGACCACCGATTTTTAAATGTGGGAAGCGGGCTTTCAGGTGCTTTGCCGTGACGGCGTACAGCTCGTAAAACTGTTCCGGCGTCCCAAGCCAGCACTTGCCGTACAAGTCCGGCTCATTCCAGATTTCCCAATATACAACGCCCATATGATGTCCGTTTGCCCAGCCTTCATTGATGTGGGCAATGATGTGTTCACAGATGACCGCCCACTTCTGAAAATCCTTTGGCGGAAGGATGCCGTACTTTTTGGAGTTGTGCTCGATTTTGGAGCCGAGGCGGTAGAATACCTGTGTCCCGGCTGCCATAATGGTTTCCAGATATTCATCGGTCAGCTGGAAGTCATAGGAATCCGGACTGTTGGGGTCTGCGTCAAAGTTCGGAAAAACGGCGTGTATGTCGACGGTATGTTCTCCTCCGTATTTTGAGAAAAACGCAGCGTCATGTGTGCGTGCAAAGGGAATGTTTGCAGCGGTATATTCCGGAAGATTTCCGGAATTCTGATCGCTGTTTTTTGTGTACACGGGACCGTTGTTGACCGCATTCATCGGCTTGATTTTTCCGATTGGTACGGCATAATCGACAGATAGCTTCATGTTTTTGACCATAGCTTCGCGTAAAACGAAGCTTCCTTTCTTGATTTTACAAAAATGATCGTACCGGTCAATCCGCTGATACAGCGTATGTACTGCAATTATATCATAAGGAGGGGAACTTGTCAATCTTTTTTCCATAAGGCGCGGTATCGCCAGACTGATGCGGCAGCGTCAGCTTTTCGCATTCAAGGACGCTTCCTGCCGCTTCTGTATTTTCCGCCAGCTGATAAAACCATAAATATCATTTACAAGAAACAGGATAAAGCATATCACGACGGAGAGATAGGAGAGATCGGAAAGCGTTGCCAATGTCCATAAAACGATGAGTATCACGTCATTCGCCGCATAACCGACTGCATAAAATGCACTTCGCCGAAAGGTCAGATACGCAGCAAGAAAACTTGTTGCAACAGATAGGGTGCTCGGGATCAGATTTGCGGTGTGAAACGCTGCTAAAATAAAATAGAAGATGCAGGTTATCACTGCGGTCAAACCGACCATGAAAAAAATCTCTTTCCGTTTCAGTCGGTTGACCCTGACTTCCGCTTTGCTGCCGTCGTAGGGATTTTTTAACCATGAAATCCATGCAAAAACAGCCATCGGCGCTGTCATTCCCAAATAGGTGATCATTTCTCCGTAATACGTGAACGTATAGGAAATGATACCGTATAAGATGCTGAACAAAATCATCAAAAGTTGTCCGATGGGATTTCCCTTTGCGTTGAAGATCAGCGATGTGACGCCGATGACAGAGGCTGCGAGTGTGAGATTATTTTCTCTGTCAAAAAGCAAAAAGGAACTGACAATCAAGACGATTGATGTACACCACAGTGTGATTTCTCCTTTTGTAAAATATGCGAATATCGATTTTTGTTTTTCCCGACGCATAGATATACACCTTTCTTTAGTATTTAGAATTTTGCGTTCCACCGGCGTTACAGGATAAGCCGCAAATGATTATTGTCTAAAACAACAGAAGCATCCGTATGCACATCTTCTAAGACCTAACGATGTGCAACGAATGCTTTTTCGCATCACTACCCGGTGGCAGCAGTGTATGTAATTTTGTCCGTTTCCAAACGAAACTGGAAATAAAATCATATGAAAGTTTTTTGAAAGGGGTTTGGGGAAAAGCTTTTTTTTAAAAAAGTTTTCCCCAAAATGTATCTCCCTCTTAAAGTGCCAGTACGCGGAACAATTCACCGAACAGCGCATCACGATTGATATGGGTGACGCGGCGGATCATATGGCGGTTTTGTGTAAAGGCATAGTAACCGTCGTATTCTGGAATGGGAGCGGGTTCCAGGACAGAGGTCATGAAGCGCTGACCGTCATTGACAAGCCATGCAGCCGCGGTAACATCCCAGATGACACGACTCCATACGCGGCCTTTTGCATAGGATTCCGCTTCGGCGATGGTGTGATCGCAGAGATAGTCGCAAAGTGCATTTTTGCCGCGCAGCCAGTATTCCAGCTCCGGTTTTGTGGTGTAGAATGCGGATACAACACCCATACACGGCAGCTGTACGACGGGGGCGCCGCATCCGAAGACCACACGTGCGGCAGCGATATCCTGCACCATATTGAATTCTTTGGTGTCGGGCCAGCTCTTATCGTGACCGCCAAGCCAGACAATGACGATATTTTCCGCGATTTTCGGATTATAAAGCAGGGCGGAGGCGATGTTTGTGATTGCGCCGATGGCGACGACATACAGCGGATGCTCCGGAGAATAAGTTTCTGCAAGATCACAGAGATGATCTGCAGCGGGAGAGGGAACGGGTGTCTTTTCGTCCGGCAGATAGGTGCGGCTGCCGCGGAAGGTGATGGATTTCTTTTCCGGCGTCCCCATCAAGGAAAGCAAATTGAGAATTTCATCGTAGCTCTTTTCCATGCCGTCCTCGGGAGAGGTGGAGTTGTTGTTGAAAAACGGCGCGGCATACAGCGCACGCACGTTGAGCTTATCGTGCTTCATCATAAAGGAAAGTGCAAACTGGTCGTCAATTTCGTTATAGGTATCGGTATCGAGAACACAGTCGATGGGACCTTCGGGAACATTTAAATTTTTTAAATATTGCTGTTCTGTCATTTTGCGTGATCCTTTCAGTAAAAGAAGTGGAATCCTGTTTCTATATATAAGTATACATGATTCCATTCAAAAAAGCAAGGGGTTTGGGGATAAATCCGTACATATTTTTTGTGTACATTTGTATAAGCCATGTCTGCTTGTGATGAAAGGAGTACGGCTGTATTTTTTAATAGACACCTACTGCGGGCGGTTTTTGGCACAGTAAAAATCTTTTTCGGGTTACTTTCCACTCTGAAAAATTTATTTTTCAGACTTTTATCTTGATTTCCACCGCACATCGTGATATAATAATAGAATATGAAATTGTCTGACTTTTCCCTGTATCCGGTTTTGTACGGGGACTATTGAAATGAGATAAGATATGGGAGACGGGACGTTTCCAACTCCCCTAAAAGGAAAGGAGAATGATCGTAAATGAAACAGATGGAACCCATTGAAAAATGGATATGGCTTCCACGGGATATGTATCCTTCACATCAGACGACAACGCTGACTGCCTCCGGGCAAAAGGAAACCTATGCCGTGGCAGAACTGAAAAAAACGTATACTTTGGGCAAACGCATCCGCACGGCACAGCTGCGTTTTTCTGCCGATACAGCATTTGTGCTGTATCTGGACGGCAAGCTTTTGGCGACAGGACCGGCAAGCATCGGCGGCGATTTTTTATACAATGATCGCGTCTACCCGCAGCAGTATGCAACCGAACTGCGAGTGACGGCAGGGGAATGCGCTTCGTTTGGAGAAGGCGTGCTTGACTTTCGCGCTATGGTCAAAATGCAGCCGACGCGCATGTTTGAGATGTCGCACGGACACGGCGGCTTCTTTTTAAGCGCGCATGTGACGTTTGAAGACGGCACAAAGCAGGTCCTATTGACAGACGAAACATGGGATATCCGCTATCTCGGCGCCTATCAGCCGGGAGGATACGACGGACGTATCCCAAATGACGGCTTTGTCAAGGCAGAACTCACGCCGAATATCTGGCACGCCATGACCTCCCCGCTTGCGCCGTGTACGGAGCATCTTCTCAAGGCGGAAGACCCTGTGGTGACTGCTGCTCCCGGTGAGACGGTGGAGCGTATTCTGTCCTTTGATAAAATTTATGCCTGCTATCTATCTGTATCGGCACAGTGCAGTAACACGGTGGAAGTGACGGTACACTGCTTTGAAACCGATGAGGAGGGATCCGGCGAGCAGTATGTATTTGTTGAAAATACAGAATACCGCGGCTTTGACATCCATTCCGCCGGTGGGTTGCGCGTCCGCGTGACAAATACCGGCGCTGCCCCGGCGACCATCACCTTTGGCGCGATTGCGGTACACTATCCGGTATATACGCATGCCAAAACCGTGACCTCGGACGAAGACCTGAATCTTGTCACAGACGTCTGTACCCATACCCTAAAATACTGCCGCCAGACGCTGCACCTGGACAGTCCGCGCCACTGTGAGCCAATGGCGTGTACCGGCGACTACTATATAGAGATGTTAATGACGCAGTTTACGTTTGGCGACCAGACGCTGTCGGCGTTTGACGTGCGCAGAACGGCGGAGCTTCTGCGTTACCGCGACGGCAGAATGTTCCACACAACCTATTCGCTGATTTGGGTACAGATGCTGTGGGATGTCTTTATGCTGACCGGCGACAAAACGCTGCTTTCCGACTGTGAAGAAGCACTGATGCTGCTTCTGGATCGTTTTGCTTCTTATGTTGGAGAGAACGGTCTTATTGAAACACCGCCCGACTACATGTTCATCGACTGGCTGTATCCGGACGGAATCAACCTGCATCATCCGCCAAAGGCACTGGGACAGACCTGTCTCAATCTGTTCTATTACGGCGCATTGAAAACTGCACAGCGCATTTATACGGAGCTGGATGAAACGGCAATGGCAAAGCAGTGCAGAGAGGCAGCGGCGGCATTGCAGAACGCCGTATGCACACTGCTTTATGATCCGCAGCGCGGCCTATTTTTTGAAGGACTGAACACAGAAACGCCGGCGTATCTGATCGGCGGCTGGATGCCGCAGAACGTGGAGAAACGGTATTACCGCAAGCATGCGAATATTCTTGCGGCTTATTTCGGGATTGTTGATCAACCCGCCGCCTGTGCTCTTCTGCACAAGGTCATGGAGGATACATCACTTGGCGATATCCAGCCGTACTTTATGCACTTCCTTTTGGAGGCGGTTTACAGAAACGGTCTGCGGGAAACCTATACAAGACAAATCCTGGAAGAATGGAAGGCGCCGTGCCGTGCTTGTCCCGGCGGACTGGCAGAAGGCTTTGTTGCGCCGGAGGGCTATCACTTTGATCACAGCCATGCATGGGGCGGAACGCCCGCCTATGCATTGCCAAAGGCACTGTCAGGCTTAACCATTCTGACCCCCGGATATGCAAAGATCAATCTTTGTCCGAAGCTTCTCGGCCTTGATTTTGCGCATGTGGAGATTCCCACACCGCGCGGGATGATCGTCATCGACATGAAGCGGGATGAAAACGGGAAACAGATCAACGATTTTAATGTTCCGGACGGTGTGATCGTCTGTGACTATGAAGATGAGGAAAGCGTATGAATCAAAAGGAATATAAAATCAAACACAGCGATGCATTCACGGTGTCTTATACATCAAAGGCGCTTGCGGACGGTATTGAACTTGTACACGTGACGGCAGACGCACACGACGGTGCCGCAGAGTTGGAATTAAATATTTCCAGACAGATTCCGGATATCTGCGTCCACGCGCTGTGGAGTCCGCTCAGCTATCACGGAAAGGGAATTATGCCGAACTGGGGCGGTTACTTTGGCTCCTGTGCCATGTCCGGCGCACCGGTGATGTCGGCGCTTGCTTATGACGACAGCAACCGCATCACGCTTGCCTGCTCTGACGCAAAGAATTCCGTGCGGATGCATACCGGCATTATTGAAGAAAACGGATGCCTTGACATGGTGATTCTCATTCATGTCGGCTGTGCAGTTTCCCATTATGAAACCGACATCCGTATCGATACCCGCACGGATAAAAAGTTTTACGAATGCGTTGCCGATGTCACCAAATGGTGGGAGTCCTATGACGGCTATCAGCCGGCGGCGGTTCCGGACGACGCGAAAATGCCGCTTTATTCCGCATGGTACTCTTATCACCAGCAGGTAGACGTTCCGGCAATTGTAGAGGAATGCAGACAGTTTGCGCGTGCAGGCTGCCGTGTGCTGATTGTGGACGACGGCTGGCAGACCGACGACAACGCGCGCGGCTATGATTATTGCGGCGACTGGATGCCGACCAGCGTCAAGGTACCCGATATGAAGGCGTTTGTCGATGCGGTGCATGAGACGGGCATGAAGTTCATGCTTTGGTACTCCGTACCGTTCGTCGGCGAATATACAGACGCCTACAAGCGCTTTTCCGATAAAATGCTGTACTGTGCGTCGGGAAAAACGCACGTGTTGGATCCAAGATTCCCGGAGGTGCGGGAATATCTGATCAATTTGTACCGGAATGCGGTACTGGATTGGGGTCTGGACGGCTTTAAGCTCGACTTTGTCGATTCGTTCCGTCAGTCCGCAGAGGTGCGGGACGGTATGGATTATGTGTCGGTCTATGATGCGGTGGACAGACTGTTAAAGGATGTCATTGCCGCGCTTCGTGCCCTGAATCCCGATATCCTTTTGGAATTCCGTCAGTCCTATATCGGACCTCTGATGCGGACCTTCGGCAATATGTTCCGTGTCGGCGACTGTCCTTGTGACAGCTATACAAACCGCATGGGTTCGCTGTCTCTGCGCATGACAAGCGGAAACACTGCTGTGCACAGCGATATGGTCATGTGGCATTATGACGAAACACCGGAGGAGGCGGCATTCCAGCTGACAGGTGTCCTGTTTGCCGTACCGCAGATTTCTACAAAGTGGCACTGCATGACCGAGGGACAGCAGAAGATGGTGGCAGCTTATACTGCACTGTGGACAAAATACCGCGATACGCTGCTTGGCGGTACGATGCTGTATCACAGCTATGCAAACAACTTCCCGTATGTGTCCGCAAGAAGCGAGGGAGTACAGGTCGGTGCGGTTTATGACGGTATGTGTGCCTATATTGAAGTGCCGACCGATGAAATTGTGCTTGTCAATGCGTCTCTTGCACACCGAATCCTTCTCATTTGTGAAGAGAAGCTTGCGTATACCTATGAGATCCGTGACTGTATGGGGAATGTTGTGGGAAGCGGTATCCTGTCTTCCGACGACGGCAAGCAGATGATCCCCGTGATCGAGGATGTCCCGACAAACGGTGTTGTTGTTATGAGGAGGAAGCATTGATGACACGCTGGAACGTAATCAGAGACGGAAAAGCCGTTGCATGGGATGTCGCTGTGGGGGATATCCACACAGACGACCTTGAAATGGCTGGCTTTGGCTGTGCGCATGTCGTGAAATATGGAATGGACGAAACCGGCTTTGTCTTAAAGCATCATCCGGTATTCCCCACACTGCGCATACGCCCGAACAATACCCACGCATCCTTCCAGATGGAACTCCCGCGCGATGCGCTTCCGGTACTGTATATCGATGGGACAGAAGCAAAAGAGACGCTGCGCCGTGCAGAACTGGACGGAACGCTGTATCTTATATGCAGCACAGAGGAAGGCTGTACTGTCACGCACCGCTGTTTTCCGTCAAAAGAGAAACGGCTGTGTTTTGAAGTGGTGACAGTGACGAATACAAAATCCGCGCCTGTGGCTTTGACCCAAACCGCGCCGCCTGCATGTATTGCCCGCGTCATGGGGCCGATGGGAGTCAATCTTTTGGAGTATCACACCGATTTTGTACCGGTGACACTGGCTGCGGGAGAATGTGTGACCTATACCGTGCAAATCACAGGACGCACGGCAAATGAGCCTGTCCCAAGCGACAGCGCCGTTGTCGCATATCACGACAGAATGGAAAAAATTCGTGCGCTGTGTACCCCGATGCAGTTGGATACCGGCAATGCGGTACTGGATGCCATGTTCCGCTTTGCAAAGCTGCGTGCAGGAGAAAGCGTGTTTGATACGCGCTTTGGGTACGGAAAGCTGCATGCGCCGGGCGGATTCAGTTATTATGCGGCGACCTGGTGCAACGATCAGGTGGAGTATGCGGGACCGTATTTTGCATACACGGGGGACAAGGTGCTCATTGACGCTGCGATGAATGCATATCGGATGTATATCCCGTTTATGAGTGACGATTATGCGCCGATTCCGTCCTCTGTCATTGCAGAAGGCATCGACTACTGGAACGGTGCCGGTGACCGCGGAGATGCCGCTATGTATTTGTACGGCGCATCCCGTTTTGCGCTGTCCTGCGGTGTGCCGGAATATGCAGAGGAGCTTCTGCCTGCGCTGCGTTGGTGTGCGGAATACTGTGAGCGGAAAAAGAACGCCGCCGGAGTGATTGCCTCCGATTCCGATGAACTGGAAGGACGGTTCCCCTCCGGAGACGCCAATCTCTGTACCTCATCGCTTGCATATGCGGGACTTGGCTATCTGGCGGCGCTGGAGAGGGAAATTGGCGATGCTGCACAGGCAAGCGTGTATGAAGAACGCGCGGAAGCGCTTTCCTGTGCAATGGAAGCGTATTTCGGCGCAACGGTTGGAGGTTTTAACGCATACCGGTATTATGACGGCTGTGAAAAGCTGCGTTCCTGGATTTGCATGCCGCTGTGCGTTGGGATGTATACACGTGCGGATGCGACGGTGGATGCGCTGTGTTCCGATGCGCTGATGCGGCCCGACGGCTTTTTGACCGAAGAGGGGTCGACCACCATCTGGGACCGTTCTACACTGTATGCACTGCGCGGAATCTTTGCTGCCGGAAAGACGGAGGTTGCGCTGCACCTTTTACTGCGCTACGCAGAGAACCGGCTGCTTGGAGAACGTGTGCCGTATGCGGTGGAAGCCTATCCGGAGGGCGGCAGACGTCAGCTTTCCGGGGAATCTGCGCTGTTCTGCAAGGTGATTACAGAGGGAATCCTTTGTCTGAACCCCACAGGACGGTACAGCTTTACCGTTAAGCCGACGCTTTCCTTCCTCTGCGGCATCGATCACCTTTATCTCAGAAATATCTGCGCACACGGCATCTCCTTTGACGTCCTGCTTGACCGGGAAGGCTGCCGCGTGATTCGTTCCGACGGCGTTGTGCTTGCAGAAGGCAAAATGGGAGAGCTGCTGTACGTCAACGCAAATACAGCGCCCAATAAGGTGTAACTGACGAAAAAGCAGTTTCATGAGAATGCATGCATTCTCATTTCGGTAAGGAAACCGTGTTTACCGTGAAACCGTTGCGGTGATTATCATTCTAAATTTTATCTACGGAGTCTGATTTTTTTCCTATGCAGCAAATGCAAACAAATATCCGTATGCAAAACAGCACCCGCCGTGAATTACTCTTTCGCGGTATGCGGGACGGACTGCCAATTGGGCTTGGTTATCTATCCGTTGCCTTTGCATTCGGCATTGCCGCGGTTTTGCGCGGTGTTCCCGCATGGATTGCCGTTCTCATATCCATGACCAATGTGACCTCTGCCGGACAGCTGGCGGGACTCGATTTAATGGTCGTCGGCTGTACCATGGGGGAAATGATTCTGACGCAGTGCGTCATCAACATGCGGTATGCGCTGATGAGCGTATCGCTTTCACAAAAGCTCGACAAAACCGTGCGGCTGATTGACCGCCTGATCATCTCGTTCTGCAACACGGACGAGGTGTTCGCGGTGGCGTCCGGACAGCCGGGACTTGTCGGACGGTACTATCTGTATGGCTTGATCCTGCCGCCGTACCTTGGCTGGTCGCTTGGGACGCTGCTTGGCTGCGTTGCTTCCGGACTGCTTTCTGCCCGCGTGATGGCGGCGCTTGGCATTGCCATTTACGGTATGTTTATTGCGATTGTCATTCCCCCGGCAAGGAAAGACCGTGCTGTCGCATGTGTACTTGGCGGCGCGGTGCTGCTGTCCTGCGCGTTCCAGTATCTGCCGTTTTTAAAGCAGCATGTTTCCTCCGGTTTTGTCATCATCCTCTGTGCTGTGACAGCGGCAGCGCTCGGCGCGGTGTTTGCGCCGATTCCCGTCGAAGCTGCGGAGACGACAGCTGACATTCCGTCAAAAGAGGTGCAGCCATGACAACAACGCAAGTACCGATGCTGATTGCCTATACGCTTGTCATGGCGGGCGTTACCTACCTCATCCGTATGGTGCCGCTTTTGTTAATCCGCCGACCGATACACAATCGGTTTATCAGATCGTTTCTCTATTATGTCCCCTACGCTGTACTGGGCGCCATGACATTTCCGGCAATTCTCTATTCCACATCCAATATTTGGTCTGCCGCCATCGGGCTGATTGTCTCTGTGATTCTTGCCTTTTTTGGCAAGGGACTGTTGACCGTCGCCGTATCGGCATGCGTGACCGTTTATGCTGTGGAATGGCTGTTGCAGCTTCTTCCATTTTAGTTAAAAATAAGATTTACTGCGCCGTATGACGTGTAAATTCTTCATTCCAAATAAAAAAATAAGCGTGAAAATTCCATCGCAATTCCACAAGAAAGGAAGGCTTTCTGTGTGTCGGCGTATTCCCGTATTTGCCAAACGGCAGATATCGTGTGAAGACGCAGCACACAAAGCCTAAAAAAAATTATGATTCGCTATCAGGACTATGCACTGCTCGAAACCACCCATACCCCGGAAAACATCGAGTGGTCGATTTCCTATTCCTTCAATGCCCGTGATACAGAAACACCGCGTGTTCTGTTGATCGGAGATTCCATTTGCAATGCATATCAGAGCACCGTCCGTGAAGGACTGGGCAAATATGCCAATGTGACATTCTGGGCAAGCTCAAAATGTGTGACCGACCCCGACTATCTGCGGGAACTGGATTATATGCTGGATTCGTATTGGTATGACGCAATCTGCTTCAACAACGGTCTGCACAGTCTGACGGCTTCTCCTGATGAGTGGGAGGAGGCATACGCCAATACCGTGCGCTTCATTTCGGACAAGTGCAAGGGCATCCCGCTGTTTTTGACGCTGTGCACGCCGGTCGCAGACAGGGACAAGAATTCCATCGTTATGCGTATCAACGAAAGCATTTCTGCATTTGCACACAAAAAGGGCTTGCCGATCATCGACCTTTATACGCCCATGGCAGCATTGAATAAACGGGAAAATATGAATGATACCTTTCATTGGAAAGCGCCGGCGGTTGCAATGCAGGGAGAGCGGATTTGCCGTGCTTTAAAACCGATTGTTGCGCCGGAATTGGTTCCGGATTTGGAAGAAGAAATTGCAGTGTCCGCAGAGGATGCCAAGGATACCGTTATTGAGTGAACGAAGGGGACGATTTAGGGGACTTTTTGAAAAAAGTCCCCTAAGACCCCCAAAAACTTTTAATATATAATATAATTTAATGTTGAAAGAATCTAAGGCGTATCTGAAAACAAAAAATTGCCCAAAAGCTCCGAAAGTGCTATAATAAAGAAAAAGGAACGGAGCAAAAAAATGACAAGCAAAAGATATGAAATGACAGATGAACAGTGGGAACAGATAAAAGATATGTTCCCC
>JAGAVJ010000041.1 GCA_017942005.1 Clostridia bacterium | reverse complement strand
TTATCGGACTTTTTTGTTTCTTACGAGCGAAATCTGCGTGTACAAGAACCATACGGGCTGTTGCAAGTTAAAAACTTGCAACAGCCCCCATATTTTTGCCGTCTGACAGGAATCGAACTCCTGTGAAAGCCAAAATTGAATACGATTCCAGCGGGTAAGTAAAAAAACTTATCCGCTTTTTTCATATATACAAAAAATATATCAGTCGCTTGGCGAAAGCAGAACGGCTGTATTTTTTGCCTTTCTGCTCTTGCTGACGACGGAAAGATATCTTTCTGGAATTTCCTATCCTTTTTGGCTCATATCTATTTACAACGCAGATACACATTATGCCAAATCCCAAAAAGGCACTTGACGAAATAGGACGTGTACTGAAACAAGACGGCATTTTGATTGCCCCGACTTTTACGGCGGCGGGAAGTGTATTCGGCAGACTGAAAATACGGCTCATGGAACTTTCTGGGTTCAAGGTGTTTCATAAATGGACGCCGGAGGACTATCTGAATTTTCTGAATGAAAGCGGTTTTACCATAACAAAAAGTGAAATTCTCGGCGGAAGTCTGACGCTTACATATGCCGAAGCAAAGAAATGTCAACGGAGGAACGATTATGATTAAAATTACTATGAAAATTGATGGAATGATGTGCGGAATGTGCGAGTCACATATCAACGATGCCATAAGAAAATCCTTTTCAGTGAAAAAAGTCACATCTTCGCACAGCAAAGGTGTAACAGAGATTATCACAGAATCGCATATATCCGAAGAAGATTTGAAAAAAGCAATCAGCGAAACAGGCTATACACTGGTTGATATGAAAACAGAGCCATATGAGAAAAAGGGCTTTGTTTTGTTTGGAAGGAGAGAAGTCTGAAAATAAATTTTCAGACCGTGTTTTGTGACTATCGTCACAACTCCACAAAGAAAGGAAAACTTCGCTTGCGCGAAGTTATGGTCATAAAAATAAAATGGCAATCGTACTCGAATTGTCAAGTGAAGTGCAACGATTTGTTGAATACGAATTATTTTAGAAAAAATTTACCGTAACTTGTTTACACATAAGAAAAGATATGATATAATAATGTCATACGCGGTACCCATTTCCTTTCTATCATCAGAAGTGGAAATCGCAGAATAACGCTGCAAAACAATATACCGTGTATCATAAAAATAAAAAAACAAGGACTATGATTCATATCAAAGGAGGATTTATATCCATGGTAAATTTTGCAATGCTTGGAAAATGGCATGTTCATGCACCGGGATATGCCAGAGAAGCAATCAAAGCAGGCGGTACCTGCAAGGCAGTGTGGGATCCGGATTTTGAAGTTGCAAAGGCTTGGGCTGCAGAGCTTGGCTGTGAAGCTGTCGCATGCCTTGACGAGCTGCTTGCACGAAATGACATTGACTCCGTTATCGTCGGTACCCCGACTTCCATGCACCACGAAGTGATCATGAAAGCGGCTAAGGCAAAAAAGCACATCTTTACAGAAAAAACACTTGCACCTACGGTCAAGGAATGCGAGGACATCGCCGAAGCTGTGAAAGAAGCCGGCGTGCTGTTTGAAATATCGTATCCGCACCGCTGCTATCCCTCTGTTCAGTATGCAAAGCAAATTCTCGACTCCGGTGTACTCGGCAAAGTTTCAATTGGCCGTTTCCGCAATGCACACGGCGGTGCATCCGGCAATTGGCTGCCTGCATATTGGTATGAAAAGAAGGATGCCTGCGGCGGCGCAATGATGGACCTTGGCTGCCACCCGATGTATATTTCCGCATACCTCTTCGGCATGCCGGTTCGTATCAGTTCTATGTACAATACCCTGACCGATAAGCCGGTCGATGACAATGCCGTCAACACCATTGAGTTTGAAAACAAGGCAATTGCCATCGTTGAAACCTCGTTTGTCACTCCAATTTCTCCATGGGCATTTGAAATTTACGGTACAGACGGATTTTTGTGTGCAACCGATCAGAAGGTGATGATTTCCACACCGGAAACCAGAAAATACAGCGACGAAATGGTACGTGTACCGGAAAACAAGCTGCCAAAGCGTCTGGACGAGCCGCTTGTGAACTTTATCAAGGCAGTAGACGGAAAAGCCGAAATTCAATTCGGCATGGACGATGCCATTGCACTGGCAAGACTGCTTGAAAATGCTTACATTTCCGACGAAAAAGGGATCACCGTCGAAATCAAAAAATAATTTGTTTACCGAAATGAATCTTGGGCTGCCGCATGCGACAACCCAAGTCTTTTTGTTTAATATCGGCTTTCACGAATCCGTTTCCGGACAATACCGTATCCAAGATACAGAACCAGCACGGCGACAATGCCCCATGCCGCAATTGGAATCCATGCACTTTGTGTGCTTTCAATTTTCAACTGCGACCAAAGATCATTTTGCACGTCCAGCATTTCATCATTCAGTGTATGGAAATAAGAAGACATCACCGCATGGTTTTCATCGGGATAGATCAATGAAATCGCGTCCGGATGCACTTCGGACAGTACCTCAATATATTCTTCATTTTCACGGACAAGGAGATTCGGAGAACCATAATAGGTATATTCTGCGTTGGCGACCGCTGCATCCTCAGAACAAAGGAAGTTGATATACAATTCTGCAATGTCCTTGTTACGGCAGCATGTCGGAATACAGATGGCATCCACATAGACATTGGTTCCTTCTTTGGGATAATAAAAGGCAAGTGCGTCATTGGATTCATACATTGTCAGAAAATCGCCGGTATAATAGGAAGCAATGGCGGCAGAGCCATTCTTCATTTTATTGAAGACTTCATCCATGACATAGCTTTGTACAAGCGGCTTCTGCTTTTGCAGCAGCGCAAGCGACGCTTCCCAATCGGAAATTTCTTCGGAGTTGACATCAATCCCCAGCGCATACATCGCCGTACCAAACGCATCGCGGGGGTTGTTGAACTGCAAAATTTTCCCCTTATATGCTTCGTTCCACATCAAATCCCAGGAACCCACATCTGCTTCGTCAACAATATTGGTATTGTAAATCACGCCCACCATACCAAACATATACGGCACAGAGTATGTGTTTTCCGGATCGTAGAACAAATCCCGATACGCAGGATCAATGTATTCCACATTCGGAATGTTGTCATAATTGAGCGGTTCCAATAATCCCTCGTTGATAAGGCGTTCTACCATGTAGTCCGACGGAAAAATAACATCGTACGTTGCAGCGCCGGAACGCAGTTTATTGTACATATCTTCGTTGGAAGCATATGTTGTATAGTTCACCTTAACAGAAAATCCGTATTCCTCTGCATAATTTTCATTGAACCATTCTTCAAATGCGGCATTTACGTCATAAGAATCCTCAGAACCGTCGGAAATATATTCTCCCCAGTTATAAACGTTTAATGTCACCACATCATTTTCACCACCGCACCCAGCCAAAGTGCCAACACAAAGGCACATGACAAGCGCAAATACGGCAAACAGCGTCATTCTTTTCATCAACATGACCATGACCTCGCATCTTCCGCATGGTAAAGGCAATTCAATAAGATGGAATTGCTTCCCTGTCTGGATCGTGCGAAGGTTTCCTTTCTATTTTCCTTATTTTCCTTTACTTTCCGCAAATGCCTGATGGTTCTGCTTTTTTGCAGCTTTGGCAAGCATACGTTCATGGCGTTTTTTCTCCATTTCACCTTTGGAGCCGGAAAAGTTGGAAAGAATCAGAAGTACCGTAATTGCAATGATCATCAGGGTAGACAGTGCATAGATATCCGGTTTGACTTCCTTCTTTGTCATCGAATAAATCATCAGAGGCAGCGTCTGGAAATCGTTTCCGTTGGTAAAATAGCTGATGACAAAATCATCCAGCGACAAGGTAAACGCCATAATCATCCCGGTCACAATACCGGGCATAATCATCGGCAGTTCCACCTTGAAAAAGGATTGCAGCGGTGTACAGCCGAGATCCATCGCCGCTTCCGGAATGGATTTATCCATCGCCTTGACACGCGGCATAACAGACAGAATCACATAAGGCAGACAAAATGTCACATGAGAAATCAGCAGCGTCCAGAAAGACAGCTTATCGGCAGCGTTAACAATGGTACCAATGGCGACAAACAATAACATCATCGAAATACCTGTGACGATTTCCGGATTCATCATCGGGACATTGGTAATAGAATTGACAAGAGAACGGAAAAACCGACTCTTCATTTTCACCATGCCGACAGCAGCAGTTGTTCCAATCACAGTGGAAATGAGGGATGCACTCACTGCAAGAATCAAGGTATTTTTCAGGGCCGTAAAGGTTTCCGGACTCTTGAAAAGCTCTCGATACCAGTAAAGTGAAAAGCCGTCAAACGCACCGGTATTGCTGGTCTTATTAAAAGAAAACAGCATCAGTACCAGAATTGGGATATACAAGATCAAAAAAACAAGGGCAATATAAATTTTTGAAATATATTTCATATAAAATAACCGTCGTATTTACGAATGTAAATGTATTTCCTTTCCTTTTATTTTCCGATTCTGGAACGCGCCGCGCTGTTTTCTTCTTCATCTGAGAAACGGTTCATCACCGCAAGAGAGATCAGAATGAGAATCATCATGACAAGCGAAATAGAGGCGCCGATATGATAGGTAGACGGGCTTTGGAATTGGCGTTCGATTGTATCAC
Organism: Clostridia bacterium; assembly: GCA_017942005.1. Taxonomy (GTDB): domain Bacteria; phylum Bacillota; class Clostridia; order Oscillospirales; family CAG-272; genus RGIG3925. The sequence goes on along the minus strand of JAGAVJ010000041.1, from coordinate 8,888 downwards.
CAATCAGCTCAAAGGTACCGCCGCCAAGCTTCTGAGAAATATAGAAGGTGCTGATAGACGACACAAATACCATCGTAATGCCGGAAATAATTCCGGAACGCGAAAGCGGAAGAATGACACGTGTCATAATCTGCATACCATTGCAGCCGAGATCAGACGCTGCCTCAATCACGCGATGATCAATTTTGGTAATTGCTGTGTAAATGGGCAGTACCATGTACGGGAAAAAGTCGTAGATCATACCGAAAATCACGGCGCCCTTGGTACCGACAATATGTACAGGCGCAAGCTCCAGCGACAAAAGCAGCGTATTGAAGAAGCCGCCGTCGTCGAGAATCGCCATCATCGAGTAGGTACGGATTAAAAGGTTTGTCCACATCGGGAGCATCAAAAGCACCATATAAACCTTTTTCTGCTTCTCTGAGGAACGGGAAATAAAATAGGCAAGCGGATAACCGATGATAAAGCATCCAAAGGTAGAAATGATTGACATTTCAATAGTGGTCAAAAAGATATCGCTGTAATCGGAAAGCGACTGCATATTTTCAAGGGTAAACGCGCCGCTTGTATCGGTAAAGGAATAATATAAAACAAATAATAACGGCGCAACAATAAACAGCACACACCAGACAAGATGCGGTGCGGCAACCGCTGTGCCTTTGCTGAAAAATTTTTTCATCAGAGTTCTTCCTCCACAGTATTGGCATCGGAAAGTGCATCCAGCTCATCAGAGAACGAAGAATAGTCGCCGTATTTGCCGGAATATTCAGATTTACGCATAATATGAATGGCATCGGGATCAATCGACAGACCGATTTTTTCGTCTTGATCCACAAAATCGGTAGACTGAATCATCCACTTAAAGCCGCCGATATCTACAATAAATTCATAATGGACGCCTTTGAAGGTCACGGAGGAAACCACACCGGTCAGCATTCCCTTTTCCGGTGCGACAAAATCCACATCTTCCGGACGCACCACAACATCCACCGGTTCATTCTTTTCAAAGCCGCTGTCCACGCAGACAAATTCTTTTCCGGAAAAGCGTACCCTGCCGTCAGCAAGCATCACACCGTCCAGAATATTGGATTCTCCGATAAAGTCCGCCACAAACGCATTGATCGGTTCGTTGTAAATATCAATCGGCGTACCTACCTGCTGTATTTTACCGTCTGCCATAACGACAACGGTATCAGACATGGTAAGCGCTTCTTCCTGATCATGCGTGACATAAATAAAGGTGATGCCGGTACGCTGCTGAATTTTTTTCAATTCGTTCTGCATATCCTTGCGCAGTTTCAGGTCCAGAGCGCCGAGCGGCTCGTCAAGCAAAAGCACTCTGGGCTGACTGATCAAAGCTCTTGCAATTGCTACACGCTGCTGCTGCCCGCCGGAAAGATAGTTGACATTTTTATGTTCAAAGCCGCGCAGTGCAACCATATCAAGCATTTCACGCACACGGCGAATGATTTCATTTTCCGGTACTTTTTGCAGACGTAATGCAAACGCGATGTTTTCAAACACATTCAGATGCGGGAACAATGCATATTTTTGAAAGACGGTATTGACGTGACGGCGATGGGCCGGCACATCGTTGATGACCTTTCCGTCAAAATAGCACTCTCCGGAATCCGGCGTTTCAAAACCGCCGATGATACGCAGCGTCGTCGTCTTTCCGCACCCGGAAGGACCTAAAATGGTAACAAATTCTTTATCATAAATGTCTAAATGAATGTTGTCGAGTACGCGTTCACCGTCAAATTCCTTGATAATGGAATGAAGCTCAATGATTTTTTCCATGCCGATATAACCTCCAAAATGATTTTATGAAGAAAAAATAAAAAAACACAGCCGCTGTGCCCTCTTTATGCACAACATCTGTGTATTTCATCAAACCATAGCATGGAAAATCAATCCTGCTTCAATATTATGAACCCGTCTACGTGCGATTTCCAGAAAGAAACGATCAAACGACCGATCAAAAAGCCATAATAACGGCAGACGTATTTCAGAAGCGAAATCTGTTTTTCCTACGATGGGGTTATCAGAGTCTATATAGTAACGATTCTCTCGAACACATCCAGCAAGGGTGTACTTTTACTACTCTTATTGACCTTTTCACAAGCTTGTTGTACAGTGCAAAGAACACGGCACAAAAATGGGTACTGTTTTGACAGAACCCCCGGTTATAAAGTAACCAACTCATAAAATCTGTGAAAGACATGTATGCCTCTGCCGCACCTTTCCAGTTTTCTGAAAAATATGCATTCAGAATATACAGTTCTTCACCCCTCACTGATACGCTTTCCATACATCGTTGGAAAACGAAACGCTGAGGTATGCAATCAATAAAAAAGCAACAGAAGTTGCCATGTTTCCGGGGACATCCCGGAGCTCGGCATTCGACCGGCTGTCCGTTGGCGTTGGCTCGTATCACACAAAAATTCCGGATGGAAACAGATGCGTCATAGGAGCGGTCGAAGAATCTTGCTATGGAAAACTGTGTATTGTGACAAAAATCGCCTAAGGGCGCTGCCGCAACACCACAAAGAAAATAACTTTTACTTGCATAAAAGTTATGGTCTCAACGATACAAATCGCTTCTCAATTTCATAACGGTATTAGTATAACACATACGACGGAAAATGTCAAGATTCTGCATGAAATTTTTTTCCTTTTTTCTGTATAAAAATAATTTTGTAAAAAATACCTTTCACACAAATAGAGACCGTCACACAAAATTACGTGTCAGCTCTACACATCCCATTCATAACCAAGACATACCCATGCTAAAGTTCTCAAATATGTCGATTACGGCACTTATTTTTTCAGAAATTTTGTTCTTTTTTGAGCTTGACAAAACATGGATTTTCTGTTATAATGAGAATGATAATAGAACATATATTTTTGAGGAGGTTCTTTTATGACATGGGAAATATTGACAGGACTTTTGACGCTTGCCGGCGCGCTCGGTGGATTTGCAAAAACCATCATGAATAATACACGGGCGATGACGGAACTGCGCTGTACGGTCGCAGCGCTGCACGAAGCGTCTAAAGAGCAGCGTGGAGAGCTGAACGCTCTGCGTACCGATTTTATGGCATTGACAGAACGTGTCGGCTTACTGGAGTTTGACATTCGTTCTCAGAATACCTACAGAAAAGAGGGATAATACATTGATAGACACAAAACTGCGCGGCATTGACGTCTCTGTATACCAGGGCAGCATTGACTGGAAGAAAACAGCCAATGCAGGCATCCGGTTTGCGATGCTGAAAGCAACACAGGGACGCAGCGTCAAAAATTCGTCCTTATACTTATTCGAGGACAGTACATTCAAAAAAAATGCAGAAAATGCAAATGCAAACGGCATCATCTGCGGCGCTTATCACTATCTCACAGCCACCACACAAGCACAAGCCATCGAAGAAGCGGAATATTTTCTTTCTGTGATCAAGCCGTACAAAGCAAAACTTCCGCTTGGCGCTGCGGTGGATGTGGAAGACAGCCGCCTGCCCAAAAACAAAGAACTTTTGACACAAATTGTACAAACGTTCTGTGACACCGTAAAAAAAGCCGGATTTGAACCGCTCATCTATACCAATCCGGATTATCTCACACATCGGCTGGGAGATGTCACCGCATATGGGCTGTGGCTGGCTTTGTGGCGGGATAAGAAATATGTTCCGCGCGACCAATCGTATCCAAATCTGCGGATGTGGCAATGGGGTACAGAAAAGGTCGACGGGATTTCAGCGCAAACGGATGCAAATTTCGGTGCAGCGAATCTGCTTTCTGCCATTCAAGCAAAAAACGCACGCTTTTATGAAACACAGGTATGCCGTATCGCCGGACTGTCCAACACGGCACAGGCCTATCTCAAAGCGTATCCGCAAAGCGAAGCGCTATTTCAAAAGCTATACGATGCAATCACCAATGTCAATAAAAACAGCGTATCGTTTGAACCATAACGCGTTCTAAGACCTTCTGCTTCGTTCTGTACCTGATACGCTCTCTGCTGCAATTCTGCAAAGAAAGGAAATTCTCGCATGTTCCATTACATAAAATGCATTCTGCAATGCTGTATTCCTGTTTCAATATGGAATAGGCGAGGTCATGGTCAACTGCATGGAACTTGTATTTACTTTTATCACATGGGAAACACTTACGACTTATACCGGTGTATTGGTTATGGTATTGATTCTGACACAGCTGACAAAGGATTTGCCATTCATAAAAAAATTACCCACGCAGCTATGGAGTTATCTTCTCACCTTACTTGTGATGTATCCAGCCGCTTACTTCAGCGGAACCTGCACACCGGCAAACACCATTTTGATTTTGTTTAATGCCGCTGTTGTAACCCTTGCATCGAACGGCGGATATGATCTTTTAAAGCATCTGCTCACAAAAAAGAACACAGACGTCAAGTCTGAATCACCGACTCCATAAGGGACATTGCCTACCCCGTCATTGTGGCAAACGGTTGGTGCGTCAATAGGATATCTCCCACAGCAAACAGAAAAAGAGCTGCCGACGCATAAAAATAGAGACTGTGTCATTTCCGATAAACAGGAAATTTCCAGTCTCTTTTTTGCAACAAAAAATCGACCTGCGTTTCCGCCGATCGATTTTGGTGCTCCATCGGAGAGTCGAACTCCGGACACCTTGATTAAAAGTCAAGTGCTCTGCCATCTGAGCTAATGGGGCATTTTACTATCACTATCTATTGGTTCTCTCTGATAGCTTTTATATTATACCATAAAAACACAGAAATGTCAATAGCTTTTTCAAAAAAAATAAACATTTTCAAATTTGCGTGTATCTTCAAGAGGCGGTGATCAGCGGCACAAGCCTTGATGATCCCACGCTATGCTTTCACATAAAAAATATAGGATTTTACTTGACAAATGCATGATTTTATGGTATGATGATTAAAACAAATTTTCTCTTTCCAAAGGAGGTATCCCAATATGAAGACATCCATTAACGCATGGTCTGTCAAAAGTGACACTGGCTTTGCCGATATGTTTGCACAGATTTCGGCAGCCGGCTTTGACGGTATTGAATTAAATATCGACGCCCCCGGCACCGCTCATGGTCTGTCCATGGAAACCAGCGACAGCGATCTTGCGGAAATCAAACGTCTTTCTGAGACTTACAAGCTGCCTATCGTTTCCATTTCCACATCCCAAACCAACAATATGTGGGGCGCCAATGATCCCGCCGTTCGGGAAAAGGCAAAGGCGCTGGTAAAAAAACAGATTTATGCGGCAGAAGCGTTGGGAGCAACGGGTATCCTGACCGTTCCTGGCGGTATGTGCGAGAGACGTTCCCTTGCGGTTTCCTGGAAGAATTCGATTACCGCAATGAAAGAATTCGGTGCGGAAATCAAAGGATGCAAAATCAAGGTCGGACTCGAAAACGTCTGGAATGCATTCTTTACATCTCCGTTTGACATGGTGCACTTCCTTGACGAGCTGGACTGTCCCCAATTCGCAGTGTACTATGACAGCGGCAACATGCATGCGTTTTCCAATTCGGAGGACTGGGTAGAGGTTCTCGCAGGACGCATCGATAAGGTGCATGTCAAGGGATATAAGCGCAACCACGGTTCCATCAATCAAGGCGGCGTCTGGTGTGACATTACCGATGCAGATATCCGTTGGGACAGAGTTGTTCCGGGACTGAAGGCAGGCGGTTTTGATGGGTATCTGACCGCAGAGGTCGGCAAAACCGATCCAGATCAGGCATGGGATGCATATTACAAGATGGTGCGCGACCAGGTCGCATCCATCTGTGCTTATGCAAATTAACACAATTTTGAAGTAATTTCATGATAAATGGAGGATATATTTATGAAAAAGAGATTGGCAATTATCGGATGCGGCGGCATCGGCTCCTATCATCTCGGTCATTTCTTACAGTACGGCGATATCATTGACATGGTCGGTTTCTGTGATCTGATTCGGGAACGCGCAGAGGGTTTTGCAGAAAAAGCCGGCTGCGGTGAAGTGTTCACCGATTATGTGGAAATGCTTGACACATTAAAGCCGGATATCGTGTTTGTCTGCATTCCGCCTTACTGCCACGGCGACGTGGAACGGAATCTGATCAAACGCGGCATTCACTTCTTTGTGGAAAAGCCTGTTGCACTTGATATGGCACTTGCAAAGGAAATCCGCGATTCCATCAAGGAACACAATATCATCACAGGCTGTGGATTCCAGTGCAGATATTCCAAGCTTGTCGAACCCAACCGTGCTTTTGTCGACAACAACGAAATCGTTTATGTCGAATGTGCGCGTATGGGCGGCATCCCCGGCACCGACTGGTGGGCTGATAAGAAGCTTTCCGGCGGTCAGATTGTAGAACAGACCGTTCACCAGTTCGATATCATCCGTTACATGATGGGTGAGCCGGAAACCGTGTTCACGATGAACACCAAAGGCTTTGTCAAAAACGGTCCTGCCAACTATGACACCGATGACCTGACAACCACCGTTGTCAAATTCAAGAGCGGCGTGCTTGCTTCCATCTCGACCGGCTGCTATGTCACAGGCGGCAATGCGTTTGATTCCAAGGTCACCTTCTCCACAAAGGATAAGCGTGCTGACCTTCGCATTCTTGACAAATTTGAAGTGTTTGGTGAAAAGCCTGCCGCTCCCGATGAAAACAAGCAGGGCGGATTCGTGATTTCCAACGACGGCGGCGTCGCAAGCGCTTCCGGTGATTCCATTATCTATAGAGAAGAAGGCGATGCTGGTCTTCTCTGTGACAGAACCTTTATTGAGGGTGTCATCGCAGGTGACGGCTCCAAGGTGCGTTCCCCCTATGAAGATGCAGTTAAGACACTTGCATTTGTTCTCGCCTGCAACAAGTCCATTGATACCGGACTCCCTGTCAATGTAGACGACATGCTCGCGTAAAACATCATGCTTCCAGTTATTACCCGTTTATACTAATCATTAGAAAAACCTCTTATGGTAAGAAGTAATTTTCTTCTCATAAGAGGTTTTTTATTATTTTTTCAGTATAATTGCAATCCGTTTATACAGTAAAAATGTAATCACCGAACACAAAACACCTCTAATTAGGTTGAAAGGTACAACACACATTAATATCATTTTCCACAGACTGTCAATTGATGGGAAAATCGCCTGAGCCATTTCAAGGATTTTTTCAAGCGGCATATGATACAGGGACACATACATCGGTACCATAATATAGTAGTTGACAAGACCGCCAACAATGCCAAGTGTAATTGTACCGACAATCATACCGATTATCGCATGTTTTTTATCCTTATGACGTAAATAAATCAGCGCAGCCGGCAGTACCAGGGTACAACCTGTTACAAAATTGGAAAAATCTCCGACATATGCTGTAGACGACCCTTTTATAATCACTTTTAATACATTCTTTAAAAGTTCAATCCAAATGCCGGCAGCCGGTCCCAGGGAAAAGGAACCAATCAAAGATATTACCGGCGAAAAGTTCATTTCATAAAAAGCAGGTGCAATAAACGGCAGCGGTACCTCAAAAAGCATAATGACAAATGCAATGGTAGATAAAATAGCGATTTTCACGAGATAATTGATACGTTTATTTGTTTTCATTTAGAGTATATCCATACCTTTCCTACTATTTGATGGATATCTTTATGTTGGGATCAAATAAAATATAACAAAAAGTCCCATACCAAAATCTTGATATGGGACGATTGCATTACAATATCAGACAGAAATACGAAAGCATCCTGTCATTTGATTGTACTTTGTTATCTTTTCTCATCCGGACTATCACCGTCGGTACACCGCAGTTTGAAACCAAACTACGGATAAAGGAATTTCACCTTTTCGGCACACGGCAAGGACCGTGTGTTCGCAGACTGTACACTTCTGATTTCTCAAAAGTCTTCTGCCGGTGTGGAATTACACCACGCCCCAAAGATATCAAATTTTTAATTTTCAGAGAAAAAGAGTGAATAGATTCACTCTTTTTCATAGATTGAAATTACTTAATGATTTCGATAACGACACCGGAACCAACGGTACGGCCGCCTTCACGAATAGCGAGACGGAGACCCTTTTCAATAGCGATCGGTGTGATCAGGGAAACGTTCATAACAACGTTGTCACCAGGACGGCACATTTCAACATCCTCAGGAAGCTGAATGGTACCGGTAACGTCAGTTGTTCTGAAATAGAACTGCGGTCTGTAGCCAGAGAAGAAGGGCTTAGAACGGCCGCCTTCTTTTTCGGTCAGGACGTAAACCTGAGCCTTGAAGTCTGTGTGGGGATGAATGGTACCGGGCTTGCAGAGAACCTGTCCACGCTCGATTTCATTCTTCTGGATACCACGGAGCAGTGCACCGATGTTATCACCAGCTTCTGCAAAATCCATCATCTTGTGGAACATTTCGATACCGGTAACAACAGTGCTCTTCTTTTCTTCGGAAAGACCGACGATTTCGACAGTCTCGTTCAGCTTCAGAACGCCGCGTTCTACACGACCGGTAGCAACAGTACCACGACCGGAAATGGAGAAGACGTCCTCGACAGGCATCAGAAACGGATCATCTTCAGATCTCGGAGGAGTGGGGATATAGCTGTCAACTGCCTCCATCAGCTCGAGGATGCACTGATATTCAGGTGCGCTCGGATCCTTGCTTTCGGAGAGAAGTGCTTCTCTTGCGGAACCGCGGATGATCGGCACATCGTCACCCGGGAAGTCATACTCGGAGAGCAGATCACGGATTTCCATTTCAACGAGGTCGAGAAGTTCAGGGTCATCGACGATATCACACTTGTTCATGAAGACAACCATTGCAGGAACGCCGACCTGACGAGCGAGCAGCACGTGCTCACGGGTCTGCTGAAGAGGAC
>JAGAVJ010000040.1 GCA_017942005.1 Clostridia bacterium | reverse complement strand
CAACAAAATTAAAGCTTTTCGCAGAGTTGCTACTCGCTATGATAAACTTGCTTCGTCTTTTATCGCCTTTGTTTATGTCGCTTCCATTTGGCTTTTGTCTATATGATACAATGAATCTGAGTTTTCAGATACGCCCTAATATGAATCCAAATCGATAAAAAGTTTTGAGGGGAGTCCCGTGGGAACTTTTTCAAAAGTTCCCCTCATCGTATCCTCAAAAAAATTTTTGAAAACTGTTGACAAAAGGCATATTGTATGGTATAATATATATGTTAATCCAAAGACAGCAGGTTTCTGTAAAAATAATATGCTTTGTGCATATTGATTTCCCTGCCGAGGAACGACACAGAATGAATTGACAGCGGGTAGTTTTATCTCAATGTATTCTGGTCTTTATCGGTAAAGGGATTTCCGATAAAGGCTTTTTCGTTTTTATCGGTGTTTCGGATTGATCATTTTCCGTGTTTTAAATTTTACAGGAGGTGAATATTATGCCCAGCGCAAAGATTCTTGAATCCAAAAAGCAGATTGTTGCCGAACTGACCGAAAAACTGCAGAATGCTGCATCCGGCGTTATCGTCAACTATACTGGTATTACTGTTGAAGATGATACAAAGCTTCGTGCGGATCTCCGCAAGGCAGGTGTCGAATATGCAGTCATCAAGAATACCATGACAAAGCGTGCATGCGAAAATGTCGGTTACGGCGAACTCGCTTCTGTGCTGAATGGTATGACTGCGATTGCAATTTCTCAGAATGATGCGGTTGCTCCCGCAAAGATTCTCAAGGAATATGCAGATAAGGTTGAGACATTTGAACTGAAGGCAGGCTTTGTAGACGGTAAGGTTCTGGACAAAGATGGTGTCATCGAACTGGCAAGCATCCCGTCCAAGGAAATTTTGATCGGCAAGCTGCTTGGCAGCATCCAGTCTCCGCTCTACGGTCTGGCATGTGCTCTTCAGGCAGTCATCGACAAGTCCGGAGAAGCTGCTCCCGAGGCAGCAGCAGAAGCATAACACTGCCGATTTTCAAGCGCGTGTTTGCTTTATAAACAGGCAGGTTTTTACAAAAAAAGACGAGTAGAAAACCTGTAGGGTGTGAAAACCCAATATCACATATCGGCAAATTAGAATTTATAAAAGTATTAGGAGGTTTAGAACAATGGCAAACGAAAAAACCACTCAGATTTTAGACGAAATTAAGGCTCTTACAATCCTTGAGCTTGCAGACCTGGTAAAGGCACTTGAAGAAGAATTTGGCGTTTCCGCAGCTCCCGTTGCAGTTGCAGCAGCAGGTGCAGCTCCCGCAGCAGCAGCTGAAGAGAAGACCGAATTTGACGTCGTTCTCAAGGCAGCAGGCGCAGCAAAGCTGAATGTCATCAAGGTTGTCCGTGAAATCACCGGTCTTGGCCTGAAGGATGCAAAGGATCTCGTTGAGAGCGCTCCCAAGAACATCAAGGAAGGCATCTCCAAGGCAGATGCAGACGCAATTGCAGCAAAGCTTACCGAAGCTGGCGCAGAAGTCGAAGTCAAGTAATTTTAAATACGGAAAAAAGCGGGTTGGTGCATAAACGTGTGCCAGCCCATTTTTTATTTGTTTTATGTCCGGGATGCATCGAAAGCGAAAGAACGGCTTTGTCATATGTTAATGAATCAAATTGTTTGCAAAAGCTTTAGAATCTGTATATTCTGCATGCTTTTGGGATATGATAAAATCAGAAAAGAAGAGACTTCAAAAAAAGCTCCCGCATCGAGCGGAAGCTTTAAAATACAGTAAATTTGTAAGGACAACTGTATTTTTTAACAGTCGTTTGTGAGGACAACTGTCTTTGATACACAGTAATTTGTAAGGACAACTGTGTATTTGTAAAGGACAAATAAGAAATGACTATTTTTATTTTTTAATTTTGTAAGAATAAATAAAAATATTAATTCTTTATTTTGTTTGTAAGGACAAATAAGGAATGTCTATTTTTATTTTTTTAATTTTGCAAGATTAAATAAAAAATGTTAATTCTTTATTTTGTTTGTAAGGACAAATAGGGAATGTTTATTTTTTATTTTTAATTTTGCATGGTCAAATAAAAAATGTTAATTCTTTATTTTGTTGTAAGGACAAATAAGAAATGTTTATTTTTTATTTGATTTTTGTGAGAAAATTAGTGTTTCTTAGAAAGAACAACACCAGCAGCTGCTGCCATAACGACTGCTGCAACAACGATACCGGCATCAGCGGTAACAGGAGCTACAGGAGCATCATCGACAACAGGCGCGTCGGTAGCAGGCTCATCAGCAGCCGGCTCATCGACGACAGGAGCGACGTATTCAGCGAATACGAGCGTACCGAAGTTATCCACTGCCATATAAGGCGGGGTCTCGCCACCGTCCGGTGTGGTATCAACGTTCCAACGAAGTGCTTCCAGGAAGTTGCCGTCTTCATCGTTATCGTTGTACATGAATTCCAGACCGATGGAAGAACCAGCGGCAGGCATACCGTTCATCAGAGCGATAGAGAATTCAAGGATATAACCGTTTTCGTTGGTTGTAACCTTGTATTCCTTGATCATGTCGATGTCACCGATAGAGTTGGTACCCTTGGTAACCGTCTCGTCCAGATGCATCTGGAGCTGAGTGGAAACGTCGCAGTAAGCAACGTCTTTGCAATTGTCTTCGTCGAAGTAGATTTCGAGCGCGTCATTGTTGCCTTCAGCAACAGTCGCGTCGGTGACTTCTACGAGGACATAGACCAGGGAGTCATCGTGGAGCATCTTTGCACGTGCGGAGCAAACAGAGTCGACAGAGCCGTCATGCGGGAAATCGATCTGTGTCCAACCGTCGGCAACATTCGTCCAGCACTCGTCTACAACACCGTCAATGACGGGGGTTGCATACTGCGCTGTGTAAGAAAGACCGCGGTTTGCAGAGACACCCATACTCATCATGCCCAAAACAAGGACAACTGCAATGAGAAGAGATAGAGTCTTTTTCATTTCAAAAACCCTCCTATTAAATTTTTTGTCGTTCATAACTTTGGTTGATATGTCCGACTGAATAATATTATACACGATAACGTCAGAAAAAGCAAGTATTTTTTTGCAATTTCCTGAAAAATTATCGATTGCATAAATAATGACAGAAAAATATTGGAAAATATATGCATAAAAACAAAATATTGCAGCATAAAAATAAAAAATTTTGCAAGGATATGGAAAATTATCCGGAAAAATTGCATAAAAAAACACAGTGAAGAACCGAAATGATTCTTCACTGTGCGTTTGAAAAACGTGATATCAGCTATAAAATTAGTGCTTCTTGGAAAGAACAACACCAGCAACTGCTGCCATGACAGCGACTGCAGCAACGATACCAGCGTCTGCGGTAGCAGGAGCAACAGGAGCATCGTCAACAACAGGAGCGTCATCTACAGGTGTATCATCAACGGGAGCTTCATCAACAGGAGTATCGAGAGACGGAGCAGTGATGGTGGTGAGGTTCAGGCGGAATGCATAGTCAGCAGGATTCATACCTTCGTTTGTGCCTTCGAGGGAGATGGTGTAAGCGTTGGTTTCAGCGCCGCCGTCATTTCTGTCGAGGTAGCAGATCTTTGCATTCAGGAATGCACCGTCAGCTGCGGTAAAGGTTGCACCTTCGTCAGCAACTGCACCGGAGATGTGGGACCACGGAATCATCATTTCAAATTCCCAACCGCTGTCGGTCTTGCGGCCTGCGCCGGTGTAATCAAACTCTTCAGCAGCACCGCCCCAAGGATGGTAAACTGCACCGAGGGAACCATCTTCCATCAGACCGATGGAGAAGAACTCACCGCCGCCGGTACCGAGACCTTCTTCAGCGATTAAGCCAGCCGGGTCAAGTGCAATCTGGAATGCATCCATGCCGTATACATTAGAAATGTCAGCGGGCAGGCAAACGTCAGCATCAGTAACCTGTGCTGCGCAGTACAGACCGTTTTCATCCCAGCTGTAGTAGAAGTAAACGGGGCAGGTAAATTCGCCAGCCCAAGCGTAGCAGTTGTCAGCAGTCATGTCAACAACGTTGTCGAAGTCCCATTCACCGGGGTTGATGGTACCGTCGATGGTGGGGGTGTTTTTGTAAACAGTGATATCCTGTCTCTCTGTGTAGAGAGCAGAAGCGGAAACTGCAAGAGCAGCGAGCATGGAGACAGACATCACGCCTGCAAGAATTTTTTTCATGATCTTTTTCCTTCTTTTCATTTTAAAAAATTCGATTGAATATATCAATCAACCGTTGTAATTATACACGATTTTAGGTGAAAAGTCAAGTGCTTTCAGAAAATTCACAAAAAATATTTTATATTGAAAAAAATTGTGTGAATAAAAACATAACAATTCGCATAAATTAAGTCGAATATGTGAATTAAAAATAAAATAGCATGAAAAGAATACCATAAATCAGCGGCTGATGCAATAAATAGATAAGAAGGGAATGCCGTCCAAGAAAGGACATCGGCGGAATGTTGGGATGTACAAGGCAGGAAAGCCAGCCGTATACATCGGCGATCCGATAAAGAGTCAGACCTGTCAGATACAGAAAAAACCATGGAATCAACGGAAAATAGTCGGTGGAAAAGAAACCGTCCGGGGGAAAGCCGAGCAATGCTGTCACAAGGTTCTGATACAGTGCATCCGGCAGGGTGCACAGTTGCACGCCGAAAAGGGAAAGTGTGCCGCTTTGTGCATGCTTTGTCAATAAAAAGAGGAGAAACGTACCTATCGCACAGAGGATACTGCCGATACCGGACAGCTTTTTTGTCAGATGTCCAAGCGGCACACACAGAAGCATCGACAGACCGATGAGTGTCAATACGCCGAATACCACACGTTCTTCCGGCATGAAAATCAGCGTCACCAGTGTTAAAAGGAGAGAAGCGCCTGTAACAAGAAGTCCGCGCTGCACGGGATGATGCCCGAGTGCGTGGCAGAAGCCGGAAAGCAGGATGAATGTCCAGCAGATGCTCTGCTGCCACAACCGCGCCCCGTCCGAGTGATACCAATCTGCCTGAACGTGGAATAAATAGACCAAATCCCACATGGCGTGATACCCGATCATGGAAAGAAGCGTCACACCACGCAGGGTGTCCAGTCCGTGAAGACGGCAGTGGACGCGCTTTTGGAGCGCCGGTGCGGACGCGGTGTCCGGTGCAGACGCAGTGTCTGATACCTCCGTGCCTGTGTTATCTGTCATGAGAACAGTACCCGCCTTTGGTTATGGTCGGTTTCATAGGCGTCAAACAACGGTCTTAACTTGGAGGATGTGGGATCCTTTTCTGCATTTGCAATCAGTGTTTTTGCAGAGGCGCATTCCGCTTCGTTTTCTACCGTGACAGAATACATCAGGTTCCCGCGGAAAATCGCGCAGACATCCTTTCGGTTATGTGCACCGACGGGAATTTCCGTATGATATGGCAAATCAAAGTCGATCATGATCTCCGCGGTCTGTTTTGTAACAGTGATGGAAAGCATACCGTTATCGATGGTATAATCAGGGTCAACGCTGATAGCGGTGACCGTGGTTACACCTGCGGCTGTTGCGGTAGCGGTATCGTCTGCAAAGGAAAGGTCTGCTTTGCGGACACAGAGGTGTTCTGCCGTGTCGGGAAGGTAGCAGCGCAGCGTAAAGGTTTCTGGAATTTCGCTTCCAAGGAAGGAAAAGACCGTGTGTCCGCCCATCGGATATGCGGTTTTCTGGGTGACAAAAATTTCACCGCCGGACAGGGAAATGAGTGCCTGCGAGGAGGAGAAGTACGGCACGGTGACGGTCTTTGTTTCGTCATCTGTCAGATACGCATATTCTGCGGCAGAGGACAGCCCTTCGCCGCCGCGCATGGAACAGCACCAGTATGCCTCCGGACAGTGCATCCGCAAAACGGTATTCTCCGGTGTCCCGACAGCGCCAAGGCACGTATCGCAGCCAAAGCCGCCGTTTTCTCTCTGCCCAAAGCCCATACCATTATAATAAATGCGCTGTGCCGCGGTGATATAGTCGCGCATGCCGGTCTCCGCATACAGCTGCATGGCGCAGAGGAAGGAGTCGATAACGGCGCACGGCTCTGTCCATTCGGGTCTGCCAAACCAGTTATAATTTGCGTAATTTGCCGTCATGCCGTGCTCTAAATACATGGCAAACAGCTTTTTTGCAGCGTCAAGATATGCGGGATTTCTGCCTGTGCGATATGCACGCAGAATGCCGCGGGTACCGGTCAGCGTTGCGTGGGTCTGCACACAGATGCCGGTAAAGTCGATCTTTAAAAACTGTGCAATCATTAGATCAAGCATTGCGCCGATTTCTTCATCGTGTGTCATCTCATACAGCGCGCTCATACCGTCGAGGGGGATATAGGCACAGCCGGTATCTGTGGAGATGATCCACTTGCCGACGGTTTTTGCAGAATTACCAGCCATGTCACCGCCATATACACGTTCTTCGGGTTTGACAGGATAGGAAGCATAGGTTTCCTTCAGCGGCAAAAACAAATTGCGTCCGATGGTAAGCGCCGCGTCGTAGCACTCACGACTGCCGGTATATTCGTAGTAGGCGCACAATCCGCGCAAAAGCCATGAGTGACCGGAAAGCTGCTGTTCATTTGCCATACCGTCTTCATAAATGGTACCGAGGTAGCCGCGCTCATTGCGTGCGGAAAGCACCGTTTCCACGATTTCATGTAGGTATGCAGGTTCCTTTTTGGTGGTCTGGGCAAGACGGACGAGCGCTAAAATGGTGCGTCCCTCCCAGTCACCCGGCCAGCCAGACTGATCCATGGTCAAAACGGTTTCGGGACGGTATTCCCGTTTTTCAAGCCGGGCAGCAAGCAGACCTGCGCGCGCTGCCAAATTGGCACGTGGCGTATAATTGGATAACTTGATTGGATTCATGATATTATGACCATACCTTTCACGAAAGTGAAAGGTATCTCCTTTATGTTTAACTTGTATCTATTTTTTGTTTCAGGTGTAGGAATTTAAAAGCAGCATTTTGACATATGCCATATATTCACGCACGACCGACGGGAACAAACTCGAAAAGCGTTCCGTTTTTGCACCGACATAAGTGCTGTCAAGTCCGTATTTTCCGCACAGGAATTTGATGCGCGGCATGTGGAACTCCGAGGAAACGGAAATGCAAGGATAATCGGACAGTCCATGTTCTTCGATCAGTGCCAGAAATGCGCGGATGTTGCCTTTTGTGGATTCTGCCGTTTCGTCCGTGATGATCCGTTTGGGGTCAATGCCGTGATGCATCAGATAGTCTGCCATGACATACCCTTCCGTATGGACTTCTCCATCGTCAAGCGCACCGGAGACAATGCAGACGGCGTCCGGATTGCTGTACAGCAACGTGAGAGCGGTGTCCAGCCGTTCTTTGAGCATGGGAGAAGGATTTTCTCCCATGACACGGCAGCCGTAAACACAAATAACGGTATTTCCGGTATTCTCCACTTCCTGTGACGAAAAGCTGTGCAGCATGCCGCACATGATACAGAATGTTACGGTAAAAAAGACGACGGCGGTACTGTAGATTGTCCGACCGATTAAAAACAACGTTTTGGGCAGATGTGCCTCCCATGTTTTTTCTGTCAATGGCGGAACGATGATAAAGGCACACGCAAAGGTTGGCAGTGCATAGGAAAAGAATGTTCCCGCATGGGTGACAACGGAGGAAAGATAAGAGAGAAAACAAACAGCGGAAAACGCGGCGCATGTAAGCACCGACAGGCGCAGAATTTGTTTACATGTTTTGTTCATCGTCAAAAAGATAAGCCCAGATCAGCTTGAAGGTGTTGACAACGCCGTCCACATGGGAGCGCTCGTAGCCGTGGGACGCATACACGCCTGCACCGATGAGCGCGGAACGGACATCGTATTCCCGCACAGCAACAGAACAGTCAGAGCTGTACAGCGGGTAGTAGTCCACCGCATACCGCAGCTCATGCTTTTTCGCAAGTGCGACCAGTGCACAGTTGATTTCATAATCGTAAGGACCGGAGCTGTCCGCAGCACAGATGGACACATCACGTTCTGTGCAGGCAAGACCATTGCCGACGCATCCCATATCGACGCCGAATACCTCAGTGACGCCGGGAGGGCAGATGCCGGCAGCACCGTGACCGACCTCTTCAAACACTGTGAAGTGAATATAGATATGACGTTTCGGCTTGATGCCGCTGTCGACGACCGCTTTTGCAAACCCGAGCAGAATAGCGGCGCTCAGCTTGTCGTCCAAAAAGCGGCTCTTGATGTAGCCGGTTTCTGTGATGACCGTGCGCGGACATGCGCAGACATAGCAGCCGTTTTCAATGCCGAGTGCGCGGACTTCATCGGCAGTTGCAGCGATTTCATCCAGCACAACCTCGACATTGTCCCAGTTTCTGCCGGTGCTTCCGGCGCTTCCGTTGACATGCATGGACGCATCCACCAGCTGGAAGGTACCTTCATAGGTTCTGCCGTCACGGGTATAGACCTTGCAGTGTTCCGTTTCCGTGTTGACATGGGTCAGACCGCCGATATTTCTGACGCGCAGGTGACCGTTTGCCTTGATTTCTGCGACCATTGCGCCAAGGGTATCAATGTGTGCGGACAGCAGGATGGCGTTTTCGTCGTTTTCTCCGCCAAGATCGGCAAATACGCCGCCCTTTGTGGTTAGGTGCGCATCAATGCCGAGGGCTTTGAACTGTGCGCATGCGTATTCCGCAGCGCGGCGTGTAAAGCCTGTTGGGCTGTCAATTGCCAGAATTTCTTTTAATACATCCAGCGTATACGTTAAATCGAGTTCCATTTTTTTTGACCGTGCGTTTCGTTTGCTTTGCATTTTGGCAATGCGTGCGAATCGCTTCCTTTCTTTATTTATACAGCAGTAACCGCAGAGTACGGTATTGAAAGCGTTTGTTTTTTTCCTTTTTAGTATACCATAAAAGACATCAGATTGCAATGCTTATTATAAAGAATCTCTTTAAACCTTTTGTGAAAAGCCTGTGAAATTTTCTGTATTTGACTGCATATTCGGCTTTTGCAGCAGATACCTGATGCGGCTATCTCCGCTCTTGATTTTAAAGAGCGATGGAAAAAGAATTGTACGGTACGGTGTATAAGACACGAAGTTTCGCACATACTGTTTTTAAAGAAACAGCAGAAAGGAACCGTGTGTGATGACAAATACAACAAACGACCAGCAGAAAAATATTGATCCCAAAACCATGAAGCCGGATCGGCGTTCCCCCGATGAGCTTTTGTATTCAGACCTTTATAAAAATGCAATGATGGGCGCGGATGCGTGTGCAAAGATGGTGGAGAAGGCAGGGAACACGCAAAAGGAATCCGGCATGACCGCATGTGCCGAGCTTCGGCAGGAAATTGCGTCTATGATGGAAACCTATGCGTCCTTTGCAGCGAATGCCTCCAAGGCACTTGCTGACATGGGCATTCCGGCAGAGCAGCTGACGACACTGGAAAAGCTTCCCGCAGAGATGGGCATTTCCATGCAGACCATGTTTGACAAGTCCGCGTCCAAGTGCGCAGAGCTGATGATCAACGGTGTGACAATGGGGATTATCGACATGAAAAAGGCACAGCGTGTTTGCTCTGAGGACGGCTGTTCCCCCGCGGCGTACCGCATGGCAGGTGATATGATTGCCTTTTGCGAACGTCATGTCGAGCGGCTGAAGGACTTTTTATAAAGGAGGGGGACGTATTAGGGAACTTTCCCCCGAAAAGTTCCCTAATAACCCTCAAAAGCTTTTGACCCGGATATTCACGCTGAGGCATAAGAAAAGAATGGCGTGCTGCCCCTTTTGAGAGCAGCACGCTTTTAAAAAAAACTTAAAACCCAAAAAAGTTTTTGGGGATTCCAAAGGGACTTTTTTCAAAAAGTCCCTTTGGTGTTAAATCTGCTTGAAGAATTCCAGTTCTTCGCCGTCATTGCCGATGACAAAGGCGATGTTGAACGTCATTTTCTCCGGCCAGGAGTTAAGCGGAACGACCTTTGGTGCGGCCTTGGAGACAAAGCCTGCCGCAAGTGCGGTATTGTATGCCGCTTCCACGTCGTCTACCTTCATTGCAAAATGCAGCCATTTGCCTTCCTTGGAGAGATGATCTCCGCCGCCTGCGAACATCTCGATTCTGCCGCCGTCGCCGAGGTCGAACATGACGATTTCACCATCGCCTTCACCCCAGCCGCACAGTTCCTTCATGCCGAGTGCGCGGTACATTTCTCTGGATTTTGCAAAATCAGCGACCTTGAGTGCAATATGGTGAAAACCCATACCGGAAATGATTTCGTTTGCCATAATTATGACCACAACTTCGCGCAAGCGAAGTTTTCCTTTCTTTTGTGGAGTTGTGACGAAGTCACGAAACACCGGGCTGTCGCATTTACATGCGCCATCCTTTAAAATTCGCCTTTTCGCTTTTTCAAGCGAAATTTCACAGTGTATTTTTGACAAAATCCACTGTGAAAACGCCGAATTCGGATCACTTCGTGATCCCGGGCTGTTGCAAGTTTTCAACTTGCAACAGCCCCTAAGATCCTCCCGAATTATTTTGAATTGAAGGTACCGGACAAGTCTTCAACGCCGCCTGAGACAGCGGAAGCGTCCTTTTTGCCGGATGCGGCGATCTTCTTTTGCAGCTCTTCCCAGAACTCTTCGCCGTCATTGGGAAGCTCTACCCACTTGTTGTTCTTCCATGCGGAAAGGTGCGCCGCATTGGAAATGGAAAGTCCGTTGATGCCGTCGGTGCCGGGGGCGATCAGTGGCTCGCCGTTTAAGATGTGGTTGGTGTAGTTGCGCAGAATGCCTCTGTGTTCAGGAGAGGGTTCGTCGATGACAATTTCTTCTGTGGTCATGGCAGGTGTGCCAAAACCGCTTGTCGTATTCATGGTGAAGTCGCGGACATCTTCTTCCAGCTTTGTCCACAGCAGCTTGTTGTTTTCGTATACAAGCTTGCCCTTGGTGCCGGTGATTTCCAAACGGTTGGTACCGGGCGCTTCACCGGTTGTGGTGATGAACAGACCGGTTGCGCCGTTTGCGTATTCGGCGTAAATGGTCGCATCGTCTTCTACTTCGATGTTATGATATTTGCCGAAAGATAAAAAGCCGCAGACACGCTTCGGCATACCGCAGATCCACTGCCAGAGGTCGAGGTTGTGCGGGCACTGGTTCAAAAGCACGCCGCCGCCTTCACCGCTCCAGGTGGCTCTCCATTCCGAGGAATTGTAGTATGCCTGGGAACGGTACCAGTTGGTGATAATCCACACCACACGCTGTAATTCTCCAATGGTGCCATCCTGTACCATTTGGCGCATTTTCTGGTGCTTGGGGTTGGAGCGCTGATTGTACATGATGCCGAAGGTCAGCTCCGGATGCTTTGCGGCAGCCGCGTACATTTCCATGACTTTCTTTGTGTAGACGCCGATCGGCTTTTCGGAGAGGACGTGCAGTCCTGCTTCAAAAGCCTCAATGGCGATGACCGGATGCAGATAGTGCGGTGTGGCAATCAGTACCACGTCGATCAGACCGCTTTTCAGCATGTCTTTATAATCGGTGAAGCGTGCAATGCCATCGCCGTAATTTTCAGCAACGTATGCAAGCCGTGCTTCGTTGATATCACAGACTGCTGTAACTTCTGCATTCTCAATGTGACCGTGACCCAAGGAGTCAAGGTGTCCGGTACCCATATTACCGATACCGACAATACCGAATCTCACTTTTTCCATTTGTTTCATTCCTTTCGGGAAAATAATAATACGTCTTTCCTTGTTCTGTATTGATCATGAATACAGGTTACCATAATTTTAGCACAGAACCCAAAAAATTGCAAGAGTTTTTTTCGTTTTTGCGGTACAGGAATCCGATAAATTCACTTAGGTACAAATTTTTTTGAAAAAAAGAAAAAAACTGTTGACAAATAGAAAGTTCTATGGTATAATAATAAACGTGCTGAGGGAGACAACCATCTTCCATCTTAGGAATACAAAATGGCCTGGTAGTTCAGTTGGTTAGAACGCTAGCCTGTCACGCTAGAGGTCGTGGGTTCGACCCCCATCCAGGTCGCCAGCTGTATTCTGACAGCACATGCTGGTATGGCTCAGTCGGTAGAGCACATCCTTGGTAAGGATGAGGTCACCAGTTCGATTCTGGTTACCAGCTCCAAAAGTAATACCCATTCACAAAAAAATTGTGGATGGGTATTTTGGTTTTTAAGTGAAGGGCGGTACCACCCCCATCACCCAATATTCTGACGATGGATGATACAACAAAAGACAGAGATATACTGCTGCACGGTTTCCTATATGGCAAGGCGTATCTCTGTTTTTTCTATTGTATCAATTGTGTTTGCTCCAATAATCAAAGTTCTTTTTCCGCGCATATAAGGTAAGGGCTATGAGCAGCACCATGGAAAGCACGTATGCAAGGATGATCCGCAACACCGGCACCTCGATCCAGCCGAGAGCAGGAAATAAAAATAATAGCACTGTGGAAATTGGATTCTGCGATTTCACCAGCCGTGCAGCTTCACAGAGAATTGCGAAAATGCCGTAAATGGACAGCAGATATTTGCCTTCTCCTTTTATATATGCAAACAAATCTTCTATTGGGTGATATGTAGGATCGCTGCTGTCTGGAATTTTCATATGCTCTTTTGTATTTCCGCTGATAAAAAAATGATAATTCGCGGCAGCATAACAAATACCGACGACACCGAATGCAATGGACTGGAAGATACTCTGTTCCACATCTTCAAGAAAGGCTTTGAGCAATACCGTCGATGCAATATATGCGAGAAACGCAATGATCCAGGATTTTACAATGCCGACAAGAATATCACGAATGATAATGCGCGGTGTGCGTTTCATTGCGTATCATCCCCTGCATTCTCATTTCCGCCTGTCTGCGCTGCTTTCAGGGAATTCTGTACGTTCTGCTCTGCAATCTTTTTATGCGCTTCCAGGATTCCGTTTTTGACTGCCCACTTTATGACAAAGTATAGAGCAATTAAAATCACGATTGCCGTCCCTGCACTGATGCCCAATTCTTTCCAAAACGTGGTGATTTTTTCATCCATTCCAAATTTTTCCCATAAGTCCATATCAAGTCTCCCTTGCATCTGCACAGACAAATGCTTCCTTTTTTTATAGTATAGCATATATAACGGAAAATGTCAATCTCAAAATGCTTTCCCCCAGATCAAAAGTTTTGAGGGGAGTCCTGAGGGGAACTTTTTCAAAAGTTCCCCTCAGCGTTCCTCTCCCCAAAAAGAAAAGCTGCTGCCGTAACACTGTCCCTTGACAAAACGCACGTTCTGTGATATAATCAATGAAACGACAAAACGTAAGGGAGATGACTGTCATGACGGATATTCCAAACAGGGAGGACGCACAAAATTCCGGTACTGATGCGGTGCAGTCCGAGGAACAGGACAACGGCAATTCCATTTTTTATCGGTTTGCGCCGTTCATACAGGATTTTATCTATAGCCACCACTGGGCAGCGCTGCGCGGCGTCCAGCTGGCAGCAGCCAAAACGCTGTTTGATACGGACTGCAATTTACTGCTTTCTTCATCAACGGCATCCGGCAAAACGGAAGCGGCGTTTTTCCCGATTTTATCGCAGCTGTGGGAAAATCCGCCGCAGTCGGTGGGAGCATTGTATATTGCGCCGCTCAAAAGTCTGATCAACGACCAGTTCTACCGCATGGAGGAGCTGCTTGATGCATCAGGAATCCGTGTGACGCATTGGCATGGAGATGTGGCAGAATCGCATAAGGTCAAACTGGTACGGAATCCGGAGGGAATTCTGCAAATTACGCCGGAATCGCTGGAATCCATGCTGATGAACCGTTCCAACGACATTGTACGGCTGTTTTCCGATTTGCGGTATGTGGTCATCGACGAAATCCATATTCTGACGGGAACCGACCGCGGCAATCAGATCATCTGCCAGCTGTGCAGAATTGGCAGACTGATCGGACATCATCCGCGCAGAATCGGACTTTCTGCGACCGTCGGCGACTATTCGATTGCGGTTGATTGGCTGGGAGCGGGCAGCGGACGGGAGACTATTGCGCCGATGATCGGCGGCGCAAAGAACCGCTGGCGGCTTGGAATGGAGCATTTCTTTATCCAGAACGAACAGGCAGATCAGACGCAGGACGCGATGAATCATCCGGAAACACCGAATCCGCGTGCGATGCTGGATGCAGGATTTGAATACATGTACGACTGCGTCAAAGACAAAAAATGTCTGATTTTTTCCAATTCCCGAGAGGAAACGGAGTATATCACCGCGACCATGCGGCAGATTGCAGAACACAGAGGAGACCCGGATATCTTTCTCATTCATCACGGAAACCTGTCGGCATCCATTCGGGAAGAAGCCGAAACCAAGATGAAGGACGAAGAAAGTCATGCCGTCACCTGCGCCACGGTTACACTGGAGCTTGGTATCGATATCGGACGGCTGGAGCGTGTGGTGCAGTCGGGAGCGCCGCATACGGTTTCCAGTCTTTTGCAGCGGCTTGGAAGGTCGGGAAGACGCGGCGCGCCGCCGGAGATGATGATGATTTACCGAGAGGAAAATCCCACGCCGGATACGCCGCTGCCGCAGCTGATTCCGTGGGAGCTGATTCGCGGCATTGCCATTGTACAGCTCTATCTGGAGGATCATTTCATTGAGCCGCCATCCATCAAAAAAATGCCGTTTTCGCTTTTGTTCCAGCAGACCTTAAGCGTGCTTGCCTCCTCCGGGGAATTGTCGCCTGCTGCGCTTGCCGGACGGGTACTGTCGCTGCCGCCGTTCGCCTATACGACAAAAGAGGATTACAAGCAGCTGATGGTGTCCATGATCCGCGGAGATTTTTTGGAGATGACCGAGGAAAAAACGCTGATCGTTGGCATGAATGGCGAAAAGCTGACAAACAATTTCCGCTTTTATGCGGTGTTCAAGGATCAAAACGTCGATTACTCTGTACGCTGTGAATCGGATGAGATAGGAACCATTACATCGCCGCCGCCTGTCGGAGATCGCTTCGCACTTGCGGGACGGGTCTGGGAAGTGGAAGAGCTGGATCTGACGCGGAAGCTAATCTATGTCAAGCAAGTCAAGGGGAAGATGGAAATTGCATGGCCGGGCGACTATGGCGAGGTACATACGCGCGTTCTTGAAAAAATGCGGGAGGTGCTGTGCTCGGACAAGGAGTATCCGTATCTGAAGCCGAATGCAGCACAGCGGCTGCGCGTTGCCCGCCGTGTAGCACACAATGCCGGTCTTCATGCGCATTCTCTGATATCGCTTGGCGGGATGTCATGGTGCTTGTTCCCGTGGCTTGGCACGCGGTCGTTTCGTACCCTGCGCAAATACATCACGCGGCATGCCAAGGAATACAAAATTACAAGCCTTGAATATGAAGGCTGCTACTATATGACGTTCAAAATGGACGATTCGGTTTCCGACTATGCATTGATCAAAGGACTGGATGCGCACATCCGGAAAGAGGGGATTGACCGTCTTTCGTTGGTCGGCAGTGCCGAAATGCCTGTGTTTGAAAAATATGACGCCTATATTCCCGGTGAGCTGCTCCGGCGCGCCTATGCGGAGGACCGTCTGCGTACCGATGAAATTGAATACCGGATGCCCCAAATTTTGGAAGAATTTGAAGAATAAAGGAGAGACATTGTATGAAAATCGGAATTCTCTGTGCAAGCGATACGGAGCTGGCTCCGTTTCTGCCTTTGATTCAACATTGCAGGATCATAGAAAAGGCAATGCTGCGCTTTTATGAAGGTCAGATTGATGAAACGGCGGTTGTCGCCTTGTATTCCGGCGTATGCAAGGTGAACGCTGCCATTGCGTCGCAGCTGCTGATTGATCATTTTGGCGTTGATTGTATCATCAATGCGGGAACAGCAGGCGGAATGGATCCCAGTCTTGCTATATTTGATACGGTCATTTCCACAGAGGTGTGTTATCACGATGTGGCACAGGACATTTTAACAGAATTTCACCCGTGGATGAAATCCGTGTTTTTTGAAGCGGATGCAGGATTGCTGAAAGCGGCAAGAGCCGCCGCTGCAAACGTGAAGTCGGCAGGAAACGTGATTTTTGGGCGGATGGTGACCGGTGAAGCTTTTATTACCGATGAGGGACGTGACGAAATCAACCGTACCTTCGCGCCTTTGACGGTGGACATGGAAAGCGCCGCAGCTGCACATGTGTGCTATGTAAACCGTATCCCGTTCCTGTCCATTCGGTGCATTACGGACACTGCCGCGCACAGCGGAACGAACAACTTTGAAGAAAACTGCGACAAAGCGTCTGTGATTGCAAAGGATATGACTGTGGCGCTGCTGCACGAGCTCAGCCGTATGGCGTAAGAAGTGCGCGTGGGCGGAACAATCGCTGTTAGCAGAACGCGGCTGCCGATAAGGGGCTGCAGTATGGTCTCGGTCGTGTCTGGCATCTGAATATGGTATAGAAAAAAGGTTTGTTTGATAAATGAGATCGTGTCGCTAAGACATGAAGATATTTAAAAAACAAGCCTTTTATTGATTCCATTGGAAACACAGGGGTAATCCCGTGCGTGTTTGGGATATCTGCCGACGGTATCAAAACCGACGGTACGAAAAATTTTAATCTATATTATTCGGCAATTACCTGCAGCAGTTTATTTGCTTTTTCAATGGTATTTTTCTTTTGCGATTCAATCATCGACAAAATTTCACTGGTACCTGTTGACAGCTTATCACGAATGGCATAGCATAGGTCGGAGGACCAGCCGAGCGCCATATCAGCGGCAATGATGCGGGTATTCCGGATGATGGACAGCATTTCGGCAGAATTTTCGTTTCGTGCACCCTTCTGCATTAAATATGTATTATAATACGGCTCCATCAGGTTTTCGTAGCTGTCGTATGCCAGCGCGTCCAAAATGACGCCTGTTCGCGTGACATCGGATGCAGTTGTCGGAATGGTCGTCATGGTAGTACCCCATGTTGCAACAATGGAGTGATAGGATTCCTGTGTTTCATCGTATTTCGGGAACGGTACAACACCGAAGTTGTCTTCCATGCTGCGCAGCTGTGATAAATATCCGAGCGTTTCACTCCACATCATGAAACGTCCGTTCATAAACATTTCATAGCCTTCTACCTGCAGTCCAAAATCCCAATCGTAATAGGCGCCCTTTTCTCCGGTCAAAGCTGCGATTTTGTCATAAAGGTTTATCATGCGTTCTTCATCTGCATGGAACACCGGCTGATTATTTTCAATGGTGACAATAGAACATCCCGCGCCCTGTATCAACCCGATTGGAAGATCATGATGTGAGCATAGTCCGTAACGGGCGGTACCGCTGGGAGAAAACGGCAGATACGCGCTGTCCGTGCCAAGAAGCGCACCTTCCTTTGCATATTCCGTCAAACGGTCCAATGTCCATTTGCCGTCTTTGACCAAATCGTATGGAAGCGGAAGATCAAGACTGCGCATGATGTCTTCATTGAAGAAAATGCCCCAGGTGGCTTCAAATGGGAACAGAGATATATCTCCCGAGGTCATATAAAGCTTGTCCATAATGGTAAGGGATTGGTTTACCATCTGGTCCCACCATGGCATGTCAAGATGCAGACTGTCCACCGATTTGAGATCGATCAGATAATTTTCTGCCATGATGCCGCTTGCGCTGTGAATTGGCAGCATGCAGACATCGTAGGTATCTTCATTTGCGGATACCGTGCGGCGCAGCTGTGCGGCAACGGAATCCATGCCCTGCTTATATTCGCTGATTTTTACATGATACCGGTCTTCAATGCGTACATTCCGTTCAAATAAAGCATCATTGATGCTTTCTCCGGTACTTTCCTCCGGTGCAATCAAAGCATTTGCCCAACCCTGCGGTTCTACATTCAAAAAGACAAATTCATATCCTTCATAATCTGCCTCGGGATAGGCATAGGACAGTTTTTCTGTATCTTGTGCTGCTGTTTCTGTTGTTATTGGTGCTGTCGCAGTGCTGCCGTCATCGGTCTTGTTGTCCGGTGACGATTTTGCATCGGTACATCCAATCACGGTGAGCAGTGCCAGCAGCAATAATACGGTGATTTTTTGTTTTTTCATATCGTTTCCCATATCTTTCTTGTTGCAAAACTGTGATTCATAGCAGTTTTGTCCGATTTGTGTATTAATTATAAACGAAATGACCGATGATGTAAATGCATATAAGGCACTATGATATGGAATTTTTCTACCATCTGTTGATTTGATTGAAACTGTATCTTGACTTCCCGGACGACGGATGTTATAATATAGCCGATTGTAAAAGTTATAATTTTATATTGCCCATAGGGCAATATATCAATAAATGCGTCGCTAAGACTTAATACGTCGGACGTATTAAGTCGTGCGGGTATTTCCCGCCAAAAAAGACACCTTTAAAGCGACCAAAGGGAGCCATCGGACTGCGTCAGTCCGATGAAATCAATTGTAAAACGCAGTTTTACAATTGCCAATGTTATAATAGAATCGGAGAAAAATTTGTATGAAAGCGCGGTACTATGATGCGTTATTTTTATCAGAAAATCGGGCTTATGGATATGTTTACCTATGATCCCAAAGAAGACGATATGCTGTGTGTTGTCGAGGTTGGGTATCAGCAGCGGATTTGCTATCCGCAGTACCGACCGTTGTTTGCCAAGGCACATCAAATTCATTTTGTAGTAGAAGGCGTGGGCGGTATCAATGCGGTTCCACTCAAGCAGTATGAAGGGTTTTATGTCCCACAGGGGGAAACCTATGTCGAAACATCAGACGAAAACGGGATGGAACAATGTTGGATTAATATTTACGGTATGTATGCCCAAACACTGTTAAACGAAGTCGGTATTACTGCAGAAAATCGCATTTTTGATTATCACCATGCTGCTTCTGATATCATTGCTGCCATGAAAGCATTTTTTTCCGCGCATGACGATGCGGTAAATTCGTTTGATACGCTCAGCTTGCTTTTCCGGCTGTTATCCTATCTCAAAAAACCGGAATACGGACAAAACACAGGCATTGCGGGATACATCACGGCGGCGGAGGAGTATATGCGAAAAAATTACAGCAGACCGATCACGGTTTCCGATATCGCCGCCGCACTCAATTTGTCGCCGAAATATTTAAGCCGTATTTATTCCGCGCATACCAACAGTACGCTGATTGCGTTTCTTACAGACCTTCGCATGAAAAGTGCAGCAGTGTTATTGCGCCACACGGGAGAAAGTATCAGTCAAATTTCACGGGAGGTCGGGTATAAAGACCCTCTGTATTTCAGCAAAGCGTTTCGCCGCTGCTTCCACTGCTCCCCGTCAGAATACCGCGTTTTATGAATTCATAGACAATAAAAAACCGAAGTCGTTTGGCTTCGGTTTTTTGAATAAAGCTTGTTTTGGAAAACTTATCTCTTGGAGAACTGCGGTGCGCGGCGAGCTGCCTTCAAACCGTACTTCTTTCTTTCCTTCATTCTCGGGTCACGAGTGAGGAAGCCTGCCTTCTTGAGGGCGGGACGGTTGGTTTCGTCTGCCTGGAGAAGCGCCTTTGCAACGCCGTGACGGATTGCGCCTGCCTGACCGGAGAAGCCGCCGCCGCGTACATTTGCAATGATATCAAACTTGCCTTCTGTGCCGGTGACGCCGAAGGGCTGGTTGACAATGAGCTTCATGGTTTCAAGACCGAAATAGTCGTCGATTTCACGGCCGTTGATGGTGATAACACCGGTACCGGGCATGATGCGGACTCTTGCGGTGGACTTCTTTCTTCTGCCTGTGCCGTAGAAGTAGGGTTTAGCACTTGTATACATCATTTTCAAATACTTCCTTTCTGTCTTTCGTGTCCGTTATGCCTCGATGGGGGTGGGGTTCTGCGCCTGCTGCTTGTGTTCGCTGCCTGCGTAAACCTTGAGACGATTGAAGCTTGCGGCGCCGATGGAGTTGTGGGGAAGCATACCCTTGACTGCCAGTTCCATAACCGCTTCCGGCTTCGTCTTCATGAGCTGACCAGCGGCAATGAACTTCAGACCGCCGATGTAGCCGGAATGATGGTAGTAAATCTTATCGGTCATCTTTTTGCCGGTGAATACAGCCTTTTCTGCGTTGATGATGACGACATGGTCGCCGCAGTCAACGTGAGCGGTATATGTGGGCTTGTGCTTGCCGTTGAGAATGGAAGCTGCGAGCGCTGCGGTCTTACCGACGGGCTTGCCAGCCGCGTCAATGATATACCAAGCGCGTTCCAGCGTTTCCTTTTTTGCCATGTAAGTGGACATGTTAATTTCCTCCGTTATTTTGGACAGGTGAACTGCATCCCGCATGAAAAAAGGGGGGTACACCGATACTGTATCGGTACGCCGATATTCTATCGGCACGCCGAAATCTTATCGGCACGCCGAAATTTCATCGGCATGGCAAAATCACCTTGTAATATCTTTACAGAACGTGTTAAATTATATCATAGAACCAGCGCTTTGTCAAGTGGTTTTTCAAAACTTTTTTCAAAAAATTAATTTAGAATGGAGAATGCTCATTTTATCTCTTGTTTTC
Source organism: Clostridia bacterium (assembly GCA_017942005.1). Taxonomy (GTDB): domain Bacteria; phylum Bacillota; class Clostridia; order Oscillospirales; family CAG-272; genus RGIG3925. The sequence continues at coordinate 9,927 of JAGAVJ010000040.1, read as the reverse complement.
TCCTGTTTTCTCCGTTTTTTGAATATGCCGATGTAAAAATAATTTTTTCTTTTTTTGCCGAAACCTCTGTACATTTTTCGTATTTTGATTTATAATAATAGAAAGAGCTTGACGGTTTTCTCTGATTTTCAAGCAAAAAACAAATCTTTAAGCAGAAAAATCGAGTTTTGTCAAGTCGAATTCGCAGTGAAACAACAGATAAGGAGCGCCCTTCCATATGATTTCAATTCCAGCAGAGGTGGAAAACTACCTCTCCCAATATGTCTATAAAATTGAGCTGCACGCGCATACCTCTCCCGCGTCCGGCTGCTCAGAGCTTGTCCCGGAGGAATTCATTGACCGTCTGCATCGGGCGGGCTATCACACGGTATGCGTGACCAACCACTTTTTTGAGGGTGGAACGTATATGAATGACGCGGATCCCGTGGGCAAATATCTGGAAGACTACCGCCGGACAAAGGCGCTTGGGGAAGCGGTCGGCATGACGGTGCTGCTTGGTGCGGAATTCCGTTTTCATGAAAACTGCAACGACTACCTGGTGTACGGTGTAGACGAGGTGTTTCTGCGGGAGACCGTCACACAATTTTCTCTGACCTATCGCCAGTTCTATGAAAAATATCATAGCCCCAAACGTCTGATCTTACAGGCGCACCCGTTCCGAAACGGTATTGCGGCGATGGACGGTGCACATATGGACGGCATTGAAGCTTTCAACATGCATCCCAATCACAATTCCCGTGTGACGGTGGCAGCGCGGTATGCGGACAGTGAGCAAATTCCAATGATAACAGTCGGCACAGATCTGCATCACAGAGGACATGAGGGTTCCTCCGCGCTGCGGGCAAAGCTTCAGCCCAAAACCAATGAAGAACTGATTGCATTGCTGCGTTCCGGCGACTATCTTTTTGAAATCGGCGGCAGACCGCTGCTTCCGTATTATCACTTTTAAGCTGCCGCGCTCCTTGAAAAGGGGAAATGTACAGCATCTGCCGGTTTTCCATAAATTGAGGGTTTCCTTTTTCGCCTGAAAGGATTATAATATTAGTATCGCAAAAAAAAAACCTCCCAGACGAAACGAACGAAAGGAATTCTTTACATATGGAACCAACCACACATTCCGCTCCCCAAAGTACCGTTTCCGGCGCTGTGCTGCCGGGTGCGCTTTCTCCGCAGCCATGCCCCATTCAGACCCTGTATGCGTTGGACGACTGCATGCCGTCAACGCTGGTGATGCTGTGCGGACTTCTCCTTCAGCGCGGCTACAAAGGCGACAGCGCCGCATATGTCATGCACAGGGCGCATGATGGAGTCGGATATAGCGCCGCATCTGGTGCCGACAATCTTGATGCTGTCGGCATTGGTATGGTATCCGGGATCGATCAAAATACAGCCGCACGGTTTTATCTGGCGCTGTCGGAGTCTCAGAGCACGATACGGCTTGCCGTATCGCCGACTGCCATTTTAGAAGAATACGGAACGCGGATTGCCTCGTCCTCCATGCTTTTGTGCCTGTGTGAGCATGCGCTGTGTCTTGCTCCGCATCACGCGATAGAACGAATTGCAGCACTGCGCCCTGTAGAGTGAATACAACGCTGCTGAAAGGAAAATAGGAGTTCCGTTTCCCGCTTCCGACGGTATGTCACGCACAGCGGCGCTGTCGAATTTATAGGCTGACGCATGCGCCAGCCCGTTGCAGCAATTCCATATAGAAAGGAATGTCTTTGCTATGACTGAAAATGAAGAAAAGCTGTCCCTTCTGGCACGTGCCTGTGAGGGCTGTATGGATTGTCCGTTGGGAAGTACGCGCACCAATTTGGTGTTTGGATGCGGGTCCGCACAGGCGAGTTTAATGTTTGTCGGAGAAGCGCCGGGAGAACGGGAGGATGCAACGGGGATTCCGTTTGTCGGTGCGGCGGGACGGCTGTTTGACAAATATCTGTATGCGGTCGGCATTCCGCGCGAGGAGGTATATATTGCCAATATTTTGAAGTGCCGTCCTCCGCATAACCGTGACCCGCGCCCGGAAGAAGAGGATGCCTGCATCGGGCATCTGCGCGGACAGGTGCGGATTCTCCGCCCGAAAATGATTGTATGCCTGGGCAGAATTTCTGCGATGCGGCTGATCAAGCCCGATTTCCGCATCACACGGGAACACGGCGTTTGGTTTCAGCGCGGCGCATTTGAAATGTGCGCCGTATATCATCCGTCCGCACTCCTGCGCGACGCCTCCAAAAAAGAGGACATGCTGGAGGATATGAAGCGGATTGCGGAGAAATACCGTGCGTATCAGGCACAATCTGCAAATGAATGATCATCCGAAAGGCGATAGGACTTCTTCTTATGACTGTATCTTTTTCTGTCACGGCGCAGGCCGTGACTTCTATGCTGCTCCTTATGATGATCGGTCTGTATTCCGCAAAAACCGGAATCATCGATGAGCCGATGTCCAAAAAGCTGTCGAAGCTGACGGTCAATGTGGCGCAGCCGTTTATGTTGGTCAATGCACTGGTCAACGTGGAATATTCCCGCGACAATTTAAAGGCGGGACTTGGTATCCTCGGCATCGGTCTGTTATCGCATGCCATTCTGGCGCTGTTTTCCTTTCTTTGTGCACATTATGTACGGCGTGACCGTGTAGAGCGGATTTTGACAGAGTACAGCATGACATTTGTCAATGCCGGCTTTATGGGCTTTCCGATTTTGTCCACGCTGTTTGGGGATATGGGGCTGTTCTGGGGCGCGTTTTACGTGGTGGCGTTCAATTTGTCGGTGTGGTCTTACGGTATGATCGTGTTATCACGGGCAAAAGGAAAAGCAGAAACCGCCGACGGTGAAAAAATTAAAATCAACCCCCTGAAAATGGTGTGGAACCACGGAACGACACCGTGTATCCTCGGCTTCCTTCTATTTGTGTTCCAGATTCATTTGCCTGCGCCGGTTTCGGCGACGATTGGCTACATGAACAATATCTGTACGCCGATTGTCCTGCTTGTCATCGGCGCCAATCTTGCGCGTCTTCCCTTAAAAGAGATTTTTCTGGATGTACAGATGTACATCTTTGCCATTCTGCGCCTGCTTGCAGCACCGACCTTGATTGCACTGCTGTATCATATTTGCGGCATGTCCGACGACCGTGTGGTGTTCTTTACCATTATGGCGTCTCTTCCGACTGCTGCTGTAACTGCAATGTTTGCCGAAATCTATGATCTGCGCCCGGATTATGCATCCAAAACCGTCGGTATGTCGACGCTTTTGTCCATGTTTACAATTCCGGTGGCGGTGGCGATTTGTAATGTGATTATAAAATTGTAAAAAACGGGGCTGCTGCAGGTTCGTGCAGCAGCCCTATCAACATATGATTATCCCGTACTCCGATTCAAAAAACTTTAAACTGGGTAAACCGACAAAAATTCGCGCGTTTTTTTGTTCGCTTTGCATGATATTTTGTTCGTTAAAAGTTTTTGCGAAGGAGTTTGAGGAGGAGCTTTTTTCAAAAAGCATCTCCTCATCAGACCCACGGTAATTACAGATGATTTATGGTGGTATGTGCCACAATTGATAGAAAGGAGTACATTGATATGTACAAATTACGACTTGGTAAATCTCTGTCCCTGTTCCGCGACGGCTTTGCAGAGCAGGTGAAGGAAGCGGCGTCACTTGGTTTTGACGCAATGGATCTTGATCTCTGCGCCCTCTGGCCGCACAGAGACAAAGAAATCGAAGCAATGAAGGGGCTTGCCGCCGGACTGGAGATCACAAAAAACTCTGGTCTGTATTTCAACGGCGTACACATTTCCTTTGGTCCGCACTGGGACTTTTCTCAGCCGGATACGGAAAAGCAGAAAGAAGCGCTTGACAACGTTCGTGAGATTCTGCCCATCATCGATGCGTATCATCCGCACTGCTATATCATTCACGGCAGCTTTGAGCCGATTTCCGATGAAAAACGACCGGAGCATCTTGCCGCACTGCATGATTCTCTTGTGCAGATGACAAGCTGGACAGACACACCCATTGCAGTGGAATCTCTGCCGCGCACCTGTCTTTTCAACACAGCGGAAGAGGGCATTGCGATTATTGACGCGATTCCGCGTGGGGTGTTTGCCTGCGTTGACGTCAACCATTTCTTAAAGGAGAAGTCCGAGGACGCGGTCGAAGCACTGGGCAGCCGTATCATTACAACGCACATTTCCGACCACGATTATGTGGACGAACGTCACCTGCTTCCGGGAAAGGGTAAAATCGACTGGATGGCTTTGATTGGCGCATTTGAGAGGGGCGGCTATGACGGCGTGTTCAATTACGAGTCCGCCGGAACCCTTGCGGAAATCAAGGAAAATTACGAGACGCTTTTTGCAAACTACAACAAGGGAAAGGATTAACCTTATGATACACACAAAAACAATCATCCCGGCGCCAAAGACGGTCACCGCGGACAGAGACGCCATGACCGCGGCATTGCCGCTGACTTATTCCGTAGAAGGTTTTGATTATTCTGAAACAGCAGATGAAATTCGTACCTTTGCCGACTACTGCGACCGTGTTTTGGGCGTGATTCTGACACGTGCCGTGGATGAGGACGCAGCAGGAGTGGGAATTGTCATTTCCAAATCGGATGATCTGCCGGAGAATGCCTATACGCTCAACGCACAGGCGGAAGAAGCACAAATCGTTATCCGTGCCAACGGTGCGGCGGCACTGTCTTATGCATTTGCAACGCTTTTACAGCTGCTTGAAAAGAACGGAGACGCGCTTGTTTGTCCTGCTGTCCGAATTGAGGATAAGCCCGATGCACCGTGGAGAGGGCTGATGCTCGACCTTGCGCGGAAATGGCACCCCATCCGGTATTTATATGACGCAGTGGACCTGTGCTGGCTGTATAAGATTTCCCGCTTGCAGCTGCATTTCACCGACGATCAGAGCTATACGCTGCCATCGGATGCATTCCCGCTTCTGCCAAGTGAAAACCGTTCCTACTCCAAAGCGGAGCTGACAGCGCTCGCCGATTATGCAAAGAAACGTCATGTCACGCTTGTGCCGGAGGTGGATTTACCAGGACACTGTGCCCATTTCAACCAGATGTATCCGGATATTTTCGGCACACACGGCATTATGTGCGCGGAAGAAAAAACGTTCCGTGCCCTGGAAACCATCATTGACGAAACACTTGCGCTGTTCCCTGATACAGTGTATCTGCATCTGGGCGGCGATGAGGCGGCGATTGCACGCTGGGACGACTGTGAAGGCTGCAAAGCATACAGAGCGGAACATGGCATTGAAAACGTCCATGCACTGTATGCGCACTATTTGCAGCGTATGACCGATTATGTGCTGTCACGGGGTGTGACGCCGGTCATATGGGAAGGCTTTTCCAAAGAATACAACCATCTGATTTCCAAAGACGTGCTTGTTATTGCGTGGGAATCCTATTATCAGCTGGCGCCTGATCTGCTTGACGGCGGCTTTACGCTGATCAACTGCTCCTGGAAGCCGCTCTATGTCGTCACGCCGGGTACACACTGGACACCCGCTGAAATTCTGGACTGGAACATTCATACATGGCGGCACTGGTGGGAAAAATCCATTGCTTCCAAAGAGGATATTGTGGTTGCTGACGATGCGCCGGTGCTGGGCGGTCAGATTTGCGCATGGGCGACGCACTGGTTCCGATGCCTTCCAACGAAGACGCATGTGCAAGGGAATTTGCACTTGTCCGCGAGAGAATCCCGGCACTTGCCGAAAAGACATGGAATGTGCATTCTGCATTGACGGAAGAGGAATTTTCCAATGGATATGCACACACCGATGCAATTCTGACAAAGATGCTCAGAAAATAAAAAAACATAACAAAGCGTGAGGTTGATGAGGAGGTGCTTTTTGAAAAAAGCACCTCCTCAAACTCCTCCGCAAAAACTTTTATACCGGGAAATGAAAAAAATATGGGGAAATCAAGCAAAAAAAGTACAGCTTTGGTTTGATTTCTCCATATAAAGTTTTTTTCTATAAATCAGCCAGCTTTTTGGCTTCTGCCAATGCCGCGGCAAAGCCTTCCCTCGGTGTATTTCCGGGAATGCTGCATTCCAGTGTGATACAGCGGGAAAACAGCGCCGTGTTCCGCAGTGCGCCGACAGTTTTCTTCCAGTCAATGGTACCGTGAAACGGCATGGCGTGCAGGTCATTTTTACCGTCGTTGTCATGCAGGTGCATTGCCATCAGCCGGTGTCCCCAGCGCGAAAGATAGTCTTCCTTCGGAGAAAACGCGTGTGCATGACCGCTGTCAAAACAGAACCCAATGTGGGAGCTGTCGATATGATCCAGCAGAAAATGGAGGTATTCCGGATAGACCGAATTTTCAAGCGCCAGATATACGCCGCTTTGCTCTGCAGCCTCTGCCGCACGCAGATAACGCCCAAGTCCAAGGTCGAACCGGTCTCCGGGCTTTGCATGTCCCCATGTCACGTGGGCAACACCGATGGAAATGCCAAGCGATCTCATCCGGCGCAGCTCTGCACAAAGGCGGTCGATGACCGTGTCCCCGGCGGAAGTGTCACTCCAGACATCGGTCATACCGATTCCTGTCAGATGAACATTTTCGATGGGAAGACCATATTTCTCTGCAAGCCGTACTTGATTTTCCCATGAGGTTTCCGTTGGTTCCAGTTCCGCTTCAAAGTCGAGACACACACGGTCGAACCCGACGTCCCGGATAGCGGCGATCCGATCTTCAATCGGGTATCTGGAAGCAACGCCGGTATAAATCGAATACAACACGCCTGTTATTGTTCTTCCAGTGCTGCAATGGTCTTCTGAATGGATTTTGCCACGGACTTTTCATACTTTGCCACCGTGGAAACCACATCGGAATTCAGTTTCTGGAAAATGAGACTGGAGAAGTTCGTGCGGACCTCACCCCATGTGGTCACGCCGAGATCATAGGTCTGGGAGTTGAAGATGATATCGATCATATCGGCGGAGCCTTCGTCACGTGCATATTTGGACTGAAGCGTTACTTCCTTATAGGCGGGCAGACAGGTATAGCGGGAATCTGCGGCGAGCGATTCCAACAGGATTCCGATATTTTCGGCGTCGCTTTCCGCCATGGTTTTCGGAAGCACAGTGACAAGACCTCCGATGGTAATGGTATAATACTCCTTCTGCGCTTCGTCCGCCTTGGGCGCTGGCAGAATACCGATATCGAAATCATAATCACGGTATTTTTCCGTATCCCACATGGTGGAGGAGACGAAGAGGGTGTGACCGGGCTGGAACGCTTCATTGGGGACAGCGCCGTTCGGTTCGGAGGACTTGTAATACCAGGATTCGTCAATATGATCGTTGACAAGCTCCTGCATATACGAAATCAAAGCTTCATTGCTCGCTACCGCATAATAGGGAATGCCGTCTTCACCGACATCGATATACTTATAGCCGGCTCCAGTCACAAGCAGCTGATAGTGAATTTTTGCCGTTTCTGCAAGACCGTACTGATCCTCCAGATCCATTTTGCCATCGCCGTTCAAATCCTTTGCGCAGTCCTTTGCAATGGAAAGCAGCTTGTCCTTGGTCCATTTGCCGTCGCGGACGAGCTGGTACAAATCATCGTCAAAGCCGAGAGACTTGTAAAGGTCTTTGTTGAAGAAGTATAGATAGCTCTTGGAATATTCGGAGAGGTTGAAGTCACCGACTGCTGCAAACTGTGCGTCGCCGATGCGGAAAACGGCATTTGCATCCTGGTTCCACCATTCTTTTTCCAGATTGACCATCGGAAGATGATCCCATGTAAGCAGCGTACCGGAGACATTCAAATTGTTTGCTTCCATATCGTAAACCTGTGCGATATCAAAGTCGGCTGCCCCTGCTGTTACCTGATTGCGGAAGGTGTTGATTAAGTCGTTATTGTATTCTTCCTTGATGACTGCGTTGTAGCGATCTTCAATGCGGCGGTTGCGTGCATAAATGGCGTCATTGACCTGGTCGCCGGTTTCTTCTGTTCGGTTGATATCTTTTAACGCCCAGCCAAGCGCAGTTTCCGTATAGTTGAGAATATTTAATTCAAACCCGTTCATATCGCGCTCGGGCATTTCGTCATCAAACAGCGCCTCTGTTTCAACAGGCGCCGTGGTTTCTGCTGTTGTATTTTTCTGATTGTCGGGGTTGTCCGGCTGCTTTTGGTCGGAGGTGCCGCAGGAAACAAGGGATACTGCGCCAAGTCCGAGCATGGATGCAGCAAGAAGCAGTACCGCGAGAGGAGAGCGGAAAATCATTTTTTTGTTCATTTTCGTAGCCATAGCGTTTTTACATGTCCAGTATTCATTGGACTGTCAAGTAGCTTCCTTTCTTTATAAAATTGAAATTTTATTACATTTGAAACTGATTTTACGGCAAAGCTGCCGTTATTTTGGTATGAAGGACCGAAGGTATATTTATTTTACGTCATTTTGTTACTATTCAGTATATCATAAAACTGTATATTTTACCATTGAAATTCTGCAAAAGTGGAGAAAAAATACGCATTTCGTAAAGGGCGCGTTTCAAAATGAAAACAAATTTTAAAAGAAGAACGGTCAAAAATGGGGCGTCTGTTCAGATGGAACAGCTCTAATACATTAGGTCTGTACGCTGCTGCGGTATTCTGTCGGTGTCATAGAAGTCAGATTTTTAAAAACGGCGGTAAAGTAGTCGGAGGTGGCAAAGCCGCATTCGAGTGCAATTTGCCCGACGGACATACTGCTTTCCCGCAAAAGCGTTTTTGCCCGGTCGCAGCGGATATTCTGGATCAGGTGTCCGATGGTCATACCGTAATTTTTCGCAAAAATATGGCTTAGTGTAGAGGAAGAACAGTAGCAGTATTTTGCAATTTCATCTACAGTGATTTTCTTTGTATAGTTTTCCTGGATGTAGTAAATGGCGTTTAAGATCACTGTCATCTTGCGGTTGATCCCCTGTGCGGTGCTGGACAAAAACTGCATGTTTTCCGCGGGATACAAATATTTATTGGAATTGTCAATGATAAAATCGTATCGGAACAATACGTCGATATGCAGCTCCGATAATAACTTGTCGCAGATGAGAGACAGCATTTCTCCGCACAGTGCAAGCTCTCTGTATGCAGAAGAATGCTTATCCGGCAGGGAACGCCTGCCAATGTCCGCAGCATATAGGGCGGTAAAAGCTTCCTCCCTGACGCCGCAGGAGGCAGCGGTCTCCTTGGCGGCGGCATATTCCGCATCGTCACAGGAGGTATATCCCATGATCAGTGCGCCGATGATATGACCGCAGCAGCGGATGGGGTAATACAGTTCACGCACGCCGAACGGACAGGTGACGCAGGCACCATGTGCAAAGAAATCCGGATTGGTATTCATGTTTCTGCCCATTTCCGTGTTGCCGAAGCGAATACAGTATGGATCGGTTTTATCGTTTTGTTTCATCTTCATGCAAAACGGTCCGCTGTGCTGCAAAAACCGTTCCAGAATTCCATGGAAGGCGGACCGCAGCCGTATAATGCTGTAGCAGTCCTTGATTACAATTTGTACGCCGTAATTCTGTTCGATATGTTCCAGTGCGCAAAGGAGGAAGTCAAGTTCTTTCATGGTTGTATGTACTCCATATGATTTGTTTGCGTTCAATCATAAAAGGGAAACAGCAGATTCTGCGATTATTATACCATACATCCGCATAAAATGCAATATCTGCTTTCAGGGACAAAAATAGAAATTTTTTCAAAAAACTATTGACAAAACTGACTTTTCATGGTATAATATCAACGTTATATGAGATTTCGCAAATTATGCGAGGATGGCGGAATTGGTAGACGCGCACGTTTGAGGTGCGTGTGATTTCATCATGTGGGTTCAAGTCCCATTCCTCGCACCAGCGGGTATGGCGGAATTGGTAGACGCGCTAGATTCAGGTTCTAGTGAGGAT